>JACJNY010000070.1 GCA_014695295.1 Microcoleus sp. FACHB-61 | reverse complement strand
TCTTTTTGTCACCTTTAAAGGTTTCTGCGTATTGTTTAATCCGCTCTTCCATTCCGTGTAAGGCAATATTTGCCAGTAAGGGGGAAATGACCCCTCCTTGTGGCGTACCTTCAATGGTCTGAAAAATTTCACCTTGGTCTAATACCCCACTTTTAAGCCACGACTTAATTTGTTCTCGGAGTCGTGGATAGGTATTGATTTTGTCAAGTAACGCTTTGTGATTAATGCGGTCAAAGCATTTGGCAATATCAGCATCTAGCACGTATTTGGCTTTGTATCTGATACTATTGAAAATAGCTCCAATCGCATCGTGACATGACCTACCTGGTCTAAAACCATATGAGTTTGGCTCAAATCTTGCCTCCCATTCTGGCTCAAGCGCTGCTTTTACAACTGCTTGTAAGGCGCGGTCGTACATTGTAGGTATCCCTAATGATCTTGACTCATTAGTTCCTGGTTTTGGAATCATTACCCGACGTGTCGGCTGTGATTTACCAGTTGTTTTGAGCTGATTTACCAGCTTAATTCGTTGCTTCGGGGTTAGTAATTTAATACCATCCACTCCTGCTGTACGCACGCCAGTATTGTCTTGTGTTACCCGTCGTACCGCTAGAACCTTATTAGACCATGAATTAATCAAGGTCTTCTGAAGCTTACGAACTGCTTTGACATCGCCACGCTCACTTGCTCGATAGATACGTTTTTGCAACTTGAACGTCAACCTTTCGGCTCTACGCCAATTGATTTGGTTCCATTCCACCGTCGGGTTGTCCCGCGTTTTAGACTTATTCATTGCTAATGAGTTCCTATCTTTGAAGCTACCGTGCATCTGTCTGCATATCTCTGTCATTACAACAGAGCATTGGCTTCTGACACAATCCCTCTCTCATATATTATTCGTTAGCTACTTACTGGTAAACGACCTGTTTTTCCAGAAATATATGGGAGTTACTTCGTTCCAAATACACATTGTTGGAGTTTTTAGTGTGATGCTATCCACCGGGTTTCTGGGCAGTGCTAATAGGTCGTAGTAGTAAACCGCCTATGCCTATCCTTGCCTTTTGGCTTGGTCTTAATCAGCCGTTAGACCATTTAAAATAACGATGGTTCAGACACATCTTTGCTTTCGCTACACATGAACTCTTGCTTGACAGTTACCAGATTCGGCTACCAGTAGTTCTGCTTTTTATCCCCGCTTTACTCTGTTAGTTGCTACCCAACAAAGTAGGGAATATGCTTTCACTGCTGCACTTGCAGGCTAGGACTAAGGACTTGTGTATCCTGCACCTAGATGTGTATTTAGTTATACTAACCAAATGGTTAGGCTAACCATCCTTGGATATCTATCCATTTCGGTTAAACGAATCGCACTATACATTATTTAGTGTAACTGTTTTGGCTGCAAATAGCACGGCGGGCGATCGCTGCTATTTGCCCCTTCTATAGGGTTGAAGCTGGCCGCGCAATAAATCAAAGTTGACATCCGATCGCGACTTTCAAAAATTTTTATATTCTGTCCCATCGCACGGCTGCAAGCCTCTGTAGTTGGTATTGCGGGTAATTGACCCGACAGGATATTAACAGTCAAATACCGCTCAAAACCCGAATATCCCGTATTAACCAGCCTCTAGGCGATCAGCTTCGATTCGGCTTGATTGGCATCACCTAATTTTTTGACTGAAACCCGCATACAACTATAAGAGCATTTAGGAGAAACCCCCGAGTTCAGACGATCGCTGGGAGTTTAATTCTGCCGAATGACCAATACCCTCTGCCGTTTCATGACTCAACTTTTCGTGAGTCTTCATCCATTTCCATTTGTTCACAGTAGCTTGGGGATTGAGAACTGTGGTAGCGAGGCCGTAAACAATAGTCGGCAAAACCTCCCGATTTAACCAACTTTGTCCGAGCTTTCTCATGTAGTGCAGCGCCAAAACTTCTCGGAATTTGTTAAACTTTTTCAAAAGTGGCAAATTATTAAAGCATACCTGTTCGTACTCGTGGAGCGATAACTCTTTTTCTCCCCGCAAGCGCCGGAGTTGGTTTTCCTTGACACAATCAGAAGCTATGCGCTTTTTCAGCCAGTGCTTATCTGTGAGAGATTTCCCCCTAATTCGATAATTTCCCAAAGGCGCCGTCGCTGCTAGCAAGCCATACTTTTGAGCAAGTTTGGTAAATAACTCTGTATCTTCTCCTACCTCCCAATCTTCTGCAAAGCCGCCTTCTTTGAGAAGAATGGAGCGATCGACTACAACCGAAGACGGGAAAACCCAAGGGCTTTCCCCTGTCTCCTTAATCGCCTGCATTTCTGCTTTAGTTGTAGGATAGGTGGGAATGTAACTTAACTTGTTGCCGCGCTTGTCTAAATACCGCAAAGCGTGAGCCACAGCTTTGACTTCGGGATTGTCTGCGAGCATCTTCAAACAAACTTCTAGCTTGTTGGGTTCCCAGGTATCGTCGCTGTCGATAAACGCTACATACTCACCTGTTGCCCGATATATCATTAAATTTCTCGCCTTAGAAACCCCGTAAGTTTGGGGATTTCGGAAGTATTGAATTCTCGAATCTTGCTCTGCCAGCTTAGCAGCAACTTTGTCAGTAGCGTCAGTAGAGCCGTCATCAACAATTAAAATTTCTAGATTTTTGTGGGTACCATTTAGTACGGAGGCAACTGTCTCGGCCAGAGTGTCGGCAGCATTGAATGCAGGAATGATTACACTGACTTTTTGGCTGTTCATAACTTGCATTAGGTGTGGTTTGGTAGTTGTTCGCCGAAGTATAGTATGGAAGCAGACACTCTGGCTCCTTTACGTGTAAGTACCTGTATTCCGGGAACTTGCCTACATACAGCTAATATAACAGGCTTACCGACCTCAGTGTTATCTGCCATAAGGGGGGGACACCCGTTAGCACCCGGAGTGCAGACTATTTGGCGGGCAATTTTTTTGACACTCTGGCTTTGGATGCAAGCGATTGAGGGTTTTGTCAGGGAATTAGAATTTTCATAAATTCGAGCGGATATTTTTGGTTTAATAGGACTTACCCAGAAAAACCCAGCATCACCCAAAATTATTTGTTTTAGAACTAGATATCTACTAAAAAACCGGGTTTATGACTCAGATAGGTTCTGGTTAATCGCTGATAATAAAATTGTTTGTTGTGCGGCATGGGCGGGCGAATGAGGGCTGAGAGTCCTCACTACAAACTTAATTATAATTATTTAACCAACTTGATATCAAGAGTGGGTGAATCCTGTTTTATTGATTAGCTCACAGTCCAACAAATGCAAAAAAATTGCTCTCCGAGGTCTGCTAAATGTTGCCTTGGAGCAATAAGCTAAGATTTTTAGATTAATTGTTTTTGATGTTTCATCTACTGATTTTTTTCTACCTTCATCAATTTTTTTGAAATCAGTATTTTCTCAATAAAGATGCTTTTTCAAATTTGTTTAATTATGAACTTGCCCTAAGCTGTCCCTCATTTCTCTCTTCCTATTTCACCGCGAGAGCCTCTCAGGGTCAAATCGTTTCCCCGTCTGCCATAACAGGTAATTTATCTCCATTTGAGATCAATACACCTAGGTCTTAGGGAAGATGAGCGTAAAATTATAGTGTAAAAAATCCTCGAATCACGGGTAAAAAATGTTGCCAAAGTTCTTGAGCAAAGTGCAAATGTATACGTGTTTCCTAACAGTCTTGGTGTTGGGCGGCTGCCAGCAGCTACAGCCAACCTTGCAGCAGCAGCGCAGCAAACAGGGGATGGCAGTTTCGGCTCACCCTCTGGCGAGCGCTGCGGGGCTGGATGTGCTGCAACAGGGGGGCAATGCAGTGGATGCGGCGGCTGCTACGGCTTTGGCAATTTCTGTGGTGGAGCCTTTTTCGGCGGGTATCGGTGGGGGGGGTTTTTTGCTGCTGCGGCGGGCCGAGACGGGGACTGTGCAAGCGCTGGATTTCCGGGAACGAGCTGCGAGAAGGGCCACGCGGGATATGTACCTCGACAAGCAAGGCAAGGTGCGCCAAAGGGCAAGTCTGGACGGGCATTTGGCGGCGGGTATTCCGGGTACTGTTGCTGGACTTTACACGGTGCACCGCGAGTATGGTAAGTTGCCTTGGGCTGCGGTGGTGGCGCCGGCGATCGCCCTGGCTGAAAAAGGCTTTCCGGTAAGTTCGCGGTTTACCACGGCTACCCAGCGACGACAGGATGCGATCAAAAAAAACCGGGCGGCGCGGGAGGTTTTTACTCGCGGTGGCATTTTATACCAGCCGGGTGAGCTTTTGGTGCAACGGGATTTGGCGCGGACTTTGCGGCAGATTGCTGAAAATCCGCAAAGTTTTTATACCGGAGACATTGCGCGGGCGATCGCCGCTGACATGGCTAAAAACGGCGGCATTATCACTCTGGAAGATTTGAAAAACTATACGCCGATTTGGCGAAATCCGGTTTGCGGCAACTTTCGCACTTACGAAATTTGCGCGATGTCGCCTCCTTCTTCCGGCGGCGTTCATTTGTTACAAATCTTAAATATTCTGGGAGATACGGATCTCAAGAGGTTGGGGAGGAAGAGTCCAGATACTTTGCACTTGCTGGCGGAGAGCATGAGGATTGCTTATGCTGACAGGGCTGAGTATTTGGGCGACCCGGATTTTGTGAGTGTACCGATCGAAGCTCTGACTAGCCGCAATTATGGCAAATTGAGACGATCGCAAATCCAAATGTCAAAAGCGAGACCTTCGGGAGAGGTGAAAGCTGTTGACGCTGAAACTTTGAGCCGCTTTGTGTGGGAGTCTCCCGAAACTACCCACCTGACGGTAGTTGACAAAGAGCGCAATGTTGTAAGCTTGACGTTTACGGTGAATGGCGGTTTTGGGGCTGGGGCGGTGGCGGCGGGTACGGGAATTTTGCTCAACAACGAGATGGATGATTTTGCAGCGGCGCCGGGAGTGCCGAATTTGTTTGGTTTGGTGGGCGGGGAGGCAAATTCGATCGCCCCGGGGAAGACTCCTTTATCGAGCATGACGCCGGTCATCGTGACAGAAAATGGCAAATTTCGCCTCGCTGCGGGCGCTCCCGGAGGCAGCACGATTATTACCACGGTGTTGCAAATTGTACTTAACGTATTGGTTTACGACATGAATGTCGGCGATGCTGTGTCTGCACCTAGGGTGCATCATCAGTGGCAGCCCGATCGCCTGATGGTGGAACGGGGAGGTTTTGAGGCTGCGACGCTTTCGGAGTTGCGACGGCGGGGACACCAGATTGTCGAAGGTGACGGCTGGGGCAATGCCAATGCGATCGTCCTGACTGCGGATGGTTGGTTGGAAGGGGCTGCCGATCGGCGCGGGGAAGGAGAAGTAAGGGGGTTTTAGTCATCAGTCAGCCGATTTTAGATTTTAGATTTTAGACTTGGGCGAGACTTCGGCGACTCGACGATTTTAGATTTACTCCACAGATGAATCTGCGAGCTTGAACTAAGGTCGAAAATTTGGATCTCTCCACTACAGGAGTCGGGGGATTGTATGCGTTTTTGGGCGGGGTCATTAGTCATTAGTCATTAGTCATTAGCCATTAGTCATTAGCCATTAGTCATTAATCATTAGTCATTAGGGCTACCGCAAACGGTATCAAAACCCGGTTTCTTCGGTCTCCAGTGCGTAAGTCCTAAAATTATTAGTCTGTGTACGTGTATTTTTGCATCCGTATTTTTGCGCTAAGGTTTATCGCCTGACTAACTGCCAATAATTACCAAAAAAATTAATCACAAAAAGCGTAAATCCACTTTGTAAAGTTATTGTAAAGGCACTAGACATTGAGAGTTATATAATGTCAAAATGAAGTTGTGCATAGAATCAGGTGTGTATCTTTCAGGAAAAACTTATGATAATTACTCACAAAATTGCTGCCTTAACTGCTACATTAACTACTGCTATAAGCTTGTTGGCAGCGCCAGCAATGGCATTTTCGGTAGGGGCAACTAATAACACTGAGACTTTAAAAAATAATTTATTGGGAGCTAATACAGCGGGCTTGAGTAATTTCTCTGTTTCAATTACGGGAAATGCGGCTGCTTTTGGTACTTTCACTAATGACCCTTTCGGTTTGACATCAGGTGTTGTTCTGAGCACTGGTAAAGTCACCGATATACGGGGTCAGAATCAGCAAGATAACGACAATATCGGCAGCGATTTAAGCACGGACTTTGGCGCCCCGGGTGAAAATGGGGATTTGACTCAGCTAAACCTCAGCTTTTTTGCTAATAGCACGGTTGAAAAGTTGTTCTTTGAATATGTATTTGCTTCTGAGGAGTTTCCTGAGTTCGGCGATTCTGAATTTAATGACGATTTTGAACTGCTGCTGAACGGCACTAATTTGGCCAAATTGAGCGACGGAAAAACAGTTACGATTAATAATCTTGTTCCCGACCCCAAAAATCGCTCTACAGATCACCCAGACTATATTAACAACCCAAGTTTCACAGGTATTGCTGCTAACATCGTTAAGCTGGACGGTTTTACTAAAGTTTTAGGTTTTGAGGGTTTGCTCAAGAAAAATCAAAGGAATGTTCTCAGCATCCGCATTAAAGATGTGGGCGACGGTAATTTAGATTCTGCTGTATTTATTAAAGGCGGTTCTGTGGGGACGGTTCAACCTGAGCCGGTTCCCGAACCGATGACTGTGGGGGGTTTGATGGCGGGAGGCGCTATGCTGGCTGCTGGAAGAAAGTTACGCCATCGCCGTGATGGAAGTAACTAATAACCGAAGGAAGAAGGAAGAAGGAAGAAGGAAGAAGGAAGAAGGAAGAAGGAAGAAGGAAGAAGGAAGAAGGAAGAAGGAAAAAACAGAACAGGAACCATTTTGGCGGTTGCTGTAATATGAAGCTAGATTAACCGTGTTGGAGGGAGAAACGGAGTTTGATGAACGAAAAGACTTCGTTGCAGTCCTTGAATCAGGTAAAAAAACTAGGTTTGTGCGATCGCGAGCGGGTAGAGCGGGTAATATCATTTCAAGTAATTTAACCGCTATGGGTGCGCAGCGAGGAATGCAAGTCCTCATAAAATTCTGACGACGAACGTCCTCACTACCAACCAATTTTATTGCGGTTGTTCTAGCCGACATAATATAAGTTTTGATCCAAAATTCGCGGCGAAGGGCTGATTTTGGTGATTTTTTGGTTGCAGCAAATTTTTAGGGTAAAATCCGGGCCTACAGCAACTGACTAAAAACTAAATCTTTTAGCTGTGAACCGTACCGTCGGGTAAGATTGTACCTGTTAATGTAGTTCGAGTGAGTTTTACCATAACTCGATCGCCGTAACCGATTTTCGCTCCTGTTAAGTCCGCACCGCTCAAGTCTGCACCGCTCAAATCGGCTCCGATTAAGTTGCTTTCTCTCAAGTCAGCATTGATCAAACAAGCTCCTAACAAATTGGCCCTGAACAAGTTTGCTTTGTGCAAATTCGCGCCTGTGAGGTTGACGTTGTGTAGAAAAGTATCGCTTAAGTCTGCTTCACTCAGGTTTGCATTGCTCAAGTTTCTCCCTGAAAAATCCTTTTCTTTTAAGGAAGCTCCTTTGAAGTTGGAACCGCTCAAATCGGGAGCTTGCGGCGCAGCTTGGCGGTAAGACTGAGATGGCTGCGACGGCGGCGATTGGTAGCGGGACGCATCTGAATAGGGCCCTGAAGGATTTCCAGCATAATTTCCCGCATATTTTCCGGGAGAGGTTTCAGAAGAGTAGCGGGGTTCTTGTGGGTTTGCCGGCGGTGGCTGGGTGTTTTGGTGTTGGGTGTTTGGATACTGAGTATTTCTGTACTGAGTGTTTTGGTACTGAGAGTTTTGTGGCTGAGTGTTTTGGTACTGAGAGTTTTGTGGCTGAGAGTTTTGTGGCTGAGTGTTTTGGTACTGAGTGTTTTGGTACTGAGCGTTTTGGTACTGAGTGTTTCTGTACTGAGTATTTTGTTGCTGGGTGTTTTGTTGCTGGGTGTTTTGTTGCTGGGTGTGTTTGTGCTGGGTGTTTTGTTGCTGGGTGTTTTGTTGCTGGGTGTTTTGTTGTTGGGTGTTTCTGTACTGAGTATTTTGTTGCTGGGTGTTTTGTTGCTGGGTGTTTTTGTACTGAGTATTTTGTTGCTGGGTGTTTCTGTACTGAGTATTTTGTTGCTGGGTGTTTTGTTGCTGGGTGTTTCGGTACTGAGTATTTTGTTGCTGGGTGTTTCTGTGCTGAGTATTTTTTTGCTGAACGTTCTGATTCTGACCTTTTGGTTGAATCGATCGCAATTGTTCGCGAGCTTGATTAATTTGCTTAATCTTTTCTTCAGCTTTCTGTAGTAGTCTGGGATTGTCTTTGGGGATGCGATCGGGGTGCCAAATGAACGCTAAATCCTTGTAGGCTTGGCTAATTTCTTCTCTGGAAGCTCCCGGCAACAGTTCCAGCACTTTATAGTATTGGTCGAGGTCGTTCATTGTACCACCTTTCGCTTTAAGAAATTAGGAATTAAAAATTAAGAACAGAGCAAAAGCCGCTGTCAGTCGATTTGAGAATTGAGACGGGGGCGTGAGACGTTCGGCGATACGTTCGGCGAGCGCTCTGTCGAGCCGTCGAGTCGCGCTCTGTCGAGCCGTTGAGTCGCGCTCTGTCGAACGATTTTAGATTTACTCCACAGATGAATCTGGGAGCTTGAACAAGAGTCTAAAATTTTGGCCTGCTGGCGACTCGTGTCGGGGGCTTGTATCCGTTTTTGAGCGGGGTCAAAGCTTGCTTGTCCGATCGTACATTAGATGAACAATAACTCAGCTAAGCCGGTGCTGGCAAAAAGTCTCGAATTAACTGCAAGTATGTTGCTGCATCCTCCAGCATCGGAAAGTGAGCCGTATTGGGAATTATAACAAATTCTACTTTTTTGCTGAGGGAGGCCGCTTGCTGTCCCATGATGGCGGGGATAATTTGATCGAATTCTCCGGCCACAAGCAGTGTGGGAACACTCAGCCGCGCAAATTCTTGGGGCATTTCCTCGGCTGCTCTTTTGCTGACAGCCGTCACCATTGTACCTATAGCAGCTTCCTGGTGTGCAATTAAAAAATCCTTGAGAAACGCCAGACTGACCTCTCTGGGCAGGGAACGGCGCAAAAACCGGGCCATAAATAGCCGATCGGCAAAGGGGATCGATGCCAGCCAAGATGGCCTAAATTTTACCACATAGCCACCGAATTTGTGAAAAGTTGTAAAGGCTTTCTCGTCGTATTCAAAAATCCCGCTGCAAGTGAGAATTGCTTTTTCTACTTTTTCGGGGTAAAGGTTGAGAAATAAAGTAGCAATTGATGCACCTGTGGAGTGAGCATTGAGAAAGACGCGGCTTAAATTCAGAGCTTCTAATAATTCAGCTAAGTCGCGGGCGTAGGTTTCGAGTTCGTAGCTGGACTCAGGAGGCTCTTTTGGCAAGGCCGATCGACCAAAACCTCTCATATCGTAGAGCAAACAATCAAAATCATCAGCAATAGCCCGTGCCGTGCTTTCCCAGTAGCGCGCTGAACCCGCCCAGCCGTGCAGAAATACTATCACTGGTTTGCTGCTGGGTTGGCCACTGTTATCTGCCGTTATCCACTCGTAATAATGTTCTACACCGCGAATTGAAATGAAAGACATGATATTGATTTTGGATTCTTAGATTTTAGATTCTAGATTTTAACTCATAATTGTTCAGTAAATACCAAAATTCCCGACTTCTTTAAGAAATCGGGAATCTCAAGACTACATCTATCAAAAAATCTGCGTTAATCTGCGTCAATCCGCCCACATCTGCGGTCAAAAATTACCAACATAGGAACCAATGATAAATCTTAAGCCGCAGAAGCAGCCAGCCAAAATAAACCGTCTACCAAAAGCGTGCTTAACACAGCTCCGCTGAAAGCGCGCCAGTGCAGTTCTCGATCGCGCAAACTCAGCAAACCGACGGTTAGCAACACAGCGATTAAAACTAAAGCACAGCCTATGCCCCAAGGAGTTTCGATTTGACCGATCGCACTTTGAAAAATCGGCATTGCTAATTCCGGTTCCGCGTGCATCACTTGCCGCCAGTAGGGCATCAAGCCTGTTAAGTAAAAATATAAATCGGTAATGGCAGTGCCAAATAGCGAACCCAAGTAAAAATAGCCGCCAACTTTTCCCCAAGATTTGCCCAAGCACCAAATAGCAAAAGGTAAGCCAATTGATTCTATAGGTAGATGTAAAATTGGTTCCCATCTAAACCAGCCCCAATAGATAGAACCTGCCAGCCAACATCCGGCAAATCCTAATAATAAATCTCCCCAAAGTTGGGTTTTGGGGCGGAAAATTAGAATTAAACTCAGAACGAACCAGGGGATAGTTGATAGCAAACTGATGGTTGGATATAAACGCACTAACGGTGCCTGCACGAAGACGGGAATTGAGACTAAAAATGCTGAGGCGCTAAATATTAACCACGGTTTGATGCTGTTTGTTGTGGCTGAAGTGACAGAATTGTCGAGGCGGGCGATGGTGGCAATAGGTGCGATCGCAGAGGATACTAAATTAAGATTAAACAACTGATTGGACTCCGTATTGTTTCAATAGGTGGACTAAAAATTTTGCTGCGGTTGTGGGTGCGACAGTCTCAATCCCGGCGGTTTGGCTGACGTGCCAGCCTTTTGCCGTTTGGGGAGCTCGCCATAAATCCAAATGTTCGATCGCGGGATCTGCATAAAAGCTTTCTCCACCGCCACCGAGAATTGCCGAACTCCTGTGCGTGAAGCGATCGTGGCTGATTCGGTGGATGGGAAAATTGCCCCCCAGAGGTACTCCCCAACCGTCTAAGGCAAAAAAAGCCCCGACTTTGCCGCCGAGTTGCTGCCACATCCAAGCCGCCCCGATCGCCCCGGCTACTCCTGCCGAAAAGCTGACAAATACTAGACTTTCTCCTGCTAAGTCTTCGCTGCACAAAAAGTGCAATATGTCAATAGCAGAAAAAGGCGGATATTTATGAGCGGGAAAAATCTTGACAGGATAGACTATTTGCTGGTTTTGGCGATCGGCTGCCAGTCCCCAAAGCTCCGAAAGTCCCGCCAGGAAACAGTCGGTTAGCTTTGGTTCGTGGAATCCGGGGCAAATTACCAGTCTCATAGTTCGTCAAGAAAGTTAATATAGTTCGCAACATAACTTTATCATATACCTACTATATCATATACTACCCCTGGGGATAGGGTGTTAAACTTATAATAGAGTCAAGTTTGAAGAGTATCCCCCCAAGTTAAATGCTGGGAACGCTCCAAACAGCTTTAATCTGAGGCAAGGTGAGGGAGTCTTAAGAAAACATAAAACTTATCCCCCCCGGCCCCATCCTCTGTCAAGCTTAGCAAAGGCTGATTCTAGTTTTAAGCTGTTCTGTATTTAGATTTAACTTTTCCGGCGGCGTCGAAGCTGACCCCACAAAAGCTTAAAGAAACAGGATTGTGAAAATTAGAGGCCTGCCAGCTTAGCTGCCATACGAATTTCGGGTCAGGGTCAAAAAACCGACTTAGGACTGATGCTCATCAATCCGGTTTCTAGGATAAATAAGAGGTTTGACCGGGAAGTATGGGCGCAGAAACCGGGAATCAGCCCCGCGCACGTCAGTCGTGCGATCGCAAACAATGAAAAATCTCAGATTCACCCTTCATCCTGCTTGGATCTCTTAGAATAAATAAAATTGAGGAATACACAGTGGTTGCTTCTCCAGAAAAAATCGAGTCTAAAACATCTGCAGCACCCGCAAGTAATGATCGGGTTGCTGTCTTACTGATGGGTTATGGCGAAGTCGAAAGCTACGACGATTTTGCCAACTACAACGAACAAGCTTTAAATTTGCTTACGGCAAAGTTTGCGCCAGTACCGCTTTGGATTTATCCGCCGCTGGCGAAGATTTTAGCAATCTTTGACTTGCACGAGTGGAGTCACCAACACGGTCAATTCGTTTCGCCGCACAATGCAATTTTTGAACAGCAGCGCGCTGGGATTGAAAAGAATTTACAGGAGAAATGGGGCGATCGGGTAAAAGTTTTCAAAGCTTTTAACTTTTGCGCGCCGTTTTTGCCGGAACAAGTAATCCCTCAAATTCAAGCAGAAGGATTTGACAAAATTCTGATTTATCCGCTGTTGGTAGTTGATTCTGTTTTCACCAGCGGCATTGCAGTCGAACAGGTGAATAAAGCTTTAGCACAAACCTTTGATGGTAAGGAACATTGGGTAAAAGGACAGCGCTACATTCCTTCTTTTTACGATGAACCTGCTTACATCCAGCTAATGGCGGATTTGGTTGAAGAAGAAATTAAGAACGATTTAGCTGTAGCGCATTTGCCTTCTCAGATTGGGATTGTGCTGATGAATCACGGTTGTCCGCACAAGGCGAAGGGCTTTACTTCGGGAATTGTGGAAAGTCAAGCTTTGTACGATCGCGTGCGGGAACGTTTGATGTATCGCTATCCTTTGATTTCGGTGGGTTGGCTGAACCACGACACACCGCTGATTGAATGGACGCAGCCGGATGCAACGTTAGCTGCGAAGAATTTGATCGATCTGGGTGCAACTGCGATCGTCTTTATGCCGATCGGATTTGCGACAGAAAATCACGAAACTTTGTTAGATGTAGACCACATTATTGAGTCTTTGCAGAAACAGCGTCAAGGAGTTACTTACCGCAAATTGCCTTGCGTTAACGACCATCCAGAGTTTCTGAAAATGGCGGCTGAGTGGGCAAATCCGCAGATTGAAGCGTTGTTGAGTGAGACTGCGGTTGCTGTTAATCCGAGTTTGGCTGCGGCGCAGCGCGAGCACAGCCATTCTCACGGGGAACACGGGCATTCTCATGGCGATCACGGACACAATCACGGTGGACATTCTCACGGTGGGCATTCTCATGGTGATCACGGACATTCTCATGGCGGGCACGGGCACAGTCATTAATAGGACTTAGGCCTGAGAGCTCAGAAACCGGGTTTTTTGCGAAGATACTGCATGGAAATGGCAGATTTAGTGAAAAACCCGGTTTCTTTTGTTGGGGTGCGTAGGTCGAAATTTGGGCGAAAAGGGCGATCGGCTACGGGATAGCTATGCTTTACGGCTTTTTTATCAGATTTTCTGTGCTTGTCAAACATCCGCTTAGTCGCTACACTGTAGATACTCTGTATATACATTATTTTACCAAAGGTAAATTCCTCAGAGTAATATTACTAGCTAGGGCATCGGTACAGTATTAGGAGTTGACAAAAAAAGAGATGAAAGGCTTGTGAGATGAGGATTACATCTGTTCACAATCTTAAAGCATAGCTTTGAGCAGTGAACAGATGGATGACGAGGCGAACAAACTTCTTACTCACTATCTTGGGGAATAGGTGTTGCGCTCGCGCCCATTTTCCAGCTTCCCATCGCGATCGCCTTACTTCTCTCCTAACTCGATTTTCGATTTTTTGCTGAAAATCAGTCGATCGCAAAAACCGGGTTTCTCCACAATCCAAAATCTTTTTGGTGAATATCAGACTGGAAAAAACTCGGTTTTTGCCTACATTATCTATTTCTTGAAGTTGAGCGTAGGCGTTTTACAAAGGTCAACACCATATAACTCAGTGGATTTGCCGTCTGAGTATTCGGCGCTGACATCAAAAATACAGCCCGCTTCCGAGCCGCCGTAGTCAGCTTGATCCCAAGAAAAATTTTGCGTTTCCCGATCGGCAATGGGGGACGGTAGCTCGTTTTTTCCCCAATCATTTGTATCGGGAGGGCCGATATAGATGGCTGTCATCGTCTTGCCGCTGTTGTTAATTACCGAAATTTTGATTATCTCAGCGAAAACGCTAGCTGCTGTCAGCGCTAACAGGGGCAGTGACAGCCCCGCAGCGATCGTTACTTTGCTTAACAACTTGTTAATCATTTACCCTCGTACCTCAAGAAGTGTGATATTTATTTAACTTTAGCAGAATACTTTTTTAAACGTCTCCTGCTCAATAGTCCGGACAGTTTTTATATGGCCCAATGGCTTATTATGTAGGACTTTGAGCCACTGTGGATAATTAAATCAATGTCAGCTCCACCCCGCTCGTTGCATTTAATTGGACTTTATTTATGATCCTTGCGCTGTAAAGCTTGTAGTCTCGTTCCAAAAACTGTCCGGAGTAGTGCTGCTAAAGTAACACTAATTGAGGCGTATTAGCCACAACTTTATGAAAGCACCCTACAGGCCTGGAACTTAAATTATAAGCTTAGGAATGAGAATTAAATAACTTACACAAGGAAAGTGGGGTGTCCCGCCCGCCCTTTTTGGACGGGCGGGCGGGACACCCCACAATAACAATTACAATTGTAAGTTATTTAATTTGCGAGCCTTAAGCACAATCATCGTATTAATATCCATAATTTATCTTTACAGATTAGAGATTAGAGGAAAAGAAAAATTATTTGTCCGTACATTCCTGCTCCCATAATCTCTCTATTTAGCACTCGGTTGCGGATGCAAACAGTAGTCATTGCAGCCCATAAATGGGGTTTTTCGCTAAATCAAATTGCCGCTGAGTATGATTTAAGTGAAGCTCAAGTGAACGATGTATTCGCTTTTTATGCAGTCCACTGTCAGGAAATAGACGCCTCTATTGTCGCCGAACAAATTATCGAGCCTATCGTTCGTCGGCGGTATTCGCTTGAGGAGTTGGTTGGGGCGATCGCACCTGAGAACATTCATAATGAAATTGATAGCGGAGGTGCTGTGGGTAATGAAGTTTGGTAGCATAAAGGTGCTAGCAGAATCCCCACATAGATAGGAAATAGACGCATCTATTGCCACCGAGCAAATTATCGAAGCTGCAAATTTATAAACCGCTATTGCATCTAGATATCGATTATGACCATCAAAGAACAACTTCTCCAAACCATTGAAACACTGCCTGATGACTTATTGGCAGCAACCCTGAAATTTGTCCAAACCCTTGAGTATCCCATTCACAAAACTCCAGGAATTTGTGGCGGAGCAGCGCGAATTCGCGATACCCGCATTCCCGTTTGGACGATTGTCGCTTACCAACAACAGGGCGCAACTGAAGCCGAACTTCTCTATAATTATCCGGGACTCACCCTTCAGGATTTGCAAGGGGTTGCGAACTATTACGAACATAACCGAGAAGACATCAATCGCTGGCTTGCTGAAAATGAATAACTGCTGATGCTAAAGTTTTACTCAAATGAAAACTTCCCGATCGCAATGGTTGATTTACTGATCTCTCTCAAAAGGCACAAGAAATATTTCGCTACTATTCGATTCATACTCACCAAATTGTCTGAATAGTGGTTAACGCTTGAATTTTTGCGTCGCGAGTAACTAACGGAAGACTCAAAGATAAAGCAGTTGCGGCAATAATCCTGTCTGGCATATCAGGAACCGTTGCCCTGTCAATTTGTTGAATAGTTGCCGAGATATTGCGATCCAAAGGTGCTAGCATAATCCCCACATTTGGATCGTCCGCAGCATTTAAAATTCGTGTCAGCACCTCGCCTGCCAAACGCCCTCGCTCAATCAAGTAAGAAATTTCTACAATTGTAATTGCGGAAAAGTAGATAAAATTTCCCTCATTAACCGCTTGTTCTAATGCTGTTAATGCTGCTGGCGACAATCTTGGCAGTTCAAAAATGTACCAAATTAGGGTATGAGTATCTGCTACGACTGAGGGCATCAAACAATCTCCCTGGGAAAATTTGCCCACATTTCTTGTCGGGCTTGGGCGATGTCTTCTTCCGTAATATCTACTTTTAAGTCAGCACACAACCCTTTGACACTCTTTAGCGGTCGTTTAGCCATAGTTTTTTGTTGAAGAAATTCAGCAAAATCTAAAACTTCTTGCTGTCGTTCAGGGGGCAATGCCCGCAACTTATCTAAAACTGCTTGCTCTAAATTCATCGTTTATTGCCCTCCGTAATTAATCTAAAATTATCTTCACGCTTTTACTTACCAAATTCAAAAAATGTGCTGGCAACATACTTACCATATTATAAGGTAAATCCCACAAAAAACTAACGCCTCTTGCATCATAGTTTGAAATAATATTTTTCGGGGTGGAGTGCGATCGCCCCTAATTTTGTAGGTGCGTCGCTATGAGATTTTCCAGCTATTTGAAATAGCTCCAGGCCACGCACCCTACGCTATGGCGATCGCCCCTACCAACTTATCAATCTCCGCCTCAGTTGTAAAATAGTGAACACAAGCCCGCACACAGTCAAGAGAAGGAATAGTCCTTACCATAATCCCCTGTTTTTCCCACAAAGCAACTAACTGCTGGTGCGGCATCTTATTCATCAATCGAAACGAAACTAAACCCGCTTCCGGCGCAGATGTCCGCAAACATTCCACATCGGGAAGTTCCGACAAACGCTCCCAGAGATACTTACTCAAACGGCAAATTTCTGCATACCTTTCCTCGATCGTACCCCATTCATGTTGCAGGGCGATCGCACTCCGCAAACCCGCATACAAAGGATAAGCCGAAGTCGCAATTTCATAGCGCTGCGATCCAGACTTCCACCCAAGCACCTTAGCATTAGCATCCGTTACAATTCCCCGCCAACCGATAAACACCGGATGCAAATCTGCCAAAGCTTCCGCACTCACATAAAGTCCCCCCAAACCTTCCGGACCGCACCACCATTTGTGACCAGTAAAAGCATAAAAGTCAACCCCTGATTCAATCAAATTTAAAGGCAAAACCCCCACAGATTGAGCCGCATCAACTAATACTTTGACTTTTGTTTGATGACACACTTTCACAATCTCAGTCAGAGGCAAAACTTGGCCAGTATTCCACAAAATGTGACTGATAACCAACAAGCGAGTATTTGGCCGCAAATTATCAGCAATCACCGCCACCGGATCACCTTCATTCAAAGTAGCCGCCAACGGACAAATCGAAACCTCAATCTTGAAACGGCGCTGAAGTTCCATTACACTAGCTACAACGCCGGGGTGTTCGCAGTCAGAAATCAGCAAATGGTCGCCTGCTTTCCAGTCAATGCCCCACAGCGCAATATTGCAGCCGACGGTGACATCTTCAGTTAGGGCGATGGTTTCAGGAGGTACCGTCAACTCAGATGCGATCGCACGTCGCGTCAGCATCGCCTCCTGAACCACCCAAGCCAGCACCTGGGCCGAAAACGGTCCCCCAAGCTGCACCCGTTTGAAACCCTGATAAATCGCGTCTAAAGCAGGCTCAGGCAGCGGCCCTTGTCCGCCGTAGTTAAAATAAGCTTTATTGGCCAAAGCTGGGAATTGTTGCCGGTGATTGTCCTTTGTCATTTTTTCTGGGGAATTATTCATAGCGTTAATATTGAATAACTGATGGTGTGAACTTTCTATCCTTTGACTTTTGCCTCAAGCTAAATAATCAATCCCTGTATCCGTGTCAAAATCCGTGTCGTGCTTTCCTTCTACTTATTCTATGCCTTGCGAATACTAAATGTTAATAACTGACAAACTGCTACTTTCCTATCAGCGATGCCATCTCCGAGCATTTTTAGATACCTGCGGAGACTGGAAACAACTAGACCCCCCCAGCGACTTTCTGCTGAAACTGATGCGCGACAGCGCCGCATACCAGCAGGAAGCTTTGGAACACGAGACTTACCAACAACCATATTATCCTAGAGGGGATTGGGAAGCCGGCGCGGCCGCTACATTGAGTTTAATGCAGCAAGGGGTCGATCGCATTTACCGAGGAGTTCTGATCCAGGGCGAATTCGGCCAAACCAACGGCGCAACAACTTCTCTGGTAGGAATTGACAGTCAATATTTCCCAGAATTTGGCGAAATCCCCGAAACTCCCGTTCATTTTTCATCCTCCAATCTTCCCTCTTCAAACATTACCCTGATCAGCCGCCCCCATTTATTAATCAAACAGCCCGGACAATCAAAATTTGGCAATTGGAGTTATATTACTGCAGATATTTGGCTTAGCAAGCGACCAAAACAAGAGTATCAAATTATCGCAGCTTTTCACGCCCATGTTTTAGCTTTTGTGCAGGAAACAATGCCCGAGACTGCGTGGCTGATGCTGCGAAAAAAAGGGTGGTGGCAGGTGAATCTCGACCAGCGAACTCCTCAGATGTTCGAGATTTTAGACGACTGCATTCAGATGATAGAAAATCGGGATAAACCCGAGGTGTTTATTTCCCGGCAAAAGTGCAATCTTTGCGGTTGGTATACTATCTGTCACGCCGAAGCCGAATCTATTAAACATCTTTCCTTATTGCCGGGAGTTACTGCCAGCCGCTATGCTAGACTAAAAACTCTCGAAATTACTGATGTTGAAGCTCTCGCTAATGCTAGTTCCGAACTGCTGGCTGAGTATCCCGAATTCCCAGACAGAGTTGCTTTTGATGTGGTGCAGCAAGCTCAATCGCATTTGCTAAATCAACCGCTGTTGCGGGAAGAAGGAAGAAGGAAGAAGGAAGAAGGAAGTTCGGCAACGGATTCTGTAACGGATGTCAGGAAGCAGGAAGAAGGAAGAGGGAAGAAGGAAGAAGGAAGGCACGACACGGATTTTGACACGGATACAGGGATTAACGATCGAGAAGAAGGTAGAAGTGAGAATTCAGAAGAACTTAATTCATCTGAAATAGTACCAGATATTGTAGACAATATCTTGAATGACATCGCAGTTGAGGAAGTAAAAATTAGAGAAAATAAACCTGCGACATCTTCTATACCTGCGCCCATTCTCCGCAAGAAACCTATTCCGTATTCCCAATCTGTCTTTTTGCCGATCGCCCCAATCGAACTCTACTTTGACATTGAAGCGGAACCCGAGTTAAACTTAGATTACCTCCACGGAGTCTTAGTTGTTGACAGGTACAACAATACGGAAAAATTTCACGGCTTTTTAGCAGAATCAGCAGCAGAGGAAGGTGCAATCTGGGAGCAATTTTTAGAACTAATGTGGGCTTATCCGATTGCTCCGATTTTCCACTTTTGCGACTACGAAGTCAAGACTTTTAAGCGGCTGGCTAAACTTTACAATACTCCAGCTTATTTGTGGAAACCCGTGCTGAAACGGTTTGTAGATATTCACAAACAAGTGACGCAAAAGGCGATTATGCCGGTGGAAAGTTACGCACTCAAACCAATTGCCCGCTGGCTGGGTTTTGACTGGCGAGATGCTAAGGCTAATGGTGCTCAGTGCGTCTGCTGGTACGAGGATTGGCTCAGAACTGGCGATCGATCGCTCTTGGAGGCGATCGTCCGGTACAATGAGGACGACTGTCGCGCTACATACATAGTTAAAGATTGGTTGACCAATTTTTTGCTGAAGCATGAGCCATGATTTTCAGATATAACGAACCGCGAAGACGCGAAGGGCGCGAAGGAAGAAAGGGAAGAGGAAGATAGGTAAAATGTATTTATTGGTAAAATGCGAAAGCTAAGAAAAGCAACTATATTTATTGTCTGTTTTTTGATTGCAGCAACTGTTGCTATTTGGGTAAACCAGTCAGCCAAATCTTTCGCCGTTACGAAAATAGATTTTATCGGCAGAGCAATATTTCCTACAGGTTCTCCGTTTCAGGGGACGGAAATTGGCGGACTTTCGAGCATTACTTATGATGCCGAGAAACAAGTTTATTATGCCATTTCTGATGACCGCAGCAGCAAGGCTCCGGCCCGATTCTATACTCTCAAAATCAACTTGCCATCTGGTAAACTGGAAAAAGAGCAAATTGCTTTTACTGGTGTCACTACTTTATTAGATGAAAACGGCAAAAGTTTTCCTGAATTAAGTTTAGATCCCGAAGGGATAGCTTTTACTGGCAATAGCGTGTTTGTTTCTTCTGAGGGAGATGTCGATCGCCAAATAAATCCTTTTATCAAAGAGTTCTCCCTCGATGGTAAACTCCTGAAAACGCTGGCAATTCCTGAACTATTTTTGCCCGACGACAAAGGCAGTAAAGGCATCCGCAACAATCTCGCTTTTGAAAGTTTAACTTTAACGCCCGATCGCAAATACCTATTCACCGCCACAGAAAACGCCTTGGTTCAAGATGGCGCCGTAGCTTCCCTGGAAACCGGGAGTCCGTGCCGGATTTTGCGCTACGATGCGGTGAGCGGCAATCCAGAAGCATCGTTCCTCTACATCACCGAACCGCTACCCGCTGGCGCGAATCCTGTGGGAAAATTAACTACCAACGGTTTAGTGGATTTGTTGGCGCTCGACGATAACCGCTTGCTGAGTTTAGAGCGTGCTTTCTCCCTGGAAACCGGCACAACTATCAGAATTTTTGAGATTTCTCTGGAAAAGGGCGATCGTATTGAAGCACTCGAAAGCCTCAAAAGCCGCCTCAGCGAGGTTTCTCCCGCTCAAAAACGCTTGCTGCTGGATTTGGAAACCCTGAAAATTCCCCTAGACAACATTGAGGGGTTGACATTTGGCCCCGCCCTAGCGGATGCTAGCAGAGGTCTGATTTTGGTGAGTGACAACAACTTCAGTCCCCTGCAAGAGACTCAAATTTTGGGGTTCCAAATAAAAGTTCAAAAAACCTCTTGACAAAAGGTGAAGTGATAGGCATAATAGAAATTGTGCCTGAAAAAACGGCAAAACGAGGGACAGTAGTTCAATTGGTTAGAGCACCGCCCTGTCACGGCGGAAGTTGCGGGTTCGAGCCCCGTCTGTCCCGTTCAAAATAGAAAATGTTCAGATTGCTGAAAAAGGCGATATGCTGAAAAATAACCGCTGGTACTGAGTTTTCACAGTACCAGCGTTTGTTTCACAAAGCCTAGATCAACATCAGAAGGTAAACAGCAGGCTGTCTGCTACGTTGCCTTTACTGTTCTAATCCACATTGCCGATATCTAGAAAACCGTAAAAAGGTCAGTGTTGATGAACTACTCGAAGAAATTCAGAAATACAGGTCTTACATGAATTATTCGGGAGGTGGAGTTACCATTAGTGGAGGTGAGGCATTGTTTCAAGCTCACTTCGTCACCTAAATTTTTAAGCGTTGTCTAACATTAGGAATTCACACGGGATTAGATAGCTCTGGATACTGCGACTTGCAGGCAGCGAAACCCGTTTTAGAATTTACCGAGCTCGTTCTACTCGATATTAAATCTTTCGCTCCTGCAACGTATCGGAATGTCACCAGCCTCGATCTCGAACCAACACTAATTCTCGCAAGATATTTGAGTAAAATTAATAAACCGACTTGGATTCGGTTTGTTCTGGTGCCTGGGCTGAGAGGCGATCACAAATTCAACTGCCAACCCGCAGTCCCCCAGATGACCAAGTTGAGAGCGAGGTACAAAGCCGATTCGATCGCGGGCAAGCAGTCGCAGAAAAAGATAATAATCTTGTTTGTCAAGGGTATGCAAAAAATTTGCAACTCTACCTGTTAATTTAATTGTCAAGGAAAATTTCTTCTCGATGACGGCGGAGAAAGTTAGGATTAGGTTGAAATTTTTCAGGTAAACGCATTTGCTTCCCGTGATAGGCAACAAAGTTATGCTCTAATACATCTTCCGGCAAGAAACTTTCAAGATATGAACTAAGAACCAGTCGATAATCTTCATCAAATGTAATCATTCCCCCATCAAAAGCTGCATCCTGAGTACGAGCAAGGCACAAACCATTATGAGGATCGAGTCGATGTTCTGGGTAATCGCCCCAAGGTAGTATATGGCTCGCGATCAAAAGTTGTGGAATTGGATTACCAGTAATACAGCAACGGCTGTTGTAGTTAGCTAGAATAGTTTGGCGAAAAAAACTTTGTCCGATTCGTGCTTTTACACTAGCTTCTACTTCTGTCTCGCCAGTTGGCTGACTTTTAGGTATTTTGATTTCCCTGACATTTTGAGATTTTGGTTGTCGCGGTAGCTGATACTCTTCAGGTATTACATTATCAAATAGTTCTTGTAATAGTTCTTCGCTTTTAACTCCTAGTTCTTCCCAATTTGTATAAAACTCTTGCCAAATGCCGCGATCCGCGTTACTTGCACCGCGAAGGCCTTTAATGTCACGGGCTTGCAGTACAGGATCGAATGAAGCTAAATTACAAAGCTTCATTGATAGGCTGCTTGGTGTTCTTCCCAGCTTTTGAGCTACTTCAATAATAATTGGCGTGCGACGATCTAGCTGTCCAAATGGTAGCTTGCAGTATAAATTCATTGCGATAATGAGTTCATCTCGTGTCCAACGCTTTCCTAAAGTCATTTATTACTACTTCAGCTACTTGACGGCGATCGCCTGTGCTAAAAGAGGCGGCACAGAATTCCCAACTAACTCCCACATCCTAGTCATAGGTGCGTCAAATACAAAGCGCTCTGGGAAAGTTTGCTAATATTATAGCCTGGATAATTGCAATTTGTTTTTTTATGCACTCCTTTTTCCAAATCTTCTATCAAAAGAGGAAATATCCAGTGGTTGCGGAGATGATTAACATTTTCAATTACAAAAAATAGTGGCTTGTAATATTCTACAAAACGGATGAACTGTTCGTATAAAAAATTTCTAAGATCGCTTTCTATCTGTTTGCCTAAAGACCTCATTTTGCCATTGCCAACAACTGAAAATACTTGGCACGGCGGCCCGCCAATTAAAATATCAACTTTTCCGGGCTGTAGACCCAGTTCACTTAAATCAGTAATGGATTCGATTGGTTTGGCAGCAAGCTTGAGCTCGCAGTTAGGGAAGTTTCTATGATGGGTTCTGATGGCATGGGGATTTTTATCAATACCTCCTAGAATCTCACAGCCGGCATTTTGAAAACCTAAACTCATCCCACCTGCACCGCAGAAGAGATCGAGTACAGTCGGAGCTTTGGTTGTCGGCTTACTTGGCTTAGGCATTCGATCGACAAAGTGTTTTAGGTAAACTAACTACTACGCGATACAGTTTACCCGAAAAGGCTGGCAAAAAAACTCCTGCTTGCAGTTACGATCGACTCCCAGCAGCGCTCAAAGGTGCGAGGAAATAAAGGGTCGGGCGATCTGATATGCCAAAACCAGGACGATGGGGACGAGAATAGGAATAGCAACTAGCAGTCCCCATTTGCCAAACCTAAGTTTTTGACCGTCCGATTTGAAGAGGAAAATCACAGCGGCAATTCCCATAAGTATCCAGAGACTGCCGAAGCCCATGAAGACTGTATAGCCTGCATCTTGCATTTTTTTTGACCTTTAATAGTAGTCCATCTTTAAGGTTAGTTGCAGTCTGTTTCTACTGACATCTTCTGATAGACCGATCGAACTTACTAAATATGACTCATTTCGAGTTGGGTTGGCAGCGGCCTTGACTTTCGCACTCGATCCGCTGAGTTCGATCGCTCATAATAGTTGCTAAATCCGGCCTTCCCGTCAGCATCAGTCGCCAGTCAGCCCAAATTCCGTACAGCCAATTGGCGATCGCCCCGAGGACTGGTAACTTAGTAACTGCATAAATCCATCCCATCCCTAAAATCTCGTAGGTGCGGCGAAAAACCTCTACATTTTTAACCGTCGTACCGTCGGGTAACACCGCGTGAATCCGCCCCATCGCCGTTTCGTAGTCGATTCCGCCGTGGGCCTCCGGGTTGTAGCCATCATCCGCGATATCCACAAACGACACTAAACCTCGCCCCGCGTCCTGTTTTTTCAAGAAATTAACCTCCCGCACGCACAGAGGACATTCACCGTCGTACAGCAACTCAATCTGCCAAGCAGGCGCAACAGACTCGGGTGAGGGCGCAACAGATTCGGAAAACTCAGTTTTAGCAGCAGACATAGGGAAATATATTTTAATGTCGTCGATCGCACACAAACATTTTACAAGCATCAATAGTTATCAGGTGCGGCTTGGGTACTCCTAAAGCAGTTATTTGTGCTGTGAAAAATAGTCCCAAAGGTGAATCCAGTCTTGGTCGCCCGCAATGCTAATATCATCAAGGTGTCTTCTAGTGCCTTGCCGGAGACTTTCGCCCGATCGCTTGTTAGCTCCGCCATCCGAAGGAAAGCCCTCGAAGAGGATCGCCTATTATCAAGCAATTCGAGGCAAAGCACCTGCCAAGCACAACTATTAAGTCGGCAACAAAATATAATAAAATTTGAAGTCTTAAACATCAGCTATTCGCCCAACCAGCAAATCGCCCCCAATCTAAAAGCAAAAATCTACATGAATGTCAGAGTCCGTCTAGCCCCCAGTCCCACCGGAAACCTACACATCGGTACCGCCAGAACCGCCGTATTCAACTGGCTGTTTGCCCGCAACCAAGGCGGCAAATTCATCCTGCGGGTAGAAGACACAGACGTAGAACGTTCTAAAAGCGAATACACCGATAACATTCTCGAAGGTCTCACCTGGCTGGGTATGAACTGGGACGAAGGCCCGAGTTTTCAGTCGCAGCGTCTGGAAATATACCGCCAAGCAGTCCAAACCCTTCTCGACAATGGACTCGCCTACCGCTGCTACACCACGTCGGAAGAACTCGACGAAATGCGGGAAGCACAAAAAGCCAACAAACAAGCCCCCCGCTACGACAACCGGCACCGCAACTTGACAAGCAAACAGCGCGCAGCTTTTGAAGGCGAAGGGCGACAAGCTGTGATTCGGTTTATCATCGACGACGATCGCACAATTTCTTGGAACGACATGGTGCGCGACACCGTAACCTGGAAAGGTAGCGACCTCGGCGGCGATATGGTGATTGCCCGTGCATCCAGCGGCGGCGTCATCGGCCAACCACTCTACAACCTCGCCGTAGTTGTCGATGACATCGACATGGGCATCACCCACGTCATCCGCGGCGAAGATCACATCGGCAATACTCCGAAACAAATATTGCTCTACGAAGCTTTGGGCGCGACAATCCCAGAATTTGCCCACACGCCGCTGATTTTAAACTCCCAAGGACAAAAGCTTTCTAAACGCGACGGCGTAACCTCGATTTCTGACTTCAAAGATATGGGCTACCTGCCCGAAGCTTTAGTTAATTACATGACTTTGCTCGGTTGGACTCCGCCGGATTCAACGCAGGAAATATTTACACTGTCGGAAGCAGCAGAATTATTTACATTCTATCGAGTCAACAAAGCCGGTGCAAAATTTGATTGGGATAAACTCAATTGGCTTAACAGTCAATACCTGCACAAAATGCCAGTGCCGCAATTGACTGATTTGCTGATACCTTATTGGTGGCAGAAAGGCGGTTATGAGTTTGACTCCGAGGCAGACCGCTCTTGGCTCGAACAAATAGCTGCTTTAATCGGCCCGAGTCTCGTTCGCTTAACCGATGCTGTGGATATGTGCAAGTTGTTCTTCTCCACCACGGTGGAATATGAAGAAGAAGCACTCGCACAGTTGCAGCAACCAGGGGCTGCACAGGCTTTACAAGCAGTTGTAGAAGCGATGGAAAGTCATTCCTCCCTGACATCAGCGGAAGCTCAGAAAATCACTAAAAAGCTCAGTAAAGAGAAAAATCTGAACAAAGGGCTAATTATGCGATCGCTCAGAGCCGCTCTGACAGGTGCAATGCACGGCCCCGACCTGATAGAATCGTGGGTAATCCTTCATCAGCGGGGGACGGCTAAAACCCGCTTGCTTGATGCCATTAGCAACTTGAATTTGCCGGCTGTTGGTGTCGCGGACGAAACTCGTACCCCAGAACAACCAAACGCAGAAACAGTCGCCGAAACTCCTGTTACAGAACAGCCAGCGGTCGAAACACCGACTGTTGAAACAGCAGCGCCCGAGGTGACAGCAGTCGAAATACCGGTTCCAGAAACAGTCGATATATCGGCTACCGAAACAGCCGGAACGGAGGTCGCAGCAGTCGAAATATCGTCTGTGGAAACAGCCGCCACCGAGGTTTCAGCAGTCGATATATCGACTGTGGAAACAGCCGCAGCAGCAGTTGAAATACCTGCCGCCAACCAGCAAAAAACTATTGCGAGTGGAGAAATGACTTCATCAAACGAACCAGAAACAACCGTTATCATCACCGAAATTCCTGCCGGAAATGAAGCAGAAAGTTCGATGGGTACAACACAAGTCATAATTACCGACGAACCGCCAAGTCAGACCCAGCAGATCAAAGAACAAATTCTCTCAATTTTGTCCGAGTTTCCCGCTTACATCGGCAGCTTTTACGAGCAATACAAAAGTCCCCTGACTGTTATCGGTGTAATTGTAGCCTCGATTATCTCTTTGAAAGTGCTTTTGGGGGTAATAGATGAACTCAACGACATCCCCCTGCTAGCACCCACATTCGAGCTAATTGGTATCGGATACACCGGATGGTTTGTCTACCGCTATTTGCTGCGATCGTCCAACCGGCAACAATTAGGTCAAGAAATTCAAGCCTTGAAAGAACAAATTTTCGGCAAAAAGTCCTAAACTTTTGCTGGTAATTTGTTGAATTTGTACCCGACACTGACAATTTTAAATAAGTTGTTAGTGTCGGGTTTTTAAATGACTAATGACTAATGATATCAATTCCCGTAGCATCGGAATAGTAAAATCAAGTCAACAGTCAACAATCACGGATGGTGCAACCGGGATTGATCTAATTCATCTGCGTTAATCTGTTTTTATCTGCCCTCATCTGCGGTGAAAAAAAGATAATTTCTCGGGCCGCAGATGACAATGGATTGACGCTGATTCACGCAGAGGTCGAGAAGAGAGATAGGAATAATTCCGATGCTAACAGATGTGATATGACTAATGACTAATAACTAATCACTAAACCCCAGTCGCAGTAAAAGCCGCCCAATAATAAGGATTCGCAAAAGGATAAGGTTTGCGGTTGCGAATTTGCTGCAAAGAAGCCTCCGCAATCAGGCGAGAACTTTGAGAAAGCCGATCGAACATTTGCGAAATTTGAGGTTGAAAATCCGCCAGCAACACCTCCAACTCCTCGCCAGTCAAATCCCGCAGCCACCTTTGAGCGTCCCCCAGCGCGATCGCCACATCTCCCACCTGCAACCGAGGAAACCGTCCGAGATTTTCATAAAACTTGCTCGTCAGCAGCAGTGTCGAAACATCGTTCACCTTCCAAAGACTGCTGACCACACTAGAGGTGCCAGCATACAACAAACCCGCCGACAAACCAACAAAATCTCCTCCTGCACCGCTAACTCCGCCGGCCGCAATTTCGCAACCAGATAAAGTAACTAAAAAATATTGCCGAAAATCCAGATCGAAAATTTCCTCCAAACTCAGAAACTCATTCCTCAAAAACACTGCGGATTTCAGCGGCAAAGCCAAATTAAGCAAACTCAAACAAGCAAAGTGAGCGCATTTTTTCTGCTGCAACTGCCCTATTTGCTGGGGTAAATCCCCATTATTAGCAGACATCCCTCGGGAAAAAGCCTCTTTAATTGCCGGCTTCTGGCGCACAACTTCTGCACTGGAAAAATACTGGGAAATATGGCCGATTTCAATGTTGCTGTAGAACGCATCTCTGGTGAAAGTTGGAACTGCCAAAAGGTGCTCCAAACGCGGTCTGTACCGACCAATAGCTGCTTCGCGCGCACTTTGTTTCAACAGCAATAGCTGACAGGTAGGAGCATAGCGGATTCCTCCGGGAAATCGATCGATCAAATAAGCAGCAGGCGCTGAAACGTCGGCAAATGCCGAACCTTGAGAAAAATCCGAAACGCTGTAGGTTTCCACATCAAAACCGCTGCGATCGCTCCACCCAGACCGAAAAATTCCCCCGCCGTCCTCAAACCCGTCTCTCATCCCCAGAGGCAAAGCGTGGAGCGGCAAAGCGTGCAAAAATCGGTGCGGCACAAAAATCAGGCGATCGCAATTCTCCGGAATCAGCGCCACCGCTCGATCGATTTCCAGCAGCGATGCCAAACGTTTGAGGCGAGCCGGGAGATGATTGATCCAGCGGCCTTTTTGTTCAGAATAAGCGCTGAGGTACTCTTGGGCCCAACTTTCGACAGCCAAAGCATTTTCCGGCGAACACAGGTGAACGGCCGGATATTGTGCACTCTTCACCACCACAAAAGCGACCAGCAAGTCCCCCAAACTCGCCCACACCACAGCAGCGGAATTGGCATCAGGCAACAATTGGCGAATTTGCTCGAAAGCGATCGGTTCAACTTTGCGAGCTAGGCTGAAGAAAGGGTCGTTTGCCTGCACCTCCCGAGCAATCAACCCGTCAAACTGCCGCCACAATTGATTTAAGTGCATCAAGTCCGAGTTCGGCAGCAGAGAACCGCTGGTCAAACCTTGGCTATCGCCCTCAGAAATCAAGGTAGTGTTCGGCTGGCGTTCTCCCTGTTCTTGGTGCCGCTGTTCCCCCGCTATTTGCCGTTGCAGCGACTCCAACTCGCTTCGCACCGCTGCTGGAATTTCGGCTTTCGGAGTCAGGTGGCATTTAACCAGCAGTTCTACCAAATTCCGATTTTTGTGGCGTTCGGCGTATTCCAGAGCCTTAGCGTAATATTCGGGTTGGCTGGCGCCGAGTTCCAGGCAAACTTGCACCAGGCATTTATAGAGCCCAGCCCAGGTGCGGGTTAATTTGACTTTTGCGGTACTCGTCAGATCGCCCAAATCGACTGTATCAACCCCAACTTCGCAACGCAAAAATTCCACAGTATCGACAGCAGCAGTAAAAACCCCGTAGGCACGAAGCAACTCGCCTCGAACTCGGTAAGCTTGACCCAAATAAAATAAAATTTCAGCCCAGCGGTGGGGATAGGTTTCGCGACTGTAGACTTGGGTGGCGCTGTGATAGCAGCCGATCGCGCTTTCCACGTGGGACAAGTTTTCCGTCTCCGTCAGTTGCGAATAAGCCCGGCCGAGATAAATTTGCAGCATTGCCCAGCGGTTGGGATATGCCTGCCTGGTGTAGACTTCGCCGGCATTTTGATAGCAGGCGATCGCGCTTTTGAGGTTGCGGTTTTTTTCCCCTTTTACGTGTTCGCAGAAAGCGCGGCCGAGGTAAGCACACAGCATTGCCCAGCGTTCGGGAGTTTTTTGGCGGTTGCAAAACAGCAAAGCATTTTGATAGCACGCGATCGCCATTTCCATATTTTCGGCTTTTTCCCCTTTCACCCGCCGACTGTAAATCCTACCGAGGTAAGTTTGGATCGAAGCCCAGGCTTCGGGAAATTTGATGCGGGTGTAGACTTGTAAAGCATTTTGATAGCAGGCGAGGGCCATTTCCACATTTTCCACCGGATCGCCTTTGATGCGATCGACAAACACCCGGCCCAAATTCCTTTGAGTCGTCGCCCACTGCAGCGGAAAAGCTTCCCGAGTTCGCACTTGCAAAGCTCTCTGATAGCAGGTGACCGCGTATTCGAGATTTTCGGCTCGGTTGCCCTGCAGGAACTCGCAGTAAGCATTTGCCAAATTATTTTGAGTCGTGGCCCAGCGCCGGGGAAACACCTTGCGGTTGTAGACTTGCAAAGCATTGTGGTAGCAAGCGACTGCCAGTTCCAGATTTTGGGCTTTGTCGCCCCGCAGCCGGCGGCTGTAAGCACGGCCGAGATTGTTTTGAGTGCTCGCCCACTCTTCCCCGAAAGTTTCGCGGGTGCGAACTCGCAGGGCGTTTTGATAGCAGGCGATCGCCCGTTCTAGATTGTCTGCCGGATCTCCTTTGACGCGCTCGCTGTAAGCGTTGCCCAGATTGTTTTGCAGCGTTGCCCACTGTTCTGGGTACTGTTCGGGCGTGCGCACTTGCAGGGCATTTTCAAAGCAAGCGATCGCCTGTTCGATATTTTGAGCCTTATCACCTTTGGGGCGATCGCTGTAAGCGTTGCCGAGATTGTTTTGCATCGCCGCCCATTCCTGGGGAAAGTCTTTGCGGGTAAAAACCTTAGCAACTGTTTCGTAACCGGCAATTTCGATTTCCAAGTTATTAGCCTTGCTGCCGAGGGGAAACCGCCCAATTTTGTTACTCAGATTGCCGATCAGGGCTGCAACGCGCCTTCTCTCGGATTCTTTGGCAGCAGAAAACACTAAAGTTGCCCAGCCGCGCAGCAGTTGTGCGAAATTCTGATCGAGTTTATCTAAATTGTTTCTCAGCAGCGAGTACAGGTGCTGCGAATCACCGCTGCGCGCCACTGCGTGCAATACTTCTGCTAAAAAAGCCAGATATGCTGCGCCGGTTGCGGGCAATTTAGAATTGCCCTTTGCCGATTCTAAGGGTGCGATCGCCTTTTGGAAAAATTTTGCAGCTTTCAGCAAACTTTCTCGCGTCAGTGCCGGTTCTTCCAAATAAAGCGTTTGCACGAATCCCAAGTCGATCGACTTTGGGTTCGTGCTCAAAATCAAATCTATTCCTGACTCCACAGGATTTTCCAGCAGCGCTTGGAGCATATTAACATCAGTTTTGCGACGCTGTTCGTTCATCGTGCATTCCGCCAAACTATTAACCATAGGAGCGCTGCTTCCGTGCAACCAAGTGAACTACCCACCGCTAAATCCGAGTACCGAATATAGTAGGGGCTTCTGTACTCATAGGCGAGTGCCTCAGCTTAAACTTTCGTCCCAGCTTTGGTCTTACCCCGCCTCCTAAAGCAGAGACGGCTGAACCTGCCACCTGTAGTATTTTGATACCTTCTGCTCTCATATTTATCGCTGCCTTCCCCTCCCGAGCCCGATCGCGATCGATAGCACAGTGAGGACAAGTCCCTTCCCTCACATCTAATGGCATCTCGGTCATTTGATGGAAACAATTAAAACAGAGTTTGGAACTGGGAAACCATCTATCAATCTCAACTAAGTCCCCGCCTTTGCGTTCCCACTTGTACGCTAAGAAATTGGTAAAAGTTTCCAAACCGTCATCAGATATTGCTTTCGCCAAATTTTGATTGCGAACCCGGCCCAAGACATGAAGGTTTTCTACTATGACCGCGAGGCTATCGCTGACCAACTTATAAGTAAGTTTATGTAGAAAATATTGCCGCGAGTTCCTCAACTGTTCGTCTACCTTGGCAACAACTTTTTTATATTTGTACCCACAATTATTTCTTGTCTGCTGGCGCGTTAACTTTTGCTGCTGGCGCTTCAAGTTCTTCTCGTGATTGGCAAAATGCTTGGCATTGTCATATTTAGATTTTTTTTCGCCCTCTGTGACAATAGCAAAGTGTTTCAATCCTAAATCAATGCCATAAATCCTACCTTCTTTTGTTGTCTGGTTCTCACACTCAATTTCATTCAGGATAATAGATGCCAGAGATTTGCCTGAATAATTTTTCCTAATAATAATTACACTATTATTTTTACACTCAATCAATCTAGATATTTGGGGTTTAGCTATTCCAATATAGCGAATAAATTTGATACTTTCCCCAACAATGTTGAGGTTTTGACGATACGGTACAGACTGTTTTTTATGCGGCATTTTTAACTTAGGAAACCCAGCACGTTTATGAGAAAAAATTTTGTATGCAGTGGTTAACTTGAGCGTAGTAGCTTGCAAAACTTGGCTGTAACACTCACCTAGCCATGCACTTCTATATGATTTTTTGAGATCGGGTAAAAGTGTGTTGAGTTCGGAGTCGCCAAGTTTTTTACCAGTTTTTTTATAAAATTCAATTGATTTATTTAGACCATAATTTGAGCACCAACGCGCACAACCCAAAGCGGGAACTAATTGTATTTGTTGCTTTTCGGTAGGATACAAACGAACTTGGATAGCCCTGGGTAGCACTCAACATCACCTCCTTGGTTCTTCTATTCTCTCACAATATACAGTTGACGAGCACAGCCTTAGGGAAAAATTTGGTGATGACGATTGCATCTTGTATGTCTTGAAAGCTGTCCCAAAAACTGCTCAAAGATGCGATCGTCGTCACCCGCCCTTCCCACTATAACGGTACTTCGTTTAGTGGAAAGGGCGCGAAATAGTTAAACCAGGATTCACAAGTCCCAACAGACAAGATAGCGAAACTAGCACCTACCATCGCTTAAAGGCGCCCTCTGTCTGTCGGGGCGGGTTTCACAGACAGTTCTAAACTTGACAAACCCGCCCCGACTCATTTGCAGCGGGACGGGTTTACTTTTACCCCGATCGGACTTAGGCTAAGAAACCCGGTTTCTGGGAAACTATGGGGTTTAGTAACGAGAAATCTCAAAAAAAACCGGGTTTCTGAGGAAGAGTGTGTCCTGGACTAAGTGAGTTATCTAGGATATTGCGCGAGTTTCAGCGCTACAGCTAACAAAAATCAACTCAGTAAATTTTACTGTACCGCTTGAGATCCCAACGCTGACTCCACTGCCTGCAGAGCTCGATCGACTTCAGCGGAGGTGACAATCAGCGGCGGGACAAACCTCAGCACTTTCGGCCCTGCAGGAACCAAGAGCACTCCTGCGGCGATCGCAGATTTGACGATATCAGCGGATGCAAGTTCGATGTCAGCTTGCAATTCCATCCCGACAATCAAACCCCAGCCGCGCACTTCGGCAATTAAATGCGGATATTCGGCCGCCAACTTGTTGAGCCCTGCTTTCAACTGTTCCCCGCGCTGCTGCACGTTTTCTAGAAGGTTTTCCCGTTCTAAAGTTTGGCAAACGCACAAAGCTACAGCGCAAGCAAAAGGATTGCCGCCGAAAGTGCTGGCGTGACTTCCCGGTTCAAATACATCGCAGAAAGATTTGCACAGCATAGCGCCGATCGGGATACCGCCACCCAACCCTTTCGCAGACGTAAAGATATCCGGTTCAATGCCGAGGTTTTCGTAGCCCCAGTATTTGCCGCTGCGTCCCATCCCGACTTGCACTTCGTCGAGAATGAGCAAAATGCCTTTTTCGTCGCAAATTTCCCGAATTCGCTGGAAGTAGGCGATATCTCCGGGGCGAACTCCGCCTTCGCCTTGCAGCGCTTCCAGCATAATTGCAGCTACTTGGCGTTCGTCTTTGTCGAGTTGCTCGATCGCACTTTCGATCGCACTAATATCGTTGTAGGGCACATAGTGAAATCCCGGCACCAAGGGGCTAAAACCCTTCTGGTATTTAGGCTGTCCGGTTGCCGTAATTGTCGCCAAAGTCCGCCCGTGGAAACTCGCAACAGCGGTAATGATTGTCGGATTCGAGATATTTAATTTTTCGTGGGCGTATTTGCGGGCGAGTTTAATTGCCGCTTCATTAGCTTCCGCGCCGGAGTTGCAAAAGAAGGCTCTGTCCGCGCAAGAATGGTCTACAAGCCACTTTGCCAGCTCGCCCTGTACGGGGATGTAATAAAGATTAGAAACGTGGTGCAGGGTCTGAATTTGCTTAGTTACCGCTGCAATCATTGCCGGGTGGGCGTGTCCCAGAGTGCAGGTAGCAATACCAGCCACAAAATCGAGATATTCGCGGCCCTCGGTATCCCAAACGCGGCAGCCGAGGCCCCGTTCTAGGGCGATCGCAAAACGCCCGTAAGTTGTCATTACATAGCTGTCGAAGCTCTCAGAACTGAAGGGACTGGCTTCGGCTTGCACACTTTGTTCTTTTAGTAAGGTTTCTGGACTCACGAATCGCTCCTTAACACATAATATGTAAAGCTCGATTGTACGGTAAAAATCCCGGTTAGCGGTGCAGGCTGTTAGTTTTGTCATAAAATCATAACAGTAACATCCATTAATCCCTCACAAATCTACTGATGAGTTATTACATTTCTCCTAACTTTCTCGATAAAGTTGCGGTGCACGTCACTAAGAACTTTTTAAATTTGCCCGGGGTAAGAGTTCCCCTAATTTTGGGAATTCACGGCCGCAAAGGAGAAGGCAAAACTTTTCAAACCGAACTGGTTTTTCGGCGAATGGGCTTTGAACCGGTGATGATATCTGGTGGGGAATTAGAAAGCCCGGATGCAGGAGATCCGGCGCGTTTAATTCGCTTGCGCTATCGGGAAGCTGCGGAGCAAATTCGCGTGCGCGGCGAGATGTGCGCCATCTTTATTAACGATTTGGATGCTGGTGCTGGCAGGTTCGATACTACTACTCAATATACTGTCAATACTCAGATGGTCAATGCGACTCTGATGAATATTGCTGATAATCCAACTAACGTGCAGTTACCCGGAAGTTATGACAGTACGCCGCTGCACCGAGTGCCGATTATTGTCACCGGAAATGATTTTTCTACGCTGTACGCGCCGCTGATTCGCGACGGGCGGATGGAAAAGTTTTATTGGGAACCCAGCCGGGATGATAAAATTGGCATTGTTGGGGGAATTTTTGAGTCGGACAAATTGTCAAAAACCGATATTGTGGCGTTAGTCGATAAGTTTCCCGATCAGGCGATCGACTTTTTTAGCGCTTTGCGATCGCGCATTTATGACGAACAAATCCGCGAATTCATTCACAAAATAGGAATTGAGCGAGTTTCCAAGCGTTTGGTAAACACTTTGGAAGCAGCGCCAGATTTCCATAACCCGAATTTCAGTCTCGCTCATTTAATAGAAATGGGCAGTTTGATGGTGGGCCAACAAAAGCGGATTAAGGAAATGCGCTTAGTAGATGAATACAACCAATCGCGGCTGTTTAACGTTCAAGGAACCCCCAATGCCCCTGCTGCTGCGCCCACGCAAAGTGAATTAAACGACCCGTCATCCAAATATTATAAGGCTTACGTTGAGCCAAGTTCTGAAGCGGGTAACGGTCATGCGGCGCGGCTGAGTTCCGAGGTATTGGAACAAGTAAAGCAGTTATTAGCAAGAGGCTGCAAAATAGGGATGGAATATGCAGATAATCGCCGATTTAAAACTGGTTCTTGGCAAAGTTGCGCGACAATTAAAACTGAACAAGAAAAAGATGTGGTTGCATCTTTAGAAACTTGTTTGGCGGAACACGGCGGCGAATACGTGCGGCTGATTGGTATCGATCCAAAAGTCAAGCGGCGGGTAGTTGAAACAATTATTCAGCGGCCATAAAAATAATTAAAGTAGGGTGCGCCTTCCGCACCTGACAAATTACAAATTCAACTAATGCGCGCTTTACAAGTCAAAGTAGGGTGCGCATTCCGCACCTGACAAATTCAACTAACGCGCACCTGACAAATTCAAATTAAATTCTGCAAAAATTTATCAAAAGTTGCCCGATCGGGCATAGCACCTTGAGCACCCACTTTAGTTGTGCACAGAGCGCCCGCTGCTGCGCCCCACCGCACCGCCTCTGACAAGGACAGACCGGCATCTAATGCAGAGGCTAACCCGCCGTTAAAAGCATCACCAGCAGCCACAGTGTCGATCGCCTCCACAGCAAAAGCCGGTACAAAAAAGGTTTCATCCGCAGTAACAGCAACAGCCCCGCGATCGCCCAATTTGACAATAACATTCTTGACACCGCGCTCCTGCAAGTGTTTGGCAGCTAAAATCGCTGTTTCGGTGTCATTCACCCGAAAACCGACTAACTGGCTGGCTTCCACTTCATTCGGCGTCATAATGTCAATTAGCGGATAAAGCTCGATCGGCAAATCCGCCCTAGCCGGTGCTGGATCGAGAATAACTCGCACCCCCGCTTGACGAGCAGCTTTCGCAGCTTTTTGGACAACTTCCAGCGGAATTTCTAACTGTAACAGCAAAGATGTAGCTGCTGTTAACAGTTTTTTTAGACGTTCTATATCTGCTTCACCGACATTGTTATTCGCGCCCGGAATCACAATAATATTATTTTGACCTGTCTCGTCTACCGCGATAATTGCCACTCCTGAATGAGTGTTTTGGTCTATTAATACATTGTCTGTATTTAAACCATAAAATTGTAAATTTGTCAACAATTCTTCAGCAAATTTATCGTTGCCGACGCGGCCGATGATGTTGGTAGAAGTGCCGAGACGAGAGGCCGCGACGGCTTGATTTGCTCCTTTGCCACCACCGGCTGTGAAAAAATTGCTACCGATAATAGTTTCCCCTGGTTGCGGCAACCGGGGAGTTTTTGCTGCTAGGTCGATGTTGATACTGCCGAATACGATGATGCTCATAAATTATTCAATTTGGTAATTGGTAAGCTGTAGCCCATTTAATTTGTAAACTACTGTTTACTTAAACTCTTGTGGCAGGGGCAGGAGAACCCGTGGCGATCGAACTTCAATTTAAATGCCCCATAGCTTAATGGGTAATTCGTAATTGGTGATGGGTAATTCTCCCACTCTCCCATTCTCCCACTTTCCCCCTCTCCCTCTCTCCCACTCTCCCTCTCTTCCTTGAGACGTGCTAGAACAGTTATGGTCTTCACCGGTCAATTCAATGGCTGCAATTACTCTCGATCGCAATCCCTGTGTCCTGCTAGTTGAAACAGACGAAGTTCTCGCCGGACACTTGAGTCTCGACTTAAAATCCTCCGGCTACGAACCGGTAGTGGCTTCTAATACCGCCACCGGCCAAGATTTAGCCCGTGAATTGCAGCCAGCTTTGATTGTAATTGACCGGATACTTGGCCCAGAGTCCGGGCTGTCACTGTGTTCTCACCTCAGAAGTATTGGTAATCGGGTGCCGGTGCTGCTATTGATCGGTCGTGATACAGTTGACGATCGCGTAGCTTGTCTGGAAGCCGGGGCGGACGATTATTTTCTCAAACCTTACCGCACTGAGGAGTTTTTGCAGTTGGTGCGCTTGTATTTGCAGCCGGATAACACCAGCAACGAACAATTGAGGTTTGGCGATTTAGTTTTGGATTTGGCCTCTAGGCGGGCCCTGCGCAATGGACGGGCGATCGACCTGACGATGAAAGAATATGAGCTGCTAAAGTATTTGATGGAACATCCCCGCGAGGTTTTGACTCGGGAACAAATTCTGGAAAATGTTTGGGGTTACGACTTTCTGGGCGAGTCGAATGTAATTGAGGTTTACATCCGCTATCTGCGGATCAAGATTGAAGATGAGGGCGAAAAGCGCTTGATTCAGACGGTGCGCGGTGTTGGCTACGTGATGCGCGAATCTTGAAGCAGTCATTAGTCATTAGTCATTAGTCATTAGTCTGTGGTCAGTTGGCAGTTGTCAGTTGTCAGTTGTCATCACTCAACGCAGTCATCACTCAACGCAGTCATCACTCAACGCAGTCAACAGTCAACAGTCAACAATTGCCAATTGCCAATCTAAAACCTAAAACCTAAAATCTAAAATCATTATGAGTTATTTAGCTAATTTCCTGAGTATTGGGGTAATTATATTTTTGCTGGGATGTTCGCCGACTTTAGCTGACGCGGATGCTGGTGCTACTGGTATTCTGGCGGATCAGTCTCCGACGGCGACAACATCGGGTCAACTGCTGCCTGTTTCTGCTAGAGCTCGGATAGGCGATCGCCCAATCGAACTCGAAGTGGCGAAAACAGTGGAACAGCAGGCTACGGGTTTAATGTACAGAACTTCTTTGCCGGATGACAGAGGAATGCTGTTTGACTTTAAACCGGCGCGGTTGGTCAATTTTTGGATGAAAAATTGCAAGATTTCTCTGGATATGATTTTTGTCCGGGATGGGGTGGTTGAGGCAATACAAGTTTCTGCACCTCCTTGTACTGCCGATCCTTGTCCTACCTACGGGCCCGATACTGCTGTCGATCGAGTTATTGAACTCCGGGGCGGGCGAGCTGCTGAACTCGGTGTCAAAGTGGGCGATCGTATTGAAATCGAGTTTTTTCAGTAAAACTACGGACTGTTTCAGTTGGCGATCGCATGGGGGCTAGAAACCTGGTTTCTTGCGATATTTCTGGTTAGTCAACCCAAAATTTCCTAGAAACCGGGTTTCTCAGGTCAACCTGCCTCAGCGAACTAAGTTTTGAGGTTGTAGCCTGAAACCCTTATTCTACGGTTGGCAATCAAACAATGTCCGAAGTGTTGTTCCAGTAAAATCTGCACACACACACCATCCCCCGATTTCCATCGCCCAGAGATCCGTCTGCCTTCGGAATACCGGAGAAAATTTAGAAACTTTACAAAAATTGATTAAATCTTGTAAGATATTAATGTAAGATTCAGTACAAACACCAAAAGATTTGCTACGATGTCGATCTCAGCCAGTCTGGACTTGAGCTTGTTTGCGGAAGCTGTAGATTGTTAATCGCGGGTATGAGAGGAGTCAGCGACTCGTTACCAATCCTGAGAGACGATACTCAGCCTCAAGAGGTAGCAGCACGAAAAGAAATTCTCTGGAACTTCTGAATTTCGAGCTAAATCTACTAAACCTATCTGAAGTAAAGTTCTACGAGCCAAGTTAATTGGCAAAGTGAACTTCTGGTAGCAGGTTGGGGTTGGATAGAAATATCTAACCAATGTTGGTGAAGTAGATTTGCGGATTCTGCATTTCGGCAGATGAAGTTAAACTCTGAACCTGGTTTATTAGTTTTAGGTAGCAGAATTTATTTCGATTCGCGCTGCAAAGATCCCCAGGTATTCAGTTTAGATTCGATCGCGATCGCAAGTCGATAGGATCGACAACAGCAAAATTGCAAAACCTTTCGCTTTTTGGGAAAGGTTCGTTTTACAGTCGCACTCAGCATTATGTTTGGCAGTTGAACCGCTAATACTGTTTTAACAGCTATCAACGGTTACAAGACAAATTTAAAACTGGCTTATTACTCATCAAAAACATCAGCTTCCCATCAGAAAATGGTGTCTTATACTTAGAGGTGAAATCAGATGGCACCCGCTACATACACTCGATTAATTCGATTTTTACAAGAAGATTTGGCAATTTCTCCCGCGTCAATTGCTGTCGCCGAACGTCGTGGCGGTCACAAACAGCGCCCGCGCGATAAAGACCCGGATTCCTTGCCGATGGTTCTGTGGCAGTACGGTTTAGTCAGTTTAGAACAGTTGGATAAAATTTTTGATTGGTTATCCGAAGCATATTAAAAGGATTTTAGATTTTAGAGATAATCCAAAATCTAAAATCCTTTAACAACTGAAGATTAGGATTCAGCCAAGAATTTGGCAGCAGCGGCAACGCCGGCACCAGGAGTATAGCCTTCATGACCCAATTCTCGCAACACCGCTTCTAAAGAGGAAATTGCTGCTAGGATATCGCGATCGCCCACAAAGCCCAAATGGCCGATTCGGAAGATTTTACCTTTCAAATGGTCTTGTCCGTCGGCGAGAGCAATGTCAAATCTTTTTCTCATCAAAGTCCGCACTTTTTGAGCATCTACGGATTCTGGTGGCATAACCGAGGTAATCGCAGGGCTGGCTGCATCGTCAGCAGCAAACAAAGGCAAACCTAAAGCTTTTACAGCAGCGCGAGTAGTTGTCATCAACCGTTTGTGCCGCGCGAAAACGTTTTCTAATCCTTCGGCTTTCATCATCTGCAATGTTACTTGCAGCCCAAAAAACATATTGACCGGCGGAGTAAAAGGAGTCGTATTTTTGGCCGCTTCTTTGCGGTATTTGCCCAAATCTAAATAATAGCGGGGCAGTTTCGCAGTTTTATAAGCTTCCCAAGCTTTGGGACTGACGGCCACAAAACCCAAACCTGGGGGAATCATGTAAGCTTTCTGAGAACCCGAAGCAATGACATCGATTCCCCAAGCGTCCATAGGAATATTGACAGCCCCTAAGCTAGTGACAGCATCGACCATAATTAAAGCTTCACCGTGGGCTTTAACGTGGCGGTTGATGGTTTCGAGGTCGTTGAGGACGCCGGTAGAGGTTTCCGAGTGGGTGAGGATGACAGCTTTGATTTGCTTGTCTTTATCTGCTTCGAGTTTTTCGCGGAAGTGTTCGGGGTCTAAAGGTTGGCCCCACTCGGCTTTAATAATTTCGGCGTTTAAACCGTAAGCTTCGGCGACTTCGGCCCAGCGTTCACCAAATTTGCCGTTGGTGCCGATTAAAACTCGATCGCCCGCACTCAGGAAATTAATTATCCCAGCTTCCATCGCGCCGGTACCGGAAACCGTTAAACTCAGCACGTCGCTGCTGGTTTGGTGCAACCATTTGAGGTTTTCGGTACATTCTGCAAAAATCCCGTCAAATTCCTTGCTGCGGTGGCCCATCGGGTGTTTTGCCATCGCTAACAATGCCGCTTCAGGCACCGGCGTCGGGCCGGGAATCATCAGCATTAATTTGTTGTCCATGATATTGTCCTAACTTTTCCTGTGGGAGTTATATAGAATAAATCAAATACGATACGATACGTCGCGTCGATACTCTAAGTTTTTTAACTTTTAACTCCCTTGTGGTTAATTTCATTTAGAGACCAGCGATGTTCTACCGCTAAGTTCGATCGCTCGCAGCTTTGTTCTAATTGCTTTTGAATCGCCAGGGCTTTGCGCAGGGTAATAATAAGTTGGTGAACTTGTTGCTGCTGCGGCGATTGTGGACTGACAGCAAACATCGTTTTGCGTTCTAACAATTGAAGTAGCAATTCATAATGAATGTACGAAGGAAGGGGGATTGGCTCCATGAAAGCTAACATACCTCAGCGAACCGACACCCCATTGCAATTCAATGAGGCATCACAGGTGAACATTAGATGCCCGATTTTTTATTTGTTTTCTAACCGTACAAAAACCCCTGCTTTGCCGATCGCATATTCGGGGCTGGGTGCGTTGGACACGCTAAATTTTGCGATCGACAGGCTTACAGAATAGATTTAATTGCTTTCTGGCAAAATATTTCTATGCAATATAGCTTTGAGTGCTATTTTTTTTTACAGTAGCGCTTGAGTCGATGCAGGCTAGAACTTCTCATGATTTACCTACTCAATCATTTTTTATCAGAATTAAGGGTTGTTTGTCAAGCGGTCTCGCCTTTCAGAGGCTGGGAGGGCGATCGGCAAGGGAGGCTAAAGCGGCGCCTGGATCGGGCTGTTTGACCAGAGATTCGCCGATGAGAACGGCTTCGGCTCCGGCGCTGGCAACTTTAGCTAGGTCGTCGGGAGTGTGGATTCCTGACTCGCTGACGATGAGGATGCCTTTTGCTTGGATTTCGGTTTGTCGATCGGCTAATAGTTGACCGGTAGTTTCTAGGCTGACGGAAAAGTCTTCTAGGTTGCGGTTGTTGATGCCGATCAGGTTAACGCCTTCTAGGGTTAATACTCGATCGAGTTCTTCGAGAGTGTGAACTTCTATTAAAGTTGTCATGCCCAATGTCTTGACAATTTTTACAAAGTATTGTAAGTCTTTGTCAGATAGAATGGCTGCGATTAACAATACAGCATCGGCGCCGTGAATCCGGGCGAGATAAATTTGGTAGGGATAGATAATAAACTCTTTGCAAAGTAAGGGTAAATCGACGGCGGCACGGATTTTAGCGAGGTTGTCGAAGCTGCCTTGAAAGAACTTTTCATCGGTAAGTACGGAGATGCAACTAGCGCCGTTTTGTTGGTAAGCTAGGGCGATCGCCACCGGGTCGAAATCTTCGCGAATTACGCCTTTGCTGGGGGAAGCTTTTTTAACTTCGGCGATGATAGCGGGTGTGGTTTTACCGTTTTTGAGGGCGCCGAGGAAGTCGCGGATGGGCGGTGCAAACGGGAGTTTTTTGTGAAGATCGGCTAACGGGGTGCGATCGCGCTTTTGGGCCACTTCTACTTCTTTTTGCCAGACGATTTCTTCGAGGATGTGCTGGGGTTCGGCGTCGGGTACGGCGATTTGGTAGCTGAGGTAGAGGACGGAGACGGATGTGCTGGGGGGACGGCGGCGGATTTGAAGCATTGTTACTGGTTGATACTAAGGATTATTGTAGGGGCGATCGGGATTTTTGCAATTGGCGAGTAAGGATTGAAGCCGCAGCGATCGCAGATGCAGCGATTGAAATCGCCCTTACAAAGGCAAAACCCGCCTGCGCGGGTTAAATTGCACAAGTCTCGCGTTGCGCGGACTTTAATTGTGTAGCGACAGGTGGAAAGCTGTCACACGGATGGTTATGTGAAAATTCCCAAATTGCATTTGTAGAGACACGAGCGATCGCGTCTCTACAAGATGCGATGGTTAGTGAGACTTTTTGTTCAGAACAATGACAACTTTCTGGGAGTCTTGTTTTTTAATTTCCCTTCTGCATTGACTCCGGATCTTAGTTCGCGATGGGGGAGAATCATAGTAATTTTTTTCCTCGCCCCAAGGAAGACAAAGCTGCACGCCTACAGGTTGCCGTTCTCTGCTTTCGCTTGAAGTATTGCTGTTTTTCATAAGTTAATCCTCTGTGTTTGGGTTGTTGATTTATCCCTACACCCATTACACAATGCCCATCCAAACAGGAACCCACAAGATGCTATCAAGATACTATCAAGATGCTATCAACCTTCACATTGAACCCGCTATTTGACAATAAAGACTATAATTTAATGAATAAGACGGGAGAGATAGCTGATGTCCTGGGATGACTTTCTGGAAAAAGTTGCTGATACTCACAGCTTGTTCGATGTGGACGATAGACAGGTTTTCATGACGAGGTTCGCTGAGCGAAATTTAAAGTCAAAGGTATCAAACGCGAAGTTAGCCAATGAGCTGAACGTCAGCGAGGCTACGCTGGGAAGACGATTAGGAGAAGTCTATGGCAAGTTTTCTCAAAGTTGCCCCAAGCTTGATTCTGGTAAAAAGGGTAAATTCGAGCTACTGCGAGAGTGGCTGAAAACTGGATATGCTCAATATCAGAAAACAGGAAAGCTGTCTGACATACCTGCAACCTCTAACCTTGCTGCGAATAATGAGACTGAAGGTTTGCCATTTCAGGACACTCCCGACAAATGGCAGGAGGTTTGTCGCCGGATGCTGCTAGAACAGAAGCGACTAAGCAGCAATAAGCTAATGCCTCAGATGAACCGCGATCTGATTGATGAAAATATCTATGTAGATTTGACCTTAGTGCAGCAGGAGCAAATCCAAAAGGTTGGAGGCGACTCATCACCTGAACAGGGTTCGCTGTTGTATGAGTCAACGGGGTACAGCAAAACCGAAAGATTTGAATACAGCCAATTTCTCACAACACTCCTGAGCACTAAGAAAAACGATCGAATTGCCATCATTGGTGAACCAGGAGGAGGCAAAACCACGCTTTTACAGAAAATCGCTTTCTGGCTGTTAGATAATACAGATGATTTGGTGATTTGGGTTTCTCTAGGACGTTTAGCGACGAATCTAATTGATTACATATTTAATGATTGGCTGCGAGATGCAGAGGGAACTGTCACTGAAAACTTGCAGACAGCTTGGAAAAGTCAGTTGGAACAGCGGCAGGTGTGGTTGCTGTTAGATGGGCTAGATGAAATGGCAGCAGAGATGCAGGAAACCTTATCTGCAAGGGGTTTGCTGACTCATGTGCGGATAGTAACAAGTTGTCGGCTGAATGTTTGGCAGGCTAACCCCCGCATTTTGGATGGCTTTGAATTTTATATTACTCAACCGTTCACATATCCCCAGGTACAGCAGTTTATCGAGAAGTGGTTTAGTAAAGATAACGCATTGGGCGATCGCTTGTGGCAAGCAATTCATCAACCAGGAAAGGAACGGATTAAGGATTTAGCCAAAAATCCTTTAAGGTTGACCCTGTTGTGTGCAATTTGGCAAGGGCGAGACGGCGATTTGCCTGATACAAAAGCGAAATTATATCAAAAATTTGTCGATAAAATCTTTGAGTGGAAAGCAGAGTATTTCCCCCTGGACTCTAATAATCAAGAGCGGCTGAATGCTAAGCTGGGAGAGTTGGCCAGAGAAGCGATCGATAAAGAACCTACTCGGTTTCGCTTGCGACATAAGTTTGTTTGTCAGCTTTTGGGCAAGCCAAAGGATAAAGATTCTCTGCTGCAATTGGCCCTGGATTTGGGTTGGCTGAATCAAGTGGGAATGGATGCAGATGAACCTGAAGAACCCGTTTATGCTTTCTGGCATCCCACGTTTCAGGAATATTTCGCGGCGCGTACCATTGATGATTGGAACTTTTTCCTGAATCACATTCCTGACAACCCCAAAGACTCTAAAGCAAGTTACCGAATTTTTGAGCGCCACTGGAAAGAGGTTATTTTATTGTGGCTGGGGCGCGAGGATGTACGAACAGAGAATAAGGAAGCGTTTATTAAGGCTTTGGTTGAATTTCAAGATGGATGTCGGGATTGTATTTTAGATCGCAAAGGTTTTTATGAATACCGAGCGTATTGTTTAGCAGCCATAGGTATTGCTGAGTTTAAGGAATGTAGCTGTGCTGATACAATCCTTTCGCAATTGATGAGATGGGCATTTGGTTATTTCAATTTAGAGAGGCAGATGTTGGTTACGGAAAGTTGTCCAAGTTCAAAAGCAGCTATAGCTGCATTCCAAGAGAGCGATCGCAGCCGAAGCATCCCTGCTTTAATTAACCTGATGCTTAACAGTAGCAATAATGCTACTAATGCTATGTTGGCAGATATGGCTCTCAGTTTGGGAAAAATTGGAACGGGCAACCAACAAGCAATCGATGCACTTATTAACTTAATTCGTACAACTTTCGATATCTATCCTCTTGACCAAGGGAGGTATATCATTGATAAAGCATTTAATAGCTTAGAATTTATTGGTCAGAACAATCAGCAATTGATAGATGAGCTGAATAATATGATGCAAAACAGTCAGGATGAGTACACTTGTGTAAAAGCTGCTGAGTGTTTGGGGAAAATCGTTCCCGGTAATGAGCAAGCGATCGCGAGGTTAGTCGCTCTGATAGAAAAAAGTGCTGATGAATTTATTCCTAGTGAAGCGTATTTTAGCTTAGCGAAAATTGCACCCGCCCATCCTAAAGCTGGCATAATTATTGAACGTAGCCTTTTTGATGGTGTTTGGCAATTACTCCACTGGCTGCTTGACGAAAAAGAATCTAGTAAAGACGAATTAAAACGTAGATGGGCAGAAGAAACATTCGAGCATATTTGCTCTAAATCTCCTAAAGCAATTCAGCCACTTATTGATATAATTCACAATAGTCCTAATGAGGGTATTTTTCGGGATGCGGTCAGGCTTTTAGGCGAATTTGGTACTAATGATAAGCAAGCAGTTGCGCTACTGATTGAGTTGAGTCGCCACAGCAATTTTGTAATTAGTAATTTTGCCATTCAATACCTGGGTAATACTAACGTAAGGCACGAAGAAGTAATCAAGGTATTAATAGACATGATTTACAACGATCCAGATATTCCTATTTACATCGCTTATAGTTTGGGAAAAATACTTAAAAGATATCCGCTGTCATCTGCAGTCTCAAATTTAAAACATCCTCTGCAAAATCAGATATATACCCAGGAAGATTTCGATATTTATCGTAAGTGTTACGAGGTTCTTTCGCAATGCACTCAAACTATGCCTTTCCCAGACTATTATGAAGCTTGGCACAGTTAAGGAACTAATTAATTATTGTTGGCTGCATTGATGTAATGTCTCAATTTAGTGAAATTATATTAACCTAGTAAATGTCCGATCGCCCTGCAATCCTTTATAACAAATATGAGCATTAACGATAAACTTAAGAACATACTGATGCAACTTCGATCGCACTTCGAGCAACTCTACGGCGATCGCCTCACCCAAATGGTGATCTACGGTTCCCATCTCAATAAGCCTTTGACGGGCGGGCAGGATGCCCACCCCACAAAAAAACTTACTCTTTGTGGAACAGGCATCTTGCCTGTTCTGGAGAATGCTAAAAGATGCAATTGCGAGTACTTTCATCTCCTTTAACTTGCTCTACCACCGCCCTAAAACAGAATACTGAAATCCCCGACTTATTGAATAAGTCGGGGATATAAAAAAATAAAACCGCCCCTACAAATTAATGACTACCCGCTCCAGCAGCCCGTTTGAAAGCCTCATCCAACACTTCCGAAAGCGTCGGGTGCGTGTGAACTCGGAATGCTAAATTGTTAACAGAATCGCGCTGGGCGATCGCATTTGCCGCCTCCTGAATTAAATCCGCAGCGTGCAAACCGAAAATGTGAACTCCCAACAACTCCCCAGTATCTTTCCGGTAAATCACCTTAGCCATACCGTCGGTTTCACCCTCCGCAATAGCCTTAGAATTTCCCTTAAAATAACTCTTGACAGAACCGACCTCAAACCCTTCAGTTTTTCCTAACTCCTTCGCCGCAGGTTCAGTCATCCCCACATAGCTAATTTCCGGGTGAGTAAACGCCGCCGCCGGGATACTCAAATAGTCAACTTCGCGGGCACGGCCACAAATATTTTCTACTGCGGCAATTCCCTGAGCAGAGGCAGAATGCGCTAACATCATCTTGCCGTTAACATCCCCGATCGCCCACAAATTTTGCACCGGTTCTCCCGCCGCCAAAACCTGCATCTTATCGTTAACTGGGATATAACCGCGCATGGTTTCCACGCCAACAGTTTCTAACCCCAAATTCTTGCTCACCGGAACTCTGCCAGTTGCTACCAAACAAGCGTCAACTTCCAAAACTTCGACAACTTCCTTAGTTTTGAAATCAGCTAATTCAATAATTACCGGCGAACCCGGAGTAATCTTCTTCGCCAAAACACCTACTTTTGTTTCAATATCGCGGGGTGCAATTAACACTCGTTCTGCCAACTTAGCAATATCCGGGTCAAAAGTCGGCATCAATTGGTCTAGAGCTTCAATCATGGTAATTTCGCAGCCCAGGGCCGTGTAAATATCCGAAAACTCCAAACCGATATAGCCACTGCCAATAATTGCGATCCACTTCGGCAGCGATTCCAACCTGACAGCATCATCGCTGGTAAATACAGTTTTGCCGTCAATTTCTATCCCGGGGGGGACGAAGGGAACCGAACCGGGAGCGAGAATAATATCCTTGGCGGTGATAGTTTTCTCGCCTTTATCAGTTTCGACGGTAATTTTTTGAGCACTGGCAATTTTGCCCCAACCTTGGATAGTATCCACGTTCAAACGTTTGAGGCTGTTGGTCAAGTCGCCGCGAAGTTTGCTAACAATAGTGTTAGCGTGATTTGCGATCGCCCCGCGATCGAAATCCACACTGCCCAACTGAATGCCCAAAGTCTTCAGGTGGTGGGCATTCCGCAAATCTCGCACTCGCCCGGAAGCCGCCAACAGCGCCTTAGACGGAATGCAGCCGCGGTTGACGCAAGTCCCCCCCATGTCTCCCGCTTCGATAATTGCCACTTTCAGCCCGCAGCTAACCGCGTGTATGGCCGCCCCGTGTCCGCCCACGCCAGCGCCGATAATTGCTAAATCGTAATCAAATCCCTGAGTCACCTTAAAATCTCCTAATGCCTTTGAAATCTTAGAACTCAAGCAAAAAACACCGTATGTCCGTCCTTTCGAGCTGGCGCGTTGCCATAGCAACCCTTGAACAGCGGTAATAGTTGCGCAAGTCCTGTTTCCTTATTCTCGACTAGACTAGGGTTAATTAGACAACGAAAGAGCCGTAACTGAGATTTTTTCAGGGTCAATGATTTTGAGCGGGGTCTGCACCAAGTCTCAAATCACTCAGTAGGCGGGTGTAAAGTTAAATATAGTTTGAAGGCTGACACTGCCCGCTGTGGGTTTTATATTGGGGCAGCAAGTTCAGCCGCAAGCATTCCACCGACCGGTTAAATTGTGTGCGCCTGCTTGTTTTAGTCGGCTTTTCATGTCTGCACGCGCCGGAGGCGGGCAGAGTTTGTTGGCAACTTTTAGAGTCTATGGAGTGGCTTATGACGGATGACGACCAGAAAGATTTACGCCGTGCCTCGGCTCAATCATTTTTTGAGTCCCTTGATGAATTGTTCGATTCTATAGAATCGAACAGCAGTCAACCTGCACAACCTAAATCTCCACCGCCTCAGGCTAAGTCTTCGAGTCAGTCTTCGAGTCCGCCGAAGAAGGCTAGACCTGCGAAAATTAATTTGTCAGATTTTGAAGATGCGATCGCCGATTTGGAACAGTTTATCCAGAATAAACACTCCAAACGCCCGGAATCCAATCAATAGGACGATGACAGATTGTCAAGTAATCACTGTTAACTGTTGACTGTTGACAAGCGAAAAATTTTAGACCGAAGTTCAAGCTCCCAGATTCATCTGTGGAGTCAATTTTTCAATCTAAAATCTAAAATCTAAAATCTAAAATCGACAGGCTGTTGACTGTTGAACTGGCCCAAAAACTGATACTTGCTTGAAGACAGGAGCCGCCAAGAGCGCAAAATGTTAGACCAAAGTTCAGCCTCCCAGATTCATCTGTGGAGTCGATTCTTCAATTCTTCAATTCTAAAATCTAAAATCTAAAATCGACTGGCTGTTAACGGTGATTTCTGCTTAAGCTGCTTATGTCGCAGCCTACCATATATCCAGATTTCGTTGAAGATTGCTTGATAAGAATCAAGCCACATAAATTATCTCAATTTACTATTAATAGCCTTATTTTTAGGCTTTGACTGCTGCGGTAATTGTCTCGATCGCACTTCGATGGCGCGATTGCTCATCGCACTCAAAGGCAACTCGAATTCCTCAATATCGTTGCGGAACTTCACTGCAATATCAGCACCGTTAATAATCGCTCCCAACAGCCGCGGCCCGGATTTATGCGACTCCTCCTCGTCAGATTCCAGCAACTGATCGGCAGCTTCAGACAACATACTAGACAAAGTGTAACCAGGCCGCGCCACCAAAATCATACCGTCCGTGTACGGTTCCAGCGTCAGCGCGTCGTTGCACTCGCTCAACGCCGGAGAATCCACAACCACAAAATCAAAGCGGTTGCGAACATCCTCAAACAATCTCCGCATTTCGCTCGATTCGAGTACGGCGGAGGCCTGCCGCAAAAAGCCAGGACTCGGCACTACGTATAGGTTCTCTACCTCTGGAACCAAACGGACGCACTCGCTGAGATTGCCGTAATAGTGCAAAGGTTCCACCGCCGCCAGAGGATCGGCGGCGATTTTCAAAGATTCAACATTAGAAGCCGATCGCAAATCTGCTTCAATTAACAAAGTCCGCTTACCCGATCGAGCCGACGCAATGGCCAAATTGTAAGCGCTAAAAGTTTTTCCCTCCAAACCAGTCGCCGAAGTCAGCAGCACCACCTTCACCGGTTTGTCCCCGATCCGGCGCAAATTAGTGCGCAACCGCTCGTAAAATTCCAAATAGGGAGAATTTGCCGCCAGGGCGAGCGGCATTTCATCGCCGTAGGAATCAAACATCGTGACTTCAGGCAAAACTCCCAGTATCGGCACCTCTTTTTCCACCAAAGCCGCCCGCACTTCTTCCCAACTGTAAAACTTGCCGTTGAGCATCCCCAACAAAAATATCAACCCGCCGCCCAGCAGCAATCCCACAAATCCCCCCAGCGCCAGCATCACCGGCAAACCTCTCTTGTTTGACTCAACGTCCTCAGTTTTGGGAAGTTGGGCGATTGTCAAACTCCCGGTTGTCTCAGCTACCGCCGCCTCAGCATCTACCAAAGCCGACTGCATCTTATCGTAGAGAGCTTTTTTCAGCGCCACTTGCTGGGCCAACCGCGCTTGTTCTAACTGCTTGTTGGGGATTGTCGCGTGTTCCCGGCGTAATAGCTGTTCAGTTTTCTCGATTCCTTGGAGTTGCTGTTGCACCGTATCCTGCTGCGTTTGCAAAGCAATCAAACTTTGAGCTAACTGCTGTCTGGCCGGGTCTAAAGAAGAGTCTACCCGAATTCGATCGGCACTTCTGAGCGGAGCCGCCACCCCGTTACCGCCGAGCACCTCAGACTGTCGCTGCTGCAACTGCTGCTCAAAAACTTGTTTTTGTTTGACCAATTCTACAATTTTTGGGTGTTCCTCCTGCAAGTCGGTGCGGAGAATTTTGAGCTGAGATTCGAGCGAAAACAATTGCACTCGCAGTTGCGCAATAATTGGATCTGCTGAGAGTGCTTGAGCGACGTAAGCTTGCTCCACATTCAATCCCAAGCGATCCTGCAAGCTTTTCATTTGAGCTTCAATTCCTCCCAGTTGCACGCGGAGTTGTCGCTGCTGCTGTTGGCTGCTGGTAATCGCTTGCGGCAGTACACCGCTCTGAGCTGCTAAAATTGAAGTTCCTTCTCGTTTTTCGTAGGCTTCAAGTTTTGCTTCTATCTCTCTGAGTTCCTGAGTTACTTTCGGCAACCGCTGGTTTATTTGGCCGATCGTTTCTCGCAGTCTAGAAGTATTAATAGTTTGGCTGCGAGCCACCATTGCCTTCATCAGCGCCTCTACTACCGCTTCTGCTTTTTTGCGATCGGCATTTTTGTACAATACTTGAATCAAAGCGCTGGGGTCATTATTCTTACTCGGCATCTTTACCTGCACGTTGTCTGCCAGCTTTTTAGCAGAAACCTTTACTTTTTTAGCTGCTGCTTCAACCACTCTTTTATCCAGCAGCATCTCTTTAGTTATTTCTTGTCCTTCCTGTTGAATTTTAGTAGTAGTCGATGAAAAAATCACGCTCGGCCTGCGGTAGGCCAGCGTACCTGCAGCAACGTAAACTGGCGGCGGAGTTGGCTGCACAGCCACTACTCCCGACACGCCCACAGTCACCGCCAGAGTAGCCAGTCCCACCCACTTGTATTGGTCGAAAGCAATTAAATAACGTTTAACAACGGATAAAGTCATGACGATTTTAGATTTTAGATTTTAGATTTTAGATTTTAGATTGCTAATTGTTAACCATAACTAATGACTGCTGACTAATTATACCCATTCCCAAAAAGCCTGCCACTTTATGTTCGCGTTCTCAACCCATATCGCATAAGTCATTCCCAACCGAAAATCGAAAATCGAAAATCGAAAATGGTATGACTACCTATCATTACGTGACGGCCCGAACAGATCTGTTACCCCATTTCTCAACTGCTCAAAGAACAGAATAAATCCCAAAGTATCGCGGAATGGTCGAGTAAAAGTATTGATTACATAACCAATGCGCTCTACCAGATTCCTACCAATCACAATTACATCATTATCTTCGAGCAGGGGGTTTTGAGAAATATTGCCCTCCAAAGCAGCTTTAGCATCTATCGAACGGTTGATTGCTCTACCTTGCTTTTCGTCGAACCGAATCAGGGCTATTTTCCGCAAGTTAGCAAGATTAACAGGCAAGTTGTTGACAGCATCCAAAAACCTGCTGCCATTTTCTACGTAGAACGAGGTCAAACCACCACTAGCGTAACTCAAAACTCGAACGTAGATCCTGGGCTTAATCAGGGTAGACCGCGCCACCAGAGCTTTGTCGTAGTCTAGGTTTTTGGTACTAGCGTCCAATTCCGGGATGACAATCACATCTCCCGAGGCCAAAGGAAAATCGAACAAATCGTTAGCATTTGCTAGGGGAGTGTAGAGGTCGATAGGTTCCTCCAGCGACGAGCCGTCCATCAGCGTCCGCCGCACTCGCACCTCCCGCAAATCGGCTTTTCCCGTGACTCCCCCCGCAGCCACCAAAGCAGCCGAAATTCGACCAGAACCCGCCGGAAGCGTGTAAAAACCCGGTTTGCTGACTTCTCCGGTGACAGTGACTTGGACGGGGACAGCGGCAGCAGCTAGGCTGTACCTAGATGCTAAATCTTGATCCGACTTGCGATCGGGCGTAACCTGTTTATACGGTACGACGATCGCATCTCCATCTTCCAAACGCAAATCCGGCGGAGCAATACCAGTTTGCAGCGGTGTCAAAATATCAACAATTTGCTCCGCGACTGCACCTCCCGGCAGAGTCCGCCGCACCCGCACCGCCCGCAGTTCCGCCGTAGGAGTAGTCCCAGCAGCCGCCGCCAGAGCCGTCGGAAGCTGGGGGGTTTGCAGCGGATAAAAACCCGGTCTCGCCACTTCCCCCGTCACAGTCACCACTACAGGGCGCTGAACTAGCAAAGCAGCCGAGACTTGAGGATTTTTGATAAATTGGGTAAAGCGCTCCCGGAGGCGCTGCTGTGATTCTTCGACAGTAAGACCGCGCACATTTACTGTTCCGATTAGCGGCATTACAATTACCCCTTCAGGGCTGATTGCACCTGTAAAACCTAGCTCTGGGAAGCGCTGAACTTGAACAGTAATCTGGTCTCCCGGGCCCAGACGGTAGGGCCGATTCCGAAAAGCAGGGTTAATTTCCCGGTTGAAATTGGCAGGCGGCAGTGGCGGTACGCGCAATGGCGGTGGCGGCAGGAGCCGCTCGGAACTAGGAACAACAGATTGAGCTAAAGCCGTTTCCGAAAAAATTTTGCTGTTAAAGCCCCAGAATAAAGCAGCAAAAGATAGAGTCCAAGCAGTTGAATACAAGCCTGCCAAGGAAAAAGCGAGGCGATTTTTAATAGTGGATTTTTCCCGCATTTTCAGAGGATTTAAAAAAGTAATATTTTGAATAATGACCTGACTTGTAATTTTCATCTAAATATAGCGACGAGAAAAAACAATAAGATATTTTCGGACGGGTTGAACCCAGATATTTACTAGGAAGCAGTTGATTGTGGCAAAACCCGCCCACCCTCTAGGCCGATTTATTTGCACCTACCTGCTTACTGAAACCGAAAAGTTTCTGTAATTAATTTAGCCTGGACACTTTCGGCAAGAGATTCCAGCAATGGTTGAGCTATCTTAATGTCGCCCTGCGGTTGAATGGGAAGGATGATACTGACAGCAACCCAAGAAGCGCGGCGGTTCGACAGTCTAGCAATGCTGTCTTCCCAAAACCAACGGCTGGTTGCTGGAGAACCACCGTTAGGCCAAGCGTACCACTGCATGACAGCAAAAGTTTGTTGGGGAGTCCAGCTTCGGAAAAACCTCGCCTCGACAGTAGGCGGTGGCTGGTCGGGTATAGATGGTAATTTAACTGTAAACCTCAAAGTGCGATGAGAATCGGTTTGCCACCTGTGAAATCCATCGATATCTAGCCATTCCACTTGGGGCTGGTTTTTGGGGTAATTTTGAGGCAACAGCAATAAAATGGCAATTGTTCGATCGTTTTTAATTTCTTCAACTAACCATCTGTGAGCGCCAATTTGGACGTTATTCTGAACGCCTATTACCTGCCACCCAGGAATTTTTATCCCGTTTTGGCGCACACTTCTTAATTGCTTGAGGTTGGCAAGGGTTGGCGGGTTTGTCCAAGGCCACCTTCCCGTCGCGTAGCCGGGAATTGCTACTGCCCCAACTAATACCAGCAAAAACACCAGTACCATAATTTTAGATAATTGATACCGCCGCAGTAGTTTCTGTGCTGAAATCATCTGTTTCATGAATGGCCAGACTGACTTGGGAAATACTTTTCCATCCCGTTGAGGAGAAGTACCAATAACCCTAGTATACAAGCAGAATACAAGTCTCCGCCCCATCCGGCGTGCAGCCAAGTAAAAAGCCCCTCTCTCTCGGTTCCGTGAAAGTAAGTTAGCAAAGTGTTGCGAAAAATGTTGGAAGTGATGCTAATGATAGATGTACTAACTAAAAACAAAATGCTTTTTTTGCGGGAACTCCAAACTCCCGTCCAATCCAGGAGAATTAAGCTGACGTAAAGACTGGTAAACAGCATTTTCAAGCCTGCACAGTGCGGCGCAACTTCTACAATGCGCTCGTTGACGTAGAGATAAATTTCTTCCACTCTCACGTTGAGACCAACCTTAATTAATATCAAGCCTGAGGTTTCAGCAATGAATTGCTGCAACGGCAATGCGTAGGGTTCTATTAGATAAGGAATGTGGTTTGGTGATGCCAGAAATACGAATAAAAGCGGCAGCGCCTGCAATTGCAAGCCGGGAAGTCCTTTTAAAGATAAGCAAATGCTGGCTAGCATTACTGGCAGGGATAAATTTACTAAATCGCTCAAGCGACTCAGATAAAAAAGCGTCGCTATTACCAGCAAAAAGCCTCCCAAAAAATGCGGTGAGTTGGGCAAGCGCCGCCAGGACTTTCGGTTCGTCCAAGCAATATAAGCTGCGTAGGGCAAACCAATTAGTCCGTGGCTGAAATATTCGTGTTCGATGCTGATGTTTTTGTTGAACCAACCGTCGTACCAGTGTACTAGCAGGGGGGCGTACAGCAGCACTAGGAGCACCGTGATACCTTCGCCCAAGAGGTATCGCTTGAAAACAATGCGAATTCTGCGCTGGATGTGCATGGTTTGAGAAGTTTTGAGATTGCCGCGCTGGATTCGCAACGCTTTGCGGTTTTGAACGGTCTGTTAAAGATTTGTTAATTATCTACAAAAACGCTTTGAGAACCGCACCTTACTGCTTGAAACACCTCCAGCATAAGTTTTATGAACAATTAGCAATTCAATGATAGTTCGATCGCCCGAACAACTTGCTCGATCTGAGTATTGCTCAATCCGGGATACATTGGCAATGATAAAATTTGTTGGCACAGGGCTTCTGCGCGGGGGAAGTCGCCCCGATTGCCTAAGTTTTGGTAGGCGGGTTGCAGGTGACAAGGTACGGGATAGTGTATACCTGTTTGAATCCCGTCTTGGGCGAGTTTTTCCTGAAGGGTGTTGCGGTCGATCGAGCTTTCATCAGTAATTTGGATAACATAGAGGTGATAAATGTGACCGCTGCTGCTGTGGTTGGCGATCGGTACAATGCCTTTGTGTTTCAGGGGTTCTAGTAGAGTATTGTAGTGTTCGGCGGCGTCGGCGCGATCGCGATTCCATTTTTCTAAGTAAGGCAATTTAATATTGAGCACGGCCGCTTGCAAATTGTCGAGGCGGCTGTTGGTGCCGATTTCTGTGTGCAAATATTTGCTGGGTGCTCCGTAATTGCGGAGAGTTCGCATTTTTTCTGCGAGTTGTGCATCGTTAGTAATTAACATCCCGCCGTCGCCAAAAGAACCGAGGTTTTTGCTGGGATAAAAGCTGAATGCTGCTGCTTTACCAATGGAACCCGCGCGGTATCCTTCTCTTTCGGCTAAGTGCGCTTGGGCGGCATCTTCAAATATGATTAAATCGTGGCGCTTCGCAAAATCTAAAAGCTGCCGGGGGGATACCATTTGACCGTAAAGGTGTACGGGGATAATTGCTTTAGTTTTCGAGGTAACTGCTGTTTCGGCTGCTGTGAGGTCAATCAGGGCGGTTTCCGGGTCGCAATCTACAAGAATAGGTATAGCTTTGGCTTGGAGGACGGCGATCGCGGTGGCGATAAAAGTGTTAGCGGGTATGATAATTTCGTCGCCCGGATTAATGCCGCAAGCTTGGAGTCCCAGAGCGATCGCATCTGTTCCGCAAGCCACTCCTACGCCGTATTTTACTCCAGAAGCTGCTGCAAATGCTGTTTCAAATTCGGCGAGTGCTTGGCCTAAAATAAAGTCTCCTTCCTGGATAATTTTTCTAATTGCTTCTGCTATTTGGGATTGGATTGGTTGATGTTGCAGGAAGAGATTTACAAACGGAACTTTGGGCGGGCGGTTACTCATAAACTATCGGGGCGTAATTATTTATATTAACATTTAATGGCGGACAGGTTTTAAAATATTTTAACCGCAGAGGGCGCAGAGTAAAAGAGGGAAAAGGGAGATTTTTTCCGGAATAGCTGCGCTTCACGTACTTTTTTTTTATTCAGCAACTAAATGATTTTTTTCGGTAATATAGAAGCAGATAATTTTGCAGCAAGCAATCGCAATCATGGAATACAAAAAACTCGGCAACAGCGACTTATCAGTATCTGAAATCTGTTTGGGTACGATGACTTACGGCCAGCAGAACACCGTTGAGGAAGCGGCCCAACAGCTCGATTTTGCGATCGATAGAGGCATCAACTTTATCGATACGGCAGAAATGTATCCCGTCCCTGGAAAGGCGGAAACTCAGGGAAAAACAGAGGAATATATCGGGGAATGGTTGACGAAACAGCAGCGGGATAAAGTCATTATAGCGACTAAAGTGGCGGGCAGAAGCACTCGCTTAAAGTGGATTCGGGAAGGGAAAAATCAGATCGATCGCCCAAATGTCGAAAAAGCCCTAAATGACAGCCTGAAGCGCTTGCAAACTGACTACATCGACCTGTATCAGATCCACTGGCCAGACCGCTACGTGCCGTTATTTGGCGCGCCGGATTACGACATCGCCCATGAGCACGAAACTGTACCGATTTTGGAACAGTTAGAGGTATTTGCTGACTTGATTAAAGCTGGGAAAATCCGCTATTTGGGTTTGAGTAACGAGACGCCTTGGGGAGTTTGCGAGTTTTGTGCATTGGCGGAAAAACACGGTTTGCCGAAAGTTGTTTCGATTCAGAATGCTTTCAGTTTGAGCAATCGGACATTCCACCTAAATTTAGCAGAAACTTGCCGCTTTAAGAATGTGGGATTGATGGCTTATAGTCCTTTGGGATTTGGGCTGTTAACGGGTAAATACTTGAATGGAATGCCCGAAAATTCGCGGCTGGCTTTATTTGCGGGATTCGGCCAGCGTTACGATAAAACTAATCTGAACGATGCGGTGAAAGCGTATGTTGAGATTGCGGGGAAACATGGGATAAGTCCGACGCAGATGGCTTTGGCATATGTGCGATCGCGCTGGTTTGTAACTAGCACAATTATCGGTGCAACCAGCCTCGAACAGTTGGAGGAAAATATCGGTAGTTTGGAGGTGAATTTGGATAAGGAGATCGTAGCGGAAATCAATGCGGTGCACGCTAAGTATCCGAACCCAACACCGTAAGATATCTCGGCGGTTGAAACCGCTTCTATACACACAAATTCCGCCTGCGCGGACTAAGAAATAGAGGCAAAATTTACCGCAACTTTGATATTAGTAGGTTGGGTTGAGATCACAAAACGAAACCCAACTTATTAAGTTTTTATATTGTTTAGGATGAACAGCGATGAATAGCAGTCAAAAATTTAACTTTAAATTATCCGAGCGTTTCTTAGAAAACTACGCAGAGCCTCCTGAAGATCCATTGGGAGAGCTTTCTCATTTTGAAATGGGATGGCGACGTTTCTGCTTTGAGTTCGACCATAAAGTTTTAATAGAAATAGGTGATGAGAAAATCGAGGTATTTTTAGCTTTAGATATTTGCATGATGATAGAGAATAACTTTCCACAGGAAATTGCGAAGCTATCGCAAGGTAAACCAATAGAAATAGACTTTGGTGAGAGTTGGTTCACTATTATGTTGCTACCGATCGACAATAAGATTAACTGCACTTGGATCAAGTTTGGGACTTCGTGCTGGGAAAAGCAGTTTGAGTGCGATCGCACTCACGTATTAGATGTGCTCAGAGGTTTTCTTCAGGAAGTGATGCAGCTAGCTGTAGATAAGGGTTACATCACGTTGGAAGAGAAAAAGGAATTTATTCGTCCGGCTTTTGCTAGCAGTACGGATGCTGCGGTATTGAGCAAGTAGTTGGTTTGGGTGGTGTTTTGGGCGATCGGTCTTTTTGTTGTCAATGAATATTTAAACCTTATTTAACCTCCATTCCCAGCGCTGGGAGGCGAGCGCTCTTTTTTGTTGTCAATGAATATTTAAACCGCAGATGATGTACGGGCGAGATGCCCGTACCACAATGAAAGAGAATGTTTTGGGCGATGGGTTCGGTTAAACTCACTGCATCGAATAACTGAAATTTGCTCATTGCTGTCTCCCAAATCGCTTGTTGACTTGGATAGTGTCGATCGGTAGGGGCGATCGTAAATAAAACTCACTTTTTTTAGTATTTAAAATATTAATCCTATTTTAGTATTTAAAATATTAATCCTATTTTAGTAAAGAACTAAATCTCGTTTAATAAACTAAATCTCGTTTAATAAACTAAATCTCGTTTAATAAACTAAATCTCGTTTAATAAACTAAATCTCGTTTAATAAACTAAATCTCGTTTAGTAAGAAACTCTCAATAAATGTAGTTTGCAACAATCAGGATACGATACCGGATAACACTCAGTATTAATCCCTGATTCTTAAAAAAAAATATTCGGAATCGGCTTGACAAATTCCCCATCAACCTGTTAAAAGTAGAACAGGTTCCTAACACGGCAAGTAATAGGCACGCTGTGTTGTAATTGTGAATCTTGAAGCGGCTGCACTGACCTGTATCAAGCCGTTCTAAAGATTCTTGTCGCAGACTTCTGCAATTCATCAGCCTATATCTGCGTGCATCTGCGGTTCAAAGTAGTAAAAACGAAAAAGGCCGCCTGAACTACTAATTCAGACAGAGCCCTCGTTTTAGCTAGCGAACTCCAGGTGGTTTGACATCCTAACTTCAGACCACCACAAGTCAACCTCACTAATTTTAAATAAATGTCCCAAAATTTTAGCACAGAAGATGGACAATTGTATCCTAACCCTTTAGGCTGGCAAGTCCGTACCATGCTGATTGCGATAGCCCAACTGGTAGTCAAAGGCAGGGGCATAGTTAACCCGCCAGACTTTGGCCGCCTGAGTAATGACGAAATTTACCATTTCATAGCTAAGTTTGGACAAGCTCAATAGCTATGTAACCTTTCTGATGATTAGCGCTCAGACAAAAACTTATCCGATCGCGAATCAGCCCAAAGGCTAGGAATCTGGTAAAAAGTACGATCGCCCTTCCCATCCAAAAAATAGGACAAGGGTAAAGGGCGATCGCACTTCACCCTAAAATCTTTCTCAACTAAACCCATGAGTACAATTCGCTTACAACTAGCCGAATACTTGAAATGTCGAGGTTTCACCCCCGAAAACTTAGTCGAAGCTGTGGGCGAAACACTCAATCCTGAAACCGTATACCAACTGATCGAAAAAGCCGAAAACCTCAGCCACCTAGACTTATCCGTCCTAGCCGCCATTATAGATGGCTTGAGCAAACTCAATGGTTTTCCAGTTGGCATCCCAGAAGTGCTAATATTTTTTCCTGACATTTCTGAGGAAGCATTGGCAAAATCGCCTTGGCGTCAACTTTACCTCGTCGATAATGAAATTCCCCCCTATGATTGGGGAGATGTAGACCCCCTCGAAGGCACAAAGCCTGTGCATTTTATTCCGGGAGTTGGAATGGTAATTCTGGACAATGAAAGAGCAACGAATAGCCAAGAAGATATCCAGCCATTTACTAGAATTACCTCCGATTCAGAATTCATGGCGGGAAAACCTTGCATTCGCAACTTACCCATAACTGTTGAAACTATCATCTCAATGATGGCGTCTCACTATTCAACAGCAGAAATACGCCAAACTTATCCAGACCTTGAAGAAGAAGACTTTAAAGAAGTTCTAGCCTATGCTGCGTGGCGGATTCAAGAAACAAACCCGATCGACATTGGCAATAAAAAGGTAGAGAAAATTTGTGAGTCAGCCACCTAATTTTTTGCAGGTGAGGGCTGTAGTGCTAGTTAACTTCCCGGCTCAAATTCCCCCCGGTCGCGAACAGGAAAACACTCGACCTGCCGTAATTGTAGCTTTGCCAAATGTCACAGGGATAACGCGGTTTTCGTTGGTAATAGTCGTTCCCTTGACGACACAACAAGGAGATTGGGCGACACGAAACTCAACGCTATATCCGCAGCTTCAGGCTGGAATGGGAAACCTACGATATGACTCTACTGTGTTGCTGGATCAAATACGTGCTGTGGACATAAAGCGTGTTTTGGGCTACCGAGGAGATTTAACCGCAGAAGAGTATCAGCCGATCGCAAATGGACTAAAAGCGATGTTTGGCTTTTGAATTCTCCCTTCATCAGCGTTTATCTGCCTGCATCTGCGGTTAAAAACTCCCCTCAATTCCCTGACAACAAGCTTAATGTCCCAATAGCTTATCCCGCAAATGCTTAATCCGATCGCGCAATTTACCCGCCTCCTCAAACTCCAACTTCTTAGCCGCCGCCTTCATCTGCGCTTCCAACCGCCCGATTAACTGAGGAATCTCATCCAAAGATAACTCGTTTACTTGTTCGTAAACCTCCTCCAACTGCTGAGAATTCAGCTTGCGCGACACATCCAAAAATGCCAAAATCGCATTACTCGATCGCTTTTTCGCGATCGGCTGCGGCGTAATCCCGTGCATCTTATTGTACGCTAGCTGAATCCCCCGGCGTCGATCCGTTTCGTCGATCGCCTTAACCATACTATCCGTCAAATTATCCGCGTACAAAATAGCCTGTCCCTGAACGTGCCGCGCCGCCCTTCCAATCGTTTGAATCAACGAACGTCCCGATCGCAAAAACCCCTCTTTATCCGCATCCAAAATTACCACAAGCGAAACTTCTGGCAAATCCAAACCTTCCCGCAGCAAGTTCACACCAATCAATACATCAAACTTACCATCCTGCAAATCTTGGATAATTTCGATGCGTTGAATCGACTGAATTTCCGAGTGCAAATACCGCACTCTAATTCCCCTTTCCTGCAAATATTCGGTTAAATCTTCCGCCATCCGCTTCGTTAAAGTCGTCACCAAAACTCGCTCGTCCCGACTTACTCTCTCCTTTATTTCCCCCAACAAATCATCAATTTGTCCTTCCGTCGGGCGCACGAAAATTGTCGGATCTATTACTCCGGTAGGGCGAATTACTTGCTCTGCAACTCTGCCTTCAGATATTTCCATTTCCCAATCCCCAGGCGTAGCAGAAACAAAGATGCACTGATTCTCTTTTGCCCAGAATTCCTCTGCTTTTAAAGGGCGGTTATCTGCCGCGCTGGGCAAGCGAAAACCGTGTTCTATTAATACTCTTTTCCGCGCTTGGTCGCCGTTGTACATCCCCCGAATTTGCGGCACTGTGACGTGAGATTCATCTATCACCAACATCCAATCTTTCGGGAAATAATCAATCAAACATTCCGGCGGTTCCCCCGCCTTTCTCCCTGCTAAATGCCGCGAATAATTCTCGACTCCGTTGCAGTAACCTACCTCGCGCAGCATTTCCAAATCGTAGCGCGTGCGCTGTTCCAAACGCTGAGCTTCTAATAGTTTACCCTCTTTTTCAAATTCTGCCAGTCGGTCTTCTAATTCGAGTTCTATTCCTTGGCAAGCTGCCTCTAATTTATCTTCGGCCGTGACAAAGTGGCGGGCTGGATAGATATTTAAAGCCGTTGAACTTTGCAGGATTTTACCTGTTACGGGGTCAACGTAGCGAATGGCATCAATTTCGTCCCCGAAGAATTCAACTCGAATAATTCTATCTTCGTAAGCGGGGCCAATTTCCAAAACATCGCCTTTGACGCGAAATTTGCCTCTGCCTAAATCTATGTCGTTGCGGCTGTATTGGACGTTGACTAAATCGCGCAAAACTTGCCGCTGGTTGACTTCCATTCCTACTCGCAAAGGAATAGCCGCTTTCAGGTATTCTGCGGGCATTCCCAAACCGTAGATGCAGCTAATTGAAGCAACTACAATTACGTCGCGGCGTTCAAAGAGCGATCGCGTGGCTGAGTGTCGCAGCATATCTATTTCGTCGTTAATTGCTGCCGTTTTCTCAATGAAAGTATCGGTGACGGCGATGTATGCTTCAGGTTGGTAGTAGTCGTAATAACTGACAAAGTATTCGACTGCATTGTTCGGGAAAAAATTTCGCAGTTCGTTGCACAGTTGGGCGGCCAGGGTTTTGTTGTGTGCTAGAACTAAGGTGGGTCTGCCGACTTTTTCAATCACCGAGGCAATGGAGAAGGTTTTGCCCGTACCTGTGGCACCGAGTAAGGTTTGAAATCGATCCCCGGCTTCGATGCCTTTGACGAGTTGGGCGATCGCTAGCGGTTGGTCGCCTGTGGGCTGGAAGGGCGCTTGCAATTGAAAAGATGCTGCCGCAGTTACCATAGGAAAATGTAGCTATTACCCATAAATCTTAACAAAAATGCAGAGATTCTGCAATTTCTTTAAGAAAATAGTTAGACTTTGTAATATTATTTTAATCATCGGCCGAAATAGAAAGCAGAAAGCCCACAAAAGCAGTTGTCCGAACCCAGCAATCAACAGCAATAAGCGAGGAAAAGAATTATGGATACGAGCAGTACAGGTACAGGCAAAGGCAAAGCGATCGCCCGCCGCGGCAAAGGCAGTTCCAAAAGCCAACCGACAGAACCCACGGATGCCAAAGCAACAGGAATTCAACTTTATCGGCCTCAACTCCTGCATGACAACCGCCCCGTCGGCCCAGACGATTTTACCATCAGCGAAACCGTCTCGATCTCGGGGAACCGCCCGATCGGCACTAGCACCCTGCACCTCAGCGAAACCTACGGCATTGTAGGCAATCGCCCAGTCGAATCCAGCGACTTTGAAGTGGTTGCTACACTCGGCAATCGCCCGATCGGCTCCAGCGCCATGCAAGTCAGCGAAATGTTCAGTATGTCTGGTGCCCGCCCTATTGCCATGAGCACTCTGCACATTGATGAAGTTTACTCCACAATGGGAGGAAACCGCCCTATTGCGTCAAACGAAATTGACGATAGCTCGGCATTAATGGGCTTCTTAGATTAATTAGTCATTAGTCATTAGTTATTAGTCTTTCGCTGTTAACTAATGACTAATGAAACATTTTTAGAGAATTTCTTGACGAATGCGATCGAGCCATTAAATCGTCTCAAGCGATTTATTTAACCCTGCCAATTTTAACAATCGGCGTTGCTGATTTATGGTAGGAACAACTCAATCTGCCAAAAATGCAACAAGCGCGTCAGAACATCTTCGGAATTTCCAACTTATCTATTTTCATCCCGTGATTCCGCAACGCTTAACAATCCTTTCGCCATTGTTAAATAGATCAACTGGGCCACGAAAAGCACGATCGAAAAAGCGCTGCACATCTCTATTCCTAATGTGATCGCAGGTTAGCCAAAGAAGTTGAACTCGCTGCCAAAGCGAACTACTCAATCCACAAAATCTCGCTTTTTAGTTACAACAAGAGTATCTGAACCCTTGGCAGGAGAGCGATTAAATATTAATTAAAATATTTTTTGTAAGTGATAACAGTTATAGCAGAAGATTTTCCGCAGAAAACTATTCAAGCAAGAATTTCAACAATTAATAACGTCCTCAGCGTCTTCGCGGTTGATATAACTGTTAATAGTTCACAACACATTTAACAGTTCATCTTTCACATTTCAGAGTTTAAGGGCTAATGACTACTGATATCGTTTCCGGTTGCATCGATATTGTTTAAATGTCTAAACAGCCAGTTGTTCCGAAAGCATAATTTTCGTCAACAGCCAACAGTTAACAGTCAACAATATCTTGCTCGTGCAACCAGAATAGATATGACTAATAACTACTTCCCGGGGCCCTGATATTTGCTCAATAAAGCAGCAAAGCGCTTGTAATCCAAAGGCTTCCTCAAATACTCCGCCGCTCCCAATTCCAAACCCTGATTTTTGTCGTCCAAAAAAGTTATCATAATCACCGGAATATCAGCCAAATCCGGATCGGCTTTCAACGCCGAGAGTACCGCCCAGCCGTCCATACTCGGCATCATCACGTCCAGAATAATCGCGTCCGGCAGTAACTCCTTAGCCAACAGAAGCCCCCCTTCACCGCTAGCCGACGATCGCACCCCAAATCCCTCTTTCGACAAGCAGCGGGTCATCAAATCCCGCGCGTCTGGATCGTCGTCAATCACTAGGACAGTAGCAGCATCGGGCAGCTCCAGCGGTGGCGATCGCACTTCTTTTTCCTCCGCTACTGTCGCCGCTACACTCGTGTCTAACTTGTCGGAAGACTTCGGCTGCATTGGTTTGATTTCTGGAGCGGGCGCCGGTTCTTTCTGGCTTTTTACCACCACCGGCAACCTGATCGTAAAAGTAGAACCGCTATCAAACTCGGTTTCAAGCGTAATGTCCCCGCCCATCATCTGGCAAAACTTCCGGCTAATTGTCAGCCCCAAACCTGTGCCGCCGTATCTGCGGGTAGTAGAATCGTCTGCTTGGGTAAAAGCTCCGAACAGCCTCGACACCTGATCCTCAGTCATGCCAATCCCGGTATCGGTGACTTGAAACACGATCGAAGGCTTTTGACACCCAGAAAGATCTGCCCAGAGTTCTTCAGAATTGTCGATCTGCAAAACTTCCCCTTCTTCCTTCCAAACATTAATCGTAATTTTGCCTCGCTCGGTAAACTTAGCAGCATTGCTCACCAAATTCAACAGCGCTTGCCGCAGCTTCCCCGAATCAGCGTATATCGTGCCAATATTAGGATCGCAATTGACTATCAAAGTGTTGCCATTTTTCCCTAGCAGGGGTTGAACAGTAGTAACAACCTGCTCGATCAAATTCAACACTTCAAAAGTCTCCAAGAAAAGAGTCATCTTTCCTGCTTCAATTTTAGAAATATCTAGGATGTCACTAATAATGTTGAGCAACTGCTTGCCTGCCATATTAATGCTTGCCAAATCCATCACAAACTCTTCTTCGCCGAGTTCCAGAGCCTCTTCTTGCAGCAGCTCGCTGTAGCCGATAATCGCATTCAAGGGCGTCCGCAACTCGTGAGTCATATTTGCCAAAAATGTGCTTTTCGCTCGGTTGGCAGCTTCCGCAGCATTCTTAGCGACTTCCAATTCGCCCGATCGTTCCTCTAGCTGCCGCTGGCGCACTTCCAAACCGTTGAGCAAATTGCTAATTTGCTGAGCCATTGTATTGAGAGTAGAAGATAGCACCCCGATCGCGTCATTAGAAACCACAGACGATCGAGCCGTCAAATCACCGCTCGCCATCAGTTCAGCCGTTTCCCGCAGCAAGCCGAGATTCCGAATAATTGCCGACACCGACACAAAACCCACTATCCCCGCGATCGAACTCAAAACCAAAGCCCCCAGCAGCCAGTGCTGAGTGCGGCTCGCCACCGCCAGAGTTTGCTGCACCAGCACCGCCATTGCTCCATCAGAAACCCCGGCCCCCGGAGCTGAGGCAGCTTTTATTGCCAGCAAATAGTTCTTCATATCCACAGAACCCATCCACCCGACTCCCACCGCCATCCAAGTTATCAGTACCAAGATGACAAACAGCCCGATCAAAGAAGCCCGAGTTCCCAAAGAAATCTGCCTCGGAGCAAATGCCGCCGCCCAAGGATAGGCTTTGAGAAAAGGATCTGGCTGCACCGGTGCGCCCGAATTCCAAATCTCCTCAATTTGACCGTCCAACCTCACCTTACCAATCCTCACTGTTTTCCAAGTATGCTGCGTTTGGGCATCTATTTTTACCTTGCCCGAGGGCGCTGCAAACTCAATATTTTTAGCAGCCGCCCTGACTTTAACCACATCTGTCGAACCAGCTTTTTCTACTGCTTGCTTCCACAGGTAAACGCCCAAATAAGCAGCTTCGATCGGGTCATCCGTGACTCGATTTTCCCCGTATCGGGCTTTATAAGCCTTGACAAATTTACGATTTTCCGGTGTATCCACCGTTTGAAAATAGTTCCAAACCACCAAATGTCCAGCAATATTGGACGGCCCGATAGCCCGCACTTCCTCTTCTGCTACGCTGACCGACATCACCGGCAAATCCTCGGGCTTCAAGCCAGCTTCCCGCAGCTTTTGGAAAAAAGCCACATTGCTGTCACCGTTGAGAGTGTTGAGAATAGCATCCGGTTTCACTGCTAAGATATGTGCGATCGCCTCGCCCACTTCGCTCGAACCCAGCGGCAGATACACTTCCCCCGCCAACTCTCCCCCCAGTGCCGCCAGTTGAGCTTTCACAATCATATTTGCCGTGCGGGGAAAGATATAGTCCGAACCCAACAGGAAAATTTTCCGCTTCCCCTCTGCCAGCAAGTAATTCACCCCAGGCACAATCTGTTGGTTCGGGGCAGCACCAGTGTAGAAAATATTCGGACACTGTTCTAGCCCTTCATACTGCACCGGATAGAACAGCAACCCGCTGCCGTGCTCGAAAGCCGGCAGTACAGCTTTGCGGCTCGCCGAAGTCCAACAGCCAAATACCACCGCCACCTGCGCTTCTAGGAGCAATTGCTTAGCTTTTTGAGCAAAAGTCTGCAAATCGCTGCCTCCATCTTCTATCACCGCTTCCAATGGGCGTCCGAGCACCCCTCCCGCCGCATTAATTTCCTCAACAGCTAACAGCGTCGCATCTTTAACAGAAATTTCGCTGATGGACATCGTGCCCGTCAGCGAATGCAACACGCCTATTTTGATCGGCTCACGAGTCGGGCCGGCTGCTTCGAGGGGGTTACTGCTCCTTGCTCCCATAGGGTTTTAGATAATTTTTACTAATAACAGAAATTTTAGTTCGATCCGGCAGGAAGTTAGCCCTGACGCTAACTCTTATTTAGCAGATTATTTAACCCGATCGCCACCAAACTTGGGAATTGCTGCACCCTGTTGATTTTAACGGTCAAACTCTCAGCATAGACTTAAGTCTGCACTAACCTGTCGCCTATTTCTCTCTTCATTTTTTACGGATGTCGAAAGAGCCTCATACAACATTCGGCACTTAATGCGCGCGCTGCTGAAAAATTATCCCCCTCCCCCGCTCTCCCGCGCCCTCCCCGCTCCTCCCCTCTCCTCCACTCATTCACGGGATAGCATTGCGAGTCATCAATAATTTCACGCACTCACGCTCTCTTGCCCTTCCCATATCTTTCTTCCGGTCGATGGAAGTCTCCCTAATTTCTCTTATTTTTAAATTAAAAACTATCTCTCCAGCCCCTATCTATCTTCAGGCAGAGAGAACGCTTCATGATTGGCGTTATTATAAGTATAAGCTTAACTTGTAACTACCCTTGTTAAAAATAACTTTAACCAACAATAGGGTCAAGACAAGTCAACGACCCAGGTCTAAAGACACTGGGCTTCTAGCCTAAGACTTAAACCGCAGTTTACGGGACTAAGTACCTTGGGTACTACGTTAACGGTAAGAGTTTAAAGACCTACCAAAGAATGCGAAGCTAGTTTTTTGAATCGCGAAATTTAGGATTAAACAAATTTATTGGGTTAAGTTAGTGTCCTAAATATAGTACCGACCGTTAACTAACGCGCAAGCTAACATTACCCCTGTCAGAGAGGCTCCAAAGAGCCAAACCGTTATGCGTATAGGATTGTGAGATTGGCAATGGTAATTGTCCCATTGAAAGTGCATTACAAAAGCACACCGAATTAAACAACTCCAAGGTGGTAATGGTTTCAAAATATCCACACGGCGGTTAAAATCGCTCGTACCGCTTTCCTCTCAGCCCTGAAGGGACTGAGTTTCCCACTTACCGTGAGATCTTATGAGTATTGAAGAAAACGCGACCCACACAGACAGCGAAAATCAAGTAACGCTACCAAAATCAAAGGAAACATTGCTGGGCGAGGAAACAGAAAAAGCCCTCGGTCAGCAAAAACAAGAAGCGGCTCAAACTATGCGCGCTGTCGAACAGTTGCAAGAAGAACTTCAGCACAAAATAGATGAAGAATGTCATCACAAGGTAGATTAAAACTAATACGGATTTTTTTAGGGTGTGGGTAAGATGCAATCTTGCCCACACCTGCCTTTTGAAGGCAGAAAGCAGAATTAAATAAAAAAAAATTAGAATTTTAAATTCTTTTGCGTTTTAAAAAAAGTGTCTTGGACGCACGGGTGACCATCCACCAGTTTTTTCAGAGAAATACTTCATTGCAGCCACCAGAAACGGTGAAAAAAACTGGTAAGTATGAAAGTGGCAGTCCGTCCAAGGCAGAAAAATAACTTTTCCATCTTCCATCTTCATTTTTTCTTCATTTTTTATTCCTAGAGGTAGAGTGCAACGCAGCTCCTAGTTACCTATGATGAGTTTATTAAGTAGAAAATGTCTGAGATACAGATAGGGAGAAACCCATGAGCACTGAAGATAGAGCAAACGCAACTGGCGACAACATCGCAGGCAAAGCTCAAGAAGTCCTAGGCAATGTTACTGGCGACCCGAAGGATAAAGCAGAAGGCAAAGCCAAGCAGGCAAAAGCTGAAGCAGGTCACGCGATCGAAGATGTAAAAGATGAGCTCAAAAAGAAACTAGACTAAGCCTAATACTAATTGAGAGGGTCGAGCAACCTGACCCTTTCAAGTATTCCAAATGTTTTCTGAACGGAGGAAAAAAGGTGAGTTTATTGCAGCAGAGCCGCAAAATAATTGCGGGCGTACTATTGGTATTAATGCTGGCAGTTACTACTGCCTGCGCGCCCAGCGTTTCAGCCCAAAAACCCAGTGATGTATCTGTAGCAAGTGGTGGTAATCAGGGTAGTTACGCGCAGCTAGAACGCGGGAATACCGCCGCAGGTCAAGATTTTGGTCAATGGGTAACAAAGACGGCTCAGGGCCTGGTTCAGGATGCTTACGTGCGCGACAATAACAAGTTGGGAGTTGTAATTACCCCGCAAGTCCGCCCTACTGAAGTGAAAGATTTGGCCAAATCTTTAGCACAAGGTTTTCACCGCAATTTCCCAAATCAGGATGTAAGTGTTTTGGTTTACGCTCCTGACAAAAAACTGATTTTGACTGCTAAGTACGACCAGCAATCAAATCAAATTGAATACAAGTCTTGACCTGGTTAGAAAGCTTAAATTAAAGCCGCGCGACGGTTTAATATTCTGAAGTTTTTTGAAGCCGAAACAATCTCAAGTAGACACAGAACAGTTGTGTAGATTGGAAGAGAGTTACCATGAGTAGCAGCGATAATTACAAGCGTCAAATCATGAACGATTTGGCGCAGGGCGATCGAGAAATGATGCCGGAGACAACCGGTGAAGAGTACGAAAATTTTGACGATTTTGCTCAGAGAACTTCGCCGGATCAGCGCAAACAATTATTCGGGCGTTCCCTGAATCACGACTCGCTCCCGCCGGCTCAGTTGGAACCGGAATTGCAAAAGGCGATCGCCCAAATTAAGCCAAACGAACGCGACGACGTGGCTCGCGAATTCTTCAAGCATTTGGGCAAGAGAGGATTGGACGATCGGCATTTGGAAAAGCAGCTAGGACTTTCTACGCACCACGCCAGCCGCATGAATGCTGATGACGTTACCAAGCTGGCCTCGTTTACCTATCACAATCACCCGGATATTTTCCGAGAAGTGCTGGCGGAACAGCCGAGTTTGATGAAGTTTTTGGGCAATCCAGTTGTTGCGGGTATTTTGGGAATAGTTGCTGCTAAATGGCTCAACAATCGCAAATAGTCTCGAATTCAGACAAGCCTAAAAGCTGATAATACCTGCAGCAAATAAAAGGACGATCGCCTGGGCGATCGTCCTTTTATCTTTTATATCTAGTCATGTAAAATAACCGCGATCGCGTTTGTCATGAGGAATTGAGTCCTCATAAGATTGTGAGGGCTCAATTCCTCATGACAAACCTTTTTGATTGCGGTCGTTCGAGGGGACATAATATTATAATAAATCCCGAGAATTTAAATTTTAATTATTGGACTCGTAGCTGTTTGGGTGATTAACACCCATTGCCAATTACCGACTACGAATTACCAATTGCCAATGACTAATTATTGCTCACAGCTAAAAATACCTGCACAACCGTAAACTGCGGTATACCTGACACTCCGCAAAATTAAATGTAGGATTAAGTGTTGCCGTGAATCAGAAAAAAAAGATGAACTTATCCACTATTTGGCGAAAACTCCGCAGCCAGCAAGCATTCTGCTTTGCTGCACTCCTGGCAGGTTGCCTTGTATTTATCGGTTGTTCCCCCGCGCAGTCAGCGGCTGGCACTTCAGTCGATCCCAAGTTGAAAGAGCAAGTCTTGCAGGTTATCCGCGAAAACCCGCAAGCAATTTTAGAGTCGGTACAAGCCTACCAGCAACAGCAGCAGCAGTCTCTCAAAGCAGCGCAGCAGTCATTTTTGCAGGAGATGAAAACGAATCCCAAATCTGCGATCGGGGATTCTCCCAGCACCGGATCAGCTTCGCAGCAGATTGTACTTTTAGAATTCTCTGACTTTCAATGTCCGTTTTGCGCGCGCGCTCACGATACTGTCAAGCAGTTTATGGCAAAACACCAGGATAAAGTTACTTTAGCTTACAAGCATTTTCCCTTGACTTCAATTCACCCTCAAGCGCTGCCAGCAGCTAAAGCAGCTTGGGCTGCCCAACAGCAGGGCAAATTCTGGGAATATTACAGCGCTTTGTTTGAAGGGCAGAAAGAGTTAGGCGAGCCCTTGTACGCATCGATCGCCCAAAAGCTCAATCTAAAATTAGATAAATTCAACACCGATCGCAACAGCCCCCCTGCCGAAGCCGCCATTGCCAAAGACGTGCAACTCGCTCAACAACTGGGAATTGAAGGGACTCCCTTCTTTATTATGAACGGCCAAACTTTCTCCGGGGCGGTCGAGCTTTCTGAGATGGAAAGCATTCTCGCTAGTCTCTCGAAATAAGTAATTCATCACTCTTGGGAACCGAGTCTAAAAAAGCGTTCCCAGCCTGCTTTGGCTGGGAACGAGAAAAACCAGAAAAAGCCTTTTTATGGGCGGGCGGGACACCCCACAATCAAATTTACTCTTTGTCGAACAGGCCGGAAAGCCTGTTCTTGAGAGTGGTAGAAGATGTGAGTTAAACCGCAGCCAACTCAGGAGTCGGGCGCTTGCTGTGGCGGATACCCTCGATCGCGCCTGCGTAATCGTTCGCCTTAAACACAGCAGAACCAGCGACGATCGCATTTGCGCCCGCTTCCAGAACCTGCCAAGTATTGTTCCCCTTCAAACCGCCATCTACCTCAATCCAAGGATCGAGGCCCTTGTCGTCGCACATTTTGCGCAACTGGCGAATTTTCGGCAAAACAGCCGGGATAAAACTTTGACCGCCAAAGCCGGGATTGACGCTCATAATCAGCACCAAATCGCAAAGTTCCAGCACGTACTCGATCAACTCCAAAGGCGTCGAAGGATTCAGAACTACACCAGCCATTTTGCCCAATTCCCGAATTTGGCCGAGGGTGCGGTGCAAGTGAGGCGAAGCATTATGCTCGGCGTGAACCGAAATAATGTCAGCACCAGCCTTAGCGAAGTCCTCGACGTACTTCTCCGGCTCCACAATCATCAAGTGGACATCGATCACCTTGGTAGTAACAGGGCGAATTGCCTCAACAATCAGCGGCCCGATAGTAATATTAGGAACAAAGCGACCGTCCATCACATCTACGTGAATCCAGTCAGCCCCAGCTCGATCGACAGCCTGAATCTCTTCTCCGAGACGGCTAAAATCGGCTGATAATATGGATGGAGCAATAACGATCGGTTTTTGGGATTGGGTCATGGCTAAGTCTGTTCTCCTGTCTCCTGTGCTGTATCCAGTTTATCAAAATAAGGCTCTCCGGGCCGAAAAGTTGCCAACGCTCGGTTGCCCGATCGGGAGCGCCAAAAAATTTTGCCTCTGACAGACAAGTTTTGCGATCGTACCAGCCCGGCTCTCCGAATTTTGGTTTAGGATATAAATTTTCCGTCCAACAAATAACTTTTGTGCAAAATCTGACCTTCTGCAAATTTTGAGTAGCGAATTATGAAAAATAGAGATCCCTTAGAAAATCCTGAACTCGATCGTGCCAGTCTGTTTGTCTTAATGATCCCAGTCATCGGGTTTTTCCCCGCCCTGTGGACTCTTTACCGCCGTCAGGGTAGCCCCGAACGCAAAGCCGTCAGCCGCTTGGCAATTGCCCTTGCTTTTAGTTGGCTCTTAGGACATATTCTTTTAGAAGCTGGAGCGATTTCTGCGGAATCTCCGACACTTCCCATGTTATTAATGAGTAGCCTGCTGACAACCAGCTATTTCATCGTTGCTCTGGGACTGATGGTTCGCCTCTGGAAGCGTCAACCGCTATGGTTGCCCGGAATTAGCCGCGTAGCCGAGCAAGTGGTGGGCAAACATTTATCATAATTTAGGGTTCTTTTAAGCCCCTACGGTATTGATTGATTGCGTCTTCAGCTTGATACTACATATTGCCATTATCTTTTTTATTTTTGTTGTGTGTGAGGAAGCCAGTGCCAGCTCAAAAAATTCCTAATCAAGACCCTATCCAACAATCAACTGCTCAACCTTCAATCAAAAAATCTTCCCAGCCTCATCGAGGCCGTTGGCTGGGTTTTGGTTTTGGTTTGGCGGGAGTAGCCATGCTCTCAGCCACAGCCGGAGCGTTGCTAGCGGTGTCCCTTTCCACAACGCCGCTTCAGCAACAAAAGTTGAGCCCTGAAGAAGCAGCGGTATTTTCTCAAGGCGACATGGCAAAGCTCAACATGAAGATGCCGGAGCTGACACGCCCAGTTAATATTTTAGTTTTAGGACTTAAAGTTCTGAGTTCCGACATCGACGGCCATGCCGATAAGGATCTGGGATACGAGGTCTGGCAAAACTCTTTCAAGGGGTTAACCGATACCATGCTTTTGGTTAGGTTTGACCCTCAAAATAAAAAGTTAAGCGTGCTTTCCATTCCGCGAGACACCCGCACCTATGTTGAAGGTAGAGGGGAGGTGAAAATAAACGAAGCTAATTACCACGGTGGTCCAGCTTCGTCAGCGAAGGCAGTCAGCGGACTCTTGGGGGGCGTGGGAATTGACCGCTATGTCACAGTCAATATTCAAGGCATCAAAAGTTTGGTAGATGCACTTGGTGGCATTACTATTAATGTCCCTAAAGACATGAAGTATACCGATGAAAGCCAGCATTTATATATAAATTTAAAGGCTGGCAAGCAGAAACTCAACGGCGAACAAATCGTGCAATATTTGCTTTACCGGCACGACGATTTGGGCGATATCGGGCGGGTGCAGCGCCAGCAATTGTTGATGCGGGCTTTTGTCGAACAGGAAGTTAATGTAGGTTTGCTCTCTCGACTACCGAAGATTTTGTCGGTGATTCAGTCTCACCTTGACACGAATTTGAGTATAGAAGAATTGGTGGCTTTGGCTGGTTTTGCTACTCAAACCGAGCGCGCTGGCGTGCAGATGTTGATGGTTCCCGGCAAATTCAGCGATTCTAAGGACTACAAGGGGAGTTTTTGGTTGCCCGACCAAAATGGCATCGAAACTCTGGTATCAGAACATTTTGACTTCGGTGAGAATAGTTGGACAATTGAGAATGCTGATGCAACTTTTCTGAAGGTGGCGATTCAAGATAGTACCGGAGATCAATCTGCTGTTGAAGATTTTGTCAATACTCTGACTCAAGCAGGTTATCGGAATGTTCAGGTTTATAAAGCTTGGCCCGAACCGTTGGAGGTAACTACTCTAGTAGCTCAACAGGGCGATATTAAAGGTGCTCAAGCGATTCGCCAGTTTTTGGGTTTTGGAGATGTGCTGGTTGAGAGTACCGGTTCTTTGCAGTCGGACGTGACCATCAGATTGGGTAAGGATTGGTTGGAGAAAAAGGCTCAGTCCGGCGGTGCCGCCAAGTCTTTTTAAACAGCGTTTTAATCGCAGTATTTGTAGGGACACAGCAATGCTGTGTCCTCTTCTTTTCTGTTAGTAGAGATGGGGCGATCGCTTTTTTGCAAATTTACTGATACACTCCTAGACGCACTAATCCTCAGAAACCCCCTTGATTCGTAGATTTCTAATTACCAAACCAAAATTTTTTCGTATAAACCGGGTTTATGAGCTAGGACTTGCGCACTCGGATGCCTGGAAGGTTTTTTACCGGGATTAAAGGCTATAACACAGTCTATTCCTAAAAAAAACCGGTTTCTGCGCCATTCCTATGATACTATCTTTTTTGGTGATGATGAATCACGATCGCAATACCAATACTTCCCTCTGCAATCTGAACTGAAACAATAATCAACCCGGGAAAGCTTAAGATATTTTATAAAGGTAGGGTGGATGAACAAGGGTTCTAAAATAGACCGACAGCGAGAACATCAGGCAAATGAACGCACGTTTCTTGCATGGTTACGAACTTCACTCGCTTTAATTGGTTTTGGGTTGGCGATCGCTCGGTTCAGTTTATTTCTGCGTCAATTTCAAGCTACAGTGACTCAGCAACAAGTTTCCTCCCCTCCCTTCTTCAACTCGGAAAACTTAGGGCTGAGTCTGGTCGTTTTTGGCATTGCGGTTATTGCCTTAGCAGCATGGCGTTATAATCGAGTTTTCTGGCAAATCGAGCGAGGTGATTATCGCCCAAATCCTGTGCTAGTTTGGATTCTGGCTGGAACTGTGATGATTTTAGGAACGTTAAGCATTCCCTTGTTGCTGTGGCGAGATCGCGGAAATATAGCTCCCACTTCAACTCCTAAAAATTCTCAATTCTAAGTTAACCCCATCGCTTAGTTATAGTGAAAATAACCGCAACCATATCATTAAGCTTTTGTGAATTTAGATTGTCTATGGTGTTCGAGGGCTTGATGGGGAGAGGGTTCAATGGGGAGAGGATTTGACGATTGTGGCTCGGGCTATCGAAATATACAATTTAAATGCAGTACAACTTACAAGCGGAAGCAAGTGAAATGAAGCCATCGCACCCACAACCAACCTAAAAAACTCCCCACAAAATAAGAGATAAAATCTGACCAACTAAAGTGATTTCCCAATATCAGCCTTCCGGGTAAAGTAGCTCGCATTGCTTGTAAAAACGGAGGTGTCCACAGTTGGAGAAACTCTACTCCGCAGGTAGCTAGACACACAGCTACAGCCGCCCTAATTTGCGAAAATCGCGGCAATATCAGAACTACCAGCAAAATCCAAAATACCTCATAGGCTATGCTCCCAAAAAAGTCGTTGAACCATTCCGGTGCAGGGCCGCGAGAAAATCTCACTACGTAACCTAAAGGGATAATCACGATTATACTGATGAGCAGGGCAATTCGATATTTTAAAAAACGGTGATGGGGAGAAATTGGGGAAGTCATTGATTCCGGGGACAATCACGCATTTGTTGTCACAGGTTGAAGTGGATAAACCTCAGAATTAAGTGTGATCTTCAATACTGCATTGGCTTGCAACGGCTCATTGAACCAATATTCTCTGTACCACCTATCCTCTTCTATCCATTCTGAAACCATCATCATAGGACAGCCGGAAAATCGACCGCCCGGCTCTAAATTGACGCTCCAGGGCTGGCGCCCCTGTCCTTCCAAAACCAGTATGCAATCTGGGTTGCTGGGTTGATCGTTGAGGAAATCATCACTAAGCTGAACCCAACTTGGGCGATTAACGCTGAGTCTTATAGCCATCTCAAGCCGCTCCAAGTCACGATGCTCTATGGATTTTTCTAGGAAGCTTGTAACTTCAATCTCGATATTTTTCGTGATGTGCTCAAGCAGTACCCCGAAATCCGTGACCAAACAAGCCAGTTCATCATCGGCTGTGAACCCCCAATAACTGGCATAGCTACCATCCCCGTATCCACTTCCAAATGCGATCGCATTGGCCCCAGTATCAGGGTCTAGGGTAAGATGGAAAGTGTCAGTATCGGGGTCTAGGGTCAGATTGAAACCACTCCGATCCATAATTTGCTGAGATGGGTAGGTCAATTGAGTTACCAGATCCTGAGCTGCTAGCCAGTCATCCAATTGAATCTTTTGTTCAATGGCATCCTCGACTAGATACTGCAATTCTTCATCAGAACGTCGCTCAACTACCTGAGCATCGACAAAACACCCCAGTCCCGCATCAACACCATAGGTAAAAAACTGATTCCGTCTTAACTCGGCCAAATCCTCACCTGGACGCAGAGCCATCTCCCAACGGACAGGGGATTCAGAGCAAAACTTAACCATCGCACAGGCAATGCGCCCACTGTCAACCACACTTAGGAACACAGGATAGCGCCCTGGTGGAACCGTTCTGCTAAACGGGTCAACGTCTTTGCACCACAGCCAACCGGGGTCGCAAGCAATAATACGCCCTGAAGGTAAAACTAAGTCACCCGCCTGAAAAACATCACTGGTTATGCGACCTTCTGTGAGCGATTCGTAGACTTGATTGGGCTCGAATGCTGCGAGGAAGTTGGTATGAGTCTTTGGGGACATGAGGCGATCGCAGTTAGATAGAACTTTTTTACTACTCTAATATATGATTTTTGGTTCAATATCAAAGATTGCTTGGGTAAGGCATATCTATTTAACCGGACTTGATATGACTGGCATAAAATCTTAACCTGTATCGGATTGAGTGTCTGGTACCACTTGCAAAAGAATTACATTGCTGTGGCGATCGCCACTGAGCAAAAACTTAACTTCCCCAGTCGCACGGTTAACTTTAAAATCAGAATTAGCCAAAGTCTTAGCCAACAGAATTCGTCCTGCTTCACCGCTATAAGGTTAATCGCGATCGCCCACAGGTAAGCTGAGTGTGAATGCTGTTTGACCAAGTATGGCAGCATCTAGTTTGATATCGCCGCCGTGGGCCCGTGCGATTTCCCTTGCTAAACTTAGCCCCAATCCCGATCCTTCTATTTTTTGGATCTGAGTCGAGTCACCGCGATGGAAGCGCTCAAAAATGCGATCGCGCTCGCTAAAAGAAATATCCTGAGAACTATTGACAATTTTCACAATTACTCTTTTTCCCTGACAGTTAGCCTGTAACCTGAGCCAACCCTTCGGTAAATTATATTTAATCGCATTACCAACCAGATTTTGCAAAACCTGCACCAGCAAATCGCGATCGCCCTTGATATATAAATTGGGAGCAATTACCATTTGTACATCTAAATGCGGTGCTAGCAGTTCCATATCTTCGGCAATTTCCGATAGCAAAGCCGACATATTCACATCAACCAAATGTAAACCCATACGTCCGGCATCGGCTAGAGAAAGTAAGAGAAGTTTACGGGTTATTTCATTCAAACGGCGCACTTGATCCAATAAATTACTCAGCGTTTGCTGCACCTCAGAACCAGCTTCAACTTGATGCAAAGCCCGTTCTAGTTGACCTTGCAAAATTGCTAGCGGAGTTTTTAATTCGTGGGCAGCATCTCCACTAAAACGAGAAGCTTGTTTAAAACTTCGCTCTAGACGTTCTAACATCTGATTGAACACAAAAATTAATTCTAGAAACTCTATATCCGTTGCTCCGTAAGGGACGCGCCGATCTAGCCCCTGTACGGTAACATTCCCGATCGCCATCGTGAGGCGCCCAATTGGATACAGAATACTCCGCGATATGACCCACGCTCCACTCGCCACCAGTAAAAGCACTACGGGAATAGAAATTAGAAAGATATTACGAATCAATTCCATTTCCCCATCGATAGCTTGCAAGTTAACGGCGATGGCTGCTTGACTATAAGCAGAATTAATCGCGCCGACACGCCAAATTGCAGTGCTAGTACGCTGGGTTGCTAGCTGAGCTTTGGGCAATTGAGGAGGTTGAAGTGAATCGGATGACGCCCGATCGAATGCGGGTCGATCGTGTGGAGGTCGATCGAATGGCGGCAGATTGTGTGGCGGCCGATCGTGTGGAGGTCGATCGTGTGGCGGTGGATCGAATGGGGGTCTGGTTTCGGGCGGTGGAAATAAATTGAGGCGATCGGGAGGTGGTGGATCTAATGGATTTTGTCGAGGGGGAGGTTCTGATTCAAAATCTATTATGCCAGGATCGGGAGGGGGTAGCGGCAACGATCGCCAGATGGAATTCGCATCAAGTCCATCTTGCCACTGGCTCGATTTGTAGATTAAATTACCATCTTTTTGAGCCACGACCAAAGCGACGGTGGTTTCCCCATTCATGCCCAAAAGTGATGGCAAAGAATCAGTATAAGCATCCCATTCGGGCGATCGCGGGCGGGTAGCGTGGATTAACTGAGTTTCTATTCCAGCATCAAGACGCTTGACTTTAGCATCGTAAATCAACCACCACGAAACAACACCAAAGCCAATCAGAGCAATACTTGCGAGAACAGAAGATGATAAAGCAATGCGAAGGCGGAAAGATTGGAGTTTCATGATGGTGAATCTGGTTTGCGAAACCGATAGCCAACGCCGCGCACACTCTCAACCCATCCCATACCGCCGATCGGTTCAATTTTCTTGCGAATGCGTTGAATACATACATCTACTACATTGGTATTTGGGTTGAAATCATAGCCCCAGATATGTTCGAGGATTTGAGTGCGGGTGAGTACCCGGCCAGGCGATCGCATCAGATATTCCAATAGATTAAACTCCCGGGTTGTCAGTTCGACTGTATGGCGATCGCAGGTAACTTCTCGGAGAATGCGATCGAGCTTAACGGGACCAACACTCAGAATATTGTGCCCACCGCCCGAAGCACGTCGTACTACAGCATAAATCCGAGCAACTAACTCCTCAACAAAAAACGGTTTAGCCAAATAGTCATCAGCACCCAGATGTAACCCTTCAATGCGATCGTCTAGTTCATTGCGAGCAGTTAATAAAATTACGGGTACGTTGCGTCCAGCCTTTCGCAAATGTTTGAGAATAGATAATCCATCTTTTCCCGGCAATACAATATCAAGCACGATCGCATCGTACTCATTATCCATCGCCCGCCCATAGCCATCATTGCCATTATCGCAATAATCCACAACAAAGCCTTGTTCTTTCAAGCCCATACAAACAAAATTGGCGATTTTTTCTTCATCTTCAACGTATAAAACATTCATAGATTTACCTATTCGGTTGCGATTATACGGCTATCAGGGATTTACTTAAATTACAAAACTGTAATCCATTCGCACTGTTGCAGGTTATGTTGGGGGAATTTGATGTAGTTATAAACATTTTTAGGACGGCGATCGTAACTATCATGAAAATTGCTTCACTGCTCGCATTACCTGCTACAGCCTTGCTGCTGGGATTTAGCAGCTTGACTTTCCCCGATCGGACTACAGCTAATTCTAATACTGTACTAGCCCAGAGCCAGCCCGAACCCAGTCAAGAGCGCAGACGTCCGCCCCGCATAGATTTTGCTGCTGCTGCCAAACAATTAGGAGTCAGCGAAGCCGAGCTAATCGAAGCTTTGGGCCTACCCGCCAAACCGCCAGAACCACCAAGTGAAAATAATCGCCCGTCCAGCCCACCGCCCCGTCCTCGTTTAGATATTCCCGGTGCAGCGAAAAAGTTGGGAGTTACCGAAGCAGATTTGATTAAAATTCTGGGCATTCCACCGCGTCCACCCGGCGATCGTAATCTACCTCAAAATTCCGAAAAGCGCTAATTTTTCCACATTACAAAACTGTAATCCCAGCACAGGGATAAATGTCATGTTCAACCAGCTTAATGATTGTAGCGACTAACTCACAGGGCGATCGAGAATTCATTTCTTTAGCCTGACAACTGCTTCAAACTTAGAAAACTAATCGGGGTAATTATACCATGCCACAACTATTTGCTAATTCAATCAATGTACCGGGCAATTCTTCTCCCCAAAATCAAGGAGTACCGGGCAATCCTCCAGGGCAAAATCAAGGCGCACCGGGCAATTCTCCTCAAAACCAGGGCGCACCGGGCAATCCTCCTCAAAACCTGGGGGGAATCGACAATCCGAATCCTCAAAACCAAGGCCCAGCGGGAAATCTTCCTCCCCAAAATCAGGACGCACAACTTACGAATTCTGCTTTACCTCCCCAAAACCAAACTCCACCCCCTCCGCCAGCTAACAGTATTAGCACCACAGCAGGAAACGACAATATTACCGGAGATAGTTTAGATAACTTCATCCTCGGTAGTAGTGGCACTGATAGCATAATTGGAGGAGCAGGCACAGATACAATTAGCTATCTTTCCCTCGGCAGCCGCATTACCCTTGAGGCTAAAGGTATTGTAAATAAAGGCGCAGCCGGTACAGATACCATGCAAAATATAGAACAAATAATTGGTCCTTTGGGACAGACTAATACCATCGATGCTTCTACAGGTAGCGGCACAGCTTCTATTAATGTGGATTTGTGGCAGAATCGTTTGGCGGTTAACAATCTACCCGGTATCGGCACTCGGAATTTTACTGTAGAGAATTTCGTTAATGTCGCAGGTACTCCCAATGTAGATGTCCTTACCGGAAACATCCAAGACAATTATTTAGTAGGAGGAGATGGTAACGATATACTCTCAGGTTTGCGCGGCAATGATACCCTGATTGGAGTAAATCCATTGAGTGCTACACCGGGAAGCAATGAAACGGATATGCTGATTGGGGGTCGAGGTATAGATGTTTTTGTTCTCGGCGATGCCACCAAGACATACTATAGTGGAACAGGATTTGCATCGATTGCATATTTTCAGCAGGGAATCGATCGCATTCAGTTACGTGGGAGTCTCTCTGACTACAATATTGTTGGTAACTCCATCAATTTGGCTGGTACGTCTGACCAAATTGCTGTCATTCAAGGCCCGTTTACCCCTGATAGTTTCCTGTTTGTGTAATATTAATTCCGGTAGCATCGGAATAGTAAAATCCAGTCAACAGTCAACAATCACGGGTGGTGCAACCGGAATTGATATAATTTATCTGCGTTTATCTGTGTTTATCTGCCCTCATCTGCGGTTAAAAAAAGAGAATTTCTCGGGCGGTAGATGACAATGGATTGACGCTGATTCACGCAGAGGTCGAGAATAGAGATAGGAATAATTCCGAGGCTAATAGATTTGATCTAATATCAATTCCGGCTGCACTCCTCATGAAACCGAGGACAAGGCAGTACAGTTTCCTAATTTCTTCTTCCTACTTCTTCCTTCGTGTTCTTAGCGTCTTCGCGGTTCAATCAAACCAATTATTCCTGCCCGCAATAAGTAAAAGCCCTAATTTTCTGCAAATGCCGATCGCTCTTTAATCCAATCGAGTAAAATAGGATTGACCAATTCCGGCGCTTCATCCTGGGGACAATGACCTACGCCTTCCAGCGCAATAAACTTTTCCACAGCCGGAAACTTTGCCAATTCTCGCCCTAATGCGATCGGCTCCCAAGGGTCATTTGTCCCCCACAAAATCAAAGCCGGACAGCTTAAACGCGGCAACAAATCCTCCGGTAGCGGGCCTTGAGAATAACTGATAAATGCCACAAATACTTCGACTGCGCCGCTGTCTTTGGCAGGCTCCAGCAGCATATTTACCAGTTCGTCGGTGACAGATTCAGGACGGTGATAAGCTTGCAAAAGCACTTTTTTAACTGTTTTTGGCGTTGCTAATTGTTGAAAAAATAATTGACTTATCCACTTGACATTTAAAATTTTTTGTGCAATTGGCGCTCCAAAACTGCGATACCAAGGCAATTCGGCGCGTTTGCGATCGTGCAGCAAGCGCAGGGAACAATTGAGTAAAATTACGCCCTCAGCAATGTCGGGAAAATCAACAGCCGCTTGCATAATTGCCACGCAGCCGATCGAATTTCCCACCAAAAAAGCCGGCCCGCCCGCAACTTCCCGACAAAAATCAGCAATTAGCTGTCCCCAAGTTTCAAAAGTATAGTCAATTTCAAGCTTGGGCGCGGGTTTAGCAGAACCGCCAAAACCGATGAGGTCGATCGCATAACACCGACAATTAGCAGCCAGCGCCGGCAAATTTTTGCGCCAGTGACCCCAAGACGCACCGAAACCGTGGACGAACACTACCGCAGGCCCCTGGGAACCCGCAGCCTGGTAGCAAATGGGAAAGCCTTTCCACAGCCAAGTTTGAGGTGCAACAGCAGTTGACGAAGTGGGAGTAGAAGATGTCATGCGATTTTAGATTTTAGATTTTAGATTTTAGATTGAAGAATTGCTCCCCTTCTGCGACCAAATTGCTTTCGGTCATAAGATTGAAAATTTAAGAGTAAGAAGGAGTGAAGCCCTTACTACAAAAGGTATCGTAATTCGAGGCAACCACGGGGAGATTGCCCCCACATAAATCCTCAGCCTTCCTTCCCTCTTCCCTCAGCGCCCTCTGCGCTCTCTGCGGTTCATTTATCTTCCTTCTTCCCTATTCCTTCTGAATTTGCAGGTAGAGCCGATATTATGTCAGGATTAAAGATGCTGACTTCTTTGCCTTATTGAAATTTCCCTTATGCCAACGATCATTTCCACTGCTGTCGTACCGTTTCTGGGGTCGGAAATTGTACCCGACTACGACACCGCCAAAGTAGTTATCTTACCAATTCCCTACGAAGCTACCACCACTTACCGCCGGGGGTGCGAAAACGGGCCGGCGAAACTTCTAGAAGCTTCTCATCAACTCGAGTGCTATGACGAAGAACTAGATTCCGAAGTTTGCTACGATGTCGGAATTTATACAACAGAGCCGATCGCCGATACCCGCAACAGACAACCGGTTTCATCCTCAGAAATGCTGCAAGTCACCCAAGCCGCAGTCCACCAGCTAGTTACCGAAAATAAATTTGTCATCTCCCTCGGAGGCGAACACAGCATCACTGCCGGCGTTGTCGAAGGTTATCGCCAAGCATACCCGGATGAACCCTTCACAGTCGTGCAAATCGATGCCCACGGCGACTTGCGGCACGAGTACGAGGGCTCGATTCACAACCACGCCTGCGTGATGCGGCGTGTTGTCGATATGGGCTTACCGACACTGCAAATCGGGATTCGCGCTATCTGCAAGGAAGAAGCAGACTTGATAAAAGCAAAACAGCTAAACGTGATTAGAGCTAGGGAAATCGCTACTCAACCGGATTGGGCCGATCGGGCAATTGCCAGCATTACAACCAAGCGGGTATTTTTGACGATCGACTTAGACGGCATCGATCCGACTTTAATTCCAGGGGTTGGCACACCCGAACCGGGCGGGTTAAATTGGTATTCCCTGACCGGATTTTTGCGTCGCATCTTCGAGTCCTACGAAGTAATCGGGTGTGACATTATGGAATTAGCACCTATTGTAGATTCTGTAGTCTCAGAATTTACCGCCGCCAAATTAGCATACAAACTTATTGGATATCAAGCTCTGGCTCAAGGTTGGCTAAAGCCAGACGAGGGATAAATCGCGAAGTACGAATCACTCATAGGCTGTTGGCAAGGCTAAAATTAAGTTAAAGCCAAAAAACAGCCAATTTTATTCGCGCTGACCGTTTCATATTTCATGCTTGCAAAACTGCTCTTCACCTCGTGAAAACATGAATTTACTAATCGATACAACGGGTACTCCCATTAACGGCTACGCTCCCGATTTTGAACTGCCGGGGGTTGACGAAGAGGTTCACCATTTAGCTCGATATTTAGAAAAATTTCGGGCGATAGCGGTAATATTTATGGGCAATCATTGCCCTTACGTGCAGTTGTATCTAAATCGCCTGAAAGAAATTCAAGCAGAATTTCAAGATCGAGGTGTTACTTTAATCGGGATGAATGCTAATGATGCAAACCAGCATCCCGACGACAGTTTTGATAACATGAAAATCTTTGCAGCCAACAATCAACTCAACTTCCCCTACATCCGAGATGTTGCTCAAGATGTGGCTGAAAGTTTTGGTGCTTCTAAAACGCCGGAAGTTTTTTTGTTAGACCAAGACGGCAGATTGCGCTATAAAGGTTTAATTGACGACAACCCGGACGACCCGGGGGCGGTGGGGGTGTCTTATCTGCGGAGCGCGATCGACCAATTGCTCAATAACCAACCCGTGGAGCCTTCGAGTACAGAGGCGATCGGCTGTTCTGTCAAATGGCGAGAATAGGGAGGTTTTAAATTAACAATCCAGGATGCAGAACCTAATTATGTATGGGTGCGCACTGCGCACCTTATCGCTTTCAGTAGCGCCTAAGTTTTGTTAACGAACCCCGAAGACGCGTTCGGCGAAGCCGTTCCCGAAGGGTAGGGTAGAACGCGAAGCAAGAAAGAGAAGAAGATAGTTTTATAGTGGTTTCAAAGTAACTCAAAATTAAAATTAAAAACTATTTTCGGTGAACTTAAAAAATACACCCATTCTCAAATTGATTTTCGCAGCCATCGCGGCGCTAGCACTGCTGATTAGTTGGAACTTATTTCAGAGTGTTTCTCCTGTCGCGGCGCAGCAGCGAACGTCTTTAACTGTATCTGCTGCTATCAGTCTGTCGCAAGCCTTAGCAGAAATCAAGACTGTTTATCAAGGCAGCAATCCAAATGTTACTATTACTTATAATTTTGGTGCTTCCGGCGCCCTCGCACAGCAGATCCAACAGGGAGCACCGGTAGATGTATTTTTCAGCGCCGCTACCAAGCAAATGAACGATTTGCAGCAATCTAATTTGCTAATTAACGACACGCGCCGCAATTTGCTTACAAATCGCCTGGTTTTGATTACTCCTAAAAATGGCGTAGTTTTGAGCGATTTCAAACAGTTGACAGATGCCAGAATCAAGAAAATTGCGATCGGCGAACCCAAGAGCGTACCTGTCGGACAATACGCTCAGGAAATGCTGATGAAAATCGGAATTTTGCAGCAAATATTACCCAAATTAGTGCTAGGAAATAACGTCCGCCAAGTGCTGACTTTTGTCGAAAGCGGCAATGCGGATGCAGGTATAGTCTACGCGACAGATGCCAAAGCATCGCCAAAAGTCGCGGTACGCGCCACGGCTGCGGCAAATTTGCACTCGCCAATACTTTATCCCCTAGCAGTTATGAAAAGCAGTCGCAATCCGGCTGCTGCTAAAGCGTTTGTTGAGTTTTTAGCGGGCGATCGAGCTAAAATAGTATTTCAGAAATACGGATTTGGTACAGCTCGTTAATTAGTTGTAAAAATTGTAGATATTCAGAACCTTTCTTCTCTTCCTTCGTGTTCTTAGCGTCTTCGCGGTTCGTTAAAATAAATCTCCTTCATAAATTATTTAAAACTACCTATACTTAATCCAAAATATGGAATTTGACTTATCTCCATTATGGATATCTCTGAAATCATCAGCCATCGCCACCTTCTTTACATTCTTTCTCGGAATAGCCGCCGCCCGGTGGATGCTTTCAACTCGCATCAAAGGTAAAGCTCTGATTGAAGGCATTTTCATTTCTCCCTTAGTTTTGCCGCCGACGGTAGTGGGATTTTTACTCCTCATGCTGTTTGGGAGAAATGGAGCGATCGGTCAATTATTGCTACAATTCGACTTAACTATAATTTTCACTTGGCAAGCCGCCGCCATTACCGCCACAGTTGTATCATTTCCCCTGATGTACAAAACTGCTTTGGGAGCTTTTGAGCAAATTGATGCCAATCTTCTCAACGCTGCTCGCACTTTGGGGGCCTCGGAGTGGCAAGTCTTTTGGCGAATTATGTTGCCGCTAGCATGGCCGGGAATTTTAGCAGGAACTATTCTCGCATTTGCCCGCGCTTTGGGTGAATTTGGCGCGACGCTGATGTTAGCGGGGAACATTCCCGGACAAACTCAAACTATCCCGATGGCAATTTATTTTGCTGTGGAAGCAGGGGATATGAGGCAAGCTGCTATTTGGGTTTTGATTATTCTTAGTCTTTCTTTGAGCGTGCTAACTGCTGTTAATTTTTGGACTGATTTACAAAGGATCTCGCCCAAACAGAATTCGAGCCAAAGACCGCAATCAAATCTTCCCAAAGTCGCGTCTAGTTTTACCGCAAAACCCCAAAAACAACAGCCGGAAAGCGGCCTTTGTTTAAACATCTTCAAACCTCTCTCCGGCTTTGCTTTGGATGTAGGCTTCGATATCAGCCAGGAAGTGCTGGGAATTTTGGGGGCGTCGGGTTCCGGTAAAAGCATGACTCTGCGCTGCATCGCTGGTTTGGAAACTCCCAGCAGCGGTAAAATTGCCGTCAACGGCAAGGTTTTATTTGACTCAGCACAGGGCATTAATGTACCTTCTAAAGACCGCCGCATCGGTTTTTTGTTTCAAAACTATGCTTTATTTCCTCACCTGACAGTTGCTCAAAATATTGCGTTTGGCTTGCAGCATTTATCAGAAAGCGAGCAAAAACTTCGGGTAAAAGAACAACTAATTTCGGTGCAAATGTTGGGACTGGAAAACCGCTACCCGCACGAACTTTCAGGGGGCCAACAGCAGCGGGTGGCTTTGGCGAGGGCGATCGCCCCTTCTCCCGAATTGCTGCTGTTAGACGAACCGTTTTCTGCTTTGGACACTCACTTGCGCAGTCAACTGGAACGGGAGTTAATGCAGACTCTGGCTAATTATCGGGGAATTACTTTGTTTGTTAGCCACAATTTAGAGGAAGTTTACCGGGTGTGCAAAAATCTGTTGGTGTTGGCCGAGGGAAAGCCGATCGCCTTTGATACCAAAGAGAACATTTTCGATCGCCCTCGCAATTTCACTGTCGCCCAGTTGACGGGCTGCAAGAATTTCTCAGCAGCTAAACCGATCGCAGAAACTCTCGTGGAGGCGATCGACTGGGGCTGTACTCTGACTGTAGTCGAACCAATTCCCAAATCTTTAGTTTCTGTGGGAATTCGGGCTCATCAACTGAGTTTTGTTAGCGGGTGCGATCGCGAAAATACATTTGCTTGTTGGATCGCCTCAACTGTGGAAACTCCGCACCGGGTGACATTATATCTCAAATTGCACTCGCCTCCCAATCATTCCCAAGATTATCACTTGCAAGTCGAAGTTTTTAAGGAAAAGTGGAGGGCTATTAAGGACAATCCTTTTCCCTGGTATGTTCATATCGAGCCAATTAGGTTAATATTAATGGAGGCATGAGTTAACCAGTCTATGACTTAAGCAGGCTTGTTTCAGAAACCCGGTTTCTTCTTAAATGTCTCGTTTTGCCACATTTTTTTCGGAGAAACCAGGTTTCTTTAGTCTTAGTCATAAACTTCAAAAAAGCTTGACCTAATTCTTTGTTAAACCATCTAAACCCAACATCAAATCATGACTGAAAAAGTTCAAAAAACCGACGCAGAATGGCAACAACAACTCACGCCAGAACAGTTTAAAGTCACCCGCAAGAAAGGAACGGAAAGAGCTTTTAGTGGGGAATATCACGACAGCAAAAAAACCGGAATTTATAAGTGTATTTGCTGCGGCACAGAGCTATTTAAATCAGAAACAAAGTTCGATTCCGGTACCGGTTGGCCGAGTTTCTACGCTCCCGTTAGCGAAGAAAATGTCAAGTGCGAGTCGGATAACACCTTGTTCATGCGCCGCACGGAGGTACTGTGTGCTGTCTGTGACTCTCATCTGGGTCACGTATTTAACGACGGGCCCAAACCGACCGGTCAGCGTTACTGCATGAATTCTGCTGCTCTTAATTTCGTCCCCAAGGATTGAGTCTTTTAGGGGCGGGCTAAGAGTACCCACCCCACAAAAAATCAATCCGGTTGTGGAACAGGCTTTCGGGCCTGTTCACCTAGCAGCCGGCGCAACAAACAAATTCTCTTGCAGCACAAGCAGGATGCCTGTTCCGGGCAATTGATGTTCAAAATGCACCCGTACTGGTATCTTATGGTGGAGGCAAACAGAGTAAAAAAATAGTGGCGGCATGGGGATGGTTTATCAGCGAGTTTTGCTGAAACTCAGCGGTGAAGCGCTGATGGGCAGCTTGGGCTACGGCATCGATCCGATAGTCGTTCAGTCGATCGCCCAGGAAGTGGCCAAAGTCGTGTCCGAAGGCATTCAAATCGCGATTGTTGTCGGTGGCGGCAACATTTTTCGCGGAGTGAAAGCTGCTTCGGCAGGGATGGATCGGGCAACGGCTGATTATGTGGGCATGATTGCTACGGTGATGAATGCTATCACTTTGCAGGATGCCCTGGAACAAGTAGGAGTGCCAACGAGGGTGCAATCGGCGATAGCTATGCAAGAAGTAGCTGAACCCTACATCCGGCGGCGGGCGATTCGCCACCTCGAAAAAAAACGAGTAGTGATTTTTGGTGCCGGTTCTGGCAATCCTTTTTTTACTACGGATACTACAGCCGCTCTGCGGGCGGCTGAAATTGATGCAGAGGTGATTTTTAAAGCTACTAAGGTAGATGGGGTGTACGATTGCGACCCCCACCTCAACCCCAACGCGCGCAGGTATCAAACCCTCACCTATGCACACGTCTTGAATCAAGATTTGCGGGTGATGGACAGTACCGCGATCGCCCTTTGCAAAGAAAATAATATTCCTATTATGGTATTTGACCTCTCGGTGTCGGGCAACATCTACCGAGCTGTAATGGGAGAATCTATTGGAACTCTTGTCGGAGGTTTTTGTGAAGTTAGCTGAAGCAGAAGATCATATGCAAAAGGCAGTTGAGGCTACTCAACGGTCTTTTAATACTATTCGGACGGGACGGGCCAACGCCTCCCTCCTCGATCGAGTCATGGTAGATTACTACGGTTCTCCAACTCCGATCAAATCCCTTGCCAACATCGGCACGCCGGATGCAACTACGATCACCATTCAACCGTTCGATCGCACAGCCCTCAACTCGATCGAAAAAGCGATTTCCCTGTCGGATGTAGGACTCGTTCCCAACAACGACGGTTCAGTTATTCGCTTGAACATTCCGCCGCTGACGAGCGACAGACGCCAAGAATTTGTCAAAATGGCCAGTAAGTTTGCTGAAGAAGGTAAAGTTGCAATTCGCAATATCCGCCGCGATGCCGTTGACTCGATTCGCAAGCAGGAAAAAAGCAGCGATATCTCTAAAGATGAATCGCGGGACTTGCAAGATAAAATTCAAAAGCTGACGGACAAGTACATTGCCAAAATAGAAGAAGTTCTGGCAGGGAAAGAGAAAGATATCACGACAGTTTAGGGAATGGGAAATTGGGCATGGGGAATAGGAATAGTTTTGAGATTGGCGAGATTCGGCCGCGAACAACGCCCAGACGCTCGATGAGTTGTGATTTGTGAGTTAAAAACTCAAGATTTAACACTTCAAGAGTTAGCAATTACCAGTTACTAATTCCCTGTTCCCCATAACCAATTACCAATAACCAATTACCCATAACCAAAAATGTTTGATTGCATTATTGTCGGTGCAGGCCCGGCAGGCAGCACAGCAGCTTATCACCTGGCAAAACAGAGACGTTCTGTTTTGGTACTAGAAAAAGCCTCTCTGCCCCGCAATAAACCTTGTGGCGGCGGCGTTTCTCCCGCGATCGCCCAATGGCTGGATTTTGACCTGAGGCCAGCTATTTCTCTGAAAGCTAACAAAATTAGCTACACCTGGAAAATGCAAGACCAGGTGAAAGTTGAGATAAATTCGCCAATGTGGATGGTACAGCGAGATATATTTGACGATTTTTTAATTAAACAAGCTCAAAAAACTGGTGCGGAACTTAGAGACTCTACAGAAGTCAAAGGGATTGAGTTTAAAAATTCTGTTTGGGAAGTTAAAACTAACTCTGAATCAGTTTCCGGCCGCTATTTGATTGCTGCTGACGGTGCCGGCGGGCCGATGACTAAGTGGCTCAGATTGAAAGAACCAAAACTCTGTTTGAGCGCAAGTTTAGAAACTCGCTCAATCAAGGGCGATTCCATCAATTTCGATTTTGGTACTATTAGAAAAGGTTTTATCTGGAGCTTTCCCAAAGCTGACGGCTACTCTTTGAGTATTGCTGCGATGCGCGGCGACAAGCCAAAAGATATCAAGAAAATGTTGGCCGACTACGCAACGAAGTGCGGTGCGGATGTTAGTGTCAGCAACGTGCGGGAACACCCCATGAGTCTGTGGGATGGCGATCGCAAATTGCACTCGCAAAATGCCCTGCTCGCAGGAGACGCCGCTAGTCTCGCCGACCCCCTCTCCGGTGAGGGAATTCGGCCTGCCATTTTTAGCGGCTTTAAGGCTGCTGAGGCGATCGATCGAGCTCTTGGAGGTGCCGGCGACGCCCTAGAGGAGTATACTCAAACGATCGCCCAAGAATGGGGAACTGATATGGTTTGGGCCGGTCGCTTGGCTGGGGCATTCTATCAGTTTACAGGAGCTGCTTATAGAGCGGGCGTTAAATTGCCGAGCGCTACTAAGTCGATGAGCAAAATTTTGTGCGGCGAACTGCGTTATGCCGATATCGCTAACCGCGCTCTTAAAAAGCTGATGCCGTTTTAGAACGTAGGAAGATGAAAGAAGGAATATTCTTAAATGCTAATTCCTTATTCTTCATTTCCAATTGTTAATCCTTAATTTAAAAATAGAAATTACGCACTATTCCTCAGAAAGCCTGTTGATTCCTAGATTTTTCGTTACCTAATCAAAAGCGTAACTCCTATTTTAAATAAAGTCGATTCCAGGATTTTTTAATAGAAGCCCCGCGCTGCTTATAGAATCAACCTCAAATAATCCTGAAAAAAAATGGTTTGACACGTTACTAACAGCGCGGTAAGGTGCTTCAGGCGCACTCTGAATAATTACATTCTACCTAAATCCTGTAAAAGATAAAACCTTAAATCTAATGATCATTTATTTTTATAAAGTAGAGGAGCCTTACGGCTGCTTTTCTAATTTTTCACTACACGACATTAGTCTGCACGGTCAAGATTGGTTGACTGTGGAACATTACTATCAAGCCCAAAAATTTGTCAGCACTGATGAAAGATTAGTGGCGATGATTCGAGGCGTACCGACTCCTCAAGAAGCCGCCAAATTAGGTCGCGATCCGAACCACCGGATTCGCGCTGATTGGGAAGCTGTGAAAATTCCTATTATGCGCGAAGCAGTTTTAACTAAGTTTCTCACTCATAAAGACATTCAAGCTATTCTCCTCGCCACAGCGGATCGAGTGATCGTCGAGGATTCCCCAACGGATTACTACTGGGGGTGCGGCTGCGACGGAACCGGTCAAAATCATTTGGGTAAAATTCTGATGAGCGTGCGCCAAGAAATTAGTCAGCGCCTTACGCGCTGATAGAAACTAAAATTATTTCGTTAATTATCATTATATAAAGTTATATAACAAATGTCAAGTTATACTAACAATCAATAATTCTCATAGTAAGAGTTGAATATTGCGAGAAATTTATAAGAGCATTAAAATAATAATTATTATTTGCTTGAGTCGTTCAGCAGGTTGAAGGCAAGGAATCAACCGGCGCGATCGCAGATTTTTCTTACCCCAGGGCGCCAAACGTTATACACCGTAGTCTCTCACCAGTGCGCCACCGATTAACTGTACAGATCGGTTGAGCGATCGAATTCAAAGGCATCAGCCTGAGTTCGATCGCTCCAACAGCACATCAAAACTTCTTATTATCATTGTATAAGTACAAAAGGAGATTTATGCAACTCACAGAAAATACCCAAGAATTACATTATAAATTAGACAGAGAAGTTTTGGTACGGCGGATAACTGAACGCATCCGCCAATCTTTAGAATTAGAAGATATTTTAACCAGTACGGTAGCAGAAGTGCGGTCTTTTTTGAAAACCGATCGCAGTATGATTTACAGGTTTAGTGCCGACGGGAGTGGAGAAGTTGTTGCTGAATCAATTAATAACAACCTTCTCCCTTCCTTGAAAGGGCTGCACTTTCCAGCAGACGACATTCCCGCACAGGCCCGGGAGATGTATGTCACTCTGCGCCAGCGGACAATCATAGATGTTAGCTCCGGGACGATCGTCCTGAGTCCCCTCGATGCTGCAGACACCGGCCAACCTTTAGTAAATGAAGAGATGCACTACCGAGCGCTCGATCCTTGCCACACAGCTTACCTGATGGCAATGGGAGTGCAATCTTCCTTAGTCGTGCCGATTTTGCACCGCAGGATTGCGTCGGAAAACAGCAACACACATATCTGCGATGCCCCGGCGTGTCTGACTCGATACGAGCCAGGAAACAATCAAAAAATTCACATCGAACTGTGGGGGCTTTTAGTGTCCCACCACTCGGCCCCCCTCAATATTTCACCAGCAGATTTAGAAGTAGTTCAGCTCGTATCAGATCAATTGTCTAGCGCTATCGCCCACGCGCTTCTCCTCCAGCAAACCCGCTCTCAAGCCGCCCGGGAAGCTACCGTGAGCCGCATAGCAGCCCTGTTGTACGGTCACCTCAACATTCAACTGCAACAGGGTTTAGAAGCCACCGTCACCGCTTTCGGTGGCAGCGGCGGCAGACTCTATCTCAACCCCCCGAACATCAACGGTGAAAAGTTATCGGTTCCCAAGATCGATCGAGCATTTTCCATTTCCCCTGCCCAAACTGATGCTACCTTTGAACTGTTCGCCACAGGAGAACAACCGACACTTCCCGACTGGGAAATAGTCAAGGATCTCGAAGCTCATCCCCTCTGGCAGCAATGGCTAACCAAAGGATTCCAAAATACCGAAAAACTTCCAAAATTTCCTATTCTTACTAATTCTGAATTCCCAGCTTGGATAATTACAGACTTATACAAAGAACCTCTATTTAGAGTTTTAGTTCCAGCTTTCCAAGATACTAAAATCCGGGGCTTGCTAGTAATCCCGCTCCACTACCAACAACAAGTAGTCGGCTGTTTGACCATTTTTCGCAATGAAATTGATACCGAAAAAATGTGGGCGGGGCGCTTTGATAGCAGCGCTGCACAAAGGCTTCCCAGACAATCCTTTGAAGTCTGGCGAGAAATCAAAAAAGGTCAGTCGCCGGAGTGGAAGCGGGAGGAGATCGAGCAAGCTTTAGCTATAGGCAGCCAATTTTGTGCGGCAATTGGCCAGTACGTTCTTTATAAAGAAGTGCAAGCCCTAAATGCCAACTTGGAGCGCCAAGTCCAAGAACGCACCGCCCAATTGCAAAAATCCTTGGACTTTGCTCAAGTATTGACGCGAGTTAGAGACCAGATTCGCAGCACCTTGGATTTGAAAATCATACTGCAAACTATTGTGCGAGAAGTCAGAGTTTTGTTGGATACCGATCGCACGGTAATCTACCAATTTGCAGCAGACAAACAGGGCGAGGTAGTTGTCGAAGCTGTTTGCGGCCAGTGGCAGTCAATTTTAGGTATTAAATCTCCACAAGGATGCTTTCCCGAAGGCTCAGACTGCTTTTATCGAGCCGGACGGGTGCGAGCAATTAATGATATTTATACTGAGGATTTAACACCCTGTCACCGCGAATTTTTGGAAGAGTTGCAGGTGAGAGGAAGTTTAATTGTGCCCATGAAAGGTAAAGATTCCCAATTGTGGGGGTTGCTGATTGCCCATGAGTGTTCGGGGCCGAGAGTTTGGCAAACAGCAGAACAGGAATTGGTGCAACATTTAGCGGCTCAAGCTGCGATCGCCATTCACCAAGCAGAACTTTATCAAGAAAGTCTCAATGCAGCAACTGCCGATCGATTAAAAGCCGAACAGCTAGCTAAAACCCTCACAGAACTGCACAATACCCAAGCCCAACTGATTCAAACCGAAAAATTGTCCAGTCTCGGACAACTGCTGGCGGGAGTCGCCCACGAAATCAATAACCCCGTTAACTTTATCTGCGGCAATCTGTCCCACGCCAGCGAATACACCACAGATTTGCTCTGCTTGGTGGAACTCTACCGCCAACACTACCCCAATCCCCAGCCAGAAATTAGCCAGAGATCCGAAGCAATCGACATCGAATTCCTAGCCGAAGATTTGCCCAAAATTTTGGGTTCGATGAAAGTCGGAGTAGAGCGCATCCGCCAGTTAGTTGTATCTTTGCGCAATTTTTCCAGGAGCGATCAAGCCGAGAAAAAAGCCGTTGACATTCACGAGGGCATTGACAGTACCCTGTTGATTTTGCAGCACCGGATCAAAGCCAATTCCGATCACAACACCGTACAAATCATTAAAGAATACGGCAATTTGCCCTTAGTAGAATGCTATGGCAGCTCGCTCAATCAGGTATTTATGAATCTGATCGGCAATGCCCTTGACGCCCTAGAAATGGGACAAAGAGAGCGAGTTATGAATCTTCCCTTTAAAGCGGCAAGTGCAGCGGCGACACATTTAAGCTCCCAAACACTCGCTGTCGAGCCAGTAGATATAAATGGCAGCACCGAGTCTTTGATTCCTGATTCCCCCTCCCCTTGCATCCGGATTCGCACCGAATTGCTCGATGAAAAAACGGTAGGAATTTGCATTGCCGACAACGGTCACGGCATCCCCAAAGAGTTAATCTCTCACATATTTAATCCGTTTTTTACTACTAAACCCGTTGGTCGGGGCACGGGTTTAGGACTGTCTATCAGTTACCAAATTGTAGTTGAGAAACACCAAGGCGTACTTAAATGTGTTTCTGTACCGGGTACTGGTACAGAGTTTTTGATCGAGATTCCGCTGAATTAACTAGAACAACCAAAAAAACTGAACACCCAGAGCCCCGACTTCTTTAAGAAGTCGGGACTCTAACATCGGACATCAAGAAATTATTTTCTCTTCATCGCAGAGAGAGATAATTCGATACACAAAAGCTTTTAGCTCTGGACAATCTTTAATCGCAATCATCAGATCGTTGTTTTTCAAAATAGCCTTTCCATCACTCACTTTGTCATAGTCTTTTCTGCATTTTCCTGTTCTAAAAATTTCCTTAATCCAATAGGAAGGTGGCTTTTGATGATTCACTGTTTCAGGCGAACCGCTAGGAGCAGAAAGGTTGTGTTTCGCCAGCTTCTGGATAGTTGGCCAGTAGGGAAGAAGCCATGCTTCAAAATCATGTAATGCTGTGTGAGGATAGAAGTTTGGGTTGTTATCTACCCATGTCATCATTTTCTCTTTAGCATCATTGGCATCTTTAAAGTCCGCCTTTCCCGTATAAACGTCTGTAAGTGCAATTACAGCATTATAGCCATCATTATTGAGGAGATTTTCAACAATACGCTTGAGTTTCCCTTCCTTGGGAATTCCACCATCTTGTGGTATAAAGCGGAGTTTTGGCATTTTTTGTAAACGGCTTTGCAGAAACTCACGAAGCTTCTCTCTAAATGCCATTTCAGTAGCACCTTCAACCAAAATAGCAATTTTCATGGGCGGCCACCCATTATATTCATTGCCCAAAGCTGGTCAAGACTGTAATCTTCTAACCATTTATCCAGATTAAAAGTGTCACCCCACGTCATTTTTGCCTCACCTTCTTCTAGGTCACAGACCAAAACTTCGCTTGGCTTAAGAAATCTGATGAGTCTATCTGAGTGTGTTGCAACTATCAGTTGAGTGTGTTTTGAAGCTTCTCTCATTAGATAAACCAAGTGTCTTAAGAGTTCGGGATGCAGGCTAACTTCTGGTTCATCTAGCAACGTGACGGTTGTTAAAGTTTGACTTTGAAGCAGCGCAACCAACCAGAGGAAACGCAGCGTTCCCTCTGATAACTCATGGACATAGAAAGGCTGAGGAAAATTTCTATCTGTCCAAGTCATAGACATAGTTCCTGCGGCAACCGGAGGAAAGTTTAATCGCTCGAAATCTGGAAAGGCAGCAGAAATGATATTTTCAACCATTTCAAAACGGTCGCGATCGGTTTCCCGAAGGTCATAAAGACAGGAAACGAGGTTTTCACCGCTTGCTCCAGGCAACTTTGCAGGGCGCATTGCTTGCGGTAGACGGATTGGACTTTTCTCTGAAACATCGAGTGCTCCATAATATGTGCAAGAAGCAAGGCTCTTTCTCAGGTTCTCTGGTTCGCGATACATTTTAGGAACTTGAGAAAGGGATGTTTCAAGAGGATTGTGATCCCAAGTCGGTCTCACAAATTTTCTGCTGTCTTGTGGAGAATATTTAATATCCAAACCTTGTGATTCAATATACTTGAATGGTTCAGGTCTGTTGGGATTTCTCTGCTGTGTTAAAGATTCGTCTCTGACTTCATAGGATAAACCTTTGGGTGACAATGTTAAGCTGTACATCAAAGGTTGTTCATCTGGCACTTGCATTGAAATTTCAATTTCCAGTTCTTGTACTTTACCTCTTGTCAAAATTTCATTCAAGCCGCCTTTAAGTTGCAATAAATTCTGTAAATTTCCACTTGCTGAAGCGGCTAGTATTGAAAGAACATCTAAAAAAGAAGTTTTTCCTGCTCCGTTTGCACCAATCATGACGATGAGATTTCTCATCTCAAGCTCAATATTTTGAAGACGCCGAAAACCCCTTACTGATATATTTTCAAATTTATTCATACTACTAACCATCATTACTATCAATAGTTAAACTAGCCTAGACAGATATATCCAGACTAGGCTCAGTATACCTGCCTTACACACATTAGGGGTTTAGTAAAGCCAGATGGGTGTATGAAACGCTCTGCATCGCTTGGGTTGACGCAGCATGAAAAGTCGTTGGAGCAGGCCGTTCACAAGTTCTTAAGGTAAAACCAACTTGATCAGCACAGAGCCGATCGAGCCCAGAAGACTCATAAAGTCGCCGCGGCTGGCAGTGCGGGGTTCGGTTGGCTTTTGGCGCGCCACAATTGCTTCGGCTAACTGCTTGGACAATTCCTGACCTTGGGGATTTCCTTGAGCGGCAAAGAGTTGGTTTGCTCTTGCAGCGTCTAGAGTCGCGCCGGCGAAGTCTCCCAAGTCAGCGCGAGACATACTGCGCGCAAAATAAACGGCTGCTAAATCCGATTTCAGATTCAGGGCTTGATTGTAATAATCAATGGCGTTTCTGTAGTTTCCCGCTTGAGCTTCCAGCACTCCCAACCGGTAGAAGTCTTCAGCGGTGCCGATATTGGTTGGCATTCCTCTAACTCCGAGCAGTTGCGCGTTAGTTAAATTGGCGTTGAGCAAATTTGCGTCGCTGAGATAGGCACTTCTCAAGTCAGCACCGCTGAGGTTGGCACCGCTGAGGTTAGCCCCCGTCAGGTTGACGCCAAACAGGCTGGTGCCGCTGAGGTTGGCACCGCTGAGGTCAGCCCCGGTGAGGTTCGCTCGGCTGAGGTTAGCCAACCTCAAGTCAGCACCTTTGAGATTGGCTCCTGTTAAATTGGCTAAAACCAAGCCTGCACTGCTGAGGTCGCAGTTGGGACACTGCCGGGTGGCTAGTAATTGTTGCGTGTGTTGGATGTTCTCGGCTGGTGCAGGAGCCATCGGGGCGATCGCGCTCAGCAGCGTTGCAGCAGCGAGGATTCTGAGTTTCATTTTGACCGTCCAAAATCCACAATATTAAATCTAAAATAGCTTTTATCGAACCAATTGAAAATCACCATAACACGAGTTCACCAACAAATCCTTTGGCTCGCCGTATGTAGGGGTTATGTGCGCCATCAGCACCCTACATTGAAGTTATCCGCCTTACCTGAGTGTCAAATAAATATTTTGCTGCCAATAAATTAGGGTAATGAAATACTCATTACCCTTTAGCCGCGGTTCTCGGCAACCATAAAAATTAACAAATAAATTAGTCGTGAATCGTGCCGTCGGGCATCGTCGCACCCTTAAGATATACTCCGCTCAGGTTGACTTTTGTAAGGTTTGCTCCCAACAGGTTGGCGCCGCTTAAGTCTGATGCACTTAAAATCGCTTCAGTCAAGTCTGCCCTAATTAAATTTGCCCCCATTAAGTCGGCTCCGCTAAGGTCTACTTTGCTCAAGTTTGCACCAATTAAATCGCATTCTGTCAGTACCGCCCTGCGCAAGTTTACTCCGTAAAGATTTACTCCGTGCAAGTCTGCACGGCTGAGTGTTGCCCGAGATATGTTGGCTCCAATTAAAGTTGCTTGTATCAGAGAAGCTCCGCTCAAGTCTGCTTTGCTGAGGTTCGCTCCCATCAACTCAGCTCGATGCAGGTTAGCTTCAACTAAAAGTGCTTCTGTGAGGTCGGCTCCACCTAAGTCTGCTCTGCTCAAATTAATCTTGCACAAATTGGCTTTGCCAAAGTTAACTCTGTTGAGTTTCGCTTTGCTGAGATTGGCTCCAATCAGGTCGGCTTCATACAGATTGGCTCCTATCAATTCTGCTTCGTAGAGGTAAACCTCGTGCAGGTAGACCCCGCTAAAATTTCTTTCTCCTATTGCGTATAGCTTGAGCAGTTCGTCAACGTTCATTGTGGCTTCTCTACACCTTTTAAATGAAGAATACTGTCAGCAAGCTGGTTACACCGGATCTTCTGCTATTTTAGATTTTAGGTTCTGAAAGATTCACACCCAGGGTGAGACTTCCCTCAATCTGCAAGATCTTAGGTGGAAAGTGCGATCGAACCCATAACTTTTTGTTGGTAGTTGAGATTACTGAGTAGCTCTGTGACCAAGATCACCAACAAACGTTAGTAGGATCACATAGAAAACGCGGTTTCGATCACAGCAGGCGGGAAAAAATAGCCGATACTTGTACTGTAATGCTGGGAAATTGACAATGCCGCTTTCGTCGTGTTTTACTCAACAGGCGATAAAGCAAGTAGTTTCACAGAGACTTGGCCGCTTGCTGTGAAAGTAGGTTGCAACGTCACTCGGCGCTACCCGCTCCGGGTGATGAGAGTGTTGATGTATCAAGATTTCTCGCACAGCGAAACCCAGAAATGCACTTCTGGGAGTAGGGGAATGTCTGTATAAAAATGCGATCGCTGGTGTACAGACCAAGCCTCTTTGCTAGTACCTAATGACTAAAAATCGCCCATACGTTCGCAAAAATTACCAAGAGATACCAGGAAAACCATGATATATGTTTGACAATAAGAGAATAAATGGTATTCCTTAAAAGTCACCTATTGCAGCTAATGTTACAGTCGAGCGGTTGACGGCTATCACTATTAGCAATGACGCTTGTACATCAAATACAAAACTGACCCATAAACCGGGTTTTTTTAACAAAAGACTTCGTTGCAGCCCTTGCTCCAGGTTAAAATTATCCGGTTTCTGAGCGTCTGAGTGCGTCCAGGAATGAAAAAGTTTAATGAGATCGCTTTTGTATTGCTTCATGGCAAACAAAGGGCGAGCATTTAGGATAGGAGCGGGTTTTGCTCCCTTGTCAAACAAAGGCATTGTAGAACGCAAATCGTGAGGTAATTAATATGGCTGGAGTATGTAAACTTAGCATCACAGAGACAACTGAAGAACTAAAAAACCTGTTAACAGAACAAAAAACAGCAAGCGGCTTTCAAAAAATTCAAGCACTTTACCTGTTCAAAATTTGTCATGTTAAGACAGTTAAAGAATTGGCAATGACGATCGGGGTAAACCGAATTACAGTGCAGCGGTGGCTGAGAAAGTACCGCTCTGACGGGCTCGAAGGACTCCTCGAAACAAAGCACAGCGGCGGCCGCAAGCCGGCCATTCCTCCTCTAGCCCGCGCTAGTTTGGCAATGCGCCTCAGCGACCCCCAGAAAGGCTTTAAAAGCTATGGAGAAATTCAAGAGTGGTTGCAACAGGAATATAGCATTGAGGCTTCCTATAAAGCCGTTTACGCAACAGTCAAATACCACCTAAAAGCCAAGCTGACGAAAGTCTAGACACTTCATACCAAGTCCGATTAACCACCGATTATCTAATTGTTTGCCGTCAGCTTTTGAAGATTTTGAGGAGTTCCGCCGTCACGACAAACCTGACTAATTATTTTTTAACAAAACTCGCTCTCATAAACTGTGGAGCATATACAGTGTATCCCTGGTTTATGAAGCAGCTTTAGACACGGCCGGGCCCCGTGTCCCTAGGAGGATTGATCGATAGGCGGGTGTACTTCATAAACCTGCAATTTGCTGTAAATTAGATGTTGCGGCGATTGGGGTGAGGGGGAGAATATTTGACGCTTTTTCCCGGGTTGTGAAAGATGCTTAAAAAATGCGCCAGAAATCATAACTTGCAAGTTTTGTCTAATTTGCAGGTTTTGTTATATGGATTTGACATACTCTCAAGCCGTCGATGCGTGGAGATTCTAATTCATGGTTCATCGAAGTCCACTTGCTATCTCAGGGTGCCTCGTCAATAGTACAGGGGGTCTTCTCTCCATGCTTTCCCTCTTTCGAGGCGGATTCCTCTTGCCCAGAGGTACCGTTTTGCCGCTCCAAGCGGTTCAGCAGTTTCTTCGTTAAAAAAATATTTGGAAATGATTTTAGACATCAAGCACAAATCATTGTTTGCGATCGCTCTCATCTGTTGGGTAAAAAAATGCACAACTATTGCATCATTTTTTAGCAAACTTTTTTTTGGAGATAGAGAAACTCAAGCAGAGGCAAATCTTACTGTTATTAAAAGCCCTCAAAGGTAGGTCAATTATTTGACCTGATTTTAAGTCTTCTCCGCTGTACCCAATAAGCGTCAAACACGAATCCAAGGGAGATTGTTTGTTCGGCTAGAAGCAGCCAATGAGCCTGAATACCCATAAGACCGGCGCAGGTAATATTCCCTAGCATCAGCCAGAAATATCCATGAGGCTTGTCTTTGGAAAGCAGATAAGTTCCCATTAGGAATCCAGAAGCCATTCCTAGTTCCAGCACCTGACTGAGACTTGTGAGGCCTCCGAAGTCATACAAGCTCAATCCCAGACCGATTGCTAAGGCTAGTTTTGCAAAATGGTCAAGCCATAGGGGTGCGTGCCCTTGACCCCTCCGCGCGTTAATCAGCCCAACCAGCATAGCCGGAGCGCCCCCTGTTTCGATAGCTGCGGCTATCCAGTTGCGTCCCGATACCAAAACTATGACCCATGCTGGTACACCAATGAGATAGAATGCCCAGGCCCAAAAACGCGATTTTTGCTTGCCTTGACTGTTTTTACTGCGTTCCGCCCTTGAGAAAAAAACTTTGTTGAGAAGATAAAATAATCCTCCCCATACTTGAAGAAGTAAGTTGAGCACAGGTTACACCTTGATAGAAGAGCTTCGATAAAATATTCCCAACAACATTAGGCTTAAAACTTAATGTCCTTTGGAAAAGTAACAGCTCATTATGCCAATTATAATTCGTCGCTTTCTAAACACTTAAAAGCCTCCACAAAGTATTGGTAGTGCTACACAATTAATGCTCCATTGTAGTGATGAATGAAATACCAGATGGCACCAATGTGATTCTCCAACAATTTTAAAAAGGACAAAGTTTTTCGGATTAGCCGAGACACCCGTTGCCTCAATGTATTGTTGAATCGCTCTTCGTTAGCTGGTTTTGCTGTCGTTTGCGCGCGTAGAACGGCTCCATACGCTGCCCAGAAATCCGTATAGGCGATTGCACATTGGCGATAGACCGGAGGCAACGATTCCCACAATTTACTGCGCTGTTCGGATGGCTTCATCAACTGCACAGTATTGCTTTCTCGTTCCGTTTTTTAGCTTTGCTTCTGTTACTATCATGGTATGATGAGCTCACACCTCAGCTCTTTGTATCAAGAAAAGTGCTAGATAAAAGCTGCCCGCTTAGTGCGGGGCTTTAACCCAAATTTTCGGTATAAATTGGCAACGGCTAAGGCAAAAACCGATCCAAAGCCGCTTTCAACTCTTCTATTTCGGTATCAATATTGCCTTCTTTCGCTGCTCTGGCGATGCACTCAGTTAAATGTTCGTCGAGAATGATTCTCGCTACGCGATCGAGCGCCCCTCGAACCGCAGCAACTTGCACGAGAACTTCGGGACAGGGACGGTTTTCTTGCACCATAGTTTTGATGCCGCGGACGTGTCCCTCAATCCGAGACAAGCGATTGACCAGCCGCCGCATAGATTCTTCATTGTGAAGGTGAGGGTGGACTGATTCAGCGTCGTGATGGTGGTGGGAATTTGACGGTACGGATTTGTCAGTAGAAGTATCAGATATAATCATCGGGGTTACGAGGGCAATTTTAAAAGTTAGAAAAAGTTAGAATTGAGAATATGTTGAGTTTGTACTGGCTCCTAACTCATGTATTGTAACTGTTGTATTCTAACTGGCAAAATATATTTAGGATCTTCATAGCGACAGATTATTGATTCCGCACGATCGAATACCTTTACTAGACTAACCCAGAGTAACCAAGATTGACGCTATGCCACTATTTAAGTTTTTTCGCCCCGGGCCCCGAACCGTTGTTCGCTGGTTCGCCCTCATTTTAGCAATGACGATCGCCCTGAGTGCTTCAGCCATAAATGCTGCACCCGCTGCCGCCGCTGACGGCAAAAATCCGCTCAACTTGCGGGAACAGGCCAAAACAGCCGTGCATAAAGTAGAGTTCCAGACTTCGCCAGCCAGCCCGCCGAATCCGCAACTGTTAGCGCTGCGGGGCGGGGAACTCCCGGCGGATACCGGCAGTTTTGTAACGGCTGCAGTCGATCGAGTCGGGCCGGCAGTTGTCCGTATTGATACTGAGCGCACTGTCAGCCGCAACATCGATCCGTTAATGGAAGACCCCTTCTTCCGCAGATTTTTGGGAGAAGATTTGCGCAGCATGACCCCCAGACAAGAACGGTTGCGCGGTCAAGGTTCCGGCTTCATCATTGACAAAAGCGGGATTGTTTTAACCAACGCTCACGTAGTTGACAAAGCCGATCGAGTGACTGTCACCTTAAACGACGGCAGGACATTTCCAGGAGAAGTGCAAGGTACTGACGAAGTAACTGATTTGGCTGTTGTCAAAATTAATACCAAGCAATTAAACCTGCCGACGGCCACCTTGGGAGATTCCGACGCGGTGAAAGTGGGAGATTGGGCGATCGCCGTGGGCAACCCCCTGGGATTTGACAACACCGTCACCTTGGGCATTATCAGCACCCTCAAACGCTCCAGTGCAGCCGTCGGCATTCCCGACAAGCGGCTCGATTTCATTCAAACCGACGCCGCCATCAATCCCGGCAATTCCGGCGGCCCCCTGTTAAACAGCAGAGGAGAAGTAATTGGCATCAACACGGCGATTCGAGCTGATGCAATGGGTATTGGGTTTGCGATTCCGATCGACAAAGCCAAGGCCATCTACGCGCAGTTAGCCAAGGGAGAAAAAGTCAGCCATCCGTTTTTGGGGATTCAGATGATTGCTTTGACTCCTGAAATGGCCAGAGAGAATAATTCTGACCCCAACGCTCCTTTGATTGTGCCGGAAGTGAAAGGGGTGTTAGTGATGCGAGTTGTGCCAAATACGCCTGCTGAGGAAGCAGGGATTCGCAAGGGGGATGTCATCGTTCAAATTGAGGGCGAGGCAGTGACTGAACCCGAACAGTTGCAAAATTTGGTGGAAAACAGCCAAATCGGTCAAATTCTGGAACTGAAGGTGCGCCGAGGTTCCGAGATTAAAGAAGTTCCCGTTCAAACTGCTCAACTGAGGGATTTTTAACTAGAAGGGGAAGGGGGGAAATCGTTAAAACCCCCTCCTAGACTCGATCGCGTGCTGGGCATAAAAATTGTTCACAAATGAAATAGGATTGCTATCATAGATGATTTAAATTCACTCAACTATGACCGAATATTGCCTCTACTTTTAACTTAAATCCTGATGCAAAAGGATCTCGCCCTTCAGTCTAGATCGCAGGATAACCGCTTCAGCTCAAATCCGCGCTTCATCGGAATTACAAAGTTGAGTCAAGTGGCAATCATATGTATCTTCGATATATGAGCGCAATTTTGAGTTTATCGACTCACAGTCAACTTTCCAAGGTCAACAATAAAAACTCTTGAGTGACTTAAATACGGATGGCTTTCTAACTATTTAATTTACCCACTAAAACGCCCAATCATTGCGATAACGCTGGCAACTATGCAGAGTTATAGTATCATTTGTAACAGTTGCGTAATTCATCAGGAGTTAAAGTAAGTGGGTTCAAATAAACATTACATGATAGCGCGGGTTTTGCACTCATAACATCTCTCTTAGTATATATCCTAGGCTAAACCAGCCCCTACAAAAGCTTACAAAATATTATTGTTTTTTTGTGATTACCTACTTATAGTGGCCATAATTAATAGACATAAAATAAAAAAATTTGGGAGAATTTAGTATGACCTCTGTGGAGTTTGAAAAAAAAGCCATGACTGAAGAAGAGGAGGCAAAGTTATGGGAAGTGTTCAAAGTATTGGACGCGGACGGGAGCGGTGCTATTTCATCAGAAGAACTCGGTCAAGTGATGCGATCGCTAGGCCAGAGTCCTAACGAAACCGAGCTGCGCGACATGATCGAGGAAGTGGACTTAGACAAGTCTGGCAGTATCGATTTTGAGGAATTCAAAATGCTGATGGTGTCCCAGCAAGGCGATCGCCAGAGTCGTCTCAAAATGTCATTTAGTGTATTTGATGAAAACGGTACCGGTCAAATCAGTAAAAACGAGCTGCAGGATGTGATGAGCCCGTTTGGGCTGACAGAGCCAGAGCTCGATGAGATTATCAAAGAGGCAGACCATGACGGCAATGCCTTAATTGACTTTGAGGAATTCTGCACACTCGTACCCGATGAGCCAGAGATCACAACAGGAGATCGAGACTCGCCGGTTCCGGTTGTCAGTACACAGACAGCCGAGATTTCAGATAGTACAGCCGCTGCGCTCGAAAGTATAGCCACTGCTGCCAACGAGGCAGCTTCTGCCACTATTGAACCTAATCTAGAAGATCTACAAGAACCACCTACCGCTTGCAATCGAGAAATAGCGCGGCTAAAAGAACTACTCGCCCAACACCCACAAGCTGAGAAGAAGCGCGGTACATCCCGCTTGGAGATGCAGATTGGTTTATTTCGTCTGATCCAGGGAGCAGCCTACCGCAGCTTCCGCGAGAGTTTCTGTGCCAACCACGAGACTCACCTGTGCGTGAGAGACTTGCCATACAGAATTGCTGATTTTGTGCGATTTGTCAGGAGTGCGATCGCGCTTTATAAAGGATTGGGTGTAGTAGAGCCGGCGTGCAACCCTCTACTGGATGCAGTAGTTAAATCGGTCGAAGATGAATATGCCCGACTAGAGCATCGCATCAAGAACTGGAAAACCATAGAAAAAACTCCTGAAATGTTGGCCCAAGAACAAGCCATGTTGGAGGCGCGGGATAAGTCTGCCACCGGCAAGGAGAAGTTTGGGGCGGCAGTCGAGTTGGCAATGACCATCAAAAAGGATAGTGTCAACTTGCGTGACATTGCCGAAGGTGTGCTTGCCATCAACGAACTCAACCGACTGCGAAACCTGGAGCTGAGTGAGAACATGGCAGCGCCACCAGCCCCATCCGAGGGAGATCCCAAGGAGTACCTGAAGAAGTGGAACCGCGTCATCCTCTCGGAGGCATCAGAGGAAATAGATGGTGCGATGATGCCAGTAGCATATTGGTATGAAGACTTTATGCCGAAGTTGCTGGCTGCCTTCAGCGTCATTACCGCAGCAGACATTCCCTTCAACACGGTGCCTGACGAAGTGGCTTTAAACCAGTGGTACGAAGCGACTAAAACGTCAGGGGAATTTGGGCGCTATGGGGCGGATGTTGCAGAAGGCTTTCCCCAATGCGCTCCAAAACAGAAGCTGATGCTTCAACAGGCATGGCGCTTGACGCACCACTACCTCAATGGGATACAGAAACGGCGCGAACGCTTAGAGTCTGGGCGCGAGTCTGGCGAACTCTCGCAATATGTGGCGTTCATCGATGTGTATATCGATCGCCCTGAAGTAAAGAATTCACAAATGCGGGTCAGCTTCCCTTACTATATTGGCCCTGCGGTGTGGCGTTTCTTGCACACTACGGCTGAGATAGTCTCTACCAAGACCCCAGAACACCAAAAAACTCTGGTGGCCATCTTCAAGCACTTCTTCAACCTGTTTGCCAGTATGTATCCCTGCCCCTACTGCCGCCACCACCTCAACGCCTACGTCGTGCAGAATAAGGAGGTGGAAATTTACCCTGTGGAGTACCTCGTGCTTGGGCGCGACCCGCGTCTGAATAGCTTTGAGGTATCAATGGAGGCAAAGCTGTCCACCGTAGTAGATGGCCCTTCTATGCGCTTATTCTTCTGGAAGTTGCACAACACTGTCTCCTCATCAATTGGGCGATCCGAGGAGTGGTATCAAAAGGATGAGGAAGCATTCTACACCACCCGTTATTGGCCCAGCATTGAGTCTGAGCTAGCACAAGCCAAAGCCCTCAAACAAATCAGCATTGCCACCGATCGGATGTACCGCCTCTACGGTATCCTGAAGCCCGCAGCACGACTGACAGGGGTGAGAGCAATATTGCATAAGCTGTTGGATAAGAGGGATGAGGAAGGAATCAAGGAGGTATGCTTAGTTGCCCAAGATTACATCCAGGAGTTGGACGAGGCGATCGTCACGGGGCAATTCCTACAAGAGACATACTACTTTGACCCTGACCTTGTGGATGAAGATCCAGTCTTTACTCCTGAAGAAGAGGAGTTTGCTCGAAGCGGTTTGTTCGTAGAGGCTACTTGAATAGCAGTTAAAAAGTTAAGTTTTTCAGCTTAACTTTTTAGCCCTTCATATATATAGCAATACTCCAGGAGTTCGGTACGGAAAAAACCGCGATCGTTTTATGGCAAACGCTTTCATCGATTATGGGGTAAACTGAGAATAGTCTCTTTTGTTGGGGAGCGATCGTCTTCGAGGGCTTCGCTAACGCACGACTTATGCTTCTTGCCTATCCCAAAATTCCAGATAGTAAAAATTGCCCTAACGAACAATGTGTAGCTTTTGAGAAGTACGATGGCACTAATTTGCATTGGGTTTGGGAAGTTGAACTTGGTTGGTATGCTTTTGGTACGCGCCGCAGTAGATTTGATTTGGATGAGATGGGAATTGCAGAATTTAATGCTGCACATCCAGGTTTAGAAGAAGCACCGGAAATATTTAAAAGAGACTTTGCTAGTCCCTTAGAGTCTATATTTCGAGAGAACGAACAGTATCACTGCCCTGAAATTACTGTGTTTACAGAGTTTTTTGGTGCTAACTCGTTTGCGGGAAGGCACAAAAAGGACGATCGCAAAAAACTGGTGCTTTTTGATGTGGAAACTGAGGGCGGTATGGTTGTTCCCGATCGATTTATTCAGGATTTTGGTAAATTCAATATTGCGCGAGTGATTTATCGCGGCAAACTGACGGGCAAGTTTATGGATGATCTTCGCAAGGGGAAATACGGTGTGGATGAAGGTGTTGTGTGCAAGGGAGGCCGCAATGCTAATAATCTGTGGATGGTGAAGATTAAGACTGATGCGTATATGCAGAGATTGCAGCAAGCTTTTAAGGATGATTGGGAAAATTACTGGGAGTAATATCAAATCTGAAGACTAACTTTTATCGGCTAGTTTTGTAATAGGGTGCGTTGCAGCCAGGTAAGTATAGATTGGATCGGGTGGGGGTGTTGAGTTTAGAAAGTGGGAATGATGGGATGGGATGAGTCGGTGATGAGGCAGATTGTAGCGTCAAAGCGTGTGAGGGCATCCAGAAAAGTTTGGCTAAAACCTTGGGTAGCGGCGATCGCGTCTTCGTAGAAAATGAGGATGGGGTATTTCTACCCGTCTAGGAGTTGCGAGTAGATTTGGAGTTCCGTGATGGTGCGGGGCGATGCCTTCTGTGGATTTGGGGCAGTGGTGTTTGTTGACGAGTTGCAGGTAGATGTCGGCGGCGGGGCGATCGGGTTTATCGAATTTGCTGCGATGATGCAGAGGAGTTGGAGGGTTTACTCGAATCTTTGCGGCAGTGGTAAGATGAAAAAATGAATTCAATGTTGTTTTATGTCAAATCCAGAATTGGCTCAACGGCGGCAGTTATCCCGTGATGAGAATTTTCAAATGAAAGTTGTGATGACTTATGATGAGATAGCTGGCTTATGCGAGCAGCTTGGATACAGGGACAAGTTGCGTTTGGCGCAACTGCTGATACAGCTAGCCAGAAAAGAAGAGGAAACTCAAAACGCCCAACACCGAATTGAAGAGAACCCGAAAGACTTCTCGAAACCTCTAAATAGTTCGGAAGTAGTTGAATATGTTTTTGAAAGGCTCATAAAGTTAAAGCCCACCAAAATAAGCTCACTTAAGAATTCAATCGCCGCCATGTTTCAATTTCAAGGCGGAATTTCTGAGTCTGAACAAGAAAAAATAATATCTCAACTCCAAAAGTTAAAATATATACAAATTGATGCTAACAATCGAGTCAAATTTTTATAGTTTAAACCGCAAATGTGAGGACAAATAAACTCATGGTCGCCACAAGGTTCACAGAATAAAGACTCAAAATTTCCGTTTTCTATCCCGCTTACACTGATGCCAAAGGCCGCCATGTAGGAAGTTTTTTAACACTCCCAAAATCCTGCGTCGCTGGATGCTATATTTGTCACCCCCCAGCTTTTGCATTTCCCTACTCTTCAAGTTCTAAATATCGAGCCAAAATCTGTTTAATTTCTGGTATTTGGTGCAACTCCAATTGCCCAAGACAGCGCACCAGTCTGCGTTTATCAAACGTCATCGGATCGACGCACACGATAAAACTCTCGATACTCAGACCATTGATAGTTGAAGGAATTACAGGCAAAACAATGGGCCGTAAATGCTCGTTTGGAACAGCAGAAGTGATGGGCAGAACTGTGACTTTACTGCGTTGATTAAAAGCAGTTCCTGAAATAATTACCGCCGGTCGAGTCTTGCGGATTTCTGTACCGACTGAGGGATCGAAATTCACGAGCCAGATGCTTCCCAGTCGGTAATCGCTGCTTGCTGCCATGCTTCATCCTCATCGGTTAATTGATCGCTCAGTTCATCCAGCAATAAACAGGCTTCTACCATTGCCTGCTGTTCTTGTTGTTTGCGCCATGCTTGCAATAAAAGCTCAACTAGCCGACTGCGATTTTCTACACGCTCGTCAATGTAACGCACTAGCTCATCTGGCAAAGAGATAGACACTTTCATCAGAAAAATGGGTCTGAAACCCCGTCCTTCTAGGACGGCTTTACATTGGATTGGGGTGGAGGGGTATGGTTGCCCCTCCGTGGAGATGTGGTCTTCTCCAAAACTCCCTTACGGGTAAAGTTAGCTTCGCCAATGTTTTGAGAGCTTGTTAAACTTGCAGCACTGTTTCAGTGACCTTAAAACTGTTTAACTGCAAATGACAGGGCAGGGGACTAGCTTCGCATCCCAGGGTGTCGTGACTCACAAAACGTAGACCTCGAAAGTCTTAGGCTGGTCAGGACGGCTCGCAAGAATCTCTTACAAGCCTCATGCCTTTAGGCTGAGGTTCCTGACATTATTTATGCCACTTTTAATACTACCAATGGTAGCACAACGATCGAGCAGATAGCAAGCTGATGAAGTAGAGCAGCAGCAACGGCGATTTTGTCTGATTGCGATCGCCCCCTACACAAAATTAGCCGGATCTTGATCTCGCCGATGCTTCAGCAGAATCGGAGAACCTTGGCCATCTCCCACCAAAGCCGCCGTTTCTTCCAACGCTTCCCTCAATCGCTTGGCCGCGTAGATCGACATATCCCGGGGCACATTCACCCGATCGCGCAAATACCGCAAAGCCGCATCAGAACCAGCCGGCGGCGTACAAACTTCGCCAGTCATCATCAAAGTTAAAGCACAACGCAAAGCCTCATCGAATAACTTGTCATCAGCAGGATTGACTCGAACGATGTTGCGCTGGTGCTTAATGACGCGATGAAGTGCTTCAGCGCGGGAGGTTTCCGGTTCTGGATACATCACATCCGGGAGTCCAGCCCAAGGCCCATTATCCACGCGGGCTTTATTGAGTAGCATCTGAGGTTCGCCGTTTTCATAACACCCGCCCATCTGAGGCGGTAAATCGTGGACGTGGGTGTGAAAATCGCTCTGAGTGCCGCGATAGGTAGGGCGGCTTTCCATCGCCGCAAACCAGTCAGCAAAGCGCGGGTTTTCTTCCCGCATCGAGTAGCCTTTGTAGTAGTAAAGACTGGCATTCATGCGTTCGACGTAGGGCGTAAATATCACATCCGCAGTGCCAAATTCATCGAGGAAATAAGGCCCGGGGGTGCTGCCAAGAGCCTTTTCTACCTGGGCAACGACGCTGATAAATTGGTTGCGGTTGTGTTGTTCTACTTTGGCTGAACTTGCTGGGTAGCACAGCCAAGAGCACCAGGCTCTAAATAGCAGTCGCTCTAGCCGCCGCATGGGTATTACTGCCGGGTTTTCCATGCCCAAACCCAAGGGGCCATAGACTCGTTCGAGGGCGATTAAGATATCGTCGCTTTCGGTGATGATGCGCCCGTCTAGTTCGATCGCCGGTAGCATTCCCGATGGCACTTTCCGCTTGTACCAGCTTTCCTTTTCCCCGTAGCAGAACATGGTAACTTTGTCAATACGGTAGGGGATTTCTTTTTCTTCCAGCCACAGCCAGATTTTTTGACAGTAGGGACACCAAGCATGGTTATCGCGGTACAGGGTGACTCGCACATCGGATTCGGTTTTACCAAAGAGCCGCAAGCGGGATTGAGCGTTGGTTGGCCCGTTGACGCGATCGACTTGAAAGTCTGTGAGTGACTCTAGTTGTGTCCAGCTTAGAGGGGTCATGCGATTTTAGATTTTAGATTTTAGATTTTAGATTGGAGAATTGAAGACAGCGACTGCTTCGTGGCAATAATAGAACTTACGCACCAACTCTATCTGTAGGGTGCGCTGTGCGCGCACCTTACCCCTACCCATAAAGTATTCAACTATTTTTTGGTCTTAGTCCTCAATAAGATAGTTGGTTATCAGTTAAAAAAGGCTTTGAGGACTTCAGTCCTCACTACCAACTTAACTACCATTAAGGCGACATTTGGGGAGGGGGTGGGGCGTCTTCAATTTTGGCGAGTGCTGCTTTTATTTCAGGAGTGGCTAGGAAGTTTTGGGTGGCTGCGATCAGGCGATCGCCCCAGAGGTTTTCTTTGAGATATTCTACGGTAGCATAGCGTTTGTCGAGTTTTAGAGCTGCTTCTCCCATCGCTAAGCCTTTTTCTTTGTCACCTTTGGTGTACAGTGCCACTGCTAGAGCTAGCATTGATTCTGCTGCTTTGTTGTCGATCGCGATCGCCTGTTCCCAGCGTTTGATAGCGCCATCGGCATCTCCCATTTCGTATCTGACTAATCCGATATTGTTGATAGCGGGCCAGAGTTTTTTTTCTAAAGCAAAGGCTTTTTCGTACTGGGCGATCGCCCGATCGAACTGCTTGAGCTTGTAAAAAGTGTTGCCCAAATCAAATAATGCGCCCGGAGTGTCTGGTTGCAACTTCAACCCTGCTTGCAAATATTCGGCTGCTTTCTGGTAGTTTGTTTGCCGAAAGTAAGCTTCTCCCAAGACAAATTTAATTGAGGCATTTTCAGGCGACAGAGATTGAGCTTGCCCCAAAGCTTCAATGCCTTTGTCAAACTGCTCGACTTGAAGGTACAAGCTACCTAACAAAGTCCATGTTTGAGCATTCTTGGGAGCTAACTGTGTGGCGAGTTCGGCTCTGGGGACGGCGAGTTGGTACTGCTGGAGTCTGGCTAGCTGGACGGCTTCTTCTGCAAGGCTCAAGGCTGTTTGTTCGAGTTGGGCTGAGTCTATTTGCAGAGTGTAAGGCAGGAGTGCCTGTGCGACAACTGGTTTGGGCATTGTCCACAAACCGAGTGCGAGCACCAGAGATAGTAAAGGAATGCGATTAGGCACTGTACAGCCCCAGAAAAAAATATAAGGGTTTCTCGATCGCTTATAATAACCCATATTTTTGAGTTTTGATATTGCTTCCTGACTCGCAACGATTCGCCGTTTTCAGTTAAATAGTTCTCAAATTCTGTTTGCACTCAGGAATAAGAGTTTTTCTTCACTGCTTTAGAGAGGACTGAAGCCCTCTCTAAAAACCGGGTAAATTCTTCATTTTTAGCAACTTGAGTGAGTTAATAAAGTCTGTTGAATTTTTTCTAATAATTGTGCTGCCGACAAGGAAGAAGGCAAAATTTTTGCAGATACTTCTTGCAGGAGAAAGTCGATCGCCTCGGATTCCGAATTTACAGCAGACCGATAATCCCAGACTAAAATAGGCAGTTTTACTGCCATTTCCCGCAGGTTCGATAGCGCCTGCAGCATAGCGGGGGATTCTGAGGGGGCATCTCGCAAGCACAGCAAAACTAAGTCAACGCTTTGATATTGCAACTGCTGCAAAACTTCTGTCCAGGAGGGAGCGATCGACCCTCGAAATCCGGCGGTTTGGATGTACTGAATCAAAGCTTGAAAGTTCGGAGTAGAAAACTGGGAATTGGGCATCGGAATCTCGGCATTTGTCGGTCGATCGCGATTTTTTAATTCTCCCGTCGGGTTCCCCCCAGCAGTGCGGTGCAAATCGGCTAAAGTCGAAATGTCGGCAAATAAAATGCTGGGCTTCCAACTCATGCCTGCAGCGACTTGAATCACTTGCCACAATGCACTTGCCACCAACCCGGTACCTGAAGTTTCACTGTCGTCTGGACTGCGGGTAGCCAGACAGGGAAATACCGACAATCCTTTGACTTGATTTGCCAGTTGCGTAGTTGTGGGTTCTAAAGTCACCAAGGGCAGAGAACCCAAATTTCGAGACCGACTTAACTGTTCGATAAAAGCTGAGGGGTTTTGCAGTTGACTTGTACCGTCCAACACGATCGCGTCGGGTCGCCAAATTCGGGCCACGAGTTCTGCTTGGTCCAGGTCGTCTGCTTCTAAAACCCGGCAGTAGTTGGGGTTGAGCAGTAAAGCGGAACCTTGAGAGGAACTGTTTTGCGGGCTGAGCCACAACACGGTTAAAGAACTCCTCGCTTTGCCGGTACTGGCATTACTGTGGCCGATCAAGTCTCCCAGCAGCCGCCGCAAAGCGGGTTCTTCCACCGGCAAGCTCAAAAAGCCTTCGGCTCGGTTGACACTGGCCCGTTCTTTTTCCCCTCTTGTGGCCGTGACGATCGCCGGAATCGATCGGGTATCAGGATCGCTCTTGAGCAGCGTCAGCACGTCCCAACCGGACAGCAGCGGCAGCAGCGGGTTGAGAAAAATCGCTTCGGGACTGAACCTGCGGGCTTTTTCCAGCGCTTCGGTGCCGGAACGGGCGACTATTACTTGGTAGCCCAAACCCGAGAGGACGTTGGTTAAATCTTCGATATATTTGGGAACTGCTTCGACTATTAATACTAAACGCGAGCGAGAATTGGCGATCGGAGTCTGATATTGGGGTTTTAATAATTCTTCCTCGGTCGATCGAGCTCCTGGGAGTTCTTCGCTGCTGTTTCCCGGAGGATTTGGTGGCAGCAGCAGGGTAAATTGAGAGCCTTGGTTTTCTGAGGAAATAAACGAAACGTCTCCGCCGTGGAGCCGAGCTAGGCGTTGAGTCAGTACCAGTCCCAGTCCGGTTCCTTGAAAGCGCCTCGTGAGGGGGCTTTCTAGCTGTTGGAATTTCTGAAAGATCAGGTGCTGTTTGTCGGCGGGGATGCCGATGCCGGTGTCCCAAACTGTGAATGCGAGCCAGCCTTCCCAAACATTTATTTTCAATCCGATTTTGCCGCCCGGTTCGGTGAATTTTAGAGCGTTGGAAAGGAGGTTAACGAGCATTTGCCGCAGCCGCAGTTCGTCGGCAATTAAGTGGCTCAGCCCTGGTTCTATTTCAAGTGTAAATTCTATTTGGGTGGAGGGTTCTGCGTTTGCTGCGGCGTTTGTTTTGCTCGGCTCGGGAGGGGATTTTTCTTCTTGCTGTTGCAGTTGTTTTGCTTGTTCAAAGGCTCTTTTGCAGGTGGCTGCTATTTCGACCGGTTCGGGAATTAGTTCTAGCTGCCCGGTTTCCATCCGGGTCAAGTCTAATATGTCGTTCACTATTGTCATCAAATGCCGCCCGCTTTTATGGATTAGTTTGGCGTAGCGTGTTTGGCGGTCGTTGAGTTCTCCGATCAATTTATCTTTGAGGAGGCTGGACAAACCGAGGACGGCGGTGAGCGGGGTTTTTAGTTCGTGGCTGATGCAGGATAAAAATTCGTCTTTGAGTCGGTTGAGGTGGATTAAATCTGCGTTTTTCGCTGCTAGTTCTTTGGCGACTAAATGTTCTTCGGTAACATCTTGTCCCATTACTAAAATTAGCTTGTCTGAGAGCGGCTGTTTGACAAATTGCCAGATCCGTTCTTGACCTTTTTGTACGGGGCACTCGCAAATGTAGGTGTCTGGTTTGCCGGCCATCGGACACCAAGCTGGAGCGGTTAATGTTGAGGGGGAGGCGGCAGCGTACAGGGGAAGCGGGCAACTGGTGGCTGCGGTTGAATCGCGATCGCCCGATCTACTTGCTCCTACTAGGCTTATGCACTCTTGGGTGATGGCTTCTAGCTGCACGCTCTTGTATTCGGTTGTTAAATGGCTGGGTTTCTGGGGCGAGTGTTTGCGCAAATTTGCTGCTGGTTCTGGAACTGGTTCCGGGCCTGCTCCCAGCAAAATCCGCCACGCTGCGTTTTGGCTGACTATTTGTGCGGTGGGGGTTTGCAATCTCAGGGGCAGGGGCAGTTTTTCTAGGAGTTGGACTAGGGAGTTCAGGTTTTCCGAGGGTTTCAATCCTGCTTCTAGAAAGCGCACTTGAGCGCCTAGGGCGGTGGCGATGGCTGCGGAAACCGGCATTAATTCGATTTCTTGGACTGCTGGTGGCTGCTCTGTGAGGCTGCCGATCGAGCTGCTGTTGAGTGCAGCGAATTGCAGCAAGCTCAGGCTGTCTAGGATTCCTAAAAATTTACCGCTGCCATCTGTGAGGGCGATCGGGCTGTTTGAGGCTCTGCCGGCGGTTTGGCGGTTTGGCCGGGCTGGGGTGTTCAGTTCCTCTGTTTGTAGGTACTGCCAGAATTCGCTGACGCTCAGAGCGGCGGGTAATGCCCTGACTGGTTCGATCGCGAGATCGCTTTCTGACAAAGGTTGCTGCCCGTCGTTTGCGCGATCGGCTCCGCAAGCCCAAAGGCTGCGGAGGTAAACTAATCCCAGCGGCTGTAGCTGTTCGTTGACTACTGCGACTCGATCGCAGTTACTGGAGCTAAAAATTGACAGCAGCGATTCTAGCGCAGCCGTTTGAAGGCACAGCGGCACTGGCTCGATAAAATTTTTGAGACTGGGGCTGGTGGGTGGCATAACAAACCTGAGAGTCTGCTCGCGAGAGCAGTAATATTTTTAAGAGGTAATGTAGCTGCTGATTTCTGTATCTTATTTGTTTTATATCAGTTCCCTATCAGGCCCGGGAGCTGTACCGAAACCTGGGAGTTCGATACCTGCACCTGATTTGAGGCGACTAGCAATTATTTTAAGGCTTAAGCTTAATTGCAGAAATCAAGCTCAGGGTGCTTGACACAAACACTAAGGAGTACAGTTTGATTATTCTTGTGCTGCAAGCACATCGCTTATTTTGCGGTTAAGATTGGTTAAAATAAATGTTGAGATGATTGTTAAAATGTTAAGTTTTTTGTAAAGGAGATATCAACTCTGAGCGATCGAGCACTTTCGGGCAACTTAGGTGGTGCACCTACAGCTTTGCTTCCCCAACTGTCTATCGGTATTTTTATCCGCTCTGAGGAAATCGCAGCTTCTGTGATAGACCTTTTGAGGGGCGAACGCTATGCTTTAACGCACCTTAAATCGGCAGTGGAGTTTTTGGGGTTCCTTAAGCACAATTACCACCTCGATTGTTTGGTTTTTGAGGTGGATGGGGATCTGCGATCGCTTCTGCGCAAGCTGCAAGAACGATCGATCTTTTTGCCTGCGGTGATTTTTTCGCCCCAGCCCGGGGTGGATGGAAGGCCCGAAGCACCATATTCAGATGGTTTTGATGTGGCAGCCAGTACCGCCAACAAGAGTCAAGAGGAAAGCTGTGCTTTTTTTTATCACCCTGCTGAGGTGCAACTGGCAATAGCTCGATCGAGTGAAATAGGTTCAGGTATTGAGCGGGCGATCGCACAATTTCTGAAACTTTCAACTCCGGTTCCTGTCAATTACCAATCCGCAACAGTCGATGCGACGGCCCAATTAACTGCTCAAAGTTTGCTAAGCCTACAGCAGCGGCGGCTGGCGGAAAAATTACGGGAGCGATTAGGATACTTAGGTGTGTATTATAAAAGAAATTCCCAGATTTTTTTGCGAAATCTGTCTGGACCAGAGAAGCAAAAGTTTTTGGAGCAACTCAAGTCAAGTTATCGCGATATCGTTTTAAATTATTTTTCTCAAGATACTGCGGTCAACAATCAAATAGATGAATTTGTGAATTTGGCTTTTTTTGCTGACGTTCCCGTGACTCAAATTGTAGAAATTCACATGGAATTGATGGAAGAGTTTGCTAAACAGCTAAAAATAGAAGGGCGCAACGAGGAAATATTGCTCGATTACCGCTTGACTCTGATTGACGCGATCGCTCATATGTGCGAGATGTACAGGCGATCGATTCCGAAAGAGGCATCTCAAGGTAAAAGTTAGAAGGGATGCGGCAGAATTTAACAAAGAAGAAGCTAGAAGATAGAATTTAACAAAGAAGAAAGGAGAAGACATTCCGCACAGCGATCGCGAGGCTGAAATTATTATAAAATAACAAAGAAGAGCGGCTTCAAGACAAATAACAACTATAACTAATATCTGACAACTAATACTCAACATTTAAAAAAGTTCATGAGTTCTCTGAAGAAAACCTACGTTCTGAAGCTGTACGTTGCGGGGAATACTCCCAACTCCGTGCGAGCTTTGAAAACCCTCAAGGACATTTTAGAACAAGAATTTCAAGGAGTCTATGCGCTAAAAGTCATAGACGTTCTCAAAAATCCTCAGCTAGCAGAAGAGGACAAAATATTGGCAACCCCAACGCTGTCGAAAATCCTACCGCCGCCGGTGCGAAAAATTATTGGCGATTTGTCCGATCGCGAGAAAGTTCTGATAGGATTAGATTTGCTCTATGAAGAACTTCGCGAAGAAGACCTGAATTCATAAGATCATCAGGTGAGAGTCAGTCGATTTTAGATTTGAGACTTCGGCGTGAGACGTTCGGCGAGCGCTCAGTCGAGCGGTCGAGTCGCGCTCAGTCGAACGATTTGAGATTTTAGATTTACTCTACAGATGAATCTGGGAGCTTGAACAAGAGTCTAAAATTGTGATCTCTCGACGACAGGAGTACGTGGCACGGTATCTGTTTTTGGGCGGGGTCATTAGTCAGGAGTCAGCAGTCATTAGTTATTGAGCAAGAGTCAAAACTAAAAGCTGCGTACAAAGACTCACGATCGGCGGTTAATGAGTGACAGCTAAAGAATACTGAGAGTTGACAAAAATCGACATGAATGAAATTAGTCAAATGGTTCAACGAGAAGGATTGGTAACGGCAGGAGTTGAAAAAATTCGCACGATGATTGAGGGTTTCGATGACATCAGTCACGGCGGAATGCCGCTCGGCAGAACCACCCTAGTCAGCGGCACGTCAGGAACGGGAAAAACTTTATTTGCCGTACAATTTCTTTATAACGGAATTACCCATTTTGACGAAGCTGGAGTGTTCGTAACTTTTGAAGAATCTCCGGCAGATATTATTAAAAATGCTTGCAGTTTCGGTTGGGATTTGGCACAGCTAATCGATGAAGGCAAGCTATTTATTTTGGACGCTTCCCCCGATCCGGAAGGTCAAGATATCGTAGGAAATTTTGATTTATCAGCATTAATCGAGCGAATTCAGTACGCCATTCGCAAGTACAAAGCCAAGCGGGTTTCTATAGATTCGGTGACAGCCGTATTTCAGCAGTACGACGCTGCATCTGTGGTGCGCCGAGAAATTTTTCGCTTAGTTGCGCGCCTCAAACAAGTAGGAGCAACTACAGTTATGACTACGGAACGGGTGGAAGAATACGGCCCGGTGGCGCGGTTTGGAGTGGAAGAGTTTGTGTCGGACAATGTAGTGATTGTTCGCAACGTATTGGAAGGGGAACGCCGCCGCCGCACAATGGAAATTTTGAAGTTGCGGGGTACAACTCACATGAAGGGCGAATATCCTTTTACTATGACTAATGACGGAATTAATATTTTCCCATTGGGGGCGATGCGATTAACTCAAAAGTCTTCTAACGTGCGGGTTTCTTCCGGGGATAAAACTCTCGACGAGATGTGCGGTGGCGGTTTCTTCAAAGACTCGATTATTTTAGCTACGGGTGCAACGGGAACCGGCAAAACGCTGTTGGTGAGCAAGTTCTTGCAGAATGCTTGTATGAACGGCAATCGGGCGCTGCTGTTTGCCTATGAAGAGTCGCGTGCTCAGTTGTTCCGCAATGCTTATTCTTGGGGCATTGATTTTGAGGAAATGGAAGAGAAAGGACTGCTAAAGCTGCTGTGCACTTACCCGGAATCTGCGGGTTTGGAAGACCACTTGCAGACTATTAAATCAGAAATTGCTGAGTTCAAACCTTCTCGAATTGCTATAGACTCGCTGTCGGCCTTAGCTAGGGGTGTCAGCAATAATGCTTTCAGGCAATTTGTGATCGGAGTGACAGGTTTTGCGAAGCAGGAAGAAATAACCGGCTTTTTCACGAATACAAGCGACCAGTTTATGGGTTCTAATTCGATTACCGACTCCCATATTTCTACGATTACTGACACGATTATCATGCTGCAGTATGTAGAGATTCGAGGAGAAATGTCGCGGGCAATTAATGTGTTTAAAATGCGCGGTTCGTGGCACGATAAAGGAATTCGGGAATACACGATTACTGAAAGAGGGCCGCAAATTAAAGATTCTTTCCGTGGTTACGAACGGATTATCAGCGGTTCTCCTACTCGGATTACGATTAATGAGAAGAGTGAGCTATCGCGGATTCTCCAGGGTGTGCAAGGTCAAGACGATGAGGATATTTGATAGTTAGCAGTGATTCTTGATTAAAAGTAGGTTGGGTTGAGCTAGGAAACCCAACCTACTTTTAATTTGAGGAGTTTGTGAACATTTATAGCAACCGCGACAATGTTTGGGAGGTTTTTAATGGCTGAAATATGAGCTTTTATTGCCTTCTGCTATAGCAATCCGACTAAATAGGTTGTACTAAAAATCTAGGGTAAGCTGTTGTGAATCTAAATTGTATATTTCAATGACGTATCAAAAATCAGAAAACCTCTCGCCATCGAACCCTCGAACATAACGGAAAATCTTTTTAGCCTAGCAGCTTAGTGCCGTGCCTATCCCTACTACCCCTCGATTAGGGGAACCACGGGGACTTGCCTCTACAAAAATATTAGAACTAATTTTATTCTCAAAAATCATTATTTAGACATCATCACCAGTATTGGCATCTCCCTACATCCACAAGATGGAATAAATCTCGATACCTTGCCCAAAAACGCAGATATTGCCCTATATCGTGTTAAGGGAGCGGGACGCAATACCTATAGTTTTTACACACCAAAAATACCTTCGCCCGAATCCAGCTCCCAGGCGAGCAAAAATCGCTTGAATTGTGCTTGGAAGGCGAATGCTTGCTGTATTATCAGCCTCAGCTCTATTGCAAACAGGTAGCCCTGCTGGTGTTGAAGTTCTCCTACGATGGCACTCTCCTGAACAAGGTTGGATTCCTCCCGATCGATTTATTCCCATTGCCGAAAAAGCTGGATTGATTTTGCCATTGGGCGAATGGACTTTAGAGCAAGCTTGTTGGCAATATCAGCAGATGCTAAGAGCAGGACTAATTCTTCCTAATATCGCGGTGAATCTGTCGGCACGTCAATTCACCCAACCGACTTTAATCGCTAAGAGCGATCGCATTCTTGAGCGTACCGAGATGAAGCCGAAATATTTAGAGCTAGAGATTACCGAAACGGCAATGATGCTTAATTTTGACATTACCTACAATGTTTTGAGCCAATTATCGCAGCGTAGTATTGAGATTTATGTCGATGATTTTGGGACTGGCTATGCTGCTTTTAACAACCTGAAAAATTTTCCGGTGATGTCGCTCAAAATCGATCGCTCATTTGTGCGCGGTTTAGCCAGCCCTCCGAGGGATGGCGGAATTGCCAAAGCCCTAGTTGCAATGGCACATGGCTTAAACCTGAGCACAATTGCCGAAGAATTGAAACCCCAGCCCAATTGCAATAGTTAGAAGCGATCGGCTGTGAAATCGGGCAGGGTTATATGTTTAGCCAGCCTGTCAGTGCTGAGGTTGCCACTCAATTCATTCGACATCCTGAATTTTTGTCTACCACTATTTGGGATGAGCAATCCTCATAAAAGCGCGCAAAAGTCTTATAATCAATTTAATGCTCATGTCGCTCAAATGGCCCAAAATATTTCTCTGCGGAATAATATAAAAGTGTTTGGACAAGGCACCCAGACCATGATGTTTGCTCATGGATTTGGGTGCGATCAAAATATGTGGCGTTTCGTAACACCGGCCTTCGAGAAGGACTACAAAATTATCCTTTTTGATTATGTAGGTTCGGGACAGTCTGATATTAGTGCCTACAGTTATGAACGGTACAGCGACCTTAATGGCTATGTTCAGGATGTCCTCGATATCTGTGAAGAATTTGCCTTGACTGATGTGATTTTTGTCGGACATTCTGTCAGCAGTATGATCGGCATCCTGTCATCAATTCAAGCTCCTAATTACTTTAGTCGCCTGATTCTCGTAGGGTCTTCACCCTGCTACATCAATGAATTACCAAATTATAACGGAGGGTTTGACCGCAAAGATATTGAAGATCTCCTCGATATCATGGAGAAAAATTACATGGGTTGGGCAAGCTTGATGGCACCAATGGTGATGCAAAATCAGGATCGTCCTGAGTTAAGTGAAGAGCTTGAGGCAAGTTTTTGCTCCACAGATCCGGTGATTGCCAATCGCTTTGCCGAGGTGACTTTTTACTCTGACAATCGCAGTGATTTACCCAATGTGTCAGTACCTTCACTGATATTGCAATGTGCGGATGACGTGATCGCTCCCACCGACGTAGGACATTACCTCCACCGCCACCTGCCTAAAAGTACGCTACGGCTGATGAAAGCTACGGGACATTCCCCGCACATGAGTCATCCACAAGAGACGATCGACATGATTAAGGAGTATTTGAGTGTCCCTCATACTACCTGAGTTGTATGGCAAACATGACCTACCAGATAGACGAGCTACTCAACACCTCCCCCTGTGGATTCCTCTCGTTTGCTGACGATGGTACGATCGTAATGGTCAACGCCACATTACTGAAATTACTCGGGCACGAAAGCGATGAACTGCGGGGACAGAAGATGGAATCCATTCTGCCGATCGGCAGCCGGATTTTCTTTCAAACCCATTTCTTCCCTCTCTTGAAGCTCCACGGTAAAGTAGAGGAAATTTACTTCTCATTAAGGTCAAAGCAGGGTATTGATATACCCATGCTGATCAACGCTGTGCGTCGGGAGAACGGAGGAAACTTCGTCAACGATTGCATCTTGATCTGTATCCGCCAGCGTATTCACTACGAAGGTGAAATTATTAAAGCAAAAAAAGCAGCAGAGGCAGCTATTCTCGCCCAAAAGCAAGCGGAAATCGCTCTGCGACACCAGTACGACAAAGCGATATTACTTCAAGAAATTACTCAACACATCCGTCAATCTCTTGATTTGTCTACAATTTTTGAGATTGCTTCGCAGGAGATTCGCCTGTTTCTTGAGGCCGAGCGCGTCGGCATATTTAAGTTCTATCCTGACAGTAATTTTGAATATGGTGAGTTTGTTTCAGAATCGGTAGGCGAAGGATGTAAATTGGTAAGCAGAAATCAATTTAACGACCCTTATTGTAATGAACAATACCCTGATTCCTACCAAGAGGGTAAAATGCAGGTAGTAGAAGATCTCAATAAAATTGACCTTCAACACTGTTGTCGCGCTCTTTGGAAACAATTTCCGGTTCGGGCTAATTTAGTGGCGCCGTTGCTCAATGGGCAAGATTTGTGGGGGTTGCTATGTATCCACCAATGTTCTGCTCCTCGGCAATGGGAAGAATTTGAAATAGACCTTGTTAAACAGATAGCTAATCAGTTAGCGATCGCCATTAAACAAGCGGATATTTTCCAGAAATTACAGAAGGAATTGGCAGAAAGGCAGCAGGCCCAAGCGCGAATGAGAGAAATTAATCAACAACTTGCACTCTCTAACGAAGAACTAGCCCGCGCTACTCGCCTCTTAGAACAAGTGGTCAATATTGATGGGTTGACTCAAATTGCTAATCGCCGCTGTTTTAATGACCGCTTAGAGCAGGAATGGCAGCGGCTATACCGGGAACAAAAACCTCTTTCTCTTTTGTTGTTTGATGTCGATTATTTCAAACGTTATAATGATTGCTACGGCCATCAAATGGGGGATAATTGTCTGTTCAAACTTGCTCAGACTGTGCAAGAGGTGGTGTACCGTCCGGCGGATTTGGTGGCGCGTTACGGCGGGGAAGAATTTGGTATCATTTTGCCTAATACTGATATTGAAGGAGCGAGTTCGGTGGCCCAACGGATTCACGCTGCTATTCAAGCTTTAAATATTCCTCACAAAACCTCTGATGTGAGCGATGTAGTTACTATTAGTATGGGTATCGCCAACTTAATTCCGATTTCGGAATTATCATCGGCTGACTTGATTGCGCTGGCAGATCGTGCACTCTACCGGGCCAAGCAACAGGGGCGCAATCAGTCCGGGATCTGTGACTACAGGGGCGATTCGATTTTTGACACTGACGCTTAAATAAAAATAATTGAGACCGAGGACAAAAACTTGTCTCCTGTCTCTCAAAGTCAGTCATTCTATAAATTTAAATGAGCACGGAGGGATTTGAACCCCCGACCCTCAGGACCGGAACCTGATGCTCTATCCACTGAGCTACGTGCCCTCGACTTTTTTGAGTATAACACGTCTTGCGGAAAATGGCGAGTGCCGATCGCAAATTTCCTGGTCTGCCTCCAAACCGCTTGACCCATCAGGGTTCAACTCGCCCGCGCGATCGGGTATCAGGCAGTTCTCGAAGCCAGAGACTGCAAATTCTAACGAAATGATCGCAAGAATACGACAATGGGTAAAATAAGAGACTTTAATCTAGCAAACATTAGGTTCACATTCGATCGGGGTCGAGCATCTACCACAGCTAAAATAGCCCGCATCAATTCCCTCTAGCTAGCCGGCAGTAAATGGCGCTGCTGTTAAGACAGGCTGTGCAAGGACGGTTCTAGACTAAGTTCACCAAACCTCTCAATCTTATGGTTTCTAAACTTTTAGACAAATTACCGCTGCGAACTGTTCTCATAGTTCCATTTGTACTGCAAATCGTGGGAGCCGTGGGACTCGTAGGATATCTGTCTTTTAGAAACGGACAAAAAGCAGTTAATAACCTTGCCAGTCAGTTAATGAGCGAGGTGAGTTTGCGTGTCGAGCAAAACCTGCAAGTTTACCTGACAACTCCCCATCAAATCAATCAAACCAAGCTGGATGCTGTCAAACTCGGGCTGTTAAAGATGGAAAACTTATCAGCTTGGGAGAAATATCTTTGGCGGCAAGTACAATTATATCCCTATATCAATTTTACCTCGGTTGGCAACGAAAAGGGAGATTATAGATGCGGCGAACAACTTTCTAACGGCTCCCGAACGATGAATGTGATAGACCCATCTACTGGGTTAAATTTTTATTCTTACAATACAAATGAGCGAGGCGATCGCACTACAGTGGTCACCGTTGTCAAAAACTTTGATAATCGGCAAAATACTGCGTACAAAAGTGCCGTAAAAGCCGGAAAGCTAACTTGGAGTTCAGTTTATGTTTCCTTACTAGAGCCGACGTTAATTATCAGCGCTATCCAACCCGTATACAGCGACAAAAATCAGCTAGAAGGAGTATTATTTGCTGCTTTGCGTCTAGACCATATTGGAAGATTTCTCAACAGTCTTAAAGTTAGCAAATCCGCTCAAACATTTATTATGGATCGCCAGGGTACTTTGTTAGCAACTTCCACCACCGAAAAACCGTTTCGCACCCAAGGTAATGAAAGACAATTGTTTAAAGTGGAAGAAAGCAGCAACCCTATTACTCAAGCGACAGCTAAATATTTGACTGCACAGTTTCAAAATTTAGACAAAATTAAAAAATATGAGTTATTGAGCTTTGAAATAGATGACAAGCGACACTTTTTAAAAGTCCTGCCGTTCCAAGACGGCAAAGGTTTAGACTGGCTGATTGTCGTAGTTGTTCCCGAGGCCGATTTCACCAAAGAAATCGATGCCAATACCCGCACAGCGGTTTTGCTTTGTTTGGCAGCTTTAGGAGTAGCTGTGGCGATCGGCATTCAGACTTCTCGGTGGGTGACAAATCCTATTTTGCGCTTAAATACAGCAGCCAAAAATATTGCTAAAGGTGAATGGGACAAAACAGTACAAAGCGAACGCTCCGACGAATTGGGGGAATTAGCCAAGTCATTTAACAGCATGGCTCAACAACTGCAACAATCTTTTGAAACTTTAGAGCAGCGAGTGCAAGAGCGGACGGCAGAATTGGCTGTAGCTAAAGACAAAGCGGAAGTAGCGAATCAAGCTAAAAGTACCTTTCTGGCTAACATGAGCCACGAATTGCGATCGCCTCTCAATGCAATTCTCGGCTTTTCCCAACTGATGACTCGCAGCCAAACTCTATCCCCAGAACATCAAGAAAATATTAGCATAATTAGCAGCAGCGGAGAACACCTGCTCACCCTGATTAATAACGTGCTCGATTTATCTAAAATTGAATCGGGGCGCACCACCCTCAATCCCCAAAAATTCGACCTCTATCGCCTGCTAAACGACTTGGAAGATATGTTTCAACTCAAAGCAGATGACAAGCACTTGCAGTTAGTTTTTGAGCGCAGCCAAAACGTGCCACAATACGTAGAAACTGACGATTTAAAATTGCGGCAAATCTTAATTAATCTGCTCAATAACGCTATTAAATTTACCGATAATGGCGGTGTATCGGTTAGAGTTAGCAAGCAGTCATCAGGCAGAAATCAACAGGCAGAAGGGGCAAGAGTTTATCTCTCCGAAGAATTAACGAATACAGAAGGTTCCGCCATTAATAATCTGGAAATATCGCAAAGTAAATCTAAAAACGCGATTTTTGCAACAAAAAATGACGAGACAGCTTCTGCCTCTTCCTTCTTCCTCCATTTTGAAGTCGAAGATACTGGTCCCGGTATTGCTACCAATGAATTAGACGATCTTTTTGAAGCTTTCGTCCAAACCAAGACAGGCAAAGATTCGCAAGAAGGTACAGGCTTGGGATTGCCCATCAGTCGCAAGTTTGTGGAATTAATGGGCGGCGAAATGAGCGTCTGTTCTGCTGTTGGCAAGGGAACTAATTTCAAGTTTGACATTCAAGTTATTGCGGTCGATGCTGCTGATATTGAAATCCGAAAACCGACCCGGAGTGTTATTGCACTGGCACCCAACCAACACACCTATCGAATTTTGATAGTAGACGATAAACCGCTCAACCGCCAACTGTTAGTTAAAATGCTCAATCCTCTAGGTTTTGAACTGAAAGAAGCTACTAACGGTCAAGAAGCTATTGAGATTTGGGACAGTTGGGAACCGCATTTAATTTGGATGGACATGAGAATGCCCGTGATGGAGGGCTACGAAGCGACGCAATACATTAAAAGCACTATTAAAGGTCAAGCTACTGCGATTATTGCGCTGACAGCGAGCGTTTTGGAGGAAGAACGGGCAGTTATCTTGTCGGCGGGATGCGATGCTTTTATGCGGAAACCTTTTCGGGAAGCGGATATTTTTGATGCTATGCACAAACAGATCGGAGTGCGCTATCTTTATGAAGATCCAGGTCAAGCTAATTTATTGGCAATCAAAGAAGGCGATCGTCCAATGACTGCGGCTGATTTTGTGAAATTGCCTGAGTCGCTGGTAGCTGATTTAAAGCTGGCGATACTGAATGCAGATATGGGTTCTATTGATAGCTCGATTGAGCAGATTCGATTAAAGGATGCAGTAACGGCTGGTGCGATCGCGAATTGTATGGAAAATTTCGAGTACGACAAAATTTTAAAGTTAATATCTCAAGCAATATCACATGAATAACGATTTTCCTAGCACCGATCGCGGTAATATTTTAGTAGTGGACGACACCCCAGCTAATTTGCGGCTGCTAGCCGGAATTTTGAAGGGCAAGGGCTATAAAGTCCGTCCTGTACCTAGCGGCGAGTTAGCGCTTTCGGCGGCAAAAGGTATGCCTCCCGATTTGATTTTGCTGGATATTATGATGCCCGAAATGAATGGGTATGAAGTTTGCGAAAAAATCAAAGCTGATGAACGCACTCGCAACATTCCGGTGATTTTTATTAGCGCGATTAATGACGTACTGGATAAGGTCAAAGCCTTTGCGGTGGGCGGGGTAGATTATATTACCAAGCCCTTTCAGGTGGAAGAGGTTCTAGTTAGGGTAGAAACCCACTTAGCAATGTGCCAGTTGCAAAAAAAGCTCCAACAGAAAAACGATGAACTGACAGTCACTTTAGAGCAACTGCAAGCTACTCAGAATCAATTAGTGCAATCGGAAAAACTGGCCGCCTTAGGGCAACTGATTGCGGGCATTGCTCACGAAATTAATACGCCGCTGGGGGCGATTCGATCGTCTATTGGAAATATTACCAGCTTTTTGGATAACAATCTCGAAAGTTTGCCAGTTTTTTTTAAAGAACTGTCAACCGAACGCCAGCACGATTTCGTGAGTTTGATGTACAGTTCCAGCCAACAAACTTACTCTTTATCTACGCGAGAGAAACGTGGATTTAAAAAAGCCGTGAAGCAGCAACTAGAGTCGGAAGGGATTGACAATGCTGACAGCCTTGCTAGCATTTTAGTCAATATCGGATTGCAGGGAAACCTGCAAGAATTCTTGCCGTTGCTCAAAGACCCTGACAGCGAAAATATTATAAAAACAGCCTACGACTTTGCTAGCATTCACCGAAGCGCCCGAACCATCGCTACCGCTACTGAACGCGCTGCAAAAGTCGTCTTTGCCCTGAAAAATTATGCGCGTTACGATGTAAATGGGGAAAAAATACAGGTAAATATTACCGAGGGAATTGAAACTGTATTAACTCTTTATCAGAACCAGATTAAGCAGGGTGTGGAAGTCGTCAGAAACTATCAATCTCAATTGCCTGCGGTACTGTGCTATCCCGACGAACTAAATCAAGTTTGGACAAATTTAATTCACAATGCCTTACAAGCGATGGACAATCAAGGAACTTTAACAATTGACGCGGGACAGCAAGATACCAGCATCATGGTAAAAATTACTGACAGCGGTAAGGGGATTCAACCGGAGATTTTTATGAAAATTTTTGAGCCGTTTTTTACTACGAAACCTGCGGGAGAAGGCAGCGGGTTGGGGTTGGATATTGTCAAAAAAATAATTGAAAAACATCAGGGTAAAATAGATGTGGAGTCTGTGCCCGGTAAAACTGCATTTACAGTGTCTTTGCCAATTAATTTAACTGAGTAGGTAAAGCGCCGCAGACTGAAGTCGGGGGCTAAAAATTTGCAGTCTAACCGCGCAGAATGTAGAATTTGGAAAACGGTGTGCTTATCCATAGGGGTTGACCCTGCCCCACTAAAGAAGGAAACTAGCGATGTCTAAACCAGCAATTTTGTGTGTTGACGATGAAGTAGGGGTGTTGGAAAGTCTGGAAATTGAACTGCAACAGGCTTTTAACGGTAAATATCTTTGGGAATTTGCTGAAAGTGGTGCCGAAGCCCTAGAGATTATTGAAGAGCTATCTGAAGCTGAGGTTAAGATTTTAGTGATTGTCTCTGATTGGTTGATGCCCGGAATGAAAGGAGATGAGTTGCTGATTAAAATTCATCAAAAATATCCGCAAATTGTGACAGTGATGCTGACGGGACAAGCAGATAAAGAAGCAATCGAACGAACAAAAGTTCAAGCCAATCTTCATGCTTTTATACAAAAACCTTGGCAAAGTCAAGAATTAATTGAAGCCATTAAGTCTGGTGTAGCAATTTTATGAAAAAACCAGTCATTATTTGTGTCGATGATGATCAGACCATACTCGATAGTCTCGAAATAGACCTGCTAAAAGCCTTTAAAGATAAATATTTAATTGAAACAGCCCAAAGCGGCGAAGAAGCTTTAGAGTTGCTCTCAGAACTTTTAGCAGGACAGTATGAAGTTCCTTTGGTTATTTCCGATCATATCATGCCTAATATGAAAGGAGACGAGTTCTTAAGGAGCGTTCATGCTATCTCGCCGAACTCTCTCAAGATTATGCTGACCGGGCAGGCTGATTTGGAGGCGGTAGCCAATGCTATTAACTATGCTAAATTGTACCGATACATACCTAAGCCTTGGCAATCAGATGACTTAATATTAACTGTTACGGAGGCAATATATAGATATTTTCAAGATAAACAATTAGCTGAAAAACAAAGAGAACTTCAGGAGATGAATCAGGAGTTGGAAAAATTAAATCGCAAGCAAGCGATGCTGATTGCCGAACTCCACGAAAACGAAAGTCGTTTGACGCAATATTTAGAAGCTATGCCCTTGGGCGTGTGTGTACTTGATGCGAACGGGCAATCTTTCTTCGCTAATCATAAAGCGCGGGATGTATTTGGCAAAGGTACTGTGCCGCATACTAATTCGGAGCAACAAGCGGAAATTTATCAATTTTATAAAGCTGGAACTAATCAGAGATGCGCTGTAGAAGAACTGCCGATTATGCGGGCGCTGCGGGGCGAAAATGTACGGACTGAGGGTGTAGAAATTCGTACAGGTAATAAGATTATTCCTATAGAGAGTTGGGCGACTCCCATTTATGATTCTACAGGCGACATTTCCTATGCGATTATTGCTTTTAGTGACATAACTGAACGCAAGAAAGCTGAAGCTGCACTAATTGAAGCTGAAGAGAAGTATCGCGGGATATTTGAAAATGCTCTAGAAGGTATTTTTCAGACTGCGCCGGACGGACATTTTATCAGTGGGAATCCTGCTCTTGCGGAAATTTTCGGCTACGATTCCGCGTCAGAATTGATAGAAAGTTTTAATGATATTCAGCAGCAATTGTACGTGGAACCGAACCGCCGTCAAGAGTTTCTGGCGCTGATGAAACAGCACGGTACTCTGTCTGAGTTTGAGTCTCAGGTTTACTGTCGAGATGGCAGCATTATATGGATTTCTGAGTATGCACGCACAGTTTATGATGCTAACGGTGAAGTGCTTTACTATCAGGGTTTTGCTAAAGATATTAGTTTGCAAAGACAGGTGGCATTGGAACGAATCAGGTTTACTAATGATTTAGAAAAAGCCTTGGCAGCAAAAGAAAAGTTAAATGAGGCACTGTCAGAAAGCGAAAGCCGATTGACTCAATTGCTGGAAGCGATGCCGGTGGGAATATTTGTTGTGGATGGTAAGGGTAAACCTTTTTACCTGAATTCTTGGGGCGAAAGGATACTAGCCCAAAGTTTAATTTCTGATGGGGGTACTGACAAATTTTCTGAAGCTTATCATTTTTACGACCCTGGAACTAATCAATTGTATCCGATCGATCGCCAACCGATTATTCGGGCGTTGCGGGGAGAATTTGTGCGTATGGACGATATAGAAATTCATGGGTCGGATCGGATTGTGCCGATCGAGCTTTGGGCGACTCCAATCTACGACGAACGAAAAAACATAGTTTACGCGCTCGCGGCTTTTCAAGACATCACAGAGCGTCAAAAGGTAGAAACCGAGCGCCGCCAATTCACAGAGGAGTTGGAAAAAGCTTTAGCAGCGGAAGAAAAATTAACAGATGCTTACGGGCGGTTTGTGCCGCACGAATTTCTCCACTTTCTGGGATATGAAAGTATTCTGGAGGTAAAATTAGGCGATCAGGTACAGAAAGAAATGTCCGTGCTGTTTTCAGATATTCGCGATTTCACTTCTCTTTCTGAAACAATGAATCCCGAAGAAAATTTTAAATTTATTAATGCTTATTTGTCGCGGATGGAACCGGCAATTACTGACAATTTGGGTTTTATTGATAAATACATTGGCGATGGGATTATGGCGCTGTTTGAGGGCAGTGCGGACCATGCTGTGAAAGCTGGAATTGCTATGCTAGAACAGCTTAACGAGTATAATATTAGCCGCAATCGACCCGATTGCCCGCCACTGCAAATTGGCATTGGAATCAATACGGGTTCTTTAATGTTAGGCACGGTTGGCGGCCAAAGTCGGATGGACAGCACGGTGATTAGCGATGCGGTAAACTTAGCCTTTCGCGTGGAAACTTTGACGAAAGAGTATGGAGTTTCGATGTTAATTACTCACAATACTTTTATACAGTTGAACTATATTTATGATTTGAGGTTGATCGATCGCGTAGCAGTTAAAGGCAAATCGCGGATGGTAACAGTTTATGAAGTATTTGCGGCCGACCCGCCAGAGTTACGACAGAAAAAGTTAGAGACCAAGACAATCTTTGAGCACGCTTTGGTACTCTACAATAGTGACAGGTGTGTCGAAGCTATAAGATTGTTTTCGGCGTGCTTGCAAATCAACCCTAATGATAAGGTAGCTCAAATTTATATGCAGCGGTGTATGAAAGGGGCGATCGCTCCTGCATAATACCATTTTAGATTTTAGATTTTAAATATTATATTTTAGAATTGGGAATGGCTTATTCGATAAGCGTTTGGAGTTTGCCTACAGTTGCATTCTTTTTTGAAACTGGTAAAATCATTGTTTAGACAGGCAGGGAAACGCAAACTATTGTTTCTTGCTGCGGCAAACTTTTTATTTTAAATTCTCCTCCGTGCAATTCTGCCAGGCGTTGAACGATAGCTAGGCCCAATCCCAAACCTGCTTGTTGGTAAAGTTTGCGATCGAACTGCCTGTAAGCTTCTAGCTGTGCAATCTGATCGGCAGTCATGCCGCGGCCTTGGTCTTTTACAGACAGAATAAAAGTCTGATTTTCCACCAAAGTGCTTAAGAAGACTGGCGTTCCTGCTAAAGAAAATTTGAAGGCATTGTCCAATAGTTCCTCAACAATTTTTGCTAGTTTCACAGAATCAATAGCGACCGAATAATCGTGTAAGTTTAATTGTAAATCGTCTGTTCTATTCGCGTTTTTGGCTTGCTGCCGCGCTTTTTGAGTCAGCAAAGATTTTACGCAGCTAAATTCGCTATTGCGCATCTCCTTGAGCAGTTCGGGATTTGTGGCTGCTATCTCCAGTTCTGCATACAGCAAAAAGTTCTGAATCAGCCTGTACAAGCGATGACCGGAAGTTTGAATTTGACCGATCATCTCTAAGATATCTGATTCCTCTAAGACCTGATATTCTGACAGAATTAGCTCGGAAAAACCCAGAATGGCATTCAAAGGAGTCCGCAATTCATGGGGAAGCGACATACTAATATTGGTGCGCAATTCGTCTAGCGTTTTTTGAGATTGCCTGCTAATTGTTTTCTGTTTTTCAAGCCGAATAGCAATGGCTTTTAGCAGTTCTTGCGGCGTACAAGGCTTAGTAATGTAATCGTCTGCTCCCAGTTCCATGCCCGTGCGAACGTCACTTTTATCGGCTTTGGCTGTGAGAAAAATAAACGGAATTGTGGCAGTCAGGGGTTCGGATCGCAAAGCTTTGAGGACGCCGTGACCGTCAACTTCCGGCATCATCATGTCGCACAAAATTAAATCTGGGATTTGTTCGATCGCCAGTTTGATGCCGAGTTTGCCGTTAATCGCTCCAATTCCTTCAAAATTCTCGGCTTCCAGCAAGTCTAAAATATTTTCTCTAATCGATTCTTCGTCTTCAATTACCAAAATTTTTGCCACGGTTATTGCTCCTTTTAGTTAGTAGTTCGTTGAAAAAATCTGCGTTCAGACACTTGACAAATTTGTATGTGTATGGACTTGATTGAGCCTTAAGCTGTGGATCTTTTTAGTTTATATAGGAACCGCCAACACGCTTAGGACGTTCTTAATGACCCTTTCCCCATGCGGTCGATTGCTTTTTCCTTCTATCCTAGATAACTAAAGCCTTCTTCTATCCTAGATAACTAAAGCCTTATTCCTGACCTCCGTTATATCCGTTACATCTGAAGAAAGCGAATCTGTTGCCGAACTTCCTTCTGCCTTCTTCTATAATTCAGTTGTTATATGCTAGCGCAAATTAAAGGCAAGGTAATAGTGAAAGTTGTGCCTTTTCCTTCTTGACTGTCGATCGCGAGTTTGCCGCCGTGAAGCTCCACAGCCCTTTTCACAATTGCTAAACCGAGCCCTGTTCCCGAAATAATCCCGACATTTGTAGATCGGTAAAAAGTTTCTAAGATCCGCTCTAGATCGGCTTGAGGAATCCCGATACCCCGGTCTTGAACTTGAAAAACAGCTTCTTTGTTTTTACAGTTGAGGTGCAAGGAAACTGTACTGCCGGCAGGAGAATATTTGAGGGCATTGGAGAGGACGTTCCCCAACATTTGCTGCAGCAGTTTTTCATCCATTTGAGCGTCGCAGTTTCCGCCTTCATGTTGAAAGACGATCGGGTGTTGGTTGCTGTCGTTGAGCTGCTGCTCTTCTACGAGTTGACGGCAAAATTTTTCGAGGTTTAAGGAAACAGGTTGAAACTGCAAGGTATTTGCTTCTATTTTGCCAATTACGAGAATATCTTCTAATAACTCTGTCATGCGTTTAATGGCTAACTGAATCCGCACAAAATGAGTAGATTTTTTATCTTCTGACCACTGAGAACTATAATCTTGCAGCAATCCAGCAGAAAATTGAATGGTTGTCAAGGGGGTGCGGAACTCGTGGGAAACCATTGTGACAAATTTAGCTCGCAGTTCTGAAAGTTCTTTTTCTCGTGCGAGTGTTTTGAGGATTTCGGCTTCTGCTCGTTTGCGATCGCTAATGTCGCGGGCTTCAGCAATCAGCAGCAAAACTTGTCCTGTCTCATTTTTTACAGGTTTCAGTGAGAAATCAACTGTCACAATTTGGCCACTTTTTGCTAAAAAGTCGATTTCGCTGCGGAAAAACTCGCCGCGGCTTGCTTTGCCGATCGCCCATTGCAATTGTTCGCAAACCTCTAGCGACTGAGCCCAAATCGCCATTTCCCAAATCGGCCGGCCCACAATATCCTCCGATCGCAATCCGGCAAAATCGAGGGCTGTCTCGTTCACTTCCAGCACGATTCCTTCGGGAGTCAGCAGCTTTGTTAGCTGAAACGAAGAGTCAAAAATTGCCCGAAAACGCCGTTCGCTTTCCCGCAGCATTTGAAATGTTTGAGATCGTTCGATCGCGTAGCGGATCGTCCGCACTAATAATTGAGTAGTAATTTGACCTTTAACAATGTAATCTTGAGCTCCCAAGCGAACTGATTCAAGTGCGATCGCCTCATCGTCCAAGCCTGTCATTACCACCATTGCCGTATCCGGGGCAACTTCTCGGAGGCGAGTTAGCGTTTCCAAACCGCGGCTGTCCGGCAAAGAAAGGTCGAGCAAAACTACATCAAAGGGTTGTATACACAGTTGTGCGATCGCCTCATGCAGGAACTCAACAGACACCAGTTCCCACTGGACGCCCACAGATACTTCTAACAGTTCTGCAAGCAAATCAGCATCAGCCGGATTGTCTTCTACTAACAGAATCTTAATCCACATAGCTTAGACGTTTTTGACTGTAAAATTTTTACTCTACCCATCTCAGGTTAAACTTTTTTGCTTTCCCTTACCATTTTCAACTTGAAAATTATTATTTGGGAACTGTCACCACCGGCCACCAATCCTCAATCCATCTTACCAGCTTAGCGACTTGACTAAAATTGACAGGCTTAGCAATGTAGCACCGGGCTGACAGGGCATAAGACTTGAGAATCTCTTCATCTGCTGCTGAGGTTGTCATAATTACCACCGGAATCATTTTTAACTTGGGTGCTGAGTTAATTTCTGCCAACACTTCTCAACCAGTTTTCTAGGCAAATTAAAGTCAAGCAGAATTAAATTTGGAGGGGGTACCTCCACATACAAACCTTCTTGCTTCAAAAAATTAATTTCTGACACCCATCTTCCCTTCTTGTGCAATTTGTTCAAAAATTGGCTTTACGCCAGACTTTGTAAAACCAAGTCATACCCTTTGAAATTTGATATTTTAAACTTGAGCGTGATTGCTCAGTCCAAGGATTTTAGATTGGGAAATGAGTGATGACTATTGCGGTTTGAATCACGGGCTTACAGTTGCATCTTTTTTTTTACTGGTATCAGCATCGCTGGGCTAATTAATCTTCTACCAGCCGAATGTCAAGAGGTTTAAAAAAAATTATATCGCCGATCGGCAAAGTATCTGTTCGTTTAATTTACAGGAAGTTGGACGACGGCGAGCCAGAATTCCTCAATTAACCTGATTACCTTAGTAAATTGTACGAAATCTACGGGCTTGGTAATGTAACAGTTGGCGTGCAGCGAGTAGGACTTGATAATGTCCTCTTGGGCGGCTGAAGTGCTGAGAATCACTACTGGAATTAGTTTTAAACTTTGGTCTGTCTTAATTTCTGTTAGCACTTCTACGCCACTTTTTTTGGGCAAATTCAAATCAAGCAAAATTAAGTCGGGACGCGGTACCCTGAGATAGGGTTCTTTCCTGCGCAAAAACTTCATTGCTTCGACTCCATCCTCCACAAAATGCAAGTTATTCAATATTTTACCGTGACCGAGAGCTTCTCTTGCCAAATCGGCATCGCTGGGAGAATCCTCAATCAGCAGAATCTCTATAGGTCTAACAGTGGTTCGATCGCTCATAATCGGCGTATCCTTATTGATTATAAAAAAAATTGAATTTTGAGGCTTCAGGTACTAATTATAGGAATAGTGAAGTAAAAAGTCGCTCCTTTTCCCTCCTGAGATTCCACCCAGATGCGCCCGGCGTGGCGTTCAACAATTCGCTTGCACATCGCCAAACCTATGCCAGTACCGGAATATTCGCGGCGGGAGTGCAGGCGCGCAAAAATGATAAAAATGCGATCGGCATACTCCGGATCGATGCCAATGCCGTTATCCCGGACGCTGAACACCCATTCGCTCTCTTGCCTGCAGGCAGCGATATGAATCAACGGGATATCTTGGCGGCAAAATTTGATGCTGTTAGCAATCAAATTTTGAAATAATTGCACCAGTTGAAATTCATCCGCCATCACGGTTGGCATCGCGTCGCAGGTGATGACAGCTTTCTTTTCGGCGATCGCAATTTGCAAATTACACAAACTTTGCTGCACAGCAGCCTTGCAGTCGGCCGGCTCAAACTCCTGACCCCTCGTTCCCAGGCGCGAATACGCCAACAAATCGTTAATTAACTGCTGCATTCTGGTGGCGCCATCGACAATATAATTAATATACTTATCTGCGCGATCGTCCAAATTTCCTTGATAGCGCTGGGCCAGCAATTGAGTGTAACTGGTAACGGCTCGGAGCGGTTCTTGCAAATCGTGGGAAGCTACATAAGCAAATTGTTCTAATTCCTCGTTGGAACGCTTCAAATCTTCTGTAAGTTGCAGCATTTGCTGCTCTGCTTCTTTGCGGCCTGTAATGTTGTAAACCAAGGCGCAACAAGATAGCAGATTACCCTGAGAGTCCATGACGGGACTGGTAGACATATCAGTCCAAATATCTTTGCCGTCCTTAGTTTTGAATTTAAATTCGTGTTGTTCACCAATACCTTGCTTGCGCTGCTCGAAATTATCAAGAGCTTGTCGTTTTTCCTGTTCGTCCATGAAATCAAAAAGCGACCGCCCGAACATTTCTAATTCACTATAGCCGAGCATTCGCGCCATTGCGTGGTTCACGTAATTCGTGAGGCCATTGCTGTCAATTACCCAAATACCTTCTTCTGCTAATTCAACGATTTGCCTGTACTTGAATTCGCTTTCCTGCAAAGCTGTTTCAGTTAGTTTGCGCTCGGTAATATCTTTCATAAAACAGTGGTGACCGTTAAATATCCCTTGTGCGTCGCAAGCTTTTACCATCGTTAATTGCTTGTAAAAAAACGACCCATTTTTCCGAACGCCCCTAGCTTCAACTTCTACTTTGCCAGAAATTAGCATTTCCTGATAAGCTGAGACCATCATCTCAAGATCGCTCGGATGTACGGTGGGCTGCCATTCCATGCCAAGCATTTGTTCCGGTTCGTAACCGCATTTATGAGCGTAAGCTCGGTTAACCTTCACGTAGCGTCCCTCAATGTCCAGCAGCGAAATGCCTTCCACCGCATTTTGCATGGCATTAGTGAGGTCGCGCAGCTCTTTTTCAGCTTGTTTGCGATCGCTAATATCCTGACCGATACCCAAAAAACCGTTAATATTTCCGTTACTGTCAAATAAGGCAGTCACCGACAGCAGTACCGGAAACCGCGAACCATCTTTGCGAATGTAAGTCCATTCATTTTCGTCAGCGATTTTCCGGCGCGGCAAGGCAACAAAGGCTTCCATTCCCGGCTCTATTTTCACTCCTAATTCTTGAGAAAGAACTTCAGCTCTTTTAGCGACCTCCAGAGGATCGTGAATTATTTCTACCGTGACTTTCCCCACCACTTCTTCTAGCGAATAACCTAAAAGTTGCTCTGCCGCCCGATTAAATGTTTTAATTGTACCGTCGGGTTCTGTAGAAATAATTGTGTAGTTAGCGCTATTAAGAATTGCATTTTGCAGTTGCGTCAATTCCAACAAAGTGATCGCTATTTTTTCGCGGTAGGCTATTTCTTTTTGCAATTTGTGATTAGAAATTTCGATTTGAGCAGTGCGCTCAGCAACTCGATGCTCCAGAGTTTCATTGAGCAGTCGATTTTCCTCTTCTACCTGCTTGCGTTCTGTAATATCAGTAATAGTACACACATAACTTTTAACCTCCCCATTTTCTCCGATTTGACCGACAGCTTGGCCGAATACCCAACTGATTTGAGTTTGATTAATGCCTTGAAAGCGGTACTCAGATTTAAACGGCAATTTCTCCTGGGCGGCGCTATACCATTCAGTAAAAACCCGATCGCGGTCGTCTGGATGAATGCCTTGCAACCACCCTTTGCCCAAAGCTTCATTGCAGGTAATTCCCGAAATTTGACACCAGCGCTCGTTGACATACAAGCAGTCTCCTACAGCATCTGCATAAAATATTCCCACCGGCGAAGCTTCAGTTAAAGTTTGATAGCGAGCTTCCGTTTCTCGGCGCTCAATGATTTCTTTTTGCAGTATTAGATCGATCATCCCTAATTGAGTTGGACTGAGGAGAGTTAATGCTTGGGGAACTAAAGGAATTAATGCAAAAGCGGTGTAAGCAGAAATCGCGGCTGTAATAATTTTCAGACTGCCAGAAATCCAATAAACAGGATGCCAAAGCGTCCAGACTTCCATTATATGAGTAGTGCCGCAAGAGATAATAAAGGCTGCAAGCAACCAAAAGATGTTGCGGAAGGGCAAGTCTTTTCGCTGACCGATAAAATAAATTAGGGATAGCGGTATTGAATAGTAGGCCAGGGCAATTATAGAGTCTGACACTATGTGGAGCGCGACTAGCTCTCGCTGCCAAAGGTAACAGTAGCCTTGAGGAATATAATTTCCGGTGAATAACAGGTGATTTAAAAATTTCCAAATCATCATAAATGGAATGGGTAATCGAGAATTGGTAATTGGTAATTGGTAATTGGTAAGCGGGAATTGGTAAGCGGGAATTGGTAATTGCTAATTTAACCCAATGACTTATAACCTATCTCAAATTTTTGAAATATACAGTCTTGAACGCACCGGGGGCTAAAAACCCGGTTTCTGGTTAGATGCCTCGTTGCCAAACCGAATATTGTCGTAGAAACTGGTTTTTCTTCCGTAATTCTTAATATAGCAATTCTCAATGATTCGCGAGCTGTAGCGAACTCTAGGTTGGGTAGAACGAAGTGAAACCCAATATTCCGATTTTAGATTTTAGATTTTAGCTTTTCCTTCCTTCTTCCTTATCTTCTAGATAACTAAAGCCTTCTCTCCTAGATAACTAAAGCCTTCTTCCATCCCTCTGTGAGATCTGTTACATCAGTTACAGAATCCGTTGCCGAACTTCTTCCTTCTTCTATAAAAAATGGGGCGAGCCAGAAGCCCGCCCCACCAAAAATTATGCTGCTGCTATTAACCCAACAGCGCCTGAGCCTTAGCTACCACATTATCAACGGTGTAGCCAAACTTTTCTAAAGCAACTGGTCCCGGTGCAGAAGCGCCGAATGTGTCGATGCTGATGCTGTCGCCTTCGGAACCCAAATAACGTCCCCACCCGAAGCTACAAGCTGCTTCAACTGCCAACCGTTTAGTAACAGCTTTCGGCAGTACAGATTCGCGGTAAGCGGCATCTTGTAAGTCGAACAATTCCCAGCAAGGCATCGAAACTACGCGCACTTTATTACCTGCGGCGCGCAATTTTTCAGCAGCATCAACGCAGAGGTATGTTTCGCCGCCGGTGCCGATTAAAATGATGTCGGGAGTGCCACCGTCGTCGGACAAAATGTAAGCGCCTTTGGCTGTTCCTTCGATCGAGCTTCCGGCCAAGTTGGGCAGATTTTGGCGCGACAGAGCCATTAAAGTTGGGCGAGTGCGGCTTTCAACTGCCACTTTGTAAGCGCCGGATGTTTCGTTACCGTCCGCAGGGCGCATTACCAACAAATCGGGAATTACGCGCAGAGAAGCGATGGTTTCCACGGGTTGGTGAGTGGGGCCGTCTTCGCCCAAGGCTACGGAGTCGTGAGTCATTACATAAATAACTCCAGCTTCCGAGAGTGCAGAGAGGCGAATTGCTCCCCGCATATAGTCAGCAAATACCAAGAAAGTGGCGCAGTAAGGAATTAAACCGCCGTGCAACAGCATACCGTTGGCGATCGCACCCATGCCGTGTTCCCGCACACCAAACCGCAGGTTACGTCCTTCGTACTGACCTTTTTGGAAGTCTTTTTCACCCTTGAGCAAAGTCATGTTAGAAGATGCCAAGTCAGCGGAACCGCCGATCAATTCAGGTAGCACACCTGCCAAAGCATTCAAACATTTTCCAGAATGATTCCGAGTCGAATCTGCCTTATCTTCCGGGTTGTATGTCGGCAAAACTTTATCCCAACCTTCAGGAAGCTTGCCGGCAACCGTGCGCTCATATTCTGCAGCTTCTGCAGGATATGCTGCTTTATAAGCATCAAAAGCTTTCTGCCATTCTTGCTCAGCTTGAGCGCCGCGATCGACTGCTTTGCGGAAGTGTGACAAAGCATCCTCAGGAATCTCAAACGGTGCGTGTTCCCACTTCAAGAAATCGCGAGTTGCTTTCACTTCATCGGGACCCAAAGCAGCACCGTGAGCACTGTAGGAATTGCGCTTGTTGGGAGAACCGTAACCAATGACGGTACGGACTTTAATCATGGACGGTTTGTCGGTGACTTTTTTGGCTTCTTCAATAGCTTTGTGAACTGCTTCTAGGTTAGTATCATCGTCTAGAGCGGTATTGTCTACTGTAATAACGTGCCAGTTGTAAGCTTCAAAACGCTTGCCCACATCTTCAGTAAAGGCCAAGCTTGTGTCGCCTTCAATAGAAATGTGATTGTCATCGTACAAGGCAATTAATTTGCCGAGTCCGAGGTGTCCGGCCAAAGAACAAGCTTCGGCAGAAACGCCTTCCATGTGGCAGCCGTCACCCAAAATTACATAGGTGTAGTGGTCAACAATGGTGTGGTCGGGCTTGTTAAACTTAGCAGCGAGGTGAGCTTCTGCCATTGCCAAACCGACGCCATTAGCAATTCCTTGTCCCAGGGGGCCAGTGGTAACTTCTACGCCTTCGGTCATGAAGTTTTCGGGGTGTCCGGGGGTTCTGGATTCCCACTGGCGAAATTGCTTGATGTCGTCGAGGGTGACGCTCTCGTAGCCGGTCAAGTACAGGAGGGCGTACTGTAGCATACAGCCGTGGCCGGCGGAGAGGACGAAGCGATCGCGATTAAACCACTTGGGGTTTTTGGGGTTGAACCGCATGAACCGATCCCACAGCACAAAAGCCATAGGGGCAGCGCCCATCGGCAGTCCCGGGTGTCCTGATTTTGCTTTTTCTACCGCATCGATGGCCAAAAAGCGGATAGAGTTGATGCAGAGTTCTTCGAGTGATTGGGTTGCAACAGCCATAATTCTGGTTTTTATATGTAAGAGAGAGAGTGTGTGGTCGATTCTGACAGAGGTGCGAGGAGCCGAGTTCGATCGACGATCGTCTCTGCTGTTCAGTTTCTGTGGAACTGCCGTGAGGCTGCACTACATATCATCTCACCTGTTGCGATCGACAGACAACTTAATTTTTTAATGTTTCGGCCGCTTTGTGCAGTCGATCGTAAATTTTTATCGGAGATATTTCTGGGGCGAGTGCGGATCTGTGCGATCGGGCTAGGAGAGGGTGTAACTTATTATTTGGGAAATTGGCTCTCAAAACCACCCTGTTATGATAGAGTTTGGTGTTTCTGACATCTTGCAGCTTTGTCACGAACAGGCAAGATGCCTGTTCCACAAAGAGTGAATTTTCTTGTGGGGAGTAGGGTTGAGCTCTTCTAGCCTACCCGATCGCACGATCGCCAGAATAGTGCAAGATGTCAGATATTTGTAATTTTAATCAGGCAATAACTAATGACTCTGAGTGAAGCCGAAGTCCGCAGTCAAAAAGTAGACGAACTGCGATCGCAAGGCATAGAACCGTATCCCAGTGAATCCTACGCGCGATCGCACACAGCCAAGCAAGTTCGCGAAATATTTAGTCAGCCGGGAAAAGAACTCGAAAACGGACAAAGTGACCCCGAAGAAATTTCCCTGCGATTAGCCGGCCGCATCACTTCCAAGCGAGACAGCGGCAAAATTGGTTTCATCGATTTAAAAGACGCCACAGACAAAATTCAACTCAAAATCGAGAAAGCAATCGTCACAGGCGAAGTCGGTTTGAGCTTTGAACAAATTAAAAAATTGCTCGATGTCGGCGATTTTGTCGGCGTCGAAGGTATCGGCTGCCGCACCCCCAGGGGAGAACTTTCTATTTTAGTGAGGGAATTCAAGCTTTTATCAAAAGCTACAATTCAATTTCCCGATTCTTATTACGGAATTAACGACCCCGAAGTTTGCCGCCGTCACCGCGAAATGGATTTGGCAAGCAACCAAGATGCGCTCAACCGTTTTATGCTGCGCAGCCGCATCGTCCAAAGCATCCGTTCCTATCTCTGGCAAGCCGATTTTTACGAAATAGAAACCCCGACACTGCAAGCTATTTATGGCGGTGCTGCTGCTAAGCCATTCATCACTCACCACAATGCTTTGGAGGTGGATTTGTATTTGCGAGTGGCTCCAGAATTATTCTTAAAAAGAGCAATTTGCGGCGGTTTCGAGCGAGTATTTGAACTAGGGAAAGCATTTAGAAATGAGGGAATTGACAGCACCCACAATCCCGAGTTTACCTCTTTAGAAGTTTACCAAGCTTATGCTGATGTTTTCGACATCTTAACCGTTGTCGAAGACGTGATGTGTTTCGCAGCGGCGGCGGTATTTGGGGATGTCAAAGAAATTGAAAATCAGGGGGAAACGATTAGTTTAGAACGCAAGTTCGACTACAGCGAAAAATATCCCGGTTTCAAGGGCAAACACTGGCAAGTGAAAACGATGGTAGAAGCTGTCAGAGACGAGTTTGGGCTGGATTTTGACAGTTTGGACTTAGAAAGTGCGAGATCCTCTGCAACCAAGCTAGAATTGCACCTGTCTAAGTTAGAACAACAGAGTTTAGGCTACGTGCTGTATGCGGTTTTTGACAAATTAGTTGTTCCCAAACTAATTCAACCTACATTCATCATCGACTATCCTGTCGAAGTCAGTCCGTTAGCAAAAGGACATCGCAGCAAGCCGGGATTTGTAGAACGTTTCGAGCTATTTATCAACGGTACAGAATACTCGAACGGGTTCTCAGAATTGAACGATCCGAAAGAGCAAAGAAAGCGGTTTGAGGAACAGTTAGCACAGAAAAATGCAGGCGATGACGAAGCGCATCCAATGGATGAAGACTTTATTCAAGCGCTATCTTTGGGAATGCCTAATTGTGCGGGAATGGGCATCGGTGTAGACAGATTGGTGATGCTTTTAACTAACACTCAAAGCATCCGAGATGCCGTCATGTTCCCGACCATGCGCCCGGTCAAAGATTGATTGGAGTAGCTTTTTTGCCGATGTCTAATAAGTACATGGGGATTTTTTAACCGCAGATATCAGCGGATTAACACAGATAAAAGCAGATGAAATTCCATCTGCTTTTATCTGCTTTTATCTGCCTTTATCTGCGGTTAAAAAAACATTTTTAAGATCACCGCATAAACGAACCGACAACACCGTTCAAATCTTCAGCCAAAGGATTTCCCAAAGCCTTAAATTTCCACTCGCCGCCTTCTCGATAAACTTCTCCCATCAACATATTTAATTTTCCTTCATAAGAAGGGTCATTTGACAAGCGATAGCGAGCTATTTCTTTCCCGGCGGCATCTACAGCCCTCACGAAAGCATTTTCTACCAGGCCGAAATGCTGTTTTCTCTCTTTTCCATCGTAAATATTTACGCCCAAAATAATTTTGTGATATTCTGCTGGCAAAGAGCTCAGTTTCAGTAATATTTGTTCGTCGTCTCCGTCTCCAGCCCCCGTAAGATTGTCCCCTGAGTGAACAACTGTTTTGTCCTTTGACTCCAAATGAGAGTAATAAATTACATCCTCTTTGTAGTTCTTTAATTTGCCATTTTCCCCCAGCAGCAGAGCGTAGGAATCTAAGTCAAAATTTGCACCGCTGCTTCGGCCGAAAAGACCTTTTTTAGCTTGTGCTACATCCCAGCCCAAAGCCATTGTCAGTCTGGACAAGTCGTATTCGCTTTTGCTAAGAACGATCGATTGTCCTTTTGTCAAGTTAATAGCCATAGTTTTGTGATTTTGTAAGGTTTATAGTGAAGTTGAATGATGGCCCTAAGCTAGCATTTTTTGCCGGCAAAAGCTGTTTCTAGTGTAAGATATTTTTAATTCGCGCTGATTTTACCCAATGCGGATATTCTGCTGTCAACAAATCATATAATTCCTCATCTGCAATATGCTCGGGGTCTTCTAAACTGAAGAAATCGGCGTTGTCTAGGTAGCGACCGCCCATTTCGTCAAGCTGTTCTAAAAAGCTAAAATCGCTCGCTACGGCTCTTGCTAACCACCCGCGAGCTCCCTTACTTTTGACATCTTTCTGCGACTTGCCGATCGCCATAAACTGCCAAAATATCGGCTCGTAAGACGACCATTGTAGCTGCTGCTTGCTTTCCGATTCGTCCGCTGTTTCTCCATCAGTTACAAACATCACGTAGACAGGTCGATCGGCTTTAATAGGTGCGTAGCGCCTGCTACCCCGAGCGTCAGGAAAATAGAAGTTTCTAATTTCCTTCATCACTTTACCGTAATAAGTACCTCCTTCTAAAGGATACTGTTGGAGTATATGGTGGATGAAGTTTGAGAAATTGTCGATCGACATTTCACCGGGATTGTGGGGGTTGACTCCAAACAGAAATATTTCGATCGCTGCGTTGTCATCAAACCGACATCCCAAAGCCAAAATCTTCTCTGCCAAACGCTGAATTTTTCCTAAACGGTATAGGGAAGACATAGAAGCAGAAATATCGAGACAAAGCGCTACTTGAGCATTGTGATTTGTTAGATTTGCCTTCTTGAGCGAGATATCGGCTTTCTTAGCAAGATTGAAAATGTGCGGCGCTTTCTCCTGAAGCTTTTTGTCTAATGCTATAGCTTTCTGACTTTTGTGGCTATCTTCAATAACTGGTAATTTAGGTTCTGCTGGCTTTTGTTGCTGTTGAATCTCAGAATGATACTTGTCAACAAAACTCTGCAACCCTGCTTTATATCCTTGTCCTACGGCCTGAAATCTCCAAGCTGCATCATTTTTATACAACCGTCCAAACTCGACTGCTGTTTCTTCAGAAAAAGCTTCTGTTAAATCATACCGCGCTAGTTCGCTGCCGGTTTCGCGATCGTACAATCGGATAAAAGCATTTCTGATTTGGCTGAAATTTTGATTTTTAGCGTGTCCGTCGTGAATCGTGACAACAAAAACCATTTCCTCAACAGCAGCCGTTACCTTTTCTAAGTCTACATAAATTGTCTCATCATCCCCTTGAGTTTGACCGGTTTGATTATCTCCCGAATGGGCGATCGATCCGTCCGGCGACTGCGAGTTATTGTAAAATACAAAGTATCTTTCATCGGGAATTTTGCCGTCCGAACCTAATGCAAAAACAGAGGCATCGATATCGCAGCTTGGCTGGTTTGAGTCCGATAATTTTAGTTGCGTTTCTACCTCCCACCCCAGGGCGATCGCAACTTTTGTTAAATTAGGAGATGTTTTAGAAAGATTAAATCTTTCGCCCTTCTTTAATTGAATTCCCATCGGGTTTATAACCTCATGAGTCTGATTGCTTAAAATCGAGGGAAACATTCCTGTTTCCAAGTTTCCCCTCGATTTATTTAGCTAGGAGCGATCGCCCTCCGATCAGGCATACTTGTCTACAAAGCTCTGCAAGCCTGAATTGTAGCCTTGTCCTACAGCTTGGAACCTCCACTCGCCGTCTTTCTTGTAAAGTCTGCCAAACTCCACCGCAGTTTCCCTAGAAAAATCCTCGTCCAAATCGTACTTCGTTACCTCTGCGCTAGTAGTAGTATCGTAAATCCTGATAAAAGCATTCCGCACTTGACCGAAGTTTTGCCTTCTCGATTCTGCTTCGTGGATAGTTACCACAAACACAATTTCTTGCACCGCCGGATCGACTTTGGTTAAATCGACTGTAACGGTTTCATCATCGCCAAATCCTTCTCCGGTTCTGCTATCTCCCAGATGTATTACAGAAGTGTCCGGCGACTCCTTGTTGTTGTAGAAAACAAAGTATTGTTCGCCGGGAATTTTGCCAGTAGCCCCCAACATAAACACGGAAGCATCTAAGTCAAACGCTGCGCCCGTGTCTGTAGCGTTGATATCCCATCCCAAACCAATCCCGGCATTTTTCAACCCTGGTGCTTCTTTAGATAGATTGATTCTCCCGCCTTTTTCCAAATTGATAGACATTCGCCCTCCTGCGTGCAAAATCTGTAATATTACTGATAACAATTATACAAACTGTCAGAGCAGCTTGACAAATTGCTGGTACTTGTCGTCAGTCAATCGATTTTAGATTTTAGATTTTGGATTTTCGATTGTAAAATTGACCCCACGGATAAATCCGGGGGCTTTGTACCGTGAAAGCTTGCGGCTAGAGGAGGTTGACAATTTGCTTTTGGTACTCATCAATCGATTTTCGATTTTCGATTTTGGATTTTAGATTAGATAATTGAAGAATTGACCCTACGGGTAAATCCGAGGGCTTTGTACCCTGAATGCTTGCGGCTACAGCAGGTTGACAAATTGCTGCTGGTACTCATCCTCAGTCATGAGTTCGTGGGTATTTTCCACTCTGTCTAAAAACACGATTCCATCTAAATGGTCGTGTTCGTGTTGAAAAATTCGGGCCACAAAGTCTGTCAATTCTTGTCGGTGGAGTTTGCCGTCTCTACTGGTGTATTCTATCTCGATCGCCCTACTTCTCGGCACCAATCCCCGAATCCCCGGAATGCTCAAACAGCCTTCCCAGTCTTTGACTGTTTCTGTTGATGCAGCCACAATCCGAGGATTAATCATCGCTGTGGGTTCCATGTTGGGTGCTTGGGGATACCGCAGGTTGGGGCGGGATGCGACGATGAACAGGCGATCGGACTGAGCCGCTTGAGGGGCGGCAATGCCCACTCCGTTTGCCTGCTGTACTGTAAATATTAAGCTGTCAATCAACTGTTGAATGCGATCGTCCTTAATGTTCTCGACAACTTGCGACGGGCGGCGCAGTACGGGATTTCCTAATTGAGAAATTTGCAAGATTTCTGCCATATTAATTAGTCATTGGTAATTGGTAATTGGTAATTGGTAATTGGTAACAACTGTCAACCGTCAACCGTCAACCGTCAACCGTGAACTGTCAACCGTCAACCGTCAACCGTCAACCATCAACAGATTTATCCAACTTTTTGAACCGGCAAACTCCCCGGTTTAACACTCAAATTAACTATTTGCCCGTTGCGGTTGATTTCCATTTGCAACTGACCGCCAACCTTAGCATTTTGCACGAACTCCTGAACAGCTTCCGACTGAATAATCGGCTGATTATTAATTTTTTGAATCACATCTCCAGCGCGCAAACCTGCTGTCGCTGCGGGAGAATTAGGAACAACGCTAACAATAGCCACACCCCGATCGACTGCAACTCGCAGGCTGCTGTTAGCGTTGCTGTTAATTTGCTGCTTAACATCGGGAGTCAGCGTCGCCATTTCAATACCCAAATAAGCGTGTTCGACTTTCCCCGTCGTAATCAGTTCCTGCGCCACCTGTTGGGCCGCCTGAATGGGAATCGCAAACCCCAATCCTTGAGCACCTTGAATAATCGCCGTATTCATGCCAATAACTTCGCCCGAAGCATTCAGCAGCGGGCCGCCGGAATTCCCCGGATTAATTGCAGCGTCTGTTTGAATAAAACCGATCCGCTTGTCAGGTACGCCCACATCAGAGCTCGATCGTCCCGTAGCGCTAATAATCCCCGCAGTTACGGAATTGTCCAAACCCAAAGGATTGCCGATCGCGATCGCCCATTCCCCAGGCAACAGCTTATCCGAATTGCCGATCGCCACCACAGGCACAGCGTTCGCCTCAATCTTCACCACAGCCACATCCGTCACCTTATCCGCCCCCAACACCCGCCCCTGAAAGCTGCGGCCGTCCTTGAGAGTTACATTTACCGTATCGGCTCCCTCTACAACGTGAGCGTTAGTGAGAATTAGGCCGTCGGCACCGATGACAAAACCCGAACCAGTGCCGCGTTCGATCCCGCCCCTGCCGCCCGAATTCGGTTCTATGCCAAAAAAATCTTCCGGCGACAGCCCTCTATTTCCCGGTTTCACCCGGCGCGAAGCATCGATCCGAACCACTGCCGGGCCAACTTTTGCCACCGCAGCCACAATAAAATTCACATTAGCCCCGTCGCCCGACAAGGAAGCCGGCGGCAAGACTTTGCTAGCTTGATTCTTTGTATTAGGAGGCAGTTGCAATTTCGGTTCCAGGGCCCTTTGTCCCGAGTCGCCAGAATTTGCACGAAATTGAGGAACCGTCAGACGATCGCCCAACATGGCGGCCCCTGCTCCCGTTACCAGCAGCAATATGTAAATTGCCGGTTGCTTCCAAAATTTGCCAGTAGAACTCTTCATGGCCACGTTTTTAGGCTTTCCTGCCAAATCTAAATATTTGCTGAGCAGCTCCCCGATACCTGGTTTGGGCTGCAGAGCCGCAAAAATTTTGGCGATCGGCAGACTCCCTTAAACTTTAGCATCTGAGGACTAAACTCTCTAGAGTAGAATTAATATCTTGAATGCCGATCGGCAGAGGTGAGCAGTGGACATTCCCCTCGAAAGTCTGTGGAATCAGATACTTGAACGTCTCCAGGTACAACTGAGCAGACCTAGCTTTGAGACTTGGATCAAAACTGCCAGGGCCGAACAACTCGAAAATAACTGTTTGATCGTCAGCGCCCCCAACCCCTTTGCTCGCAATTGGTTGCAAAAATATTACAGAGAAATCCTTGCCGATGCAGTCGAAGAAATTCTCGGCTATCCCGTAGACATTTACTTGACAATTGCCGGGGGAAACGAAACAGGCGGCAGCAGCGACTCGGCCATAATTTGGCCCTCTCCCATCGCCGATATCCCGGAAAGCCACTCGCTTCACCCCCCCAAACCCGCCAATTTAAACCCGAAACACGTATTTTCCCGCTTTGTCGTCGGTTCTAACAACCGCATGGCTCACGCGGCCTCCCTCGCGGTAGCCGAGTCGCCGGGCAGAGAATTCAATCCCCTATTTTTGTGCGGTGGCGTCGGTTTGGGCAAAACTCATTTGATGCAGGCGATCGGTCATTATCGCTTGGAAATTGACCCCAACGCCAAGATTTTTTACGTTTCTACTGAAAAATTTACTAACGATTTAATCGCCGCAATTCGCAAAGACAGTATGCAAACTTTCCGCGACCATTATCGGGCCGCCGATGTTTTATTAATAGATGACATCCAATTTCTTGAAGGCAAAGAATACACTCAAGAAGAATTTTTCCACACTTTTAATACTTTGCACGAATCTGGAAACCAAGTAGTTTTAGCTTCCGACCGTCCGCCGCAGCAAATCCCCCGCCTGCAAGAGCGTTTGTGTTCCCGATTTTCGATGGGATTAATTGCCGACATTCAATTGCCCGACTTGGAAACTCGGATGGCAATTTTGCAGAAAAAAGCTGAGTATGAAAATATGCGGCTGCCGCGAGATGTCATTGAATACATTGCTTCTAGTTACACTTCCAACGTTCGGGAATTAGAAGGTGCTTTGATTCGGGCGGTAGCATATCTTTCAATTACCGGTTTGCCGATGACCGTGGAGAATATCACCCCGGTTTTGAACCCGCAAACAGAAAGCGTAGAGGCGACTCCCGATGCAGTAATTGCAGTTGTGGCCGAGGCGTTTGATGTTTCTGTTGAAGATTTGAAAGGCACTTCCCGCAGGCGAGAAATTAGTCTCGCCCGTCAAATAGGGATGTATTTAATTCGGCAGCATACTGGTTTGAGTTTGCCGAAAGTTGGCGAAGTCTTCGGCGGAAAAGACCACACGACTGTGCTTTACAGTTGTGACAAAATTGCTCAGTTGCGGAACACTGACCCGAATTTGGCTCAAACTTTGCGTCAGTTGAGCGATCGAATTAACGTTGTCAGCCGCAAAAGTTAATTTGAACTGAGATTTTGCACCATTCTCAATAATCCTTTTTTGGGCGGGCTAGAAGCCCACCCCACAAGAAAATCTACTCTTTGTGGAACGGGCCGGAGAGCCCGTTCTTGAGAATGGTGCAAGATGTGAGTTTTAAGGAAGAAGGAAGGCACGACACGGATTCGGACACGGATAAACACATAGGGAACGGAGGACACGGCAATGCCGTTTCCCTACCGCCAAATAATCATGAGCACTCCATGAGAGATGTAACCATCGCCGGATTAATTTTCGGGAAACGACACGGCGCCGTGTCCTGAGTGTGGGTAATATCAATTTCGATGCCACCGGATTTGATATTGCCTGTGGAAAAACCTGTGGAAAATTTGCCATCCGTTTGTGGAAAACTTTACTCGATCGCTCAAAATAGTTTTTGCACCAAAACCGACGGGCGATCGACCAAACCAGCTTTCCCACAAGTTTTCCACAGGTAATTCTTAGCTACAAGTCACGCCCAGCAAACAATTAACTTTTTTTTCCACAGTTTCCACAGGGCGATCGGCACAAAAATAATTCAAGAAATTAAAAAAATAGGCGATCCCTTCGCACTCTACACAAATAGTTCGCGACGCGCGCTGACCTTACAAACTCGGTTGCTTGGAAGATTTCTCGTTTTTACAGACAAAATTTTGCGTAGAAACCGGAAATAAGCGCCCAGGCTTAAGTCCTGACAGAGAAAAACCGACCCGCCGGCTTTCTGTGATACCATTTGTTTCTGTTTCAAATCCGGTTAATTAACCTTCCACCCATGAAATTGGTTTGCACCCAAAGTGACCTCAACGCCAACCTCTCGTTGGTAAGTCGGGCCGTTCCCTCCCGCCCGACACATCCGGTACTCGCCAACGTGCTCTTAGTAGCGGATGAGGAAAATCAGCGGGTTAGCTTGACAGCTTTCGATCTCAGTTTGGGCATTCGTACCAGCTTTGCAGCAGAAGTGACTGGGGGCGGCAGTTTTACCATACCCGCGAAATTACTTAACGATATTGTTTCGAGACTCCCAGATGGAGAGATTACTTTAGAAGATGAAGCGGGGGACACTGTAGCATATCTCACTTGCAGTTCTGGCAGCTACCAAGTTAGAGGCATGGGTCCGGAAGAATTCCCAGAATTGCCCGCAATCGAAGCCGGAACAATCCTCAAATTGCCACCCGAAGCCTTAATAGAAGGACTCAAAGGAACTTTATTTGCTACTAGCCCCGACGAGGCAAAACAGGTACTTGCAGGCGTGCATTTAAAGGTATTGCAAGATTGTCTGGAATTTGCTGCTACAGACGGCCACAGATTGGCAGTAGTTCAAACTCCAAATGAAAAAGCCGAAGGCGAAGAAACCGAAGAAGAATTTGAGGTGACAGTTCCCGCTAAAGCATTGCGGGAAGTAGAAAGAATGCTGGTGATGCGGCAGTGGACTGAACCTGTCACCCTGCATTTTGAACAGGGTCAAGTAGTGTTTGAATGGGCCGACCAGCGGCTGACAACTCGCACCTTGGAAGGGCAATATCCCGCATACAGGCAGTTGATTCCGCCGTCTTTTGAGCGGCAAATTACCTTAGAAAGGCGATCGTTCTTAGCAGCAGTAGAAAGAATTGCTGTTTTTGCCGATCAAAAAAATAATATTCTCAAATGCAGCATCGACGAGGAGAATCAGGAAATTACTTTGTCTGTAGATGCTAAAGATGTCGGCTGCGGCAAAGAGTCAATGCCCGCACAAATTTCGGGAGACAGCATAGATATTGCTTTCAATGTGAAATATCTGATTGATATCTTAAAAACGGCTCAATCCCCAGAAATTCAACTGCAATTAAACGGTGCTTTAGCCCCCGTAATTTTCCAGCCTTTGGGCGGAGTCAATGCTACATTCTTGGTAATGCCAGTTCAGCTAAGAGCTTAAAAATAGTCATTAGTCAGTAGTCCTTAGTTATTGGTTATTGGTGACAAATAACCAATAACCAATAACAACTGACTTCATCCTTCAAATCAATGGCAGCAAAATTTCAAATTCCGTACCCGTACCGGGCGTAGAATGCAAATTTAACTTGCCCGTATGCTTTTCCGTAACAATTTGATGGGTAATTGCCAACCCCAAACCGGTACCTTTTCCCGCCGGTTTAGTGGTAAAAAATGTATCAAAAATTCGCCGCTGAATTTCTGGCGGAATTCCTGGCCCGTTATCGGAAATTCTGATGGCTATCCAAGCGTTATTTTGATTGTTTTTCGCTGCTTCTAGGCTGAAATCGCCGTTTTGGGTGGCAGAGGATAGCTGTTTTGAATTTTGTCTATCGCCCCTAACATAATTTTGAATTAATTCCGAATTCACGCAGTCTCCGTCAGAACTCTCTATTACCTCAGTCTCAATAGTAATTGCAGGCACAAAACCCTTTTCTTCTTTTGCCTCTTCCAAAGCGTCGATCGCATTGCTGATGATATTCATAAATACCTGGCTCAACTGACCAGAGTAACACTTGAATAAAGGCAAATCACCATAGCTTTTAACTACTTTAATCCCGTACTTAAGACGGTTTTTCATAATTAGCAGCGTACTGTCAATACATTCGTGGATGTTAGCTTCTTTCAAGTGGGCTTCGTCCATGTGAGAAAAGGTGTGCAGGCTGGTGACGAGTTCGGTCAGCCTCTCTGATGAAACTTTCATACTTTTGAGAATTTCCACCCAATCTTCTTGCAAAAAACCAAATTCTATCTCTTTTTTGAGTCCGTCAATTTTTTCGCTTTCACCGACAATTTGTTCGTAAGCAGACAGCAAATCCATGATGTCTTTCGAGTAGTTGAACAAAAAGCCGATATTTCCGCTGATGCAGGTGAGGGGATTTCTGATTTCGTGGGCGACTCCAGCTACCATCTGCCCCAAACTAGCTAGTTTTTCGGTTTGAATTAGTTGAGATTGAGTTTGCTGCCTCAGCAATTTTGTCGCTAGTTCGTGAATGTTGGACTGGGCTACTAACAGTTCGTGCACGTCTAGCAAACTATAAGTTTGAGGCGACACTTGAACTACAATCGGCTCGTACAGCAGTTCTTTCGATCGCAACAGCGACTTTCTCGCTGCATCCACAATTAAAGTATTGCTGGGAAAAATTAAAGTCTCAGTTTCGGCAAAGCGGTACAAAGCCCTCACAGGGCGCTTTAAAAATAATTCTCGCCCAAAAGGACGGCTAATAAATTCTAAAAATCTCCGCCGGGAAATCATACCGGCAAATTCACCTTGATGGGTCAAAATGACTCCCGGTAACAGCGGATTAGCTTCTAACATCTGGGAAATTCGCATTCCCAAATCCGTAGCTTCTACCTGAAAATCGTAAAGCGACAATTCTTGGAGAGTAGAGTCTAAACAAAGTTCTCTGATGGAAGCCTGGGACGTGGCTTGGACTGGTCTTTCTACGCAGGAGGTATTCAACATAAATTCATCAGCACGCTTTTTTGGGGTTCTATTTGCCAGCAGACCTTCAGCTACCAAAGGTCAGCAAGTGAGTTGCTGAGTGCTTTGACCGGCATCCCCCGGGCAAACTGCATTTTAAATTACAAAAAAAAACTGACTGTGGTACGTGGGATGTTACCACTTAAGTATTAGGCAAGATAGAATATCACCGCGATCGATGGGCCCTGACAATTATGCCTGACTTTATTTTATATTGACTTGAGCGGTATTAACGCTTGGTTGCAGTATTTAACTATTAATTAATCTTGAGTTATAGTCTTAACCTATCGTTAATAATTAAATTATATTCAAGAAAAAATAATTAACGGACAATAGAGGAAAATCGGAATCATCCCGATCGCCCCTGCGATACAGCGAAATGAAAGAAGTTAAAAGCACAAAGCCAGGGCGATCGCTTCCCTGAGTTTTAGCTTGCTAAGCGCGATGGCCCGGAGCCCCGCAAGCTACGGCATTTGAGGCCATGTCATCCCATATCCCCGATCCGGTACTCGCAACCCCCGTAACGGTCAGCCAGCGGCACACCCGCCATTGCGTCCCGTATAGGTTTGTAGTGAGGACTAAAGTCCTGGCTACAAACCAATTTTATAGCGATCGTTCGATCGCACATAATATAAAACAGTCAACATCGGCCACGATCGGCAAAATCAGCCCTGGCAGTTGTTCTACAATCAACCATTCTTGACCGAAATATCCATCAAACCTGCGGCGGTTTGCCGGTGCAATTATTAATTGGCTGTACCAGGCGGATAGGCATAAAAATTGAGTGCAATTCAAACAAGTTTAGCGAGTCCCAATCATTCAAGACATCAGAATTGATGAAATTAAAACCTCTACAAATTTAATCAAAAAAAAGGCAGGCATTTTTTTTACTGCATCTTAACTTAGCGCTGTGCTTTGGTATGATCTACAGGGGCCCTGTCAAAGACGTGTAACTAGGAAATTTACCAGTAGGTGATCGATGCAACCCGCCCTCACGAATCAGTTAAACAATGCTTTTACCCTTTTTCTCAGCTTGTTAGTAGAGGCAATACCTTTTCTGCTGCTGGGAGTTTTATTCTCAGGTTTGCTGCTGGGCTTTGTAGACGAACGCAAACTCGTATCCCGCATCCCGCGAAACCCGGTGCTGGCGGCTTTGATGGGCAGTTCGATCGGCTTTTTGTTTCCCGTGTGCGAGTGCGGTAACGTACCCGTAGCCCGCAGGTTACTGATGCAGGGAGTACCCGCACCAGCGGCGATCGGCTTTTTGCTGGCGGCCCCCACCATCAACCCCGTGGTAATTTGGGCGACTTGGACGGCATTTCGCGATCAGCCAGAAATTGTAGTTTTGCGGGTGGTATTTTCCCTAGTCACAGCCACAGTTATCGGCTGCGTATTCAGCGCCCAAAAAGACTTGCGGCCTCTGCTGCAACCCTCTGTAGCCCGCGCTATCCCTTTGCCAAAACCAGAGTTTTCCGAAAAAGAGCTCGTCCAAGCCAACACTTCGCTGCTGTTGCAGTCGGGAACATTTATGCTCGGTCAGCCGGGGGGGGCGGTGCCGATCGAATCTTTGCTACAAGACGACTGGAAGCCATTACAAACAGGCAAAACAGAAATAACCTCGAAACGTTCCTCCATGTTCCACCGCGTTTCTAAAGAGCGTCTGCGCCTGCTTTTAGATACTATGGTACAGGAGTTGCGGGAATTGGGGGGAGTGTTGGTAATTGGAAGTGCGATCGCAGCCATCATTCAAGTTGGCGCACCCCGCGAACTAATTCTCAACCTCGGCCAAGGCCCCGTTTCCTCGATTTTAGCCATGCTGCTATTAGCTGCAGTCGTATCGATTTGTTCTACAGTAGATGCCTTTTTTGCCCTATCTTTTGCTTCCACATTTACCAGCGGTTCGCTGTTAGCATTTCTCATTTTCGGCCCCATGGTTGACCTCAAAGGCATCGGCTTAATGCTCTCAATTTTTAAAGGTCGAGCCGTAGTTTACTTAATTGTCTTGGCAGCTCAGTTAACGTTTTTAATGACCCTCGCTGTCAACTTGCATTTAGGTTAATAAATCAGGTCGGACATACAACTAATACCATTTTCGATTTTCAATATTCAATTAGCTTGATTCACGACACGGAAGTCACGAATATATGGATAGGTATTTTTTCCCTCTTCCTTCTTCCTTATTCCCTCTTCTTCTTCCTTCTTCCTTTTTTAGTCTTCCTTCAACGTCCCCATTCCAAATTCTCAATGACCCTTAAAAAATGAATCTTAAAAAATTTAGCCCCTGGCTGGACGCCCTAGCTATCTTAGCCTGGGGGATACTGCTCCTCAAATATTGGATCACCGGCAAATTAAGCATTCTCATTCACCCCAATTACTTTGGCTTGACTCTAGCGGGAGGAATCGGCTTAATGGTGATTGGCGGGTTAAAAACTTGGGAACTCTTAAAACTCGATCGCACCACAAAGCAATCGCGGACATCACCAGCAAATAAGTCTCTCAGAAGCACAGAAGTGGAACACGTTACTTTGTTTCCCCCCAGTATCGGCAGCACCTTAATGTTGAGCGTCGCATTAATAGGTTTACTAACAACGCCACGCACATTTACCAGCCAGACAGCACTAGAACGAGGCCTCACCGAATCCCTGCCAATCACCAGACTGCAACCCCAAGAATTTCGCAATACTACAAAACCAGAAAAGCGATCGCTCGTCGAATGGGTGCGGCTGTTAAATTTCAATCCAGAACCAGATACATACAGAGGTCAAAAAGTCAAGGTTGAAGGATTTGTTATTCATCCCCCCAATATAGCAGAACAATATATGTGGATCGGGCGTTTTATCATTACTTGCTGCGCGGCGGACGCCTATCCGATCGGGTTGCCAGTAAAATTATCGATCGGTCAAAACCGCGCCACCTTTGCCCCAGACAGTTGGCTAGAAATAGAAGGAGAAACGATTGTAGAAGAACTGCAAGGCAAGCGCAAATTAATCATTCAAGCATCCTCCCTCAAACCAATTTCCGAACCAAAAAACCCTTATGATTATTAGATGCAAAGCAAGCTGGAGATTAAATTTTACCTTTCTGATTTCGGGATGGGCATTCCGGGCCCGTCCTCGGTATGCAAATTAAGATACAGTAAAATTAGCTATAAAAGTGGCAGCAGCATCCTGTAACAGTTGCCAATCGCAAATTCAGCAACTAGACTCGTAATTAGGAAATAAGTTCTGAGTATATGTCATCAGAAAAAAAATTAGCTATCAAAGGTGCAGCCTGGACGATCATCAGCTATGGAAGCAGTCAAATTATCCGATTTGCCAGCAACTTAATCCTGACGCGCTTGCTTTTGCCAGAACTATTTGGTCTGGTAGGTCTATCCTACGTTTTTATCACAGGGATCAACTTATTTACAGACATAGGTTTGGGCCCAAGTATCATCCAGAACAAACGCGGGGAAGATCCTCAATTTCTAAACACCGCTTGGACACTGCAAGTTATTCGCAGCTTTTTCATTTGGATTGGTTTAGTTATAATTACCCAGCCGGTTGCGAGTTTTTATGGAGATCCCCGTCTCCTGTGGTTGATTCCAGTAATAGGTATAAATTCCCTAATAGGAGGGTTTAAATCCACCGCCACATCCAGCCTAGAACGCAAAATGGCAGTGAAGAAAGTAGTAATTTTTGAGTTGGGCATACAGATTGTTTCTACAACAGTGATGATTGTCTGGGCCTGGTTCGATCGCAGCATCTGGGCGATCGTTGCAGGCGGCTTGACTGGAGCTGTAATGGAGGTAGTATGGAGCCATTTTTTGATTCCCGGCAAATCAAACCGCTTTGCTTGGGATAAAGAAGCAGCTAAAGAAATATTTTCTTATGGCAAATGGATATTTTTGTCTACGGCTTTGTTTTTCTTGTGTTCTCAAGCCGATAGACTCATCCTCGGGAAAATATTTACTTTAACAATGTTGGGCATTTACGGCATCGCTTTTACTCTCGGCGATATGCCGCGCCAAGTCATCATCGCCATTAGCGGCAGGGTAATTTTTCCCTCGATTTCTATGCTGGCAGAGTTGCCGCGGGAGGAGTTGCGCGCCAAGATACTCAAGAACCGCAAGCTAATTCTAATACCGTTAGCCGTAGGTTTAGCAATTTTTGTGAGCTTTGGAGATCAGTTAATTTTAACACTGTATCGGAAAGAGTATGCGGCTGCATCTTGGATGATGCCAATCTTGGCTTTAGGTATCTGGCATACCACCCTCCACAATATGATGGGTTCTTGTCTGTTAGCCGTAGGAAAGTCTCAGTACCCAGCTATTGGCAATCTGCTGACTTTTGTTAATCTATGTATAAGTATACCGCTGGGATACTACTTAAAAGGTAATTTAGGTGCCGTGATTGCTATAGCTCTCGGTGACCTCCCTACCTATGTAGTAACTAACTACGGTTTGTGGAAAGAAGGACTAACCTGTTTTTGGCAGGATATTCAATTAACAGGGCTGTTTGTAGGGGTGCTGGCAAGTCTACTTTGGTTTAGAGTCGCTTTTGGTTGGGGCCTCCCAATCGATAAATTATCACCGATGGATTTAATTCCCATCAATCAACTGTTTCAGTAAACAAAAAGGAGATTATCTATATGTCAGCCGAACAAAATACAAGAAGAAAAGTAATGCACTTTATCTTTTTACAAATGGCTCTGTTACAAGAAATATTGCGAGTTGCCAAGAGGTATACTAAAATGATGTTCTTCTATCAAAGAAATCGCATTATAGATTTATTCAAAGAAAACGAACAGCCCGAAAAAGAACGACCCAAAGTCTTTGCCGCCGTCGCACACATTACATCAGTTGAAGAATCTAACAATCCCGAAAAAGCCACAGAAAAAATAGAGAGACTCAGGCAAACAATAGATGGACTGTTAACGAGTTTTGCTCATTGCGACCTGACAATTTCGATTCAAACTTTACCCAATAGGCACGTTACAGCGTACTTACCTGAATATCAAATTAAGTGCATTCAAATACAAGAAGGTCCTGAATGCGACCCCATGTTTGTAGAGTTTAGACTTCAGGAAGAATTTGTCGAAAGAGTAGAAAAATTTGACTGGTTTTTATTCATAGAAGATGACATTGTTTTGTCCGATGCTTTCATTCTAGAAAAATTAGAAAATTTTAACAGACAAAGCGGGTATGAGAATGCTATTCTTTACCCAAACCGTTTTGAAATGTATCAAGGTACCAAGAGATATATTGATTTGACAATACAGCAGCCGCTATTGTGGAATCAGTTATCTAGTGTAGAGATAGAAGGTGTAAAATTTGCTGAGTTTAACAATCCTCATTCAGCATTTTACTGCTTGTCAAGAAATCAGATGAAAGAGTGGATAAAATCAGGTCGCATCTTCAAAAATCAAGTAGTGAATGTCGGGCTTTTAGAGAGTGCAGCAACTTTTTGTCTGTTGGAATGTTTTTCCATATATAAGCCTCACCCGTCAAACTTAAACTATTTTGAGGTCAGGCATTACGATAGCAAATATTCTAAGTTATATCCCGAGCCGGAATCGCCGTATACACTGTCAGCAGTTAATAACAGTTCCAACATACCAATCCTCAAGGATTCGTGAAAGGGATCTAAGTAGGTCATCGTGATTATTAGTAGGATGGGTAGAGTGCTAGCTTTACCCCTCAACCTATTAAAGAATTCGTGATTTGAGATTTTAGATGGGATTAAAAATCTTAAATCTCAAACAATGGTGGACGCGACTGGCAAAATGGTAGGGTGCTATACGATCGTAAAAACCTCTCTCGATCGAGCAATTGTTAGCCCTGAGGCGCTCTAAAAGCTAAAATCTCAAATTTCACGTCTAAAATCGGTTGATGCTGTGGGAAGTGCCGCAGACTCCACCGATTTAAGATCGTGAGTTTAATAATTCAGTCCTGGACGCACCACAGCTTTCAGAAACCGGGTTTTTTACCAAAATACTTCGTTGCAGTCCTTTTCGCTGGTAAAAAAAACGGGTTTATGAGGGTAGGGAGTGCATCTAGGACTGTAAAATTTAAGAGGGAAAATTTGAGAGTTAATTTTCAGCAGAAATAGGAGAGAAAGATTTGTGAGTATTTTTAACAAAAAAATTAATCCTTCACCCTTCGCTATTCTGCCATTCAAACAGCCGATCGACCGCACGGCCATCTTCCTCATGCTAGTGCTGAGCGTCTTAATCGGACTGCTGCTGCTGAGCGGCGATCGCACAGCACCCAGAGTGCGAGAATTCACCTGGGAAAACAAACAAATCGGCGCCGAAGATACCGGCTTTATCCTCACCTTCTTTCGGCCGATGAACCAGTCCACCGTCGAGGAAAACTTAAAGCTAGAACCCCCCCTCCCCGGTAAATTTAGTTGGGCAGGAAGGCGCATGGCTTACACCCTCAAAGATCCAGCACCTTACGGCGTTACCTACACAGTAAAACTCGCCGGAGCAACCGACAAGTATTTCGGAGAAAACAACCAAAATAAAGGAACTCCAATGCAGCCGTTTAGTAGTTCCTTTCGCAGCCGCGATCGAGCTTTTGCTTACATCGGCGTCGAAGGCGAAACAGAAAGCAGATTAATGCTAGTCAATCTCACCAGCAGCGAATCGAAACCGATACCGCTGACTCCCAAAGATTTAGTAGTAACGGATTTTAAACCTTATCCCGACAGCGATCGCATTTTATTCTCAGCCACAGATAGAACCATCGCCCGTACTCGCGGCACCCTAAATCAAGAACTATTCACAGTCACCACCGGCCTCAACCCCCAATCGGGCTCAGAACCCCAACAAAAATACCCAGCCGGTAGAATCGACAAAATCTTAGACTCCAAAGATTACCAAAACCTCAAATTCGACCTCTCAGCCGACGGAAAAATCATAGTTATCCAGCGCGTCAACCGCAGCAATCCCGGCGATTTCAGTCCTTGGATTGTGGAAGAAAAAGTGCCGCCCCGACGCTTGGAAAATGAACAAGGCGGAGATTTTATGATTCGCCCCGATAGCAAATCGATGGTAATATCTCAAAAACAAGGATTAGCGATCGTCCCCCTCAAACCGGAAGCAGACCCAGTAGAATTTTTGCCAAAATACGAACAAGTATTGGGTATGGCCCGCGACAACTCCGCCGCCGCCTATGTTAAATACAACAGCGACTTTACTCGATCGCTTTTCATCTTAGATAACCAAGGTGCAGAACAAGAAATATTGCGCATTCCCGGCAGCATTATCGCCGTTTATTTTGACCCCCGCAAAGACAAAGACAACCAAGTTCAGCGTCTCTACTGTTTGTTAGCCCAACGCCTCAAAACAGAAAGCTACAAAGAACAGCCTTTCATCGCCGCCATCGACCTCAAAAAAGAGGGCACTCGTTTGGTAGGAACCATCAAACCGCTGCTCGTTTTACCCAACCAATTAGATACCCAAATCAGTTTATCTCCCGACGGGCTGGCATTAATTTTCGACCAATCAGTCACAGCAGCAAATCCCTCAGCAGCAGACAGTCCCCGCAACGATAGCGGACAGTCGATCGCCACCAGCCGCCTCTGGCTGCTACCCTTAGTAGAAATACCCGCAGACCGTTCTCCCGCAAAAGTACAGCCAGAAGAACTTCCCTTGGCCGGCTATCACCCCCGCTGGCTCCCCTAAATCGATTTTAGATTTTAGATTTTAGATTTTAGATTGACCGATCTTGGTAAATATCAATAAGGTGCGGTGCGCACCGGGCGTTGAAATATCTGCGGTGCGCACCCAACTTTTACAGTCCTGGACGTACTAATCCTCAGAAACCCGGTTTATTCGTAGATTTTTCGTTGCCAAACCTCTTATTTTCGTAGAAACTGGGTTTCTGAGCGTAAGTCCTATTTTAAATCCGCAAGCATAAGTCCTAAGATGGTGGATTTTAGATTTTAGATTGAGCGATACTGGTAAATATTACACTCTTTGAAACCAATTCACGAGCCTGCAATTTCACATCTGAAACCTCAAACCTAAAATCAAAAATTCGCATGACTCCCCAAGAAATTAGCAATACCCTTAAAGACTTATTTGGTGACAGTGTTGAGACGCCTGCTGCTACTTCTTGGCAGGTAGAAACCTCCAAATTTCGCCTGTTAGTCCTCCTTTCAGAAGATGGGACTTGGCTGCGGATTTTGCTGCCGATCGCCGATGCCCAGGAAGCTCAACCATTTTTTGATAAACTGCTAGAAGCGAACTTTGACACCACCCTCGAAACTCGCTACGCCATACATCAAAACGTTTTGTGGGGAGTATTTCAGCACAGTTGTGCCACACTCGCCGCCGCAGATTTCTCGGCCGCCGTCGCCAGAGTGCTGGCTTTGCAAGAGCGAGGTTTGTCCGACTTTTTCGGCGATTTAGTAGAAAACCGCATCCGTCAAATCATCAAAGCTGCCAAGATGCAGGGACAGTCTGTCGAAACTACCCTTCAGACTTTAGACCGTTTCTACGCAGAGGGATTGATGGGTGAAATGGAACTAGGGCGAGAGTCTCGCGAAAACACTCTCGCCGCTTGGCGGTATCAGCTAGAACGCCTCTGGCCGGAGGTGGAACCCTAAGACGATTTGAGATTTGAGATTGCAGATTGCAGATTGGAGGTTGCAGATTACAAAAAACTGACGACCATCAAGGTAGGGAAGTTGCCTGAAGTTGCATTCCTTTATAGTGGTATAGCAACAGCGCCCGACGGTTAGGACGTTGTTAATTGTACAAACCCTTGCGGAAGATTGCTTCTTGCTTCTTCCTTCTGCTGTACAATCTGCCGATTTTTGCCTCCGCCCCAGTCTTGACCGTTGGGGCCTCAAGCCAGTTCCACCATCGCCAATCCGGGCCCTCGAACCCTCGAAGGATGCCCGTATATTCACTGATAGCCCGCGAGCTGTTCTCCAATTCCCTACTAGCACCGGAAAAATTGTATAATAGAGAACAAAAATCCCTGATAAATATTAAAAATTTTCTGAAAACACCCGATCGCAGGTATATCATGGTAAAAAGTTTACAGCAGAGCTCCGTAAGTTCCACAAAAGCTTTTATCGTTTAACATTGATTTAGAAACAAAATCTTTAGCCAACAATGCTAGTGCGATCGGGTTTTCCCATCGGGTGCTGTTGTCATTTAACAAATTAGCGACTACCCCCTACCAATTACCCGTTACCAATCAATAGCAACTTAAGTTATCTATCAATACAACATTTAACAGGGGTTTCATCTATGTTTGCTGTGCGTGAGACTAGCTCGGAGTTATCAGTGTTGCATATACCTGAAATTTGTACTTGGAACATTTCCATAGAATCAACTCTCCTAGACCTGCCACTCTACAACTGCCAAATTGAATTAACTCAACAGGCAAAAGAAGTAGCCCAGGCTTTTGAAGAAAATTCCATGCTTCCCGGCGTCATTTTGACAGAACGGGGTAATTTTGTCGGCATAATATCCAGACGTCTATTTTTTGAAAAAGTTAACCGTCGCTACGGATTAGAAATGTTTTTCAAGCGGCCAATAGAGGTATTGTACAAGTTTTCCAAGCCTGATCCGCTGGTACTTCCCGCCAGTACATTAATAGTAGAAGCCGCCCAGGAATCGCTTTACAGGTCAGCCGAATTAATTTACGAACCTGTAGTAGTGGAAGTAGGACCTCAGACCTACAAGCTGTTAGACGTACACCAATTAATGGTCGCTCAATCAAGAATTCACGAATTAACAAATAAGTTGCTCCACAAACAAACCCAAGCCAAACTCATCCAAACTGAAAAAATGGCGAGTTTGGGGAGGATTGTAGCAGAAGTAGCTCACGAAATCAGAAATCCGCTGAACTGTATTTGGGGAAATTTGACTTTCCTGCTGTCCTATTTTGAAAACTTGCTTCAGCTAATGTCGGTTTATGAAGAAGAATATTCAGAACCGTGTCCGCGAATTGATGCGCTCAAAAAAGAAATTGAATTTGATTTTTTACAAGAAGATTTGCCAATCACCTTAGAAGGGATGGAGCTGGGAGCCTCGCAATTGCTAAAAATAGTTAACGGGCTGCACCACTTCTCTCACATGGACGAGACAAAGCCAGTAGAGACAGACATTCACGAATGCGTGGAAATGACGCTGTTAATTCTGAAAAACCGCTTGAAAAACAGCATAGAAGTGGTAAAAAATTACGGCGAACTGCCGCTAGTTAGTGGCTACTCCGGTCAGTTGAGTCAGGTGTTTTTGAATTTGTTAGTTAATGCTCTAGACGCCCTGACAGAGTACGCAGCCGATCGAGAAATACAGACCGAGTGCCTGGACAACTGGCAGCCCCAAATCGAAATTACCACTAAAGTCATAGAAACCGAACACGGCAAGCGGGTCGCAATTTGCATTGCCGATAACGGGCCCGGCATTCCCCCAGAAAATCACCAGCAAATATTTGACACCTTTTTTACCACTAAACCAGCAGGCAAAGGCACGGGTATGGGGCTGGCTATCTGCCATCAAATCGTCACAGAAAAGCACGGCGGTCAACTGCAATTGCGATCGCAGCCTGGCCAGAGCACCGAATTTGAAATTCTCCTGCCCATAGTTCGCAAGATATGATTAACTCAGGAACAGTCTTCAGGTTCGCTCCTGCGGTGAAATTATAGGCTAGCTTAGTAGTAGCTTCTCATTTCACTTTCCCAGCGTGTTTCGGCAACTAAAAGTTCCAGTGGCAAATAAATTCAGCTCCAAACTCCTGGGCCCTTCACTCTCCGAAGGCAGCCATCAAGACCTTTCCCTAGAGTCTACCCTTTGGGATTTGCCCCTGTATGACTTTCAGGTTAAATCGAGCTGCTTGGCGATCGCTGTTGCCGAAATCTTTGAACAGCATCCCCTAGTGCCGGGAGTCGTCTTGATGGAAGCAGGAGAGTTTGCTGGCATGATATCCCGCAGGCAACTGCTGGAATATTTGCTCAAACCCCAAGGCCCCGAGCTATTTTTGCACCTGCCGCTGAAAGTTCTCTACAGTTATGCTCGCGTCGAAATATTATTGGTTGCAGAGAGTACAACCATTTTGGCAGCAGCCCCACAAGCCCTGCGTCGATCGCCCGAATTGCAGTCAGAACCAATCGTCGTTCAAATAGACTCCCAATCTTACCGACTCTTAGACCCTCACGCGCTAAACATCGCCTACTGGCAAATTCGCGGCATAGAAACTCAAGTCCGCTACGAAAGAGCCCAAACTCAAATGATTCAAAGCGAAAAAATGGCTAGTTTAGGGCGTTTAGTCAATGGAGTAGCTCACGAAATTTTAGATCCGGTAGGCTTTATCTGGGGGAATTTAACCTACGTAAGCGACTACAGCAAAAACTTGATGGAATTGCTCTCAGTTTACGACGCATACTGTACCGACCCCCCGCCGGAAATAGCACGGCTCAAAGAAGAGATCGACTATGACTTTTTGCAAAACGATTTCCTCCGAACTGTTGCCAGCATCAAATCAGGAGCAGAACGTTTGAGCAAGTTGGCAACCAGTTTGCAAAACTTCTGCCACATCGACGATATTTATCCCAAACCTACCGACTTGCACGCCAACATAGACAGCATACTTTTGCTGCTCAAAAGTCGTTTGACCAGGGAAATCCAAGTAGTGAAAAACTACGGCTACCTGCCACCAGTGCCGTGCTATGCAGGACAGCTAAACCAAGTATTTATGAATATCTTAACCAATTCTATTCATACATTAATTAACGAAGCAGTCGGTCAAGAATTGGCGAAAGAGTTTAAAGGTGCAGGAGTCAAAGACTTCTATCGCCAGCCTCAAATTGAAATCACAACTCAAGTCTGCTGTCCCGAACCTGCGAGCGATTTAGACAAACTTCATGTTCGCTGGGTTTCGATTTGCATAGCAGATAACGGGCCAGGAATGTCACCTAGCAAGTACAAAAAAATTATAGAATCATTCTCTACGGAAAAACGCGCCCTCAAAGAAACCAGTTTAGCAGTTAGCTATCAAATAGTGACGGGCAAACACGGCGGTGCATTCAGAATGCGATCGGAGTTAGGCAGCGGCACCCAATTTGAAATTTTGTTACCCTTAGCTTAAAAAAGGAAGAGGAAAGTTCGGCAACGGATTCTGTAACGGATGTAACGGATGTAACGGATGTAACGGATGTCAGGAAGAAGGAAGTTCGGCAACGGATTCTGTAACGGATGTAACGGATGTAACGGATGTAAGGGATGTAACGGATGTCAGGAAGAAGGAAGTTCGGCAACGGATTCTGTAACGGATGTAACGGATGTAACGGATGTAACGGATGTGAGGAAGAAGGAAGAGGGAAGAGGGAAGTTCGGCAACGGATTCTGTAACGGATGTAACGGATGTGAGGAAGAAGGAAGAGGGAAAAGGGAAGAAGTTACAGTTTATTCCTGATTTATGAAGTACAGGACACGGCTATGCGGTTTCCCTACCCGTTATCTGTACTACACTCAACGGAAAACTGCTGTAACAGTCAACAGTCAACAGTCAACAGTCAACAGTCAACCATTATCTAACTGACTGCCGCACATTTTACAATATTTGGCATTAGCATCGTGTACAGACCAACCGCAACTTCTACAAAAATTTTCTACTTGATTAGCACTTTTAACTAATTGTTTAATCAAATCGCCCAATTGCCAAGGAATCAAAGCAATCCCCGTCAAAATCATCAAAATAGTCAGAAAACGACCAGATTCGGAAATCGGAGTAACATCGCCAAATCCCACCGTCGTCATGGTGACAACTGAGAAATAAACAGCATCCAAAAAAGTCCCAAAACCTTCGGGATTTGCTGGATGTTCCACTTGATAAATCAAACCCGAATAAACAAAAATTATTGCCAGCAAAGTAAACAAAATTCGAGCAAAAATCACCCCATCTTCGCTGCTGATGCGGAAAATAGAAATTTTCAATTCCAGAAAGCGGATGAGTCGGAGAATTCTAAACCAGCGAAAAATTCGGATAAAACTAACGTTGACAAATCCCAGCAAAAATGGTAATATTGCCAGCAAATCAATAATTGAAAAAAAACTAAAAATAAATTTAACTCGATTTTCGGCACACCACAGCCGCAATAAATATTCAACGGCAAAAACGATTAAAAGAACAGTATCGAGAGTTTGGAAATTAATTCTAACAGGTTGCGAAAGCGGGTAAGTTTCGGCGATGAAGCTGGCGGAAGATAAAAGAATGAGTCCGGTAAGAGTTAAATTGACGGTTCTGCCAATTGGGGTTTCGATGTCTTCGAGATAAAATCCAATTTGCGATCTGCTTAACATAGACAAGATAATTAATACCATTTCTCAGGTAAGGGAATTATCGCACATGAGTATCGAATTAACTAAGGGTGAAAGGTTCAATCTTTCTAAAGAAACTCCTGATTTCAGTAAAATTGCGATCGCCCTGGGTTGGCAAGTCAGCCAGACAGCACAAAACTGCGACATTGACGCATCTGTTTTTATGTTAGGGGCGGACGGTCGGATTCCTGATGAAAAGTATTTTGTATTTTACAACAATCTGACATCGCCGGACGGTGCGGTGCGACATTCGGGAGACAGCGCGACTGGGCAAATAGACGGAGATGACGAGACGGTTTATGTGGATTTGAGTAAAATCAATTCGGCGATTCAGGAAATTGTGTTTGTTGTGACTATTCACGAGGGACAGGAAAAGAATCAAAGTTTTAGTCAAGTTACAAAGGCTTTTATCAGGCTTTACAACCGAGAAACTCTTAGCGAATTGGTTCGGTACAATTTAAATCAGATATTTTCCCAAGAAACGGCTTTAGAATTTGGACGTTTGTATAAGAAGAATGGTGAATGGAGGTTTCAAGCGGTAGGAGAGGGATATAATGCCGGCTTGCAAAGTTTTGTAGACAAGTATTATGTTGAGAATGCGGTTGAGAAAAGCTCGAATGCTGGTGAGAAACTTGATGATGCTGAGGTTGTGAGGCGGTTTAGCGATCGGGTGGACAAGCTATTGCGGGAAGAGGCGATCGGGGAGACACCGATTCCAGTATCTAGCGAAGCAGTAGAACAGCCGGCTGCTACTCCTGTAAATTCGGATACTGTGCAATCTCAGGAAGAGGAAAAAATAGATGATTCTACACTAGAAAATCTGGAACCCGTTATCAGTGCTGAGGAATTTTGGAAACGATATAAAGACGGAGAACGCGACTTTACAGGGATTAACCTAACGGGAGTGGATCTAAGTGGCAAAACTCTTGACTCTAATGTCAGTCTAAGTCAAGCAAACTTGAGCACTGCCAATCTAGCAAATGCCAAATTGACTGGGGTAAATTTGATTGGAGCTAACTTGCAAGGCGCGAACTTGAACTCAACAAACTTGCAAAACGCTGATTTGATTGAAGTTAATTTAAGTGGAGCTAACTTAACCAAGGCAATATTGTATTCTGCAAGACTAATTCAGGCTAATTTTAGTCAAGCCAACTTAAGCGAAGCAAAGTTAGATAGCGCAAACCTGACTACAGCAAACCTCAGTAGAGCTAACTTAACTCAAGCAAGTCTAGCTAGTTCTAACCTGACAGGAGCCGATTTAAGCCAATCGAAGGTAACTAAAGTCAACCTTAGTGGTGCAAATCTTAGTGGTGTTAACTTAACAGGGGTAAGTTTGACTGGGGTAAACCTTCAAGGAGTTAACCTTAGTGGCATGAATTTGAGTGGGGTAAATTTGACTGGCACAAACTTAAGTTATGCCAAGTTGATTGGGATTAACTTAAGTGGAGCAAGTTTGAGTGGGGCAAACTGTTTAGGCGCTAACTTGGATGGTGCTAACCTCACAGGGGTAAATTTGATTGGGGTAAACTTACAGAGCGTTAATCTGAGCGGGCAAAACTTGAGTGGCTTTAATCTGTCTGGGGTTAACCTACACCGAGCAAACTTAAGTGAAGCAGACTTAAATTCTGCAAACTTGTGTGGGGCCAATTTGAGCTATGCAAACTTAAAGAAAACTAACCTGAAAGAAGCTAAACTGGTTGGAGCCAATCTGGAAAATGCAACACTCACAGGAGCAATTATGCCAGATGGCACAACTCACAAATAAATTCAAGTTTGTAGTAACGAATTGAGTCCTTAGAAATGGCAGGAGTAGGGCGTGTTTTCTTGACCCGGATCTCCCCCCTAGCCCCCCTTAAAAAAGGGGGGAACCGGAAGCACTCAAAGTCCCCCTTCTTAAGGGGGATTTAGGGGGATCGAGACTTTGATAGAAGTGACATTTATTATAGGTTTCAGTCTTAAATTGATACCAAGAGTGGGGTGTGCATCGCCCTAGAAATAGATTAGGATTAGTATTAAAGATCAAATACATAGATTGTCGATGAATGAATCTGACACGGAAATTCTAGAATCTACCCTCAGATGGATGACCGAGTTTGTCGAGCTACCGCATCCAGTTTTCAGCGATTTACCGATTTGTCCCTTCGCTAAAAAAGCACGCTTGGCTAATCAAATTTTATTCAAAATCGAGCGGTTTTCAGCCCTGACTGAGTTCGAGCGCGATTCTGCCATAATGAAATCCATTTATGAATTTTACAATTCTGAATTTGAAATAATGGTAGTAATTAATCCCGAAAAAACTGCAATTAGTGCGCCCGAAACTAAAGAATTGATAGACAAATTGAATAATCAGATTTCAGAGTTGGGCTTGCTGGCTTTTCACATCCATCCCGAAGAAGATTTTAATATTGACGGGCTTCATACTAGGAGGATGCCCTATCCGGGCTTCACTGTTCAAGTAAATTCTAAGCTGAAGCCAGCTTCCGATTTTTTAGAGAAAACTGAATATTACAAAAATTGGACTGCCGAACAACTAAAAAATTTCGGGATTCCGAGAAATTGACGATCGCCCACCCTCCCCGCGCATCTCTGTGCCATTACAATTAATTCAGCAAAAAATCTTTACACATAAGAACTCATGCAGCTCAAGTCAACAACCCGCCATATTCGCATATACACCGCTATCCTCGAAGATAACGAACTTGTCCCCAGCAATGACCTTTTGACGCTCGACATTGACCCAGATAACGAACTTAACTGGAACGAGGAGTCAATCAAACAGGTACAGGCCAAGTTCGACCAACTCGTAGACGCTTACGAGGGCGAAGATTTGACCGAGTACAACCTCCGCCGTATCGGTTCGGAGTTGGAACACTTGGTACGATCGCTCCTACAAAAAGGCCAAATCAGCTACAACCTCAACGGCCGCGCTGTTAACTACAGCATGGGATTGCCTCAAGTTGATTCCAAAGTTCACCTGTAAGGGCGATCGGGCGATCGGCATTTGTGTCAACTTAAGATTGAAAGCCATCATAAATGTCGCTTGTAGCTGAGTTTCGATCCTCCCTAGCCTTAAGGCGGGGACAAGAGGCTTCTCTTTTGTCTCCCGGCTTAAGGGCGATTGAGGGCGATCGAGACTTCGATACAAAGGAAAGGCCCAGATGGGGAGAATTGGGAAAATCTGCTTTTATTCTTCTTCCTGCTTCTTTCTGACTCCTGACTCCTGACCCCCTGACTCCTGACTCCCGGCTTCTTCCTTCTTTTTACCCTCAGCGGAGTCGAAGGGTCTTTTTCCTTCTTCCTTCTCCCCCGCATCCCCTGGATCGACGGCAAAATTAGTAGGATGGCGATCGCGCTCTAAAAACTGTTTTACTGCCACTTGGCGGTTAGTCATAAACTGACCCCAAGCGCCGGGAAACAGCCCATCCAAGGTTTCCACCAGCGCCCAAACCTCAAGATTCATCACTTTGTAATAAAAACTGTGAGAATGTTGAATGCTAGTCAATATTTCGTCTATTTCAACTGCAGGCAGCAGCTTCGGATCGGGCATATTCTTGCGAAAGGCGCTGGGCTCATGTAGGGGCATGGTTAAATACTCAACAGCTTGCAGAGGCCGGTCAGTCGATTGCAGATTGTAGATTTTAGAGTTTAGACTTTAGATGGACTCCAAAGATGAATCAGGGGCATTTTATCCGTCTTTGGGTAAGGTTAAATTTAACTTTACTTGGGAAACTAGGACAGGAGGCACGAAACACCCTTCGCGAGAAAACCGAGAATTGATATTTATTTATACCTCTCGGCTCAGGTGATTTCTACCTACCTGCATCATACCATTATAGTTAATCTAAAATATCAATTCGCTTGAGGGCTGCGATTTCTTCGGAAACGGCCACTATCAGGAATATCCTGAAAACAGGGTGCTTTCAAGCCGAGGACTTCGGCGTCGCGCGAGGGTCTAACCCTGAAAGCTCGTAGCAAGATTCATCGGGGGGCCAACAAAATGGTAGACTATTCGTGTCAGTACAAGACATTAAAACCTACCCCTGGACTGGGGGAAAGTCACGCCTAAAACATTGTCAGGAGATATCGCTACGCACACAACAGTGCAAACGTGGTGAGCCGAGGAACCTGAAAAATCAGGATATTAGGACTGCGAAGTCTTAAGAATCCCCGTATGTTGAGAAAGCGGGGGTGTCAAATAATCGCCACGTATCAACCCGTCGAGGTTCAATCGCTAAAATAGTTCAGATCAGCACGCTTGCCCAAAGGCGTCAGGAACCCTTATGCAAAACTCTGTGGCAAAACACTACTTATGGGCTTTAGGTGAAGGGATCAAAGGGTGTAAGCCAGGCGATCTGATCGCTGGTCGCTACTTGGTCAAGCGCGATCGACTTCTTGTCGATACTCAACCCGAACATTTGCCGGAACTGCCCGAAGAGATTCCGAGTGTTGTCACTCCTTATCTGAGACTATTTGCCTATCAGTTGCACGTACCTCAAGTATACGGGCTGGTATCGTCCCAGAGGAGCAAGCTCTCGGGAGATCTCTGGCTGCTGGAAAACGCGCCTATTTTGAAGGTGACGGAATCTTTAATGCCGGAATTGGCGGACTCCTGGAAAGGAGCCGCAGCGATGCGCCAGCTCAATTGGCTATGGCAAATGGCCCAGTTGTGGCAGCCGTGTATCTCTCAGGGCGTGGCTTCCACGCTGCTGACTCCGGAACTGCTGCGGGTGGAAGGGCAATTGGTGCGGTTTCTGGAATTGCAGCCGGATCGCAAACCGCCTAATTTGTCGCATTTGGGCAAATTGTGGCAGCAGTGGCTAGAAGATGCTCACCCGGCGATCGCCAATTTTTTGAGGCAACTTTGCCAGCAAATGGTTGCCGGTCAAGTGCGCCACGGCGAACAACTGATGGGCCAGTTGGATAAAGCTCTGGCAAAGTGCGGCCGAGCTTACGATCGCCACGTTGAGATTGCCACGGGCACCGATGTGGGCAGAGCGCGGGCTCACAACGAAGATGCTTGCTATCCGCCCAGCGGTACGGTGTTCGCAGGAAACCCGGGATCGGAAGCTTGCGCGATCGTCTGCGACGGTATCGGCGGACAAGACGGCGGCGAAATCGCTTCGGAAGAAGCGATTGCTGTGCTGCGTGAAAAGTTGGATCAAATGCCCCTGCATCAGGCTAATTGGGACCCGCTGAGCCTGACTTCCAAGCTGGAACGGGCGGCTTGTGCTGCTAACGACAAGATAGCCAGTCGCAACGACACCGAACACCGCCAAGGTCGCCAGCGGATGGGAACTACGCTAGTTATGGCTTTAGCCCACATTCACGAACTCTACGTCGCCCACGTCGGAGACAGTCGGGCTTACTGGATTACCCGCACTGGCTGCTATCAAGTTACTCTCGACGACGATGTAGCTTGTCGCGAGGTGCGCTTGGGCTACTCCCTCTACCGGGATGCTCTGGAACAAGTGGCCGCCGGCGCTCTGATTCAAGCTTTGGGCATTACTTCGTCCAACACTCTGCACCCGACTGTGCAGCGTTTTCCGGTGGATGAAGACTGCGTTTTGCTGCTGTGTTCCGACGGTTTGAGCGATAAAGACCGAGTTGAGGAATGTTGGGAAGCGGAGATTTTGCCGATTCTTGATGGCAGTATTGGTGTTGCCGCAGCGCGCGATCGGCTGATTGAGATTGCTAATACTAGAAACGGTCACGATAACGTCACTGTTGCTTTAATTCACTGTCAAGCACATTTGAGGGACGAAGGCAATACTTTTACAGAATTGTCTGTCGCACCTTTAGATACGCCGATCGAACTAATTGCCGACAGCGAGGATTTGCCAACGGATTTGACGGAGCTCACAACCCTTGGCGATGGTAATTATCAAGGGAAAACGCGGTTGTTACACCCGGAAAAAAGCAAAAGTTCATTTTCGCTGCTGCTGAAAATTTTATTTTTATTAGGTTTGGGGGGTGTATTTGCTTATTTTTTCATCCCTCCGGTGGGTCGGGCGATCGATACTGCCGGGGAGTCGATTTTCGGGAAACGCGGTTTAATTAATGTTGGAACCCCGCGGGAGAAAAGAGTTGAAGCTGTAGCTTCTCCGGTCAAATCTTTAGAAACAGGCTCGTTTATAGAGATTAGAAGTTCTGCGGCTGGGGAATTGGGAACAGAGGGCGATCGCTTGGATTTGCGAGTCGCCATCGGTGAGTTGACTGTCAAAGGAACAGTCCCTGCCGGCAGCATTTTGCAGGTGACAAACAAACAGCTTACCCCTCAAGGCAATTGGCTGGAATTGAAAGTTTGTTCGATTCCTGAAATAGTGCCGGCGAACTCTCCCAAACCCAGTTCCAATAAAGATTTTTCTAGAGTCTCAAAACCCGCACTGAATCCATCTCCCGCTGTGGCAACTCCCTCGCCTTCCCCGGCCGTTAAGCCAACACTTGAAGTAGAAATCGCCAAGCTGCAAGCGGGGGAAATCGGATGGATTCAAGAAAAAGCTGCTGTTGATAAGGTACTCTCCAATCCAGCCCCAAACCCTAATCAACAGGGGAAATGCGTTGATTCTGACTCAAATCCAAATGGCTAATTAAACTCTCACTGCTAGATTGTGCCGAGGGGATTTGAGTAAGTTTGAGAAAAAGGAAGATACATCTTGCTAAAGATAGAGGGATTTAAGGCAGACACAGACTTCAATTGAAACCGGAGTCCAGCGAGCCGAAGATTTATCAACTTCTTGATGCGAGATCGAACTATGACGAAAATCACAGACTATTTCCAGGGAGTTTATGCGGTAAATCTGCCTGAGAGGAAAGATCGACGCCAGCTCATAGTCAAGGAATTAGAAGAAGCAGGAATGCCCCTCACGCCCCATAAGGTTGAGATATTTCCGGCAATCCGCCCCGACGAAGCTGGAGGTTTCCCCAGCATTGGGGCGAGGGGATGCTTTTCCAGTCATGTAGCTATCCTCCAGCAGGCAAAACAGCAGGGGTTGAGCAATATCCTGATTGTAGAAGACGACCTAGAAATTTCACCAAAGTTCAGAACACACCAAGCTCTTATCGTCGAACAACTGTGTCAGCAAGAGTGGGATTTCGTCTACTTCGGACACGTCGAAGAGGTTGAAAAAAAGTCTCCTGTCGCCCTCGTGCCCTTTTCTGAGGGCGTGATGACCACTCATTTTTACGCTGTAAATGGCAGGATTTTCGATCGCCTCCTGCGCTTTCTGGAAGAAGTGCAACAGCGACCTCCGGGACATCCCGACGGCGGCCCGATGCACATCGACGGAGCTTATTCTACTTTCCGATCTCAAAATCCCGATGTTGTCACCTTGATTGCTTCTCCAAACCTGGGGTGGCAAAGGAGTTCCCGTAGTGACATCTATCCTAATGCCTGGTTTGACCGTGTACCTGGGGTCTGGCAATTGGCAGGTGCAGCAAGAACAACCAAAACATGGCTGAAGCGTAGCCTTTCTACTGAATTGAGCTAGAGTTTAAAATAGTTTACTCAGCTCGAATCTGTGAGCACAATTGCCCGGAAAATAATTAATACCAAATCCGGGTTTATTACTTCCTTTATGAAGGAGGGGGTTGAAACTTTTTGACCTCAAACTATACAAATAAAGTATGCCGCTGTTTACGCGACCCGACCTAGGCTCGGACACACTAAGAGATCCAGGAAATATTTAAGCCGGATTTGGTATCAGCATATTTGATATGATGCTTGTATGATGCTTGATTGCTAACCTAATTTCTTAGATCCCTCTGCAAGTTTAGTCACCATTTGTGAGACGGCTTTGTCAACTGCCGCGCTCAAAAGTGTATCCTCATTGTTGCTGCCGGAATTGCCACTGATTCCCCTGGCCGAAATATTAGAATCGCTTTGATCGGCTTCTCCTACTGCTTTGGCGGTGGCAAGAATATCTCCTGAAGCTGTAGCGATTAACCGCACGTCTATTTGAACGGTAGCTTTGGTTTTTTGCGAACCTGCGCCGATTCCCATGAAACTGCCGCCACCTGATTGTTTGTCGATATTAAACTTGGTAATGGTGCCGATGAGCACGGCGTCAACTCCTAACTCCTTGCCAATTTCTGCTGCGGTGCCGGCATCCATCGTACCGCTACGATTTTGCTGTTTGAGCAGTTGTTCGAGTTTGCTACGATCGACTACTGTATAAGTGCCATTGTTGACGAGTTCGTTGATTACCAGTTAGCTGATGCCTTTGGTGGCGCCGACTCCCCTGTAGGAAGTGTAATAGCTGTTGGTGGTGCCCTAGTCGAAATCCATGACGACGAGGCGCTTTTCGGCCGTCGCTTGGGCGAGTTGGGTTGCGGGTTGGGTGGTGGCTGGCGTGGCGAGCGCGTTGACTTAAACACCGGCTAGCATTAGCGCAGCGAGGGAAATGCTTGTCAATCGAGACATATGGGTGGTGTTCATAAAGTTTTTCTCACAGTGAGTTTGTGCGGACTCTAGGATACTTTACGGAACAGCCCGATGTCAGGGTTGGGGGTGGGGAGGTTTGAATTGGCGGGTTTTAGTTTTTTTTGACTTTCAACAGGCGGAATTTTTGTTAATTAACCGCAGAGGACGCTCTTGACACAGAGAAAGAAAGGAAGAGTTTAATAAAAATTTCAATCCTTATTTTGAAGCAAAAAACATAGTTCGATCGCCCAATCAACCCATCCATACCCTCAATCCTACCCTCGCAACAACCGCACGCCAATCCCCAATAACTCCTAAGCCCCAGCTTCCATAAAACCCATCAACCAATTAGCCATCGTCGCCCTGCGAGTCTGTCTCGGCCCGAATTCCCCAATTTTATAGCCCTTAAACCCCAATTTTTCCTTCAGCAACTGCTTGTTTTCTGGAGGGGTCGATCGAGTCAATTTCACCGTCGCCGGCCTAGAAGCGATAAAATCCGGCGGTTCCGGGTACTCTTGGCGCCACTCAGTAGCAACATCAGCACTGTTCCACTTACCAGTCTCCGCATCGCAGCGGTAGCCCAGATACTGCCAAACTAATCGGTTGACGGCAGCATCGTCGATTTCTTCGTTGAGGATAGCCCAAATAGTTTCGTTATTCAGCGGTGGTAATTCAGACATGAGCGCGATCGAATCGGAAACAAAAAAAGTTTAACTCACATTAGGTACTATTCTCAGGAACGGGCTCTCCCGCCCGTTCCACAAAAAATCATAAGAATTTGTTTGTGGGGTGGGCACGCGAGCCCGCCGAAAATGCCACTCCACAAAAAATCAATTATTCAAAATTCCGTCTTTCTCGGCCATCGACAGCATCAAATCAATCACGCGGCTAGAATAACCCCACTCGTTGTCGTACCAGGAAACAACTTTGAAAAACTTAGAATTCAGTTCAATTCCCGCACCTGCATCGAAAATGCTCGATCGCGCGTCGCCCTGAAAATCCGTCGAAACCACCGCATCTTCAGTATATCCAAGAATGTTTTTCAGTTCGCCCTCAGAGGCTTTTTTCATGGCTTCACAAATTTCTTTGTAGCTAGTTTCCTTCCCTGTTTTAAAAGTAAGGTCAACTACAGACACGTCGGGAGTTGGCACGCGCAAAGCCATCCCTGTCAATTTTCCTTTCAATTCCGGCAACACCAAAGTAACCGCTTTTGCTGCACCGGTGGAAGATGGAATAATATTTTGACCCGCACCGCGTCCTCCCCGCCAATCTTTTTGGCTGGGGCCGTCTACAGTTGGTTGAGTAGCTGTCATTGCGTGAACTGTCGTCATTAAACCTTCTTCCAAACCGAAGTTATCGTTGATAACTTTGGCAATTGGTGCTAAACAATTAGTCGTACAGCTAGCATTAGAAACAACAGTATCTTTTGCCTGGTCAAATTTGTGGTGGTTGACGCCTACTAGATATGTTGGTACTTTTTCCGGATCTTTTGTCGGTGCTGAAAGTATTACTCGTTTTGCTCCCGCCGTCAAGTGTTTTGATGCGCCTTCAAAATCTGTAAACAATCCGGTAGATTCTACAACATAATCTGCGCCGGATTTGCCCCAAGGCAATTCAGCAGGATTTCTAATCGCTGTGCAGGGGATAAAATGTCCGTCAATGACAATCCCGTCTGGTTTGCTTTCAACTTCGCCGTCGTAAATGCCGTGGGTGGAGTCGTATTTGAAAAGATAAGCCAGGTTGTCTGGGGAAACTAAGTCGTTAATGCCGACAAATTCGATGTTGGGGTTTTTGATGCCGGCACGCATGACTAGCCGTCCGATGCGACCAAATCCGTTGATGCCAACTTTTAATGCAGCCATGTTTAAACTCCTATTGAAAATATCGCTAGTCGATCGGGCGATCGCCTGTTGTGGCTTAGAATTTACCACGCTAACTGATTTTTGCAACTGATTCTTTTCTATATCTTAATAATTCTGAATTCTGCCCCGGTGGCGAAGGGCAATTAATCCTGAAATGACCGCTGGCTAATGGCTGATGGCTGATGGCTGATAATTGTTAAAGTGCTATAATAGACAGAAATTATTTTCAAAATCGCCTTTTTAAAATCAGGCTAAAGTAATAATAAAAAACTTTTGCAAAAGTCAAAACGGAGTGGTATTCTCACCACTGGCGGCGTTCGGGGCCCGAAGCCTAGGATTAAAGTCGCAGATACGCGCAAGGACACAGCAATGCCGTGTCCCTACACCTATGGCGTACAATCTATATATCGCTCTACTTTTCCGAATTGGTATAATAATCACCAATCACTAATGACTAATGATTACCCGACGCACCTAGTAATTAGCAATTCCACCGCATCTGAAATAAAACACGACCCACCAAATTTATTGAGCACGGGTCTAATGTTTTCTGCAACTGCTGAAACTTGAGCTGGTGAACAAAAAGCAAGCACATAAATGTTATCCAACGCCGTCATTGATGAATGGCGGGAAACGTGATCCCTGGTGCTTTTTCCCGCGACATCACGAATCACGGAATAACCGGGTACGCCAGCTTTGTCTAAACCGTCTAAAATTTTGCCGAGTTCCACTGAGTGGGCTATGATTTCTATCCTTTTGACTGGCTCCATCATCTCACCTCCAAAACATATTGATTCCGTATAGATACAGGGGAATGCCTACAATGATATTAAAAGGAAATGTCACTGCTAAGGCCGTTGAAATGTAAAGACTTGGATTCGCTTCGGGAACAGTTAGGCGCATCGCTGCTGGTACTGCTATATAAGAAGCACTGGCGCACAATACGGCAAACAACAAAGTGTCTCCCTGCGGCATTCCGATTAATTTCGCTATTAGCAAAGCAATTACTGCGTTGACTATGGGAATTAGGATTGCAAAGCCGATCAGAAAAACTCCTGCTTCTTGCAAATCTTTAATTCTGCTAGCGGCAACCAGCCCCATGTCTAGCAAGAAAAAAGTCAAAACCCCGTAAAACAAGTCTTGAGTAAACGGACTCATAACTTCCCAACCGTGTTCTCCTGTTATTATGCCCATAATTAGGCTGCCAATCAGTAGAAAAACTGAACTGTTTAGGAATGCTTCTTGCAACACTTCTGGCCAAACTATTTCGCGTTTTCCTTCTTCCCCGCCGAATACACTCACGAGGATTAGGCCGACTATAATTGCTGGGGATTCCATTAATGCTAGCGCGGCTACCATGTAACCGTCAAAGTCGATCCCCTGTGCTGTGAGGAAGGAGGTTGCGGTAATAAATGTTACGGCGCTAATGGAACCGTAGGTGGCTGCGATCGCTGCGGCATTGTAAGCGTCGAGTTTGATCCTCAGTATGAAAAAAGTATAAATTGGTACTAGCATTGACATCACCATCGCTGCCAAAATTGTCAGGGCAACTTGCTGGTCAATTCCGCTTTTGGACAGTTCGACGCCGCCTTTAAATCCGATCGCAAACAGCAGGTACAGCGAAAACAGTTTGGGGATGGGCGCTGGAATTTCTAAATCAGATTTGAGAAAAATTGCCAGCATTCCCATGAAAAAAGCCAATATGGGTGGATTTAAGATATTTGACGCGACTAAACTCAAATCCACGATCGTTCACTCCCATTTCTTGCGTTTTTAATATTACTTCCCCAGTAATTGTGGCACGAGAATGGATCAATAGACCGATCGAACTTGTGACGCGAAAGCTCGATCGGGCTAAATACCCCCAAATACGGCAAAGGCGCACAGTGCGCACCCTACAACGAGTAAGGTGTGCACGGAGCACCCGCAGGCTAAGTATTTTTGTTTAACTAAGCAACTGCAAAATAAGACTCTAGGGCTTCGGAACCACCGATCAACTTGCCGTCTATAAATACTTGCGGCACAGTTGTAGCGCCAGTCACAGCCCGGAGCGATCGAGTGGTGATATCCCGGCCCAAGACGATTTCTTCATAATCCAAGCCATTTTTACTCAGCAGTGCCTTAGCCTTAGCGCAGAAGGGACAGCCCATTTTTGTAAACAGCGAAACTACCTTCGGCTTGGCTGCTGCGGAGTTGATGTAGTTGAGCATCGTCTCGGCATCGGACACTTTGAAAGGGTCGCCCGGTTCATCAGGCTCAATAAACATTTTTTCAACTACGCCATCTTTTACTAGCATAGAATAACGCCAAGACCGCTTGCCAAAGCCTAAATCTGTTTTGTCTACCAGCATTCCCATGCCTTCGGTAAATTCGCCGTTACCGTCGGGAATTAGCGTCACATTGTCTGATTCTTGGTTTTTTGCCCATTCGTTCATCACAAAGGTGTCGTTGACGGAAATACAAACGATATCATCTACGCCGTTTTCTTTGAAAACTTTGGCCAATTCGTTGTAACCCGGGAGGTGCGTTGACGAACAAGTGGGAGTAAAAGCTCCCGGCAGCGAGAACACTGCTACGGTTTTGCCTGCAAATATATCATCGGTGGTGACATCGACCCACTCGTTGTCTTTGCGAGTGCGAAAGGTGACTTTGGGTACTCTTTGACCTTCGTGGTTCGTCAGCATGATTTTGAGTTCTTGGGTACTTGGGTTAAATTCCTTTGCTTAGTTTATCGTACTCATAACGAGTATGACTTGTCAAGTGTAGGGGGGTCTTTTCCTCGGACTTGGGGGCGCGGGAGTCAAAAACCCAGTTTCTGCGCCATATCATGTGCGGTAAGTCCGACTTCCTCCGCTCTCGCTAGAGACGCCATCATGGAGGCACTCCGACCCAAAAAACCCGGTTTTTTCCCGAAAATACTTCGTTGGAACCCGCAAATTTGCTAAAAAAACCCGGCTTCTGACCACCCCTGCTTAAGTCCTGAAAGTAGCAAAAAGAAAGTTTATTACCAATTAAAATTTGTGCTTAAATACTCCTCTAGCTGCTGATTGTAAGGTTGAAAATAATTCCTCAACCAATCGCGAACCGATTGATTGACCGGCTGGTAAGAACCGGGATTAGCATTCTGGTATTCAGACAATTGATATTCCGGCAAATCTAAAAATTCTAAAACCTGCTTGACAGTCCCCGCTGCACCCGCATAAAAATCTTCGCTTTTCAAAATTAACAACTGTTCTTGGGGAAAGAAATTCCGCCAGTTTTTTATAAATTCTATGTACCTACCGCGAGCTAAATAATTTCCTGGTTCCTCGCCGATGATGTATTCGGGATTTTGATTCAACCGTTCAACTTCATCGCTAATTGCTCGATCGAGCGATCGCGCTTCCCAATTTAAGGCAGTCAAGCGGTAAAATTGAGAAATCGCCCGATCGACCGGATTTCGCAACAGTACAATCAGTTTAGCCTCTGGAAACGCGGTGTAGAGCCGTTCCGGTGCTTCCCGACAGTCAAAATAGCTCGGACTTGCTTCGCCCGTCAAAAATTGCTCTCCCTGCGGCATTGGCGGAAAATGAGCCAAATACCAATCAATCCCTCTGTCAAAGTGCCACGAGAAAAAATCCATCTCCTTTTTAATCGGAGTCAAAATTTGCGGGTGTTGAGCTAAATAAGTATACAGAGAAGTCGTCCCGCACCGCTGAGAACCAATAATTATAAAGTTAGGAACTTTGACTGGTTTTAAGTTCCAACTTTGTAGAACAGGCAAGATGCCTGTATCTTCTTGTAGAACAGGCATCTTGCCTGTTCTCTTACTGATAAGAGATGCCAAACTTTCTTTTAAACTGACAGTTCGATAAAAATCAATCGCCTCTGCAATTTTACCTTGCCTCGTCAAAGCTTCCCCCAAATTCAGATAAGGCCAAAAAGCCTCCGGTTTAGCTGCAACAACTTCGCGGCACAAGTTCTCAACTTCATCTAGCTTGTTTTGCCTAACAAAAACTTCCCACAAATTGTAATAAAACCACCAAGGAAGATCTGGATTTATTTCTATTGCTTGGAAAAATGCCGCAGCCGCTTCCTCCCAATATTTTTGGTGGCTCAGAACAGCACCTAAATTGTAATAAGACCAGCAATCATCTGGTTTTTGGGCGACAGTTGCGCGAGATGAGGCTAATGCGCGATCCTCTTCGAGGGCTTCGCTAACGCACTTTTCTTGCTGCTGCAACAACTCCTCTAATCCTGCTGACAGCTCGGCACAATCCGGCATAGTTGTCAATAGCATTTTGTAAAAAATAATTGCGCTTTTTGGGCGATCGTACTTGGCTAAATTATCTCCTAACTGCAAATAAAACTCCCAATTTTCCGGTGTAATTTGCAATTGAGATTGTTCTAACACTAAGTTTAAATCAGATTCTGTTTGTCCGAGAGCGTATCCCAACTTCTCGTAAATTCCCGGCAAATTTGCGTCAATTTCAACAGCTTTTAAATACGCGGCGATAGCTTCATCCCACTGTTTGAGTTTAGTTAAAGCGTCGCCTAAATTGCAAAAAGACCAAGCAAAATCCGAGTTGAGTGCAATCTCGCAGCGGTAAGCAGCAGCAGCCTCTTCCCATTGCTGAAGTTTCAGCAAAGCATCGCCCAAATTGTGATAAGACCAGGAAAAATCAGGATTTAACTCAACAGCTTTTTTGTAAGCAGCAACAGCTTCCTCCCATTTTCCAAGTTTCAGCAAAACATCGCCCAAACTGTGATAAGACCAAGAAAAATCAGGAGTTAATTCAATAGCTTTTTTGTAAGCAGCAACAGCCTCATCAAACCGACCGCTTTCTTGCAGGGAATTACCCAAATAGTGGTAGTCATTATACATGGAAAACTCCTGCAATAGTCAGTAATTTTTCCAGCGAGTTCACATCCAACCGCATATTTTTATGTAAAGGTTTTGTCTGAGTTTCATCATCAACCAAATCACCAATTAAATAGTAATGTTCCAAACTGCACAAATTGCTAATCATCCAATAACAATAGGGAACGTAAAGGGGAGAAAAAATCTCAATTACCTTAGTTCCCGGACTGCAAAAAACTAGATTTGTCAACCCCCCTCCGTGGGGTGCGACAACTACTTTAGCAGCAGCCAAACACGATGCTTGTTCCGCTATCGACATCGTTTCCAGCTTGACACTGCGAAACCCCAATTTTTCTAAGTATTTAATTACCTCTTCATCGTTGACGATTCGCCGATATGATGCTTGTTGGCGGGTGATATAAATTCGCTCTGAATAGTCTGTATTTAGGGGCTGTTGTTCATTTAAAAATGTCTGTTTGAGATATTCACACTTCCATTTAGAAACCGCCCCCGAGCCGTTATAAGATATTGACGGAACTATTAATTTATCGGCTGTAATGTGTAAATTGCAGCGACTTTCTAAAAGTTTATCTTGAGGAATTCCTAAAGTATGTAAAGTTTCTGCTTGATAGGAAGAATCCGAGGCATTGACAACAAACTTATCTATAGTTTCTATCAATCCGCTCCGCTGCAAAAGGTCAAATCGCGTAATCACATCAAACATCCAATGAAAATAAGCAGCTCCACCCCAGCGAGCCGATAAAAAAGCCACATTTCCATCAACGTGTTCAGCGGGAGGCAATTTGTCGGAAGTGATTACCAATTCAGCACAACCCATTGAAATATCAGTAACAAGTTTATTGTCTGAAGTAATCACGGCGGTAGTCACAACATCTGCCCAAGCTCGTCCGTTTGGCAATACGGCAACAAAAGCTTTTCTGGAATGACTTTGATGCTCCCAAAATCTGGGGCTGCTGTCGATTGTTTTGGAATCTGATAAATTGATTTGACTCGCAGGATGGATGTCAATGCAGGTGAGGTGCGGATTCGATTCTGCTGGAACGGTCAAATCTTCTGTAAACCCACAGTATTTTTTGAGAATACTTAAGGGTAAGATTTGATTGCTGTATTCTCCCCGATCGCTCTCATCGACTTCTCCTTGTTGTTCCAGAGCATAACCTATATTATCGTAAGCTTCAAACAAATCGGGTTGAATTTGCAGTGCTTGAACTAAATTAGTGATTGCAGGTTCCCACTGCTGTTTGGCAATTAAACTCAAACCCAATCCTTCGTAACACCAACAGGATTTTGGATCGAGATTGATACCTTTTTCATAAATGGCGATCGCCCTTTCCAATTCCCCTTGATTCCGCAGTGCATCGCCCAACTTTTTGTACAGCCAACTATGCTCAGGTTCTAGCTCAATAGCACGACCAAAAGCCGCTGCTGCTTCGGGCCAATTTTCTTGTGATTCCAGAACTTCTCCCAAACTATTGTACAGCCAACAATCATCGGAATTTAATTCAATAGCTTTGCGGTAAGCCGCCGCCGCGTCTTCCCAATGTTCCAGTGCAATCAAAGCCTTACCTAATCTATCGTAAGACCAACAAAAATCGGGATTTAGTTCAACTAACTTGTGGTAAGCAACAGCAGCTTCCTCCCACTCAGAAAGCTCCATCAGCACATCGCCTAAATTGTTGTAAGTCCAACAAAAATGGGGATTTAACTCAATAGCTTTGCGGTAAGCAGCAGCGGCTTCGCCCTGTTCCTCAATCGCCTGCAAAGTTTCCCCCAAAAAGTGGTAAGCCCAACTAAAAGTAGGGTTTAGTTCGATCGCCCGTTGGTAAGCGGCCCGAGCTTCATAAAACATTTCTTTTGCTTGCAAACTTTTACCCAACTTGTGGTAAGTTAAGTAGTTGCCCGATTTAATTTTAATAGCTGTTTGATAGCGGGCGTTCGCCTCATCCAAATAACCGGAATTCGCCGCAATATCCCCCAACTTTTCCCAACCCAGAGACAACAGAGTTTGCTCTTCGCCCAAACTTTGATTGCCGATTTTTTTAACAATCAGTTGATAGCCTTTGTGTACTACTTCTAACTGACTTCCAAACATCTCCAAAAAAACATCTATCCCAATTTTAGTATCTTGCTCCGGGCTGTCGGGAAACGTAAACTCGTAATCGTCAAAAATCATCAGTCCCCCAACTTTCACCAACCTCCAAGATAAAATCGCATCTTGCAGAGCACTGGTGGGTTTGTGACACCCGTCAATGTAAGCAACCTCGTAATATTCCGAAGTCAAATTCACTAACAAATCTTGAGAGTAACCTTCTAATTCAATTACCCGATCGGCTGCTCCAGTTTTAACAATATTGCCCTTAAAATGTTGTTGAAAATATAAATCAATACAAGTAATCTTTGCCGTCGGATGAGTTAAAATATTATCCAGCAGCCAGCAAGCCGACATTCCTTGAAAACTGCCGATTTCCACAACTTGAAAATCCGCAATTCCGGTAAATTCCTGCAAATGCCGTTGCCAAATAGGAATATTGTGGGTAAACCAATCTTGGGTAAATTGATAATCTTTCGCCGCACACTCAGGCCAACCCCTCAATTCGCTTGCTTTTTGGTGGCAAATAATTGCTTCTTCTAATTCGCCTAATTGGGGTAAAATATTTCCTAAGTCGTTGTAAGGCTTAGAATTGCTCGGATCGAGTTCAATTTGGTGGCGGTAAGCGGCAATTTGTGCGTATAACTCCTGTTGTTTCGCCCGCACATTATCCAGTTGAGCGACAACTTCCGCAGCATTGGGTTCAATTTGCAGTGCCATGCTATAAAATACGATCGCACCTTCCAACTGCTTCTGTTTCGCTAAACTGTTGCCTAAATTTATATAAAACTCCGCTCCATCTAACTCAATTCCCAGCAAGCTGTGGTAAATTTTCCCGCTTGCAAGTACCTCAATAGCTTGACAATAAGTTTCGCTTGTGCTGTCTAAACCCGATTCGCTGCGCTTCCGCAAAACATATCCCAACCTCTGATTGATTCCCGTCAAATTCGGCTCAATCTGAACCGCGTGCAGGAAAGCAGCCACAGCTTCATCCCAGGATTTTTCGCAGGTGAAGGCAATTCCCAAATTGACATAAAACCAAGGAATATTTGGATTTATTTCAATAGCTTTGCGGTAGCAACTAATAGCTTCGGGCCACAGTTGTTTTTGAGCCAAAGCGTCCCCTAAGCAATTGTATGCCCAGTAGGAATTATCATTAATTTCCAGAGTCTGACGGTAACATTTAATGGCTGCATCAAAGTCCTGCTTTTGCGCGAAAACATTACCTAAACCCACGTAAGCACGAGCGTAGTTGGGATTGATTTCGAGGCTTTTGTTGTAACAGGCGATCGCCCGATCGAATTCTCCTCGCTCCGCCCAAGTTTTACCCAAACTGTGGTAAGATTCAAACGAATTTGGATTGATGGCAATGGCTTGTCGGTAATTGGCGATCGCCTCATCCCACCGCTTCTGACCAACCAGCATTTCCCCCAAATTGTGATAAGCTGTTGCCAGCTTCGGGTTTAACCCAACTGCCCGCGAATAACACTCAATAGCGCGATCGAACTTTCCCAATTCAACTAAACTATTTCCCAGAGTAACGTGCTCGTCAGCAGTTGCCCAATTCGGTTCGATATTAAAAGCTTGATACCAACACTCTGCCGCCTCTTCTCGCTTCTCTAACTGCGTCCAAATTCTCGCCAACTGTCGGTAAACAGCAGCAAAATTCGGCGCTAGCGAAATCGCTTTTTCACAATTGGCGATCGCCTTTTCCCACTGTTTTTCTTGAGAATACAAACTGCCGAGATTAGCGTAAACTTCCGGCAAATTTGGATTATGATCGAGCGCCGTTTCATACCAATGCTTAGCTTGCTCGATTTCACCTCGAACCTGCATCACCTTTCCCAGCGTCTGGCAAGCTGTAGACAAATTCGGTTCAATTTTCAAGGCTAACTCGCAAGCAGCAACTGCCTCATTCAACTTTCCTTCGGCTAAATAAACTTCTGCTTGCCGATTCAAATCAACCGCTGCTTTTTCCATCTTCTCAATCGAGGGCATAATTAAACTTACTCCAGACGCCAACTAACCCAAACGCACCACTTCAACCATCCTTTTCAGCGAACTCAAGTTCACCAAAATATCCTCAGTCAGCGAATTCTGATACATCAACTGTCTAACAGGATAGCATTCAAAAGCCTCGCCCGCTAAAAAGTAATGTTCCAACTGCAAATATTGACTGCTTCCCCAGTAATAATGGCTGATATAGTGAGGTGACACCAACTCAATTACTTTAGTTCCTTGGCGACAAAAAATCGTATTTGTCAAGCCGCTGCCGTGGGCAGCAACTATCACCTCAGCGTGGTAAAAATGAGCAATTTGCTCTGCCAAAGACATCGACTCAGGCCAAATAGAAACAAAGCCAAATTGCTCCAAAACGTCAACCACATCTTCCTCGTTTAAAACTCTGCGATATCTCGCTTTGCTGCGGCTGATATAAATGCGTTTGGGATAGCTCGAACTAGGTATAATTCCCTTGAGAAACTCGCGCCTCAAAAAATCCATCGCCCACCCAGGAGGCCAGCCCAAATATCCCGCAAAAGACGGCACAATTAACTCTGTTGCTTGAATATGAGGCAACCGATCGCTCTCCAAGACTTTCTCTTCGGGAATGCCCAAAACTCTTAGACTTTCCCGCTGGAATTGGTGCTGACAACTATTCACCAAAAACCAATCAATTTCCGCCAAATCCCTACCGCTGAGCCGCAGCAATTCTATTCTAGGCAAAACATCAACCATCCAGTGAAAATAGACATTTCCCGACAAACCCGAAAGCACCGCCACGCTACCGTCAATTTGCTTTAAATCTGGAAAGGATTCTAACTGAAAAACGCTGTGTTTTCTAACATCATGCTTTTCGCATCCCGGCAAAAACCCCGGATAATCTCTCGACACATCAGCCAACAAATAATTGTCAGGAGTAATTACAGCGATCGCCTTGCAAACCATCCAATAATTTTCTTGCGGAACAATCCAAGCTCGCCCGTTGGGAATCTGTGCCACAAAAGTCTTTGGCGACTCCACAGGTAGCGGTTGCAAGTTGGACAAACGGCAAACTCCCCAACCCAAATGCACCGGATCGAACCACTTAGAAAGCCTCTGCAAACACAGCCCGCAAGTTAAACCTGTACAATCGGCATTTCCCACTTGCGAATTTGTGAGCGCAAATTTGGAATTATGAATATTTTTGGCACAAGCTTCTGGTGCAGATTTCCAAACTATTTCCACATAATTGCCCGCATCCAACTTAGCATTAAGCAGCCAATCCCAAATCGATAAATAAATACCGTGAGGAGGTTCTATAGAATTGCGCTCTGGCGAGATAAAACTCTGTTTTTTCCACTCTTTCTGCTCCCCATACCCGTGCAGTTGCAACTCTAAAACCTTTTGATAATAATCGATCGCCCGTTCCCAGTGCCCCTGTTTTTCCAGCAGTTTAGCCAACTCAAAATAAACCTGCGGTAAAGCAGGTTGAATCGTCAAAGCCATGCGGTAAACTGCAATTGCTGCAATTATCCGGTGTTGCTGGGCTAAGGAATTTCCCACCCGCCAGTAAATCTCTGCATTTTGTGGCTGAATTTGCAATGCTTTTTGATAATAAGCGGCGGCAGATTCGTGTCCGCCGTACTCTGTTAAAGCATTTCCCAAATGCAAGTAAATTTCGGCTAAATTATCGCAGATTTCAGCAACAGGCAATTCGCGCTCTGCGCTGGACAAATATCTAGCCGCACCATCTTTTTTATTTACTTTTAAATCCCTTAAATCAGTGACATCCGTGATATCAGTGACATCGGTGACATCCGTTGCCGAACTTCCCATCAATGCTGTGAGAAATCGATCGCACGCAGCGATCGCCCTTGACAATTCATCATCTTCTACAGCAGCAACTCTGCGCCTCTCTCCCAAACGGCAGTAAGCCTCAACAAAATCAGGTTTCAGAGCGATCGCCCGCTTAAAATAAGGCATGGCTTCCGCAACTTGACCCACAACCATCAGAGAAAACCCGGCGTCTGTATAGCCCGAAATATGTTCGGGATCGAGTTCGATCGCGCGATCGAAACAAGCAACCGCCGCCGAATGTTCTCCCTGTATTTGCCACGCTTTCCCCAGATTGTAGTGAGCCAAAACCATGTCCGGCTGCAACTCAATAGCTGTGAGGTAAGATGCGATCGCCCGATCGGGATGTTTGTTGAGCAACGCTTGACCCAAATTATTGTGCAGCGTCGCCCAATCTGGCTTAATCTCGATCGCCCGTTGGTAAAGGTCGATCGCCTCAGCAGCGCGATCGTCCTTCAGCAGCATCGCACCCAAATTGCTGTAAGCTTCCACGTAATCCGGCTTCAGAGCAATCACCTGTCGGTAGGTATCAATTGCCGCTTCGAGCTGATTATTTTCATCTAAAACCACAGCCAGATTGTAGAAAGCAAGTAGATAATTGGGGTTAAGAGCGATCGCCTTTCGGTAACAGTCGATCGCCCCCAACAAATTACCCTGCTTGTGAAAAACATTTCCCAAGTTATAATGAACTTCCGGCCAGTCTGGTTTCAAATCCAGAGCTTGCCGGTAGTGAAAAACCGCCTCATCCAGCCAGCAATAGTCGCTGTAAAGTTGACCCAAATAAGCATGAGCCCGAAAAAACTGCGGCGAAATCTCCAAAGCTTGCACAAAAGCGTCTCTTGCCGCCGTCGGATCGCCTTGAGCTTCGAGGATTTCGCCTAAAGTGGTGTAAGCAGAGGGCGAAAATGGTTGAAGTTCGATCGCCCTTTTACAAAAATCGATCGCCTCAGTTAACTTCCCGCTGTTCAAATAAACTTGGGCTTGCCGGATATATTCTTGAGTGTTCATTGATCGCCAGCAGTTGCGGTTACTTTACCGCTTCAGTAAACCCGATAAATTTTGAATTGAAAGTTTGATATTTTCAGACTATTTATATTTTATGCGATCGGGCCATCTATTAATTTCACTAATAAATCGTTAAAATTTTTACGCTTGACCTTAAGTTGACATCAATTTCCGCGTTTTACTTCCTACTTTCTTTTGCTTCTGAGACTCAAGCCTCATAAACCCCATTTTTACGATATACGCCACTTTTGCTGGTAAATGAGGTACAAAAAACTGGTTTCGCTCCGGGGCGGTGCCAAGAGCGCGCGCCCTCCGGGTTTCCGAGGTGTACTTAATTAATCTGGCATCTGCTCTATCTTAGGTTTCCTAGCGAAGTATTTACCAAGAAACCGGGTTTCTGACTCCGCGTGCGTAAGTCGTGTCTCTACATTAAAGCTTTCAACTTCGATCCGCCGCAGGCAGAATGAAGTTGAAAGCTTCCAAGACTTCCAGTAGTGTGAGAACAGCCCCAGATGTTATCCGGTGCTGCCCCACAACTGCCAGTTGTTTTAGAACAACTCGAAGTTGTTCGAGGTAATTGTCAGGCCAGGCTGCAACTGAGCCACAGTTAGCACTCCGTTGGTGCCGTTGAAGAACAACGTACCGCTTGTTGGGTCGTAGACCAACTTGTTCGTCCCGGTTGCTCCTGCGTTGGCTGCGTTGAAACCAGAAACGACGACAAACTCGCTGGCATCCAAGTTGCCGCTGCCCAAAGCAGAGAACACACCGCCCGGCCTCAAGCGGATCTTATCTTCGCCTGGGGCAAAGTCAGTGATCGTGTCTACGCCAAAATCGCCACCACCAGCACTCGCGAAGAAGAACGTATCGCTGCCAGCACCGCCCGTGAGCACATCACTTCCTCTGTCGCCAGAGATAAAGTCATTGCCCGAACCGCCATTGACAGTATCGTTTTCTTTACCGCCGAACAGGCTGTCGTTGCCGTCGCCGCCGTCGACAATATCACTACCTTGGCCACCAAAGACTGTATCGCTCCCAGCTCCGCCGAGTACGGTGTCGTTGCCTCTGTCGCCAGAAACCACGTCATTGCCATCACCGCCGTCTACGAGGTCATTCCCTTTACCGCCAAAAATTAAATCATCGCCGGTGGCGCCAGCGACCACATCGTTGCCGCTGCCTGAAATGATGCTATCGTTGCCGTCGCCGCCGCCGACACTGTCATTGCCGCCGCCCGATAAAATCAGGTCGTTGCCAGAGCCACCGGCGACGACATCATTGCCCCCAAAAGTCAAGATGATATCGTTGCCGGGGGTGCCGTTCAACCTGTTTTCGGGTTGGATGCCGATAATGTTTGAGCCACCGCCAGCTCCAGGTTGTGAACTTGCTGGTTGTGTTGGGTTAGTTACCTGTGTCATTTACACTCCTCCTAAAGGATGAATCACTTTTCTACAATACACTTTTCTCTGCTATACAAAACCGGGCTAAGCTTATCTAAGCTCCACCATTCAACTAGAAGTAGTTTCTAGACGGTCTGCTTCCTGCTTCTACCAAGGGAGTCGGCTCCTACTTGTCCACAGGCGTAAATTTGGGTGGAGCAGCACCCTATTTTTCAAATGAGTACAACTATTTTTTTTGAAGCTTTTAGCCAATGAAACCGGACATTGGTTGAGACCCTAATTGACCCGGCTGCCATAAGTTGTCATGTAATTTAAATTGTCCGTAAGGAGGTCGGGATCGCAAGTTGAATCCTGTATTCCTTGAGCAGCAAATATCGGTTGTTTCCTGCTTTGGACTTTCGACTCCACTACTCCCTGCCTCCTCTAAGACCAAAATATTTCAGCTAAACGTTTGTGAGTGTACCATACCGAGCTTCGATGTGGCTAGTCATTATTTAACACAATAGCCAGGAAATACACATAAACCATTTTTAATCGGAGTATGCTATCCAGACTGACAAATCGCACCGGACTCTTGGCACTGTCGATCGCCTGGAAGTTCGAGCGCCGGCAATGGGGCTGGAACTGAGTTGCGACTTTTAAGTACACTGTAATTGACCTGACTTTTGATTTTCGCCAATAGTTCCCCAGAAATCAAAATTTTTTCGCAGGCTTTCAAAGCAAGCCCGCGCACGCTGGAGGCCGCCTTCAATCCAAAGTGAGTCCCAACACTTTCCCCCACGGACTCTTGAGGCTCATCACCTTAATTTTTCCACCGAAATCCCTCGCACTCAACGCAGGATTTTGGCTAAACAACCCGGTTTATCAACCAAAATCGGTCATTTCAACCATGAGCCGTATCCGTCCCGACAATCTGACAATGCAGCGCTTGTGTTGTTAAGTTGGGATGAACGGTGGGCCGGTAGAGTTTTGACGGTACTGTCAGTCGATTTTAAATTTTAAATTTTAGATTTTAGATTTACTCCACAGATGAATCTGGGAGCTGGAACTAGGATCTAAAACTTTGGGCTGCTGGCGACTCCTGTGGGAAACTTGTATCCGTTTTTGGGCGGGGTCAAAGCTGAGAATAAGCTGCTGCGAATCTTGTACCAGTTTATAACCAGTTTGTAAACAGAATGCAACGGCAGGTAAGCTCCAAACCCCGTCATCAATCATTCCCCATCTCAAATCTCAAATCTCAAATGGTATTAATTGTCTGTTGCTTCGGGACACAGTGTCAAATAGAAAAATATGCGATCGCGCTGCCCCGAGCCTCCGTAAGTTTTTATATAATTAGATTTGATCGATCACTTCGGAAAGTTTTTGATTGCCAACAGTAGAATAAGGGTTCCAGGGCAATCTGCTTGCACAGGACAACACGGACTACAAACTCAAAACCTAAATTCAATTCTGCGGACTTGTGGCCTTGCTAAACCCGGTTTTTTGCTAGATTTCTCCTTACCAAACGCAAAACTCGTAGAAACCGGGTTTCTAGCTACCTATGCGTGGGCAATGAAACTGTCCGAAGTATTGATTTGATAATTTACAGCCAACCTCAGAGGCTGTATGAAAAGTGGTAAAGGATACCAACTTAGGCTAATCGCCCCATAGGCCCAATCGTGGAGCCGATCATCCTTGCTCAACCGTCGATACCCATTGAGCCAACGAAAAGTTTGTTCAACCACCCATCTTTTTTCAGTAAAACAAAGCCTTGGGTCTGTTGCGGTCGTAAAACCACCTGAATCATCCATTCCAAGCTATCCATCACCGATTTGAGAAACCGATGGCGGCTGTCACCTCGATCGACCCAGATAATATCAACTCCGGTAGCATCGGAATTAATATTACTCACAGTCAGGACACGGCACTGCCGTGTCCCTACCCCCATTAATTGTAGGGACACGGCACTGCCGTGTCCTCGGTATCATGCCGATGCAACCGGAAACGATATAAAATATAGCCGTGAAACCCTGTGTCCCATTTGGTAGACCGAAAGAGAGAACCTGTTTCCTAGCTTCATGTTCAGGAACACTTGCTGCTGTGACCACCACGCGCAGCACTAATTAAAGTCAGCTTGGCATTCATACGCAATTTTCTGCGTCGGTATCGAGAGACAGGAGACATAGAAGCGAAGCCGCAAAGGGGAGATCGTCGTTCTAAGATTAAAGGAAAAGACGAACAATTATTACAAAAACTTGTAAAGGATCAAAATAATATAGATCTGCGAGAACTTCAAGGCTCCCTTTTAGACCGCACAGGCATAGAAGTTAGTGAATCTAGTTTATGTCGCTAGCTCAAGCGACTAAAATTAGGGCGCAAAAAAAGTTTAATAGCCCGTTAACAGCTCTCTTAAAAAGTTCAAAAGCTGCGCTATGAATGGAGGATTTGGCTAGATAGTCTAGATGTAAGAAACCTCGTATTCATCGATGAGAATGGTGTAAATCTAGCCGCAGGTGCGAAGGTATGGCAGATCTAAAGGTCACATCTAAAGGAGGAGAACGAGTCTATGATGACCGACCAGGAAATCCGGGAAAAAATGTCACTTTAGTTGGGGCAATGAGTGATGAGGGTTTAATTGCCGATATGACTTTACCGGGTGGTCTAAACACGCCTAGTTTTTTGGTTTACCTTAAGAAAATATTACTGCCCCAGTTATGGGTTTTCGCAATTGTAGCTATAGATAATTTACTGATTCATCATGCCGAAGCGGTCGAAAGTTTGATCCACGCTGTTGGAGCTAAAGTGAAATTCTTACCTCCCTACCCGCCGGATTTATTTCGCGTCGAGTTCTGTTGGTCAAAAATCAAAGTAATTGTCCGTTCTGAAGCAGCTCGAACTTCAAACGTTCTGGATGAAGCGATTACTAAAGCTATTAATGCTATTAATAATGATGAAAATGCTTTGAACTGATTTCATCACTGCGGTCTATTTTTAGAGCCAATTAGAGAGTGAATTTTTGTTGTAGATGTGATGGCAAATAGCTGTAAGTTAAAACATTAACTTTTCAGCAAATATTTTATGGCTAATTGTTAATTAACTTTTAGTGGCTCATTAACAATTAGCAATTTCTCGGAAATTTGGTTCGGCATTCATAAAAAAGCTCTACTATTTATTCCGATGGTGTGCTTGTAGTTGCGCTGTTGACGCATTGGAATTGCTCTGGCTGTCGTACCTGTAGATGTGAGCGTCGCTCTCGAAAATATAATTGATGGAACTAGCTGCATAGTAGGTCAGCGCTAGCAGCGACACTAGATTAAGAATTCTATAAATTGGTTTCTCAGACACTTGGTTCATTGTGGCTCCTACTTTTTATGCAAATAGCGAATTTGGATACAGTGACGGCACTTTTTTTTGAGAAGTTCCCAAACATCCAGCACCTGTAAAAATTTCGCTTGCTCGCGTTATACACTCCTGATGCCCGATCGCCCAAAGTAAGTCGTACTTGACATTTGAAATAGTTTTTGTTGCCTATTTCATATTGCAGCCTCTGCCTTTAATTGTCTATCTAACTGCGGTAAGAGTTAGGCAATTTGGGCGCAAACGAACTCTAAAATTGCCTGTTGAGAACGGCTACACTTTGAAAAAATTGAGCTTGAAAAGGTTGCAGGGAAAGGAGCCTAGCTGTTTTTCAACGCCAAGCAAGGATTTTTCCAAATTCAATTAATGGTGCGCAGTGGCCGGAAGAATAAAAATTATTATGTTCGTCAGCGGAAAACGAAAATATGTCTAAAGTTATACTTTTTGCTAGCAACAGGCCGTGTTACATTGCATATTAATTTTGAGCTTGGTGGAGGTGGCAGATAATTTTTGAGAAAAGAATGTTGCGGTCGCCGTCCGACAATTTGGCTCTGACACTTTTGACTGAGCGGCACAATTAAATCACGATGTGACAGGAGAAAAGTAGGCCTGAGTCGATTTGAGACTTCGGCGTGAGATGTTCTGCGAGCGTGGAGTCGCGCTCAGTCGAACGATTTGAGATTTGAGATTTACTCCACAGATGAATCTGCGAGCTTGAACGAGAGTCGAAAATTTTCGGCTGCTGGCGACTCCTGTCGGAAACTTGTATTTGTTTTTGGGCGGGGTCAAAAAGCAGAAGGCAGAATTTGAGAGCGGTAAAAAAATACTGTTTTAGGATTCAGAATTTTTATTTGATTCTACCTTATAGCTGCATTTTTTTTTACACTGAAACAAGATGATTTACTCGCGGCGAGGAGCGATTCACGCCGGATAATTGAGGACGAGATAACCGACTGGGTTTAAGCCAGTTACTTCCACAATTTATTATAATTCTTGCTCGCATTGAGCTGTTTGGACCACCGACTTTTTGCTGGTAATTTGCAAAAGGGATAGGGGCAGAACAACAGGCCAAACCAAAGGACCGATTATTAAGACTATCCAAGATATCAAGTCTTTTTTAGATGTCGCAGTATCGTTCAAAAAACTTTTGAACCAAACAAGAAAAACGATTAAGGCAATCGAAAAGTAGCTAATCATTATCATTTTTTTACCTGCCTGCCTATAGATGGCATAGAAGTATTTATAAATATTGTATCTCAGGGTGTGGCTCGCCGATCGCAACTTTAGGCCTTGGGCTGCAAGCTGCAAGTGTCTAAAACCCAAAGTTTCACAGCTCTACGAGTCCCGAGCCTGCGATGTCGGGAGTGCGTCCGCCCGACATCGCAGGCTCGGGAGGCTCAAAGCCTTGCGCTCAGACATTTTCGAGCTTTCGTCACACCTTGAGGCTACCACCCCAATGAGAGCTTATGCGATCGAGGTCTTTGGTTCTCTGTGATTTAACTCACGTATACTCGTAGACTTCGGTCACAGATCGAGCTAAAAACGATCACACAACTTAGCCGACGGCAATCACCCTACTCTGTTCTCAAATGTTGGATATTACAATAGTCGAGTTCAACGAGATTTCATGCAAGCTCTGACTTTAAAATCCGATCGCGCGATCGCTGAACTGTTCTATCAAGTAACCCATTCAGGCAATCTGACTCGCACTGAAAGCCACGGGCTGCGCGCACTCTGCGAAAGCGCTCTCAGCGAAGATGCCCGAGATGCAGTCAAGCGCCTGCTTCACGCCATCCGCCGCGGATGGGTCAGGATTTCCGATTAGTCCCCTCACACAGGAAGTTGAGATCGGTATTTCTACTTTCTCTCCTGTAAAGCTTTGCCAGCAATAAGATTTTCGTGAGTACGTCGCTCCATTAACCCTATCAAAAAAAAATGTACTGCGATAGAAAAGCTCGAACCCGGTTTCTTAAAGAAGCCGGGATTTTTGATTTGAAGCAGTCAGTCGATTTTAGATTTTAGATTTTAGATTTTAGATTGACTTCACAGATGAATCTGGGAGGATGAACAAGAGCCTAAAATTTGGGGCGGATGGCCGCTCCTGTCGGAAACTTGTATCGGTTTTTTGGCGCGTTATTAAGTATATCCACGGAATAAAGACCACACCAAGAAACTAGGTAAATGTAGGTAAAAGCGGGTTTCTAAACACCGTAAAAGTTTTACGTTGAATTAAGCCGAGCGATTTAGCTAGCAGCCATTAGTCATCTATTAATAGATAGATATTAATTTAATTGTCACAGTCTCTTAACAAAAAGTAGAGATTTGGGACTTGCCAAAAGCGAGGAATCTGGACGGGGTTTGTGTTTCGAGTTGCAGGGCGATCGAGGAAACATCCGATCCCCAAGTCCGGCTGACACAAATCACCAATCAACACCCAATCGATCACATTTACTCGCGTAGTTGAATCACATAAATATTGGGGAAATCAGTCAATACTATCAAAAGTGAGTTCAAACAAAAAAAACAGATGATCACCCAAACATTCTTACCTCAATTTACGATTGCAGAGCTAGTCTTTCAGGTATATCACTCCGGTCTGCTGACTCCCACTCACCGACAACAGCTCAAGACAGCGCTGTTAAATGACAGTCTTACCGAAGAAGATCAAACAGCCATCAACCGCTTGCTGCACGCCGTTCGCCGGGGCTGGCTCAAAGTTGTAGATTAAGCTGTCGCCAAAATATTTTTATTGCCGCTCCTCTTTAAATGGACTGTCAGTCGATGTTAGATTTTAGACTCCGGCGTGAGGCTTCGGCGAGCGCTCAGTCGAGTCGCGCTCACTCGAAGGATTAGAGATTTTAAATTTACTCCACAGATGAATCTGGGAGCTTGAACAAGAGTCTAAAATTTTTGCCTCTCCACGACAGCAGTCCGGGGCTTGTCTCGGTTTTTAGGCTGGGTCAGATGAACGCAGAATTAAACCCGCTTAATAAAATCAGGCATTAGCCTAAATGTAGGGTGCGCCACAAGCACCCTGCGGTTTCAACTTCTATTTTGCCAGCTTATTTAGTCAGAGATTTTGCCGTCAGGCATCATCGCCTCTCTCAGATTCGCTTCGTTCAAATTTGTCCCGCGCAAAGAAGCTTGATGCAAGTTGGCTCCCCGGAGATTTGCTCCCTTAAGGGAAACTCCGCTCAAATCTGCTAGATGGAGATTTGCACAGCTCAAGTTAGCTCCGCTCAAATCGGCTCCCTTCAAATCCGCTTTTTCGAGATTTGCTTCCGTCAAATTTGCCCAACTCAGATTTGCTTGAGTTAGGTTAGCATTGCTGAGGTCAGCTTGTGTTAAGTTGGCGTCGGTTAAGTTTGCTTTGCTGAGGTTGATTCCGCAAAGTTTTACTTCTGTCAAGTTGGCACCTTGCAAGTTAGCGTTAACTGCATAAACTTGAATCAAAATTGCTCGCTGAAGGTCTGCATCTCTGATGTCTGCCCCCCTGAGACTTGCGCCCGTTAAATCGGCCCCGCTGAGCAGTACACTCCGCAATATGGCTCCGCTCAAGTTCGCTCCCACCGCCTCGCATTCGCCAAAATTAGCGGACATGAGGTTGGCTTGGGAGAGGTTGACTTGGCTGATATCTGCTTGATAGAGATTGGCTCTGTAGAGGGTGAGACCGATCGCACTTGCACCCTTTAAAGTAGCTTGACTCAGGTCAATATCGCGCAAATTTGTCCTTGACATATTGGCACCGCTCAGGTCTACTTTGTGAAAAACCCGTTCTCCGGCTGCATACCGTCTGAGAAGTTCATCTGCATCCATGTCATTTCCCCCAAAATATTTAATAATATCTTTGATATTTCAATAATATTAGGCATGAGCGACCTTTACGTTTCTTGGTCTGAATACCATCGAAAAATTGAGGATTTGGCTGTAAAGATTGATGAATCTCAGTGGGAATTCGATCGAATTGTCTGTCTCGCCAGGGGAGGGCTGCGGGTTGGGGATACTCTGTCGCGGATTTTCGACAAACCTCTGGCGATTTTAGCGGCCTCGTCCTATGGTGGGGCCGAGGGAAAAGTCCGGGGTGCGATCGAGTTTGGCCGCGATTTGACAATGGTGGGCGATAATTTGGGCAGCCACATTCTCTTGGTTGACGATTTGGCGGATTCGGGAATTAGTTTGGAGCAAGGTATCGCTTGGCTGAAGAGTCGCTACGGCGAGGATATTCAGGAAATTCGGACTGCTGTACTTTGGTACAAGGCTTGTTCTGTTGCAAAGCCGGATTATTATGTAGATTATTTGGCTGAAAATCCTTGGATTCACCAACCTTTTGAAATGTACGAAAAGATGAGTGCTGCTGATTTTGCGGCGAAAGTTGGGAGTTAGTCAATAAAAAACTAAAATCTGGTCAACTTTTAATATGGTTTTGCCGACATTTTGCACTTTTTGGCATAGTCCATCAGGGGTTGAAACCCCTGTCTCCTAGCTAAATTCCTGTTAAATAAAACTGAATATTTATTAAGGTTTGGCAGTCGATTTCAACTCAGATATTGCACCATTCTCAATAAGCCTTTTATGGGCGGGCTAAAAGCCCACCCCACAACAAAATTCACTCTTTGTGGAACAGGCATCTTGCCTGTTCTTGAGAATAATGCAACATCTCAGTTTCAACCGACTTTAGCTATGACACGGGGAATTAATTCCCTGGCGGAATTGTGGGTAAGTGCAAGTCTGCTGATACAATTAGCGAACCGAAAGAATACGATCGCCCAATTCCATACTATCTGCCAAAACTTCCTGTCGCGCCCACCGATCCGCCGCCAAAATATCGTCTAAACCAGGGCTTTCACAGTTATCGGCTTGATGTTTATCGCACACCTTCTCAATCAACTTCGGAATATCCAAAAACTGAATCTTCTCCTCCAAAAAGAGCGCTACCGCCTGTTCATTTGCTGCATTCAGCACCGCAGGCATCGAACCGCCCGCACGTCCCGCCGCATAAGCCAACTGCATACAAGGATACTTTTCGTGGTCTGGTTCTCGGAAAGTCAAATCCCCAGCTTTTACCAAATCCAGCCGTTCCCAATCTGTATGAATGCGCTCCGGCCAAGACAAAGCATAAAGCAGCGGCAATCGCATATCCGGCCACCCCAATTGCGCCAAAACCGAGGTATCTTGCAACTCAATTAACGAGTGAATTATGCTCTGGGGATGGATGACAATATCAATGTCGTCATAATCCATCCCGAACAAGTAATGAGCCTCAATTACTTCTAATCCTTTATTCATCAAAGTAGCAGAATCGATCGTGATTTTCTGCCCCATCGACCAATTCGGATGTTTCAAAGCATCGGCTACTGTTACTCCTGCTAATTTGTCGATCGGCAAATCTCGAAAAGAACCGCCCGAAGCCGTTAGAATAATTCGCCGCAACCCGCCAACCATAACACCTTGCAGGCACTGAAAAATGGCCGAATGTTCCGAGTCTGCTGGCAATATTTTAACGCCGTATTTTTCGATTAAGGGGTTGACAACGGGGCCCCCTGCGATTAATGTTTCTTTATTGGCTAAGGCGATATCTTTGCCTGCTTTGATAGCCGCAATTGTTGGCAGCAAACCGGCACAGCCAACTATGCCGGTGACGACGGCTTGAGCGTCGCCGTATTGGGCAACTTCGACAACGCCTGACTCGCCAGCAAGTAAAATAGGTTGAGGGTCGAGATCTGCGATCGCCTCCTTCAATTCCAGTAATTTATCTTCGTCGCAAATCGCGACAATTTCCGGTCTAAACTGGCGAATTTGCTGGGCCAGCAACGTTACATTTCGTCCGGCGGTTAACCCGACAATCCGAAATTGATCGGGGTATTGAGCTACAATATCCAGAGTTTGAGTGCCGATGGAGCCTGTGGAGCCGAGAAGAGTTATTGCTTTCACAATTTTTTAATGTTTTGTGGATTATTCTAATATTACGATTGCGGGGATGAAAATTAGTGGTTAACTATTGCGTGGAAAGCACATTCGATGGAATCATATTTTGAGTGACCACCTAGTGCCAGATTTCATGCAGAATAGGGAAAATTTTGCTGATTCCAGTGAGGACATCAGTGTCTCGATCGCCGAAAATATAGAGGAAGGTCGATCGCAGCTACCGTCGAGTTTGGTTTGGGCGATCGCTACTGCTGCGGCAATTTTCTTTTTGTGTAGCAGTTTACGGCACGCTTTATTCCAATCAACTGCTTTCGATTTGGGAATTTTTGACCAAGCAATTTACTTAATCAGCCAAAACCAAACGCCTTTTTCTTCTTTAATGGGGATTCATATTTTGGGCGATCACGCAGCGGTAATCTATTATCCGCTAGCTTTGCTGTACAAAATTTCCCCGGATGTGCATTGGCTGCTGTTGGTACAAGCAGTTGCTTTATCCCTGGGGGCTTGGCCTAGCTGGAGTTTAGCGCGTTTGGCAGGTTTAAATCAAGAACAATCGCGTGCGATCGCATTGATTTATTTGCTCTATCCGGTGGTATTTAACATCAATTTATTTGATTTTCACCCGGAAGTAATCGCTTTACCCGCACTTTTGGCAGCAATTTTGGCGGCGCGTTTAAATAAAATTGTGTGGTTTTGTACCGCTATTCTGTTAGTTTTGAGTTGCAAAGCGGTTTTGTCCCTAACCGTTGTTGCTATGGGTTTCTGGCTGCTTTTTTGCGAAAAAAAGCAACGGTACGGGGCGATCGCACTTTTGCTCGGTGCAGCTTGGTTTTTGATTGCTTCCCAGAAAATCATCCCCTTTTTTAGCGGCAGCGAAGTCGCTGGAGTAGGGCGCTACAGCTATTTAGGCAAATCCGTACTAGAAATTATCATCAATCTCATATTAAAACCACAGTTAGTATTAGGAAAAATCCTTTCCTTCGATACATTCAAATATTTATTTCTCCTCACCTTACCTGTGATTTGGCTGCTATTGCCATTTTCGGGCAAACTACGGCTACAATATCTAACACCGCTAATTCCTGCCATCCCTACCCTGCTCATCAATATCCTCTCTGACTTGCCATTTCAACGCAGCTTAGCCTATCAGTATTCAGTGCCTGTAATTCCCTTTTTATTGTTAGCAGCTATCGCGAAGGAAGAAACAAGGAAGAGGGAAGAAATAAAAAGCTACAAGGAAGAGGATAAAGCAAATAAGCAACAGTTTTTAACATGGGTCAATCTGCCCCAATTTAAAAACTTCCGAATTTCTCAACTTGGGCGGGGAATTCAATTGCCGAGAATCATGATAATTTGGTCGTTAATAACTTTCCTCTTTCTGGGCGAATATAAAGATTTTTATCTGTACCTAAATAGACTAGATACCTGGCAAGCTACACGCGAAGCAGTCGCACAAGTTCAAGCTCAAAGCAGTATTTTAACAGATAATAGACTTGCCCCTCACTTTGCCCACCGCCCAATAGTAAAATTGCTTTCACAAATTTCGCCCCAAACAAATTTAGCTGAATTTCAATACATATTATTAAACCTGCGCCATCCCTGGCCTGATACTGAAAAACTTGGTGATACCTTAGCAAATCAACTTAAAAATTCTCCCGATTTTCAATTAACTTATCAAAAAAACGAAGTTATGCTATTTAAACGAATCGCTGATTAAACAATAAAATGCTAACTTTAAAATCCCTAAAATATCATCCAGTATTTTTAATGATTGTCGTGACAACGATAGTCTTATTTACCGCCAGCAGCGCGCGGCACGCTTTGTTTCATTCAACTGCATTCGACTTAGCAATTTTTGACCAAGCAATTTATTTAATCTCCCAAAATCAAACGCCATTTTCCTCTTTAATGGCAATAAATATTTGGGGCGACCACGCCGCTTTTATTTTCTATCCACTAGCTTTACTTTACAAAATATATCCCGATGTTCACTGGCTTTTATTAGTGCAAGCTGTTTCCCTAGCTTTAGGTGCTTGGCCGAGTTGGAGTTTGGCACGGCAAGCCGGATTAAATAATAGCATATCTGGGGCGATCGCCTGTATTTACCTCCTCTATCCATTAGTATTTAATGTCAATCTCTTCGACTTCCACCCAGAAGTAATTGCTTTACCAGCACTGCTAGCAGCAATCTTAGCCGCGAGGCTGAATAAAACCTTGTGGTTTTGTGCTGCTATTGTATTAGTTTTGAGCTGCAAAGCCGTGCTATCTTTAACTGTGGCTGCGATGGGTTTGTGGCTGTTGTGTTTTGACAAAAAACGCAATTGTGGACTCATAGCTCTATTCCTAGGCGCGGGTTGGTTCCTGGTAGCTACTCAGGCAGTTATACCGTATTTTAATCAGGGAAGAGAACACGCGGGAATTGGGCGATATCAATATTTGGGAAACTCGGTTTTTGAAATTGCTATTAATTTAATAGTGAAACCAAATCTAGTTTTAGGGCGTTTGTTTTCTTTAGAGACTTTTGAATATTTAGCGTTATTGCTATTACCTGTAATTTGGTGGCTGTCCCCGCGTCATCTGTCATCTTTAATTAGTGCTGTGCCGATGTTGGCGATGAATATTCTTTCCGATATCCCCGCTCAGCGGGATTTAATTCATCAATATTCTGTGCCGATATTGCCGTTTTTGTTGGTTGCCGTAATTTCCAGTTTAGCATATAGCAATCAGCAAAAGGGAAAGACAATATTTGATAGATTGCCACTTCCTAATTATCCATTGCCTAGAGTCATTGTAATTTGGTCGTTGATTGCTTTCTTAGCTTTAGCGAAATACGGGTATTTTTGGACTATTTATTTAAATGGGTTCGACACTTTGCCAGCTACCAAAGAGGCAATTTCTCTTGTTGAAACCAAAGGCAGTGTTTTAACAACTGCTCAGATTGCTCCGCACTTAGCGCACCGCCCTGTAGTAAAATTAACTCAGGCTAACGCGCCGCCTGCAAATCTCGCAGAATTTGATTATGTATTGCTGAACCTCAGATATCCTGGCTGGATGAGCGATCGAGATTTTGTTAAAAACCTAGTAACTAAACTAAAAAACACCCCTCAATTTCAACTAAAATATCAGCGAGACGACATATACCTATTCACTAAAAGTCATTAGTCAGCAGTCAACAGTCAACAAATTCGCGCTAATCCTCCACTTTCAAAGCCCTTCTTGCCAACTTTACGTAAGTTTTCACAGTTTCGTAAGGCATTTCCAAATCAGCAGCAATATCAAACAAAGATTCCCCCAATTCCCGGCGCGCCAAAATCGTCGCCCAAGTTTCAGCAATCTCAGCAGCGCGACTTCCGCCTGTACGCTTTCTGTGCGCCATAAACTTCTTTGTCAATTCATCTATTCGCGCCGCCAATACGCTTTGTATCGACACTTCAGGTAGCGCTTCTGTCAACCATTGTGCTCGCGTTTGTCCCAATCCAAAAGTTGTTTTGTGGCCAGTGCCGCAATAAGGCGCTAACCGCCCCAAAGCATAAAATAATTGTACAAAATCAGGGCGATTGTGAGCCGATCGCCCTAGCCCAAATTCCACAGCTCCAGTGAATCCCGTTACCATGCCTTTTTTTCCCGCCGCTACCTTTTGCGACTCCAATTTGTGGCGGCTAATAATTGCATTTTCATCAATCCAATTCAAAAATTCTGCTTGGTCAAAATTTACCCCCGAAAAGTTATTCCAGCGGCGCAAATAGCTGTGAAAAACATTTTCGGGAACTGGCAAAGGGAAGTGATGGCCTTTGCTACGAAAGCTTGTAGGAGTCACAAAACTAAGTTTGATGGTTGGCGAAAATGGGGGTTCGGCTGTTAATAATTGCTGGTAAGTTGTGGGAGCAAAAGCAATATCCCAAGAGCGAATTAGCAGCGGAGCATTTCGCAAATCTATCTCTTCGGGCAAATTTTGCAGCCACTGACTCAGCCACTGCACTACTGGCTTTGAAAGTCCTGTTACGTACCAGCGATAAATTCGATCGCCCAAAAGCTGAAATTCTTTGCCACCGGGGAGCAAATCACCTTCCAATCCCGAAATAGTAAAGGCTTTTTCTGACTGTTCATCGTGCAAAAGTTTCGATAAATCCGGCTCAGTTTGCTGTACTTGACCTAAAAACCAAGCGTGCAAACCTATAGCATACTGCGCGTACAGATAGCTAGCAGCGCCGGGAGTCAATTCAAACACTAATCCGACTAACTCCGTGTCAGCGGGCCAAATCAGCCCAGACGGAGGAGATTTTTTGCTGGGGGTGCGGTGAGGGGAGGTTGCCATCAGATGCCACTAACAGGGACAGGGCTGTGCTATCTTATCCGATTTTTATCCCCTTTGGGGGATGATTGTTGAGGGCCCTCAATCGCCAAAATTTTTTGTCGGCTCCTAAAACCAGGTCAGCAGCCAGTTTCGCGCACCGTCCGGGATAGAGAAAAACCACTAAAAAACCAACCACCTAAAGCTCAATCTTTGTCAAGGTTTTCCTCCTTGTAAGTAAACAGAAATATACAAGTGTTTAAAATCACATTCTGCGCTACAATTGTTAAAAGCTCGTAGCATCCTCAACTCCGATCCTAAACTATGAACACAACAGAAAAATCTAAACTCTCCAACGAAAAAACTTTGGAGGCTATGAAGAATTTCTCCGAAACCTACGCCAAGCGCACGGGAACTTTCTTTTGTTCCGAGCCTTCCGTCACTGCTGTCGTGATAGAAGGGCTAGCAAAACACAAGGATGAACTAGGCGCTCCCTTATGCCCTTGTCGCCATTACGAAGATAAAGAAGCCGAAGTAAAAGCCGCCTACTGGAACTGTCCCTGCATTCCCATGCGCGAGCGCAAAGAGTGTCACTGTATGTTATTTCTGACACCAGATAACGATTTCGCTGGAACTAATCAGGAAATAGGAATGGATCAGATTAAAGCTGTCAGAGACACTATGTAATCGGTTAAGTAGGCGGTCGTGAAATGGCAGTAGTTTTGAAAACAGGTCGTTAATTTTCCTATTTTTAAAACTTAGCTCTTTTAAAAAAATCGATCGCCGCCTACTCACAGACACATCCGCAATGGAAAATCTCCCATCTCCAATCGAATGACAGAGGAAATCCCGCTCGACTTTTGGCAAGGTATCGAACAGTTTAACAGCCAAGAATTTTACGCTTGTCACGATACTTTAGAGGCTTTGTGGATGGATGCCGGCGAGCCGGAAAAAAGGTTTTATCAGGGAATATTGCAAATTGCGGTCGCGCTTTATCACTTAGGAAATCAAAACTGGCGCGGTGCAGTAATCTTGCTGGGAGAAGGGATAAATCGGCTCAGTTATTATCAGCCGAGTTATGCCGGAATTGCCGTTGAAGATTTGCTCGGACAAAGTGCTAAACTTTTGAGCGCTTTGCAACAAGCTGGCCCGGAAGAAGTAGCTAAATTTGTACCGTTGTTCGCAGGTACAGAAGTTGCAGGCTTGCAATTGCCGCGAATTATAGCAGAAGGAAGAAGGAAGAAGCAATAAAAGCTGATGTTTCAGTAATTAAGAACGTCCTAATCGTCTTGGCGTTTCCTATATTGCGCGATCGCCTTAACTAAAGCCTTGTACTCTGAGGTGCAGCACACCTTGCCTCACAAGTAGGGGGCGGGCTGTCGCGCGGGCCCAACAAGAGAATTTATGTGTCGCTTCACAGGCTTTTGGGCCTGTTTTTGGTTAAGACAGTTGCAGCCACTCAGCAAAATAGCCAATTAAATTCGCTGTTGTCTTGCTAGGATAATTGGTTGAGACTCTCGGGTCAATCGATCGACAAGCGCGGGAATCTTTCTGGCCGTTAAGATAAAATACCTAACTGGAGATAATACCCTTCAGCAATTTCACAAATTTTGAGGCTCCAAGCTTATGATGCCCTCCGCTAAACTACTCAATTCCCGCATATTCAAAGGATTATCGCTGCTTTTGCCCCTCACTCTGGCTGGCGCGATTGCCTCTCCCACCTACCCGCAAGCTGCGCCGCCCCGCACTCTGAGTGTGCGATCGGACATTCAAGAAGCCGACTCCAAAACCGGCATCGTGACAGCCCGCGGCAACGTCCAAATCAACTATCCAGCCCGCCAAATACAAGCAACCGCAGCTCAAGCTCAATACTTCAGCCGCGAGCGCCGGATCATTCTCAGCGGAGATGTTTACGTATTGCAGCAGGGCAACAGCCTGCGCGGCGAAACCATAACATACCTCATCGACGAAGGGCGGTTTATTGCCCTGCCAGACAACCCAGGACAGGTAGAATCCGTCTATCTGGTTGCCCCGGAACAAGATACAGCAGCCCAAAATGCAGTTGGCTCCCAACGTCCCCCAGTAAATCCTCAGCCCGCTGTTAAACCGCCCGCACGTCCCCGAACAGCTCCCAAGTAAAAATAGCTGGTGGTAGCGAAATTTCGCATCGCTAAAAACATACTACTTGGGATAGATGCGAAATTTCTTATTTTAAAAACTAAGAAGCTGGAGATTGTAAAATATCAACTTGAAACTCGATCGCACAAACCCGCAGTCTGAAATTTAGCTTGTAGAGGTTGCCACGGCGAAAATGAAAATTGTACTCGAAAATATTCACAAATCTTACGGAAAACGCAATGTAGTTAGTCGCGTCAACCTTTCGGTAGCCCAAGGAGAAATCGTAGGACTGCTCGGCCCCAACGGTGCCGGTAAAACCACAACATTTTACATAGCAACCGGATTAGAAAAACCAAATCAAGGCACCGTTTGGCTAAACGATTTAGACATCACTAAATTGGCGATGCACCAACGAGCGCATTTGGGAATTGGCTATCTGGCTCAAGAAGCAAGCATTTTCCGCAACATGAGCGTGCGCGACAACATTTTGTTAGTCCTAGAACAAACTCAAGTGCCGCGCTGGGAATGGCGCGATCGAGTCGATTTCCTGTTGCAAGAATTTCGCTTAGAAAAAATAGCATCCAGTTTGGGAATTCAAATCTCTGGGGGAGAAAGGCGGCGGACTGAACTGGCCAGAGCATTAGCTGCGGGGCGAGACGGCCCTATGTTCCTATTTTTAGACGAACCGTTTGCAGGCGTCGATCCGATCGCCGTAGACGAAATTCAAACAATTATTGCTAAACTGCGCGATCGCAAAATCGGCATCCTCATCACCGATCACAACGTCCGAGAAACCCTCGAAATTACCGATCGAGCCTACATCATGCGAGACGGCCAAATTTTAGCCTCCGGGGCTGAAGAAGAACTCTACAGCAACCCTTTAGTGCGGCAGTATTACTTGGGCGACAGCTTCGTGCGATAGTCTTTTGAAGGCATTCGCCAAACGGCTGAATTTTAGATTTTAGATTTTAGATTGAGGAGCAATCTGCGAGAAAGCGCCACTATGAAAATAGCAATATCCAATTCTTTGAATCCCATCAACTGGCTGCCGAGAATTTCAGTAATGGACTGGTACATTACCAAAGAACTAATCGGGCCATTTCTCTTTGGCGTCGGACTCTTTACATCCGTCGCCGTCACAGTTGGAGCTTTATTTGAATTAGTCCGCAGAGTCACAGAATCCGGCCTCCCCTACGGCGCAGCCATAGAAATTTTTCTGCTGCAAATTCCCTACTTCGTAGTATTGGCTTTCCCCATGTCAATGCTGCTAGCAACCTTAATGGCATACAGCCGAATGTCCAGCGACAGCGAACTCATCGCCCTCCGCAGTTGCGGAGTTAGCGTTTACCGATTGATAGTGCCTGCAGTGATTATGAGTTTAATTGTTGCCGGCTTCACCTTTGGTTTGCAAGAGTTAGTCGTACCCGCCGCCAGCTACAGAGCTACTCTGACTTTAGACAGAGCCCTGAAGCGAGAAAAACCGATATTTCAAGATAGAAATATTATCTACACAGAATTTCGCAAACCCGAAAAAGGCGGCGACGAAACCCTAGCCCGCTTTTTTTATGCAGAACAGTTTGACGGTCAGCGAATGAAAGGTTTAACAATTATCGATCGCTCCACCCCAGGCCTCAATCAAATCGTTTCTTCAGAATCAGCTACTTGGAATCCCTCAGAAAATACCTGGGATTTTTTCAATGGAACCGCTTATATAGTAGCTCCTGACGGCTCTTACCGCAATATAGTTAGGTTTCAACACCAGCAGTTGCAACTCCCCCGCACGCCCTTAGATTTAGCTGCTAGAGCGCGGGATTTTAAGGAAATGAACATTGCCCAAGCTTTAGAGCGTTTGGATATCCTTAAAAACAGTGGCGACGAACCGCAAATTCGCAAATTAAAGGTGCGAATTCAAGAAAAATATGCTTTTCCTTTCGTGTGCATGGTATTTGGTGTAGTGGGAGCCGCTTTGGGAACTCAACCGCGCCGCTCCGGTCGAGGAACGAGTTTTGGTATTAGCGTAGTTGTGATTTTTACTTACTACGTATTTTCTTTCATCACCAGTTCTATGGGCGTGAAAGCTGTTTTGACTCCGATTCTGTCGGCTTGGCTGCCGATCGTGTTTGGCTTGGGAATCGGAGGATTGTTGTTGGTGCGGGCCGCCTCTAGGTAAGTTTTACCAATAACATTGGGAATGGGTAATTGGGAATTGGGAATATCTTTTTCGGTGCCGAACTTCCTTCATTTAAGGATTAGCAAAAGTATTGATTTCGCCGCCGCCAATATAGCGTCCCGGAGCCAGGGAGCGAGGTGTAGAAAGAGGTTGAGGTTGAAAGGGCTGCGGCTGCTGGCCCTGATTTGCGTTTTGGGGAACAACTCCAAAGTTAGGCTGGTTCGGCGGCAAGTTAAGCTGACTCGGTTGAGATGGTTGAAATTCAGAATTCGCTGAATTGGGAGAGAATTCAGGGCTAATTATCTTGCTTCCCCCGATCGCACTGGGAAAGGGGGATTGACCGACATTGGGAAGTAGAGGTGTTAGCGAAGGTGTGGCTACTGGAAGTGCAGCAGGTTGAACTTCAGGTGCGAAGCCGGAACCAGATAAATTAGTTTGGTAGGGATTTTTGGGCAAAGCCACCGTTGCAGCCCCTGCATTAATTTCGGGGAGGCTGGGTACTCGGGAATTTAACCCAGGAAATGATTCAGGGACTGTAGCTGTCGGGTTTAAGAATTCTTGAGATTCCTTGGTCGCAGTATTTGTCGGAGTCGCAAGTGGGGGAAGTGCGGCGGGAATATTCACAGGATTTGCTCCTGCTTGAGCTGTAGCGGTCGTTGGGAGCAAATTTGCCGCATTTGCATTTGTCGCAGCCGGAGCGGAAGCCGGTCGATCGAGCAATGTAGCCGAGTCGGCAGTTTTCTGAGCCGCAGCCGCCGTTGCCGAAGTGGTAGCAACGACGTATTTTTTCATAGCTGCTTGCAGCGGGCTCAAAGGAAGAGAATTTTCGTTTTGTTGGCCTGAATTAGTACCACTTGATGGCTGCGATAAAGTTGCTGTCGCTGTACCCCCAGACTCGCCGATCGTTTTTATTCCGGAAATTGACCCCCCACTGCCAGATAAACTCAAAGCTGATGTCGCGTTTGAACTTGGCAAGCTGGAATTTTGCGGGTTATTGTTTGCGGCCCCGACAGCAGGATTTGCTACATTTGGCAAGGGCAAAAATCTGCTGCTTGCCACCTGGTTCGGGGCTGAAGATGGCTGAGTAATTCGTAAACCCCTAGCGCGAATTTCCTCGAATAAACCTTGGCTTTTGACTACTGATGAATTTAACAAACCGAACTCTGAATTAGAGCGATTGAACTGATTGGCTAGCACTGGTAAGCTGTCGATTTCAGCCGCAATGGCGCTATCTTCCGCAGACAGCCCCGGCAGCGAAGCTGGATTGTTTGAGGCTGCTTCTTCTTCGCCATCTATCCTCAGCCTTTCTGGGTTTACAGAGACCTCCCAGATAAATAGCCCCCCCGCACATAGCACCGCTAGCGGTGCCCAAACCGCCGGTTGCGACCAGTGGCGCAACCGCGCTATCAGATAGCGGACAGATGTAGGAAATCGCTTAAAACTAGACATAGTTTTGCTTCCATCCGAGCGTGCGGATTTAAAACTATTTTTCCTACTCTACCACATCAATCTTGATTATTTTTGCTGTCGCGGGGTAAGTGCGAGCAGAAACATCTCTGTTTTGCTTTTACGATCCGTGTGCGATCGTCTTGCTATATGTATGTACTTTGCTGTGCGGGGCCACTCCCAAAAAACGCTTTTTACTCTCCGCAAAGATGATCCCAGTGCGATCGGACTTTTGATTGAAATTTGCCAAAGATCAAAGCAACAGGTGAAAATCCATAACCCACTGGTAGAAATATGTCTTGCTTTGCTCAAATCAAGGGGCATAAGATGATAAAATGTAACCGGACGTGGTGTTGAGCCTGCCGGGCGTGTCAGCCGATCGACCTCAAAGCAAAATGTCAAGGCAAAATGGGCAATTGCTGAGAACAACACCCAAAGAAAGGAGAGAGGAAATAGATGAAAAAAATAGTACAAGTATTAGCCAATCGGGAAGAACTAATAGATCGGTCGCTCGGGGTGGTCCTGTCGAAAATCCCAGCAGCCATAGCAGAACGCGGAATTTGTACGATCGCCTTAGCCGGCGGAAGCACGCCCGAACCGCTCTACAGAGCGATCGCAGCCCAAGACCTGCCTTGGGACAAAATTCACGTGTTCTGGGGCGACGAACGCTACGTTCCCCCAGAACACCCGGACAGCAATCAAAAAATGGCGCGCCTCGCGTGGCTCGATCGAGTAAATATCCCCGCCAGCAACATCCACCCCATGCCCACAGGCGCCGGCGACCCTGCAGCCGACGCCTCGGCGCACCAAATCGAATTGCAGCAGTTCTTCAAAGTATCTGATGGCGAGTTTCCTGCTTTCGACATCATTCTATTAGGCATAGGGGACGACGCCCACACAGCCTCTCTATTTCCCGGCACAGCAGCCTTGCAAGTCCGCGACGCCCTAATAACTGTCGGCAACAAAGACGGTCAACCCCGCATCACCTTTACAGTCCCCTTAATCAACCGCGCCCGGTGCGTCATCTTCATGGTAGCAGGAGCCAGCAAACAACCCGCCCTCGCTCAAATTTTTGCCCCCGCAGCCGACGAAATGACCTACCCAGCCAGACTCGTTCAACCAGAAGGCGAACTTTGGTGGCTGCTCGATGCAGCCGCTGGCGAAGCAGTAAAATAGCCGACATATCCGCCCAGTTCCAACACAGTCAGCATTATCACTAACTCAATCTTGCCCATCACCCCGAACGTCACGGCGTCAGCTCAGTTCATAGTATTAGCGAAGCAATATAAGAATTGTGGCGGTTAAAGTTAAAATTTGACCATATACACGACTATTTTTATGAGGCTGATTTGAAAATCTGGCCGATAGCAAGGAGAAATCGATGATTGTCTGTCCCAATTGCAATCACCAGAACCCCGGCGGGGCCAGCCAGTGCGAGGCTTGCTACACGCCTTTACCTGTTACCGCAAGTTGCTCGAACTGTGGTGCAGCAGTTCAGACAGATGCAGCATTTTGCGGTCAGTGCGGCTTTAACTTGCGTCCGGGTTCCATAGTTCCAGAAGTTGAGGTGACAGTACCGTCCGCCTCGCCGCTGGGCCCCACAGTGGTATCGTCACCGGCGCCGGATTTAGCGCCACCCGAACCGCTGATGGCAATGGAACCTCTAGTTACCCTAAATAGGGGGCCCAACTTGGAAAAAATTCCCGCCACCATTCCTACGATTCCAGATCCCCCGCCTTCGCCCTCGGTTCCTGTTACAACTGAATCGGTGGCAATACCAGTCAATACCTCTCCCCCGGTTCCCGGCCCACAGGCAGCAGGTGTAGCTAAAACTCAACTGCAACAGCAGTCGGCGCGCCTGCTACACGTTCAGACCAATACGCCGATGGAATTGCCTCACAGTCTGTCTGTGGTTCACATAGGCAAGCCAAATGACTTAGTGCCGCCGGATATTGATGTTTCTGGATTTGCTAATTCTGAGATAGTTTCTCGGGTACACGCAAATGTCCGGGTGGAGGGAGATGCTTGCTACCTAGAAGATGTAGGAAGTTCTAATGGCACTTACGTCAACAATACTCCGCTGGTCAAGGGAAACCGACACCGGTTGCGACCGGGAGACCGCATATCTCTGGGCAAAGGAGACCTGGTTACGTTTTTATTTCAAATCTCTTAGAGCGAGTTTGGATTGGGCGATCGAAAGTCTAAAATCTAAAATCGCATCTTGAGGCGCTCTACCAAAACTCAATGCTGCCAATGTGATTAAGCTGACCTTGCTACATCCACTCCAGTCTATACCCGTCCGCAGTTGGATTTTTGAAGACGAGCAGGTCGTCCGGATCGGGCGCTCGACCGAAAACCACGTCGTTCTTTTTAGCGCTGTGGTTTCTCGTCGCCATATCGAATTGCGGCGCAGCGGCATAACTTGGGAACTGATCAATTTAGGTACCAACGGCACTTACCTCGATGGTAAGCCGATCGCTAAGGTTCCCATTGTGGACGGTCTGATCGTTCACTTGGCTCGCTCGGGTCCGAAAATTCAAATCAACGTCGGCCCGAATCAGTCCTCAGTCCAGTTAGGACAAATTAGCGTCAAGCCAAGGGATGCTAAGGCCATTCACGCTCCCTCGGGCGGCGCGCACATTAGCACGACGATCCCTGTTCCCGACCAAAAAGAAGTTGGTACTTCCAGGGAAGAAGAGGAGTTAACGGAGGCAGATAATACTCGCCATTATTCGGAAGAAGAATATTAAATCGACCTCTTTGGACGATCGAAATTTTTCAAGGCGGCACTCAGGAGTTTATTTATGAGTACATCACAACAGATTGTTAGGCGCAGCGAACTGCTCAACCGCCGCACGATCGACCGCAGAACGGCCGAAGAGGTCGGCAGGGTAGATCGGCTTTGGCTCGATCCTCACTCCCAGCGGGCGATCGGCTTTACTTGCAAGTCGGGACTTTTGGGCAGCAAAAAAACTTGGTTCGCTTGGGCGCAAGTTGATACGGTAGGCGAAAATGTTTTTGTCACCATTAACCCGGAACTGCCGGAATTGCATCAGCCGGAACAAGCTGTGTGTCCGATCGGGCTTGAGGTGCTCACGGACGCTGGGAATAAGGCAGGTGCGGTGGTTGACTACCTATTTGATGCCCGGACGGGTTCACTCACCCACTACCTGTTTAAATCCAGCGGCTGGCGTGGCGTTTTAGACGGGATTTACTTGCTACCGGTGGCAGCTATTTCGACGATCGGCAGCAAGCGGGCGATCGTGTCTGAAGCTGCTGTATCCGAGCCAGTGCAGTACGCGGAGGGACTGCACCAAAAAGTCGGTCTGGTAGCAGAGTTTTTACACGAAGATTTCGACAGAACTCTCAAAAATGTGGCAGGCGTGAAGCGGGGCGCTCAAAGTCTGGCGGAAAAATTCCAAGATAAAGCTCTAGAAGTCAGGGATGTAGCTCAAGAAAAAGTTGCAGAGTTGAAGCGGCAAAGGCATGAATCTGCCCGGTCAGAGCCGGACCCAGAGCCGCCCGAGTCGGATTTGAGCTGAAGTTTGGCCTTCCCGATCGCCCTGCAACTAATTGCCGATCGCATTTTGGGGGCGGCGCGTGCGAGGAAGGTCGCTCTGTATTTGTCGGTGTAGGAGATTGAGGCGTTCTCGCTCAGAATTCCAGTGCTACTCAAAGCATTGTATTTTAAAGGTATCGCATCAATAAGGAAAATGTTAGCAACTCAAAAAGACCTATGCTGTTTGATACAACCAACAAGTATTTTATCTAGAGACCCCAGCATTAATAATTGGTTAACTTCGGTCCCCACCAACAGCGATTCGTCGATCGTTGACTGTCGCCCGATCCAGAACTCGAATCAGCGGTGCAACCAGCGCGGGTCTGAGTTAAATTCTCTGGTTCGTCAGCGGGAAAATGGTTATTTTGCCGATCGAATTGAGCGGCTCACCCATCGGCGCAATCGCTCCATCCCAGACCAAATTAATCAAGCGGTTCATACCACTGTCAATCGCTGGGAAGTTCGCCAGATTAATAACATCGTGTTTGGTTGTTACCGAGGACAGCAAAAATTGGCGCCTGGGCGAAAAGCTAAGGATCAAAAGTTTGTTCAAATACCTCAAGCACCCAAAAGTTCAACTTTTAAGGTAGAGAGAGGGAATAGTGGCGCACTCACCGCGCCTTTAAAAATCAAAGTTTTTGCGGTTTTTTCCCAAAAAATCTATCTGGAAGCATCCCCGTTTCTGTCTGGCGGCGGAGTGTCAAAATATCAGTGATTACCTTAACTCTGTTACATCCTATCCAGTCTGTCCCGGTTCAAAGTTGGTGTTTTGAATCCGAACCAGTTGTTCGGATCGGTCGATCGAACGACAATGATGTAATTATTTACAGCGCTGTCGTTTCCCGCCACCACGTAGAGCTGTGGAATCACGCCAATGGCTGGGAAATTATTAATTTTGGTGCTAACGGCACTTATGTAGATGATAGACCGATCGCTCAGGTGTCAGTTGTGGACGGGATGACAATTCGCTTGGGCAATTCCGGGCCAAAAATCAGGGTTCGGGTGGAGGCAACGAATCAACCGGGCAAAATAACCAAGCCACCGCAGCGCGAACTCCGCCACAAGGACGAAGTTTCAAAAAACAGGTCCACTGCTTGGCCTCGGGGGGTGGGAATCATCGAAGACGATGAACATGGAGGGCTCACTCAAATCGATCTTGACTGACGTGCAGCTATCTATCCCTGCAAGCCCACTCAAACAAAGCTCAAGGTGGGCAATCCGATCATCTAACTAATTTTTCGGTAAGTGGCCTGATTTTTGCCTAAATATGCCTATAAATTAATTAACAGCTTCTCTAGTAGCGTCTCACCCTTCTAAAGATAAGATTTGGGGGACATCGCTCGATATTACCTCAGTTTCGTTGCTTGCCCACCGACGGTAATCCGAGAGCAACTGGTACATCAACCGCTGTTTGACACTCAGCAGTACGCTCTTGAGCAAAGCGTTGCCCGTTGCTTCTAAAATTGGTTTGGGCGTCAGCCAAAACGGCGGCGGTAACTCTACTTGCACTTCCAAATCCGCTTTTCCCTTCAAGTATGCTACCGCGCTGCTGTGGTCTACACAAAGCTTTCCTTTGAGATTGAGAGCAAAGCGATCATTTATATAACCCACGCCCCGAATTTCGCAGGCGACTGACTCCAAATTGATTGTGCCGTCCGACGCAGCCCACACCCTCATGTCTACTGTGGGTTGAATGCTCAGCATCATAAATTGTAACGGCCGCATTTTCAGGCGGAAACACTCATCGCTTAGCTGCTCTGTGCGACTTTGATCGACGAGGGCGTTCACCAGTCGCCTCGGCTGGCGCAGATAATGTTGAATGGGAACCCGTTCTTCTGGTACGGCGATCTCAACGGATTGGGAAGAATTAAAGCGGATATACATGAGAAGATATCAAAATATAGGATTCCTAAGCATATCTTAATAAAGTATCACCTTTTTTAAGGTGACATAAGTCACGAACCCAGCAATGTCATCCGAGAAATCACTGATAAAAGCTTTCGGGACATCGCTAATTTTTCATCATACTTGCTAGCTGATGAGAATAAAGCAAACATTTGTAACCTAAAATTGCCTCTCAATGAAAATTTCGATCGCACATCTCGGCCCTGTTGGTACAAATGCAGAAACCGCAGCTCTAGCTTATGTTAATTGGTTGAGGCTGCAAACTAACTTTGAATGCACCCTTTGTCCTTATTCCACCATTTCCCAGGCGCTAGAGGCATCGGCCGTAGGGCAGGTTGACTATTCAGTTGTGCCAGTCGAAAATTCGATCGAAGGCAGCGTGACTGTCACCTTAGATACACTGTGGCGACTCGATCAACTCCGCATTCAACACGCCTTAGTTTTGCCAATTTCCCACGCTCTGGTGTCTAATGCTACAAGAATTAACGAGATTCAAAAAGTTTACTCTCATCCGCAAGCGCTAGCTCAGTGTCAGTTATGGTTGGGGCAGTTTATTCCCTCAGCTCAATTGATTCCGGCCAATTCAACCACGGAAGCATTGCAATATCTGGAAGATAGAAATGTAGCGGCGATCTCTTCGCCAAGAGCGGCTGAACTTTACAATTTGCCAGTGTTAGCTCACCCCATTAATGATTATCCCGATAATTACACACGATTTTGGGTACTCAGCACGAGTGTTGGAGAAATCGGAAACGTAGAAGCATCCGAGAGTTCATCCATTAAATCGATCACCAAATCTGGCCCTAAATTGATCCTCGATGCTTCACCGTCTAATTGCACCCATACCTCACTAGCTTTTAGCGTACCTGCGAATATGCCGGGAGCATTGGTAAAACCTTTGCAAGTATTTGCCAGTCGCGGTATTAATTTAAGTCGGATTGAATCTAGACCGACTAAGCGATCGCTCGGAGAATATATTTTTTTTATGGACGTTGAGGCTAACGCCTGCCAAGCATTTGTTCGATCGGCACTCGATGAGTTAAAAAATCACACTGAAACTTTAAAAATCTTTGGTTGCTACAATGTACTGTCTGTAGTATAATTTTTTTTAAGTAAAACTTAGGAGGCTGGTGAGATGAATGCTGATGAACTTCTCAAGCGATACGCAGCCGGAGAAAGAAATTTTCATGAAACCAACTTGAAAGAGGCTTCTTTGCGAGAAGCTTTTCTAATTCATATTAATCTAGCCTGTGCCAATCTCAAGGAAATCAATTTTGCTTTGGCGAACTTAAGGGGGGCAAACTTAATAGCTGCCAAGCTCAAGAATGCTTGCCTGGTGATGACCAAACTAAATGGAGCTAACCTGAGCCGAGCCGATCTAACTTTGGCCAGATTAACAGGAGCTGACATGATTGAGGCAAACCTGAAAAACGCCAACTTGAGCGACACCAAAATGATTGCTGTTAATTTGAGCGGAGCCTCCTTGTGCGCCGCAAACTTGATGGAAGCGAACCTCATAGATGCTTGCTTGGACAATACAAACCTCGAAAAAGCCAATCTAAGTGAGGCAAAACTCCGGGGAGCAAGTCTCATAAAAGCCAACTTGAGAGGCGCTTTTTTGTGTGAAAGTAACCTTGAGGGCGCAGACTTGAGAGGAGCTGACTTGAGCGGTGCTAATTTGAGCGGGGCATTTTTATGCGGGGCTAATTTGGAAGGAGCTAAGCGAGATGGGGCAACAATTTTCAGTGGGGCAATACAGTTTTGCGTCAGACAAGTCTGATATCAGCCAATATATAAGCGGAGAATCCGACAACTAAGGACTAAAAAATATACTATTGACTTGGCTGAAAGTGAAATCTATTTGCTTTTGTACCCTAGCAAAATGAAGCTGCATTTTAAGTATCTCTTTCTTGGAATTAGCTTCAGCTATCTTACTTTCCAACGCCAGCAAGTTGCGGTTGAGAGTTTCTACTCGCACAGTTTGGTCGTCTAAGTCAATTTTTAGTTCTGCGGCTTTATCCAATTGAATCTGCTTGCGAACCAAGGCTAGGCGAACTGAATTTTCATCCTCTTTCTCAAGAGCTAGCAAAGCTCGCTGCTGCAACTGATTGGCTTGAGATTCAGCTTGATTGTACACCCACTGAATGCGCAGTTGGGCGGAAATCGCGCTGGCAACAGCCTGACGCAGTTCTTTGAGAGGTTCCTGAATTTCTAAGATTAACAGCTCCCAAAGATTCATCAGTTCGCTGGTAAATTGTTCGCGCTCTACAGAGGCTACCAATGCTTCTAACAGCAACAAATTTGGTTGGATCTGTTGCGTAACTGTCTCAAATATTAACTGTGCTTCGGACAATTGCCGATCGGGATTTTTTTCTGAGACTGCACCGGATGAGTGCTCTAATGTTTTTTGAGTGCTTTCTACCTCAGCTTCTGAAGCTGAACTTGAATCTACAAAAGCCTGTAATTTTTCGCGGGCGATCGAACTAAGTCTTTTTCGCAGCAAATCGCAGGCCGCCCGCTGCACTGGCCCTGTTTCGCTTTGACAAATCTGGATGACTATTTTTAAGCCTGCATCGCCGTAATTCAATGTCTCTCTCAGGGCAGCGATTCGATGTTCGCTGACAGAACTAGACAGCCGGTGTTTAACTCCTGCTAGTCCGCCGAGTACGACACCGCCCACAGGAGGCGGCAGTTGACCGCCTTTAACTGCATCGTATGGTTTCGGTTGGTCGAGATTTTCTAACACAAGCATTTACTGCTATAAAGAACCTATCCGAACCTGTTTGAAGTTAAGGATTAAACAGATACCTGTTCCCAAAAATAATGGAACTGTAGGCAAGCTCCAAACCCTTAATTCAGCAGTCATTCCCAATCGAAAATCGAAAATCGAAAATCGAAAATGGTATGATTTGTGTGTAATTCTTTCTTCTATGCAAGCCAAACCGATTGTGCTTTTTTCCTGCGCCAATTGGCTACTTGAGCGTATCTTTAAGTACAGTCCTGGCTGCCAAGTGATTGCGAGTAGAAGTCAAAATTTCTGTTTCGCGTTCCAATCTCGCCGCAGTATCTTGCAATTCTAAAAGAGTTTGCTGTTCTGTCGCTGCACCGTAAAGGTAGCTGGCTACCCAATAGGACAATTCTGTAGGCAAACTGGGAATGTCTTCCGGCAGGTCGATCGGCTGATCCATCAATTTGCTGGAGAGGCGAACTACATCTCTGAGCAGTTGTTCGACATCTTTTCCCAAAGGTCTGAGGTCTTTTTGCGGCGGTTCGTCTTCAATCCACTCTACCAGACCGACTAAATAGGGTTTTTCCCGAACCGCGTCGAGCACTCGGAACCGCTGCTGGCCGAGAGTCATAATTTTCATACGATCGTCGGGCAGGCGCTGACAGTGAATCACTTCGGCGCAACAGCCAACGGCAGAGACTTTGTTTTGGTTGGGGTCCCACATGAGCACACCGAAACGGCGATCGCCCTCCAGAATCGTATTCATCATGATTCGATAGCGAAACTCGAAGATTTGCAGCGGGAGCGGCCTACCTGGAAATAGAACCACTTCCGGCAACGGAAATAAGGGGAGTTCGCGAACTGCTACAGAGGAAGAGGATGCCATTGTCGCTCAAATGTGACGGTACTTGCGCTTCTTTTTCTTACTTTAACTGATTTGAGTAATTCCGGCGCAAGAGCGATCGGGCTTTTACGAAGCGGATTGGAGCGAGCGATCGCGATCGCCCCTCCTGGCAGCTTGACAAAGCCGTCATTTCGTCAAAATGCTAAATATACCTTTTTGCTGAACTAAGTGATGCTGAAGGCGATGATAGCGATTGCTAAAGAAGCGTTTGTGTAGCCATCGCCCCTTAATTAAGAATAATTATTTATGTTTGCTCCGCAGCCGAAATGATTGCTGATTACTGACTAATAATTAATGACTAATAAATCCTGACCAATGACTAATAACTAATAACTAATGACTAATGACTACTGACTATCGAACTTTATGCAAAAAGAAGGAACAAATGCTCTTTCCTTTGTTCCTTCTTTCCGAGTTTTCGATAAGTCAATCTACAGCTTGACTTCGATATCTACGCCGGCTGGCAAATCCAGTTTCATCAAAGCGTCAATTGTTTTGGCCGATGGCTGGTGAATGTCGATTATCCGGCGGTGCGTGCGGGTTTCAAAGTGTTCGCGAGAATCTTTGTCTACGTGGGGCGATCGCAGCAAGCAGTAAATCCGGCGTTTTGTCGGTAGGGGAATCGGGCCGATCGCTGTGGCTGCTGTCCGATTTGCTGTATCTACAATCTTTTCGCAGGATGCGTCTAGAATCCGGCGATCGAAAGCTTTGAGGCGGATGCGAATTTTTTGCTGTTGAATTGTTGCCATTTTTGTTTCTTGAATTTTCTAGGTTCAGTTTGTTATTTGTTGTCTGTTGTCTGTTTGCAGTTGTTTTTGGGCTAACTGCTAACTGCAGGCTCCTCAGTCATAACTAATCACTAAATAGCAGAAAAGCCTGATTAAATTTGGTGGCTTTTCTGCTATTTAGGCTGTTATCGGAGTCCTACTTGAGGATTTTGGAAACAACGCCGGCGCCGACGGTGCGGCCGCCTTCGCGGATAGCGAAGCGCATTCCTTGTTCGATCGCGATCGGGTGGATCAGTTCAACTGTCATTTTGATGCGGTCACCGGGCATCACCATTTCAGCTTCCGTGCCGTCGTCAGCAGTGAACTGTTTGATCGTACCAGTTACATCCGTCGTGCGGACGTAGAACTGAGGGCGGTAGCCGGAGAAAAATGGCGTGTGACGACCACCTTCTTCCTTTTTGAGGATGTAAACTTCAGATTCAAACTGAGTATGAGGACTGATGGATTTGGGCTTGGCAATCACCATGCCTCTTTCAATATCCGCCTTTAAAATCCCCCGAAGCAGTAGACCCACGTTGTCGCCGGCCAAGCCTTCATCCAACGACTTGGTGAACATTTCCACACCAGTCACCGTAGTGCTGCGAGTGTCCTTAATGCCAACCACTTCTACTGTTTCGCCGACTTTGATTGTGCCGCGCTCAATCCGACCAGTAGCAACAGTACCCCGACCAGTAATCGAGAATACGTCTTCTACAGCCATCAAGAAAGGCTTGTCAACTTCGCGCTCTGGTGTGGGGATGTAAGAATCTACTTCTTCCATCAGCTTGTAAATTTTGTCAACCCACTCATTTTCGCCCTTGACAGTCTTGGGATTAGCAAGCATCGCTTCGAGAGCTTTCAATCCCGAACCTGTGACGATGGGGATGTCATCGCCCGGAAAATCGTAAGAGCTCAAAAGTTCCCGAACTTCCAGTTCTACCAATTCCAACAGTTCAGCATCATCCACCATGTCTTCTTTGTTCAAGAAGACAACCAGGCTGGGAACGCCAACTTGCTTAGCTAGCAGGATGTGTTCGCGAGTTTGAGGCATAGGGCCGTCTGCCGCTGACACTACTAGGATGCCGCCGTCCATTTGAGCAGCACCGGTGATCATGTTTTTCACATAGTCAGCGTGTCCGGGGCAATCTACGTGGGCATAGTGCCGACCTGTTGTTTCGTATTCGACGTGAGCAGTATTAATCGTAATACCCCGTGCTTTTTCTTCGGGTGCAGCGTCGATGTCGGCGTAGTTCTTAGCCTTTGCTTGACCTAGTGCAGAGAGAGTCATCGTAATCGCGGCGGTCAAAGTTGTTTTGCCGTGGTCAACGTGACCGATCGTGCCGATGTTTACGTGGGGTTTATTCCGTTCAAATTTTGCGCGTGCCATTCTTGATCTGTTCCTTGTTTCTTTTAGCGATTTTAGACTTGAGATTTTAGATTCTAGACTTTGGATTCAATCCAAAATCCAAAATCTAAAATCTAAAATCATTAGTTCCCTTTGTTCTTAGCGATAATGGCTTCTGCCACGTTTCGCGGCACTTCTTCGTAATGGCTGAATTCCATTGTGAAGATGCCTCGACCTTGGGTTTTCGAGCGGATGTCGGTGGCGTAACCAAACATTTCTGCTAGTGGAACTTTTACAGAAACTTTGGCAATCCCCTGATCCGTCTCTTGACCCTCGATCTGACCCCGACGCGAGTTGAGGTCTCCGATGACGTTCCCGATGTAATCTTCGGGAACTTCAACCTCTACTTTCATCATAGGCTCTAGCAGCACGGGCGACGCCTTCATCACGGCTTCTTTGATCGCCATTGAACCGGCGATCTTAAATGCCATTTCTGAGGAGTCTACATCGTGGAAAGACCCGTCTACCATAGTAGCTTTGAGGTCAATCACGGGATATCCTGCTACAATACCTGATTCGCACGCTTCTTTCATCCCTTGTTCTGCTGGGCCGATGTACTCTTTGGGTACAGTGCCGCCGACAATTTTGGAGACAAATTCAAAGCCGGTTCCCACTTCGGTGGGTTCTAGTTCGATCACGACGTGACCGTACTGACCTTTACCGCCGCTTTGGCGGATAAATTTACCTTCGGCGCGGACGGCTTTGCGAATGGTTTCGCGGTAGGCTACTTGCGGCTGACCCACGTTGGCTTCTACTTTGAATTCCCGCAGCATCCTGTCTACCAGGATTTCCAGGTGCAGTTCGCCCATGCCGGCGATGACTGTCTGGTTGGTTTCAGGGTCAACGTTGACTCGGAAGGTGGGGTCTTCTTCCGAGAGCGACTGGAGGGCTTTGGAGAGCTTCTCCATGTCTTGTTTGGTTTTGGGTTCGACAGCCACCGAGATCACTGGCTCTGGAATAAACAGAGATTCCAGAATCACTGGCGATCCTTCTTCGCTGAGGGTGTCGCCGGTGAAGGTGTCTTTCAAACCCAAGGCTGCTCCCAAGTCTCCTGCCCGCAGTTCCTCAACTTCTATCCGATCGTCGGCTTTGAGGACAATTAAGCGAGAAACCCGCTCTTTTTTGTCTTTGGTGGAGTTGAGGACGTAGGTGCCTTTTTTGAGGATACCCGAGTAAACGCGAACGAAGGTCAGGCGGCCGTAGGGGTCAGCCATGATTTTGAATGCCAGGGCTGACAGGGGCGCGTTGTCGTCTGCAAATCGTTCTGCTGTGTCGCCGTTGGGCAGGAGCCCTTGAATTGGGGGAACTTCCAAGGGCGACGGCAGGTAGTCGATCACTGCATCCAACAAAAGCTGAACGCCTTTGTTTTTGAACGCGGAACCGCAGAGCATGGGGACGATCGTGCCCGAGATGGCGCCTGTGCGCAAAGCTGCACGAATTTCTGCTTCTGTTAACTCTTCGCCTTCGAGGTATTTCTCGGTGAGGGCGTCGTTGGTTTCTGCTACTGACTCGATCAGCTTGGTGCGGTATTCTGCAGCTAGCTCTTTTACTTCATCGGGAATTTCTACTTCCTCGATGTCGGTTCCCGTGTCGTTGTTGTAGATATAGGCTTTCATTTGCACTAAGTCTACAATTCCCCGGAAGTTTTCTTCGCTGCCGATCGGGATTTGGATGGGTACGGCGTTCGCTCTCATGCGATCGCGAATTTGGCCGTAGACTTTGTAGTAGTTTGCGCCCATCCGATCCATTTTGTTGACGAACACGATACGCGGTACTTTGTACCGATCGGCTTGTCGCCAAACTGTTTCGGATTGCGGCTGCACTCCCCCTACCGAGCAGAACACTGCGATCACTCCGTCGAGCACTCGCATCGAGCGTTCGACTTCGATCGTGAAGTCTACGTGTCCGGGAGTGTCGATGATGTTGATTTTGTAATCTTTCCAACTGGTGGTGATAGCAGCGGCAGTAATCGTAATTCCCCGCTCCCGCTCTTGCTCCATCCAGTCAGTGACTGCTGTTCCCTCGTGCACTTCACCCATTTTGTGAACCATGCCTGAATAGAACAGAATTCTTTCAGTTGTTGTTGTTTTGCCCGCGTCAATGTGGGCGGCGATGCCGATGTTGCGAGTTTTTTCTAGCGGGACGGTACGTGCCACAGCTACCTCCTTAATCTTGTGTTGCTGTTATAATACTACTATACTACACAGAAACCCTATTTTGCACTCCCCAGCGACTTACAACTGTCTCTGGAGCTTATTGTTACATTTTAATATTTTTTGCAAGATTTGTTTACAAAAATATTAAGGATGCGACATGGAGGATTCAGAGAGTGCGTGAATTTTGAGTGCGTGAATTTTGATTTTGGGAGTTTTGAGTTTGCTTCACGAATGGCAACTGCGCCAAGGGAAGCAATCTCAACACTCAAAACTTACACTTGCCAATTTCTCGCCCGATGCTTTTATACCGCACGATCGCGCTCTTCTCCATGCCAGATTTGGCAGTTAGTACCGATAGTGAGCAAAAGCCTTGTTAGCTTCGGCCATGCGGTGAGTTTCTTCGCGCTTGCGAATAGCACTGCCTGTTTCGTTAGCTGCATCCATCAGTTCGTTGGCTAGCTTGGCGGCCATCGAGCGGCCGGTGCGGGCGCGGGCAAATCTGATCAGCCAGCGGAGGGCGAGGGTGGTACCGCGATCGGAACGCACTTCCATCGGCACTTGGTAGGTGGCGCCACCTACCCGGCGGGCTTTGACTTCGACCAAGGGTGTAGCGTTTTTGACTGCTTTTTCAAACAAGTCTAACGGTTCAGCCCCTGTGCGTTCTTGGATGGTTTTGAGGGCGTCGTAGACGATGCTGGAGGCAACGGATTTTTTGCCGTGCTGCATGATCCGTCTCACCATCATGCTTACCAACCGGCTGTTGTAGGTTGGATCTGGGGGAACTGGACGTTTTTGAATAACTGTGCGGCGAGACATAGTTCTATTGGGGATTTTTGATTTTGAATGATTGAGTTTGGCGTTTTGGGATCCTATCTCGATCGATGACGAGCGAGCGAGCGTGCGATCGGCGCGATCGGATTTATTGTTGCTTCCCAACCCCGACGCTCCGGCGAGATCCTTGTTATTTTTTCTCTTTAGGACGCTTGGCCCCGTATTTGGAACGAGCCTGCTTGCGGTCTTTGACGCCAGCGGTGTCTAATGTACCGCGAATGATGTGGTATCTAACTCCGGGCAAATCTTTTACCCGACCGCCCCGGATCATTACTACCGAGTGTTCTTGCAAGTTGTGACCGATCCCTGGGATGTAGGCTGTCACTTCAAAACCAGAGGTCAGCCGTACCCGAGCCACCTTCCGCAGCGCCGAGTTGGGTTTTTTCGGGGTGGTCGTGTACACTCTGGTGCAAACTCCGCGGCGCTGGGGGCAACTCTTGAGAGCTGGCGATTTGGTTTTTTTCTGCGTTTGTTCCCGTGCTGAACGGATGAGTTGCTGAATAGTGGGCATGAGTTACGGCATTTCTAGCTGTTTGCTGAATATAGTGATTTAGCGGCATCCGCACTGAAAGTCCCTTCCCCTCTAGGGGGACGGGATGAATGAAAATAATTATGGGTAAGTGAGGATACCAGACTCTATATAATACACGACTCGACTTTCTTTGGCAAGGAATTGGGCAAGGCTGTCAAACTTCTTTTCTTGCTGCCAGTTTGGAGTTGCGATCTCAACGGGCGAATGATATGTGAGATAATACGATCTAAACCCAACCCTGATGCTGGTCACAGCCGTCAGCAAAATTTATGACGATCGAAATATCGATCTAATCACCATTTGTCGGAAACGCCCATCAACTGCAGCCTGCGATCGCATCACAGTCTCAGCATCACAGTCAGGGGCCGATCGACATCACATAAAGTTATCTAAAATTGCCGGACAATAAGAAATATACATTGAGTTGACCGCAGATGACAACCAAAGCTTATATTCCTGAATATGGAATTTCCGAACTTTACTTGAACATTTGGAAATTTGGTAAAATTGATCCGACTCAGTTCCAGCAAATTCAATACGCAATTAATTCTCACAGTTTAAGAAATTCAGACGAGCGAAAAATTGTCCGCAGGCTGCTCTATGCAGTACGCCGGGGATGGGTGTCAGTGATGGACTGAGTTACTTGGGAGTTTGGAGTGCGGGTGCGAGATTGCTTTGTCACTCCCCGGGCGTCACGGCGTCAATGAGTTTTGAGATTGCCACGCACAGGGAACAACGCACAGGGGGTGCATGGGTTGTGAGTTAAAATCTCATCCATAAAATTAGAGGACTCCCAAATAGATTTACCGCTCTTGAAAGGCAATATTAAGGTAAAAGGACAGGGTATGTTTAATTATACAGAACTGCTGATCGAGGCTTTCATCGAACAACTTCAGGAGGGGTACAGCCGTACTTACGGAGGCTACAAATCAGACTATGCTGACATTATTGCCTGGGTGGGGGCAATGGCGTTAGAAAACATCGCCAACAGCGACGCTCTTTATCACAATGTAGAACACGCCATTTGCATTACCTTAGTCGGTCAAGAAATCTTGCGCGGAAAACACATTCGCAAGGGCGGGGTTTCCTGCGAAGATTGGCTGCACTTCATCATTTCTTTGCTGTGTCAAGATATCGGATATGTCAAAGGAGTTTGCCGGCAAGACCAAGAATCAGAAGGATTGTATGCTACGGGAAAAGATGGCATGAGAATTGCACTTGCTCCCGGTGCAACAGCGGCTAGCTTAGCTCCTTACCGAGTTGACAGAGCTAAATTGTTCATTGACGAGCGATTCGGCAACCACAAGCTAATTAATGCTGAGATAATTAAGCAGAACATAGAACAGACTCGTTTCTCGGTGCTTGACGGCAACACTGACGAGGATGCAGTTAATTACTCTAGTTTAGTTCGCGGTGCTGATTTGATAGGTCAGCTCAGCAACCCGCAATATTTGCAGAAAATAGGCGCGCTGTTTTACGAGTTGGAAGAAAGCGGTGCTACTAAACTTTTGGGCTACCGACATCCGGGCGACTTGCTGCAAAGCTACTCTAAGTTTTACTGGAGCGGCATTTATCCGCACATCAGTGAATCTCTCGGTTACTTGCAGTTGACGCAGGAAGGCAAACAGATTGTTGCTAGTTTGTACGCTAACATATTTCGGATGGAACACCAACGTTGCGATTCTGAGGTTGCTTGAGGGAAGGGGAAGGGGAAGGGAAAGACGCCAAGTTTTGAATGCGTGAGATTGCTTTCCTAAGAATCACTTCGCTAGCATTCCTTGCAACGCTATTGCCATACCTGAGTTAAATAGTTGCCAATTACCAATTACCAATTCCCCATTACCGAAGTGTATTTCATCCAAATCAACTAATTTCCTCCTCAATTTCCGAATGATATCTCGGACATGACCAATTGCTCGGCAGCAAAGAAGGCCATCCCTCCCGCAGCGCTTCCAAACAAACAGCACGCACAGTTAATTGACAGTCAAGGAGTTCTACACCCGCTTTTTCAACTTGCTTTTTGCCAATTTTTAAAATCGATTCATCGCTAAATTCAAAGGTTTTGTGACACTGAATGCAAACGAGATGGTGGTGGTGGTGCAATTCCCGCAAATTCAGTTCGTAATGTTTGTGTCCTTCTGCTAATTCTAGTTCACGCAGAATCCCAATCCTTGCTAATAAATGCAGGGTTCGGTAGACAGTAGACAACCCAATTCTTTCTCCTTGATTCTGCAAAGTCTTGTATAATTCTTCCGCACTCAAATGATTTCCTTGCCGCAGACTTTGAAAGACGCTCAAAATAGTTTCTCGCTGGGGAGTCAGGCGGCAGCCTCTCTGATTGAGTTCGACTTTGAGTGAGTTAGCGCTGTATAAATTCATGTCGTAAAAAATAAAAAAGTTGAACGGGAATTTTACTAGATTATCTGTTATTTATTCGCGATCCCTCTCCGATTATCCTAAAGTCTATTTTTATCGAGGAGCAATCTAAGTTTAGGCTCCACCTTTAACAAGGGGGAATCTGCTAGCTACCTATCCCCCTTGTTAAAGGTGGAACTGAAAAAGTGGTTGTCGGTATTGTTGCGTAATTTTTGTGAAGTTTAGAGCAATGTTGCTGATAAACATTGGCAAAACCAGTCTTAGGTTCAAAGTCAGTGCAACCATCGCTTCCTCAGTACAAGCAACACAGGGTCGCACTGTACATTGGAGGCGGTAGTCATTAGTCAAAAATTCGCAATCTGAACAAGAAATTTGAGGCAAGCGCTTGATTTGATGGACTCCTCCTTGCAAGGGTATTGAAACACTCCACAAAAACAGAAACATCAAAGCGATACAGAAACAGTAGAAAAAGACAGTCATACGGTTATTGTTTCAAGGTTGAGCGTAATCTGAACGCGCTTGGTAGGTAAAAAATAGGGATTGCGCCCTCGATTTTCTGTGTGCAATTGTGCTGTTACAACGAGGAAAGGCTTTCAGAAACTCGGCGGATGAAAGTTTTTTTTGCAATTCCTAAATCTCTCAGCTTGCGATCGACCGATGTCAACCGCAGACTGAGCAGTTAATTTACAGAACCCCCCAGAATGGCATCTATACCAGAAACGTTTTCTAGCAGCAAATAGCCGAGAAAAGCTCCCGATGTGCCACCGATGACAAAACCGCCCCGGCATAAACTTTTATCTTCGGGAGTTTTAGCCCAATAGAATGACTTGTCTTTTTCCAGATTTGGACGATCGTCCTTTCTGTTGGCGATCGCCCAAATCAGAATCAATGCCAGCGTCACCAGCAAATCTCCCAGCGGTGCTAACCCTTTGTCCTGCAACGGAATCAACACAGCAATCGCTCCTACTAGGAAATATCCGTGAGTTAAACTCATAAACTACCGAAATACATAGCTGTGGCCACCAACAAGAAGGCACTGACACCCAGCCAAACTAGGTGGATGCCCCAGATGGTGGTCATTGTGTCTGCGTCTTCCGATTTGTAGCCAAAGAAAGGAGTTGTTTCTTCGAGGGTTGCTCGCCCTTTGAGGGAGTGAAAGATGCCGCCGAAGCCGAGAAAGGCTGAGCTGATTAGGTGCATCGCGCCAACGGCGAAGTACGGATAAGTATCGACAATTTTGCCTCCGGCACCAACGCCCAAGCCGAGTCTGGGTAGGTTTGGCAACAGGATTAAGCTTTGTTCGTACATGGGCAATTGTGGGTTGAAGCGGGAAAGCTCAAATAAGGTATGGGCTCCCGCCCAGATGACGATGAGGGCGGCGTGGGTGACGTGGATACCGAGCAAACGGCCGGAAAGGTTTGTTAAGCGGGCGTTGCTGGCACACCAGGGAAAGGATTCTCCTTCGGCTGGGAAGGATTTTTTTGCCATGCTTGTCACGGCGATTTACCTCCTGAGAAAGATGCCAGTTGAGTTTTAAGCGCTTGCAGGTTATTGATATAGATAATCAACAATTTTAGAATTTTAGTCAAGGGGTATTTGATAAAATTTTCACTAATTTGAGTTCAGATATGTAACCCAATAGTAAAAAACATTGTGAAATCAAGCTTATGACTGTTTTTGACGCTCGATCGGAAGTTTGCTTTCCGTTAGCAAAAATAGCAACTCAAGGAATAGTTCAGAATTTATTGATAAATAGTATTATTAAGGCTAGAGTATTGTTTAAGTAGCTCTTTAATCCTCTGGGAAAAGACAAGGTGGAAAAAGAAATCCGGTACTTTCCTCTGGGCAAGCTTCTCTAAAAGTGGGGTTAGAGGGGGGTGCGGGATTGTTTTTTTCAGAATTAAGAGAGCTAATGCCTACTTGTTGACATATTCATCTCAAACTCCAAACAACAAAGCCTGAAAGCAAATGCTTTCAGGCTTTTCTAGCAGGATTTTTAACTGCTTGTTGCATCTGGCGCGGTAGCTCAAGCAGAGGATTTGGTTTCTTCGGCTACTTGCTCGTTGTTGGGCAACTCCAGGCAATAACCCGCCCCGTATACGGTTTTGATGTACCGAGGATGGCGGGGATCGGGTTCCATCTTGGTTCTCAGGTGTCTGATGTGTACGCGAATAGTTTCGATGTCGTCGTCGGGGTCGTAACCCCACACTTCTTTGAGAATTTCGCTGGGAGAGACGGTCTGACCGTGGCGCTGGAGCAAGCAGTGCAGCAACTCGAACTCTAGGTGAGTCAGTTTGACGGTCTGAACGTACCAAACAGCTTCAAACCTTTCGGGGACAAGGGTCAGCGGGCCGTAATTCAGGATTTCCGAGTGTTTGGCAGCTTGAGGGATGCGGTCTGTGCGCCTCAGCAAGGCTCGCACTCGCGCCAGCATCTCTTCTAGTTCAAAGGGTTTGGTCAGATAATCGTCGGCGCCGGAGTTGAAGCCTTCTACTTTGTCTTGAGTTTGACTTAAGGCGGTCAACATCAAGACAGGAATGTCGGCTGTGCGCTCGTCGCGCCGCAACCGCTGACACACTGTGAATCCGTCTACTCTAGGCAGCATCAGGTCTAGAAGGATCAGGTCGGGCAGCAGTTGTATGGCCAGTGCCTGACCTTTGATGCCGTCTTCTGCCTGGGTGACTTCGTAGCCAGCCATTTCTAGGTTGACGGCTACGAGTTCGGCGATCGCCGCGTCATCATCAATAACAAGTATCCGAGGCATCATTATTTATCTCACCGCTAACCGAATGGCAGATCCTACAGCCTTCTGGGGGTTCCAGGTAACTTTAACAAGCAATTTTTTAATTTTAAGCTTCATTTAAGAATTATAAGGTTGATTAAGAACTTTCCTGGCTGTGTAAATATTCTTGTAGTAATTATAAGCCCTAGGAGCCCATATCAGAAAACTGTTCGCCACAAATCTAGCTGGGGACAGATTTTTTGCCCGCAAGAACACCCTCAACTTTTGCAGGGTGCGCCTGCGACCTCACAGAATCGCCCTAACGGTAGCCCGCGTCTTGCTGAACCCTATTAACCGTTAACTGTGAATTTTTTAAGTTGGTGAATTTTTATTAAAAAATTTTTGTTTTTTTTGAGGGGTAGTGCTTGCTTTTTTGCGGTGTTGACGGTATAGTTAAATATACTTAATATAAGTATTTATAAAAATACAAAATATATTAACATCATTGGATAGTATCAGATAAAAGTCAAATAATCAATCCCGCAACCTGAAAAATTTGAGCCGGTTTTTTTGCAAGTGGGGCTGATTTTCCGATCGCCCTGGAAGCAGCGAAACAACCGATAAAAACCGCTTGCATAGCTACTGAGAGCGAGTTTGCGATTGATTTGGCTGAGTATTTTGGCTGGGAACAGTCGCCTTAGAGCCTAATTTTTGGAAATAAAGACTGCCGATGGTGGCTAAGAAGATTGTGTAAGCCGCCGCTTGGACGAGATAAAGTTGATCTCTGTATCCAAACAGTGCTTTGAGAATCACTCCCGGAAATTGCCGATCGGGCAAAATTCCCGCTGCATTCCACACCATCGGGCCTAAAATACAAGAGTGCACTGGTGCGAGGCGATCGTAATAAAAACAAATTGCTGCATACTTGGTATCCATCTGCGACAAAATCCCAGCAGCTCGATCGAAATGTTTCAGCGCCGATACTGCCAAACCTGCTACGATTAACAGCAACAAAATTCCCATAAACTTGAAAAACAGGCGGATATCAATTTTTACGCCCCACTTGAAAAGTAGCGCCCCAATTATTGCCGCCCCAGTCAAACCGCCCAAAGCTCCCAAAGCGGGACTCAAACCTTGTTGAAACTGAGCGCTGACAAATAAAACTGTTTCAAAACCTTCGCGCAGTACCGCAATAAAAATTAAGCCAAATATGCCCCAGCCGGCATTGGTGTTTTCTGTCAAAGCTGCTGTAACGGCCCCTTCAACTTCAGCTTTGAGAAAGCGCGCTTGCTGAGTCATCCAAATTAGCATCCAGCTTAGCATTGCGATCGCCACAATTCCCAACACGCCCTCTAATAGCTGTTTAATTACCGGTGCGTAAGGCTGCTCGGATGTTGATAGTGCTGCCAGCAATCCATTGAATAAAACACCCACAATACCGCTAGCAGCAATGCCGGCTGCGACACCTGCATAAACCCAAGAATTGAGGTGAGTTTGCTCGGCTTTTTTGAGGCAAGCTAGTACAATTCCGACGACTAAGGCGGCTTCTACGCCTTCGCGCAGGGTAATTACAAAAGTCGGTACGGCTTCACTAAAATTCATTTTTTATAATCATGGGGCATGGGGGAGAGTGCATTGGTCACTGGTCATTGGAAATAACAACTAACTCATAAGCAATAACCAATAACCAATAACAACTAACTAATGATTAAATCAACTATAATCCCGCAGCATTTTTTTCAGTTCTACTTGGTGCAATTCTTCTTGTCCAATCAGATTGCGGGCATATTCTTCCAAATAAACGCTGGAGCCGTTCACGACTTCAAGTAAAGATTTATACTTTTTGAGCGCTTTTTTCTCGTGATTTAAACTTTCTTCCAACAAGTCTTTCACCGAGTGTTTGTAGGTTTCTTCGATGGGAGCAATTTTCTGACTGGGATGCCCCTCTAAACCGGTGAGAATTTCTCCTGCTTGTTGGGCGTGGAGTAAGGATTCCGTTGCTTGTGCTTTAAAAAATTGCACGATGGGAATCCGGTTTGGCCCTGTCACCATTAGCGAATAGTGGGTGTAGCGCACGACACCTGCTAGTTCCCATTCCATGATGGTGCATAGCAGTTCCTGGGTTTTTTTGTCGTCAAGTTCTTTCATTTGTTGTTTTAGATGTAGAATGCCTTAGATGGCGCTGTTTATAATATCACATTTAAGTTAAAAATGAAAAGTAAGGTGCGGATGGCACACCTTACCGGATATAGATGTTGTATGTGAGTTAGGGGTTAACTTCTAAGGTTCCAGTATGAGCAAACACTACAGTAAACTTAGCGACTGGTGCTGCACTGTTGCTGCTAGTTTCGGGAGATTTGAGCAGATTTGGCAAAGGAGTTTCTTTGGTGTAATCCTTGGCTGGTTGATTGAGCGGCTCGAAAGTGGCGATCGCCCCATTTTGACTTGTAGTGGCTCGATAGACTAGATTTTGATTGAACGTAGGGCTAGTTTGCCAACTTCGATCGATGCGATCGTAGACTTTCAGAGCTAGCTCATCTAGTTTTACGCTATCCGTAATTTCTGCTGTCTGATTTGTTCCATCCACCGCCTGAACTTGCTGCTGGCCTGCTGATACAGGTAGAGCTTGAACAGTCTTATCTGTAGGGCTACTCGCAATAGCCGTTTCAGTAGACGTATTAGTGAAACGTACAACGTCGGGAGACTTGTGAGGCAGCTTTTTTTGGCTGTCAAGAGCTAAATAGGAATTATTTGCAGCCGGAAGCGCACTGCTACTCGCAATAGCTGGTTCCGCCAGCCCCTTAGCAACAGCATTAGCAACAGCATTAGCGGGATTTTGCCCCCCGATTGTCAAAGACTTGACGTGAAAACCGCGAAACTTTTCTTTTTGGCTAACGCGCCACATTGCGATGGGAAAAGTCATAAAGAAAAGAGTCAAAACTCCGACGCTAACCCAAACTATTTTGTGCATCTCCCTGGCTGGGAGCGGCTTATTTTTTGTGTCCATCATCAAACCTTACATGACTTAAGTTAACGGCAAATATAGAGGATGACAGCACATAGCTGTGGCAGCAACCAAGAAAGCAAACATCCATAAAAATATGGTGTGGTTTTTAACATTTTTATTTGTCCGTAAAGCAGGGAGAATTGGTAAACTGATCGGCCAACCCATAAGCAACATAGTTTCTTTGCCAGTGTAACTAAGGTAAAAACAGAAATAAACCAGCAGATAAAAAGCTCAGTCCGTAGACAGAAACTTGAGCAATATCTAACTGTTTGGGAAATTCAGATGGAACTAAATCGGTAGTTGAGTCTGGGGTTGAGCGCTGCACCACTGGCAAACCTCCTGTAGGTTGTCCGGACAATCACTTGAGAATAAGCGCATTAGTATTTTGAGTTTCTTGATAATGCAGCTCGTGCGGGCAGAGCCGATCGCACATTGGCGCAAGTGACAACCGCAAACATACTGCTAACTATATTGACTTGCAATAACTCGGACTTTGAGTTTCGAGAACACGCAATACTTTCTGTTTGGCTAGCTATCGGGCAATTTCACTGCTGCTGTCGTCAAAAATTTAATGCAATTAATTTTCAAGAACCACCCTTAAAGCCAATTAGGGATTTTAAGTTAATTCTTTATATTTATTTAAAATTTTTGTTTGAGCTTGACGGTGAATACATTTTGCAGTTGAGTCTGTAAACAAATATTGATAATTCTTATCAAAAGCTTCAAGGTGCGGGTTGTCGGTAAAATATCCGAATAATTCTTCAGGATGATTTAATGTAAAATTTCTCATGCTCAAAATTCTGCCCCTGAGGCGCTAATCTATATCCAATAAGCGATCGCCCGCCGCCAATCCCCCGATCGCTCGATCGCAGAAATACCCCCACAGGGGATAGTAAATTTTTGTAAAAAATAGTTGACTAAAGGGCTGGAACTTCTCTCGTTTGGGATACATCAATGCACATACCTGATGGTTTTCTTTCACCGCCAGTAGCCGTTGCCACCGGCATAGCAAGTGCAGCAGTAATTGCAGTTGCCTTGAATCGAACCCGCGCCAGTCTTGGACTCCGACAAGCCCCAATTATGGGCTTAACCACAGCTTTCGTGTTTGCTGCCCAGATGATCAACTTTCCCGTAGCAGGCGGCACCAGCGGACACTTGTTGGGAGGGGCGCTGGCATCCGTCGTTTTGGGGAACCCTTGGGCGGCAACTTTAGCGATGAGCACGGTTTTTATAATTCAGAGCGTCTTGTTTGCCGATGGGGGCATCACCGCCCTGGGAGCCAATATTTTTAATATGGGGCTAGTGGGCATTTGGGTGGGCTGGTGGCTGTTGCAGCCATTGCAGCAACTCTTGGGAGGTTCCAGAAATCGTTTGCCCCTAGCCGCCGGCCTCGCCGCCGGCCTCAGCGTCGTTGCTGCTTCTATTTGTGTGGCGATCCAACTCGCAATTTCTGGTACAGTAGGGCTCAATATCGCATTGCCAGCAATGGTAGGCGTACATATTTTAATTGGGATTGGCGAAGGGGTAATTACAGGCGGCGTTTTAACTTATCTCGTCAAAGTGCGGCCGGATTTACTGCCGGGACAACAGCCGCAATTGCAGAAATGGGTAGTGCCAGTAATCGGAGTGTTATTAATTTCGGGCGTGCTTTCGCTGTTCGCTTCAAGTTGGCCCGACGGGTTAGATTCGGTAGCCGAAAAGTACGGCTTTAAAGATAAAGAAGCTCCCGCGATCGAAAATCCTACTCCTTTAGCAGATTACACAGTTAAAGGATTAGAAGAACAGCCTATTGGTACTAGCATTGCTGGACTTTTAGGGTCTGCCTTCAGCTTCGGCGCGGCCTTTGGTATTGCTCAGTTGGTGGTAAAACCTAAAGATGTCTAAACTTTCTATACCTTTTCGATTGCGGCTGTCTTTGACAATTGTCATCGGCATTGGTTTTATGAAGACAGGCGCTTGGCTGTGGCTGGGGATTTATGGGGCGATCGCACTTTTTTGGTCGTTTTGGCTCAGGGCTCCGGTGCGAACCCTAGCGCAACTGTTGGGAGCAGAATTGCTTTTTCTCTCCTTATTAGTGCTGCCCCAAGGTTGGGAACGCGCCAGTTTTCTGTTGCTGCGTTCCCTAATTTGCCTGCTAATTATGAACAGTTTTCTGCTAACTTTGCCACCCCACAGTTTCGGAATCGCCCTCAAAGGATTACCCCTACCAGCAGGTTTGCAAGAGATTGTACTTTTAACGGGACAATACTTAGAAATCCTGCTGGCCGAAGTCAACCGCATGAAAATATCAGCCCAACTCCGAGGCTTGTCCGGCGCCGGAGGATGGCTGCGTTACGCCAGTGCTTCCATGATCGGGGCCCTCTATTTGCGAAGTCTCGATCGGGCAGAAAGAGTACACGCAGCCATGCTAATTCGGGGATATAAAGGAAGTTTGCCCGCCGACTCAAAATCGACACCAAAAGAGCGACTCTGGCTGACAATAACAATGTTAATAGTAGCCGGATTAACAACAGCTTCTTACGGTAATTGGGAACGGGTAATTGGGAATGGGTAATTAACTGGTTCCCAGGCAGAGCCTGGGAACCGATGTCCAGAGGCTCTGCCTCGCTTCTTGCGGAGGGAAATTGGAGGCAGAGCCTCCCGAGCTGCTTTTCCAGGCAGAGCCTGGGAACGAGTAGAAATTATTCAATCTAAAATCTAAAATCTAAAATCTAAAATCGGATGACTAATCTCAAATCCGCACCAACAATCGAAGTGCAAGACTTAGTATTTGGCTATCCCGAGCAAAAGCCTGTATTGCGGGGAATTTCTTTTACTTTGCACCCCGGAGAAAGAGTTGCTCTACTCGGCCTAACAGGTGCTGGTAAAAGCACTTTGCTTGAAAACTTGATCGGATTAAAAATGCCTCAATCAGGCGAGATTAGAGTGCAGGGAAAAAAGCTGGAAGAGGCGACTTTATCACAGGCGCGCAGGCAGATTGGATTTTGCTTTCAAGACGCTAACGATCAGCTATTTATGCCGACTATTTTGGAGGATGTAACGTTCGGGCCGCGCAATTACGGAGTGCCGCCAGGAGTTGCGCGCGATCGAGCTTTATCGCTATTAGACGAATTCGGTTTACTAGAATTTGCTAACCGTTCGGCCCACGAACTTTCGGGAGGCCAAAGAAGGTTAGCAGCCTTGGCAGCCATTTTAGCATTAGAGCCGGCAATTTTAATCTTAGATGAGCCGACCAACGGACTAGATCCCTCGTGGCGGCGTCACTTGGCTAAGGTTTTGTCCCAATTGCCGATCGAGGTAATTTTGATCGCTTCTCACAATTTGAATTGGATCGGGAAAACGACTCAAAGGGCGTTAGTTTTGGCGGATGGTGAGATTAAACTTGACAGAAAAACTACAGATTTGCTAGCAGATAAATCCACCCTCGAATCTTACAATTTGCCGCCCGATTGGTAATTATTTATAGGTTTGTGTTGATGAACAAATTCCTCAGTACAAACCTGATAAGGGTTATTTTACAGGACATGAGATGAAAGGCAAGAGACTTATTAGATAAATCTTTGAGCGCTCGGCAAACCGCAGATGCAAAGCAGATGATTTCAAGATAGTTTGCGATTCTTGCAAAAGGTATAATATCTAGCTATAATTACAGCTCGAATTTGCGAACTGCCTCATTGTACAGATGAATAGCTAAATCACAAATAATTTGTTCATTTTGAAAATCACTTCCTAACTTCTGTTTCGCCGTTTGAACACACATTTTCATCAACTCGGAAGAACTTTCGATGTGAAGTGCGATCGCCCTTTGTTTTTGGTCAAACCCGACCTCGATTTCCGCCAGCCTTTTGACCGATTGATAATTCGCAGATTGCTCTAAATTTGCCGCCATTTTTTCCTGCTTTCTCCTTTGCACTTCCTCGGAAAAACCCGCAGCAATTATCCCCGCAGGTAACGCAAAAATTCCAATTCCCAAAAATGCTAATATTGCTCCTAAAAATCTGCCTAAAGGAGTGATTGGATAAATATCGCCGTAACCAACAGTAGTTAATGTCACCACTCCCCACCACATTGCATCGGGGATGCTCCCAAAAGCTTTTGGATGCGCCTCGTGTTCCACAAAATACATGATGCTAGAGGCAAATATTAACAGAATAAAAACTGCAAATGCAGTGGCGATTAACTCCTCTTTTTTAGCGAACAATACTGCTCCCAGAGTTCTGACTGACTCTGAATAACGGCTCATTTTTAGCAAGCGCAACAAGCGCAGGAGTCGAATTAAATTAACGAAGTTTAAACTCGGAAATAATAGCAAGGAGTAAAAAGGTAAGATTGAAATTAAATCTATCAGACTTAGCGGGGTAAGAGCATATCTCAATCTGCCCCAAAGCGGGTGGGTGTATCTGCAATCGACTGTACATACCCACACCCTCAAAAGATATTCTATTGTAAATACTAAGGACGAAACTATTTCGATGTTGTCCAAAATCGCTTGGTGTTCTTGCGCCAAGGTGGGCGAAGTAGAAGCAATAAAAGCAGCGACGTTTATCAAAATCAAACTTGTAATAACAAAGTCATCTGCTAAACTGTATAAATTGCGGCTTTCTGAGGTTTCTAAAATTTCATGAATTATAGTTTTGAGTTGTTTACGCATCGGATATCCTCCTAAAAATTTAGCAATTAACATCGCGCTTTACTACAGTCTAAGCAATTAGATTAAAAAAATTAAGCAGGACTTGCCCTAAAACTAAAAATTTGGTGTCTTCAGAAATGCCATCGTTGCGAAACTCAATATTTCTCAGGGAAACTGGGTTGTTTGGGGCAAGGGCGTTCTAGTTAAATTTAGAGTTAATGTGGAAAGAATTCCCAACTATTACTGGATTTGCAGGCAAAAATCATGAAGGTAGCCGTATTTAATACCAAATCCTACGATCGCACTTTTCTGACAGCAGCCAATGTCGGCGGTCAACACGAGTTGGTTTTTTTTGAACCGCATCTGACCCTGGAAACCAGCGTTTTGGCTGCTGGATTTCCGGCCGTCTGCGCGTTCGTTAACGACTGCTTGGACGCGAAAACGCTCGGGGCGATCGCCGAAAAAGGCGTCCGCTTGCTGGCCCTGAGATCGGCCGGATTCAATCACGTCGATTTAGCAGCAGCGAGGGATTTAGATTTAACTCTCCTCCGAGTTCCCGCTTATTCTCCCTACTCCGTCGCCGAACACGCAGTCGCCATGATTTTGTCCCTCAACCGCAAAATCCACCGGGCTTACAACCGCGTCCGCGAAGGCAATTTCGCCCTAGATGGCTTGTTGGGTTTTGACCTCCACGGCAAAACGGTGGGAATCGTCGGGACTGGCAAGATTGGCGCAATTACTGCCCAAATTCTGCACGGATTCGGGTGTCGCCTGCTGGGATACGATGTTTCCCAAAACCCAGATTGCCTCGCCCTAGGCATGGAATACGTCGCACTCCCGGAACTGTTCGCCACCTCTGATATTGTCAGCCTCCACTGTCCGCTGATACCGGAAACTTACCATTTAATCGGTGCAGAGGCGATCGAGCAAATGAAACCGGGGATGATGCTGATCAATACCAGCCGCGGTCAGTTGATTAACACTAAAGCTGTTACCAAAGCACTGAAGTCGGGTAAAATTGGCTACCTCGGCTTAGATGTGTACGAACAAGAGACGGATCTGTTTTTTGAGGATTTGTCAAATCACGTCATTCAAGACGACGTATTTCAGCGCTTGCTGACTTTCCCGAACGTCCTGATTACCGGACATCAAGCTTTCTTCACCGAGGAAGCTTTGAAAAATATCGCCGAAACCACGATCGCCAATATCACCGACTTTGAACAAGGACGCCCTTGCCCGAATCAAATCGACCTCGCTCAAGTGAAAAAATGAGTCAAAAGACCGATTTGGCAACGAGGGAAATTGTTTACAATCAAGTCTTATCCTTATTTTTGCTTGCAATTTGTGAAGCTCTGCCTTAGTCTCATCAATTAGTCCCGGCAGCGCGAATGCTGTGCTAATTGCCGGAGATTTATACTGGCAGCCACTCAAAGCCTGCAATTGTACTTGACACCGGAGGAAGTATCAAATGACACAAGCTAACTTTTCTGACGAGGCACAAACAGTCACTGAAGTTGTCACAGTAGACCTAGTGGAGGACAAACCCGGGGTCATGACTACAGTGACAACCACAGAAACACCGACAAGCCAGTTCCAAGATATTAAAGATCAATTTCTGACAATTTTGTCGGAACTTCCAACCTATGTCTCGAATTTTTTTGCTGACTACCAAAAGCCCCTCATAACTATTGGTTTAATTCTGGCAGGCGGTATTAGTATTAAGGTAATGCTGGGAGTTTTAGGTGCTCTTAATGATGTCCCTTTGGTAGCTCCCGTTTTTGAGTTGATTGGGATGGGATATACGGGTTGGTTTGTTTACCGATATCTGCTCAAGGCTTCTAACCGCCAAGAGTTGTTAACGGAAATTGATTCTTTAAAAGAACAAGTTGTAGGTAAAGATTCTTAAACAAAGGAAGAAGGAAGAATGAAGAGGGAAGAAGGAAGAATGAAGAAGAAAGAATGAAGAAAGAAGATTTTTCCCACTCTCCCCTCTCCCAATCTCGCACTCCTCCCTCTCCCAATCTCCCGCTCTCCGGCTCTCCGGCTCTCAATTTGGATGGCAAACTTGTTGCAAAGTGGCGGTAAAGTCGGGGTAGGAAATGGCGGCAGCTTCTGCCCGGTGAATGTTAGTAATACCTGTGGCGTTGAGGGCTGCGATCGCCAAACTCATCGCTATTCTGTGGTCGGTGTAGCTGTCCACATCCGCGCCGGTCAAAGGAGTTCCCCCGGTAATTTCTAAACCGTCGGGTAACTCGGAAATTTTGGCTCCCATGCGGTTGAGTTCTGCAGCAGTCACGGCCAGCCGATCGCTCTCTTTGACTCGCAACTCTGCCGCATCTCGAATTATTGTAGTACCGGACGCAAAGACCGCCGCTACGGCCAAAATCGGGATTTCGTCAATCAGTCGGGGAATTAAGTCGCCAGCAATGGTGCATCCCCGCAATTGGCCGGAACTGCGAACCAAAATATCCGCTACCGGTTCCCCAGCCGCCTCTCGCTGATTTTGCAGTTCTATATCGGCCCCCATCATTTCCAAAGCTTCCAAAATGCCTGTACGAGTTGGGTTGACGCCGACATTTTCGACTACGAGTTCGGAACCCGGGACGATCGCCCCAGCAACTAGCCAAAAAGCCGCCGAACTAATATCCCCCGGTACAATCACATTCTGCCCTTGCAGTTGTGTCGGCCCAGTGACTGTCACGCTACAAGTTTCTGGATCGACGCTCAATTGGGCTCCAAACGCTCGCAGCATCCGCTCGCTGTGATCCCGCGACAGAGCGGGTTCTGTGACTGTAGTTTCTCCGCTTGCCATCAAACCGGCGAGCAAAATGCAAGATTTAACTTGAGCCGAGGCGATCGGAGAATGGTAGTGAATCGGTTTTAACTGCTGTCCTAGTATCGCTAAGGGAGCTAAAGAATTACTTTTTCGACCCCAAATTTGCGCTCCCATTTGTTGCAGCGGTTTAATGACGCGCGACATGGGGCGCGATCGCAAAGAACTGTCACCCGTTACCGCAAAAAAACGCCCCGGATGAGAGGCTAAAATTCCCAACATCAGCCGCATCGTCGTGCCGGAATTACCCGCGTCCAAGACTTCCACAGGCTCCTCTAACTCGCCAATTCCGACGCCCCGGACTGTCACCCGTTCCGCGTTGAGTTCAGAAACTTTTGCTCCCAAGAGCGAGAAACATTTAGCAGTGCTGCGCGGGTCTTCTCCTAGCAGCAGTCCCTCAATTGTAGTTTCACCTTGGGCGATCGCACCTAACATCAAAGCTCGGTGAGAAATCGACTTATCGCCGGGAACTCGAATCCTCCCGACTAGCGACAAGCCCGAGGCCGGTTTTTGAATGCTTAAAGTTTGGCTTTTGTCAAGAAGCGTAGTAGTTATAATGTCAGCTTGCATTGAGATAAACTAGGATTGGATGGCGTTAGCTATCCTACCTTTTTCTCAGTCCTAAGTTAGCCGTCTTTTGGTATGCCTGCGGGTTTTTTCCCAATGTGTCCGGTTAACTCCAAGGCTGATTAAACTCGCCGGGACTGTGCGCTGTCAGTTGTCAGCGACAAGAGAGAGCGGGCGCAACTGCACGGATTTTACCTTAATTTCACCTTAATTTCACAAATATTATCCGTGTATCTGCCTAGATTTCATGTTCTGCTCTGAGTTATCGACCAGATGATTGAAGTTTGACTGAACAATTTTAGATTTTCGATTGCGAGTTGTAGATTTTTCATTTTTTTAAGCAAAAGCTCCGGAATTTGGAACCCAGCCAATCTAAAATCTAAAGTCTAAAATCTCAAATCTCAAACCGCCCAATCCACCACAACTCCTAAACTTTTATTTATGCTGACCCATCACCGCAAGCCTGTAAGTTTATCGTTGGTATCCACAGATTTACCTTTGTGGTCAGTCGTTGAAACCGCCGGTACGCTTTATCAAAAAGACCGGGATCGCTTTCACTTGTTGTTGCACGAACCAGCAATAATCGATCGCCAATTTTCCGACGACTCCGACGCATCGGCCGAGCAAGTTACCATCTTACCCCCAGCTCTAAAACCCCGGTTGCTCTGGCTAGAAGTTTCACCCTATCGAGTCATTATGACCATGCAAGGAAACGGCAAATACAGTTACCGCCACTGCTGGGAACGAGGAATGTACGGCCTAAGCCGTTATTGGCTTCAGGGCGAATCGCTGGCTACTCCCGAACAGTTGCGACTCCGTAACTTCACTCGCAACTTGACTCTGACAGGAAAGCCGGAACCGGAACACCTGCGGTTAGAATATGAGTTGTGGTCGGACAAAGTGCAACTCGGTCGGTATATTTTGAATCTAGAAATTCATCAATAAAATTGGGAATGGGTAATTGGGAATTAGTCGATGCTAGGTGAAGGCGAGGCATTCCAAAACTTATGCACGGCGTAGCCTTGTTCGTGGATCGCGTGGCAATCTCAAAACTCAAAACTATTAGCGTTTAGGAACGGCTCTTACAATAATTAATCAGTTTGCTAGTCAAAGCGTCTTGATTTTCCGCTGCTTGATTCGCCTGCTGTCCGGCTCTGATAATATCTGCTTGAGCTGTTTGGATTTGCACTCGACCTTCTATACTTGTAGAAGCCAGATTTCCAGCCTGAAGACTTTTGCTTATGTCCCCGAGTGCTTGACTAATTTCCTGGAAGGATTTAACCGATGGCTTCTGAATTTCTTTGAGGCTTGGATCTGTTATTCGCAGATCCTCAAGTTCTTTAGCTATCAGGTTCAAATTTCTAGCTAAGTTGTCAGTGGTTGCAGCATCGTTGCTGTCTTTATCAACATCAATGAGAGCGTTGCCTTTGTTGACAATTTCAGTAAATTTAGTACACTGGACAGCTCGGCTATCGCTGCAACTAACCGTCAGCGTACAGCAAGCAACAACTATCAGCAAGATGGCAATCTGTTTGCGAAAAAAGTACATGAACCCTCGGTTGCAAAAAAAAGTAGATTCTGGGATTGTGTAGTAGAGTGCGTCAGCGATTAGCCGATATATCGACAGTCGAAAAACTTTCGCGGCATTCAGACACGCTCTACTAAGCTAAACTACGTACCTGTTTAGGAACTATGGTCAAAAACAGCAATAACCTAAAGAAGGGCAACATTTGGGGATATCTTACCCTGCTTTTGCCTATTTCCTTGACGGCGGTTGCCAGTTTCGAGTCGGGAAGGATGTTTTGGGCGATCGCCGCGACAGCGGGCATTGCTTGGGCTTACAAGCTCTACCAGCAGCAGCAAAAACACAAACTCGCTCATTTAGACTCGGTTTTCTACAAGTTGATCAAGGAAAATCAAGGGCGAGTTACGGCTTTGGATTTGGCGATGAATGCGAAACTCCCCGGAGAAAAGGTTCAAGAGTATCTCGACGAACGAGCCTCTGAGTTTGCAGCGGATTTTGAAGTGACGGAACAAGGCGGAATTTTGTATTATTTTCAAATAGCTCCACCTGTCAATCACAGCGAAACACCTAATGCGGCAATAGCTGTTCAAGAGCCTCCCACAAATCGGGAAAAAGCACAAGAGAAAAAACCAAATTTGTTCCCCATTGCTCAAACCAAGACTCCTGAAAAACCCAAAATCTCTTTTACCCAGACGGAACTCTCCCGCAGATTCAAAGTTCACGCAACTACGATCGGCAAGTGGAAAGTTAAGCCCGAGTTTGCTCAATGGAGCCGCGAAAAAGACCCGGAGGATCTCGCCTGGGAATATTCTACAGAAAACAAGCGATTTTATCCCAAAGATTGAGTTCCTGGGGTATTCGCCAAAATATACCAAGAAACCCGGTTTATACGACGATTTGGGGTTGGTAACGAAGAATTTCAAAAAAAACCGGGTTTCTGAGACTTGAGCGCGTCCTGGGACTGATTCTGCTGCCCGTTGACCGATCGACCCGTTTAGGTTATTTTAAGTAAAATCATGTATTGTTGAGTTTGCCAAATAAAAATCGGTAAATTCGATCGTCCTATCTGTTTCTTTTTCTCCTATGTCCAAACCAACCTTGCGAGTAGTCGCCCGCCTCGCTGCCTTTCCCGACAAAGTAGCAGAACTTAAATCTCTGCTGCTGAGCATTATGGAGCCCACTCGCAAAGAAAAAGGCTGCATCAAATACGAACTCCTGCAAAATCAAGCCGATCCCACAGATTTTACGTTTGTTGAAGAGTGGGAAAGTGCAGATTTGCTCGAACTACATCTCGGTTCAACTCACATTCAAGACGCCGTGAAGAAATTAGACGGTTTGGCCGTTGGGCCTCCAGATATCCGCCGCTATGAATTGCTAGCTTAATCTGGTTTTTATAGCAATTTTATTAATGTTTATGAAATAGCTTCGACCCCCCTAGCCCGCCTTATAGCCATCCTAAATCATTTGTGAATTTCTTACTCCCTCCCCGCGGGTTCGGGGAGGGTTGGGGTGGGGTAAAAAATTTACGACTCATTTAGGATTGCTATAGTAAGGGGGGACAAGAGTTCATTTTAAATTGAAGCACAGCTAAAAAAAATATGACAGTAGCAACAATAAAACAGTTATTTATTTATCCAATTAAAGGGCTGACACCGCAAGAAATGTCGGAGTTTGCTTTAACAGCAGGACACGGAATTAAGGGCGATCGAGCTTTTGCCCTAATGTTTGCAGATAATCTGGAAGCGGCAAAGATGCCTGCAGACAATGTGCCTTGGATGAGCAAAAAACATTTTGCCGTTCAAAACGATTGGCCTCTGTTAGCAGCTTTGGAATGTCATTATCAACCGGAAACGGCGGTTTTAACAGTCCAGCGTCAAGGAGTTGCAGTATTATCCGCAGAAACGAACACAGCAGCGGGACGCGATCGCATCGGCAGTTTTTTCACAGAATATTTGGCAGCAATTGAACCCACAAAAGAAGCGAGACACCCGCAGTTTGCACCTCTGCACTTAGTCGGCGACACCAGCGGCGAAACTCGTTATCCCGATCGAGAACCAGTACACATTTCTTTACTCAGTCAAGCCACATTAGACCAATTAACAGAAATTGCTGTTCAAAACATTGACGTGGGCAGATTTCGCCCGAACATTGTGCTAGAAGGTATGGCAGCTTGGTCAGAATTTGAGTTGATCGGAAAACAGTTTCAATTAGGCACAGCGCGCATAGAAGTTACAGCACGAATCGGTCGCTGTGTCAATATAGAAGTGAATCCAGAAACAGGCGATCGGGATATTTCCCTACTCAGTTTACTCCAAAAGGAATTCGGTCACGCACAAACTGGAGTTTTAGCCAAAATTATCAACAGCGGCACAGTTAAAATCGGCGATGTTTTGAATCCCTAGAATAAGGAATCAAATCGTTGTTATATATGGGAAGGCTGTAGGGGCGTTCCCTAACCCACAATCCCAACCAACAGCCGACAATATTAATACAAAAGCGGCCCCAACCCAGCGACTCATCCTTCTTGCCGCACCCTCACCTTATTACCAATCAACTTCAGGAAACTAGCTCCAAAATGTTGAATCTCCAAAAAATTAGCATAAGCAGGAGTTGACTTGTAAACTCTAAAAGTCCGCATAATCCCTAAAGTCGCCGCACTTTCCAGTGGGCCGATAAAGCTAGTATCCCTGTCCAAAAAATGAGACTGTTTAGCCCAGTGTGCCATCTGTTCCGCATTCAAAAAATAGCAACCCGAATGAGGATTTAAAGCCCGCTGCAAAGCGATTGTTTGTTCCATAATTTTTCCCATTAACTGCCGCTGCTCCTCTACATTTTGAAACTGAGAAGTAGCTGATTCCGCTAAATCACCATCAATATATGCTTTAAAAACAGCCCCTTGAGGCGATATTTCATAGCGGTTCGGTTGCAGTAAATTTCCATTTCCCCCGTGATGTGTAAACCAATTTAATTTACTAAAAAACCACGGATCGTGCAGAACTAAATCATCTTCCAAATAACAAAAATAATCGTATTTGTCTAGACACGCTCGCAAAACTGCTTGACACTCAAACCCCAACAGCAGCGGTTCGCATTTTGTAGCGTGGTGCATAAAACATCTGGGCTGCACTGGCAGTTGAGGCAACAGATGATAGCCTTGAGTAGTGCAAACCACAATGTCAATTTCGTGCTGTTGAGATTGATTGACTGGGATAGTTGCACATTCGCGAATGTCAATCATGGACTGAGATTTGCCATACAAAGCTTGCAGCGATGTCACGCAAGCGGTTAAAGCATTTAGTCGCGGTTGCGGATCATTTCGCTGGGAAGCGTGTTTCCCCTCGCCGCTGGGATTGTAAAAGTGAGCAATAGTGAATAGAATTCGCATTGGTGTGGAGTAACAATTAAAAATTAAACAATTAAACAATTAAACAGAACGATCGCACAATAACCCTATAAATCTTACCGCACTTAGTCACCAAATAACTCTGGCAGGCGATCGCGCAACTCAGCATTTAAACGTGGCAACTCGTCCCGCATTTGTAAGTACCAATCTCGCCGCTGCCGGTAGTGCCCGCACAGCAAGCGGTTGTCGCGTACCCATTCGTAAGCATTCGCGGCTATTTCCCGGCGCAGAGAAGTGTCAGAAATCAGCGAATTCAGCTTTATTTCAAACTCTTTTTCATATCTATAAATAAATCCGGTTTCACCTTCGACTATCGAATGTTCGTACACGGTGGGACTTGCCAGCACCGCTACTCCCCGCGCTGCACATTCAATAAATTTTAAGTCGGATTTCATTTCGTTAACCGGGTTGGAAACGAGCGGTAACAGAGCGATATCACAACTGTACATAATTTCTTGATACCGTTCGTAACTGCAAAATGGTTCAAATTCTTTTTGCTGTATTTCCAAGAATTCAAAAAATTTGCGGTCGTGGATTACTTTAACTCGAATCTGGTGTTTGTGTGCAGCTAAAACTCGATTTAGCGCTGTCATAATCGGCTGCCAATCTTTTTCGCGGTTGAGCGCACCAAAAAAGATTGTGACTGTATCTTCTGTCGGATAAATTCGCGGCGGAGGTAGATAAGCTAATTGATTGGGAAATACGGCCACATTGGGATTGTAGTGCCGCAAAATTTTTGCTAGCGGTTCTGTAGAAGTTTGAACGCAGTGACAGCCGCGATAGCTGAGGTAATTATTGTCTGCGTATTCGCGGCGGCGCACGGGATTATCGTCAATTTCAGCTACTATTAAATAGCCTTGTTGCAGCAGTTCTTTTAGTTGGGGAATATAGCCGGGATATTGCATGATTGTCCGCTGCCAGATGAAGACTTTCTCTTCTTCCGGCAGCGGCGGAATTAATTCTGCTGTTTTCACGCCGGATACGGTGCGGACACCGGGAATTGTGGCGCTAAATTTGTCCGGTTCCAAAACTCGCACGCGATCGCACCCTGTAGGAGCCATAATGATAGTCTGAATCAGCAGTCTGCGGGCAGGTACTGTCGATTTGGTCGATCGCACGATATAATATTCAGCACCTGTTTCCGTAGCAAAACTGCTCGGTGTTAGCTCTAAAGCCTTTACCATTGGATGCAGCAATTGCTGAAACTGGGCAAAATTTTCGGTTTTGTGCCCCTTCCCTTGAAATTCATAAACCTGCAATCCGGCTTGAGCAAATAGTGATTTAATACTTTCTAGGGTAAACCAGTGCTGCATCTTGCTGTCGGGATTTTCCCACTGTCCCCGCAGCAGATTGACAATTCGCCGCCAGTATTGAACATTGGAGATTCTGGCGAGAATTTGCCCCTCTGGATTCAGCAAAGCACTGTACTGCTTGAGGATATCCCAAGGGTTTTTGAGGTAGGGTAGCAAGTCGCCAAAAACCAAACAATCGACTGTTCCTGGCGCGATGTCGAGACTTTCGATGGCAATTTCTTCAATATTGGCTACCGTCACCCAGTTTAGCCGATCGACTGCAATTTTAGCTTTTTCTCGATCGCATTCAATGCCAATATACTGACAATGGGGATTGATCAGCTTGTACTGTTCGCCCGTCGAACCCGTACCGCAACCAATTTCAACAATGACTTTAGCATCCGGCGGTAGCAGCTTCAATAGGTCGTGGTTGGAGCGATCGATCACTTTCTCTAAAATTCCTGATTAGTTTATCGTAAAATAAAACAGACAAACCCATGCCGACAGACAACCAGCCTTTAGTGAGCATTGCGATGCCAGTATACAATGGCGATCGGCACATTTGTCAAGCACCAAATTTTCTGTTGCCAACTCTTTCTCTTCCCTCTCTTCTCTTCTTCTGCGTTCTCTGCGCCCTCTGCGGTTCACTTAATCTTGTTCACCCATGCTGCAATGATTGTTATATCTTAGCAAATCTTGAGCAAAATTATAATTTATTCTCAATTTATACCCTCCTTTAGCGCAACTGAAGCTCTCAATTAATCCGGCTTTTTTCGCAAAAACCCACACAACAATTTGCTGAATACATTATAAACTATGAACCAACATCTAGGAATTAACATCGCCGGCTACATCAGCGGCGAATTTGGCATAGGAGAAGGTGTCCGAGCCAACATCCGAGCCACAGAAGCCGCCAACATTCCCTTCGTCATCAACAATTTTACCCGCAGTCCTCACCGCAAACAAGACACCACCTATCAAAATTTTAGCCAAGACAATCCCCATCCCGTAAACTTAATTCAAGTCAACGCAGATGAAGTTGCAACCTTTATCAAACATACAGGTTCCAGCTATTTTGAAAATAAATACAATATCGGCTTCTGGGCCTGGGAACTTCCCGCATTTCCCCCAGAATGGCAGCCAGCATTTAATAACTTTCACGAAATATGGACTTATAGCAACTATTGCGCCGAGGCAATTTCCGCAGTCTCGCCAATTCCAGTCATCAAAATCATGCCCAGTATTGCTCTCTCCGCACCTTCCCTCAGCAGAAAAGCACTGGATTTACCTAAAGATAAATTTATTTTCTTGTTTGTATTCGACTTTTCCAGTCGCATCGAGCGTAAAAATCCTTTAGCGACAATTGAAGCATTTAAACAAGCTTTTGGCGAAGATGATCGCGTATTATTGATTATCAAATCTTCTAATTCAAACAAATTTCCAGAGGCTCAAGCCTCCTTAAACTCAGCGATAGCAAACAATTCAAATATTAAACATCTAGACGGGTATTTGGCTAAAAATGAAATTAACGGTTTGCTCTACAATTGCGACTGTTATCTATCCCTGCACCGCTGCGAAGGATTTGGCTTAACAATGGCTGAAGCCATGTTTTACGGCAAACCCGTAATTGCCACCGGCTATTCATCCAATGCAGAATTTATGAATGTCGGCAACAGCTATTTAGTCAAGTATAAGTTAATCCCTATTGAGAAAGATTGCGGGCCTTACAAAAAAGGCAATGTTTGGGCAGAAGCGGATGTCGAACACGCGGCTGATTTAATGCGGTACGTCTTCAACAATTACCGGGATGCTCAACAAATTGGAGCGATTGCTGCTGAGGAAATTAAGACGTTACTCAACCCGCAAGTTACAGGGAATAAAATTAGAAAACGTCTCGAATATATTGCCGAGATTACCGATAACTTTCAAAGCATACCTCTGTCAGGAACAGCCAAAGCAAAGTCTGCCAAAATTAAGGCTAACTTGCCACCATCACAGCAACAAAGTCAATCAAAAGGAGAACGGCTAAACGAGCAGCCGAAGGTTAGCATCTGCATTCCGACATACAACGGAGAAGCATTTATTGGGGAAGCACTTAAAAGTGCTTTGGCCCAAACATACCCTAACATAGAACTGATTATATCCGACGACGGCTCCACAGACCGCACAATTGCGATCGCCCAATCATTCCAATTACAAACCTCAGTCGATTTCCGCATCGTACTGCACCGCAACTACGGCTTATCACAAAACTGGAACTTCTGCATTTCCCAAGCAACAGGTCAATACATTAAATTTCTCTTTCAAGACGATTTACTCGCACCAGAATGTATTGAAAAAATGGTCGCACTCGCCCAACAAAACCCAGAAATAGGTATGGTTTTCTCCCCGCGCGGCATCACCATAGCTGACAATGAATCTAACCCGATTTTGCGCGGAGCTTCCCAATCAATTAAAGATTTGCATAAAAATTGGTCAAATTTAAAATCAATTCAGACCGGAAAAGAATTACTGGCTGATACTAACTGCTTGAACAACCCGATAAACAAAATTGGCGAACCGAGTACCGTATTAATTGCCGCGCGAGTATTTGAAGAAATAGGATTATTTGATTCGGGATTATCTCAGTATGTAGACTTAGATATGTGGTGGCGAATCATGGGGAACTATCACATCGGATTTGTAGATGAAAAACTGTCCTCACTGCGGATTCATCCCGAACAACAAACTTGGAAAAACTTCGCGGCTGGGGAAAATCATAAGGATGTAGTAAGATTTTACAAAAAACTACTAAATAGTCCTGATTACAGTTTCCTGGATCAACAAATCAAACAGACAATCCGCCAAAAGCTGGCATTGAGAACCCAGCCGAGTTTATCGGAATTGTCAGCACTGCTTGAGCAATACAATAAATTCCCCTCAAAACAGCCTCTTCTCGCGCTGCGCCCATACCGCCAACAGCTAGCTGAATATTGGCTGAATTTGCCAGCGAAAAAATTAGAAAGTGCTTACTCGAAAGACATGGGTAAAGCTCATAAATTGCTACTAGATAGCGGTCTCAAAAATGAAACTTTAACTGAGTCAGAACAAAGTTTTGTCCAGCAGTTATCCTCGAAACTTGCTGCAGGAGGGGAAATTGCCGAGAAGATTCAATATCTCCTCGCAGCGATGCTGTACCGCGACGCTTATCAGTTGCCGCTTGAGTATAACAATGCAGCGATTCCCCAGTGGTTTTTTGAGGACTTTTTGAAATTTATATTTCAGTCTCCCGGTTATTTTAAACAAAACGGGGAAGTAGAAAGGTACTCTGAATATTTCCAGCAGTTAATAAACTACGTCGCTGCTAATATCGCCAGTTTTCCCTATTCAGAAGTTTGGCGTTATTTGGCGGCTTTTATTGCGAAAAATCTTAGCTTCCAAGCTTTGTATTTGAGCGAGGTCAATCTGCTCAATATATTGAGTCAGCGAGCTGATATTCTGGAATTTTATTTGAAAAATATCGGCTGTAAAATAGAATGGAATTTTCCTCAGAGAGAACCTGAAGGAACTAAAATCCGAGTTGGCTTTTTGCTTGATAAAATTAGTGATGAATCCGAGAGTCGTGCTGCACTTACGAGTTTTGAATATTTAGACAGAAGCAAATTTGAAATGATCGTGTACTATTTCCAGGTACAAGACGAGCGACTGGGGAAATATTGCGATAATTGCGCCGACAAACTGGTGCAACTGTCAGAAGATTTGCCCAATCAAGTTCGAGAAATGCGATCGCACGATTTAGATATTCTGCTAATGTGCACCAATACCACCGACACTTCCCAACCAAGCGCGCTGCTGTGCCTGCACCGACTAGCGCGGGTGCAAATAGCTACCGGTGCATCAACCCCCGCAACCACCGGAAGCCAAAATATCGATTATTTCATTGCCGGAGATTTGACCTTGCCCGCAGGTGCTGCAGCAGAGTATCGCGAAAAATTAATTACTTTAAAAGGTTCGGGAGTTTGTTTAAGCTATACTGTAGGATCAGCACCTGCCACAGTTGAACCGACTCGCAGCAGTTGGGGAGCCACAGACGAATCTGTAGTGTTCATGTCCGGCGCTCAAGCTTTTACAATTATCCCAGAATTGAGAGAAACTTGGGCAAAAATTATTGCGGCGGTACCAAATTCTATTTTAGTTTTGTATCCCTTTCGTTCCCGCAATGAAAACTATCCGACGGTGCCTTTTTACAAACAAATTCGATCGCTCTTTGCCGAATTTGGGATTGACAAAAAGCGCTTAGTTGTGATTAAAGCACTGCCATCTCGCGCAGATTGCATAAAATGTCTGGAATTGGCTGATATATATTTAGACTCCTATCCATACAGCAGTGCCTGCTCATTAGCAGAACCGCTGTTGGCAGGGTTGCCTGTAGTGGTAAGAAAAGGGCAAACAACTCGATCGCGACAATCAGCCGCAGTGCTCGAAGAACTGCTACTTCCGGAACTGGTAGCAGACAGCGAGAAGTCTTATTTAGATCTGAGTACAGCACTGGGAACCAACCCAGAACTGCGCCGACACTACCGCGATCGAATCCAGCAAAAAATGGCGGCCAACCCCAAATATCTCGACAGTCGCGCTTGGTCAACCCAACTCGGAACACTCTTTGAAAGACTATTGCGAGAGTGAAGGAAGAAGGAAGTTCGGCAACGCGCAGTGAATCGGGATTTAACGGGTGGATGGTGACAGAAGAAGGAAGATGGCAGAAGAAAGATTTTCCCACTCTCCCACTCTCGCCTTATCCCGCTACCATTATGAGACACGTGGGGAACCCCTCGCTAGGCAGAGCGTCAAGAAATAGACAGCAATAGCGCTAGCCCACTGACGGTCTGCTATCATCGGGGAATCGAGGGGTTAGTGGTTGTCGCTCTTTTCCTGCCACAGCTAAATTAAAAGGGGAAGCGCAAGTCAGTTGGAGATAAAAAAATGACAGGACTTTTTCAAATAGGCGATAAATTACTGCAAGCTCAGGATATGCCATCGCTCCTGAAGCGGTACCAGTTAATGCCGCAATTCTTGCGGGGTGTAATAGTAGACCAAGCGATCGCATCCTTTAGTTGCAGCGACGAAGAACGCAAATCCGCCGTCGAGAACTTTCTGGCACAACACCAACTGACAGCCCCCGAAGCTAAAGAAGCTTGGCTGCGCAGCCAAAACATGACGGAAGAAGAACTTCAAGAGATGGCCGTGAGGCCCTTGCTGATCGAAAAATTTAAGCAAGCCACTTGGAGACCTAAAGTAGATAATTATTTTTTAACCCGCAAAGCCAGCCTAGACCACGTAGTCTATTCCCTGGTGCGCACCAAAAATCCAGCATTGGCAAACGAACTTTACTTTCGCATCCTGGAAGGGGAACAAACCTTTGCAGAAGTGGCCCGCGACTATTCCGAAGGGCCCGAGTCCAAGTCAGGCGGCTTGTTGGGCCCAGTACCCCTGAGCCAGCCCCACCCGGCAATCAGCAAACTTTTGTCCGTCAGCCAGCCAAATCAACTCTGGACGCCACGTCCTCTGGCAGAATGGATGGTAATTATTCGACTAGAAAAGTTCATGCCGGCCCAGCTCGATGAATCGATGCGGCTGCACTTGATTAACGAACTCTTTGAAAGCTGGCTCGCCGAACAGATATCGCAAATAGGCCCGCTACAGCCCCTCTCTTCCGTGTCTTCAATATCATGACCGAAAGCAATTTCGTCTGGGGCCCCCGGATTTATCCGTGGAGACTTTAAAAAGCGTAGCATCCTGACAAAAAGCCTCCGGATTCATCTGTGGATTCAATCTAAAATCTAAAATCTAAAATCTAAAATCGGATGACTTCTTCCGCTGTTTCCCTCTCCCAAATTCAGGATTTCCTAGCTAAAACACCTCCCTTTGACCGACTCTCAGAGACGGCTCTGTCAGCCTTGGTGGCTAAATGCCAACTCCTCGGCTACCGGACGGGGCAGCCCCTGTTTGAACGGGAAAAAATGCCGACTCAGGTGGCAATTATCTATCAAGGCCAGGCCCGACTGCTGGGCTTTGACCAGCGCTCGCAGCGCCACGTAAGTTTGCGCTTGGTGCAGTCGAAGGAAATTCTCGGCTGGGCTGGCTTGGTCAGGGGGGTTCCCTGCGAAACCGCGATCGCCTCTACAGATGTGATCGCGATAGTCCTACCTGCCGAAGATTTCCTGAGCGTACTGGAAAAACAGCCGACATTTGGAGAAGCCTTTCGCGAACACTGTTCCTTGAGCGAAGTATTTGAACTATTGAGCCTGGAATTGCAGCGCCAAGCGGACGGCACTTCCAATCTCAAGGAACTCACCCTGCAAGCTTGGCAAGACGCGGCAGTTGTCAACGTGCCAAACGGCAACAAAAAAACTCAAGACATCGCCAAAGAGCTAGATGCCGATCGAGTTTGGCTCGTCAGCAGCGGCGTCTTGGGCGACTTTCCCACCGGCAGCCGCTTCTCTGTGGAAAACGCAGCCAAATCCTTAAAAGTAGAAGGCCGCCTCGGCGCCCGCTTGGTCGGCTTCCGGGAACCCCCAGCATCACCACCAGAGCTAGAATATCCCCCAACTGGCGGGACAGACACAGGAACAGGAGGCTCAGGGAAAAAGCCACCCATCACTTTTGGCGATATACCCATCGCCCCCCCTCGCCCCCCAGAACCACCAACCGACCAACCAAAGGATGCGGCGAGATACCCAGTTTTCCGCGCCAAAGGGCAGATTGACAGCCCGCTAGCTTGCTTCCAAATGTTGAGCAAGTATTTCGGTCTAAAATTTCGTCGAGATATCATCCGCAAAGTTCTAGAAAATCAGTTAAAAACCGCTGGTTCTATCAATATGCAAGCTTGCGGGGCGATCGCCCAAAGCATCGGCCTCACGCCGCAATTGGCGCAAGTGCCAGCAGAAGCCATCAACCGCATCAAAGCCCCCGTAATGATTAAATGGCAAGATAGCTTTGCCATTATTTACAGCATCACCGAGCAAGAATTGGTGCTCGCCACGCCCGAACAGGGGCTGATGCGGAAGCGGATACCTCAGTTTAAAGAAATCTGGGGCGAACAGGGAGAAGTCCTGCTCCTGCAAGCTCCGCAAGTCGAACAAAAAGAGCAGTTCAGCTTCTGGTGGTTTGTGCCGGCCCTCATGGAACACAAGACAGTGTTTTTTGAGGTGTTGCTCGCTTCGTTTTTTGTACAGTTATTTGGTCTGGCCAACCCATTAATCAGCCAAATAATTATTGATAAAGTATTAGGTCAGCGCAGCATTGACACCTTGGATATTTTGGGGGCATTTCTGTTAGGTGTTGCCCTGTTTGAAGGACTGCTCAACGGTTTGCGTACCTTTTTGTTTATAGATACCTCAAACCGCATCGATGTCAAATTGAGTGCGGAGGTAATCGACCACTTGCTGCGGCTGCCCCAGAATTACTTTGACAACCGGCGCGTGGGAGATTTGGTTTACAAATTCAGCATGATGGGCCAGATTCGGGAATTCATGACGAGTACAGCTCTGACAGTGGTTCTCGATGCGGTATTTTCGGTGGTTTACGTCGCCGTTATGCTCTCTTACAGTGTGCAGCTAACGTTTGTATCTTTGGCAGTGGTACCGATACTGGGGCTGATGATTGTTCTAATCAATCCGCTGGTGCTGCGCCTGATTAAACAAAGAAACAACCGTTTTGCTGACTCTCAATCTTATTTAGTGGAAGTAGTCAGCGGGATTCAAACTGTTAAGGCTCAAAATATTGAATTGAAATCCCGTTGGGAGTGGTCGAGCCGCTACGCAAAATACATTACAGCCAGTTTTAAAACAATTATCACGGGGACGGCGGCCGGTACGATTAGCGCCTTTTTAAACCAGGTGGGTAACTTAGCTCAGTTGTGGGTGGGAGCTTATTTGGTACTGGGAAATGAGATTACTTTGGGTCAGTTGATTGCTTTCCGAATTATTTCCGGGAACGTGACTGGTTCGCTGCTGCGTTTTGTGAGCGTGTGGCAGAGTTTCCAAGAAGTCTCGATGTCGATCGATATGCTTAAGGATGTGGTCGATACGCCGACGGAAACCAGCGATGAAGACCGGAGCAATATCCCGCTGCCGGCAATTCAAGGGCAGGTTACCTATGAGGAGGTTTCCTTCCGATTCCTGGAGGGCGGGCCGCTGCAACTGGCGAATGTGAATTTGGAATTTCCCGCTGGCAGTTTTGTGGGAATTGTGGGGGGAAGCGGTTCCGGTAAAAGTACGGCGATGAAGCTGTTGCAGCGTCTTTATCCGCCACTGTCGGGCCGGATTTTTATTGACGGGTACGACATTGCTAAGGTGGAATTATATTCGCTGCGCAGCCAACTTGGGGTGGTGCTGCAAGATACTTTGCTGTTTAACTGCTCGGTACAGGAAAATATTGCTCTGAGCAATCCCGATGCGAGTACGGATGAGATTGTGCGAGCTGCGAAACTAGCGGTGGCTCACGATTTTATTATGGGCTTGCCTGCTGGCTACAATACGATAGTCGGAGAGCGGGGTGCCTCGCTTTCTGGGGGTCAAAGGCAGCGTTTGGCGATCGCCCGCACGATTTTGCAAAACCCGAAACTGCTGATTTTGGACGAAGCTACAAGCGCCCTCGACTACCATTCCGAACGCCAAGTTTGCAATAACTTAGCAGAAGCTTTTGCCGGCCGCACGGTGTTTTTCATTACTCACCGCCTGACTACAATCCAAAACGCTGATGTAATTATTATGATGGATCAAGGTTCTGTAGTTGAGCGGGGAACTCATAAAGAATTAATGGCTCTTAAAGGGCGTTACTACTGCCTCTTCCAACAACAAGAGTCATCGAATACCTGATATCTAACAACTCACAACTGATCGCTAACCCTTAACAACTGAAAACTAACAAATGGCTATGAAATCGTTAATACTTTCTGAGCAACCAGTCATTCTCGAAAAACCAGCGATTTGGTCCCACTTGTTTTTGTGGATGATCATGCTGATGACCACTTCTGCTGTAGTGTGGGCTTATTTTGCTAGCGTAGAGCAAGCTGTCCCCGCTGTCGGCCAATTGGAACTCAAAGATGGTGCTAGAGACATCCAAGCACCTGCTACGGGCGCTGTGGTGAGACTTCACGTTGAAAATGGCGATCGCGTGGAAAAAAACCAGCCTCTGCTCACTTTCAACCCCCTTGCACCCACTGCCGATTTAACATCGATACAGAAAACTAAAGAAGCTCTGGAAAAGGAAAATAAATTTTACGAAGATGTTGTCAACGGCAAAATTCAAGGCCCTGTTCCTTCTAACCTAGAATCAACAATCAAGGACAGACAGAGCCTCACGGCACAAAATCAAGTGCTGCAAGCTTTGATTGACGAACTGTACCTCAATCGGGGAGCTAGCGGAAATTTTGATGCAGCCCAGCAAGGACTTTATGTTAATTATCGATCGGAATTTCTGTCTCGCGTCGCCGCAGCTCAAGGCCAAGTTCAGGAGTTGGAAAAACAACTGAAGCAAGCTCAGGATGCTGAGAAAGCCGCCGGCGATCAAATGACAGTGGCACAGCAACAATTGGGTTTTGCCCAAAACCAATTAAATTATGCTCAGCAGCAGTTAGGTTCTTCGCAAGAGCAAGTAAAATCAGCCCTGGCTCAGAAAGAGTTAGCCCAAGAACAGTTAGCGAAATCCCAACAAGTATTGAAGTCGAATCAAAATATTCTAGGCAGACTCGCCCCCCTGGTAGAGGAAGGAGCCATCGCTGAACTGCAAAAAGAACGTCAAGAGCAAGATGTTTTCAGAGGCCAAAGCGACGTTCTCAAACAGCAAGATCAAATCAAGCAGCGCGAAGGTGAAATCAACGCTCGCAAAGGCGAAATTAACACGCGCCTCGGTGAAATCAATACGCGCCGAGGCGAAATTAACGCGCGTCAAGGTGACATCCAAAAAATTACTGCTGAAATACAGCGTCACCAAGGAGAGCAAGCGCGCATTCAGGAGTCCATCAGCCGCGCCGAAGAACAGTTGAAAAACACCAAGGATACCTGGGCGAAAGAACTTTATACCAAAATTGCTGAAAACCAGAAACAAATTGCCAGCAGCGATTCTCAGCTAAGCCGCTTCAAAGTGGAAAACCTGAAAAAATTGTCCGAGGTGAACGCTCAGCTAGAAAAGGCTCAACAAAACCGCGACACTCAAGTGATGAAGTCTCCCGTATCGGGGGTAATCTTTGATTTGAAGCCTTCTACGAAGCAGAAAGCTACGTTGGATATGGCGAAAGATCCCATCTGCCAATCCATTATTAATTCCGTGCTGAAACCGGGCGAACCGCGCCCAGCACGCTGCGAAGAAGCTTATTACGAAGCGCAGCAAACTGAAAAGCTGCTCAAGGTTTTGGATGACGAAAACGGTCTGGAAGCAGTTGTTTACCTGGAAAACAGCAATGTGGCTCTGGTATTGGATGCTTTGAGACAGAAGCGGGCAAAATTGGAGCCGTATCACGGCAAGCAATTAGATGGAGAAAAGATTGACTGCGAAACAGGTAAAAGTTGCGCTTGTCCAGAGAAGGAAGTTAACAGAGAGAAACTGGGTTTGACGAAATACCAATGCGTGCCTGTGGAAGTGAATGTAGAAGCTTTCCCGGCGATGGAGTTTGGTACTGCTGAGGGTGAAGTGATAGAGATTAGCAGCGATGCTGAGCCTCCTACTGAACTGCGGAAATACTACGCTTTCAAAACCAAAATTAAGCTCAAAAATCAGAAGTTTGTTTTGAACAAGGACAAGGCAAATGAAGTGGAGGTTAACTTGCAGTCGGGAATGTCCGTGAGTTCTAATATCAATATCGGCAAGCGGACTGTTTTGCAGATGTTTATCAACCGATTTACTGGCAAATTGGATACGTTCAAGACTATTAAGTAATTCGGTTAACCGCTATAAAGAAGTAGGGTGCGCCGTGCGCACCTTACCGCTATAAGTAAATACCACCTCCTCGATAAAATTAGGTGGTTAAAACCCCTCAAAAGTCAAACTTTCGTCGGCGGCTAGACTGAGCTTCGCCAAACGTCCTTCGCTGAGTAAAAAATAAAGGTTATTGAAGCCGGGTTGATATAAAATGGTGATGGCAATCGGTGCGATCGCACATTGATGAAAAAATTAATCTTATTTACTCTATATCTGATTCCTGTCCTCTTATTAATCGGATTTGTATCGAATTTTAGCGTTAACGTTCCCGTTGATGACGAGTGGAGGTTAGCTAGCCTTTTTGAAAAAATAGCTCAGGGAAATGTAACTTTTAACGATTTTTGGACTTTGCACAGCAACCACCGCATTCTTTTCCCTAAAATAATTATTGCGGTGCTGGCTTTTGCTTCCCGATGGAATATTAATTATCAGTTGTGTCTCAGCATAGGTTTTGCTGCGATAACTTTTATCGCTATGTACAAGTTATCCTCGATGCAAGTTAAGAATGTCGCGGATGATTTGTGGCATTTAGCTAATATTTTAACTTGTATTTTGCTTTGCTCTCTAGTTCAGTACGAAAACTGGCTTTGGGGGTTTCAATTAGCGTGGTTTTTCGTAAATTTGTGTTTTGTAGCTGCGGTTTATGCGCTGGTTTCAAATCACAAACTATTGCCTAGTATTAGAATCTCTATTGCTGCTGTATTCTGCTTTTTTGCTAGTTTTTCGCTCGCTCAAGGCTTGCTGTCTTGGTTGGCTGCGATTCCGGCTGTGGCGGCTTTGGAGGGAAATGCAGCGCAGAAACGAAAAAGAGCGATCGCCTGGATGCTGCTGTTTGTGGCAACTTGTGCTGTTTACTCAATAAATTATCATCCTAGTCGCAAAGCAAGTATTATTTCATTGTTGAATAAGCCGCTTGTGGTTATTGATTACTTTTTAAGTTTGCTGGGTTCGCCAATTGTTCGATTGCCGGGAATTTCGGCATTTGTAGGATTAGTAATATTTGCAAGCTTTGTATTTTTTGTATTTTATTTTGGGGTAAATATTGTATCAAGTTCGGTAGCTTCATCTGTGAGTGCTAACTCAGAAAAGCAATTTCAAGTCCCGGCGATTCCTTCGTCCCTCGCAAAGACAGATAGAAATGATATTGCTGAGAACTATGAGGCTTTACCTTGGCTGTCAATAGGTTTATTTTCGGTTTTATCCGCTCTGTTTATTACGGCTGGCAGGGCTGAATTTGGGGCTGTTCAGGCGCTCGAATCGTCGAGATATACGACTAATTCGATTTTGCTATTAATTGCTTTGGTTCAGCTAGGGCAATTGTTTGTCCGAGGTAATTATCAAGAAACAAAAGCAACTTTAAAGCGTAATTATAAATTTATATATCGGGTATTTGCAGGGCTGTTAATTGCTACAATTATTGTTAACTCTCAGCAGGCGATCGCCCAATCTCGATCGGCACTTCTTTACAAACAAGGCGCTCAAGATTGTTTGCAGTTAATTAACTATTTGGAACCCTCGGATTTTTTCCAGAATTCGCCGGAAAGCTGTTTGAGGGTTCTGAGCAAAAAAACAGGGCTTGTGAGAGAAGGCGCTGCAATTATCGACAAAATAGGTTGGATAAAGTTAGCGAAAAATTTAGAGTTTATTTCTAATACCGAGAAAGTTTACGGCTATTTAGACAAACCTCAAACCAGGGATAAATCCTTGACTGTTAAGCAAAATGATGCTGTCAAGGCTGCTGGTTGGGCGGTTTTGCCAGAAAATTTGCAACAGCCACATATTGTACTGCTATCTGTCGGCGATCAACAATCTTTTTTTGCTAACGCTTATGTCAACTCAGACAGTCCCGACATTGCTAAGACTTTGAAATCAGAGTTGTACAACAATGCGAGGTGGGCTGTTGATTTGTTTGCTAATGATTTGCCGATCGCCCAAACTGAAATTAAAGCTTGGGTGTATAATCCTGTGGACAACCAGTTTGTCCAGTTGCGCGGAGGATGAGGAGTGAAAATTTCTGTGATTATACCAGCCCACAATGAGGAGGGCTGTTTGTACGGTACTGTGCGGGCGATCGCCCAGACGCTCGATTTAGAAGGCATTCCGCACGAAATTTTGATAGTGAACGACAACAGTGTCGATCGAACTCTTGATATTTGCCAGGAGTTGTCAGAGACTTTTCCCACAGTTAGATACATCAACAATCAACCTCCGAATGGTTTCGGATTTGCCGTGCGCCGGGGTTTGGCAGAATTTGACGGAGATGCTGCAGCAATTGTGATGGCGGATGCTTCCGACGATCCGATGGATTTGGTAGCAGGATACCGCAAGCTGCAAGAAGGATATGATTGCGTTTTTGGTTCCCGCTTTATCAAAGGTGGCTTTGTGGTTGATTATCCAATTCACAAGTTAGCAATTAACCGCTTAGCAAACTGGTTTGTCAAAAGTATTTTCGGCTTGCGGTACAGTGATGTCACCAATGCTTTTAAAATTTACCGCAGAGAAGTAATTGAAGGCGTACAACCGATTTTGAGCCATCATTTTAATTTGACAGTGGAACTGCCTTTAAAAGCAATTGTCCGGGGTTTTTCCTATACGGTGATTCCTCTGAGGTGGTACAATCGGACGGCTGGTATTTCTAAGCTGAAAATAAAAGAGATGGGCAGTCGGTATTTGTTTATTGTGTTGTATGTCTGGCTGGAAAAACATCTCTCTCGCGGCGACTACCACCGGACTAGAAAGATAGCAAAGTTAAAAGTGAATGCCTGAGAGAATCTTAATTGTGGGCGGGGCGGGTTTCATCGGCAGTTGTTTGGCAATTGGCCTGAAGAAACTGCACCCGGAATGGCAAATAATTTGTTTGGATAACCTGCGTCGCCGGGGTTCAGAATTGAATCTGCCTCGGCTTAAAAGTTGCGGAATTCAGTTTGTTTACGGGGATATTCGCACAGCGGCAGATTTAGATCCAGTTGCACTAAATGCTGACTGCATTATAGATTGTGCTGCGGAACCTTCTGTGCTGGCTGGTTTTAGTTCGCCACAGTACGTTTTGCAGACGAATTTACTGGGTACTGTGAATGTTTTGGAGTTGGCGAGACAAACGGGTGCGAGTTTGCTGTTTTTGTCTACGAGTCGGGTTTATCCGATCGCCAGTGTCAAGTCTGTTAAGCTGTTGGAATTGCCGAATAGATTTGCGATCGCCCCTGAGCAAACTTTACCCGGTATATCCGAGTTGGGCATATCAGAAGACTTCCCTTTAAAAGGACACCGTTCGCTTTACGGAGCAACTAAATTAGCTTCGGAATTGCTGATTGAGGAGTACAGGGAAGCATACAATGTGCCGGCAATTATTAACCGCTGCGGGTTAATTACTGGTGCTTGGCAAATGGGTAAAGTCGATCAGGGAGTTTGCGGTTTGTGGGTGGCTGCTCACTATTTTCAAAAGTCGCTGAATTATATCGGTTTTGGCGGCAGCGGGAAGCAGGTTAGGGATTTACTGCACGTAGAAGATTTGTTGAGGTTAGTTAATTATCAGTTAGAAAATTTTCCTGAATTTGATGGCGAAGTTTTTAATGTTGGCGGCGGTTTGAGCAACAGTCTTTCTTTGGTTGAGACAACTGATTTGTGCCAAAAGATTACGGGAAAGTCTATTCGGATTAATCCTGTTTTGGAGGAACGCGCGGGGGATATTCCGATTTTTATTACTGATTCTTCTAGGGTGATGGAGAAAACAGGATGGCGGCCTGTTATTGGGCCGGAAGCAGCTTTGCAGGATATTTATGATTGGATTGCTGCTAATGAGGTGGTTTTAAGTTCGATTTTATAGGGATTTTTTAACCGCAGATGCAGGGGGATCAACGCGGATAAACGCAGATGTATCTCTCTGCCTGGAGATGACTGGGAATGTCTGTCATGAGGCTCTGCCTCTAGGGAGCATCCCGCTTTTTAACTAAGCATAACTACTCATTTTAATCTCATTATTTAAATACGCACATCTTAGTCTTAAAATTTGAGGCACGTTTTTTTCTTTCCACTGTGCACC
>JACJNY010000007.1 GCA_014695295.1 Microcoleus sp. FACHB-61 | reverse complement strand
TTCTGGGGTCATATCTACTCGGTTTATCGTATTGTCTCTGATTTCTATTCTCTCATCAATTTGCTGGTAATTTTCCTCAGCATTTATACTTACTGCAAAACTGGGATGCTCCCGTTCCATTTGGGCTGAGAGACTGGTGAAACCAACAATATCAGCAAAGAGAATCGTCACTTCTTCAAAATGTTCTGTGGGAGATTCTGCCCGTTTCAAGCGCTCGGCAATTTTGGCAGGCAGAATATTGAGTAAAAGCTGTTCCGATCGCTCCTTTTCTTTGCGTAGTTCTGCCGTGCGGATTTCCACTCGATTTTCTAACTCCTCATTAGCTAAGCGTAGGGCTTTTACGGATTCCTTGAGTTTGTCGGTCATGCTGTTGAAAGAATCAGCCACAATAGCAATTTCCTTAATCCAGCCAGCGTCAACTTTTTGGTCGAGATTACCTCTGGCAACTTCTTGAGATGCCTGAGCAAGTTTTAATAAGGGGTGAGTAATCCAACGGGCAGTGAGAATACCGATCGCGATCGCGACGAGTAAGGCTATTAAAACTAGCACGATCGTATTTTGGGTGTTTTCATAGATTTGTGCCATAAAATCTGCTTCTGGAATCACCACCGCAATCAGCCAATCAATACCTTTGCCATCCTTGAGGGGGGATACCTGCACGAACTGTCGCTTACCGTTGAGTAGGTAATCGCCTTGTTGCGATCTTTCAATGCGATCGAAGCTGCCAAAATGCTGCTGCAAATATTGGGCAGTTTCTCTGACTACGGGTTCTTCGCTTTGAATCGCCATCACCAGCTTGGCATTTTCCCCTTTGCCCACAGTCAGAGGTTCATTGGTGGAGCTAGAAAGCATGGAACCTTTGCGATCCATAATGAAAGCATGACCTGTTTTGCCAATTGCCAGACTAGCTAAAAATTTCCTTAAATCTTCTAAAAGCACCACATCCATGGCACAAACCCCTAAGATGTTTCCCGTACTATCGTACACTGGCTCGCTAGCTGTAATCGTGGGCAATCCGCCGGAAAAATCCAGGTAAACCTCACTCCAAATCTGTCGTTTTGCTTCTATGGCGGCAGTGTACCAAGGACGTTTGCGCGGATCGTAGGGGCGGCGTTTTTCTAGCAACTGCTGCCGATTGCCCCGACTATCCATAGCATAATAGTAAAAATTGTAGTCGCTCTCTTGATTGCTAACAGACATGGCGACCGTTGCAGAACCTTGATAAAACAGGCGAGATGCCCCCAGATATTGCCCTTGGGAGTCACCGCAGTAGGATGAATCAATAAAGGTAGAAATTTGTATCTGGGTCAGAAATTGCTTGGCATTGCTGGCATTAACCATATCAAAACTATTCTCAGAAAAAGCTGCTCCATTCAACTGATTAAAATCGTGGGGCCTACCTAGATATTTTCTTAATTCTCCATCAATCCGGGCAGTGAGTTCATTGCGTAATTGGGCTGCTAGATCGTTAACCGCTTTTTGACCGCTGCGAAAAGACAAATAACTGACTAACCCCACAGTTCCAGCGATCTGCAATACAAAGGGCAAAACAAGGGCGATGCGGAGCCGGAACCTGCGATTTTTGATAATTTTCATATAAAAAAAACCGTGATGTTTCTGAGATTGACAGGACTTACGCATAAACCCTATAAAAAGGGTGTGCACTGCACACCTTACGCCATAAATAGCGTGTCAAAATACTTGGAGCTTAATTCCTGATTTATATTCTTTGTTAATATCATGCTAGATATAACCCTTTGTTTCAGGAACGGCACTTTGGAACTGATAGACTTGCAGTGAAAGCCGATCGCCCGAAGCAAGCTGCACCACAGCAATAGTCGAAATAACTGGAATCATAGAGAAGGAAGAGGGAAGAAGGAAGAAGGAAGAGGGAAGAAGGAAGAAGGAAGAGGGAAGAAGGAAGAGGGAAGAGGGAAGAGGGAAGAAGGCAAAAATGTCTTCTGCCAACTGCCAACTGCCAACTGCCAACTGCCAACTGACTTATTCCTTAATAGCCGATTTGCTGACGAAGGTCTAAAATCAATACAGTCCTCTGCTGACTTGCTTTCAGCAAGATTTAAGCATCCTTACCCTGCAACCTTATAATAATCCTTGTGCCAGACACTGCCCAGAACCGCCCAGAGCTGGATCTGAAGACCATATTTCCATTCGAGCTAGATAACTTTCAGAGAGAGGCGATCGCCGCCCTCGATGCAGGTAAATCGGTTGTCGTGTGCGCTCCCACAGGCTCCGGGAAAACGTTAATCGGCGAATACGCCATCCATCAAGCACTCTCCAGGGGGCGGCGCGTCTTCTACACCACTCCCCTCAAAGCTCTTTCTAACCAAAAGCTGCGCGACTTCCGCAGTCAATTTGGAGAGGACAACGTAGGTTTGCTGACGGGCGACATCTCCGTCAATCGAGATGCGCCGATTTTGGTGATGACTACCGAAATATTTCGGAATATGCTCTACGGTACGCCGATCGGAGAAGTCGGCACTTCCCTCACCGGAGTCGAAACCGTGGTACTCGACGAGTGTCACTACATGAACGATCGGCAGCGCGGTACCGTCTGGGAAGAATCCATCATCTACTGTTCGAGCGAAATTCAACTGCTCGCCCTCTCAGCAACCGTTGCCAATAGCGACCAACTCACAGACTGGATTAACAAAGTCCACGGGCCCACAGAGCTCGTCTACTCAGACTTTCGGCCAGTACCGCTGCAATTCCACTTCGCCAACCAAAAAGGGATATTTCCCCTGCTAGACGAGACCGGCAAAAGAGCCAATGTCCGGTTAGTCCCCAAAAAGAAGCAGCAAAAAGTAGAAAGAGGCAGCATCCCCACTCCGAGTTTGACCGATGTTTTGGCCCGGTTGGACGATCGAGATATGCTACCAGCAATTTACTTCATCTTCAGCCGTCGCGGGTGCGACCAAGCAGTGGCAGAAGTCGGCAATTTCTCCCTGGTTAACGAAGCCGAAACAGCCGAACTCAAACGCATCATTGACGATTTTTTACAGCGAAACCCAGAAGCAGAACGCTTCGGTCAAAAAGAAGCACTTTTAAAAGGCATCGCCGCCCACCACGCAGGCATTTTGCCCGCTTGGAAAGGTTTAGTAGAAGAACTCTTTGGCAGAGGTTTGATTAAAGTCGTATTTGCCACCGAAACCCTAGCAGCCGGGATTAATATGCCCGCCCGCACCACAGTCATTTCCACCCTGTCCAAGCGCACCGACAAGGGACACCGGCTGCTAAACGCTTCAGAATTCCTGCAAATGGCCGGTCGGGCGGGTCGGCGGGGCATGGACAAGCTGGGGCACGTGGTCGCAGTTCAGACGCGCTTTGAAGGCGCAAAAGAAGCCTCGTATTTGGCAACAGCCAAAGCCGACCCCCTCGCCAGTCAGTTTACGCCCAGCTACGGCATGGTGCTGAATTTGCTGCAAACTCACACTCTCGACGAAGCTCAAGAGTTGGTAGAGCGGAGTTTCGGTCAATACCTGTCTACTTTGTACTTGCAGCCGCAGCAAGAAGAATTAGACCGATTGCAAACAGAATTGGTGGTGCTCGAACAGTCCCTGGCGGCCGGAGGAAATGTCTCCACCCTGGAAAAAGAGCTCGCCCATTACGAAAAATTGCAGGCAAGACTCAAAGAAGACAAACGTTTGCTCAAAATTCTCTTGCAGCAAGCTGAAGAAGCCAGATTTAAGGAGATGTCCGTAGCTGTGGCTTTTGCAGTGCTCGGCACGGTTCTGAGCCTCAAAGGCAAGCACGTTCCGACAGCCAAAAGATCGCACACAAATCCTGTACCCGCCGTATTGGTTGCCAAAATCGCAGGTTCCGGCCAAGCACCAAATTTGGTGTGCTTGGGCAAAGATAACCGTTGGTATGTCGTCGCCATTAGCGATGTCGCTAGCCTGCACGCCGAATTACCTCGCTTGACCGTTGCAGATACCTTGAACCCGCCGTCGGAAATGCCCCTGAGACTCGGCCAGTGCCGCTTGGCAACTGAAGAAACTGCTTCAATTGCTGCATCGATTCCAGAATTGCCGACACCGGAACCGAGCCCAGAGGCGATCGAGCAACAGCGGAAAATCGCAGCCCTAGAAGCTCAGCTAGAAATTCACCCGGTTCTAGAATGGGGCAATCCCGGTACTTTGCTCAAACGCCAGCGCCGCCGGGAAGAATTGAAAAAAGAAGTCCGCAAAAGCGAACAAGAGTTAGAAAAGCAGCGATCTCGCTACTGGGAGCAATTTCTCAACTTAATCGACATCTTGCTGAATTTCGGCTGCTTGGAAAGAGTAGTTTCGGCAACTGGAAACCGAGATGACTCCTCCGACAGGTTGGTGCCCACAATCTTGGGCCAAGCTTGCGCCGCCATTCGCGGCGATAACGAACTGTGGCTGGGTTTGTCCCTGATGTCTGCGGAGTTTGACGAACTCGACCCCCACCACCTCGCTGCTGCTTGCGCGGCCTTAGTTACAGAAGTTTCCAGGCCGGACAGTTGGACTCACTACTCGCTGTCGCCAGAAGTTTTGGCACCTTTGGACAATCTGCAAAAAGGCTTGCGCCGCCGGTTGTTTCAAGTTCAGTACCGTCACGAAGCTGCAATCCCGATTTGGCTGGAACGGGATTTAGTGACTTTGGTCGAGCAGTGGGCTCTGGGTGTTGAATGGCTGGAACTGATTAGCCATACGAGTTTGGATGAAGGGGATGTGGTGCGGATTTTGCGCCGGACTTTGGATTTCTTGTCTCAGATTCCTCATGTTCCTCATGTTTCGGATGCTTTGCGGAGGAATGCTTGTCGGGCGATGCAGTTAATCGATCGATTCCCGGTGAATGAAGCTGCAAGTTAGAAAATTGTTGACAGTTGACTGTTGAGAGTGGGCTGTTGACTGTTGACGGTTGGCATCTAAATTGTATTTTTGGTTTTTCAACCCAAATGCACGCAGATTTTAATCTAAAATCGTTTCCGGTTGCATTGGTATTGTTCAAATGCCCAAATGACCAAACAGTCAACTGTCAACTGTCATGAGGAATAGACCCAGATTTACATCTAAAATCCAAAATCCAAAATCCAAAATCTAAAATCCAAAATCTAAAATCTAAAATCGATCGATCGCACATTTTCCTGATTCAGGTTGCAGAACAGGATAGAAAATTGTATGGTGCGGATCGATCGCTCTTAATTGTTATTGAATTTTTGCCTAGCGGCGTGGTGGGTATTTCTCGTATTTATGCAACAAATCAAAAAGCCTTATCAAATGCCTGATGCCTGCTCCCAGGCTCAAAGAATTCGCTTTTTCACTTTCTTGCAAAGAGTCTTAATTGGAACTCTAGCGAGTACATTAATCAATCTCTTCATTATATTTCCCTCTCCGAGTTTCGCAGAAGTAGTTCTGGGCGTTGTTCGCAGTTCCGAGAATTCTCCCGACTGGGTAAAGATTACCACGCGCCTCTGGGAAAGTGGCATTGCTTACAAACCAATCAATCTCGAAGAAATCAAAAGTACGGCGGATTTAGCAGGTGTTAACGTGCTATTTTTGCCCAACATTGAAACTTTGACTCCAGCACAAATTAAAGTTTTAGAAGCTTGGGCCTCCCAGGGCGGCCGCTTGATTGCTTCGGGCCCAGTCGGCCGCAGTTCCCCGGCTTTGGTGCGCCAATCTTTGCGATCGCTCCTCGGGGCCTATTGGGCTTTTCCGTTAACCCAGCCGGCGACTCCCCAACCGCGCAACCGCTGCCGGGATCTTGCTTGCACTACTTCTAGCAATTGGATGCCACCCGAACAAAAAAATGGCTCAGTCCAAGGCGGTGTCTTGATTCCGGCTGATGCGAACAGTCAAACTATTGCTACTTGGAAAGATAGTTCCGGTTCCTCTGCAGCCATCGCCACCGATCGCGCTACATATCTCGGCTGGCGCTGGGGTAGTGGCGGTTCGGCAAATGTAGATAAGGCTTGGCTGCAAGCCTCGATAGCCCGCTGGGGAGGCACAATCGCTTCGCAGCCTGTAGCGCCGCCCACTGCTGCCGCGACCCCACTGCCAACTCCCCCCTCCAGAGTCACTAGAAACAGCCCTAATTCGCCGCGTAGTACCCCGCTGAGCCGACTTTCTCCCTCGGGTGCGCTTCCCGATCCAGTACCTGCAACTTTTACAGACCCTTCCGATCAGTCGGCGCCGATGGGTTTGGACGTGCAGCCAAATTCCAATAAGCCGATCGTCAGCATTGAAGCGTACTTGATGCGCCAAGAACTCACCAGCCTCCTCGGCAGGTTTGAAAGCGCCCTGACAGCATCTAATTCAGCCAATACCGCCGTCAATCTCAATGCTGCTACCCCCCCTCAACTGGTGGCGGCAGAACAGGGGGGCGGCGGCCCAGCAGCCAGCCGCTCGCCTGTTCTGCAAGCGGCAACGACGGGGGCGATCGCCCAAGCGCGGCAGGTTTTGCAAAGTTTCGAGCAACTTCTGCAAGAGCAAAACTACGCGGAGGCTAGAAAGCAGTGGGTGGAAGCGCGGCAGTTGCTGTGGCAAAATTACCCCCAGGAAGGACAGCGCGTTGGGGCGGAAATTCGGGCGGTTTGGCTCGATCGCGGTACGATCGTCGCAGCGCGATCTGAACAGGGTTTGGCGGCAGTGTTCGATCGACTCGCAGCCGCCGGTATCAATACCGTTTTCTTTGAAACTTTGAATGCCGGATATACGATTTATCCCAGTCAAGTTGCACCGCAACAAAATCCCCTAACAGTTGGCTGGGACCCGCTGGCATCTGCGGTTAAATTAGCTCACGAGCGAGGCATGGAACTGCACGCTTGGGTTTGGGTTTTTGCCACAGGAAATAAGCGCCACAATACTTTAATTGGCAAGCCTAGTTCTTATCCCGGGCCGGTACTTTCCGCTCATCCACAGTGGGCCAATATTGACAATAAAGGACGCACGCAAAATCCTAATGATGGCAAATTTTATCTCGATCCGGCGAACCCGGAAGCGCGTAATTATTTGCTGCGGATTGTCAGCGAAATTGCCAACAACTACAAAGTAGATGGGGTGCAATTAGACTATATTCGCTATCCTTTTCAAGATGACAATGCGAATTTTACTTACGGTTACGGTATTGCGGCGAGGCAGCAATTTAGGCAGTTGACTGGTGCAGATCCGGTGAATATTTCCCCCAGGGACGGCAGTTTGTGGCGGCAGTGGGTTGAGTTTAAAACTAATCAAATTAATAGTTTTGTAGCTGAAGTTTCTCAGCTTTTGCGGCAGAATTATCCGCGCACAATTTTGTCGGTGGCGGTGTTTCCGCACCCGGAAAGTCAGCGGATTTACAAAATTCAGCAAAATTGGGAAGTTTGGGCTCGTCAGGGAATTGTAGATTTGATTGTGCCGATGACTTATGCTTTGGATACGAACCGACTTCAGCGCATCACCGAACCGCTGGTAAAGGAACAAATGCTCGGTTCGGCTTTGATTTCTCCGTCGGTTAAGTTGTTGACTCTCCCACAAGTTGTGGCGATCGACCAAATTCAAGCTTTGCGCGATTTGCCGACTGGGGGCTATGCTATTTTTGCGGTGGAAAGTATCAGCAGCGCGATGCAGGGGTTTTTTAACCGCACTCAAGGCCGGCCAGTGCGTTCCACTTCTGCAGCAGAGCCGATTCCTTACCGACAGCCGTTTGCCGCGGCTGCTTCGCGGTATACTGCTCTCAAGCAGGAATGGAGTTTTTTGTTGGCTAACAATGAGTTGCGGATGTCGGAATCTGAACTGAAAGTTTTGCAAAGTCGATCGGACGAATTGGCGCAAGCTTTGAGCAGATTGGTGACCCATCCTTCTGGTGAAAGTTTAGCAACTGCTAAAAGATTGTTGGCGAGTTTTCAATCTCAATTTCAATCTTCGATGCGCTTGCATTCTGCTGAAAATAGCTATCAAGTTCAAACTTGGCAAAATCGTTTGGAGAGTTTGGATATGCTGTTGCGTTACGGTGAAAGGGTCGAGTTATATCGTAGGTAAATACAGGTTTTTGGGCGGAGCTCTTGTTTAGCTACTGTTTGTTCAAACTGAGATGTTGCACTATTCTCGCTTAAAATGCCCGACGGCCTGTTCCACAAAGAGTGAGTTTTCTTGTGGAGTGGCCGTCCTGCCGGCCTGTCCAAGGCTTATTGAGGATAGTGCAATACATAAGATGATTTCGACTTAGGTCGATCGCGCCCAATTATCTGTATCCGTAGTTCCGAAAAAAATCTGAGTATAAATACGCTATATAGATTTAAATTGATCGACGGTACTGTGGTCAGTAAACTACAGCAGAAGGAGAAAAGGAAGGGTAAAGGGAACATAATTTCCCATCAAAACTCCAAACAATTACCAATGCCCAATTCCCAATTCCCAATTCCCAATGCCCAATTCCTCTTAGGATGAATATGTTTCCTAAACCCCTCAATCGCTTTGCTACCAAAATTATCGGCAAAGCTCCATTACAAACGGTGCTCGTGGTTCCTTTTTTAGTGCAAATTGTCGGCATCGTAGGAGTTGTAGGTTGGCTATCGTTCCAAAACGGTCAACGGGCAGTCAACGATGTGGCCGCTCAGTTGCGGGGAGAAATTAGCGATCGCATCAAAGATCGCATGGAAAATTATATGTCAATTCCCCACATTGTCAATCACCTGAACGTTCAAGCAATAAAATTGGGACAGTTGAACCTAGAAGACAACCAAAAACTAGAACATCATTTCCTAGAACAAATTCAATATTTTGATTCGATCAGCATCATTTACACAGGCAAAGGAAATGGAGAACATTCGGGAGCAATCCGCACTAAAGAACGGATTTTGATATCGGCGGCCGACAGCTCTACTGGAAATAAATTAGCTCGATATACTGCTAACTCTCAGGGAAAGCGCGTTCAATTGGTGCAAATTTCACCCGATGTTTATGACCCGCGAATTCGCCCTTGGTACATAGCTGCCGCTGCGGCAAAAAAACCTATTTGGACTCCAATTTATACAGATTTTTTGACAAGGGAACTGGCAATTACTGCTGCTTTGCCTATCTACGATGACGCTGGCAAGCTGTTAGGAGTAGCTGGCAGCGATTTGCTGTTTTCTAAAATCAAAGAATTTCTCGTCAGCCTCAAAATTGGCAAGTCGGGGCAAACTTTTGTGATGGAGCGATCGGGGATGTTAATTGCCACTTCAACGGCGAGTGCAGAATTTGTGGTGGAAGGTAAAGAAACAAGACGCATCAAAGCTTCAGAAAGCGAGAATCCGGTAATTCGCCAAACCGCACAGCATTTAGAGAAATCCTACGACAGCTTAGCTAAAATCTCTAATTCTCAACAGCTTACTTTTGATGTTGACGGCAAGAAAAATTTTATTCAGGTAGCTCCTTTTAAAGACGATCGAGGGTTGGATTGGCTGATTGTAGTAGTTGTACCCGAGTCCGACTTTATGGAGCAAATTAACCTCAACACGCGCACGACTTTTTTGTTGTCGGTTGCAGCTTTGATTGGGGCGACTATTCTGGGTATTCTTACTGCTAAATGGGTGGTGCAGCCGATTTTAAAATTGAATGCGGCGGCGAAAGCTTTGGCGCGAAACGAATGGGATACAAAGCTCACTCTCAATCGCGAAGATGAACTCGGAGAACTGGCCGCTGCTTTTAACAGCATGGCAGAGCAATTGCAGCATTCATTTACTTCCCTCTCAGAAAGCGAAAGCCGAGTCAAACAATTTCTAAATGCAGTACCGCTAGGCATTTTTATTGCCGAGCCAAACGGTCAACCTCACTACATTAACCCTACAGGAAAGAAACTTTTATCTCAAGGAATTGTGGCAGCAGATGCCGAAAAAATGCGCCAATTATACCGAGTTTATTTAGCTGGAACTCAGGAAATTTACCCGGCGGAACGCGACCCAATTTTAAATGCTTTGCAGGGCAAAAGTGTAACTGTTGATGACCTTGAAATCTCCTCCAATAACAAAACTGTTCCCCTGCAAGTTTGGGGAACTCCTATTTACGACGCCCAAGGAAATATTATTTACGGAATGTGCGCTTTTCAAGATATTACGAAACGCAAACTAGCGGAGAAATTATTAAGGGCATACAACCACAATTTAGCAGTGCAAGTTGCAGAACGCACCGCCGATCTTGCTAAGGCAAAAGAAAAGTTTTCTAAAGCTTTTCGTTCGAGTCCGAATGCGATTACTATTACAAGAATTAGTGACGGTTGCCACCTAGAAGTTAATGATAGTTTTTGCCGGATGATGGGCTACACCCAGGAAGAAATTATCGGTAAAACAGCGGTTGAACTCAACTTCTGGGCGAGTTTGAAAGAGCGTGACCGCATGATTCAAATGTTAAAAAACAAGACAGCAATTCACAATTATGAACTCAGGTTTCGCAATAAAAATAGTACAGAAAGAACCGCACTGCTGTCGATAGAAACCATCGACATTGACGGAGAACCTTGTTTTTTGTCGATTTCGAGCGATATTACCGATCGCCAAAAAGCAGAAACGGCCCTCCGGGAAGCAGAAGAAAAGTACCGCAACATTTATGAAAATGCTTTAAATGGAATTTTTCAAACTGCTGGTGATGGGAAATACATCAGCGCTAACCCCGCTTTAGCTAAGCTTTACGGTTACGAATCGCCCGCAGAATTAATAGCAGCACAGCCGAATTTCAAGAACCAGCTTTACGTGAAACCCAACCGCCGCGACGAATTTGCAGCGCTGATAAACGAGTACGGGATACTATCAAACTTTGAATCAGAAATTTACCGCAAAGATGGCAGCATAATCTGGATTTCTGAAAATTGTCGTGCTGTCTGCGATGAAGCAGGAAATCTACTTTACTACGAAGGTTTTATTAAAGACATTACTGATAACAAACAAGCGGAAATGAAAATGCAGCAGGCGAAAGAAGCGGCCGAAGCAGCAAACAAAGCTAAGAGCACCTTTCTCGCCAATATGAGCCACGAATTGCGATCGCCGCTGAACGCAGTAATCGGGTTTGCTCAAGTCATGATCCGCAGTAAAACTCTGTCTCCTGAAAATCAAGAAGATGTCGCAATTATCCTGCGGAGCGGCGAACATTTGCTGGCTTTAATCAACCAAGTTTTAGACTTGTCAAAAATTGAAGCCGGACGCACTACTCTCTATGAAAAAAGCTTCGATTTGTACCAGATGCTCGACGATTTAGAAGATATGTTTGCTCTCAAAGCTGAGCAAAAAGGCTTGCAATTAATGTTCTCTCGGGACGCGGAAGTACCCCATTACATTTGTACCGATGAAGTGAAATTGCGCCAAGTCTTAATTAATTTGCTCAACAATGCAATTAAATTTACTTCTGAAGGGGGAGTGTCGGTGCAAGTTAAAGGAGGAAGGCAGAATGTACACAAAAATAGCGCTGACCAATTGCCCGACCGCTACTCGCTGCATTTTGACGTTCAAGATACCGGTGCAGGCATTGCGGCGCAGGAAATCCATCAGTTGTTTGAAGCATTCGTGCAGACAAAAAGCGGTAAAGATTCTCAGGAAGGAACGGGTTTAGGTTTAGCGATTAGCCGCCAGTTCGTGCAATTAATGGGAGGTGAAATTACTGTTAGCAGCGAGATCGGAAAGGGTGCATTATTTCAGTTTGACATCCAAGTTCATCTGGTTGAAGCTGGTGATATTGAAAGCAAAAAAACTCAACGTCGTGTGGTTGCGCTCGAACCGAATCAGCCGAGTTATCGCTTGCTAATTGTGGACGACAAACCTTTAAACCGCCAACTGTTGGTAAAACTTCTCAGTCCGCTCGGATTTGAGTTGAGAGAAGCGAGTAACGGTAAAGAAGCGGTGGATATTTTTATGGAGTGGGAACCGCATCTGATTTGGATGGACATGAGAATGCCCGTGATGGACGGCTACGAGGCAACTAAACAGATTAAAACTACAACTGGCGGGCAAGCAACGGCGATTGTGGCCCTGACTGCTAGCGTTTTGGAGGAAGAACGAGCGGTGATTCTTTCGGCGGGTTGCGATGATTTTATCCGGAAACCGTTCCGAGAGGAGGATATCTTCGTGGCAATGGGAAAACATTTAGGGGTACGCTATATTTATGAAGATCCAACCGCAGTCAGTGCGGCAAGTGTAGGGGAGTCAAGTCAGGAGATGCTGACACCGGAGGCTATCGCCTCTCTTTCTCCAGACTGGATGGCCCAATTCAAGCAAAATATTTTGAGTGTGGACATGGAGGCGATCGCTAGTTCGATCGCACAAATCCGCACAGTCAATTCCTCTCTTGCGGGCAGGCTTCAAGATTGCATTAATAATTTTGAATATGACAGAATTTTAAACATAATAGAGATCAGCGAAAACCAGTAAATACCCGATGACTTCAACTTTACCTAAAACGAATCGAGCTAATATTTTAGTAGTGGACGACACGCCAGAAAACCTGCGGCTGCTCGCAGGCATTTTGAGCAAAAATGGCTATCAAGTTCGCCCGGTTCCCAACGGCAAGCTAGCATTGTCTGCAGCTCAAAAAATGCCCCCGGATCTAGTGCTGCTAGATATTCTCATGCCGGAGATGGACGGTTATGAAGTTTGTCAGCGGCTCAAAGATTCTGAAGTAACAAAAGACGTTCCGGTGATTTTCATCAGTGCGATTAACGACGTGATGGATAAAGTTAAAGCTTTTGCAGTTGGGGGAGTGGACTTTATTACCAAACCGTTTCAGGTTGAAGAAGTTTTAGCCCGGATAGAAACTCATTTAAAAATTTGTTCGCTGCAACAAACTTTGCAAGAAAAAAATCAAGATTTAGCTACTGCGATCCATCAACTGCAAGCGACCCAAGAGCATTTGATTCAATCGGAAAAAATGGCCGCCCTGGGACAGCTTATTGCCGGCATTGCCCACGAAATCAATACCCCCCTGGGCATTATAGGTTCCTCTATTAATAATATAGCTAATTTTGGGGACGAAACTTTAGAAAAAATGCCTCAATTTTTTCAACAACTTTCTGAAGAGAGCCAAGCTTATTTTTTAACTTTACTGTACAGATCCACCCATCAAGAAACTTTATTGACCAGCAGAGAGAAGCGGAAAATTAAGCAGAAGTTGGCGCGAGATTTGATGGCAGAATCAGTTGAAAACGCCGAGCCAATTGCCGATACTTTAGTGGACATGGAAATCTACGAAAACATAGAACAGTTGTTGCCGCTTTTTAAATTGCCGGATTGGGAAATAGTTTTAAATACTGCTTACCAGTTTGCGAGCTTTAAAAAAAGTATTAGCCTGATCCAAAGAGCGACAGCGAAGTCGGGAAAAGTAGTATTTGCTTTGAAAACATACGCTCATTTCGATAGCAAACAAGAAAAAGTCCAGGCGAACTTGCACGACGGCATTGAAACGGTATTAACTCTTTATCAAAATCAACTGAAACACGGTATAGAAGTAGTTAAAAATTATGGAAATTTACCCAAAATTGTCTGCTATCCAGATGAATTGAATCAAGTTTGGACGAATCTCGTTCACAATGCCCTGCAAGCAATGGATTATAAAGGTATTTTGACGATTGAAACTCAGCAGCAAGATGCAAATATTTTCCTCAAATTTACTGATAACGGCAAAGGCATCGCCCCAGAAATTATTTCCCAAATTTTTCAGCCATTTTTTACGACTAAATCGGCGGGCGAAGGTAGCGGTTTGGGATTGGATATTGTGAGAAAAATTGTTGAAAAACACGAAGGCACAATTGCTGTAGAGTCTATACCGGGGCAGACAACTTTTACAGTCTCGCTGCCAATATTTTAAACAAAACTTACCTGCGGTGGGCTGATTCCCGGTGACACTCGTGGCTGTCTCGCTGACAAAGACAAGATTTATTGCCAGAAACCGGGCTTCTGTTCGGAAGTCGTATTAAAATAAGATAAAGGACAGATATTCTGCATCCTCGCCCGAAATCAATAATCTAGAAGCAAGTGAAACTGGTAAACCCACTATAATTAAAGCTGAGAGGAAAAGATGAATAAGCCTGTAATTCTTTGGGTTGACGATGAACCCGATATCTTGAATACTCTCAAGATGCAGTTAAAGAATGAATTTAAAAATAATTGATTTTATGAATTAGCTGAAAATGGTGATAAAGTTTTAGATTTACTTAAAAATTTTAGATGAGAAGTTCAGGTAACTGTGCTTGTTTCTGATTGCCTGATGCCCAGAATCAAAGGTGACGAAATTTTAATTAAACTTTACCAAAAATATCCTAAAATTATTAAGGTGATGTTGACGGTACAAGCGGGTGGCGCGGCACTTCAGCGGGCAGTACAAGACGCCGATTTAAACTGTTTTTTGTACAAACAGTGGAAAAACAAACACTTAATAGAGACTATAAAACCTGGGCTGGCTAAGTTATGAAAAAACCTGTAATTGTTTGTATTGATGATGAACCTGACGTTTTGAACAGTTTAAAGATTGAACTGAAAAAGGCGATCGGCGATCAGTGTATTATTGAAACTGCTGAAGGGGGGGCTGATGCTTTAGAGTTGCTGGCCGATTTGCAGGCAGATGAATACGAGATTGCTTTGGTGCTTTCCGATTATATCATGCCGGATATTAAAGGGGACGAACTGCTCAGACAAATTCACGAAAGCTCGCCGGATACGCTGACCATTATGCTGACGGGGCAAGCAGATTTGGAAGCCCTGGGTAATGCTATCAAGTATGCTAAATTGTACCGTTATATCCCTAAACCTTGGCAAAATGAAGACTTAAAATTAACTGTAGTAGAAGCAGTTCACAGTTACTTGCAAGACCAAAAGTTAACAGATGAAATCCTGAAGCGGCAAGCAGTAAACGAGGAGTTAAAGCTAGTAAATGAGGCACTATCTGCGAGTGAAAGCCGCCTGAGTCAATTTTTAGAAGCTTTGCCAGTGGGGGTATCTGTTTATAATTCCGACGGATCGATCGCCTATTTCAACCAGACAGCGCGGGAATTGCTGGGTGCAGACACTATCTCGGAAAGCACTGCTGAACAATTAGCTGCAACTTATCAAATTTATGTTGCCAATACTGATGAGCTTTACCCGCCGGATAATCTGCCAATTTTGCGCGCACTGAAAGGAGAGTTTGTCAAGGTTGACGATGTAGAAATCCGTCAAGAGGGAAAAATAATTGCGATCGAGATCAATACCACGCCGATTTTTGATGCTAGCGGAAATATTGCTTATGCGATCGCAGCTTTTCAAGATATTAGCGATCGCAAACAAGCCGAAAAAATACTAGCAGATTACCAGCGCACCTTAGAAGCTCAAATTGACGAACGGACAGAACAACTGCAACAAGCCGCATTAGCTGCTGAAGCAGCAAACAAAGCTAAAAGCACATTTCTTGCCAATATGAGCCACGAGTTGCGTACCCCTCTCAATTCCATACTCGGGTTTGCACAAATCATGGAACCCAGCCCGAATCTTACTGTTGAAAACCGAGAAAATATGAGAATTATTCGCCGTAGTGGCGAACACTTGCTGGCCTTAATCAATGAAGTCTTAGAATTGTCAAAAATCGAAGCGGGGCGGATGACAATCGAGCCGAAAATTTTCGACATCTATCGCTTGCTTGACGATTTGCAAGATATGTTTCAACTGCGGGCCCAAAATCAAGAATTGCAGTTGCTTTTCCAGCGCGATCCGGACGTTCCCCAGTACGTGCGAACCGATGATATTAAACTGCGGCAAGTGCTGATTAATCTTCTTAGCAATGCAATTCAATTTACGGAAGCAGGCGAAATTACTTTAAGAGTTATAAAGTTAGAAAGTTCGGGACTTATTGATTTATTAGAAAGTCCAATAGCTTGCTTTGATACCACAACAAGTATTCGGGACTTTTCGATAAGTAGCAGTAATTTGGCAACTGTTGAATTGAGGGAGGAGGCTGAGGATTTAACTGTTCCGAGTTTTTTCCTTCAGTTTGAAATAAAAGATACAGGAGTTGGCATTGCTTCGGAAGAATTGGGCAATATTTTTAAGGCATTTGTGCAAACAGCTTCTGGGAAAAAAATTCATAAAGGCACGGGTTTAGGATTGAATATCAGCCGTCAATTTGTCCGCCTGATGGGAGGAGAAATCGTCGTAGAAAGTCAACTGGAAGTCGGCACTGCTTTTAAATTTGAAATTCCAGTCGGTGCGGTTTATACTGCTGATATTCCAGCCCCGCAAATTAACCGCGAAGTTACTGGGTTGGAACCAAATCAACCGTGCTACCGGATTTTAATTGTGGACGATCGCGAAGACAACCGCCAACTTTTAGTCAAAATGCTTTCTCCCTTGGGTTTCAGGCTGCAACAAGCCACCAACGGTCGCGAAGCAATCGAAAGGTGGGAAAATTGGCACCCGCACTTAATTTTGATGGATGTGCGAATGCCAGTGATGGACGGCTACGAAGCTACTAAAGAAATTAAGGCGAGGATACAGCAGAGAGAGCAAGAGCAGCCAGAAAACGGGGAAATCAATATTTCCGATCCCGAATACCCGATGCCGAAGATTATTGCTTTGACAGCTAGTACAATTGAAGGAAGGCGATCGTTTGCTTTATTGGTCGGCTGCGACGATTTTATTAGCAAACCTTTCTGCAAAACAGATATATTTGATAGCCTCAACAAGCATTTGGGGGTGAAGTATGTGTACTCTAACTCAACGGACTTTATCTCAACAGGCGATCGAAATAATGTATCTGCTTCCCCCTCTAATGCTGGGCTTGCTTATTTACCCAAATTTCCCGCAGAATGGATAAACAACATTAAGCAGGTAATCCGCAGTGCTGATTTTGACTTAATTTCCAGGACAATCGAGGAAATAAGGGACGATCATCCTGAATTTGCCGAAATCCTCCAGGGTCATCTCGATAATTTTGATTATCAGAAAATTTTCAATTTAATTGCCGAGGCGGAGGAATCAGATCATGCAGATCAAGGCGGAACAAACTGAAAACTATCAAGCAGATATTTTAGTAGTTGACGATACGCCAGATAATCTGCGTTTGTTGATTAGAATCCTGCAAAAAAACGGCTATAAAGTTCGGCCTGTTACTAATGGTTTTTCTGCCCTAGATGCGATTCAATCTAGCGCACCCGATTTAATTTTACTCGATATTATGATGCCGGATCTAGACGGCTACGAACTCTGTATAAAACTGAAATCAGAACCGCTATTTAGGGAAATTCCCATCATTTTTCTCAGCGCGCTAGAAGAAGGAATAAATAAGGCAAAAGCTTTTGAAGTGGGCGGAGCAGATTATATCACAAAACCTTTTCAGGTGAAAGAAGTATTGGCGCGAGTGAGCAATCAACTTACAGTGCGTTCATTGCAAATGCAATTGCAAGAAAAAAATCAAAAGTTGACTTATCAAAACGCCCAGTTGCACCAGGAAATCGCCGAACGCCGCCAGGTTGAAATGGAAACAAGGTTGCTGCTGAAAGCAACTCAAGCTATTAGCAAATCTGAGGATTTTGAGTCTGCTATAGATGTGATTCTAGGTTTAATTTGCAAAACTATTGAATGGAATCTGGGCGAAGGTTGGATTCCATGCAGCGAGGGCTTTTTAAAATGCGCTACAGGCAGGTACGTCAGCGACTTGAGTTTTGCCCAATTCCGCAAAAAAAGTTGGCAGTTAATTTTTGCTCCCGGCGTGGGACTCCCGGGGAGGATTTGGCAGTCGCAGCAGTCTGAATGGATCGAGGATGTTTCTACTGCACCGGAAGAAGTTTTTTTGCGAGGGGAAATTGCGGTGAATGTGGGATTGAAAGCGGCTTTTGGGGTGCCAATTTTGGCGGACAACCAAGTGTTAGCTATTTTGATTTTTTATCGCGCCAAAGTTCTGAAATGTCAGCCACGCTTGTTGGAATTAGTGAGCGCGGTTGCTACGCAGCTCGGTTCGCTGATTCAGCGGAAACAAGCTGAGGCAGCACTGAAATTGCAGCAAGAGCAGACAGAGAAATTGCTGCTGAATATTTTACCGAAACCTATTGCCGAGCGCTTGCAAAAAGAACAAAAGTTGATAGCAGATCATTTTGATGAGGTAAGCGTATTGTTTGCGGATTTGGTGGGCTTTACAGAGTTTTCGGCTCACAAAAGTCCGACGCAGTTGGTAGAAATTTTGAACGGAATTTTCTCGGAGTTTGATAGGTTGTCTGAGTTGCACGGGTTGGAAAAGATTAAGACTATTGGGGATGCTTACATGGTGGTTGGGGGTTTGCCGACGCCCCGGGAGGATCATTGTGAGGCGATCGCACTTTTAGCTTTGGATATGCAGGCAGCTTTGGGAAGATTTAATGTCAAAAATGGAGAAAATTTTCAATTGCGTATCGGACTTGACAGCGGTTCGGTGGTAGCAGGAATTATTGGAATTAGTAAATTTAGCTATGATTTGTGGGGGGATACTGTTAATGTTGCTTCGCGGATGGAGTCGAACGGATTGCCAGGTAAAATTCAAGTGACGGCGGCGACTTACGAGCGTTTGAAAGAGCAGTTTGTTTTTGAAAAACGGGGTCATATCACTGTTAAAGGTAAAGGAAAAATGCTGACTTACTGGTTGATTGAGGAACAAAGTAAATATCTTTAAATTTTTGAGGTCACTTTCAATTAATATGAAAATTAGATTTAATTGGCATTTTTAGGAGGGCTAATCCTTTGCAAACAGTTGAAACAAAATCGCCGACAGCATTAAAAAGAGTCCTAGTTATTTTAATGTCATTGCTAGCAGTAGCAATACTGTCGATCGCTACTTTTATCGCTATACCCGGAGAAAAAACAGTGTTTGCTGGCAAAAGACCTGCCAATATCGGCATTGTGTCAGGAAAACTCGCAGCGTGCCCGAGTTCCCCCAACTGCGTCAGCAGCTTCAGTCAAGATGCCGAACACAAAATTGAGCCTTTGGCATACGCTTCGTCCCCTGCTGAAGCAATGGCAAAGCTCAAAGGGGCGATCGAGTCCTTGGGAAAAACTAAGATTATCACGGCAACTGATAATTACCTCTATGCGGAGTTCACCAGTGCTTTGATGGGGTTTGTTGATGACGTGGAATTTTTGGTAGATGATGGAGCAAAAGTCATCCATGTGCGATCGGCTTCGCGTCTGGGAGAGTCAGATTTAGGAGTTAACCGCAAAAGGATAGAAACTATCAGAACTCAACTAAATCAACTCTGAACTTAAAATTTCTAGCTTTCCCGAAGCCCCTCTCCTGCAAGATGAGGGGCTTTGATTTTTGTAGCTCGCTATGTAATGTTTATTTGTAACAAGTTACTTAACAATTATTAACATTCGCAGATCCCGATAAGGACACGGCATTGCTGTTTCCTTACAGAGGCTCGCGTACCATCTATATGATGGGCTACTTTTCAGAATTAATATAAGAAACCGGCTTTCTGCGTAAGTCCTGTTTAATATAAACTTCTGTAAAGCTGATTTTGTCAATAGCCCATATTTGCATAAGAGGAATTTTACAACCTTTAGAATAGCTGAGCGCGCTAGCACAGAATAAGAGAGGGGGCAGTATTCCTATAGTATTAAATGCCCTAAATTATAGACTTCTGACTTTAGGGAGAGGGAAGTCAACCAATTAATTTCTACAATTAATTTAAGTAGAGCAACGAGGAAAAAACACATGGCACTTCAAAGATTAGCAGAATTTTATCCGAATTATCAGGAAGAAATCTTTGCGGGAGACGACATCAAGGGATTTGATGTTTATGCTGGCGATTCCGATGAAAAAGTAGGCACCGTTTATGACGCTTTGGTTGATGACACGGGTCGTTTCCGCTATCTGGTAATTGATACCGGTATTTGGATTTTTGGCAAAAAAGTATTGCTGCCAATCGGCTCGGCTCGCTTCGACTACGGAGCCCGTCGCGTCTACGCAACAGGTCTTCGCAGCAAAGCTCAAGCAGAACAATTGCCGGCTTACAATGACTTAGAACCAGTAGATTACGATCGCGAAGAACAGGTAAGAGGCGTTTACCGCAATCAAGGAACTGCCGCTGCTACAACCACTGCAACTCCTTCTAGCTACGATCGCAGCAGCTACAGCTACGATATCGATCGCCCCCTCTACGAAACCAACGAACAGCAGCACCAAAATCTCAAGCTTTATGAAGAACGCTTGATTGCTAACAAACACCGCGCAAAAACAGGCGAAGTAGCAGTTGGCAAGCGCGTGGAAACTGAAACAGCGCGAGCTTCAGTACCCATTGAAAAAGAACGAGTCGTAATCGAGCGAGTAACCCCCGTAGAAGCGGGTCAAGTAGTTTCAGTCGGCGAAGCTGACTTCCAATCAGGGGAAGTTGCACGCATGGAAGTCTACGAAGAAACTGCAGACATTCACAAGGAAGCTTTCGTCCGCGAAGAAGTCAACGTCAGAAAAGAAGTTGTTCGCACCACGGTTGAGGGCGAAGAAACCTTGCGTCGTGAAGAATTAGACATTAAGACCGATGGAACTGCGGTTGTAGACAATAAAGATATCTAAACCAACCGCAACAGGTATTGCATAGGAATTGCGCATTAATGACATAATTCTGTCACTGCGCAGGTGTGATTTGTGGCATCGCGCAATTCCTACATAAGGGGGCGGGTGGGGTACAAAAATTGTCTGGTTTTGCCACACTTTATGCCCTTTTCCCGCCCTTAGCAATTCCTAATAAAAATCCCTATGCAGGAAAGTTTCAGGAAAGTTTAAAAAATGAACGGTCAAGCCTCAGCAGAAAAGATAGCAACTGCGAAATCAATGACCCGTCTCAACCGGGTGCCGGAAAAAGTCAGAACTAAGCTAAAAACTTTTACAGTCAAAGACAACAAAGGTCACTTGGTAGGCAAAATTAAAGATGTCTATTTTGATGATAACGGTCAGTTAAACTTTGTGGTGGCTGGGCTAGGTAGCGAAAATACCCGCATTTTTTTACTAAGCATTAAGCTGCTACAAAAAGTAGATTATCACCAAAAAGCGCTGTTTGTAAGTATTAATTCCGATCAAGTCGATATGCTTCCTGCAGTTTCGGCAAATGCTGAGCCTCAGTCTTTAGAAAATGCCTCAGAAGCGCATAATGAATTTAACAACACCGAGTTAACGAATCCCTCAACAGTTATGTCAAATCTAACAGATGCCGATCGCACAGATGAAAATTTGGAGACAGATGAGGATGAGGAAAACTTGGATATTGTCGATCAAGAAGTAATTCGCCTGTTAGAAGAACGATTGGTGATCAATCGCAGCAAGCGGAAAGTCGGCGAAGTCATCGTGCGCAAAGAAATTGAAACTCGGATGGTACAAGTGCCTATCCAGTGGGAAAAACTGATTGTCGAACAAGTCGGCGACGATCCGAAGGTGTTGGCAGAAATAGATTTGGGCGAGGGAAGCATCACCGGTATAGATTTGACGGAGATTAAGAGCGATCGCCAGGAACCGACAGTTAAGGCTGAATTTACCTCTGTGCAGAAAGCTAGCAAAATCTTAAATTCGATCGCCTCTCAACCCCGCCACGGTTGCGTCAAAGTCCGCCTAGAACTCGTTCTGGAAGACAAGCAACTTGAGGATACTTACCAAAAATGGATGACGGAAAACCACTCAGAGAGTTAAACTATTCGTCCTTTTCGGTGTGGATTTTAGGTATTAGCGAGAAACTTAAATCTAATAGCCGATTGTGGCGATCAGTTTTGTGGGCCAAGTGTACCGCCACCTACTAACATCATGTTCGGTAAATTAACCGTAATATTGGTAGGGGCGGGTTCACCAATATCTATAATATAAGCCCGATATCCGTAAAGCCGCCCCGGCCGGGATATTTAAATTTTTAGCGATCGGCATATAGACAAAATTGTACCGGACTGCGGTAAAATTGTGGTTGCCAAATTTAAAAGTATTTGAAAATGCCCAGCACAATCTCCGACATTAAAGTAAAAACGATCGCAGGCGCGGACAAGCAACTAGGAGAGTACGCTGGCCAGGTACTCTTGATAGTTAACGTAGCTTCTAAATGTGGCTATACACCTCAATACAAAGGACTCGAAGAATTGAGCCAGAAGTACAGCGAGGGTGGACTCCGCGTTTTAGGATTTCCCTGCAACGACTTCGGAGCTCAAGAACCGGGGAGTAATTCAGAAATCGTCAATTTCTGTACTACAAAATACGGCGTCAGCTTTGAATTATTTGATAAAGTACGCGCTAAAGGCAGCCAGCAGCACCCGCTGTACGCTAAGCTTACAAGTGCAGTCGATCCCCAGGGTGAGGTTTCCTGGAATTTTGAGAAATTCTTAGTCAGCAAACAGGGTGAAGTGGTTGCCAGATTCCGCAGTAGCGTGGGCCCTGATTCGCCAGAATTGATCGCTGCGATTGAGCGAGAATTGGCCAAATAAGAAGTTTTGCAACGGATTTAACGGATTTAAGGGATGGATGGTTAGGGAAGAGGGAAGAAGTTAATATTTTTTCTAACTTGAGAGTTGGTTTTTTTCTGATATTTCCCATTGTTTCCCAGCAATCACCGTCCTGGAGGCAGAACATCGAGATCTAGGGTGCGCACTGCGCACCTTACTGCTGTAAGTAGTGTCTCAAATCATTCTTTGCGTAAGTCCCGAATCAGCAATTAACGAATACCCATGATTGGATTTAATTGGAGAACTGTTTAATTTAATGGAAAATACATCGGGATTAGATTTAGTTGTAGGTTTACTTGCCTTCGCGATTCTTGCAGGCGGTCTGGCCATGCTATTTGTAGGGATGGCATCGTTCCCTAAAGAAAAATAACAATAATTGATATTATGTGCGATCGCACAACCCTAATCAAAGTGTTCGTAGTGAGGACTTCAGTCCTCATAGAAATATGAGGACTGAAGTCTTCACTACCAACTTAAAACGATTATTTTTCCCGGCACGATCTGAATAAATCTAACAGCATTCAATTTTAACATTCGCAATAATTTAAAATCATGCAAACTACCGAAAACACCGTCAAAATTGTCCTCGCGCCCGGAAACTTGCGCCGCGTTCACCATATCGCTTTAAACGTGCGCGACATGAAAGCTTCCCGCCACTTCTACGGTACAATTCTCGGCTTGCACGAACTAACAGGTGCAGAAATCCCCGCAACTTTAACAGAAATGGTAGCCGCTGGTAAAGTCGCTAATTTCGTCACCCCAGACGGCACTGTGATTGACCTATTTTGGCAACCCGACTTGCAACCGCCAAACCCAGACCCGGAGAAGGCTTTTACTCGCGCCAACCACTTAGCCTTCGATATCGACCCGGATTTGTTCGATCGCGCTCTGGAAGTGCTAAAGTCAAATCAAATTGCGATCGACAGCGGCCCCGTCACTCGCGCTACAGGACGCGGCATTTACTTTTACGATCCTGATGGATTTATCATCGAAATCCGTTGTGATGCAGTTTAAACAGTCGCTATCGGGCTCTCGGTGCTGGTGTGCGCACCCTACATTTACTATTTTGAGCCTGGTACTCCGCGCGCACCCTACGTTTAGAGTTGTTTTATTTTTCCTCTTTGCTAATAGGTTGCTTCGGCCAAGTAAACCGAAAAGTTGCTCCTTCACCTTCGGCCGATTCTAGCGAAATACTGCCGCCTTGACCTTCGACAATTTTCTTCACCAGCGACAAACCAATGCCAGTATTTTCAACTTTATCGCGAGCTTCCAAGGTCTGAAAAATTACAAAAACTTTATCGTGATATTGAGGAGCAATCCCCGGCCCGTCATCCTCTACAGAAAACTCGTAAAAATCATCTAACTCTTTAACCGATATTTTTACGTAACCGGATTCACATCGATTGTGCTTGATTGCGTTGCTAATTAAATTAGAAAAAACCTGCTGTAACGGCAACTTTTCGGTCACAAAAGTTGGCATTCCCGGTTCAACTTTCACCTCAAATCCAGACGGCGGCGCCAACGAATCAATAATTTCTGCTAATAACTTGTCAACTTGTACCGTTTCTGAAGGCACTTGAATGCGTCCGACGCGAGAATATTGCAGCAGTCCCTCAATCAAAGCTTCCATGCGGTGAACTCTACCGCGCAGCAGGTTCATTTGGTGCACAGTATCCTCTGTCATCGATTCGCTGAGGTCTTCTTCTATCCAACTGCTGAGATTTGCGATCGCCCTGAGCGGCGCTTTCAAATCGTGAGAAACTACATAAGCAAACTGGTCTAATTCTTGATTCCGCTTTCTCAAAACATTCGTCGTTTGAGCCAGCGTCTGCGCCGTCCACCTCAATTCTTGAGCGCGCAACCGCAGCGATTCCTCAGCTTGTTTGCGTTCCCTAATATCTTCTACCACACCCATCAGAAATTGACTGCCATCTTGTTCTCGCAGCAGCGAAACCGTTAAATTTGTCCACACCAACTCTCCGTCTTTGCGGACGTAGCGCTTTTCCATACAGTAATGTTCAACTTCTCCTGCTAACAATTGGCGCAAATATTTCAGTTCGCTTGCCAAATCCTCGGGCCAAGTAATCTCCTGAAATCTTTTTTCCATCAATTCTTGGCGGCTGTAGCCCAAAGTCTCGCAAAGTTTTTGATTGACTAACAGAAATTTGCCTTCAACAGTTCCTCGGGCCATGCCGACTGCCGCCTGCTCAAAAGTAGCGCGAAACCGCTGCGCGCTTTGGGCTAAAGCAATTTCTGAGCGCTTGCGCTCGCTAATATCGTTGCTGATTTCTAAAATAGCCACCGGTTTATCTCGCTCGTCGTGTTGCAGAGTCCACCGGCTTGCCACCGTTATTTTTGTGCCGTCTGCTTTGGTGCGCACCAGTTCCCCTTGCCAAGAACCCCGCTCGAAAAACACTTTTTGAATTTCCTCCCAAGGTTGGGTCCATTCTGTTTGCAAAAGCTCGTGAATATTTTTTCCTATTGCTTGCGACTTCCGCCACCCGTAGAGCCACTTCGCCCCCAAATTCCAATAAGAAATCGCCCCGTCCAAGTCTAGTACCGCGATCGTATCGTTCGCCAAATCCAGCATTTGCGCTTGCTTGCGCAGAGTTTCCTCGGCTTGTTTCCGTCCTCTGGCATCGCGGCAAATCGCAATAAACAAGTGTTGATTTGCCAGACCCATTTCGCTGATAGCCAACTCCATCGGAAACTTAGTTCCGTCGTTGCGAACTCCAACTGTTTCTTGCTGGTAAGTCTTCAGCTTAGCATCGGGATTTAATACAAAATATTCGATTGAATAATCCCCCGCGCTGCTGTACGGCTGCGGTAGAGCTATCAGCCCCCGCAGGTTGGAGCCAATTATTCGATCGGCTTTCTCGCCAAAAATCTTTTCTGCTGCCCTATTAAAAGACTCAATATTTCCCCGTGCGTCCAAAGTAATAATCCCGTCAGCCGCATTGTCTACCACAGCTTGAATGCGACTTTTACTTTCTTCCAAGCCTGCTTCCCGCTTCCTCAATTCCTTCTCTAAACTATCAAATAAATACCAGGAAGCCGCTCCACCCAAACAGCCGAAAAGCAAACCAGCAACTTGCACCAAATTAGTGAAATCTATCAAATCCCGTCTTTGCTGATCTAGAGATTCCTGGTCAAGTTCGCCGGCATCAGCAAACGCATTAATTTTTGCGCGCAGGTTATCCATTTTCACTTTGCCTTGAGCGAACACCTGAATTATTTCCGGCGACTGCACCCTTGTTGCCGAATTATCGAGCTTATTCAAAGTGTTTTGCAAGAAATTTATTTGCTGTTCGCTACTTTTTTTTATATCTTCAAGCCGCTGAGCTTGCAGTTGATTTCCTTGAACCATAGCCTTGAGTTTAGCCAGCAGCAGAGGCAAACTCTTCTTGGCTTCTAAGTAGGGTGAGAGAAATTCGTGGCGCTTCGTCAACCCGTAACCTCGAATGCCCGTTTCCGCATCCACCACGGTTCTTAACAAGCGGTTAGTTTCCTGAAGTATTGCCCTATTAGTATCTGCTCGCTCTCTTATCTGTAGGGTAATCTCCCGGAGGCCTGCAATTGCTAGCAGCGAAGCAAACAGAAAAATCGTGGGGATAGCAACAATGACTGTTCCCCGCTGGCGAATTGGTCGGTCTGTCCATACAAATTGGAGCCAGCGATCGAGCAAATACTTCACGGATATTGAAGGAGAAACTTTGCTGCCAGTATATCGCTTTTTGGCAATTTAGGCTAAGGATAAGTTCGGTTTTTTTATTTGGCGATCGTCGGGGACTAACCGTGGAAACTAGATTAGACCCCTGCGATAGCTACCTGCTGAGAGTAACAGCAGATTTTTTGACACGGTGTTTAAACGGAGGCAAGGAGAAGGAAAGGCCTTTTTTCGGCAGCGAGACAGCAGGAGAAGCAGAAACGAGCCTTTCTGCTTCTCCTTCGTTTTCGCCTTCGGCTTTTGAGTTCAAACTAGAGTCTGTTTCGCAAGCGTTCTGAACACTTGTAACTACAGTAGTCCACCTGCCTGTAGCGGGATCGCGATAACAAGTGAAAGGATTTGTTTTTAGCGGTTGACTGCAAGGTTTAATCATGTAGATGCACTCCTTTGATTCTGAGAACTTGCGCCCTGCTTTCAGCAGTATGGCTATCTCGCCAGTAGAAGCAGCAGTATGAAGGCAAAAAGCAGAATTGTGTTTCTGTGTCCAGAAACCTTTATAATTCCTGATTTCCTGTTAACTTTTGCTTTCTACTGGTTCCCGACCATAGCATTATTTTTACCAAATTGCCTTTAGGGAAGCCACCCCCCACCCCATTAATCAGGTTGAGGTGCGACTTGTGAATGCAGCGAGGCGCCAGCTCCTGCCTGCGGGACAATTTTGGGATAATACAGGTATTTTAGACTGGAAAAAAATGCTACTGTGTGATCGGCAACAGAGGTCGATCGCGATCCGTGTCACAATTAAAAAAGGAATTGGTAATTGGTAATGGGGAATTGGTAATGAGGGAATTGATAATCGGGAATTATTCCATCTCTTCCTTTCCTTAAATCGGTTAAATCCCGTACACTGCTTGTTGCCTAACTTCCTTCTAACTAATATCAACTTTTGCCTTTAATTGAACAGTAAAAGTAGAGCCAACACCCAACTGACTCTCAACAGTGATATCGCCGCCCATCATCTGGCAAAACAAGCGGCTAATCGCTAACCCTAAACCGGTGCCGCCGTACTTGCGAGTAGTCGAAGCATCCCCTTGAATAAAAGGTTGAAACAAACCGTGCTGCTGTTCTGCCGACATCCCAATCCCCGTATCAGATACCTGCAAATAAACCCAATCGCTGCCGCCTGCTGATTCGCGAGTCGCCCCCAGTACCACGGTTCCATCTTCGGTAAACTTCAGAGCATTCGAGAGCAAATTGAACAGAATTTGCCTGACTTTAGTCAAATCTGCATACATCACTCCCAAATTCTCACAGCAAGAAACTTGCAATTGATTGTGATTTTTTTCGACCAAAGGGTGCAAAGTTGCAACGACTTCTTCTATTAAATTGCCGAGGTCAAAATTTTCTAAGTAAAGCTCCATCCGACCCGCTTCTATCTTAGAAAGGTCGAGAATATCGTTAATTAAAGTCAGCAAGTGTTTGCCTGCGCTATAAATTTTTTGGGTATCGGGAAGGATCTCTTCGAGTCCCGATTCCACTGCTTCTTCTTGTAGCATTTCGCTGTAACCGATAATCGCGTTGAGCGGCGTCCGTAGCTCGTGGCTCATATTGGCTAAAAAAGTGCTTTTAGCTCTCGAAGCTGCTTCAGCTTTGTGTAAGGCTTCTTGCAAAGCTATTTCGGCTCTTTTGCGCTCGGCAATTTCGATGCGGAGCAGTTTATTGGCGGCGGTGAGTTGAGCGGTGCGCTGATCGACGGTCATTTCTAGCTGCGCTTTGGCTTTGGAGAGTGCTTCCTGAGCGCGCTGGCGCTCAAATCCTTCGATCGCCAGCGCTACTAAATTTGCCAAAGAATCGGCGAAGGTGCGCTCCTCCAGAGCCCACTGGCGGGGCGCGCCGATATGTTCGAGAGAGAGGATACCGACGATCTGGCCACCGAGCCTAATTGCTACATTTAAGATGGAAGAATTTGGCTTGCTGGCATTGGGCAGCACAGCGGAATGTTCCGCTACCGAAGATAAGTGGGACAAATTTGTTTTTAGAGAGTTTTGACTCTGTGGCGCAGGTTCTAAAGCATTGTCCGATCGCAAATTTTCGCCCGGTGCCTCGCCTTCACGATCTAAAATTGAAAAGTTTAAATCGCTTGCCGATATGGACTGGTGGCTCAAATGATTCTCGCGGGTGCGATCGTACAAGTCGAGACAAACTAATTTGAGGTTGGGGATTGTAAATTTAGAACGATTGACCGACCCATTTTCCTCTGGGGCGGGCGTCTCTGTATCGAGTGATTCTGCTTGGTTGTGGGCGATCGCTCTCTCGGTAAAATTTAGCTGAGGATCGATCGGGTAGCGAGTTCCAAATCTTCCCTGGTTGTAAAGCCAGACGCTGACTTTTTCCACATCCAAAGTGCGGGCGGCCGCCTCGGTAATTTCGCGAATTCCCACATTCAGGGCACCGCTGTTGAGAGTCCTCTGCCGACCTAGCTGCAACAAAGCCAAACTCTGGCGGCGGAGCCGCTTTTCGCTCTCTTGGAGGGTTTGTTCTGCTTCCTTGCGCTGGGTGAGGTCGTACAAGGCGCATAATGCCGTCTGCTGACCGTTAAACATCAGCGACTCAACCGAGATCATCGCCCAGAAAGGGGTGCCGTCTGACTTTTTGCAGTGGAGTTCGTAGTTTTGGAGGTATCCGTCTTTAGCAAGTGCCTCAAGTACCTTTGGGCGATCGCCGGGGTTGAAGTAAAAGTCTGGAGTGCGGCAGCCGATCAATTTTTCTAGGGGTAGGTTCAGCAGAGAAGCCAATTGAGTGTTGGCATACAGAATTAAGCCGTCACAGAGGCGAGAAACCAATACCGGAACGGGAGTTGCTGCGGCGATCGCCCGAAACTGCTCTTCGCTTGAACGCAGTGCCAACTCAGCTTTGCTCAGCAAGTGAGCTTCCATCGTATCCGAATGTTCGGTGGTAGTCTCCAGCATAATTTCTAGGTCAGCCTTTTCGCGCTTCAAGTTTTCAAGTTCTGCACTCAGCCGCTGAACGTCCAAAAGTAGCTGTTCTATCGATGGTTCTTCCTGCATAGCAATTGAAAATTGGTAATTTTTAGTCTGTTGTGAAGTTTTTTACGGTTTTGTGCTAGCTTAACTATGACTTATTCCCATTAACTTCAGTCGCCCTCCTCCTGGTTCTCGGACTTAGCCTGGGGTTCATCTTTACCTTTTTCTCTACTATTCCAATTCTAAGTGCAAGGAAGGCATCAGCCGCTGCAAGTTCTTCAGGGATTTTTTCTGCCAGGGGATCTGTTTAGAGCCTTTTATGGCGATTTGAATATTTTTTTGCTGGCGCACTTTGATGACAAATTTTGAGACAATATTAATTCCTGAACTATTTAAAAATTCTAACTTTCGCAAGTCTAGAGTAATCGTGTTTGGCGAGGATTCAGCCACTTCGTTGAGCAGATCGACGATCGGCGCGTATTCTTCCACCTGGCTGAGCCGGAACGAGCCGCTGCAGGTGACTGTTTGGGTAGTGCGATCGTACTGGAGCGTGTAATCTTTGGTCTTAATCTCCATACTTTTGTCGGTTGTGGGTTGTTAGCGGTAAAGGGGCTTTGGCTGCAGGAGCGAGGATTGAGCTTCAGGCTAGCACGATAAAAATTCGGCAGTTTGCCGAATGCCGAATGCCTTTGCTTGTATAACTTGTACTACATATACTGCCAACTGTACCATTGCCGCAGGGCAGTTATGAGTTATTTTGGGATTTATCAGTGGTGATGCCAGTTAGAAAAAAGAATGCAACTGTTGACTAGCTCTCAACCCTGGTAGTCATCTGTCATTGCCAATCTAAAATCTAAAATCTAAACTTGTATGAGTTGTGGGGGTTTACGAAACAAGCTTTTGTTGAAGTTCCGAGTTATCAATTGGGTGGTTTTTCTCAAGTTGGTATTGACAAAATTACCAAAATGTGAGACATATTCCAAATCTGACACAGCAGTGAGTGGGAGAATATTTAATGGCAATTTCAGAAATTACAGAAAAGCTTTTGGCTGCTAAAAAAGCTAAGGGAATTAGTTTTGCAGATTTGGAAAAAGTTTTGGGGCGCGACGAAGTTTGGATTGCCGCGGTTATTTACCGTCAAGCAACCGCATCTGAAGATGAAGCCGAGAAAATTGTTTCGGCTTTGGGCCTAAATAGCGAGACGGCAGCAATTCTCTGTGAACCTCCGTTAAAAGGTTCTTTGGATGCCTCGGTTCCGGTTGATCCCCTGATTTATCGTTTCTATGAAATTATGCAGGTTTACGGGATGCCGCTCAAAGCAGTGATTCACGAAAAATTTGGTGACGGGATTATGAGCGCGATCGACTTTACTTTAGATGTCGAGAAAGAAGCAGACCCAAAAGGCGATCGAGTGAAAATAATTATGTCTGGGAAATTTTTGGCATACAAAAAATGGTAAGCCACTGCTGCTTTACCTTCAAGTGAAAATTAAAAATTCAAAATTTGGTCGAATGACTACTGACTAAGGACTAATGACTGAGGCCTCAAAAGTGTTAACTTAGAAATAGAGATCGCGAAGCTTGACTGGCTTGGGTGTCCGATCGGGAAACCTTTCTAGGGCAGAGCTAAGGTCGATCCCGCGGCAACTTCCCCAGTCGAAACAAGCAACGGCAACCGTAAAGTAAGAGGCAAATATGTCAAAATATGACTCCCATCTGAGATGCTCCTTTTGCGGCAAGTCGCAAGAGTACGTCCGCAAGTTAATAGCTGGGCCCGGCGTCTACATTTGCGATGAATGCGTGGAACTGTGCAATGAAATTTTAGAGGAGGAGTTTTTTGACTCCAGTAAAACAATTGGTCAACAGATTCCCCAATCAGAGGTGCGAGAGTCTCAGGGACAAGGAACGCGGCGCCCGGGTCGATCGAATAAATCGAAAATTGTTTTAGGTCAAATTCCGAAACCGACAGAGATTAAGCAGCATTTAGACAACCACGTTATCGGCCAGCATTCAGCAAAAAAAGTCCTTTCTGTAGCAGTTTACAACCACTACAAGCGCTTGAGCGTTGACCAAGCTAAAGATAGCGACAAGTCTTCCCCTGACAGCGATGTTGAACTGCAAAAATCTAACATCCTGCTAGTCGGGCCCACAGGTTGTGGCAAAACTTTGTTAGCGCAAAGTTTGGCGCAAATGCTGGAAGTCCCGTTTGCGGTAGCCGATGCGACGACTCTGACAGAAGCTGGATATGTCGGCGACGATGTAGAAAATATTTTGTTGCGGCTTTTGCAAATGTCGGATTTTGATGTCGAATCGGCGCAGCGCGGCATTATTTATATTGATGAAATTGACAAGATTGCTCGCAAAAGCGAAAACACTTCGATCACTAGGGATGTATCGGGAGAAGGAGTGCAGCAAGCGCTGCTAAAAATGTTGGAAGGAACAGTGGTTAACGTGCCCCCGCAAGGCGGCCGCAAACATCCTTACCAAGATTTTATTCAAATTGACACGAGCAAAATTCTATTTATTTGCGGGGGTGCTTTTGTCGGTTTGGAAAAAATAGTTGAACAGCGTTTGGGTAAAAAATCCTTGGGCTTTATTCAGCCAACAGAAAGCGACAGCAACTCAACTTTGCCGGCGAAAGACAAGCGGGCTGCTGATATTTTGCAGCAGGTACAGCCGGACGATTTAGTCAAGTTTGGTTTGATTCCTGAGTTTGTGGGGCGGATTCCGGTGGTGACTGTGATTTCGCCGCTGGATGAAGCAGCTTTGATGCAGATATTGACCGAGCCCCGGAATGCGCTGGTGAAGCAGTATCAAAAGCTGTTGAAGATGGACAGCGTGGAATTGGAATTCCAGCCGGAAGCGTTACGGGCGATCGCCCAGGAGGCCTATCGTCGCAAAACAGGCGCCAGAGCTCTCCGCAGCATTTTAGAGGAGTTAATGCTGGATGTGATGTACGAGTTGCCTTCTCGCAAGGATGTAGCTAATTGTATGATTACTCCTGAAATGGTCGAGAAGCGATCGACTGCTGAATTGCTGTGGCATCCCGCATGGCACAAACAGCACGAAACTGCATAATTTGTAATCTGTAGGGTGCTTGTAGCGCACCCTACAAGCTTGGCAAATTTACTTTATGTCAGTTAAAAAAATGTCAGTCAATGTAGCTAAAGCCAGTAAAAAATCGAGATTGCCAGTATCCAGTTTGCTGCCGAGGATTGCAATTTACAGCGCGGTTATGGCTGGCATCATGGCGTCTTTTTACGATTTAAAACTCAATACGATCGTCCGGTCAAGGGCTAAGCAATATCCAGAAGCCCTACAATATCTTGGAATCATCAATCAAAGCCAGCAATCTTACTATGCAGAATACGGTCAATTTAGCGATTCCATTGCAAAATTGCGTATTGGACTTAAAGAACAGATACAGACCAAGAACTATAATTACACGAGCGTCTCATCAATGGGTCCGGTTCAAACTTTGCACAATCACCGCGAACCAGCACAATTTGAAAGCGCGATCGCGATCGTCAAACCTACTGATAGCAACCCCGATAAATCCTACACGGGCGCAGTATTTGCTTACAAAGAAAAGGGTAGTAATCTAATAAGAACTATTACTGCTCTATGCCAGAGCGATCGAATTAATGCAAGTTATGCAGAAACTTGGAATCCGCCAACTTTGGACGGCAACGAAATTCACTGCCAGCCCGGAACAACTAAGGTAACACCTTGAAACTATTTTGCGCCACTCTTTCACCGTCTAAGTAAAATTCAAACTTCCAATTTCCCGGCTTGTCATCTTTTTGAAAATTGTACCAACACCAAGTATTTAATCGATCGCCCGTCGTTTTTAAATAAGATTGACTCTGGGCTGCGAATAGTCCTTGAGAGTTGACAACCTTACAATAACTTCTATATTCTCCTTCTGGCAAGTTAGCAGCACTTACAGCAAAATAGACTTTTTTGTTTTGCTTCAAAGACCAAACATCCCTAAGTTTCGTTGATTCTAATTCGTCAGTTAACATCACTTGAGTCTGAGGATTTAACTTTTCTGCGTTGATTACTCGTTTGAGATCGACTGCTGTTTGAGGTTCGGGAAATTTCCAGAACAAAGGAATAAAAATAGCAGCAATTGCTGTTAATAATCCGACTGATATCAGTGCGAGTTTTGACTTGTTACGCTGCTGAACTACCTCTAGGGGAATCAAAGCATTGAGGGCAGCATCCGCCGAAGGATAGCGGTGTTTGAAATTAGGTTCCACCATTTTTTGCAGCCAGTCAAGAAACTCTGGAGTTAGCTGCGGCAAGCGATGTTTAAAATTAATCCGCCCGGTATCGTCCATCAAACTGCCAACTTCGGTAGAATTGATGCCGATTAGCAAGCAAATTAGCGTCGCGCCGAGACTGTATAAATCCGATGCAACAGTTAGCTGCCGATTGAACATTTGTTCGGGCGGCATAAAGCCCAAAGTGCCTTTAACAACGCTGCTGGCGGCCACTTCTCCCCCGCCGATTCTAGCAAATCCGAAATCGACAAGGCTGACATTCATCCGGTCATTTACTAAGATATTTTCGGGTTTTAAATCTCTGTGGATGACTGGCGGAACCCGATTTTGCAGGTATTTGAGTATTTCTAAAACAGAGATAGCAATTTGCTTGATTTGTTCGGGCTTCCAGCGGTTACAATTTGCCAAGGAAGGGGCATTTTTGTATTCTTGCACCATGCAGAAACCCGATGCAGTTGGGAAGGAATCTAAATAGCGGGGAATGCTAGGATAGTCGAGTTCTCGCAAAATCTGAATTTCTTGTTCGCACGCTTGATATTGAGCCCAACTAGCGCCTGTTTGGGCAAATTGAAATTGTTTGACAGCGACAGAACGTTTGGTATTAATTTCGGTAGCGAGATAAGTAACTCTACCGCCAGCGCGATTGTGTCCTAGTTCGCGGGTTATTTGATAGCCGTAGTTGGAAAAGTCAGGAAAAGCATTCATAGGTAAATAGTTGATAGTTGATAGTTAGTAGTTGAGAGTTGTGATAGTTAATAGCGAGGTTTTTAAGAGTTGGATTTAAAGCGAACTCTCAAAACAATCCGCCAACAACAGGCAGGAATGCAGACTCTTAATGTTTGGTAAGGTTTTTAGTGAGGGCTTCAGTCATTGAGGTTGAAAGTCGTTGCTGCGAACAAGTTTTTACGGTTTAATTAAATTTGGTCGGGATTTGCGATAGTTGGCAAGCAGTCTTTTTGGTTTAAAAAAGATCGAGTCAATTAACGGAATTCCAGTGACGGCTAGAGATGTCATTATCGTTCCTCCTACAACTAATATTTCTCTGGCTTCAACCCATTCTAACTGAGATTTTAAGTTTAAAAATAGTATATATGCTACTGACAAACTCATACAAAATCCGGCAGTAAAAAAAGCTCTTTTGGTAGCATCTACTTCAAGAACTTGTCTGGCTATCTCCTCGTCAATCAGCGTGTTAAATACCGAATTGACTATCTTGTAAATCAGGGATGCCACCGCTAGAATGCAGACGACTCTAGCGGTAGAACCATACACTGAAAATGATAAAAGCCGCATAATAACTGTTACTACTGTTACTATCGTAATATTTTTGATCGTAACATTTGTAATCCTTCCTCCTAGTATTAAAGCTCCAAGTAAAGTTACTGCGAGGGAAACCAGCACTGACCCAGCATACACAAAACTTATTAATTTATAATTGATCGTACCCTTCGCGATATCAAGAACAATACTGGTTAATATGCTGCTAATAAAATTATAAAAAATTAATCCTGTTAACCCTCCACATAAAGCTAGAAACCAATTAAAATCATATTTGTTTAATTTGGCTGTAATGGCGATTTCGGCGACAAAAAATCCCAATAAGCCACTCGTAAAACAGATGGGAAGCAGGATAGTACTAGTCCCAGAATACAACATCAGGTCTATATACGGATCGACCAACTTATAATCAATAAAGTTAAATATCGAAACTGTTACCTGCAAACAGCACATAAAAAATCCTAATATAAAACAGAACATAAAAGTCAGCCTGAATACCGACAAAAAATTAGTTTTTTGCGGTACGGGCAGCGGGGCTGTTGTAGCTTGCAATTCTATTTTATGAGTTTCGGGTTCAGAATTTGCGCGCAAGATGATTTGGCGGTTGTAAGTTTGACTTGCCAGCAATTTGCTCGTATCGACTGCGATTTTGCACTCGATATCATTGCTTTCAAATGCCTGCGGTTCAAAGGAGATCCAAGAGTGGTCGTAGGGCGTGTGGGGCGGATCGTTCGGATGCGGCGCGACTTCCCACCTGCCACAAAGCATTGTATCGGGAATTGGGTTACTAATTGCAATAGTTTGTGTTAAGGTTTCTCCATATTCAGTAGCTGTGAATTGAATGCGATCGCCCTCAATTCTCACTTTCGGCAAGCTGCGGACATCCAAAGATTCTAGCGCAGTTAAAGCATCCGCAGCCGATGGATATCTGTCTTGCAATCTCGGCGCTACCATCCTCTCCAACCAATTCATCCAACCCTGCTGCAATGGCGGCACTAAATGCCGGAAATGAATGCCATAATTGGCATCAACTAAATTACCGACATCCGCAGATTTCGTACCGGTTAACAAGCAAATCAGCGTTATCCCCAAGCCGTAAAGGTCGGATGCTTTGGTTAATTCTCGGTTGAACATTTGTTCCGGCGGCATGAATCCCATCGTACCTTTGACAACGCTGCTGGCGGCGATATTTCCGCCTCCAATTCGTGCAAAACCGAAGTCAACTAAATAAACATTCAGTTCGTCATCTATTAACAAGTTTTCTGGCTTAATGTCGCGGTGAATTATCGGCGGTTTCTGAGCTTGCAGGTCAACTAAAATCTCTAAAGTTGCGATCGCAATTTGCTTGATATCCGGCGGCGAAAAAGTCCGCGCGACAGCAGATTCGGCATTTTTGTATTCCTGCACCATGCAGAAACCGCTGTCAGTTTGAAAAGAATCGAGATAGCGGGGAATGCCCGGGAAATCCAGATTTTGCAAAACTTTAATTTCTTGTTCGTAAGCTTCGTATTCTGTCCAGCTAGCACCTAATTGGGCAAATTGAAATTGCTTAATTACAACTAATTTTTGAGTATTCGTATTTTTCGCTAAGTATGTAACTCGGCCGCCGAGACTGTTGTGTCCGAGTTCTTTTTCAATCTGATAGCCGTGAGTGGAAAAATCGGGGAAGGCGTTCATATACTTTGTAGTAATGTTCTTGTGGGAAGGGCTTCTAGCCCCTCATTAACAGGCAAGATGCCTGTTACACAAACAGCGAATTTTTTTGGGATGGGTTTCTATCCTGTCAGCAACAGGCAAGATGCCTGTTCCACAAAGAGTTATTTTTTTTGTGGGGTTATATCCTGTCAGCAACAGGCAAGATGCCTGTTCCACAAAAAGTTATTTTTTTTGGGATGGATCGACATTACCAACATAACTTTTTTCCAAAAAGGCGGCAAGTGCGGTATGATGTGATTTCGCGATCGGTTCTAGCGGGGAGCAGTCGCTAGAGGAAACGGGGAAAGTTCGGTGCAAGTCCGGCGCTGTCCCGCAACTGTAATGAAACCCTTGTGGTTTCTCAAGTCAGAATGCCCGCCGATATCTAACTCACTTTTGAACGCATCTGCGAGGTACGGATGATGGATGGAATTAATGCGGCTGTACGCACAAAGCACAGTCTATTTGTTTGCACTGCTTGCGCTAGTGTTTGGAAAAACGGCAAGCGCGAAGGCAAAAGCGGCGGTCAACAATTCATGGAAAATTTGTCGCAACTCGCTAAAGATTGGGAGTTTTCTGATAAATTTGAGATTCAAGAGGTTGAGTGCATGAGTGCTTGCAGTCACTCTTGTGCGGTGTCTTTTGCTGCTGTTGGAAAGTACACTTATCTGTTTGGTGATTTACCAGCAAATGAGTCGGAAAGCGTCGAGGCGGTACTCGAATGCGCGGGTCAATATTATTCTAAACCGGACGGTTTGTTGCCTTGGTCTGAGCGTCCTCAAGCTCTGAAAAAAGGTGTTTTAGCAAAGATTCCACCACTGGTAAATTAGAGCCTTTCTCGTTACCATGCTCTGCCCATTGGTGACAACTTAACGTCAAACCGATCGTCTCTCTTGTTTTTATCGAAATCTAGATCCCCCCTAACCCCCCTTAATAAGGGGGGGACAAGAAATATTCTCAAAGTCCCCCTTCTTAAGGGGGATTTAGGGGGATCTAGACTTCGCCTAAAAGCGACTTTTATTGTAGGTTTCAGTCTTAAGTTGTCACCTACGATCTCGGCCTGGTAACGCATAGTCAGAGGCTCTGCCTCGTATTAAAAGCGCTCCTTTCTTCCAGCGAGGCAGAGCCTCTAGATCGGCATTCCCAGGCAGACCTTGGGAACGAGATATCCCACCACCAAATAAGCACAAAATTATCAATGCACAAAATCCCTGTTACTGTCATCACTGGTTTTCTCGGTAGCGGCAAAACTACCTTAATTCGCCACTTATTGCAAAATAATCAAGGTCGCCGCATTGCTGTTCTGGTGAACGAATTTGGCGAAATCGGAATTGACGGAGAACTGCTGCGCGATTGCCAAGTTTGCGACGACGAAGAAGAAAATGTCAGCAGCAATATTGTTGAATTAACAAATGGTTGTCTTTGCTGCACTGTTCAAGAGGAATTCTTGCCGACTATGCAGGAATTGTTGAAGCGCAGAGAACAAATTGATTGTATCTTAATTGAGACTTCTGGCCTCGCACTTCCTAAACCTTTGATTCAAGCTTTCCGCTGGCCGGAAATTCGCACGGGTGCTACTGTAGACGGTGTGGTTGCTGTTGTCGATTGCGAAGCTATTGCTAGCGGTTCTTTTGTCGGTGATATCGATGCTTTGATGGCACAGCGGCAGGCTGATTCTAGTTTAGATCACGAAACTCCGATCGAGGAATTGTTTGAAGACCAGTTAGCCTGTGCCGATATGGTACTTTTAACGAAGGTCGATCGCGTAGATGCTGAAACTCACAAGAAAGTCCAAAGCTGGTTGCAGCAAGAGTTGCGTCCGAGTGTAAAAATTGTGCCATGCAAAGCGGGCGAAATTAACCCCGATGTGCTAATGGGATTTAATGCGGCGGTTGAGGATGATTTGGAGTCTCGTCCGAGTCACCACGACACTGAGGAGGAACACGAACACGATGATGATATTAACTCGACTTTCTTTATTGCCGATCGCGAATTTGAACCTGAAGCTTTGGTGAAAAAACTGCAATCCTTGATGCAGCAGGAGGAAATCTATCGGATTAAAGGGTTTGTGGCGGTTCCCAAGAAACCGATGAGGATGGTCTTGCAAGGTGTGGGCTCGCGCATAGAATATTTTTACGATCGCCCTTGGCAACCTTCCGAACTCCGTCAAACCAAATTAGTCCTGATCGGTCGAGAGTTAGAGCGCGATCGAATTGCAGCTATAATTAACAACTAATTGTCATCTGAGAGGGGCGGGTTTCTCGATATTTTGAATTGCAGCAAATATTATTGGTAAAACTCGCCCCTACAAGCTCTCACGAACAATTTATTAACATTATTTAATATTGTGGGCGCTGCCAGCAGGTCTGGTGTAGAATAGCGATAATGGTTATCATTGTACAATAATCGAGGTAAAGTATGGTGACTGCTGGGGCGATCGAATCAGTTCCTGTTACCGTTCTCACAGGCTATCTGGGTGCAGGCAAAACCACGCTGCTCAACCGAATTTTAACACAGGAACACGGCAAAAAAGTTGCAGTCATCGTCAACGAATTCGGCGAAGTAGGCATCGACAACCAACTGATAATTGATGCCGATGAAGAAATTTTCGAGATGAACAACGGCTGCATTTGCTGTACAGTCCGAGGCGATTTAATTCGGATTATCGGTAACTTAATGAAGCGGCGAGACAAATTCGATCACATAGTCATCGAAACCACAGGTCTAGCCGACCCCGCACCCGTAATTCAAACATTTTTTGTAGACGAAGATATGCGGGACAAATTGCTGCTAGACGCAGTTGTCACCGTAGTCGATGCCAAGCACATCTGGCAGCACTGGGACGCAGACGAAGCTCAAGAACAAATTGCATTTGCTGATGTAGTTTTACTCAACAAAACTGATTTAGTTACTGACGAAGAATTGGCCGAATTAGAAAAGCGAATTCGCGCTATGAATGCAATGGCAAAAATTCACCGCACCCGCAACGCTGAATTACAAATGGATGCTTTGTTGGGCGTCAAAGCATTTGATTTGAACCGGGCATTAGAAATCGAACCCGACTTTTTGGGCGAACACACTCACGAACACGACGAAACTGTTACCTCAGTAGCAATAGTAGAATCTGGCGCCATTGACGGCAACAAATTTAGCGATTGGATTGAGGAATTGTTGCGAACTCAAGGCCCAAATATCTTTCGGACAAAAGGCATTTTGAATGTCGCCGGAGACAACAAGCGATTTGTTTTCCAAGGAGTACATATGGTGTTCGACGGCCGACCTGATAGACCTTGGAAAGCTACAGAAACTCCGAAAAACGAGCTTGTATTCATCGGTCGCAATTTAAACGAAAATCAATTGCGAGAGGATTTCCGTAAATGCCTGGTTTAACTGACATCTTGAAGCATTTTTAATAAGCCTTTTACGAACAGGCTTTCCGGCCTGTTCCACAATAACAAAATTCATCTCTTGTGGAACGGAACAGGCTTTCCGGCCTGTTCCACAAGAAGAAAATTCATCTCTTGTGGAACGGGCATCTTGCCCGTTCTTAAGAATAGTGCAACCTCTCAGATTCAATAAATATGGGTAATAAAAAGACAAAGAAAAGTGAAAAAACCCTGGAATTTCATGCCGAAGCCATGCTGTCTGACTACGTAACTGCTGTTACTTGGTCGCCGGACGGCACAACTTTAGGAGTCTGTTCTGCTGCAGGCGAAGTGATGCTGGCGAAAGTAGGGGCAGTTAATGAATTGTCCTTGCAAACGCTACAAAGTGCCACGGGTAAATCAGCCGATTGCTTGTCTTTTTCCCGCGACAGTCAATTCCTAGCTGCGGGCGGACAAGATGGAAAAGTGCGAATTTGGCGCGTTAATTCTGGGGAATTGATTGCTGATTTGGATAACCAGCGCGTCTGGGTTGACAAGTTAGCTTGGAGTCCCAACTGCAACCAGTTAGCTTTCAGTATGGGCCGCTACGTTCAAGTATGGAATGCTGAGGATAATGTTGTTGAAGTAACGCTGAATTTCGACTCATCATCTATCCTAGATTTAGCATGGCATCCTATGGTTCAATATCTGGCAGTTAGCGGCTATCAAGGTGTCAAAGTTTGGCATGGCGAAGACTGGGACGAAGACCCGGAAATTTTATCAGTACCCTCCGCCACAGGTGCAGTTTCTTGGTCGCCACAAGGGGAATATTTAGCTTGCGGCAATATGGACAATACTCTAATTGTTAATGAATGGGGCAATTTTGAACCGTGGGTAATGCAGGGTTTTCCGGGGAAAGTTCGGGAGTTAGCTTGGTCGGATAAAACTAATTCTTTGGGTGCACCTTTGTTAGCTGCTGCGAGTTCGGAAGGCATTTCAGTGTGGGAAAAACACGCTGATGAAAGTGTCGGTTGGGATTCTTGGGGGTTAGAAGTTCATGAAAAAGTTGTAAATGCGATCGCCTTTCAACCTTCCACATTTTTATTAGCTTCCGCATCCGCAGACGGTCAAGTTTGTTTGTGGGACGAAGCAGAACAATTGCTGCAAGTTCTAGAAGGTGCACAGGGCGGTTTTTCCTGTCTCGCATGGCATCCCGAAGGCCAGTTTCTCGCGGCCGGCGGTGGTGGTGGCGAATTGCTTGTTTGGTCAAAGTCTATGCGCGGCAAAGGCTTCGGGCGGCGCTAAGTTCGCATACGCACCCGTTTGACCAAAACATAAACAATTGAAAACTTTAGGACTTACCCACGAGTACCCAGAAACCGGGTTTTTCGAGCGTCTACTTCGTTGCAGACCGCATCGAGTAAAAAACCCGGTTTCTGAGCGTCGAAGTGCGTCCAGGACTGTTATCCTCTCTTTCTGGTCAAAATCCCTTGACTGGGACTGAACAGCAAAGCTACTAAAAATAACCCAAAAACAACTAATACAATTGCCGCACCAGACGGCATATTCCAATAATAGCTGAGATACATACCAGTCACGCTAGCTATAATCCCAATAATAGCTCCTAATCCCATCATTAAATGTAGCTCTTTTACCAACAAATACGCCGTTATTCCCGGCCCGATTAACAGCGAAATTACTAACAGCGCTCCCACAGTTTGCAAACTCGCAACAATCGTCAGCGTAATCGCTGAAATCATCCCAAAATAAATCCAGTTTACAGGCAAACCGCACGCTTGCGCTCCCAGGGGGTCAAAAGTATAAAATAGCAGTTCTTTATAAAACATTTTAACCGTCGCCAAAATTATCAAAGTTATGACAAAAGTCAGTTGCACGTCAGCCGGTGCAACTGACAAGATATTCCCGAACAAAAACCCGTCTAAGTCTAATTTTGTCGTCCGCAACAGGCTAATCAGCGTGATGCTAAGTGCTAAAAATGTAGATAAAATTAATGCCATCACTGCATCAATTTTTAGGCGCGATTGTGATTGAATCCACGCCATAATCACGGCGCTGATAATTCCCGATATAAACGCGCCGATCGAAATATTGAAACCTAAATAAAAAGCCACCGGCAATCCGGGTAATACTGAATGGGCAATCATGTCAACCATCATTCCCATTTGCTGTACAATTAAATAGGAGCCAACAACGGCGCAGAGAATTCCGAGCAAAACGCCGACGGCGAGCGCATTTCGCATAAACTCGAATTTGAGGGGCTCAATTAGCAAATTTAACATTGAATTAGGTCAATAATAGGATTTTTTCAACTACAATCAACTGCACAGGCGGGACGCCCGTGCCACAATCAACTGCACAGGCGGGACGCCCGTGCCACAATCCACTTTAAAGATAAATCTTTTTTTGCTTACGCTGCCACTAAACTTAAATCGTATCCATAGGCTTTTTGAATATTGGCGGCGGTGAGGACTTCCCGCCAGGAACCAGTTGCAATTAACTGCTTATTTAGCAATAATAAATTGTCGTACTGTTTTAAAGTTTCGCCTAAATCGTGACTAATTACTAGCACTGTTTTATTTTGGGCTTTGAGTTCGGCAAAAATATCAAAAATAATTTCTTCGGTTGCTTTGTCGATCGCGTTAAAAGGTTCGTCGAAGAAGAATAAATCGGCTTGTTGGGCGATCGACCTTGCTAAGAAAATCCGCTGCTGCTGTCCGCCAGACAGTTCGCCAATTTGCCGATCGCGCAAATCCCACATTCCCACCCGCAGCAAAGCAGCTTTTACCAATTCTTGCGACTGCTTCGAGGGACTGCGAAACCAACCAGTCTGGACGGTTCGCGCCATCATCACCGCATTCCACACCGTAATCGGATAATCCCAGTCAATTTGCGATCGCTGCGGCACATAAGCCACCCGCGACAACTGTTGCTTCAGCAACCGCCCCTGATATTTCACCAAACCGCGACAGGCCGGGATCAATCCCAGCATCGCTTTCACCATCGTGCTTTTCCCCGCGCCGTTGGGGCCGAACACACCGGTTAATTGCCCGGGATCTAACTGGAAATTCACGCTGTTGAGGGCCGAAATTCCTCGATAATTAACAGCTAAGTCTTGCACTTCTAACATAATTAAAACTTTTGAGAACGATTCTTGTTCGTAGCTACTAGAATAGGATAACTCGAAAAAGCAATAACGATTATCGTTCCAAAGGTGAAAATGTTAAAAAACTTGCGTAGAAAAAGCGGCAGATTCTGCGGTGCGGCTGTTTTGGCGATCGGCTGCGGACTGGTTGGGTGCAGTGGAGGACAGAACGCAAGCAATCCGGTGTCAGAGAGTCCCGCCACAACTCAAACTCAAGCCAGTCCCGCCGCCAACTTGCCCAAAGTCGTCGCCACGACTGGCGTTATCTGCGACATAACTAAAGAAATCGCTCAAAGTTCGATCGACACCACCTGTCTCATCGAGCCGGGAGACGACCCCCACGCCTACCAAACCAAGCCGGAAGACCGCAAAGCGATTGAAACAGCAAATCTGATTTTATACGGCGGCTACAACCACGAACCCAGCATCATTAAGTTAATTCAATCTAGTACCAACTCCGCGCCCAAAATCGCCGTCCACGAAGTCGCAGTTCCCAAACCGCTGATGGGCGAACACGAGCACGAACACGGTGAAGAGAAAGCGGAAAACCAACCCCACACAGAAGGCGAAAAAGTCCCTGACCCTCACGTTTGGCATAACCCTCAAAATGGGCTGCGCATGGTAGAAACAATTCGCGACCAATTGATAAAAGTTTCCCCCAGCAATGCTCAACTTTATACTAAAAATGCAGCAAGCTTAACAGATGATTTGCAAAAAATAGATACTTGGATAAAAGATCAAATTGCGACAATTCCAGCCCAAAAACGCAAGTTAGTAACAACTCACGATGCTCTGACTTACTATGCCGATGCTTACGGTTTGGAGATTGCTGGAGCGTTGCAGGGTGTGACGACAGAGGAACAGCCCACTGCAGCAAGAATTGCCGAATTGTCCTCAGAAATTAAGACCGCAGGAGTGCCGACAATTTTTGCCGAAACTACAACTAATCCCAAGTTGATGCAGACTGTGGCGAGGGAGGCAAATGTCGGAATTTCGGACAAAGAACTTTACAGCGACGAGTTGGGCGGCCCCGGCACCGGTGCTGATACATATCAGGGAATGCTGAAAACTAATACTTGCGCAATTACTTCTGGCCTCGGCGGCAATTGCACTTCTTTTGCAAGAGAAGCAACACCAACTCCCAAACCATAGACTTCTTAGGGTGCAGCAAGCAGCTTACATTGGCTGGGTACGCAGCAAAACGCAGCGCTCGCAATCCCAGGTGTTTTGGATTGCGAGCGCTGCGTTTGCTGCAATGATTTTAAGGTGAATTTTCCTCACCGGTACTGGGAGGTTTTTGACCAATTCCCAATTGCTTCTTAGAGGATTTTAAGTCTTTCCAAAGCGCCTTAATATCTTTATAGGCTTTCTCAGCGCTAATTTTCCCCCCAGTTTCCAGCGAGCAAATATAAGTTATTTTCTGAGCAAATTCCTGTAAGTTGGCATTAAACGCCAAGTTTTCTGGGGTGAAATCACCGTAGTACCGATTGCGAGGATGTAAAAAATCTTCCCGCTCATTCATTGTCCCCTCCTAATTAAACTTTTGGTATTCAAATTTTGGTTCGGTATCTGCTTTTAATAGCACTATCTGTACTCAGTATCGCGGTACAACTTACTTCTATTGTATTCCGCAAGGAGCAATTGTACTTAGTCTATTAATGCAGCTTTAACCTTAAATTAGTTTTGTCTTAACTTTTCTTTAACCTAAAAGTAAAATAATTGGGAAATGCGCTGTTCGCATCTCCCTTTAGATAGATTTTAGAGTGGTGGATTAACCTTTTGTGAAGGCAAATATTTACTTGTTGCACTCGCAGCCGGTGTGGCCGCAGCCTTGGCCGTTGGGGTGGCCGTCAGCGCAAGCAGTGGAACAGTATGTTTTGCCCTCTTTTTGAATGGCGTCTGTGAGGTTAACAACGCACAGGCAAGAAGGACAGGCGCATTTCATTTGGGTGACGGTAGTCATTTGAGTTTTTCCTCGTGGGTTTGTTTGTCTATACTTATATATGAACATATATTCAGATATAAGTCAAGGGAATGTAAAAGTTTTGTTACAAAAGGTTTGCCGATCGCACTAAAATGAAAATGAGAATTAAAACAAGCCTGCAAAAGATGTCACCCAAGTCTGCTGTTAACGGAGCGATAACTCAGCCTCACGCACAAAACGATACACCAACGTGCGATCGACCGCACTTAGTTGACTGTTTGCGGGCCGGGGACATCCAAACACAAGTTCTCAACACCGCAAAAGCTCAGCGGATGGCTGAGTTTTTCAGTCTTTTGGGAGATGCGAACCGCCTGCGGCTGCTGTCGGTTTTGGCAAAACAAGAACTGTGCGTGTGTGACTTGGCTGCAGCTTTGACCATGAGCGAATCAGCAGTATCGCACCAGTTGCGGGCATTGCGGGCGATGCGGTTGGTAAGTTACCGCAAGGTTGGGAGACAAGTTTTTTATAGTTTACTCGATCGACACGTTTTGGAACTTTACCAAGCCGTCGCCGAACACTTAGACGAAGAATAATCTTTTGGGCATTGGGCAGTGGGCATTGGTAATAGATTTAAAATTTTCTAGGGGCGGGTTTTACCAATAATCTCGGCCTAAGACCAATAATCTTGTAAACCCGCCCCCACCCAACTAGATATTAATCTTGGACGGTGTGGCCTGTCACCACAACCGCCTGTTTAATTGATTCTTCAGAAGCTTCAGCCTCAACCGTAACAGTCTTAGCTGCGACATCCACATTGACAGAAGCCTCGGAGTCAACAGTTTTGATGGCTTTGGTAATTGTATCGCCGCAGCCGGCACAGACGATCGAGGGAACGTTAAGTAGTATTGCCATAATTAAGCAAAATTTCGTAGATGACAGTATTATTTTTTATTTTAATCTAAATTCGTCAAACACGCGCTTTCGCCGATTCTGGCAGGGGTTTAAACCCCTGCCTCAAAGCTAAAGCCGGTTAAAACTGACATCTTGCACCATTGTTAAGAACAGGCTTTCCGGCCTGTTCCACAACATATCAATTTTCTTGTGGGGTGGGCATCCTGCCCGCCCAGAAAGGATTATTGATAATGGTGAAATATCTCAGCGAAAACCGACTGTAGAGTTTGGCGTTAAAAGTTATAGATTATTTCCTACCAATATCACTTCAAACTTAATACCTCTGAAGGCACATTAATCTCGCGTATGCGGCGCCCAACTGCGGCGGCTACAGGCCGCAAACTCGCAACTAAATCTACCATATCTGGCAAAGAAAGAGCTTGGCGCGCGTCAGAAACCGATTTTTCCGGTTGCGGGTGACACTCAATAATTAATCCGTCTGCACCGCAAGCAACCGCTGCTTTGGCTAGTGGCGCGACTAATTCTCGCTTGCCGACTGCGTGAGAAGGGTCTACAATTACTGGCAAATGAGTTAACTGTTTCAGCGCTGCGACGGCACCTAAATCTAATACATTCCGCGTGTAATTGTCGAAGCTGCGGATGCCTCTTTCGCAGAGAACTACATGAGGATTTCCGTGACTGAGTATGTATTCGGCGGCCATCACAAATTCTTCGATTGTGGCTGACAAGCCGCGTTTTAGCAGGACTGGTTTTCCGGCTTGACCGATCGCCTTTAGTAACTCGAAGTTTTGCATATTGCGACTGCCTAATTGCAGCATATCAGCATAGGTGACAACTGGCTCGATTTGGGCGATCGACATTACCTCTGTCACCACGGGCAAACCGTAACGCCGGCTGACATCGGCTAAAATTTCCAGTCCCTCAATTCCCATCCCTTGGAAAGAATAGGGAGAAGTGCGGGGTTTGTAGACTCCGCCTCGCAAAGCTTGCACGGATGCGGCGGATAGTTGGCGGGCGACTGTTTCCATTTGTGCGGAACTTTCGACGGTACAGGGGCCGCCGATGATTAATAATTCTGTGCCGCCGACTGAGACTGTTTCTGAGAGTTTGACAATTGTTTGGTGTTCGGGATGAGATTTGGTTACGAGTTTGGCTTCTAACATGAGGGTATTTTCCTGGGAAATTAAGTGGGTGGTTGACAACGAAAAACCAACAAAAAACCCGGAACTTTTAAGAGTTCCGGGTTCGTGCGAAAAGACAGCGCGACAATTTACCCAGAACTTTTGTTGGGCCAAAAATAAAAGCTGTAGTACCAGTTACTGAATAATGTCATCGGTGTTTTCGCTTGCAGTCGATTGGTTGTTGGGAAAAGAAGTAGAAAAAACAAAACCGCAGGTGTTAATCTGCGGTTCGCCCGGATGTTCACAGTGAATTGCAAATTCACTCCGGGCGAACTTGGCTGTACCAATAATAAAAATAGCTGTTGGCTGTGAACATGGGTGAAGTGCTGCGATTTGTGGATTAAACACAATACTATTGGACAAGCTATCACAGACTGGTAGGAATGTCAAACATTTTTTTGCAGAATGTATGGAAACGGCAATGGCGTTTAACTCGGCGCGGTTGTCGTTTTTTGGCTATGTCTGTTATTATATCGATATAGGGACAAGCCGACAAGTCCTTATATCGATAAGCGACCCTATCCGATCGCGCGCCTGTGTGTCAGGCTAGACACATAGACAAATCGATATAGCGATATGGAAACTTTGACAACAAGCAAAACTGTGTCCGTAAAAATCTATCTACCTGAAGAGACAAGAGCCAAGTTCAAAGCATCTTGCGCCATGCGTAGCCTCAGCATGAATGAGGTTCTGTTGGAGTACATCGAAACTTGGTTACAGGAAAACGAACCGGTTTTAGAGCCAAAGCCCCAGCGCGTCAAGACGAGCGCCAAAACTGAGGAAACAGACTGATGACCGATCGACTATATCGAATAAATGGCATCCTCGAACAAACCGCGAGGGACAAATGCTGAGAGATTCAGACAACCCAGAGAAATCTTGGGAGGATTTAGAAGCCGAACTGCTTCCTCACCGTCCTTTTTATGCCCCTGGCGAGACTGAAATTGAAAAAGACCTTTATGCTAAGCGACGATGTGCTCAGCATAAAATGAAGGCTGAAAAACGCCCCGATATTGCAGGCCGTTCTTATTACTACTGCACGGAGACAAATAATGATGACTAACTCGAATTACCGACTGCTACCTGCCAGAGATGAGTATGTCCAAGTGTCTATCTATCTCAATCGGGTGCATTTGGACGGATATACGCCCGATCGCGCGATCGCACAATTGATCGAAATGGGTTATGCTCCTACTTTGCAATATCAGTGGAATCCAAAACGAAATGAGTTTGATTTATTTGCTCTGATTCACGATCGCCCGATCGCCGATTCACTGATGGATAAACAGGCTTGTGATGCTCTCTGGGCTGCTTTTAATCAATCTTCGCTTTACGTGATTGGTTGCGAGGCGGCGCAAAATTCTAACTGGCTAGCGGCACGCAGCTTTAACGATCCGCGCCGTCACGCTACGCCGGAGGAAATCGAGCCTCTGGAAGCAAATGCTACGGCCGCTGCTTAATATTTTAGTCCTGAGCGCAACTGGCACAAAAAAGGTTTTTATACCAATTTAATGTGAAGTTGCACATATCTCGATCCCCCTCGCATCCCCCTTAAGAAGGGGGACTTTGATCGGAATCTTGTCCCCCCCTTGTTAAGGGGGGCTAGGGGGGATCGAGGGGCTAAGTAGTAAGGTGGAGTTCGATCGCTCTTTTCGCCCCTTAATCAGGAATATGTCTCGTTTATACCTTCGTTTCGATCGCCCCTAACGCCTCTTATTAAGGGGGATTAGTATTTAAAGTCCTCACGTATTTCTCGTTTATACCTTCGTTTCGATCCCCCCTAACCCCCCTTAATAAGGGGGGGACAAGAGGGAGCTTTCCGATGGGAGGAAGAGCGATGCTTTGATGCAAGGGAGATATATTGATTAGTCCCAGCCGAAATCTCGATCGCACAATTCGGCGAGTCTTTGGTTGTGCGATCGAAAATATGCTCTCAATTGCTCGTATACTGTGTCGCTGATGGGCGGATATTGGGTGGCGTTGTATTTTTCGTAGGTTTGTAGTTGGTGCGGCGGCAATTCTAGAAATTCTAAGACGCTGTTGTATGTGCCGAAGGGATTGGTATACAAGTCTTCGCTTTTGAGGATTAAAAGTTGTGATTTGGGAAAGAGTTTCATCCAGGCTGGGAGTTGCTCGGCGTAAATGCCTCGGGTTAGATAACTGTGGTGTTGGTGTTCGTAACTGTAGTAGGTTGGGTTGGTTTGGAGTTTTTCTATTTCGCCTTTGAGTCTTTCCGGTTCGGAGGCGATCGCCTTTTCTAAGGATAGGGATTCGTAGCCTATTTTGATATAGTAATAATAGTGGGAGATTGCGCGTTCTACTGGGTTTCTCAGCAGGGCGATTATTTTAACTTCGGGAAATAAATCGTGGATTCGTTGCGGAACTTGGGGGTGACAGATGTAGTAGGGGCTGGCTTCTCCGGTTAGTAGATTTTCGCCGGTTTGGGGCTGGGGAAATTGGGAACAGTACCAGTCTGGGCTTTTGTCGAAGTTGAAGTCGAAGTAATGGATTTCTTTTTGGGCGGCGGGGGCGATTTGGGGATGTTGGATTAGGTAGTTGTACAGAGATGTTGTGCCGCCTTTTTGGGCGCCGATGATGATGAAGTCGGGGGGTTTGGGAGTTTGTTTCATGAGTGGGGGTGGTAGGTTTATATTTTGCACTTGTACTGACAGTGCGCCGGGGGGTAAAACGAAAATTCGATCGCACTTTGAGGCATCGCGGAAATTCGATCGCACTTTGAGGCATCGCGGAAATTCGATCGCCCAAATTAGATTCGATCGCACCGATACGCCTGACGACAATTCGATCGCCCACTCTACATTCTAGATTCCGGCGATTGAAATCGGTAGCAACAGGAGCACAGCAACAAAGTCGGCAAGGCAAGGGCCGGGAAATACAGCGGATACGATCCGGATCACAGTTGTTGAGTGATCGCACAGATTCTCGCTCTGGACACTGACAATCGGATGTGAAATAAGCTAGGGTGTAGTTCCTAGGCCAAAATCTTTGCAGGGCAAATCTTTCGCTGAAGAATATGTTATCGGCGGTGATTTTGGTCGCGGGTTTGTGGGTTTTATTTTTCAGCCAAGGTACAGATTTAAATTTGTGCAAGAGGCTGATATGTAAGTTGCGGAAAATGGGAACAATAAAGATGGGATTGTACTGTCAAGCAGTAACTACCTGCAATACCATCTCTGAAATTATTCAGGAAGGCGTCAATGTTTAAGAGCAAATTATCCAAAGTTATCGTATCCCTGCTGCGGCGGATTGCTGGTGTTACCAGATCCGGGGCAAAGCGGCTGATGAGAGCAATGCTGCAAACCCTGATGGCTATGGGCCGGAGGGCAAGACTACCGATGGCGGGGTTTGTGCTGCCGACGGTGACGATGGTGTTGCTGGTAGTAATATTGTTGACTGTGGCGATTACCCTGCGATCGTTCGATCGGGCGAATACGGCGCGTAACGTGCGCGTGAACCAGCAGGTGCTGGCGGCCGCGACTCCCGCGCTCGATCGGGCAAAAGCGAAAATTCAGTTTATGCTGCGGGAAGACCCGCAAAGACCGACAGCTACTCCCTCCGACAATGAAATGTACCGGATGATGTCGGCTACGGGTTCTACTCAGGATATTTATACATTCGGTGGTGAAGAGCGACTGACAGTTAAGTATGATCTCGACGGGAATGGTACAATCGCTCCCTTTGACCCTACGAAGCTCCCGAATGCCGAAAAAGACGAACAGATAAATACTGCATGGAAATATGCGGTTGATACGGACAACAACGGCAAGTTTGACACTTTTACACTTTATGGTATTTACTTCCGCAGTCCAGAGCGCAAAACGACTTCGCCAGATGCAGGGAGTTTTATCAGAGCAAGACAGCCTTTAGAGGCAAGAACTCCACCGATGACCGGGAAGATATCAGATCCGAAATGTGCTGCGGCGGCTGGTACTAGCGCTAGTTTGGTAGGCGATTCGGGTTGGTATAAATCGGAAGGCAGGCTGAAAAAAAGTTTTTTTGTCTATACAGTTAATTTACCCATCACAAACCCAAACCCCACCAATAACGAAGAGGCATTTAAAGGAGTTCCAAGCTTTTCAGCTCTAGAGTACCAGCAAGACCAAAGTCGTATTCCTCTCAGCAATAATGCGGTTGTTTATGAAGATGACTTAGAACTCTCTGCTGGGGTTGATTTTAGTATAAACGGGCGGATATTTACCAATAGCAATTTGTTCGCAACCACACGCGCGAACTTAAAATTATTTCAAGTCAGCAGCCCAAAATCTTGTTTTTATGAACAAGAAAACAGCAAGATAATTGTTAGCGGCAATGTAGTTAATGCTGGGGTTGTGACTGACCAAAAAACGGTGAATGTGGATCTTTTTATACAAGGTGGACAGCCAACTACAAAAACACTTAGCGCATCCACTAGCACCAATAAATTAGACGTACTTTATAACAACCAAGCTTACTCCGACCGTCTATCAAATGTAGTAGACTCATGGATTGCCAGCACTACTCCCACTCCTCCAGCCTTAGATACCTATACATATCCAATAGCTGCCGATCCATTATCAGTCCAGCAACTTACAAAAGGACCAGATTTTGTCACTAGCCGCAGACGAGCGCTGCAGGGTTACTTTAAAGCAAGACTGCGGAAAGTGCCTTTTGGAGACACCACCCCAACTCCCTCATCTTTAATACAGGGTACTGGGGATAGTCTTGGCCCTGTAAAAGAGTGGAACCTGCTTAATAACGCGGATACTGCGATTAGCGGGGGTCTTGCAGGCCCCAGTGGTATCACACTTGTTAATCTACCAGCAGTAAACCCCACATTAGAACCTACAGATGAAAAACTTCTGGGCGATCGCATCCAAGTAGGCAACAACTTACCACAGCAGCGGTGGGACGATACCAGTACACCGCCCAAATTTATCGGGTTAGAACCGCCACAAACAATTGTCGGGTCAAAATGGCAAGATGAAAACGGCGCCGACACTACAGAAGTACGCACTCGCACCCCTCGCGTGACGGAACTCGCGGACGTGGGATCGACAGACCGCGCGGGATTCTGGGAACTAGCAGCGGCCCAAGCACCTGAAACACCAGTTGATGGCGTTGGGGGTCTGCGGGTAGTAACAGGGGGCGGAGTTTACGATCGCGTGGATTCTTTCCTACCCCCGCCTGGATGGGACAATCCGACAACAACTGCGGTAGAAGCATTACCGACATACAACGATCCGGCAACTGCAATTACAGAAACATACCCTATTGTCTGGCCGGATACGATGCCGATGTCGCCTGTACTGGGAGTGCAAAAAGTTTATAACAATGGCACTGCTGATCCTCTTGCACCTGCGAACGGTTGGGCGACTAATCCCTTGCCTGCCACTTCAGCAGTGCTACCAGCAGCGGTTAGTACCATTGACATCAACACGCCCAAGAAGTATGCCAAGGGCGATTTGCGGATGCGAGCAACAGCAGTTTATCACTATGCAGATAATGCCTACGATCCTACTAAACCCTATCCAGATCCAGGCCAAACCCCCATTGCCTGCATCAGCAGTTATTACGACCCCAGTACCTCTTCAACAGCCAGAAACTTCGGTACAACCCTTGCAGATGTCAGCGGCGATTTCGTACCGGGAACGACTACGCGAGCAGGGACGCGCGACGCTTTCATTGGCTCAAACAACGGGGTAGTTTACGGCCCTCCTCCTACTACGGCAAGACCCAACGCTGCTTCTGTACAAAGTCCAACCACCGGCTTACTGGGAGGCGCGAACCCATCGAACCTAGAGAAACAAGCAAATTATGTTTTCCCTAACGGTCGCTTTGCTAATGAGCCTTTAAGAAATGCTCTGCTGAAGGCTCCAGCTAGTCGCACCTTGGCGGATAACGCAGCCATTGACGCTACAGTGTGTTCCTTTGGCATTTTGGGTACGCCCGGTTTCACCTTGGGTGCTAAGTCTACTACTGCTGATATTCCTGACGGTGTGATCAAGGAAGTGGCATTTTTGGATGGGAGAGACATTAAGGCCATAGACCGCAATGACTCAACTACCAATGTTGACGAAACCTTTACTCTCAGCAGTCCCCTAACAGGAACTCAAAAAGCCAAATTATCAGGAAAATACGACCTCGCCCTAGAAGAACGGCAACCCTTGGAAATTCGGGCTACTGTTTTGGATATAGGTGTTATGAGGGGTGACACGGCAACAATTACCCAATCGATTAGTACAGGGCCGAAAAATGCTACTGGTAAAGAGTATCTTCTACCATACAGTGGGATCATTTATGCCACTAGAGACGACGCCCTACCCGATCGCAGCGAGCGAAAAGAAACCAGCGCAGGTTCAGGCGTTTTTGATGAAGATAAAAGCAAAACAGTGAGTCCAACAGACTCTCGGCTCGACCCTACCCGTCGTCCGAACGCGATTATGCTGATCAATGGAGAAAAGCTATTCCGGGGGGGCGCTGCCCCTGCACAAGTTAATAGTGTGGAAGACGTGGTAAAGGAAAAGGGCTTAACCCTGGTATCAAATTTGCCTGTTTATATCAAAGGAGAGTTTAACAAACACACCCAACAAGAGTTTACAGACGGTGCGGGTACTGCCTTCTACGATCGCAGTAACCTCAATACAAGCTTTGCCTGTCGTAAAGGCGACCCGCGGCTTCCTGCTTGTACGGGTGACGACTGGCGACCCGCAACGGTGCTGGGGGATGCTGTCACCATACTTTCTGGCACTTTCCGTGAAGGCTTCCGCAATGAGGGAGATTTTGATCTGAGAAATAATGCAGGCGGGGCGACATTTGGTACTTCTACTATTCCCGGTCTACCTGCTCCTCAGCCTGCTACTCAACTTCGGCAGAATCAAGGATTTTATAACAATAACTTTGTTACTAATGGACTCAGTAGTGGTGCATTTAATGCTAGTGGCGTTGTTGACGGCACTCCCAACGATAATCTCAAGGACGCTGACTACCGGACTATTAGTGGTAATGGTCTAAACAGTTCTTACTTCAATAACTTTGTAACGCCTATTCAGCGACGCGGGGATTATCCAGAGTATTTAATGGAAGTCTGCACAAAGCTGCCTGTTTCGGCCTGTACGGAAAATGATTGGTATCTCGATCCAACTGCTACAACACCACTAACAGCAACATCTCAGATAGATCAGACTTACAGCCTAAATACTCATAAAGCAGGGACAACTGCTGAGCCTCCTATTCCTACATTGCAACGCTTTCCCCGTCGAGTTGCTTTTGAAAGGGATGGGAATAGTAAATTAAAAGATGCAAGCGCTACTAAAGTAATGGCTCTAGGCATTGAGACGGGAAGTGGGAAAATAAAGGTCTTTGACACTTCAAGTTCCACAGTGCCCCGAACAACGAATCAGAACTCTTTGTGGTTTGCTTCAGCAACAACTCCACAATCTTTAGATTTCGGGAAGACAAAGCCCCTGTTTTTTCTCAACGCGGTAAACTTGCAAAATGCAAATAATGGCTTTCAATTTACAGATGGGACTAAACAACCGCCGAAATTCTCAAGCGCACCAAATCTAGATAAGCAGCCGCTATTAATGCCCGTGTTGCAAATCAGCCCTGCAACAGATACAATGCCACCAGCATCAGCCTCCTCACTCCAAATCGGCTCAAACGTCGAGAAAACCAAGTGGCTGCTACCACTACCTGCAACTCCGACATCTCAAGAATTCAATCTAATAGTTGGGTCAGGGGACGTTCCTTCACGGAAAATAGATGCCAGTACAGGTGAGTTTAATGGCGGTCTGCAAAACTTGCCGCGTTTCATAGAAAACTGGAGAGATGGCGGAATTAGTACCACAATTATAGGTGCATTCATCCAGTTAAATCGCAGTGCTTACAGTAACGGACCCTTCTTGGCGGGCTTAGGAAGTTCTCTACCTCGCAGTGTTTTCTCTCCGACAGGAATTTCACCTGAGTTGTATCCTATTAATACTTACAGGACTTCTAACGGTGGCGGTACAATTCCTTTCTTCAGTCCGCCCGCTCGGAATTGGGGCTTTGATGTCGGCCTATTATCTCAACCACCCGACTTGTTTACCCAACGGTTTACGGCTCCTAGCACAAAGACTACACCGGCGGAATTTTTCAGAGAAGTACCTCGGAATGATGACTGGGTACAAAGTTTGATGTGTGCTTTCGATAAGACGGGGACAACACCAGTTGTCAGTAGCGATTTGCGCCCAACTAATTCATTCTGCAAACTCAAAGCAGGTGCCTAACAATGAATAAACTACTAAAAGACAACAGCTACTCACCACCCTTGTTATTTAATGGGGCCAAAACAAAAACAGAATTCAGCCGGCAGCAGGTTGAGAGTAAATCGGACAGTTGCGCGCAAAAATCGAAGTCACGAGATGGTGGCTACACGATTATCGAGTCGTTGGTAGCGATGATTGTGGTTTCGGTGCTAATGATTGCGATCGCCCCTGTGATGGCTTTCTCAGTAGCGACTCGCGTACAAGCGCGGCGGGTGGAACTGGCGACGCAGGCGGCGAGAACTTACATCGACGCTCTCAGAACAGGTGCTATAAAACCCGGTGTAGTAGGCTCAGGTTTCCCAATACAGGCACCAGCAGGTGATTTGGCGGGTGCACGAGTTCCTACCGTCGAGGAGACATACTGTGTTGACATGGATGGAGACGGAATTTGTAAGTCCAGCAGCAACAAAGACTTTAACGTTCAGGGCGCTTGGCTAAATAAAGATACATCAATTACTGGTGGCGATCCCACCTCAAAAGGCTACCAGCTCTTAGTCCGGGTTTACAGGGCTGATTCCTTTGATGGCACCGTAGGAACTTTGAAGGCTCCAAAGAATGCGACCAAACAATCTGTTGTTGGTTCGGGTTTGGGCGATCGGACAATGCCAGTAGTAGAAATGTCTACAGAGATTCCCGCTACGGGAAATCCTTCGTATAAGTCAATCTTTGACCGCCTCAAAACACCCTAAACTACTGTATGCCCATAATTACAGTGAGTGTTATTAGCTTAAAATCCCTCCCAACCGCTCGCCAAAGGAAGAAGTCAAAATGAAAAGTCTACTCAGGTTGCTTCTCAAAAGTCAGCACCAGAAAAACAGATCCGGGCCAGCTCAAACCGAAAAGGGCATGACTCTCGTTGAGCTATTAGTCGGAGCAATTATGGCGTTTTTAATCCTTACACCGATGCTCGGTTTTGTAGTGGATATGCTGAATACCGACAGGAGGGAACAAGTCAAGTCAAATACCGAGCAAGACATTCAGGCAGCAGTTGATTTCATCGCCCAAGATTTGAGCCAAGCTATTTATATTTACGATAATAATCCCGCTCTTACCATCACTGCCACCACTACCCCTACAGGTATTCCTGCTATCACAACTCAACTTCCTTCTGTCTCTAACGGAACTCCGGTGCTCGTGTTTTGGAAGCGACAGCAAATTACAAATGCTGTTCCTATTAACAGTTCAATAACACCCATCAAATGTAAAGAGGCAGCTAATAAAGGTAAATGTAACGACACCTATGTACTATCATTAGTTGCCTACTACCAGATCAAAGAAACTGATCCTAAGTCTATTTGGTGTGAGCCTTCAGGTGCCCCTTGTCCAACACGTATTGCTCGCTATGAAATTAGGGATGGAGTAAGAAAACCTGACCCGGTTGCGGCAGATATTAATCTTCCTTACTACAACAAGCCTGATACAGACGAAGATACTCAACAACCAGATCCAGCTTTTAATAAAGATTTTGACTTTACTAAACCCACCCAAAAGGTGACACTTGCGGCGGGGCTGACACAAGCTACATCTGGGGCAACCAAGCCACAGGTACTGGTTAACTACATAGACCACGGTTCAGGGTCGATGTTGACTCCATGCACGACTGCTCTTGGTAATCCTACCGATCCAAAAACTTCAACCGCAATCGGAGAAGCCACTCTAAAAGTAACGGATACAGAAGGTAGAAATAGCTTCTACGCTTGTGTAGATACAGCGAGAAACATAGCCAGAGTTACGCTCAGAGGAAATAGCCTGCGTCGCCTTGAACCTAGTAATGTTCTTTCCAGCGCCAACAATTCCGCATATTTCCCAACAGCAACCGTTCAAGTACAAGGTTTCGGTGCGGTAGGAAAATAAGTTAGGCCTGAAACACATTTCTGAATAGCCGCCCGCCGATAAACAATAGGACATTACCATGAAAACCCCACCAATATTATTAAAAGTTTTGCATAAGTGTGCTGCCAAGCCCAGCCCTAATTTCAACAAAACTGCATCCAGAAAAGGCGATGGAGGATTCACCCTTTTAGAAGTGCTCGTGATAGCGTTAATCATAGGTATATTAAGCTCGATCGCCGCTCCAAGCTGGCTGGCATTTATCAACAGACAAAGAGTTCGCACTGTGAACGATCGAGTTTTCCAATCATTACGACTTGCACAAAGCGAAGCAAAGCGAACTAAGCGCGATATCACTATTACATTTTCTGCCCCATCTGTCGATCCGCCAACAGTTACGTTTGACCCCCCACTAGCTACGGGTGGTAGTACGCAGACGTTAGATGGTGGAGGCGAAATTAAACCCGGCACCATTGCACTTGTTTCTAACGCAACCTCAATCACTTTTGACTACCAGGGAAACGTGAAGGATCAACTTCCGCAAGATACCGTAAATCCAAATGTTCGTCGATTTGTTGCCACAGTTTCTCCTGTTAAGGGTGGTGGTAAGCAGTGTGCGATCGTGGAAACTATCATAGGAGGCATGAGAACTGCTGAAGGAAATGATCCCGTAACTGGGTGCCCCTAAGAGTTTTCAATAAATTTAATCTTAATCTCTAACAGCAATTCCGCATAAGTTCTGAATTGGTAAAATCTATTAACTTAAATTATTTTATATTTCAAATCTAATTAAAACAGTCAAAATATGCAGCTCGAACTAAAACAAATAATCGTCCAGCCAGGAAATCAACTATTACTCAAAGACATAACCTGGCTGATGTTTGAAACCCTACTAACAGAATTGGGAGAAAGTCGTGCATCCCGACTTTCATACAGCAAAGGAACATTAGAAATCATGGTTCCCCTACCCGAACACGAAATTGGTAAAGTCCTGATTGGTAACTTAGTCGAAGCACTACTAGAAGAACTTGGTATTGAATTTTGGTCTCTAGGTTCCACAACCTTCAAAAATAAAAAAATGGCTCAAGGAGTAGAACCAGATACCTGTTTCTATATCCAAAACGAAGCCGCAGTCAGAGGCAAAAACCGCATCGACTTAGAAACAGACCCACCTCCCGATTTAGCGATAGAAATCGACCTCACCTCCCGCACTCAGTTCAACAACTACGAAGCATTAGGAGTGCCCGAATTGTGGCGCTACAACGGCCGCAACCTGGAAATCAGCGTATTGCAAAATGCAAAATACATACAGTCCGATCGCAGTCTCCAGTTTCCCAACTTCCCCATCACCGAGCTCATCCCCCAGTATTTGCAGCAAAGCAAAACAGCCGGCAGAAACGTCGCCATGAAAGCCTTTCGATCTTGGGTGAAAGCGCAAATTTAGCGATCGGGCGATCGACTCTCATCCACACCCTGCCCTCGAATCAATACCCGCGAATTATCCGATCGGGCGATCGACTCTCATCCACACCGGGCGATCGAATCAATACCCGCGATTTATGCGATCGGGCAATTTATGCGATCGGGCGATCGGGCAATTTATGCGATCGGGCGAATTATCCGATCGGGCGATCGACAAATTTGCTCTAAGCAAACCGCACAGCCGTTTCCTGAGTGCCGTTTCCTTACCCGCAGCTTTGTGAGATTCGCAGAAATTTTCAGTAAAAACCGATCTACACAGCCACAAAACCCAAAAGTTAAAATATACGCTATAAAAAATAGCTCCTCCTAGCTGTTTTTTTTTTCAGCTAAATATCAGGGAGTGCATCTACGTGTCAATAAATAAAACGCTCAAAGGCAGAGCCACTACACCTGCCGCAGGTTTTACGATGATTGAGCTATTGATAATTATTTTAATCATAGGAATATTCAGTGCGATCGTCGCCCCCTCCTGGCTGATGTTCATCAACAACCAGCGTTTAAAAGCATCGCTCGATCGAGCTTATTCGGCAATGGAACTTGCCCACAGCAACGCCAAGCGCGACAAAATTTCATGGCAAGCCAGCTTCAAAGAAGTAGGAGAAAATGTACAAATAGCAGTTCACCCAGCCGACATAGCCCCCGCCCAAGTACCAGCCAACCAATGGAAAAACCTAGAATCGCAAATTCAAATAGATAGAGATGAAACAACAGTGCTCCAAGTAAACGAAAGCAACGAGCAAAAAGTAAACGGCACAATCCGGCGAGTCATGTTCAACCACCGAGGTTGTCCCGTATCTCGAAGCGACCACGACTGCACCCTAACGAGTATAAGAGCGAAAGGAACCCTAACGCTATATCATCCCAATTTAAGAAACAGCCAACGCTGCATCATCATCTCCACTCTCCTAGGACATAAACGCACCTCCAACAGACAACGGACAGCTAAAGACGGAAGATATTGTTACTGACAGGACTATGGCGTGCCGCCCCGCAAGCTACGATTATTTTGGGGTAGGGAAACGGCACTGCCGTGTCCTCAATAGCCTCGTTGTCGATGATTATATTCGATCGCGCCCGAGCGATTATTTTGGGGTAGGGAAACGGCACTGCCGTGTCCTCAATAGCCGTGTTGTCGATGCTTATATGCGATCGCGCCCGAGCGATTATTTTGGGGTAGGGAAACGGCACTGCCGTCTCCTCAATAGCCTCGTTGTCGATGATTATATGCGATCGCGCCCGAGCGATTATTTTGGGGTAGGGAAACGGCACTGCCGTGTCCTCAATAGCCTCGTTGTCGATGATTATATGCGATCGCGCCCGAGCGATTATTTTGGAGTAGGGAAACGGCACTGCCGTCTCCTCAATAGCCTCGTTGTCGATGATTATATGCGATCGCGCCCGAGCGATTATTTTGGGGTAGGGAAACGGCACTGCCGTGTCCTCCATAGCCTCGTTGTCGATGATTATATTCGATCGCGCCCGAGCGATTATTTTGGGGTAGGGAAACGGCACTGCCGTGTCCTCAATAGCCTCGTTGTCGATGCTTATATGCGATCGCGCCCGAGCGATTATTTTGGAGTAGGGAAACGGCACTGCCGTGTCCTCAATAGCCTCGTTGTCGATGGTTATATGCGATCGCGCCCGAGCGATTATTTTGGGGTAGGGAAACGGCACTGCCGTGTCCTCAATAGCCGTGTTGTCGATGGTTATATGCGATCCGGTTAATTTTACCCGTTACCCGAAATTAGGAAACGGCAGTGCCGTTTCCCTACAATTTTTATATTCCAACAATGCTATTTTCATACCATGCCTTACGACCCACAAAAACACCACCGCCGTTCTGTTCGTCTTAAAGGATACGATTACACTCAACCGGGCGTTTATCATATTACCATTTGCACCGAGGCACGACAATGTATATTCGGCGAGGTGATTGACGGTCAAATGCGATTAAATTTTTTAGGTTATCTTGCCCACATTTGTTGGTTAGACATTCCCAATCATTTTTCCCGCTTTCAATTAGATACCTTTGTAATTATGCCCGATCATGTACATGGACTGTTGGCGATCGTTGACAATACCCCAGTAAAGGCACAGCCAAGGCGTGTCCCTACCCCGGAACAATTTGGTCAACCCGTTCGCAGTTCTATTCCTACCGCGATCCGTTCGTATAAAGGTGCTGTTACAAGATTCATTCATAAGTTCTGCCAAACAACAGAAGTTCCTGTCTGGCAAGATGGCTTTCACGAATCAATTATCCGCGATGAAAAAACTTTGAATTGCAAAAGGCAATACATCATCAATAATCCTCAGCGTTGGGGTCAAAATCCTGAGAAATTAGAACATCAGAAAAATCACCCTATTTTGCTAGATTTGCGTTTTTAAATATAAAAATACGGTTTGTATAGAAACCGACGGAATCAGGACACGGCAGGCATCAGGACACGGCACTGCCGTGTCCCTACAATAATTAATAGATAATTTTGGGGTAGGGAAACGGCATTGCCGTGTCCTCCACAGCCGTGTTTTCGATAGAAATCAGGACACGGCACTGCCGTGTCCCTACAATAATTAATAGATAATTTTGGGGTAGGAAAACGGCATTGCCGTGTCCTCCACAGCCGTGTTTTCCATAGAAATCAGGACACGGCACTGCCGTGTCCCTACAATAATTAATAGATAAATTTGGGGTAGGGAGACGGCATTGCCGTGTCCTCCACAGTTTTCGATAGAAATCAGGACACGGCAGTGCCGTGTCCCTACAATAATTAATAGATAATTTTGGGGTAGGGAAACGGCATTGCCGTGTCCTCCACAGCCGTGTTTTCCATAGAAATCAGGACAGGGCAGTGCCGTGTCCCTACAATAATTAATAGATAATTTTGGGGTAGGGAAACGGCATTGCCGTGTCCTCCACAGCCGTGTTTTCGATAGAAATCAGGACACGGCAGTGCCGTGTCCCTACAATAATTAATAGATAAATTTGGGGTAGGGAAACGGCATTGCCCTGTCCTCAATTGCCGTGTTGTCGCTCGTTACATCCTCGGGGGCGATCGATTATTTTCGAGTAGGGAAACGGCACTGCCGTGTCCTCCATAGCCGTGTGGTCGATGCTTATATGCGATATCAATTCATGACACCACATATAATATAATCAACTACTTCTTACTCGGCGCAATCTTCTCAATAGAAATCAGCGCCTCCATCACCGACTCAACAATCGGCGCCGCCACCGTACCCCCCGAAGAACCCTCCTTAGGCTCATCAATCACCGCCAAAACCACATACCGAGGAGCCTCCACAGGCATTATCCCCACAAAGCTAGTAATAATCGCGTTCTTAGAATAACCCCCACCAGCATTAGCTTTTTGAGCCGTCCCCGTTTTCCCAGCAATCCGATACCCAGGAATTTGTGCAGCTTTCCCCGTACCACCATCAACCACAGTTTCCATCATTTCTAACACCTGCTTAGTAGTTTCCGGCGAAAAAACCTGCTTCGGAACCGGCCTCGGAAGCTTCCAATAAGCTTCACCGTCCCTATCAAAAAGTCCCCGCACAACGTGAGGAGTGACCAACTTGCCGCCGTTAGCCAAAGCACCGTTAAGCTGCACCAACTGCATCGGAGTAATCGAAAAACCCTGCCCGAAAGCCGTAGTAGCAACTTCCACCGGAGAGTTAATAAATTGTTCTCGATTTTTAAGCTGGCTGCTTACCTCAAAAGGCAAATCAGTTCCTGCAGTTTGTCCGAGTCCGAGTTTTTCTAAAGCTTGATAGTAAAGAGAAGCTTTCATACTTCTCATTACGTGTACCATCCCCACATTGCTAGAATATTTCAAAATCTCAGTAACAGTTGAAGGGCCGCGCGCGCCTGCCTGCTGGTAATCGGAATTTTGGATAGTCCAGACATCCATGTAAATCCGACCTTCATCCCTAAACACAGTATTAGGTGTCACCGCACCCGCTTCCAGAGCGATCGCCACATTAATCGCTTTAAAAGTCGAACCAGGCTCATAAACATCAGTTACAGCCCAATTTTTATAGCGCGACAAATCGAAATTAAAATATTGATTCGGATCATAAGAAGGTTCCGCTACCACTGACAGCAATTCCCCGTTACGGGCATCCATCACGATCACCGTGCCCCGCTTCGCTTCGTGCTCCTTCATTTTTTCCTTGAGAGCCATTCGCGCCGCCCGCTGCAAGCGACTGTCGATCGTCAGTTGCAATTTCAAGTCATCAAGCTGCACAAATCCCGCCGTCAGCCGATCGGGAACCCAATTCCCATTGCTCGACCTGCTAAACTGAATCGACGGCATCGATCGTTCCAGCAAATTCTGCTGGCTGTATTCCACCCCAGCTTGTCCCTTCCGTTCCCCGTCCACATAACCGAGGATATCCGCCGCCAACTCCTGTTGCGGGTAAAAACGCTGCTGCTGGCGCAGCAACTCCAGGCCATCCACCGGACTCTCTTTAATTTGCATCTGGCCGATGCGATCCGCCACCTCTTGAGGCAGAGAATCCGCAATTGTAATACCGGTTTCACCCAGATTAAACCTGCGCAGCAGTTCAGTTTCCGACGTAGTACCCGGACTCAGTTCGATCGCCAGCATCGGAGCCAATTTAGCAGCAACTTCCGCCTTCGAGTGGTTAAACAACTTCGGGTGAGCGTAGAGCGTGTACACCTGTCTGTCGATCGCCAAAACATTCCCCGCGCGGTCAACAATCGGGCGTCTCGGCACAAACGGCTTAGTTTTGAGAGTTTGCTGCTGCTCCGCTTGTTTGCGCAGCGCCGGAGCTCGCGTCACCTGCAAATAAAACAAATTCACAGCCAGCCCCAGCCCCCCCAGCATCAACACCGCCCACACGGCCCACAACCGGAACCTCCTGGGTTTTAAACGCTCCACCGGCCGCCCCCAAGGTCGAGCCGCCTGTTGTGGCGATCTGCCGAAACTGCCGTTCGCTCTAGGTTTGGCTTCTTTTCCCCATCCAGTACGCGCGGCGAAGCTATCCCGTAGGGAATCGCCCGACGGTTTTGGGCGTTTCAAGTCCGGCGATCTGTAGCGGTCAAAACGGGGGTCGTAGCTCATGGCATTAAAAATTCAATAGCAAGTTTGATCATTCTAGAATTTAGAATTTAGATTTTTGATTTTATAATAGAAAATTAAAAACTTGGGAATGAGCGATCGCTATCAAGGTTTGGATCGGACCTACAGTTGCATTTTTTTTGAAGCCGTGTTAATAAGTTTTAATTTTTAACTTCCGGTTGCAACAAGGAAATCGATCGCGAGTTGCAAAAAAGTCAAAAAAGAAATTAGATCCTCAAATTCTCAGGCCCTCGGACACTCAGGCCCGGAGGGCACTCTCCGCTTTGACACAGGCTTAATAGCCCAGCGGTGTTTCCACACCGGCTCCATTCTTGAGAGCGGGCTCAGAGTTTGGTGCCGCCAAGGGCGATCGGGTTTCAGGGGCCGGCTGCAAGAAAATCGTGTTTCCAGGATTCTGCGGAGCCAAACCGGTTTCTGGATTTTGGGCTTCTTTAGCAAGTTGGTGTTTCAAGACTTCGCTAGCAGCACTCAACTGCTGTTCCTGGAGGCGCAGAGTTTCCAGTTTTTGATAATCCTGACTCCAGCGCTGCTCGCCGTAAACAGTCAAGCCGTAGAGACTCAGAGCACCGCCCAAAAGCATAAGCGCTGCCACTGAGGAGGCGCGCTGTGCCTGCAGGAGCGATCGCAACCACACTGGCTGCTGCTGGCGAGCTGGCATGACTTTCAGCACCGATGCGGACTGCCGAGCCTGAGCCTGTTCGTCTGCTGGCGAGTAGTTGGGCAATACCGGGCCTGTCTTCGCCCGCCTAGCTCGGGCAAGAGAAGTAACTTTGCTTTTGGCTGCGCCAGCAGCGGGTTTGCGGGTCGATCGGGAGCGGGGAGAATCCGGGGATCTGATAGCAGCGGTCATAGAGTTCACCAATACGTAAAGTGGGGTAGCTTCAGCTTGATTGAGCTTAAGAGTTTTTTGTCTCGACGAGCGCCAGTTGTGGCAATCTGGGTTCGATGGGTTATCCTTACCATCCTTACCAAAGATACCTCACAAGCCAACAAACCCATCCTACCACCGGTCTCTTTGACTTCAGGATTTGCAAAAAAAAAAGAAATCTTTGCCGGTTAGCGATAATCCATGTGAAATTTATTAATAAATGCAGTATTGTAATCAACGAGCGAATCGTTGATCTATTCGTGCCAGCATTGTTTCTGAAGTACACTATTCCCTTCCTTGCGATGGGTTTTCAATCTTAAGGAGTTTTTATGAACAAGGGATTAATTCGTTTGACTTTGGTCGTGGGCTTGGCAGTAGCCCTCGGCGCCTGCGGAGGAGATACCGGCGGCGGCGGTGGCTCTAGCCCCACTCCGGGCGGCACTGGTGGCACTGGTGGCACTGGCGGCGCTGGCACTACTACTACTACTCCTGCTTCTACTCCATCTCCAAAGTCCACTCCTGGGGCTGGTGGAGCTGGGGCTGGTGGAGCTGGGGCTGGTGGAAAAGCTTCCCCTTCTCCTAGAACGTCTCCCTAACTAGGGCGATCCGAGAGTGTTTGCCCAACGAGCCTAGCCTCCAGGTGAAAAATCGTTCGCTCCTCGCATTTTTTCATCTCAGAGGTCTAGGCCTCAAGTTGGGTGTTAGTTGTAGTCTGATGCTTTTACTACAGTTCCGTACATCCCCTTACTGCCGCAAAGTCCGCTTAGCGCTCGGTTACAAGGGCATCCCCTTTGAAGTTGAAAATTTGACTCCCGGCCTGCACGTTTTGAAACTCAAGTCTCTGACGGGAGGTTTGAAGACAGTGCCAGTGCTGCTGCCTCAACTCGAAGGTCAACCGGAGGCGATCGCAGACTCGACGCAAATTTTGCACTCGATCGAGTCTCGCTTTCCTTCCCGACCGCTGTTGCCCGCAGACGAGAGAAAAGCAAGCTCAGGCTTGGATACTTGAAGACTGGCTCGATGAAAGCATCGGCATGGCTACTCGATTTGTTTACTGCGAGTTCCGCGCCGGTGCGGGCAAGCAAATCGGCCCCACTGTTTAGAGCCAGTTAGTGATTCAATTCGCGCGCCGCCAGTTTGGCATTAACCCTGCCTCGGCAAAACTCGCTCCCGTTACGCCTGAGTGCTGCTTTAGATTGGTTGCACCGTCGCTGGCAGGATGGAGCCTATTTGGTAAGAAATTCCTTGAGCGTGGCAGATATTGCTGCTGCCGCCCTGCTGAGTGCTTTAGCTTTGATTCCTCAATACCGACTTGGCCATCCTTGGCTGGTTGAGCGCATTGCCCAAATTCACGGACTTTGTGGGGAAACCCAGCCTCCGGGATTTGAAAGTCTATCGATCGGGCGATGTCCCTGCCTGAAAATTCCTGTTCAATGATTAGCTGCTCCCCAACACATACTCTCCTTGACCCTCCGGCAGCCACAAATCGACAATAGTTTGGAAAAAAATTGATTATCACATATTTGATAAAAAGTCAAGGATATTTGAGAGAAAATATAAGTTTTTCAATTTGTTTTAATATTTCTATACTTAGAAGTTAGCAGTAAAACCCCAGCTCGGCTGCCGGCAAGGTAATAAGATTGCCTGCTGTGTGCGCAAGGGCGCGCACTGGAGCCGCGGCCGGCAAAATTATGCTAATCAGTGGTAGGATTAGCGATCAAAAATGTATCGAAATGTAAAGTGCAGCGCCGCTCTAGGTTTTGAAAGCCATTTAGTCAAAAGATTGAGGTAAGTAGTTTTATGCCCGCGACCGTCCCCTTTGAACAGATTGACCGAATAGTTTGGAATCAGCACCACGATCCATTTGAAGTGCTAGGCCCCCACGCGATCGAAGAAAATGGCAAAAAAGTCTGGGTCGTCCGAGCTTATCTGCCGAATGCGGATTCGGTATCGGTAGTTGTGCCCGAGGCCAGGGCCGAATACCCGATGAAATCAGATCATCACCCTCACTTTTTTGAATGTACGATCGAAACCCCAGAGCTAGCAAACTATCAACTGCGGGTCAAAGAAGGAGAACACGATCGCTTTATCTACGACCCCTACGCCTTTCGATCGCCCAAACTCACAGAATTTGACCTTCACTTATTCTCAGAAGGCAACCACCACCGGATTTACGAAAAACTCGGGGCCCACCTCACCGACGTAGACGGCGTCGCAGGAGTATATTTTGCCGTTTGGGCTCCGAATGCTCGCAATGTCTCTGTTTTAGGAGATTTCAACTATTGGGACGGCCGCAAACATCAAATGCGGAAATCGCAAAACGGCATCTGGGAATTATTTATTCCGGGACTAGAAGTGGGAACTCACTACAAATACGAAGTGAAAAACCAAGACGGACATCCCTACGAAAAGTCCGATCCTTACGGTTTCCAGCAAGAAGTGCGACCGAAAACAGCATCAATTGTCACCGACTTAAGCACCTACACTTGGCACGACAGCGCTTGGATCGAACAGCGGCGGCACACAGACCAACTAACGCAGCCGGTTTCGGTTTACGAATGCCACATCGGTTCTTGGCTGCACGCCGCTACTGACGAACCCGCCGTGCTACCAAATGGGGAAATACAACCCGCCGTGCAGGTTTCGGAACTGAATCCCGGGGCACGCTTTCTGACTTACCGGGAATTGGCCGATCGGCTGATTCCCTACGTTAAAGATTTGGGATTCACCCACATCGAAATGCTGCCGATCGCCGAACATCCTTTCGACGGTTCTTGGGGCTATCAAGTCACCGGTTATTTTGCCCCAACTTCCCGCTACGGCACACCTGAAGATTTCATGTATTTTGTTGACCAGTGCCACGCCAACGGCATTGGCGTACTGGTGGACTGGGTACCGGGACATTTCCCGAAAGACGGCCACGGTTTGGCTTTCTTTGACGGAACTCACTTGTACGAACACGCCGACCCCCGCAAGGGCGAGCACAAAGAGTGGGGAACCCTAGTATTTAACTACGGCCGCAACGAAGTGCGGAATTTCCTAGTATCAAACGCTCTGTTCTGGTTTGACAAGTACCACATCGACGGGATTCGCGTAGATGCGGTGGCATCGATGCTTTATTTGGATTACTGCCGCGAACCCGGAGAATGGTTGACCAACCAGTACGGAGGTCGCGAAAATATCGAGGCTGCAGATTTTCTGCGGCAGGCGAATCACGTCATTTTTAGCTATTTCCCAGGTGCGCTGTCGATCGCCGAAGAATCTACCTCTTGGCCGATGGTATCTTGGCCGACCTATGTAGGCGGTTTGGGCTTCAACCTGAAGTGGAACATGGGTTGGATGCACGATATGCTCGACTATTTCCACATGGACCCGTGGTTCCGCCAGTTCCACCAGAACAACATAACTTTCAGTATGTGGTACAACCACAGCGAGAATTTCATGCTGGCTTTGTCCCACGATGAGGTAGTCCACGGCAAGGCTCACATCATCGGGAAAATGCCAGGGGACGAATGGCAAAAGTTTGCAAACGTGCGGTGTTTGTTTACTTTTATGTTTGCTCATCCCGGAAAGAAAACGATCTTTATGGGGATGGAGTTCGGTCAGTGGCACGAGTGGAACGTTTGGGGAGATTTGCAGTGGCAGTTGCTGCAATTCGATCCGCACCAAAAGTTGAAGCTGTTTTTTAAGGATTTGAACAATTTGTACCGCAGCGAAACGGCACTTTACAGTCAAGATTTTGCTGAGGATGGGTTTGAGTGGATTGATTGCACCGACAACCGGCACAGTGTCGTGGCCTTTGTGCGCCGAGAGAAGGATGGCGACGAGTTTGTGGTGACGGTGTGCAATTTTACACCACAGCCGCACTCTCACTATCGGGTAGGAGTGCCGGAACCGGGTTTCTATACGGAGTTATTTAACAGCGACGCGCGGGAGTACGGCGGTAGCAATATGGGGAATTTGGGAGGCAAGTGGACTGATGAGTGGTGGTTCCACAACAGCCCTTACTCGATCGACTTGTGTTTGCCGCCTTTGGGTGTTTTGATTTTAAAGATCGATCGCGAAAAAACTGCGCTGCGTAGTTCTCAATAGTTTTGAGTTTTGAGTGGTGAGAGTTTTGAGTTCACAATCAAAACTTTCTTAATTCTAAAACTTTGAGGGTATTCAGAAACCCGGTTTACCCAAGAAGCCGGGTTTTTTTCTGTTTTGTTGTTGGGGCTAAAAAATAAAGTTCAGCAACGAATTAGCTTTCTTCGGATTTAACAGGTGTAATACCACTTTTCAAAAAATAATTCAACTTTATGCAAGCTCCTAACCCTTATGCAGTAGTTTATTCCCAATTCTTTAATCGCCAATCGAAAAAGCTATAACGGATAGAAGGAAGAAGGAAGAAGTAATTAAACGCTCATGTTTGTGCTCTGAGCCAGAACGTCCTAACACCATTTAAAAAAATGCAACTGTAGGTAAGCTTCAAACCATTACGGAATAAGTCATTGCCAATTCTTTAATTGAAAATCTAAAATCGTTCGACTGAGCGCTCACCCCAAAGTCTAAAATCTAAAATGGTATAACCGTGATGGGCGGTTGCTATAGCAATCCTTGCATGAGTTGCGGTTTAGGAACTCGTAGCCCGTTCAGGCTAGCGTGCCTGAACCACGTTCATAACTGACGAAAGGATGGCTACATACCAATTCCCAATTACCCATTACCAATTTTTAATTTCGAGTATCGGAAGCGCCAAGATTATAAGAAACTTTAGGCGAATCAACTGTTACTACTTCTGAAAGAGATTGTTCTGCCACTACCTCTAACTTTGGCAGTGGAAGATGCTTCATTTCCCAAACTTTCAGCAAAATTAGATATTCATAAAAAGCTTGCAGCGTGCACCAAGCCAATCCCGCTTGGCCGTCAAGAAATCCGCCGAGTAAAATATACATATAGAAAAAGCGCACCACAGGTCGCAAAGGCAAGCGCAAAGAAAAATCTTTCAAAGCGCGGCGCCTTTCCACCTCCGACGCGCCAAACAACAAACCCCACCAATTTACTTGACCCGCTTCTAATTGGCGGAGAGTTTCAGCCGCCTCGTCAGTCGAGTAGCGGTTGTGCTTTTCAATCCAGCGGGAAAGACCTTTGCTGCAAGTATAGTGAGGGTAGGTTTCCTTCAAAAAGTGAGTAGGCCCGTTGCAGACTTCGCGTTCAGTGTGGCCGTAGTCAGTAAACCACACTCGGTCTTTGCGAAACAGGCGCATTTGATAGCGGGGATATTGAGTGCTGCGGCGAATCCAGCGCTCCATAAATATTACTTTTTCAGCTACGTAATAGCCGATATATTCTTGACTTTCGATCGCCTTTAAGCATTCAGCAAACAGTGCAGGCGTCATCCGCTCGTCAGCTTCGAGGATGTAAACCCATTCGTACTTGCAGGGGACTTCTTGGAGCATCCAAGTCCGCTGGCGTCCGTGAGTTTCAAAGCGGTGCTGCACTGTTTGCACGGCATAGTTCTGAACAATCTCAAGGGTGCGATCGGTGCTGAAAGAATCAACTACAATGATATCGTCACAAAGCAGCGCCGATTCAATGCAAGCGGCGATATCAATCTCTTCGTTGTAAGTCAGAATATAAATTGAGAACATTCCCAGCTTTCAGTAATGGCAAACTATTGGGTAAACAAACTATTTCTCAGGGATGTCTCGACCAGCGCAATCCCTGCCAGCGCCGGTCAAATTTTGCGGCGGCCGAACCGCAGAATTCCCATACTTCTCAATCCCGTCCAACCAACAGTAATGTAGCCGATCGCTAACAACAAACTGTTGATTCCCGTCTGCAAACTCGAATTTCTCGATCGAGTTCTTAACTCTTTCTCTTTTTGTTGCTTGCGGCTGCGAATCTCGTTGCGAGCTTGAGCGGGCAGTTCTTGAGCTTGCTGTTCCAGGAACTTGTCGAGGGCTTTCGGGTCATTTTTCGACTCCTGAAGCACAGCTTTCAATTCCTTGGGAACATCTGGACTCTTGAGTGCTTGTTGCAGCTTCCCGTCGTCTTGCAGCAGCGCGGCTATCTGGGTGCGCCGCTGGCCTTTGAGCTGTTCTACCTGAGCTTTAAACTGATCGCTTTTAATTTGCGCCTCAAGTTGACCTTCCGCTTGTCCCGCTTCTTGATCGACTTGAGCAAGAGCATCCTTGAGTTCCAAACGAGTATTGTTGAGGTGAACGGGAACCAGAGATAGGTAAACTAGGCCTAACAAGCTGGAAATCAACAGCGCCCAGAATCGCAAGTCCAGCCAAACATTGCGTCGCTCAATAGAGACTCCACTGCTGCTGTCCACCCAAAAGCCAGTCATCAGCAGGGCGATACCCATCAAAGGAATAATGCCCCTGTCAACTATTTGAATTGCTGCGGCAAGCTGCCAGCCTCGATTGAGAAAGTCCGAAGTTTCTCCCGGCAGCGACAGAACAATGCACTGAAGCAAAGCAGAGAGAATCAAGATAATCCCGACTACTTTTAGAGTTCGAGCAGCTACTGAAGAAAATTGACGGCTATTACTTGCTTTCATAATTCCTGTGAGATAATTCTACACCGTTAGATTCAAGGGGGTAGTTGAGTGGATTTTGTTGAACGAGTTCCAAGCTATTTTCCACCAAAATAGCTGCTTCGGGTACCCACCTCGACTTTCCTCTGGGTTTTCACAGGCTGCGGTTGCGACCCTTTGGGTCGAGTGTCTGCACAGATATGCAGAGTTGGAAGAGGCGCCACGGTTCTGGGGTGGCTGTAAAGCTTGGTTAAGATAGCGCCCAGAAACTGCAGCAAGCAACTGCTGGCTTCTTCTATAGTCTGACGAATGCAGCTTAAAGATGAGCTCTGCACGCTTGAGTACCAGCTTTTAACTAGCTTTCGCTCCCGCCCCGGTGTCAGAAATAATAGACACAGGAGGAGCGCGTTTCGTTGGGTTTCACCCCCTAGGGCTCCCACTACCCCATCGCCTGCCAGAGGCCGTGGAACTAAATCCCCTGTCTTATAGTAATTGATATAAGAGAGTGGTGGAATAAATAATTGTTTCCCAACCTTTTTAACGTCCAATTACCAGCAGCACGATACGGCAGTCACAGATACACGAGTAGCTGTTTTTTCCTTTTTCCTTCTGTTTATACGCTCGCGAAGCCGAAGATTATTTTTACTTCTTCTTTATTGCTTAAGAGCCACCAATTACTAATTACCAATTACTCATCGCCCACTACTAATTATTGGCAGCTTGAGTGATTGATTGTTCAATAGCAAAAGTGCAAAGCATCACATTTTTTGGTAGGATCATTTATCGCTGTTCAAATTTGTTGGTAATGACTGCAATGATTTCTGGTGTTTACACGTTGAGAGAACTTGAAAGATCGATCGCATCCGATCCGGACAACTGGCGTCCGATCGTGTTTACTAACGGGTGCTTCGATATCCTACACGCTGGCCACGTCCGCTATTTGCAGGCGGCAAAAAATTTGGGGCGATCGCTCGTGGTGGGCTTGAATAGCGACGCCAGCGTACAAGCTATCAAACCGCAGCAGCCGGGATTGCCACCTCGCCCGATCGTACCGGAAAATCAGCGAGCCGAAGTGTTGGCAGCCCTCAAAGCAGTAGACGCCGTAGTAATTTTTTCCGAGATTACAGCAACTAAACTGATCGGTATCCTGAAGCCTGATATATACGTTAAAGGAGGCGACTATCAACTGGAAACTCTGCCGGAAGCACCGGCAGTTATCGCCGGGGGCGGCAAGATTTCCTTGATCGAAATAGAAGTTCCGAGTTCTACCAGTGCGATCGTTAAACGCATTTTGCAATTAGGTACTTAACCCTCGATCGAAAACAGCAAACAGTGAGCTAAACTCAGTAGTTGCCCCATCAAAAAATACTAAAGTGCGATCGCTCGTACAACTTCATCCCAATTGTTACGCAGGAGATAATTTTAATGGAACTCACAAGCAATAACACGATCGCGGAAATCCTACAAAGACACAAAGCAGAGTTACTAGCAGACTGGCTCAAAGAACTGCAAAATACCGGACTGAGGCGGGACGACTTGATGAGAGCCAAAGAATTGCGCTCCGAGTGTCAAGAGTTCCTGCAATTGCTCCACATTGCAGTGGGGCACGGTAACTTTAGCGACATCCAGACACCCGAATGGGAAAATATGCGGCTCCTGCTAGCAGAAGTTTCGCGATCGCGCGTTCAGAGAGGCTTTACTCCCTCAGAGATAGCGAGTTTCATTTTATGCTTCAAAAAGCCATTGTTCGATCGGCTTTGTCACGAACTAACACAAAACCGCGACGCACTTGTCGAACAACTTTGGCTTTCCACCAGTTTATTAGACCAGCTAGGCCTTTGGGTGACAGAAATCTTTCTCAAAGCTCGCGAAGAAGTCATCGAACGCCAGCAGCAAGAAATGCTCGAATTGTCAACACCCGTAGTCAAACTTTGGCAAGGAATTCTCGCTTTACCCATGATCGGGACTCTCGACAGTGCCCGCACTCAAATAGTCATGGAAACTCTGTTGCAGGAAATCATGGAAACCGGCTCGGAATTTGCGATTTTAGACATTACAGGCGTGCCGACTGTTGACACTTTAGTCGCTCAACATTTATTAAAAACTGTCGCTGCCGCCCGTTTAATGGGTACTGAGTGTATCATCAGCGGCATTCGCCCGCAAATAGCTCAAACCATAGTTCATTTGGGAGTTGACTTGCAAGATATTCTGACAAAAGCTACTTTGGCAGATGCTTTTAAAGTCGCTTTGCAGCGCCAAGGTTTAACTATAAGAAATATTAAAGAGGAAAAATAAAAAATATTGTCGTTGCGTCTAAAAGTTTAATTCACAGGTCAAAAATAGGTAAATTATGGAACGGATACCGATTCTGCAAATGGGAGAATTTCTGCTAGTAACAATTCAAGTAGATATGCACGACCGCTTGGCAATGACGCTCCAAGACGACCTGACAAACCGCATCGTCAAAACAGGCGTCAAAGGTGTTTTAATAGAAATATCTTCCCTGGAAATTGTAGATTCTTTTATCGGTCGCATTCTCAACAATATCGCCACCATGTCGCGAATTTTAGATGCTGAAACAGTTGTTGTAGGGATGCAGCCAGCGGTTGCGATCACCCTTGTTGAATTGGGGCTTTCCCTGACAGGAGTTCGCACAGCTTTAAGCGTTGAAAAGGGCATGATTTTGTTGCGGAAATCTTTGGGTTGGCCTCCTGACGAGAAAGCGTAAGCAGTCGATAAATTGTCCCATAACTTAGGCATATGCAGTAATGAAATCTGGTTTGTTTGTAGATACCTTGTTGACAAGCTCAAGATTTCTGACGAGAAACTGGGTTGATAAGCATAAGTCCTATGTTTTGTCGAGAAGTTCTATTTTAGTAGAGTAGCCATGTCAAAACGTGAGACACTAGAAATCCGATCGTCATCCGATATAGTCCACGTCCGACAGCAAGTGCGAATTTGGGCTGTAGCAATGGGATTCGGTTTAGTAGACCAAACAAAAATCGTTACCGCAGCCAGCGAACTCGCCCGCAATACTGTAGACTACGGCAAAGGGGGAACTGTAACTCTCGAAACGCTCCAATTAGGTAATCGCAAAGGGCTGCGGCTGATATTTGAAGACAAGGGCCCGGGAATTCCAGACATCGAATTGGCAATGACTGACGGTTATACTTCTAATCACGGTTTGGGTTTGGGTCTCAGTGGTTCTAAGCGGTTGATGCACGAATTTGAGATTGTTTCCAAAGTGGGTAAGGGGACTAAAATTGCGATCGTCCGCTGGCGGTGAGGAAGATTGGGAGGGGGAGAGATTGGGCTAGAAGCCCGGTTTCTACAAGTTTTGCGTTTGGTGAGGAGAAATCTAGGAAGAAACCGGGCTTGTGAGGTCACTAATGACTGATGGCTGCTGACGCATGGGGGGCTAGGAACCCGGTTTCTATTCTACGAGTTTTGCGTTTGGTGAGGAGAAATCTAGGAAGAAACCGGGTTTCTGAGGTCACGAACGACTGCTGAATTTTTTGTTTTTCAATGCGCGCCAGCTTAAGTTAGAACTACAAAATAATGATAGATGCGATAGCCCTGCCCGTAACAGAAGAAAGTCAAGTCGGAGAAGCGCGACGAATCGCAGTCGCCCTCGCGACCGAAGTCGGATTTAACGAGACCGATCGCGGTAAAGTGGCAATTGTTACCACCGAAGCCGCAAAAAACCTGGTCAAGCACGCCCGCGAAGGAGAACTTTTGCTGCAAACCTTAAAAACAGCAGCAGGGTATAGCATTGAAATAGTAGCGCTAGACCGAGGGCCCGGAATGGCAAATGTCGGCCAGTGTCTGCGGGACGGTTTTTCTACAGCGGGAACCCCGGGAACGGGACTCGGCGCCATTAAACGCCTCTCTACATTTTTTGATATTCATTCTGTACCGAAACTGGGGACGGCCTTATTAATGCGGCTGGAACCGACCCAAAATAGCCAGGAAGCCTCCCAAGACCGGAATTACTTGGAAATTGGGGTGGTCCACTTGCCGAAAGTAGGAGAGCAAATTTGCGGCGATTCCTGGGCGACGGAAAATCATCTGGACAAAAACCTGATTTTAGTTGCTGACGGGCTCGGCTACGGGGATTTGGCCCAGGAAGCGTCGCGGGAAGCAGTGCGCGTATTTGGGGAAAACGCCAAACTCGGACCAAAAGCAATTTTAGAGAAGGCGCACGCTGCTTTAAAAAATACCAGAGGATCGGCTGCGGCGATCGCCCAAATCGATCGTACCCAACAAACAGTTTGTTTTGCTGGAATTGGCAATATCAGCGGTGTAGTGGTCACAGATAACCAAACCCGCAGCATGGTTTCGTATAATGGCACAGTTGGACATATGATGCGAAAAGTAGCAGAATTTGTCTATCCTTGGTCGCAGCAGTCCCTACTAATCATGCACTCCGACGGTTTGGCGGCGCAGTGGAATTTAAACCACTACCCGGGTTTAGTCGCCAGACATCCTGCATTAATAGCAGCCGTGCTCTACCGGGACTTCAAACGCACTCGCGATGACATGACAGTTATAGTAGTCAAGATGAGAGAAGCAGCGTGAGTTACCCAATCCTGACGACGGAAGTCCGCTTTGAACAAGACATCGTACAAGTACGCCAAAGAGCTCGCCAAATTGCTAAAGGGCTGGGATTCGATTCCCAAGCACAAACCCGCATCGCCACAGCAGTTTCCGAAATTGCCCGCAATGCTTTCAAATATGCAGGCGGCGGCAAAGTAGAATTCATTGTGGAAGGGGAATCACCCCAAATTTTTCGGACTCGGATTTCTGACACGGGGCCGGGAATTGCTGATTTACCGGCTGTGTTAAGCCCCAATTTTCGATCGCAAACCGGCGCGGGACTCGGTTTAGCAGCAGCGAAACGGTTGATGGACGAGGTGGAAATCGATTCTGCGCCCGATCGCGGAACAGCCGTACAATTAGTTAAGCAGTTTTCCAAACATATGCCTGCGCTGAGTACGATCGAACTAAATCAATTAGTTGACAAACTAGCGCGCCAAATTCCCGAAGATCCCTACGCCGAAATTCAGCAGCAAAATCAAGAATTACTGCGCACTTTAGACGAACTCCGCCAGCGTCAAGAAGAACTCGTACAATTAAATCTAGAACTTGAAGATACCAATCGCGGAGTCGTGGCACTTTACGCCGAATTGAACGACAAAGCCGAATCTCTCCGGCGCGCCAGCGAACTCAAAACCAGCTTTCTTTCCAATATGAGCCACGAGTTTCGCACTCCGCTAACGGCAATTCTGATGCTTTCCGAAGTATTGTTAAACCGCCTCGACGGAGAACTTTCAGCCGAACAGGAAAAGCAAGTAAATTACATATGCAAATCCGCTGAGTCTCTCGCAGAACTTGTCAACGATTCGTTAGATTTAGCCAAAGTCGAAGCCGGAAAACTAACTGTTCGCTTGGCTGATTTTGAAGTAGAAGATTTGTTCAGCGCGGTGCGAGGAATGATGCGCCCCCTGCTTCCCCAAAACTCGCCCGTTTCTCTGATTTTTGAAGCGCCTCTAGAACTTCCAACCCTCACAACCGATGAGGGAAAAGTTTCTCAGATTTTGCGCAATCTGGTTTCTAATGCCCTCAAATTTACTGAAGCAGGCGAAGTTCGAGTTGCTGCGGAAATAGGAGACGGGGAAACAATTACTTTTTCAGTGGCAGATACAGGGATTGGCATTTCCCCACGCGACCAAAGGCGGATTTTTGAAGAATTTGTCCAAATAGAAAATCCCTTGCAGAAGGGCGTCAAAGGCACAGGATTGGGATTGTCTCTGTGCAAAAAACTGGCGGCATTTCTGGGGGGAAGTATTGAAATCACCAGTACGCCCGGAGTGGGTTCGACTTTTTTGGTCAAACTGCCGATCGTGTATGCTGGAGAGGAAGAAAACTCTTTGGAAACGTCCGCTGCTAAGGGAGATGAAATACCCCTGGCGAGCGCAAATTCTCGCTCGTCAGCGCCGGATTCAGCAGCAAAAGGCTTGACTGGGGAGGATGAAGATAGTTTTTCGACATTTGCTGAAAAACTTGTTGGCACAAATTCACTCTACTGCGATCCAAGCCGCCAACGAAGCTGAAAAATTGCGATCGGTTGCTTTTTGAGCAACCGATCGCAATTTTTATCGACATGATAATGCCGGAGCTGACCGGATTTGAAGTTTTGGAAGAGTTGAAATAGGATCGGGCTACTTGTCAAATACCTGCTATCGTGATAACTTAAAAAGATTTAGAAATTTGAGAATAGAAGGATTTATCTGCCGATACAGTTGCGATCCTTTCTAAAACTAATACCTCCCGCCAGCAGGCGATCGTTCTAATTAAATCCGCTCTCATTAAGCCAGCAGTTAATTTATAATAATTCGGAAAAGTAGTGCGACATATATATAGATTGTACGCGAGCATCTGTAGGGACTTAGGCTAAGCCTAAGTCCTTACGCATATCTGCGAGAATTAATAATTGGTATAAGATGGAGGATTGTAGCAAGACTTTTTAAAATTGGTAGTGTTTGATAGCAGGCAATATTTATTTAATTTGTAACAGCATTTAACGTTGGTGCTGTAAAATATAGCAGTTCTCAGTTGCCGACCATATAGTACGGACTTAGGCAGTGCCTTTTTTCGTGCCAGCGATCGGCTAAAATCCCTGATAAATATCGCTAGTTGAGCGATTCTCGCTCCCCCCTACCTTAAGAAGGGAGGAACTGGAAGCACTTTCAAAATTCCCCTTTTTTAGGCGGATGCGAGGGAAATGGAGGCTGCGGTAAAAATGAGAGATACAGAGCGTTTTAGCCGGATTGTTGACACGCCTTGGGTGCGGCGGCGTGTCTCGATCGAAGATCAGAGCTTATTTATTAGTGAAAAATGACACCTGTTTAAAAAAATAAGGCAACTGTAAGCAACATCCAAACCCCCTACAGAGTAAGCCATCCCCAAATCTAAAATCTAAACTCTAAAATCTAAAATGGTATGACTTTCATCTCCCTTCAATATGCCCTGTTTCTGCTAGTTTTATTTGCGACTTACTGGTTGGTTCCGGTTCGGTGGTGGCGGCTGTTCATCATGCTGGTGGCTAGTCTGATTTTTTACGCTTCGCTGCAAATTTGGTACATTCCTCTGCTGTTAGTCGGCATTCTGTTTAATTACTGCTTGGCGATGGCGATTGGGGAACCTCTGGATTGGCGGATTGCTAATGAATCTTGGAACCGCCGCCGTTTGTGGCTGCTGTGGATAGGAATTTGCCTGAATGTGTTGCTGCTTCTGGGCTTTAAGTATGTGCCTTTTTTATTGAGTTCGATCGGCACTGTGTTAAATTGGCCTTTTGCTCTCGACGGTGCTGACTGGGTGAAAAGTCATGTCATCGCGCCCCTGGGATTGAGTTTCTTTTGCTTTGAGTGCATTGCTTATTTGATTGACGTGTACCGAGGCGCACCGGCTGCTACTTCGCTGCTGCACTTTGCTGCTTACAAGTTGTTTTTTCCAAAACTGATTTCCGGCCCGATTACTCGATATCACAACTTGATCTATCAACTGAAAACCCAGAATTTTCCGACGCCCGATCGCCTTTCTGAGGCACTTTGGACGATCGCCTTCGGTGCAGTAAAAAAAGGTCTTTTCGCAGATAACTTGGGAATTTATGTCGATTTAAGCTTTACCAACTTGCAGCGGGCGGGTAGCGAGGATTTGTGGCTGGCGATTTTTGCTTACGGGCTGCAACTTTATCTCGATTTTAGTGGCTATGTTGACATGGCGCGCGGTACTGCTTTGCTGCTGGGTTGGTATTTGCCACCAAATTTTGATTTCCCTTATTTTAGTGCCAGCATAGCCGATTTTTGGCGGCGATGGCACATGACTTTAGGGGATTGGTTGCGCAATTATTTGTATTTTCCTTTGGGGGGTTCGCGAGTCGGTTTGTGGCGCACTTGTCTGAATTTGTCCCTCGTCATGTTAATTGCGGGAATTTGGCACGGGGCGGCTTGGGGATTTATTGTGTGGGGGGGTTTGCACGGTTTGGCTTTGGCGGTTCACCGGCTGACTGATGTGGTGTTTAAGCGGTTGCGGATTGAGTTTGTGTGGGAGAATCCGATCGGGATTGCGATCGGTTGGCTGTTGACTCAGGCGATGGTTTTTGGTAGTTGGATATTTTTCCGCCTTCCCGATTTAAAGGATTCTGGATGGGCGATTTCGCATTTGTGGGGCCACACTGCTGACGTGCAGTTTGCAGATAAAGTTTATGTTGAAGCTTTGGGTTTGGAAAGAGTGCATTTAACTTGGATGTTGGCTGCTTTGGCTGTGGGGATGCTGGGGAATTATGCGTTGAGTCGGGGTTTGAAATTAGAGTTAAATTGGCCGATGAAATTGGTGTTAGTGCCGCTTTGTTTGTATGCGGTTTGGGTGTTGGCTCCCGAAGGCGGTTTGCCTTATATTTATTTTGATTTTTAGGGTATTATTTTATTTCCTCTAATCATCAATTAGATACAAATTATTAAAAGTAGGGACACGGCATTGCCGTGTCCCTACAGATGCTAATTTTCAGAATTGGTATAAGAACACCAGTCGCTCCAGCTACCGACATAAAGTTTAGCATCGGGAATCCCAGCGATTTCTAAAGACAGTAAATTAACGCAAGCTGTCACGCCGGAACCGCAATAAACGATGATTTCTTCCGCTTCTTCTAATTCCGTCCACCGCTGTTTTTGTTCGGAGGTCGATCGCACTTTTCCAGTTTCATCCGTCACCCCTTGCCAAGGATAGTTAACCGCACCCGGAATGTGACCTGCAATGGGGTCGATCGGCTCCCGCAAACCTTCATATCTCTCGCTTTCTCGCGAATCAACCAAAACCTTTCCCGGCAAGTCTTTGCGTTCTTTCACCGCCTCAATATCTACCGCCAAATCCTGCTGCAATCGGGCAACAAAGTTACCCTCGCGGGGTTCTGGCAAAATATTTGTTACCGGATATCCAGCAGCTTTCCAGCCGCTGAAACCGCCGTCTAACAAAGCGACTTTGCTGTGTCCCATATATCGCAGCAGCCACCACAAACGAGCCGCAAAAGCCAGCCGCGAATCGTCATAGGCGACGACTAAAGTTTCTGCTGAATTAATGCCGATCGCGCTCAATTTATCAGCTAATTCTTCAATATTTGGCAGCGGATGTCTACCGCCGTGTTTGCCAACAGAACTCGCGAGGTCGCGGTTTAAATCTAAATAGAAAGATCCGGGAATGTGACTTTCTTGATATTGTTTTTCTCCTAATTCTGGGTCGGCGAGGGAAAACCGACAGTCAATAATTACAACTTGCGGGTTATCGGTATTGGTGGCTAACCATTCAGGAGAAACGATTAAAGTGTTGTCAGTCATAATTTTTCACATCTATGTTTTAACATTTATCGGGAAGGAGCTTTTTTCTCGGGTTCGGCTTTGTCGGTACGAGATTTTTTAGAAGTTTCTTTCTCCGCAGCTCTTTGTTCAGAATTGGATTTTTTAGGAGTTTCTTTCTTTGAAGGTGATTTTTCGGCTGTTGCGGGAGTTGGAGTTGGCGGAGGGGGAGTTACTGCTGCTTCTTGAGCGTAAAGCAGATATTTCTGATACTCGATCACTTTTGCCTGAGCTAGTTGATGGTTGGGGCTAGACGCTGGTACTCTTCTCATTAGTGAGACCGCTTCTTGCCAGCGATCGATAACTGTCGTCCAATCTTCCTTGGTTTTTGCTGCTCGCCCCAATTCTGCTGCTTGGAGTGCGCTGTTAACGGCTTCTCGAAAAGTATCTGGTGCAGTTGCTAAATCTGCTGTTCCATCTAGATTGTTCCCCGCAGTTGCTGCTGATTGGTTCAAAATCTTACCGACAAAAGCCACCACGGCGATCGCCAACATACCTGTCACCAGCCCAACCACAATAAAAGTCGATCGCAGTCGGTTCTCAAATGCAGCAAGTTCCGGCAGTTTCTCCTCCTCAATATTGCTCTCCATCTCTGTGCGATCGTCGATATTAGCAACCGCAGTATTTGGTGCAGATTCTCCTGCAAAGCTCTGTGGTTCAAAATTGCTGTTTTCCAAACTAAACTCTTGACTCCAAGCAGCAGCAATCTGACCGCTTTGTCGCCCCTCAACCTTCACTTTGCGAATCGAATCCGGCTGCAAATTCGTCAGCTCGGTGCGGACAAAATCAACTAACGTATCTTCTATCGGTACCTGCTCGGCCTCAAGAATTACATCCAAACAATCGCCGTCGAGATTTGCCGAGGCTGTAATGCCTTCAGATTGCAACTGGCTGTCAAGCCAAGATGCGATCGCAGTGGCGAGATTTCCCTGCTTGGCAAGTTCCTGAAAATTAAGCTCTGTCATAGCTGGACACCTGATAATGCAGAAGGTATAGCAGAAGGAAGAACGAAGAACGAAAAACGAATAAGCAATTTTTCACAAGGGTTTCAGCAATGCGAGAACGTCCTCACCGTCGGGCGCGGTTGCTATAGAAGGCAGAAGCAATGAAAAAGGCAGAAATAATTTTTTTAGTTGAAAACACCATAACTGAAATTCAACGAATAGTATAATATATGGTGGCAAATCCAAGCCCTAAGATGCAAATTATCACTCTCGCTCCCCCTCGCATCCCTTGGGGAAGGACTTGAATTCCTTGCTAAAAGCCGAGCTCAGGTTTGTAGTCAGGAATGCAAGTCCTCTCGCTGAGCCGCCAAATACTGCTGCTGCAACGCCGGTTTTTGATACCGGGCGCGCCAGTCCAGATATCGCAAGCATAGCCTCTAAAACCGACATCCGGCTGGAAAAAGCCTCGATCGCGCGGATTCGAGATTTGAGATTAAAAAATTGTGCGATCGCAGTGCCATCGACGGACAGCGAGTGATATCATCAGTTAGTCAATATTCAAGTTTTTATAGCAAAAAAGTCGATCGCACAATGGTAGCAATAGCAATTTTAGCTGCTGGACGCGGCACGCGCATGAAATCTGACTTGCCGAAAGTTCTACACGAATTGGCCGGTCGATCGCTAGTTGAGCGAGTCCTCCAAAGTTGTCAAGAAATTCAAATTTCCCGGCGACTTGTCATCGTCGGTTATCGAGGCGAACTCGTGAAAGAAGCTTTGATGGGTAGTCAAGAAATACCGGACAATCCTCAATATTCTCCCCTAGAATTTGTCGAACAAACCGAACAATTGGGAACCGGTCACGCTATCCAACAATTGCTACCTCACTTAGAAGGATTTCAAGGAGATTTGCTGGTCTTAAATGGGGATGTACCTCTGCTGAGGGCAGAAACTATTAAAGAATTGATGGCAATTCACAAACAGCACCAAAACTCTGCTACTTTATTGACAGCTAATTTGCCGAATCCTCAAGGGTACGGGCGAGTATTTACCGACAGTCAAAACTTAGTCCAGCAAATTGTCGAAGACCGCGACTGCACAAAAGCTCAAAAGCAAAACCACCGAATTAATGCAGGTGTTTACTGCTTTCACTGGCCGGATTTAGAGAAAATTTTGCCAGAATTGAAGGCAGACAATGACCAAAAAGAATATTACCTAACCGATACGGTAAATTTCCTCGCTCCGGTGATGGCGGTGGATGTCGAAGATTATCAAGAAATATTGGGAATTAACGATCGCAAACATTTAGCCACAGCTTGCGATATTTTGCAAACGCGGGTAAAGGACAAGTGGATGACGGCGGGAGTAACGCTGCTCGATCCCAACAGCATCACGATCGACGATACCGTAGAGTTGCAGCCGGATGTGGTAATTGAACCTCAAACTCACTTGCGGGGAAATACTTCCATCGCCTCTGGGAGTCGCATCGGCCCCGGCAGTTTGATCGAAAACAGTCAAATTGGGGAAAATGTGACTGTGCTTTATTCGGTGGTTTCTGACAGTAGTGTGGCCGAAAATTCGCGAATTGGCCCTTACGCACACCTGCGAGGACACGCAGAAATTGGGGCGAACTGTCGCGTCGGCAATTTTGTAGAATTGAAAAATACTCAAATAGGCGATCGAACTAATGTCGCTCACTTGTCTTATTTAGGCGACGCGACTTTGGGAGAAAAAGTCAACATCGGTGCTGGGACAATTACGGCAAATTACGACGGAAAAAACAAGCACAAAACTCAAATAGGCGATCGAACTAAAACGGGTTCTAACAGCGTACTTGTTGCACCGATAACTTTGGGGGAAGATGTTACTGTAGCGGCGGGTTCTGTAGTGACGGAAGATGTGCAAAATGATTGTTTAGTAATTGCCCGTTCCCGGCAAGTTGTCAAACCAGGTTGGAAGTTGAAAGAACCAAAAAAGTGAACAATTGTTCACTTTTTTGATGATGAGTTTCCACGCGATCGCGAGTTGCGCGATCGATACCAAAGAAACCGGGTTTTTATAACAGGAGCGATCGCGCTCTAGAATAGATTTTGGTTAAAAACCCGGTTTCTGCGTAAGTCCGCAAGCTTGAGAAATCGGGTTTCTCGCGCTCGGCTATTTTTTGTTATTTTTGCTGGTGCAGATAGTTGTTAATCGCTTTGGCGATTTTTTCTTGCTCGTAGGGACTCATAGTGTTGGGCAGGGATATGCGAGAGCCTCCAGAAACTAACAGTCTGACTTCGTACCAAATGTCATTATCCCGATCTTTTGTTCGCTCGACTTCCACGCCATAAATCTCACACAGAGAATATTGAATTACTTTACGTGCGAACAAACCCCGCTGTTTAATAGTCAACGTGTTTAAAGTTCCATTGAAGCTGTAGGTTTCATTATTCCTCAACACGATCGCTCCGACTGCTGCGAGCAAAAATATGCCTCCTGTCCATCCCAACCAGTGCTCGTGTTGGCTTAAGCGCAGCAATCGATCTTTTGCGTCTTTAACAAAAAAATTGATGTCAGAAGCCACAGCGTCTTGGTTGCCCCAATTAGTGGAGTTAGCAGTGAAAGGAACATTGCCAACAGAAGTCAAAAGTACAACTCTGGTTTTATAGCCGCATCTTTCAACTTTAGCTCCCCGCAAAGAAGCAAGCTCAATGTCTTGGATGTTCGACCCCAGTAAATTCGATCGCACAATCTGGCACTTTCCTTGTTTTGCCTGCAATCGCTGGCAGCTCAGACTTGCTGCATGATAGTCAAAAGTCAGCGAGATCAGTCCAAGTGTCATTAATAAACAACTATGGAGCCAAAAATTAAATATGCTTTGAGTCTGAATTATCAATTCACTTGCTGTTTGCTTGATTATTTTCATTGATCTTACCTTTTGATTCCAAAAATGATGCTACAGATCGACTTCCTGACCCCAAGCCGCCGAATTGTTAAGTTATATATTATTTGAAGTCGTCTTATGCCATGACCCTTTTATTTTGCTAATAGATTAGCACTAAAATGTCTGGCGAACTACAAATGTCGTGAATTTATCTGCGCCTGCGTTTAAGATAGCTTTCCGTTATTTAAAGTAGATGAATCTGAAACATATATTAATTATGTAATTGCGAGTGAAAGGTTAGCTTTCGCGCTCTGAAGGAAAGTAATCGCAAAGGTGAGAGCAGGTTTACATTCTGTTACATTATAAAGTTTTATATTGTAAAGTTTATATGCACCTACCTAATTATCGTTACTTATTGATTTGGGCGATTCCCTATTATCGTTACTTATTGATTTGGGCGATTCCCTACGAAATAGCTACCCTTCACGGACTTGCACGGGAAATATGTTGCGTTGCTAAGCGTGCCACGATCGCTGGTAGAGGTATAGCTGCGAATCAAGCCAGCCATTTTGTATTGTTCTGTTAGTGAATGGCTTCTTAAACATATGAGAGCGCCCCCCAACATCAACAAATCAACATAGTAGCTACGATTTCCATCGCTATCTGCTATTTCGTCTAATTCCACCGCAGAAATCTCGCGAGTTGAGCATTCGGTAACATCATTAAGCCACAAACCCCATCGTTTAACAGTCATTTTGCCAAAAGTTTTATCAAAAATGTAGATTTCCTCTATCGCGCCGTCCAACAAAAACAGTGAAAATAGCAGAAATATGCCTCCGCCTATCCAATTTGACGCCAAGATAATCTGTAATAACCCAATTACGATGAAGGGAGAAATTAATAGCCAACCATCCCAGACGCTAGAATTTTGAATTATTAGTTCATTTGGTGTTTGCTTGAGAACTTTCATGAGTTTATTTTTTGATTTTACAAACAAGGCGAATTACTAATCTTTCCGCTGTACGCAATTTCTCAGGCACGGCTTATTTGACGCTGCCTTGGACGATCGCACTTTTGGTGTTGTAAACAGCCTTGACAACATAAGCATCGCCCGGACGTATCTGTAAAGCTCGGTTAAAATTGATTAAAGCCGTTTGATAGTCTCCCTGCCCGTAGTAGGTATAGCCGAGTTTCATCGATTGTTTGAAGTCATATTTTTGACCAGGCGCAGCAGAACCTTGAGGAGATGACTCAGAACCCGGAGATAATTCTTGAGTTTCTGAGGGAGAAGTGTTGAAATACGCAGGAAAATAAAAAGACGATTGGTCGTTATTCTTCAGTTCTACATTCAGCCCAGATTGAGAACTTTTTACAAAATTTGCGCCATAAGCTACTGAAGTAGTAACACCTCCTAACACAAACATTAGTAAACCACTACATTTAATTAAAAATGTTTTTCTGGTTTTTCGATCCTGCCAATTTTTTATATAAAAAACTAAGGCGGCACAGGGGACAAGCAAGTAAAGCACTCCCCAAATAGTTTCCTCTCCAAAAGCTTGAACTAATCCCCAAAAATAGCCAACAAGACTTAAAACTAAACCTAGGATAAAAAATAAGCCGATCGCAATACCAGGCATTCTGTTTCTCCCGCTAATGTAGAATTATTTTACAAACTGTAAAGCTAAGGATTGAGGCAAACTTTCAACTTGAAACTTTTTCCCCTGTTGGCTGTGTTAAAAATAGATTAGCGGTGAAAACATTTCGATCGCGCACAGCGAATGTTAGGATTTTGGTTAGGAATTTGACTAGGAACTCGATCGCGACTGCCGCAAATGATACCCTCTACCCTCGATCCACCAGAAGAACCATTTGCACGCGCAAGCAACGGCTGGGACATTCAAAAGCTTTACACCGACTTGGCAAATGCCAAAAAACAATTCGCCCCCCACACCAGAAGAGGGTTGACACCTGTAGAAAAGCGGCATCTCTGCGGCTTGCTGTGCGGCTACAGCCCAGCCGAAATTGCGGTTTTTCTCAACAAACAAATCAAAGGTGTAGAAGTTGATTTGTCAAAAACTTTGTACAGATACATAGAATTATTGACAAATCGACCCCGAAATGCTCTCAAAAATGGGAGAGATGCGATCGACTGGCTGGAAATAGCAGGGTATAAAACGCAGCCAAAAACCTCAACTGGCGCCATCTTAAAAGCCACTCTCCACCATTCAGACAGGATTTTGTCTGCGGCTATCAGTCCCGACGGACAATTCCTCGCAACGGGATCTGAGGACAGTACAGTGAAAATTTGGAGTTTGCACAGCGGTGAACTGCAGCAGACGATTTTCGGACATTCAACAGCCGTGTTGCTAGTTGCTTTCAGCCCCGCCAGCAAAACGCTGCTGACGCGATCGCGCGCGGGTACAGTCAAACTCTGGAACCTGCAAAACGGCGAACTGCTGAAGCGTTTGGCAGACGTACACCGCCACGAATCTGTCGCTGTCAGCCCCGACTGGCAAATTTTGGCGATCGGCACCACCCGCGGCACAATCAAGCTTCAGCACCTCAACAGCGGCCAACTGCTGCAAGTTTTGGAAGGCTATCAAGGGGATGACATAAGTGCGATCGCCCTGAGTCCCAACGGCAAAATGCTAGTAGCCAGCGGCCTCAACGCAGCCAGCGGTTTCTGTCGGGCAACAGTCACTTTGTGGGAACTGCCGGGGGGAGAAGTGAGGCGAACATTTGGCAGCGAAAATTATGTTGCAATTACTCCAGATAGCAAAATTATCGTCACTCACGGCAACCAAACGATCGCACTGTGGAATTTGCAAACAGGGGAATTATTGCATTCCCTGCAAACAGGAATTCGCATCACTTCCGCCGCCGCAATTAGCCCGGATGGGAAATACTTTGCAGTGGGCTGTTTTGACGGTACTGTTAGACTTTGGAATCTTCGCGGCGAATTGCTGCACACTTTAGATGGACATTCTAGCCCTGTTTCTGCGGTGGCGATCGGGCTTTTGGGCGAAACTCTCGTCAGCGGCGGGGAGAATGGTACTGTTAAACTTTGGCAACTGAGGATTTAAGATGAGAGAGTTAAATGGCGATGATTAAATTATTAGACTATAATTGATTTAAGGTTTTTTAGAGGGGGCCAGACAATGCAACTGCCAGAAGAAAGAAATATTGCAGTGAAACAGAAGCCTCTGGCAGAACTCAAACAAAAAATTGCTAGTGGCACCGAGCAAATTGCTCAGGTAAAAGTAACTGATGGTGAATTAATTTTTACTAGATTGCAGGAAAAAATTGGCTTGATTTCTGAGTCTAAGGAATAAAAAATGAGGACACGGCATTGCCGTTTCCCTACCCCAAAATAATCAATCTTCCTCGCTCGGATATACTCCCTTCCCGCTGTAAGATTATAGAATCAGGTTGTAGATCTGCTGAATGGTCTTTGCGAGTTGACTTTGTGTCTGCAATTGTTCCGTTTCAAATAATTCTTTTATTAGTTTTTCTACCTCTTCTATGCTCGTTCCCACTGGCAAATGGTGTAGTAGTCTCCGTCTTAGTAAATGAATTAGATATTCTGCTAGATTGAAGTTCGGTGAGTATGTTGGTGTATAAATTAACTCTACTGTGATATTTTCCTCTCTCTCTGATGCTATTTGTTCAGCTATTAAATATTTCTTCAGCTTCTTTCTATGGGTCGAATTATTATCCAATAATATCGTTATATGATGCGCTTTTTATTTGATACTTTCTTGGGAAAATTTTCCTATATATAATGCTAGATATTCGGTTTTTGCTGTGGGTGATAGCCTGACAAACTCCCTTTACATAGCATCTACCGCTAATAGTCCATTCAGCTTCTCTCTTTTTTTACCTTCATTTGATGCCACTTCTGGTCGCGTATTTTTTTCTGCCCATCCATAGTATAGGCTTGGTCGATTCGTGACTGCAAATTCATCAAAAAATACTATTTTATCCCCACTCTTTCTCTCTGATATTTTTTTTTAGGACTTCCACAAACTCCTTCTGTTTCTCTGGCGATGCCTTTGCCTAATCTCGATGCGCTTTTTGATGAGATATATTTAGAGCGACTAAAATTTCAGAGATTATCGAGGTTTTTAGCTCTACTTTCCACCGTTGCTTTATTACTGCCGCCATGATTTTTGATGTCCAAATTTCTCTGTCCAAATTTCTCTGTCACTCCCATACTTTGTTGGTTTCTCCTCTAAAATCATTCTCTTTAATTCTTGCCGTTTTTCGGGTTCCAGTCTTGATTTTACCTGGTGCTTGATTGGTTGGACTATTCCCTCTAAATGTTGAGTGTCGATGTTTACGACCGCAAAAGCCAGATTAGAGCGGAATTAACAATCCGCAAATAAAATACCAAAGGTCAACTGGCAAGCCGAACCATACCGACAGCGAAAGACCTAAGATTACTGCTGGCTAAATATTTTCCTTAAGCCGGAAAGCAATATTTATTCCCTGGTAGATGGGGTAAACGACACATAACAGGAGATGCCGCTGCCTTAATTCTGCGAATGGCTTGTAAAAATATTGGTTTAGAAGGTGTTAGTACCCATTCATTTAGACGGACTGCATTAACGCAAATGTCCGATGCTTGTATCCCTTTGAGAGTAATCGCCAAAATTAGTGGGCATCAAGACCTCAGCCAACTCCATGCTTATTTAGAAGTCAGACCCGAACAAGTCAGAGGGGCGATCGCCAGTTTATCTGGCCTATCGTATATCGGGAATGTCCTAGTTCCCCTTACCTGTTTGTTTCCGAGCGTGGAACTCCGATGGCTGTGCCACAGCCTTTAACATTATTAGTCGCGCTGGCACTCTTGCTGGGTTAGGGTTATCCGTGCATCCGCATATGTTACGCCATGCCTGTGGGTTTTATCTAGCATCTATTGGTCATGACACCAGAGCTATTCAGGCTTATCTGGGACACAAGAATATTCAACACACTATTCGCTACACGGAGTTATCGCCAGACTGCTTCCAGAATTTCTGGCTCGACTGAAACTATTTTTGGTTCAAAATCTCTACAAATCAATGGTTTCAACTGCCTTGCTTTACAAAATTTTACAACCTGTCCTCTTTTGCGCGTATCCCGGCTGAACCCCATTGAGACTGTGGTTTAATTAATGTCTAAAAAGTTACACAATTTTTGTTTTGTTTTAAAAAGCTTTCACAGCAATGGTTTTAGCCTATCTTGCCTCTGGTAACAGCTTCGCTAGCTCCTCGCCACCCTGCAATTTTCTTGACATCTTCCTTAAGGAGGAAGTATATTTATTTATGTTGTAGTATTAAGGCTACTTCGGTTTTTACTAATCTCCCTCACTAGACTCTGATGATGAAAAATCTATACAGCTTGCCTTCCTTGACAATGAATTATTCAGTTCCAATCGCTAAAATCCTTCAGAGTTTAATGGTTGCTACGGCCTTAGCCTTACCACTATCCGTAATGACAGCAAAGAGTGTTTTAGCTGAAACTTTGGAGTTTAATATTACTAACGATACGGCTACTAATATAACAACATTTCAGACCTCTCCCACAGGAGTAGATGATTGGGAGGAAGACCTTCTTGGTATAGATATACTGAAACCTGGAGAATCTACAAAAATAACTTTTTCCGACAGTCGGAATGTCTGTACTTACGATATCAAAGCTGTTTTTGATGATGGGGCAGAAAGTATAAAATATAAAGTTAATCTTTGTACACTAGGAACCTTTTCGTTCTACGACGAATAACGCAAGTTGCTAGTTATGCGAAGCGGTTTCCGAGCGCGTAGCGCCTGTCGTCGGGCGCTACGCGCTGTCAAGCTGTTCAATAAATCGCGATAAGATGCTTCGCTTGAGTCATTTAAGCAATACAATTGGATCTATGAATAGAATTTGGATAGTTAAAGGCTGGCTGAAAAAATTGCTATTTATGCAATCGTACTCCCTTCCCGCTGTCAGATTATAGAATCAGGTTGTAGATCTGCTGAATTGTCTTTGCGATCTGACTTTGTGTCGGCAATTGTTCCGTTTCAAATAATTCTTTTATTCGTTTTTTTACCTCTTCTATGCTCGTTCCCACTGGCAAATGGTGTAGTAGCCTCAGTCTTAGTAAATGAATTAGATATTCTGCTAGATTGAAGTTCGGTGAGTAGGTTGGTGTATAAATTAACTCTACTGTGATCTTTTCCTCTATCTCTAATGCTATTTGTTCAGCTATTAAATATTTCTTCCTCTTCTTTCTCTAGGTCGAATTATTATCCAACAATATCCTTATATGATGCGCTTTTTCTTTGATACTTTCTTGGGACAATTCTCCTATATATAATGCTATATCTTCAGTTTTGGCTGTGGGTGATAGCCTGACAAACTCCTTTACATAGCATCTATCGCTAATAGTCTATTCAGCTTGTCTCTTTTTTTCCCTTCATTTGATGCCACTTCTGGTCGCGTATTTTTTTCTGCCCATCCATAGTATAGGCTTGGTCGATTCGTGACTGCAAATTCATCAAAAAATACTATTCTCTCCCCACTCTTTCTTTCTGCTTTTTTTTTAGGACTTCCACAAACTCCTTCTGTTTCTCTGGCGATGCCTTTGCCTAATCTCGATGCGCTTTTTGATGAGATATATTTAGAGCGACTAAAATTTCAGAGATTATCGACGTTTTTAGCTCTACTTTCCACCGTTGCTTTATTACCGCTGCCCTGATTTTTCCTGTCCAAATTTCTCTGTCTATCCCATACTTTGTTGGTTTCTCCTCTAAAATCATTCTCTTTAATTCTTGCCGTTTTTCTTGCTCCAGTCTTGATTTTACCTGGTGCTTGATTGGTTGGACTATTCCCTCTAACCGGATTTCTAAGTACGTTTTGACCCATCTTGTCAATGTTATATCTGTGCAGCCTAATAGCTTCGTCACTTCTGCACGACTTTTTCGTTCACTTAGATGCCTAATTGCCGATAGCCTTTGCCTGATATAGGATTGCTGATTATTGTAGTACAGTCGTTGCCACTGCTTTTTCTCTAGCCTTACCAACCGCAATTGTTGGCTCAGATTCATTTCTATTACTCCCTTTTTTTTTCATTTTACCTCTATCTATATTCTTTGGGCGGGAAGGGAGTAAGCATCGCCCGATGAATTGTAGGGAAACGGCACAGCGCCGTGTCCTGACTGTGGATAATATCCATTCTGATGCCACCAGATTTGATATAAAACTAACGCCGATCGAGATACCCGAATTCTTCAAAAAGTCGGGTATCTGAACAGCAGACTGACAATTTCGAGATCCTTTTTAAGCAATAAAAATCAGCTTTCCCTTGCTCATTTCCAAAGTGTCGCCCATTTGCATACCGTTGTGAAAAGCACCCAAAATCACCTCGCTAGTTTTGCCGAAAGCGATCGCACCGCTAGCATCAATTCCAATTGCCCCAAAATCCCGTTGACGATCGTCAGCTTCAGCAAAAGAACGCTCAAAAGCAGCTTTCAAACTCAAACCATCCGTTACCCGAATCACAATTCGCGGGGCCAAACACTCGTCCATAATGTGCTCGCCAATCCCCGTACAGCTTACCGCCGCATTTCCAGTCGCATAATTTCCCGCCGGCATCGCCGAGTCGCTAACCCGCCCGATGCGCTCAAAACCCTTGCCACCAGTCGAAGTCCCAGCAGCCAAGCGTCCATGAACATCCAAAGCTACGACCCCGATCGTACCCATACCCGCCGGTTCCGCCACCACGTCAGCCATTGCTTTGCTAAAATTGCCTTGGCGTTCCTGCATCCACTCGTGCAAACGCAAATCCGTCATCGGATCGTAAATCGGCAATTGAAGTTCTCGCAGCAATTCCGCCGAACCAAAATCAGAGAGAACCCGATCGTCCGAATTCTGCAAAAATTTAGCAAGTTCGATCGGATGTTGAACGCGAGAAACATTAATCGCCCCGCTGAAACGCTGCATCAAACCGTCCATCAGCGAAGCACTCATCCGAATTTGACCGTCCGACTGCACCACAGAACCTGTACCGGCATTAAATCGCGGGTCATCTTCCAGCAATTGGCAGCCCCGCACCACTGCATCTACGGCACTTGCACCGTCTTTCAGCAGCGGATAAACTTCCTCCAAAACATCGTAAAGCGATTTCCGCACCGCCTCAATTCCGCCTTTACTATGTAGAGAACTGCCCGCACCGCCGTGAATAACTAGCTTTGGTTGCACTTGTTGCGATGCCATAATTTATAACCTAATACCTAAAATTTTTCCTTTGCAATCTTAGCCTCGATCGAGCAACTTGCCCTAAATTCTTAATCTTGAGCCGCCAAACGGCGGCGACGACAACGTTCGGAACAGTATTTGACCTCATCCCAGCAGTCCGCCCATTTTTTGCGCCAAGTAAAAGGCCGATCGCACACTGGGCACATTTTTGTCGGTAAATCAGATTTCGATCGCTGCTTAGCCATGCTAATTTGGACATTACATTAGTGATTAAATTTTAATCAAAACAAACAAAACAACCAATTTCTGCCTAACACCTCCCCAAATAAAAATGCTCGAAACGGCATTAGCCAACATCCGAATAGTCTTAGTCGAACCTGCAGGCCCATTGAATGTCGGTTCTGTGGCCCGCGTCATGAAAAATATGGGTTTGCACCAATTAGTTTTGGTAAATCCCCAATGCGATTATTTAGGGGAAGAGGCGCGACTGATGGCAGTTCGCGCCGCCGACATATTGCAAACTGCCCAAGTAGTCGAGAGTTTGCCGGCGGCTTTGGTTGGGTCTGTCAGAGCGATCGCGACTACAGGAGACGATTGTCGATCGTTGCCAACACAGCTAGAACAGCCCGCAGACGCCTTGCCTTGGCTCCTAGAAGCCCCCAGCGCCCTAATTTTCGGCCGAGAAGACTGCGGCTTGACCAATGCCGAATTAAACCGCGCCCAGCGCCTGATCCGCATTCCCTCCAGTGAGGCCTACACTTCCCTAAATCTCGCCCAAGCGGTCGCTATCTGCTGCTACGAACTGTATCGGGAAGAGGGAAGAAGGAAGAGGGAAGAAGGAAGAAGGAAGAGGGAAGAAGGAAGAGGGAAGGAAGAAGAAGATGCCTCGTTCCCAGACTCAGCTTGGGAACGCATATCCAGAGGCCCTGCCTCTTCAATACCCGATGCAACAGATAATTTATCAACTTGTTACCAAGAACAACTTACAGCCAGCCAGAGAAAAAATCCCTCAATTTCCCTCACCAGTGCTCCCTTGGAAAACTTAGAGGGATATTACCAGCAACTAGAAACGCTGTTACTCAAAATTGGATATTTGCAGCCGCACACAGCAGCAAGTCGGATGGAAAAATTTCGGCGTTTGTACAACAGGGCGTATTTGACAATTGATGAAGTCGCCATGCTGCGGGGCGTCCTCCGCCAAACAGAATGGGCAATGAAAACTTACCCGCGAGATACAGTTTCTGATACTCTGGATGGGGCGTTGCCAGAAAATCAAACGGATAGCTAGGAGAAATGGTGATAATTGGGGATGTGACATTGAAGATTTTTTTCACAGAGAAGAGTCCTGCGCCCACTTGTCACATTCATAACAGGGTTTCTTGACTAAAAACCTAAGCTTTGCGATAATTTGCGGGCAATAAACCCAGTTTCTGATACCATGCAGCTTTTGGGGTAAATCTAAAATCTAAAATCTAAAATTGATTGGCTGGCAAGCTGAAAAATCTTAAACTTGAACTTTACAGTAGTGATGAAGGAGTAAGACGTGGCAGAGCGGTTTCCCAAAGGATCGATATTATCGGTGATATCCTCGATATCCTCTCCCAACTCCGGCTCAAAGCAGCCTAAGTCCGGCAAAGCAAGTGAGTCTGGCAACTCGGGCCGCCGCCGCCCTCCGCAACCGCAAAACGGCAATCCAGAAATTCGATCGCCAGAACCTGCTACTTTGCCACTGCAACCAAGCCGCGGCAGCAGAATTAGAGCCAATTCTCCCGCACCTTCGGAAGAAGTGACTACACAAGACTTTTTATCCGATCCCAGATCTGCCATTAACCCCAGAAAACCCAGAACCAGCAAAATTTCCCCGTCGAAGACTCGCCAAGCAGGCAAAAAGGGCCTCGCTGCTGTCGATATGTTCGATTTTCCGAACCCGAATCTCGAACGGGAAAATGTGAGTTCGATCGCCACCAATCCCAACAGCGAGCTTTGGACTGCAACTCCCCCGGAGCCGCGTGAAAGCCGCCCCCAGGAGCCTCCTGCTCGCATTCCAGGCACGCGATCGCGCCCAAATACCAAAAAAGCCCCAGTCTCGAAACCGCGTCCGCAAGCGAGCCAGAGACCGAGCAAACGCTCTGCACCTCGGAGCGTGCCGCCGTTGGTGTACGCTACTCGCTTGCTGATTTTGGGAGTTGGGATTGCGGTGATTTGCGGGACGCTGCTGTCTGTGGTGAATGCTGTGAGTCGAGCATCGACTGTAGCGGCAGAAGAACAAACCACCACAGGGGAGAAAAACCCAGATGCAGGCGACAGCGCATCTGCAGCAGCGGTGACGGGAGAAGTGCTGCAACTGAATCAAGAATTAGGAGCTTTGAAAACGCAAGTTCAGGTTTTAGCAACAGAAAATCCTAGTTTGAAAGCCGGAGTATTTCTAGTCGATTTAGATACTGGAAGCTACTTAAATTTTAACGGCGATACTGCTTTTGCTTCAGCTAGCACGATTAAAGTACCTATTTTAGTAGCTTTTTTCCAAGCAGTAGAAGAGGGCAGAGTGCAGTTAGATCAGATGCTGACGCTGAAGTCCGAACACATTGTGGGCGGTTCTGGGGAGATGCAAGACGACGCTCCGGGCAAGAAGTATTCGGCTTTGGAAGTTGCCAAAAAGATGATTGTTGTCAGCGACAATACGGCGACAAATATGATGATTGAGTTGTTGGGAGGTGCTGAGGTTTTGAATCAGCATTTTGCCAATTGGGGTTTGAGGGCGACGGTTCTCCGCAATAATTTGCCGGATTTGGAGGGAACTAATACTACGAGTCCGCAGGATTTGATTAATATCATAGCCCAGATAGATCGCGGGAATTTGGTATCGGTGAAATCGCGCGATCGCATTTTGCAAATCATGCGCCAAACTCAAAACGCTTCTTTGCTGCCGAAAGGTTTAGGCGAAGGTTCAATTATTGCTCACAAAACAGGCAACATTGATACAATGCTTGCGGATGCGGGGATGGTGGATTTGCCGAACGGTAAGCGTTATTTGGTGGCGGTGATGGTGAAGCATTCGCCGGAAACAGAGAAGCCAGCTCAAACATTGATTCGGGATATTTCTCGGATGAGTTACCGCTATTTGAACGGTGGGGAAACGCCAGCCGATTCGCAAGTGAAAATTAAAGATTAAATAAAATTAAATTGATGCTTGATATGATGTTCGATTGATAGGCTATTATATATTCAAGACAACTTCGGGGCGGGTAAGACGTGAAATATTCCAATCCGCAAACAATTTCAGTACAAAACCCGCCGCAACAAGGTGACAGAATTTGACTCGGGTCAACGCTTGGAGGTTGCTCAGACAATTTGTGGCTGTTCCGGGTTTTTTAGCGCAACTCGTGTAGAGTTTACAAACTATAAATCAGCTTGTATTATGAAACTAAACATCCGACTTGCTTGTTTGGTAGCGCTTTCAACTTTAGCTGTTGGAGTCTCCCCCGCCTTGAGCAATCCCGGTCCTGCTCCTGAATATGAGACCGACGGCGTGAGAGTGATTAACAATAATATCGAACTCAATCGGGCGAAAAACTTAGCCCGTCAAGCTGCAGAAATTGCTAATGGGGGTTTAGGCAACTATCGAGCTGAAGCTTCTATGCACGGTACTTCTAAAGAATCGCCGTTTGTTGACAATGGCGATGGAACTTGGACTTTTACTTTTAAGGGTTACAAGCCTGGTTCGTCTGTCTATACTGTAGAGACGGTTGTTACGGTTTCTCAAGATGGAAGGGTGAGAGTCGATTACAACGGGCAAATTCGCAACTCAAACCCTATTTAACAATACTTCCGACTTACTCACCGGTGTTCAGAAACCGGGTTTTTCACGAAATACTTTGTTACAGCCCCAGAAACCGTAAAAAACCCGGTTTCTTGGTGTTGATGCGGCCAGGGCTGAACTTGTGGAATAGCGATCGCCCGATTAGAGAAATCATTGATTGAGCTTTGGGAGGGGGCGATCCACGCAACATTCTTTCGGTACTGAGATCCCGATCGATTTCTTCTCAATGAATGCCCTCACCACCTCCGCATACTTGCAACTTCTGGCGCTGTGCGGGTGTCGCATTCAGCGATCGGGGATAGGAAACTAGAGGAACGGTAATGGTTGGCCCATCCATCAAATCGAGGCTAATTGTGTCTTGGGTAAAATGGAGTTGCTGAAGTCTCTCATCGGTTTGAATTGCCAAAATAGCGATACCAAGCCTCAAGAAAATTTGCTGATTTTCTTGTACGATCGAGTGTAATTTCCCAAGTTTTTTTGGCACTGAATCCAATTTCAATCCCTGATAGGGCTTTAGGTTTATTCCGGCTGAACCCACGACCCCTACTACCCCAAAGTAGAAGCAATTAAGTTAGTTTCAATCCCTGATAGGGATTTAGGTTGATTCCGGCCAGCCTTTTGGAGCGCCTGACAATTTTTGGTACGAGTTTCAATCCCTGATAGGGGTTTAGGTTGATTTCGGCTCCATTCCAAAGGTTTCGCTCTACTTCGTTTAATCGTTTAGTTTCAATCCCTGATAGGGGTTTAGGTTGATTTCGGCCATACTCCCACGCCATGCTGCTTCTACGTAGGTTTGGTTTCAATCCCTGATAGGGGTTTAGGTTGATTTCGGCTTTACCTACTGCTTTTTTCGGTTCTGGTTTTACCCAAGTTTCAATCCCTGATAGGGGTTTAGGTTGATTTCGGCTCAACCGCTGCTTCCTTTTCAGTGATGCAGCGTTTCAATCCCTGATAGGGGTTTAGGTTGATTTCGGCAAGCGGCAATGAAAAGACGCAAAATGGATAAAAGCCATAGTTTCAATCCCTGATAGGGGTTTAGGTTGATTTCGGCGACATAGACTGCGAATCTTTGGAGGGATTTTCATTGTCGTTTCAATCCCTGATAGGGGTTTAGGTTGATTTCGGCTACGGGGAACCTTGATTAAGGCTTTCTTCCACTACTTCGTTTAAAAGTTTCAATCCCTGATAGGGGTTTAGGTTGATTTCGGCTTATCGCTATTTCTAGCGCCGATTCCTACCATCCATAAGTTTCAATCCCTGATAGGGGTTTAGGTTGATTTCGGCGCTCGCCCGGAACGCAGAAAGATTATGGCGGCGGGTTTCAATCCCTGATAGGGGTTTAGGTTGATTTCGGCGCACAGGTTGCACAGGTTGCAGAAAGAGTTACAGAAGTACGTTTCAATCCCTGATAGGGGTTTAGGTTGATTTCGGCTTAATCTTTCCTCCTTCACTCCTAATTAAGCCTTGAACGTTTCAATCCCTGATAGGGGTTTAGGTTGATTTCGGCGCTTGGTATTGTAGTGAAGATAAGAATGATGAGAATCTACTGTTTCAATCCCTGATAGGGGTTTAGGTTGATTTCGGCAACATTCAATGCCCAACAGGTGAGCTAGTTAAAGGTTTCAATCCCTGATAGGGGTTTAGGTTGATTTCGGCTTGGATTGTTACTGTTAGCCAAGAATGAGGAGTTTCGTTTCAATCCCTGATAGGGGTTTAGGTTGATTTCGGCTTAAAAAGTGGTACGTGCCAATTGCCTAAAAAAAGTTTCAATCCCTGATAGGGGTTTAGGTTGATTTCGGCAAGAGTATTGGCAAGGAAAAACTATCCGCATTGTGTTTCAATCCCTGATAGGGGTTTAGGTTGATTTCGGCGCAATGGCACTCAACGCCATTTTGATTAGCATTGGCTCTACTTCATTGTTTCAATCCCTGATAGGGGTTTAGGTTGATTTCGGCCTTGAATGTCGCACGGCTATCATGATTTCCCCTGGCAATTCGTCGTTTCAATCCCTGATAGGGGTTTAGGTTGATTTCGGCTTAAATATAGCCCCCCCCAAAGTTGGGGGCGAATAAATGCCCCGGTTAAGCTCAGTTTCAATCCCTGATAGGGGTTTAGGTTGATTTCGGCTTATGCGGCCGTCAATCAGTAGGCTAGCCCCCGTCGGTTTCAATCCCTGATAGGGGTTTAGGTTGATTTCGGCTTGCGAGGTGCGAAATCGAAAGTAGAAGTGCGGGCTAAAAGTTTCAATCCCTGATAGGGGTTTAGGTTGATTTCGGCGGTGAGTTTGTCGCCGAATCCCAGCAACTAGAGGCAGGCTTAGTTTCAATCCCTGATAGGGGTTTAGGTTGATTTCGGCAGAAAGCACTGTAATCTCGATATCTCCTTCTTTTTCATCGTTTCAATCCCTGATAGGGGTTTAGGTTGATTTCGGCCGTTACAATAATTGACCGCAATCAAGACAAAGAAAGTTTCAATCCCTGATAGGGGTTTAGGTTGATTTCGGCAGTGGATAGGGTGTAAATGCTGCATACCCATAGCGGTTTCAATCCCTGATAGGGGTTTAGGTTGATTTCGGCGAATATTAGCCACTACCGATTTTCTGTGCTACCGAGCGAGTTTCAATCCCTGATAGGGGTTTAGGTTGATTTCGGCTAATTTTCCGTTGGTTGTCGCCCTAGCTTTTGCCGGGTTTCAATCCCTGATAGGGGTTTAGGTTGATTTCGGCGTGGTGCACCGGAGCTTACCGCAGCGACGAGTACGAAGAGTTTCAATCCCTGATAGGGGTTTAGGTTGATTTCGGCAAAACTTTCAGTGATCTAATTAGAATCACAAATACGTTTCAATCCCTGATAGGGGTTTAGGTTGATTTCGGCTCTGCCTGGTTTGATGTGCCAGCCTCCGGCGAGGCGAGTTTCAATCCCTGATAGGGGTTTAGGTTGATTTCGGCAACAAGAGTAAACCACGCCGATCAAATTGACATCGATGTTTCAATCCCTGATAGGGGTTTAGGTTGATTTCGGCGAGATCCCAAAATTGGCCGCAGCAATCAACGTCCTCGGCGTTTCAATCCCTGATAGGGGTTTAGGTTGATTTCGGCTAAACGACTTGCTTAATGTCATCGGCATCCCACTGCTGCGTTTCAATCCCTGATAGGGGTTTAGGTTGATTTCGGCGGGACGCCGACAACCTTTAAATCTTCCCACTGTTCGTTTCAATCCCTGATAGGGGTTTAGGTTGATTTCGGCTCAGTCCACTTCTTTCTATAAGGCCGTTTGCCAATGTTTCAATCCCTGATAGGGGTTTAGGTTGATTTCGGCTTGAACACGGGGGAAACCCATCAGGCGATCGACTTTTGGAAGCGTTTCAATCCCTGATAGGGGTTTAGGTTGATTTCGGCTCATTGTAAAATTCGTATAAATAATCAATAATTAATTGTTTCAATCCCTGATAGGGGTTTAGGTTGATTTCGGCTGATTTTGGCTAATGCGAAGGCTATGGGTGTCAGCTTGTTTCAATCCCTGATAGGGGTTTAGGTTGATTTCGGCTGAAATATGACATTTCCTCGCTCACTTATTACCTCAAGTTTCAATCCCTGATAGGGGTTTAGGTTGATTTCGGCGATGGCCCGAGGCATTTTAAAGCAGAATTCCACGTTTCAATCCCTGATAGGGGTTTAGGTTGATTTCGGCTCGTAAGTAGCTATGAGCCGACGGCGCCAAACAGAATCATAGTTTCAATCCCTGATAGGGGTTTAGGTTGATTTCGGCGTTGCGTTTTTTTCTTCCAGAATTGCCAAGGCCTTACCGTAAGTTTCAATCCCTGATAGGGGTTTAGGTTGATTTCGGCTATATTTGATGTAGGCAGGTCTGGGGACAAGTCCAGTTTCAATCCCTGATAGGGGTTTAGGTTGATTTCGGCCAAGAAAAACCGCCACCCGAGAGCCGAAATACAACGGTGTTTCAATCCCTGATAGGGGTTTAGGTTGATTTCGGCGTGGATGCGGTGCTATCCTCAGCGATTCCGCACCCGATTGTTTCAATCCCTGATAGGGGTTTAGGTTGATTTCGGCTTCCTCTGCTGTCTGACCCTTGTGGGAAAAAGGCATCGTTTCAATCCCTGATAGGGGTTTAGGTTGATTTCGGCAAGCGGCTGCGCCGACAGATTCAACTTGCTACCGAGTTTCAATCCCTGATAGGGGTTTAGGTTGATTTCGGCTTTGTTGGTGGCACCTTGTACTTTGCCGATCGAGCTTTGGGTGATGCCGGTTTCAATCCCTGATAGGGGTTTAGGTTGATTTCGGCATGGAATTACCGGGCTTGCTTAGATGATGAATAGTTTCAATCCCTGATAGGGGTTTAGGTTGATTTCGGCTTGCTTCTTGCGTAGATTCGCTGCTGAGGTTTGCAGATGTTTCAATCCCTGATAGGGGTTTAGGTTGATTTCGGCCAAAAAAAGAGCGAATCGAAAATCCTCATAAAAGTTTCAATCCCTGATAGGGGTTTAGGTTGATTTCGGCCCGGGGCTGAATTGCTCCAATGGGGTGGTAATCATCCACGATGTTTCAATCCCTGATAGGGGTTTAGGTTGATTTCGGCGTCCGCTTATGTTAATCCCCTTCCTTCAAGCCGTAGGTTTCAATCCCTGATAGGGGTTTAGGTTGATTTCGGCTCAGAGCATAGTTGCCAAGTCGATCGCCGAAGCTTACCGAAAGTTTCAATCCCTGATAGGGGTTTAGGTTGATTTCGGCATGATGCTGTGATCGACCTCAAGGGGGTGCTGAATGTTTCAATCCCTGATAGGGGTTTAGGTTGATTTCGGCTCAGGCTATTCCGCCCCACGCAATGGTCGTGATTATTGGGGTTTCAATCCCTGATAGGGGTTTAGGTTGATTTCGGCTTTTTAAGAGAATTTGCCAAGTCCACGCTTCCTTTTGTTTCAATCCCTGATAGGGGTTTAGGTTGATTTCGGCACGAACCCCGGCGGGATTTTCCATCCCCGCACGGTATCCGAGTTTCAATCCCTGATAGGGGTTTAGGTTGATTTCGGCACAATACTTTATTGCTGAAAATGGAACTTTCTTAGTTTCAATCCCTGATAGGGGTTTAGGTTGATTTCGGCCGCCCGTGCCAGAAGCCTTACAGTATTTAGTTTTCAAGGTACAGTTCCGTGAAGCACCTACAAAATATCATTTCAGCCACCGCCCTGTCAAGAGACAAAATTTTCAACAACCATCAAAGCTATACACAGCAATAATTTCAGCGTTTCCGTGAACCGTTTTTTTCAGCATAGAGGCTCAAACCCTTGCCGCACAAGCCATACAGCCGAAAGATTTGACCCCCTCAAAAAAACACCTACCCATTCACGGAAATTCCAGGAACCGGAAAGCGATTAAACACTCGCGACGGCTTCGAGTTCCGCCGCCTCTTTCTCGTTCATCTCGTCAAGTTTTTGCCAAACTTGCTGCATCAATTCATCCAATCCAACTCTACTAACAGCGGAAATCAACAAAACAGGAGCGCCGCTAATTTCTTTAAGTCGGCTGATTAAATTACCGATTTCTTCGCTTTCGAGGTCGATCGCATCTACCTTATTAAAAGCCAAAATCTGCGGTTTATCGGCTAAACCACGCCTGTAAGCCTTTAATTCTTCCTGAATTGTGACGTAATTGGCGATCGGATCTTCATCGGTAATATCGATCAGATGCAGCAGCAACCGAGTTCGTTCAATGTGCCGCAAAAACTCGTAACCCAAACCAGCACCTTCGTGAGCTCCCTCAATCAATCCCGGAATATCAGCAAAAACAGTACCGTCGCCGGTCGGTTTTCTGACTACGCCCAAATTCGGGACTAAAGTTGTAAACGGATAATCTGCTATCTTGGGGCGAGCCGCAGACAAAGCTGAAATTAACGTGGATTTGCCAGCATTCGGCATCCCGAGAATTCCCACTTCAGCTAACAGCTTCAATTCCAAACGCAAAAATTTGTGTTCTCCTTCTTTTCCCGGCATCGCATAATCGGGAGCGCGGTTAGAATTGGTCAGAAAACACTTATTCCCCAAACCGCCTTTGCCGCCTTGGGCAACGCAAAAAGTCTGCCCGGGTGTCACTAAATCTGCTAAGATTGCCTGAGTTTCCGCGTCGTAAACAACTGTACCGCAGGGAACTTCGATCGTGCGATCTTCCCCAGAAGCCCCAGTCATATTCTTCGGCGCGCCGCGCTTCCCGTCTTCAGCTTTAAAAATCCGGTTGTACTGAAAATCCAGCAGCGTTTGCAGGCTTTCCACCGCTACCATAAACACAGAACCGCCCCGCCCGCCGGTGCCGCCGCTCGGCCCGCCCGCCGGTACATACTTTTCTCTGCGAAAAGCTACCATGCCGTCGCCGCCTTTGCCGGCTGCGACTTGAATATCTGCTCGATCGATAAATTGCATAATTTAGTCAGTAGTCAATAGTCAGCAGTCAATAGTCATTACTTATTATGATACCAGATCCAAGTACCATATTGCCCTTTTCCTTCCGTCCGCGTCGGCCGACGAAAGCCAAGTTTAGTCGCGATTTACTGTTGTCGGAGAAATATAATTATACCAATTCTGAAAAGTAGTGCAGAGCCAGAGATTCTACCAGAGCATCTGTAGGGAAACTGCACTGCCGTGTCCGGCTCCTAAATCTGCTTTTAATAATTTGTATAAAATTGAGAATTGTACCAAAACTTTTGTTTAATTAGTATTATCAAAGCCGATTTAATAATAGCAGGACTCACGCACAAAAACTGAATAAGCCGAATTTTTATAAGGGGGCGGATAGCTGTAAAAATGTTTTTTTGTGGAAAAATTAGGTTTCTAAATCATCGCCAATCCTCTACTGCCAATTAGCAATTGCTAATTACACGAGTTCTGCAAATACTGATTTAACGTGCTAACTATAGCGGAAAACTGCTTGTGGGCGCACCCTACAGATAGAGCTTGTGCGCCCAGGAACGAATTAGCAATTCGCAATTACCCTCTCCTACTAACAATATGACGATACATCTTCCTTACATTCATCTGCCAAATAGCAGAGAGCTCGAAAGCGCATCCCTACCAACTGTTCGTAAAGCGGGTTAATCTTGCACATCGCCGGAATGTGCACGATTTTGCGTCCGAATAACACGACATCTCGCTCAAACGGACACTGCGGCGGAATCATTTTGCAGACAAAGTGTGCCAGCTTGGGGTCGTGAATTTCCCAGGCGTCAAGCCAGTCTTTGACGGGTTGCAGGACATTTTTTTGGTGAGGTTTAGGTAGCCGAGATGAAAGGGGTGTTCCGGCGACGGGGGCGACATTCGCATCAAAGACTATTTGGCTGCTGGGCCCCTGCGGATCGCACTTGCTGTCTTCGATAGTGTGTCGCAGAGCTTCGATCGCCTCGACGTTCTGACCCAAAGCTGTGCAAAACTTGTAGATTACCTCGTCTTCGCTGAGCGAGTATGTACCGTCTGCCAAGGCTACCATTACTGCTGTCCTCAAAAAATTCTCACCTTTGGCGGTGTCTTCCCCTAACGCAGAGGCTAGTTCCTCTGCTGTAATGGGTTCAAAATCAGCCTCAAAAGATACCGGATGTACTTCATCCTGAGTGAAATCCGCAATCATTTTTTGCTCGTCTTCGTCAAAGTTGCCGTCTGCCCAAGCAATTGTCAGCAATCCGCGCAGCCAAGCAGTAATCTCTTCATCGGTGCAGGAAGATTTAGCGTTACTCATTAACATTTCCATTTGGATATACCAGTCAATTTGTTCGTTTACAGCGGGATGAATATTCTCCTCCAAGTAACTATTAATGCTTTTTTGTTCGATCGACGATCTATTTGTAGAAGGTTGGTGCCTGAAGATTGCTCCAAACGCTTGTAGTGGACGTGTTAAAAGCATATTTGTTTCTCAGGAGCATCGCTAATTAGCGAGCTAATCTATTGGCGTATCCTATTCCTTAAAATGTCATCTATCGCGAGGAATAGGTTTGTTGAATTCATCTTAACTCTAGTTGCACCGCTTGAGATGGCGATCGAATTTTATTCAAGCTCGATTGCCCTTAGCCGCCCAATTTTTCGCCAAAAATAAAAGGTTGGCAAGCGCTGGATCTAATCAGACACTGGGTTTCTCACCCAGGGACGATCGAACTTCGCTCTGTTTACATTTTAATATATATTTTTGTTAATTTTTCTGTGCCGGCAGCACAATATTAACAGCGAGTCGGATTTAAGCTGTTGAAAGCAAAATATATGAGGAAAGTTTTACCGCCGATCAACGGTTTTGATTGCTGTGTCCGTCTATAAATGACAGATTTTTTTAACTTCGGCGACACAAAATCCAGCGCAATTCCATTGGCGGGCGTCCGTTCGCCATCGGGAAGACATCTCGACCGGTGGCCCAACTGGGAAACCAGGGCGTCGGCGGCCAGGCTCCTTCTGGCAGGTGGTGGCGTTCGTACTCAAACACCAATTCGTCGGATATTTGGACTAAGGGCAACCCTTCCATTGCGGTGGCGAGTTCTTGGGGCGTAAATAAAGTAGACCAGGAGAGTTGGGCAACTTGTCGCACCAGGGCATCAGGCTGGTAGTCGCCGACAGTTAAAAACGTGCTGAACAGCAACAGGCCTCCGGGACACAGGGAATCGCACATTTTAGCGAGGAAAAGCCGTACTTGATCGCTGTCTCGAAAATGTGAGATGACTTCGGCGGCAACTGCCAACTGGTAGCGGGCCGGTTTCATCCGCATTAAGGGGTCTAGCACATCGCCTTCAGTAACAGTCACAGGAAGATTTTCGGCTGTTACGGCAGCTTTCAATTGTTCTGCAAAAGCTGGAGTTAGTTCGATCGCATCCACAGAATAGCCCAATCTCGCCAGCGGCAAGGTATTGCGGCCGGTACCAGCCCCCACGTCCAAAATCCGCACTCGATCGGGCGTACCCAATTTAGCAGCCGTTGTCATCAATTTTGCGTCTGGATGAGAACCGAAAAGCGGAGGTTCTCTCGTGTCTACCCAGCTTTTGTACTGTTCTCCAACTGTTGAGGTAGTAACAATCACTTTGCAGGCTAAACCGGTTTGCGGCGGCTGTACTGATTCGTATTGCAGGATCAGCATCGATGCTGTGGAGGTGCGGTAGCCTTGTTCTAACTTGGTGGCTAAAAGCTTGCTGAGTTCGTCTCTGCGGTCTTCTGGCAGGGGTCTGTCGAGAGTGCGAAATAGCTGTTCTATCGCCTTGAGATAGTGGCTTACCATTCCCGGGACGCAGGGGAAAACTAATTCTCCGCGAGCGATTATGCGAGTATTAATTTTGTAGAGGATAGCTTGCTGGAGAATGTCGGGATTTACTACCAGCGGTAGCTGTTCGGTCTGGTTGATTGTACTTTCGGCGCCCATAAATTCCGCGAAGAAGGAAGAATGAAGTTCGGCAACGAAGCCGTCTACAAGATTTAACGGATTTAACCGATGGATTTTGAGGATCGAGGTTGGAGGTTCGAGGGAAGTCCGTTGAGAGCTGACTGTACAATTTAAAAGTATAAAAAAGCCGATTTTAGATTTCTTTGGTTTCGTTGCTTAGTATTTTTAAGATTGTAGAAAAGGCGATTTTAGAGCTTTATTTTGCATAAATTCCCCATCTCTAATCTCAAATCGATCGACCAAGCCCAAAACCCGATTAAGTCTGAAAATCGGAGTTAGTATCAAGATAAGCTGTAGCGAATTCAAATTTTATCTTTCACGGCGAGGTGGAAAAAGCGTCAAATCCTCTCGCCTTCTCCCCCTCTCTCGTTCCCCCCGTCAGCCATAACAGGCAATTTATATGGGTAGCAACTAAAAGCTGGGCTTAGTTGCTGCCGGTAAAAGTTACTTGCGGGAACTTTGACTGAGCTTCAGTCATCGGGCGCCGTCTGCCTTCCTCTTGCCAGTAGTTAATTACTTCTGTGGCTTGGTTGAGGATTTCGACGCGATCGTTGTCAGCAATCCAGTGTTTGGCTTCTAGTTCGTTTTTGAGGTCTTCCCACGCATCTTTGCGGGGCCAGAAAAAATAGGATGTCAGCGGGCTAGTTCCTTTACCGACAACTTGGTCAACGGCGAGGGCAACATTCTCTTCTAGCCAGAGAACTTTTAAGATGAACTTGGACAAGCAAACCTCCAGGGTTCCGATCGAACTTGTTAAAAATTTCTACAATCGCTAAGCGTAGCACATTCTGTTCAATAATGAGTCATCAGTGATTAAAACTTTTGTCGCGCGGCTGGTTTTAGCGCCGGAAATTGGCTTGAAACCGATAAAATTTGGGTTCTCACCCGCCCTAGGTACAAGGATGGTTAAGTTGTGAACAGAGTTATTGTAGTTTTTGACATTGACGGTGTGGTGCGGGATGTGTCGGGTTCCTACCGGCGGGCGATCGCGGATGCGGTGGAGCATTTCACGGCGGGTGCTTTTCGCCCGAATTCTCTCGAAATCGATTCTCTGAAGTCTGAGGGAGTGTGGAATAATGACTGGCAGGCGTCTTTCGAGTTAGTTTGCCGTTATTTTGAGGAGATTGGGGGATCGAGAAACGAACTCGCTCTCAACTATGACGAATTAGTGGCTTTTTTCCAAAGTCGCTATCGCGGGCCTGATGAGAAAAATTGGACTGGTTACATTTGTACCGAACCCCTGCTTTTAAGTCCGGCTTACCTGGAAAATTTAACAGTTGAGGGCATTTTTTGGGGCTTTTTTAGCGGGGCGATGCGGGATGAAGCTGCTTATGTTTTGTCAGGGAAACTGAGTTTAAATTCCCCCGTGTTGGTGGCGATGGAAGATGCACCGGGAAAACCCGATCCGGCTGGACTTTTCGCGGCAATTGAACAGTTGGAAAACCTGCACGGTTTAGAAAAAAATTTGCCCGTGATTTACGCGGGAGATACTGTTGCCGATATTTACACGGTGGTGAATGCGCGGGAAGTGCAACCAAATCGAGTTTGGCTGGGAACGGGAATTTTGCCGCCTCATGTTTTGGATGATGCTGTGCGCTGCGAGGCTTATGCTGCGGCACTGAAAACTGCTGGTGCAGCAGCGGTTTTCACGAATGTCGAAGAGTTGACGGCTGCGCGGATTCGAGAATTAGTTAATTGTTAGTTGTCAGTTGTCAGTTGTCAGTTGTTAGTTATTGAAATAACCAATAACCAATAACCAATGACAACCGCCAACGTTTCCTTTGAGGCGTTGCTTAATCAGGGTATGAAAAAAATCGCTTGAAAATTCCGAATCTTTGTGGATACTGGTTTCTCTGACTTGCATATTTAGCCCTTCATACCCTAAATCAGCAACGCCTCCTTTGAGATTATTGCAAGTGCAAGAATTTGTCTAATGCACTGACTGCAACTGGCGGCCAGCGGCGGGTATGGGCAACCCAATCGAGGTCTTTGTAGCGGGCATCGAGGCCGACTGCCGCTACCCAATTGCTCTCAGCTTCGCCGCGCTTTCCTGCTTCCCAAAGACAGGCGCTGAGGGCGGCTCTCATGTCGGCAAATTGGGGGTATCTGCGGACGATGTTTTTCATGTTGCGAATTGCTTCTTTTGTTTGCCCGTTTTGATAAAGTGCGAGGGCGTGGTTGGCGCGGGCAAAGGCGTATTCGGGGGCTAATTCAAAGGCTTTGCTGTAGTCGGCAATTGCTTGTTCCCATTTTCCTAAACCTGCTTCGGCGTTGCCTCGGTTGTTGTAGGCTGCTGGATCTTTGGGGTCTAATTCTAGCACGTGATTGTAGTCGGCGATCGCTTCTTGCCAGCGTCCTAAACCTTCTAAGGCTGTGCCGCGGTTTAGGTATGGATCGGGGGCGTCGGGAGCTAGTTCGATCGCCTTTTCGTAGTCAGAAATAGCTGCTTGTAGTTTGTTTTGGCTGACTCTAGAATTGCCTCGGTTGCTCCAAGCGGCGGCTTGTGAGGGAAATTTGTCAATGATTTGAGTCCAAAAAGTTTCAGCGGCGGGAAATTGGCCTTCATTTGTAGCTTCAAAAGCTTTTTGAACAAGTTCTCCTAATTCCTGCTGCGGATCGGTGATATCTGTTGCTTGTACTTGTGCGGTAGCGGGCGCGATATTCCCCAACCAAACTAACCCCGTTACGATTAATATTGTAAAAAATGTGAAAAGTGACCGAATCATTGTGGTTAGCAGTTTAAACTTTACTAAACATATTATTAACCGAAATTGCGGGCGTTGCTTGGATAGTACCAGTTTCAAAAAAGGATGTGACTGTAGGCAACCTCCAAACCCTTATTTCATCAGTGATTTACAATTCTAAAATCTAAAATCTAAAATCTAAAATCTAAAATGGCATAAGTTAGGGGTAATTTGGTGAAAAAACGCTTGCTAATTTTGGGCGGGACTGGGGATGCTGCGGAACTGGCGGCAAGAGCGTCTCAAATCGCTGAAATCGAGGTCGTATCTTCGCTAGCAGGACGCACTCAACAGCCTTTTACCCCAAAAACGGGTACGGTGCGAATTGGGGGGTTTGGTGGGGCGGCTGGGCTGGCAGCGTTTTTGCTCGATCGCCCGATCGACTTGTTAATTGATGCTACTCATCCGTTTGCGGCTCAGATTTCAGCTAATGCTGCTGTTGCTGCTGCTGAATGCAATGTGCCCTATTTGATGCTGGTGCGTCCAGCTTGGGAGAGGGTGGAGGGCGATCGCTGGATTGAAGTTGCCAGCCACTCGGAGGCTGCAAAGGCTTTATTAGGGCAGTCTCAGCGGGTGTTTCTCACAATTGGTAGACAGGAATTGGCTGCGTTTGCGGGTTTGGATGCTATTTGGTTTTTGATGCGGGCGATCGATCCTCCTGCACTAAATACTCCTGTACCTAATGGTAAATTGTTATTAGCAAGGGGGCCTTTTTCATTGGAAGACGAGCGGCAATTGCTGTTAGAATATCAGATTGATACAATTGTTAGTAAAAACAGCGGGGGCGGTGCTACTTATGCTAAAATTGCTGCGGCTAGGGAACTGGGACTTCCGGTTGTGATGGTGCAGCGGCCGCAGATTCCCGATGTTGAGCAGGTTGCTGATGTTGAAGGGGCGATCGCTTGGTTAATTAAGCAGTTATTAGTTATTAGTTATTAGTTACATCCTTGGGGCGATCGGAATCTGCCAGCTCCAGAAACTGAGGTTATAGCAGCCAGACTGCAAGAATTACTTTGCCCCTTAGTCTATAACCAACTAGGCTACTATCAGCAGTTGGGTTAAGGTCGCGGATCTGACGGGGTGACAACGCCTCTGTCTTTTTGAGAGCGCTCAATTTAAACCCTTCTGAGTGCAAGGCTTTCCGGTTTTTTGTCACTCCGTCAGGAGAATTACTCTAATAACCCTACCCAATCAGGAGACTCAAATATATGCAATACAAAAACGGTATGCCAATTGCCATTATTGGCGCGGGAATATCAGGCATTACGACAGCCAATATTCTCAAGAAAAATGGTTTCCAAGCAGTTGTTTTCGAGAAATCCGAAAAGATGGGCGGAGTATGGGCAGTTGCATACGCAAACGTACACCTGCAAAATATCAGGGAACAGTATCATTTATCAGATTTTCCGTGGCCCTTCACGCCTGATTTACATCCCACGGGAGAACAAATCCTGAATTATTGGGGGCAAGCGGTCAACCATCTAAAGCTTGATGTGCGGTTAAATCACGAAGTTATCGAACTAAAAGAAACAGAAGAGGGCTGGCTATTAAGATATAAAAACCAGGAGGGCGTTCACGAAGAATTATTTGGATACGTCGTTATCTCAGTTGGGCAATATACAGAAGGAAAGTATAAACCTGCATTTCCAGGTATCGAAGATTTCGGGGGGAAAATCATCACTGAACGGGATGTCCACACGCTTGATATATTCGATAATCAACGAGTTGTAATCGTTGGCTTCGGAAAGAGCGCCTTAGACATGGCGACTTTCGCAGCAAAACAAGGCGCGCAAGTAAATCATGTATTTCGTACCCCGCGTTGGCTTGTGCCAAAATGGATTTTGGGCGTACATTATACCTACGCATTATACAGCCGTTTTGGGACAGTGATGATGACAAGTTGGGCACATCCAACCGCCATTGAACGTTTCCTGCACAATCGCCTTGCCTTCATTGTTTCAGGTTTTTGGGATTTGGTTGCATCCATCTTCCGCTTTCAAGTTCAGCGAAATGTTTCTGGAAAAAGCCAAGCCGCCCAGGGTCGCATCAATGCTGTACAACCAGACCAAAAACTATTGCATGATTTACGTTCAGCCACACCGGTTGCGCCTGAGGATTACTATCCGTTTATTGCAGAAGGAAAAATCTCGCCCCACCGTGCAGAATTATCGGGTTTTTCGCCAGAAGCAGTAAAGTTGAAAAATGGTTGCGAGATTCCATGCGATTTAGTCGTTCTATCTTTGGGTTCGCAAACGCCGATTTTTCCATTTTTGCCTGATAAATATCGAAAAATGTTGGAAACCGAACCCGATGGCGTGCAGTTATATCGCCACTTGCTTCATCCTCGCATTCCTGGCATTGCCTTTGCCGGGTTCAATCATGGATTTATGCACGTGCCAGCAGTCGAGGTCGCCGCACAATGGCTGTGTGCTTACTTGCGTGGTGAACTTGAGTTACCTTCCAGCGAGAATATGGAAAAAAGTATTGAATATATCCGCCAGTGGAAACGCGCAAATATTCCATTTGAACCTTCGCGATCCTGTGGGAGCAACGCTCGGTTCCAACAATATATTGACATCCTGCTTAAAGATCTGGGTGTTTCTCCTTATCGAAAATTGCCTAACATTTTCGCTGAGATATTCGGCAGATATGAAGCATCAGATTATCTTGGGGTATCGGAAGAATATAATCACAAAAAGAAAAGTCGCTCTACTCCACTACACCCTCTGCCGTTGGATACATGATTGCTTCCAAAGCTTACCAGGGGTCAATTAATCTCAATTCCGGTTGCACCGGAATTATTGTTGACTGTTGACTGTTGACTGTCAGTCGAAAAACTGAATGATAGTTGAGTATTGACTGTTGATTCGATTTTACAATTCGATGCTAGCGGAGTTGATATGACGCGCTATTCTGCTGCCCATTTCGCACTGATTGGAAAGGATATCCAAGCTTAGGTAAATTTATTTGCTGAAGATTCGGCATGATTGTTCGATCGCCCAAATCTAAGTTTTATACCAAAAACTTGAGTGAATTCTGAGCATAATTGCTGATTGACAAATGCTTCCCTAGCTTAAGCTGTTACCTTAGCAATGGGCACTGCCTGGGAATACAAATCGCTCGGCTAGGCCTCCAATTCCCATCACCAATGCCCAATCCCCAATTCTCAATGCCAAATTATTTGGATTTTTTCGGACTATTCAAAGAGTTAAGATGATTGTTCATATCCTGCAAATATTTTGATAAAACAGGATACTGTGAAGTTGCTAGTAGTGCATCTTTTTTCTGGCTGACAGTTGTTTCTAAGGGCAAAACGCGATAGTTGGTTTTATTGTTCAAAGTATAGCGGTGTACCCAAGTCGGAAAGGTTTTGATGCTGGTAATTTCTGTGGTTTTTTCGGGAAAGGTTTTGCGCATATTTACTTGGAAAATTACGCCTAAGTCTGTATAATTTTTATTCTGACCGGAAATGAAGTTTCCCATTGAATAAATTGCTACAGCTTTGCGATTTTTGCCATTTTTTCCGGGAAAGTTAAAAATTTTGTAAGGTTGGACGACGTGGGGATGGCTGCCAAGAATGATGTCTGCACCAGCTTTTAATAGGTTTTCCACTAATTGTTTTTGTTGGGGGTTTGGCTGTCGCTGATATTCGTTGCCAAAATGCAGAGAAACTGCGATAATATCTGCTCCTTGTTTTCGGGCTTTGGCAATGTCTTTGACTATCTTTTTTTCGTCGATTAGGGAAACTAAGTAATCTTTGCCTTTGGGTATGGGAATGCCATTTGTGCCGTAGGTGTAGGCTAGCATGGCTAGTGAAATGTTGTTTTTGGTGCTGATTAAAGTGCGATCGGCTGCGGCGGCTGATGTGGCTGTTCCTGCGAACGCAATTTTGCGATCGCGCAGATTAGCGATCGTCCTAATTACTCCTTTTTCTCCACGGTCTAAAGCATGATTGTTGGCGGTTGTCAAGATATTAAATCCGGCTTTTTTAGTCGCATCCGCTAATTGAGCCGGTGCGTTAAATAGCGGATATCCCGTATATCCGCCCGCATCTTCGCCCGCTAAAGGTGTTTCGAGATTTCCGATCACCCAATCGCCTGTTGACAGGATACTTTTAACTGGTGCGAAGAAATTGTCAAAATTGTATGTTTTCTTTTTTGCGTCGTAGCCCGATCGCGTTTGGGTACTGTGCATCATGATGTCGCCGACAGCAATTAGTTTTGCTTCTTTGATCTCAGACTTTGGTTTGGCGGGAACAGGGGCTGCAATTGGCGATCGACTTTCTGTAGGCTGTGTGTTGGTTTTTGGCGTTTGGATATTGCAGCCTGCGATCGAAAGCATGGCAATTATCGAGAGCCACCGACGAAAATTCATGATTTTTGAGAGTGATTTGTCGGCTTATATGGTATCATAACTAATTTAGTTACGGCTAAATAGATGAAAAAAAACTATCTAATTCTTGCCTTTATTGTTTTTGTATCAATTACGGGTTTTGGCGTTTTAACTTACGCTCAAACTTCGAGCGATAGACCTTTTGAATTTGCCTTGATTGGCGATTTGCCCTACAGTGCCGAACAGGAAGCACAATTTCCGAGTTTGATTGCAGATATCAATCGATCGCCCGCAGCGTTTGTCGTCCACGACGGCGACATTAAAAACGGTTCAAGTGTCTGCGATGATGCAACTTTTCTCAGCCGCAAGCAGTTATTTGACAATTTTGAGATGCCGTTTATTCTTGCCTATGGCGATAATGAATGGACGGATTGCCACCGTTCAAATAACGGCAGTTACGATCCAGTAGAAAGACTCGCTAAACTGCGAGAAATCTTCAACCAACGTAATCAAAGTTTGGGAAAGCGCACCTTAGCTCTCACCCGTCAAAGCGAAAACCCGCAGTTTGCTAAATTCCGCGAAAATGTTCGCTGGATTTATCATGGAGTTGTGTTTTTGGCGATTAATATGCCGGGAAGCAACAACAATTTTGGTCGCACTCCCGAAGCAGATGCAGAATATGCCGATCGCAATTCAGCTAACTTAGCCTGGATCAAAGAATGTTTTGCTTTAGCCAAACGCAGCAACAGCAAAGGAATTGTGTTAGTTGCACAGGCCAATCCGGGATTTGAACTCGATCCGACGGACAAAAGAAGAAGCGGCTACAACGATTTTATCGCAACTCTGGAAACAGAAACAGGCAATTTCCCAGGGCAGGTTGTATTCGTCCACGGCGATACTCACTATTTCCGCATCGATAAACCTTTACCCTATTTTACCGATGAGACTCAACTACCGAGAATGAAAAATTTTACTAGAGTTGAAACTTTTGGTTCTCCAAACGTGCATTGGTTGCGGGCTGTTTATGACCCTACAAATCCTAATTTATTTGAATTTAAACAGCAGATTGTTCCGCAAAATTAGGCGAGATAGCACAATTTTCATGCAAGATAAATATTTTTTTCGCTTACACTAAAGATAGGTAGAATTGAGGAATTTATTTATGACGATCGCAACTGAGCGCCTTACTCTTGAACAATTTCTGAAACTGCCAGAAACTAAACCGGCTAGCGAATACATTGAGGGCGAGATTATCCAAAAACCTATGCCGAAAACAAAGCACAGCCTATTGCAATTAAGAACCTGCAACGAAATTAATCAGGTGACGCAAACTCCCAAAATAGCTTATGCTTTTCCAGAATTGCGGTGTACCTTTGACGGTCGCTCAATTGTTCCAGATATTGCGGTACTATTGTGGGAACAGATTCAATTTGATGACAGTGGCGAACCGTTGGGTGATGTGCTAATTGCACCGTATTGGGCGATCGAAATCCTGTCGCCAGAGCAAAGCTCAAATCGCGTAACTAGAAAAATTATTCACTGTCTTCAACATAATTGTCAGTTGGGGTGGCTAATCGATCCAGACGATCGATCGATTTTAGCATTTTTGCCCAACCAACAACCGCAATTCTGCGAAGGTAGCGATGTCGTTCCTGTTCCCGAAATGATTCCCCTGAATATCACCGCCGAACAGGTGTTTAGCTGGTTGAGAATGCAAGAATGAATCAGGGCGATCGTCTTTTTTGTACCACTTCTAAAAATTTCCCGGTTGGGTTTGTAGTGAGGACTTTAATCTTCATCTAAACTCAGAAATGAAGTCCTTACTACAAACCAAATCCCCTATTGTCGCCACCTGTCAAATTGGTCTTCGGAACAGCCATTAATAAATTGATTGTTCACCCAACCGTCAAGGATTGTAAAAGTTTCATTAGGAGGATTTCCCGAAAATCTGGCCGCAATTTTCACCCAATTACCTTGTCTGCTGACAGCCCTAACTCCGTCTCCTCTTTTGAGTTTAGCTACAACCGGGTACTTATTGCCTGGGCCTTTGCGAATGTTCACAGCACCACCCTCACCTGTAATAAACGAGCATTGAGTTTGCTTTTTTAAAGCTTCTGCTTTTGCGGGAGCAAGACTTTGCTGCTTGCCGAAAACAGGAAAGCTGTAAAGTGAGAAGCTAAAACTTGCAACGACGGCTGCAATAAAAAAGGCTTTTGATTGAGTAAAAATTAGCATTATTTCATTTCCTTGGATTGGCTGAACTGAAGTCCTGACTATGATTTTTTTGAGAAGGGCTTCAGTCCTTACTACTAACTGTTATTTGACAGAGGCAAACCATTCGGTAACACCTTGGGCGATCGCCTCGGCTAACTTCTTCTGTTCTGTCGGATTCACAATCCATTCAAACTCTTCGGGATTGATCATAAATCCCAATTCCATTAAAACAGATGGAGCAACGGCAGGACGAGTCATGGCTAAGTTGTTCCAGAATACACCATAGCTCGGACGGTTCAACTTGGCAACTAAATAATTGTGCAAAAAGATTGCCAAACTGTGCGCTTGCGGGTGAAACCAGAAAGCACCGACGCCTTTAGTCTTAATGGCGTCGCCGTTATCCGGCAAAGCATTGTAGTGAATTGAAATTGCGATCGCAGGTTCTTCTTTTTGAATCATTTCCACCCTCGGCGGCAAATCCAAATCGACATCTTCTAAGCGCGTCATTAGCACATTCGCGCCCCGATTTATCAATTCCTCTCTCACCAATTTTGACACCGTTAAAGCTACTGTTTTTTCCCTAATTCCCACTGGACTCACCGCACCTCCATCCTCCGGCCCGCCGTGTCCAGGATCGATGAGAATCTTAATTCCCGACAGCGGCTTTGCTTGCGACACAGGTATCATGCTTGTATTCGCCGGCGGGTTTTTTAAAGACAGCACTAAAGTTGTGCCCTCGTATCTCAATTTATAGCCCCACTGCTGGGCAGATTTGAGATTAAAAGTATATTGTACTTGCAGTGGCGCGATTTGTTGCCATTCCAAACGCAAAATTACTGGGTCATCAGAGAGGCGAATAATGTCAGTTTGAGCGGTAGTATTGTACAGGGTTAAAGTGAAAGTGCGTTCTCCTTCCTGCACGGTGACTGGGACGGGTGTTTCTAAGGGAAATAACACCTCTGTCCAGCCGGAAACTTGACGCGAGCTGGCGCTGCGAATAATCGATCGCGGAGGCACTGTATCCTTGACAATTCGCACTTCCGCTGCTTTAATCCAAGCACCGTAATCGAGTCGGAGCCATTCTCCCTCGCGCCCGATAATTGTTGCTCGCGTTCCCTTCGGCAGCGGTGTCATCCGAGAAAAATCTGTACTCGCTCCGGTTCTGGCAACGCCCGGTTCTGCCGTTACTTCTGCTACTTCTAAATCCGCAGGAGATAGAATAGAAATTTTGCCAGTACCTTGTTGGCTGATAGTTCGATCGTTCATTGTTAGCTCAAAGGATGGCACGCCTAAATCAATTGTTTCTCCCTTAGATGAGAGGGCGTTCTCAGGGGTTTTACCGCAGCCTTGATACTGTTCGCTGCCGCCTTTTTCGATCGGGGAGTTTTCACCTAACAGTACAGATTTGTTGTCGGGTAGTTCCACTTGCGATCGCGCTTTTAAAGGAATAGTAACTCCCGCCAATTTTACTGAAACTTGAGCATTCGCAGGTGCGATCGCCCCAAAACAAATATATTCTCCCGGCAAACTCGCGACATCGACTTTCGGCGTCAGGGAATCTTTAGCAAAAGCCAATCCTACAGGGGCTTCCGGCTGATTCGACTGGCGCGTCACCTTAAGTTTGACTTCCTGATTTTCGTAACGCAAGGTAAAGACATTTTCCCCGAGTTGCAGCGGAAAAGTTGGGGCGAAATGCCCGGATGCGGTGCGCGAAATTTGGTTGCCATTTACTAACACTTGTCCCGGTGCGGGCGCTGTGCCGATTAAAAAGATGCGATCGGCTGTAGTTTTGTGGTTGGCTGGAGGATAAGAGACGAACAAAGGTTGAGCCGCCACAGCTACAGAGGCGATCGCCATTATCAGCCCAAACACACATAATGCTAAAAATTTTCTCATTCTAAACTGCAACTAATTGAGACTCTGTTGGTTATTTATACTAGGACTTGCGCTAAGAAACCCGGGAGAAATCCGGGAATAAACCGGGTTTCTGAGAATTAGCCGTAAGTCCTATTTACTATACAGGCCCCATTTTATCAGGTTTGTAGTTGCAATTGAGCGATCGGCAATATAAATTCCCGCGTAAAACCATTAAGTTTTAATTAATTCAGAGGTCGTTCTCCACAGTTGCTCCAACCGATTCGCCGGCATCGTCAAATACAAAACATCCCCCGTACTCAGACAACAATTCAGCAAATCCCAGCCGTGGAGAGTTTGACACTTAGTTTCCACATAAAGAGGCACAAAATCAGCAGACTTAGCAGCATCTTGAATGCGCTGGGCGCAGAAAGGATGGTTTGGCGTAATCAATGTGGCCAAGCAAACCCATAGACTGTCAGCAGTCATTCCGTTGCCCAAAATTCGGCCTCCAATCGCCGCCGCCGCGAAGGCAGGAGCAGCCAATTCCGTCGGGTTCAAAACTCCTTCAAACTCAAAAACTTGCTGCACCATTAAAGCAAAATGTGGGTCTTGATTGCGGACAATAACTGATAGTTTTGGTGCCAATCCTTTAGCGCTCAAGGCAATTTCGACATTAGACATATCGCTGCTAGTTACCGCCAAAAGTGCTGCCGCTTGTTTAACATTAGCAGCTTCCAGAGTTGCGGGCAAACTGGCACTTCCCTGAATGAGCGGAATTTTCATTGAGCGAGCCGTACTCAGAAATCGACTGTTCGGATCTTGCTCGATAACCACAATATCGTAACCGTTAGTGTGCAGTTCTTTAGCAATTTGGATACCCATTCCTCCGAGTCCGCAGATAATGTAATGATTGCGCTGCGGAACTCGCGCCACATCCCAATATTCGGTAAAGCGAGTTCCCAATACATAATCGTTAAGCAGCGCGTAGCAGATGCCGATGATGCCGGCTCCAACTAACATCATCGCAACTGTAAATAGTTTAATGCTTTCAGGAGCTTGTTCGGCCACTTTTTCATAGCCTCCGGCTCCGGTAATCATCCCTACTGAAAAATAAAGAGAATCGACAATTGAGATATTATCGTCAACACAAATATAGGTAGCAGTAGCAACGGCAATCATTGACAGCAGCGTCAGTACAACAATTACTGCTGCTTGGCTGTGCTGCTGAAATCTGTGCAGCCTAGTTAATGTTTTGAGCAGTTTTTGAGTTAAAGTTTTTTGGGGGCTGCGGACAGTCGGCTGAGTGGCAACAATTAGCCGATCGCCCTGCTGACACTGCCGATCGGCAAGCACCGCCGATACTAAATCAGTTTTGTTAGCAGCCGGCAGATAATAAATCAACATTCGCGATCGATCGTCCCACAAATCGCTCAGTTTTCGATTTTTCCAAGGATGTGTTTCATCTATATATTCTTCGTGAATCGGCCAAGTGCGATCGAACAAACGCAACTGTCCGATCGCCTGACTTCCCAGAGCCGCAAAGGCAAAAACCGGAGCCGCCAACGATGAAACGCTCATGGAAGTGTGATCGGGCAAAGTGTGGTCAATTCTGTCGCCCAAGCTAGTATTGAACAATCTGTTGATGATGCGAATCTGAGGATTGAGAATCCTCGCCTGCATCAAAATTGCCAAATTCACAGCATCATCGTCTGCTGCAATTACTAAAGTGTGAGCGTTTTGAATGCCAGCCGCCAACAAGGTAGAAGCTGCTTGCAAATTCCCCACAACCACATCAGAAGTTTCGCCGCGAATTGGGCGATCGCTAATACCAACCACAATCGCTCCTTGCTGTCTCAACAAACAAAAAATCTTGTGTCCCGTGTGGCCCAACCCGCAAACAATGATTCGAGGTTTCATAAAAATTTATTGGCCAGCCAATTTCGGAGCTGTCCTTGTAGTTTTACTTACCATTGTTGACTGCCCAGGCTTTGCAGAATGTAGCTAAAAAGACTATCTAGGAAACTTGTGCCGCCGTAACCTGGAAGTGTTGAAACAAGGACACGAGACTGCCGTCTCCCTAAAGCCGCGTTCCCAAGTTTTGAAACAAGGACACGGCAGTGCCATGTACCTACAGATATGATGTGCAACTAACCTAATTTAATATTTGAAAAATATCCGGGTGCGACAGCCAACCAGCAGAATCTGAATAGGTAGGGACACGACACTGCCCTGTCCCTACAACTATGACTTCCTACATAAATTTAACTGCCTTAGCGGCAGGAGTTATTATGAAATTGACTGCACCCTTATTAGCATCCGCTTTAGTTTTCGCCGGTACTGTCGCCTTTGCAAGCCAAGTGCAAGCAGCTACCAGCAACTCTTTGAATAGCACTAGAACAACATTTCAGTGCGTTACTTCCGGCCGAAATTTTGTCACAATTGCACGGCGGGGAAATGTCACGACAGATCCGATGATTCTTTGGAAATCTACCGAGTTCGGCCGCGAATATACACCTTGGCAGCGCTGTCAAATTGTTTCCAATAGATTGACCAAAGCTGTTGCCCAGAATGGCGGAAGATTGAGCAACTTGCAGTTAACAACAGGAATTGTTAATAACTTGCCCGTAGTTTGTTACGTGAACGGACGGGGGCGCTGCAACTCTCAAAATCTGCTTTTCACCCTAGACAAGCGCAATGCTAAAAATCCCGGTGATGCTTTAACGAAATTGATTAATTTTGCCCAAGACGGCAGCGGGCCCGTGGCAGTGTTCAGAACCGGATCTCAATCGTCGGCACCCCAGTTTGTTCCCTTTGGAGATATGGTCGATCGGGCTTTTAATTCTCCAAACAATAAACCGTCAGTTCCTGTAGCAAAACCGCAGGGCGATCGAGGTATTTAATAGCCGCGCCTCTAATATCGTTCGCGGTTGCATTCAGACATGACATAGAGGACACGGCAGTGCCGTGTCCTGGCTGTGGGTAATATTAATTCCAATGCTTGCACCTGAAAAATTTTGAAACTATTGTGGGGTGGGCTTCTAGCCCGCCCCTAAATATTTAGACTAAAAAAACTACACTGTCACCCCTTCAATCTTCTCATCAGTCAACTCGTACAACTCGCGCAACTGCTGCAACTTATCCGCATCGGGCAGCCAAAAACCCCGCCCGTTAGCCTCCAACATTCGCCCTACAATATTGCGAAAAGCTTCAGGATTAGCCTCCCGCAACTTCTGCGCCATTTCCCGATCCAAAGCATAAGTATCAGCAGCCTGATCGTAAACCCAACTATCAGTAAAATCAGCCGTTCCGCCCCAACCAATTAATGCTGTCATCCGCTGCGAAATTTCATAAGCGCCGCCCGAACCTTGATTGACCATCGCATTAGCCCACTTAGGATTGAGCAACTTAGTTCGATATTCCAAACGCAGCAAATCTTCTAAATTGCGCGGAGTGGTATCCTGAGAAAAACTTTCGACAAAACTCGTGTTAACCTTTTTGCCGCGCTGCTTTTCTGCAGCTTTCTTCAAACCGCCAGTATTCGCATAATACTCTTGAATATCAGTCAAACCGTATTCAACAGAATCAATTTCTTGAATTATGCGATCGCACCCTTGCAACAACTGAGTCAAAACCTCCGGCCTCGCTTCCCCCTTATCCTTCCTCCCGTAACTAAAAACATTGCGACTTTCCCAAGTTTTCCCCAACTCATCCCCCGATTCCCAACTACCATCAACAACCCTATCGTTAACCAAAGAACCAAAATCCCCAGCCGGATTAGAAAACAACCTTGCCGAATAATTCTGTACACCTTGTGCCTGCAAAATTAAAGCGTGTTTGCGAATAAAATTCTCCGATTCCGGTTCATCAGCATCCGCCGCCCGCACGAACAAATCATCCAACAATTCAATAATATTCACAAAGCTATCTCGGAAAATACCCGAAAGATTTCCCAACACATCAATCCGGGGATGACCGACATCAGCTAACGGTTTTAATTCATAGCGAACAATGCGGCCAGTACCTTCTTTAAGAGGTTCAGCCCCCACCAATTCTAGCAGAATTCCAATAGATTCGCCCCGCGTTTTAATCGCATCCAAACCCCACAACATCACCGCCACAGTCTCAGGATAATTCCCATGTTCCTCAAGGTGCTTCTCAATAATTTTCCGAGCAATTTCGCGCCCCCTTTCATAAGCAGCCGGAGAAGGCATCCGATAAGGATCTAAAGCGTGAATATTCCTACCCGTTGGCAACACCCCAGCCCCATCCCGCAACAAATCCCCACCCGGTGCCGGCAGAATATATTCCCCATTCAAACCCCGCAAAAGATTAGTCAACTCATCCGTCGTTTGCAACAACAAATCCCGCACCAACAAACCCTCCTCAAACACCCCATCAAACCCCTCTTTCTCTTCCTCTCTGCGCCCTCTGCGCCTCTGCGGTTCATTTTCTTCAAAAACCAGTTTTTGCACCTGTTCCTGTGATAACCTCTCCCCAAAATAAGCCTCAAGATAAGAGGTCATTTCCTCAGAATTAGGCGGTTCCCCGAGAACGTGCAAACCCGAAGAAAACAAGCGACATTCCACCACCTGCAAATACTCGTAAAGCTTCACCAGATAGCGGTTAAAAGCATCAGCACTGAACATTGTCACAGTCTCAAAACTAAAAGCAATACCCAACTTGCGAGCCTCATCAAACGGACAATCAGCCTCCAAACCGCTATCTAAAATTTGCTTACAAATAGCCTCTTTCAGCACATAATTCTTTGCCGTATCTTCCCGATATTCCGCAATCAAATCCCGCAAAGCCATCAATTCCTTGTACAAGCCCGCGCGACCGTAGGGCGGCACGTTGTGAGAAATCAAAACACCGTAACCGCGCCGTTTTGCTAACATCGATTCCGAGGGATTGTTGGCAGCATAGATATAAAGATTCGGCAAACTTCCCAACAGAATATCCGACCAAGAATAGCCAGTATTTCCCAGAGGAGAACCGGGCAACCATTCAACAGTGCCGTGCATTCCGAAGTGAACCACAGCATCAGCTTGCAAATCATTTTGCAGCCACTTGTAAAAAGCAGCGTATTGAGGGTGAGGCGTCAAATCGCGATCGAACATTAAGCGCATCGGATCGCCCGAAATTCCCAGCGGCGGCTGCAAACCTATCCAAACATTCCCCAGTTGAATGCCACCGATTTGGAACTCGTCGCCGTCTGTCTTAATGCCCGTACCCGTTAAAGATTTCCACTGTTTTTCGATACGACTTGTTGGCAAGTAGCCCAGCCATTTTTCTAAAGTTTTGACATTAACAGTCTCTTTTGTGGTACGGGCATCTTGCCCGTCACAAGTAGCTTCATCCGCCTCTTTCACCCTGCGAATTAACTCTTCACCGTCAGCCGGAATTTCTCCAACTGTATAACCTGCTGCTTGAAGTTTGTGCAGGAAATTTAGCAGAGATTTCGGTACATTTAATAAAGCAGCCGTACCCGCCGCACCGTAACCGGGAGGAAACCCGTAGAGAATAATCGCAATTTTCCTTTCAGATGGCGGAGTTTGACGTAGTTTCACCCAATTGTTAATTCTACTTGTCAGGCGTTTGGCGCGATCGGGCACCAGATAAATATCCTCACCCACCAAACCGCCCAGGGGAACAGGATCGATCGCGCCATCCAACTCAGGCAAAGCATACAATACCACACTTTGCAAACCCCCAATCCCCTGACGAGTCCAAGAATGGATATCCTGAATCAGCAGAGGTGCCGACACAAAATAAGGTACATTTTTAGCAGTTAAAATCCGCTTAGCAACTTCCACCTGCCTTCCACCCTCCATCGAACCAGCAGGCCCGCCAACCAAAGGAAAGCCAATAGTAGAAACAATAGCATCTACTTCCACAGCATCTTTAGAAAGCGAAAGAGTTTCAATATTGCCTTGTTTTCGCCGCGCAGTTTCATCAGCAGTCGTCATCCAATCCCGCACAGCCACATGGCCTTCAACGCCATTGATAAAAATCGGCAAAGGCACAATTCCCGCATCTTCAAAATAGCGGATTAATTGAGGAATATAAGGCTGCTTGGTGATAACGTGCTTGCGGTAAAGTAAAATTCCCACAACAGGGGATTTTACTGGATTGGAATTAGGGAAGCCATTGGTTCCAAATTTTGTGGAACGGGCATCTTGCCCGTTAGAAACTTGGTCAGAATTTTCAGACCAATTCGTCTCAAAGTTTGTGGAACGGGCATCTTGCCCGTTATAACCCTTTCTATCAAGATGTCTAGCCTCTTTTGTGGAACGGGCATCTTGCCCGATTCTACCCATTTGATTACCGAGATACCAATCCAAATATTGCCGAGGCGATTCAAAATAACCATTATAATCGGGATGCAGCAAACCCATATTTGGAGTTTCCACAGGCGGCGGAATTTCCCCAACCTTCAGCCCCAAATACTTTTCGGAAATAATCCAAAACATCGAGACAACATTATCCGCACCGCCCGCATTCCAGTAACCATAAATAATCAGCCAGTTTCGCAAATCCTGCACTTTTTGCACCGGCACATATTTTAATAACTTCGGCCCCACCTTCAAAAAGCTGATGTAACCAGCCAGCTTATCTTCTTCTCGCCCATTGCTGAACTTATCCAGAATAAACTTAACCGGCTTCGGCATTCCCTTCGGTTTGTCGCCAATCTTAAAAGCGCCGATTTGAGTAAGACTCATCAATTCCAAAGCCGACTCAAAAACCAGGCGAATAGGGATATGTTGCACCCTTTCCCGCAGCCACATTACCGCATCGTAATCAAACAGCAAACTCCCGAAAAACACATCAGCATTCGAGAGGGCGGCTGCTACAGCGTCGGGTTCGTCTGCGAGGGCGCGATCGCTATAAACCCGCACTTCCAATCCCTGACAGCCGCCAACAGCCAACTCAGCCGCTTTGCGGTACAAATCAGCATTAAAAGATTCAAAACCTGCAATTAAGACAATGCGTTTCACAGCCCTACCTCGAAATATTTGCTTCTTTTAATGATAGACTAATTGCAGAAAATCACAGGCAAGATGCCTGTGCCACTAATAAAACAGAAAAACTACTTGCTTCACTTCTTACTTTTCCTTCGCGCCCTTCGCGCCTTCGCGGTTCGTCAAATATTTATTCTGAAAGTAACAAAATATTAAACTAATCAAACCACTCCAAACACACACATAATTAAAACCGTGAATCGAATTCCTCCCGCAATAGTTATCTTAGGTCAAAACAGCCAGCCGATCGCCAAAAAAATCTCCGCACATTTCCCCGGTTCCCTGATTTACGGTTTAATCGATCGCACGAACGACACAGACATCAACTTTAGCAACTTCGGCGAAACATTGCGGGAATTATTTGCCACAGAAATCCCAATCATCGCCATCTGCGCCGCCGGAATTATCATCCGCACCCTCGCCCCGCTGCTGTCAGACAAACGCGCCGAACCGCCAGTTTTAGCCGTCGCAGAAGACGGAAGCGCCGTCGTACCGCTGCTGGGCGGTTTGCACGGCGTTAATGATTTGGCCAGAGAGATTGCAGCAGCCCTCGGCGTACAGCCTGCAATTACCACCACCGGAGATATTCGGTTTCGTACCGCGCTGCTGAGTCCTCCCCAAGGCTATTATTTGGCGAATCCAGAGGACGCGAAGACTTTTATTTCAAATTTGCTCGCCGGGGCAAAAGTACGCCTAGAAGGTGCTGCAAGCTGGCTTTCCGAGAGCAATTTGCCGATCGCCCCCGACGCAAAATTGACGATCCGCGTCACCGAAAAAGCAATTGCGCCAACGCCCGATTGTTTAGTTTACCATCCGCAAATTGTGGCAGTTGCACTCACAAAGCTATCGCAATTTGAACCGGAAATAGCGGTTTCATTTGTGCAGCAAGTCTTGGAAAATGCAGGTTTAGCCGCAGCTTCTGTTGCGGGATTTTTTGCATTAAAAGAAGAGATGGGAAATCCGGCACTTGAAGCAGTTTCACAATATTTTAAAGTCCCCGTCCGCTTTTTCAATCAGTCCGAACTTGTCGAATTAGACTCAATTGAATTCATCGAAAATAAGACCGCAGAAATTGCCCTGACAGCAGCCGGTGCAAACAGTCACTTAATCGAATGCGATCCCACAAATGCACTGAATTGCGCGATCGCCCTGGCCGCCCAACCCTTTGATGCTAGCGCGATCGGAGTTAGCCGCGGCAAACTGGCGATCGTCGGTACCGGGCCCGGTGGCGCGCCCTGGATGTCCCCGGAAGTTAAGGAAATTCTGCGCGAAGCCACGGATTGGGTGGGTTACAAGTTCTATCTCGACTTAGCTGGAACCCTGCGGGAAGGGCAAAAGCGGCACGATTCCGACAACCGCGAAGAGATCGATCGCGCGCGTTTTGCCCTAGATTTAGCAGCATCAGGAAAATCTGTCGCCGTCGTTTCGTCAGGAGATCCGGGTATTTTTGCGATGGCGGCGGCGGTGTTTGAGGCGATCGACTTTGATGCCAAACCCGAATGGCAAGGTATCGATATTCGGGTGGCACCGGGCATTTCAGCCATGCAGGCGGCCGCTGCTGCGATCGGAGCACCCCTCGGACACGATTTTTGCGTGATTTCGCTTTCGGATATTCTCAAGCCTTGGGAGGTCATTGAACAGCGGATTGCGGCCGCTGCTGCTGCCGATTTAGTTATGGCATTTTACAATCCCATCTCGAAACAGCGGATTTGGCAACTCGGAAGGGCGATCGAGATTTTGTTGCAAAATCGCGATCCTAAAACCCCCGTCATATTGGGGCGAAACCTCGGCCGGCCCGGTCAATCTGTGCGGGTTTGCACCCTCGGCGAATTCCAGCCACAAGACGCCGACATGAGAACTTTAGTTATTGTCGGTTCGAGTCAGACTCGGATTATTCCCCGCAAATATGGAAATGTTTGGGTTTACACGCCGCGCAGGTACGAAAAATAAGTAAAGCAGCAAAAACTTAGGAAATAAGCAATTGACTGAAAGCTAATTGACTTTGACAAGGAGATATTTTGATCTCGCTGGGGGAAGTCTAGTTTAAGAAATGGCGGCGAATCACGCGATCGCGATCGACCTGTTATTTCATCTCATGGTTTTCACGGAGATTGAGGAGTGATCGCCTTTGATTACAGAAATCCTCGGTACTGAGGGATCTCGGCTTCCTGAAGCCGAGTTTTTCTCGCAGACATTGAGGGAATTTAGATACCGACTCAACCCTAGTCAGGATTTCAGCTTCTTTTTTGGAGATATCTAATTTACATCTCAGGAAACAAAGAGGTTTTTTTATAGCCACAATAAAAATAAGGGCGATCGATGTCTGCTAAATTCCTTAATCCTACGATAATCTTACGGTTAAATAAAAGAGGATATTCGCGAAAAGGAGTCTTCTATGTCTGTAGGTATACCGAATAAAGATGCTTTTTGATAACATACCTTTAATCAAAGGTTAAGAGAGCGGTTAAAATAAGATGAAATTCCAAATTCCTCTAGCTCCTGGAGCTGTAACCCCATTTTTGCTTCGAGTGGTGACCTGTCTAGTTGTACTATCTTTCTTAAGTCAGGTGACTGTGTACTACTTGCCGGATTACCCGTCTAGAGACTTTTTCGCAAATTCTTTCAACGTTGATGCCGAGAAGAATCTCCCAACCTTTTACTCATTTTTGGCATTGCTGTTTAGTTCTCTCTTGCTGGGTGCGATCGCCCATGCGAAAAATTTGGATAGCGATCGCTACAAGCAGCACTGGAAAATTTTATCATTCATATTTTTATATCTATCTTTAGACGAAATTGGTCAATTGCACGAAAAGTTTATTGACCCGATGCGAAGCCTGCTAAATGCCACAGGAGTTCTTTACTTTACTTGGATTGTGCCGTTCGGTTTTCTAGTAGGTATATTTCTCTTATCCTACAGTAAGTTTGTGTTCCACCTTCCTTTAGCCACAAGAAAATTATTTGTTGCAGCAGGCGCTCTTTATATTGGAGGAGCAATCGGGATGGAAATTCCAGGGGGATACATATTTACTACAACGGGAATGGAGAGTTTACCCTACCTGATAGTAGCGAGCATTGAAGAGTTATTAGAAATGCTGGGCATCGTTGTATTTATCCACGCCTTGATTTCATATATCAAGACATATTTAGGCGGGGTAAGTTGGGAGATTTACATACCAGGCAAAAACACACAAGTTACCGAGAATCAAAATATCGGCATACCTGCCCTTAGCGAAGCAGCAAACACAAATCTATCAAGGTAAATCAATTGAAACCGGGTTTGATGGACGAAAATACTGCATTGGGGCTTTTAATCGCGATTAAAAGCCCGGTTTCTTTGGTACTGATGCGTCCTGGATTGGAGGTTCTGCGCTCTGCGGCGCACCAAACTACTAATATGTAGCGACTAGCTTGCTAGACTGACCAAACGACTAATTAAACGTGGAACAGCTTAGAGATGACATCCTCACCTTTACCAGAAAATCGTTAAGAGCAACCTTTGCATTAGGATTTGATGGCAAATGACTTGTAAAACTTGCATCTTCTAATATATTAATTAGCCGATCGCGCTCTTGCTGATAAAATTCAATATCTGTATCTTCCAGCACAGATTTTTCCTCCCCAGCCAGCTTGCGATCGATCAAATCAGGAATATACGACAACTGGAACTTCTCGTTAAGTTTCACCAAATTCGCCTCGACTTCTCCGGTTTGCATCAAGTGAATCCCCGCCAGCAACACGCGGTAAACGTACAGCAGCGGCTTAACCCGACGCGGGCGTTCTTTCTCAAACAATTTCCATTGAGTTTGAGCAAAACCGAGATAGTGGTGGCTGTGGTGCTTGGTGATGCAGTTTGAGGCAATAGCCTTTAATTCCTCGTGTTCCTTTGTACTGTAAACTATGAGTGGCGAATACAGTTGTTCTAGCACGTAGCCGTTGCGCTTCAACAGCATCTCAAAAAATTTCTTGATGTCGTGAGTTACTAAATCGAGTTGCATTCCCTCCCGAACTTCAGAAACTTCGATTGTTTCTTCTCCAGAAATGAGTCCAATTACTTTCGGTAGCGGCAAAATGTGTACTCCCCGCAAGTCGAAGTCAGAATCTGCCGAAGGAAAGCCGTATAAGTGCGATCCGCTGACAGTCGCAAACAGCAGCGGGTAAGGTTGAACAGAGATAATTGGGGCTAAATCAGAAAGGTATTCTGTCATTTATTTCACTCCCCCTCTGCTGGGGCTTTGTTTGACAAGAAGCAATTTCAACATCCGATTTCGATCGCACCTCTACGAGATTTAATCAAAAACAGATTCGCTTTCTCGTAATTAGGACGTTCTGGCAATTTAGTTGCAGCAAAAGCGCGATCGAACTCACCGTGCAAGCTCAACCGCCAGCGATTCACCTCATCCCAGGATATTTCTTGGTTGCGGATAGATAAAAGTTGCGATCGATAATCCTGCACCCGAACAGGTACAAACCCCTCCTTGAGCACCGTAATTCCTGACAGCAACAAGCGAATTAAGTGCATCGCGTGCTTCCAACGAATTTCCCCGGTATTGCGGAGGTCTTGCTCCATTTTTTTAAATTGAGACAAAACGTAGCTATTGTAAGTTTGATAAACCAATTGAGAAAGAAAGATTTCCCGAATTTCCAGCAATTCTTGTGCTACAGGAGAAACAGTTTCTACTAAAGGCGTGTACAAACATTCTAGCACATTTGGATTAGCTTTTAGTGCCAAAACTAGAAACTTTTGCAGTTCCCAATAGCATTCCTGATTTTCCTTGTTTTCCAATTGTTCTGGAATGCCGTAAAGCGACCAATGAAGTATTGCGGGCGGCAGGTAAATCCCGCGTCTGTCTGTATCGGATTGCTCGTTATCAAGGCCATAAGCTCTCGAACCAACAATGCAGCGGTAAATTACAGAATCATAGAGGTTGTAGTCTGCAAGAAAATCTCCTCCTGACTGCAATCCTTCGCTCTGAAACTGCTTGCGGATACTGAGTTCGTGCCGCCGCAGACTAACTTGTGTTCCGTCTGGGAGTTTGACTAAATATGCGTGGGAATTGTCCGTAGGCGATTGAACGATGACGCCTACTAATCCCGGTTTCCAAGATTGGTCACTGGCGGGGTTTTTGACCTCAATTCTGGTGACAATTTGGGTTCCTGCGGGGATGATTAAGTTGAAATTTTGAGGAAGATTGGCATTTGCCATGAGGAAACCTCCTGCGGGGGCACGAGCTACAATGCTAGTGTAGCATATGTGTAGTATAGAAGGTAAGTTTTGGGCGATCGCGGATTTGGCCTTGTTGAACATAGTCTAATTCACGATCGATTCTGCAAAAATAAAAACAGCAATAATTAAAGAATATCCCTCGTCAGATACGAGGGGCTGGCTTTTAATGGAAGGTGGGGCTGGATGAGATTTATAATCTGTTATAGGGAAAAATAGAGGAGTGGAGCGCTCGCACGCTCTAGAAAAAGGGTTGGTAAACGATATCGTAATGTCTCGTAACGAAGCGAACACCCGAAAAGAATTAATAGATAAAGCCCTACAGACAGCGGGATGGAACCTCGAAGATCCAAACCTGGTGGGGATAGAGATTCCGGTGGATGGGTATGATGCTCAACCCTGGAACGGAGTTACGGATTATTGTCTGTATCAGGAAAACGGCGAAATAATTGCTGTTGTAGAGGCGAAGCGACAAAGCCGCGATCCAAGGGTAGCAGAACAGCAGGTGAGGCATTACGTTACAGAGATTGAGAAGCACCAGAGTTTTCGCCCCTTTGCTTTTATGAGTAATGGGGATAAGACATTTTTCTGGGAGGTGGGGAACGAACATAAGCGACAAGTGGCGGGTTTCTTCTCGCCCAGAGACTTACAAAATTTGCTCTACATCCGTCAGAACAAAATCCCCCTGAAACAGTTGAGCGTGAATCTTGCCATCGCCAACCGAACCTATCAACAGGAGGCGATTCAACGGGTTAGCGAACGGTTTGATGAGGGGCATCGGCGGGCGCTGGTGGTGATGGCGACGGGAACGGGGAAAACTCGCACGATTATGGCGCTGATTGAGTTGTTGCTGAGCGCAAATCAAGCGCGGACGGTGCTGTTTGTGGCGGATCGGGATGCTTTGGTGAAGCAGGCGCTAGATGAAAATTTTAAGATTTATTTGCCGAATGAGCCGCGCGATCGCATCCGTACCTACAACATTGATTACAGCAAGCGCTTGTATGTGGGAACGCTGCAAACGCTGGTTAAGTGCCACAAAAAGTTTACTCCTGGCTTCTTTGACGTAGTGATTTTTGATGAAAGTCATCGATCGATTTACAACCAGTTCCGCGAGGTGGTGGAATATTTTGATGCGCGGATTATTGGACTGACAGCAACCCCTGCCGATTTTATTGAGCGCAACACGTTTCAGATTTTTCGCTGCTTTGATGGCGTTCCTACGTTTGTTTATCCTTACCGCCAAGCAGTTGAGGAAGGGTATTTAGTGGATTACAGCCTTTATCAAGCACAGACTCGCTTTCAACGGGAGGGAATACGCGGGGCAAACCTTTCTGAAGAAGACCGCAATACCTTGATTGAGCAAGGGTTAGACCCGGATGAGATTGATTATGAGGGGACGGAATTAGAGGGCACTGTCAGTAATCGGGATACGCTGCGGAGACAGTGGGCAGAGATTATCGATCGATGCCATAAGGATGAATCGGGGCAGTATCCCGGCAAGACGATTGTATTTGCAGTAAGTCAAAACCATGCGCTGCGGTTGGCAAGTGTGTTTGAGGAGATGTATCCCCAGTATCCCGACATGGTGCAAGTCATTACTTCCAACATGGAACGCACCGATGATTTGATCGATCGATTCAAGAAGGAAGAGATGCCGCGCATTGCTATTTCTGTCGATTTGCTGGATACCGGGATAGACGTGCCGGAGGTGGTCAATTTGGTGTTTATGAAGCCCGTCCACTCTCTCATCAAAATGCAGCAGATGATTGGACGGGGGACGCGCAGTAATGACGCTTGCCGCTATTTTCATCGGCTTCCCAATGGGCGCAAAGATGAGTTTCTGATTATCGACTTCTGGGAGAATGAGTTTGATAAAGACCCCAGTGAGGAGACGGTGACACAAAATCTGCCGGTTACGGTGAAGATTTTTAACACGCGGTTGAAGCTGCTGGAACTTTATTTAGATAATCAGGAATCGGCAGATTGTCAGCAGGCAATTAGGGATTTACGGCAGCAAATTAACCAAATTCCCCGCGATGCGTTTAGCGTGCAGCAGGTTTATTCTCAGATTGAGCAAGCTGGGACGGATGGATTTTGGCGGTATCTGAGTCAGCGTAATATTGATTTTCTCCGCACTCAGGTAGCGCCGTTGCTGAGGTTTGTGGCGGGGGTGGATGTGGCGGCGGCGACGTTTACGAATAAGGTGGAACGGTTGAAGCTGGAAATTCTCACGGATGGGGCAAAACCGGGGACGTTGGAATCGATCGCGGAGGATGTGAGTCGGTTGCCGGATTTTGTGTTTGAGGACTCGCAGCGTCAGGAATCGGCGAATTTTTGCTTGTCGCATCGGCTGCGGAGGGCGACACCGGCACAGTTGAATCGGGCGATCGCGGATTTGGCAAATCAGATGAAAAATCGGCGTCAGCGTCCCAGTTCGTTTATTGAAATTGATTTGGGCGATCGTATTGCTACCAGTGGTTATATCACGTTAGGAGACGGGGGAGAACAGGTTTATGTGGAGGAATATCGCCAACGAGTTGAGGCGAAGGTGTTGGAGATTGTCGAGACTCACCCGACAATTGCAGCAATTCGCAACGGGGAAGCAGTGACGGACTTGCAACTGGTGGCGTTAGAGCGTACTCTGAGGCAAGAGTTGGGTGGCCCAAACGTGCAGTTGTCGGAGTCGAATATTCGCAAGGCGTTTAATCTGAAGGTAAATAGTTTATTATCGTTTCTGCGGGAGTTGTTTGAGATTGAAGGATTGCCGGATTATCAGGATGTGGTGAGGCGGAATTTTGAGGATTTTATACAAGAACGTCAGTTTAATGCCAATCAAATTCGGTTTTTACGGGCTGTGCAGAATGTGTTTTTGAAGAAGCGCAGGTTAGAGGTGGCAGATTTGTATGAGGAACCGTTAGACAGGTTTGGGGAAGATGCCGTTGAGCGATGGTTTACTCAGGAACAGGTGGATGAGTTGATTGAGTTTACCGCAAAATTCGCAGCTTAGTATATTCTTGATTCTAGCCTAGTTGATTTTGTAGTAAAAACTTACTCAGTATAAAAATATGTTATCTCCGAAAGCTTTGTTACAAGAACAATTACAAAACTATTATGTTGATTTTGACCTGGCTATGGGAAAAGGAACGGGGTATTTTAGGCAGATTGAAAAATATCAAGGTAACAACCTCGACTCTTTCAATTTTTTTAAAACCTTATATGAAAAGAACCACTTTTTAAAGGTTGAACCTCAAGATGATCCCAAAATTCCCCAAATTATTCATCAGATATGGATTGGCAACCGTCAGATTTCTTCAAAATTACAGGAATACCAAAAAACTTGGAGAGAACAACATCCAGATTGGGAGTATAAACTTTGGACTAATGAAGAGGTAAAAAACTATACCTTTGTCAACGAAGAGCTTAAGTTTTTATTTGACCAAGCTTTGACTCTAGGCGAACGAGTTGATGTACTGCGATACGATATTTTGTACCAATATGGGGGAATATATGCTGACTGCGATTGTATTTGTTTAAAGCCGTTGGATGTTTTTGTTTATTGCTATGACTTCTTTGCTGGTATGTTCCATCCTATGTTTGCTACAATGGAGACAGCGGTTTTTTTGCAAAATTGTCTGATTGGAGCCAAGCCCCAACATCCGATCATCAAAAGACTAGCATCGCTATTGGTGCAAAATTGGGACAACGTAGAATATAAAGAGGACGAATTTTATACTACTATTAAGCGGACTTTTTATGGACTGACGCTGGCGTCGATTGATGAGGCAGGAAAATCTAATAATATAGATATTGCTATGCCTCCCCCCTATTTTGCTCCAATTGCTACCTATCCAGTATTTGATATGATGACTAGAGGATTTAAGGATACAATCCTAGGATTGTTTAATCAAGAGTTAGCCCCCTATTCATCTTTTAAGGATTGCAGTTTTGCTCATCATTATTCAACCAAAGAATGGGTAAAAGATATTTATTCTACTATAAGCTTTAAACATCAAGCATGGACATTATTTAATCTGGAAGATTGGTGGTTATTTTTGATAGCAAAAGTGCAGAAAAAAGCGGGTAAAAAGCAAATTGTAAGAGAAACTTTTGAGGAGCTTATCTCTCGTTAAGCTAGCTTTAGTTTCAATGTTTAAACAATAAGAGTTTATTGACTGGTAATGCTAACTGACCCCGAACTAAAATCGAAAGTTGATACAATTTGGGATAGATTATGGTCGTCGGGACTCTCGAACCCGATGGATTCCATCGAACAATTCTCCTATCTCCTATTCCTCAAACGCCTAGACGACGCCGAGAACCAGCGCGAGAAACAGGCAAAACGCCGCAATAAACCGTTTGAAACGCAAATTGACCCAGAATTGCGGTGGTCGCACTGGATTAACTTTAAGGCAGATCAGGCCCTCAAGCATCTTCGCGATCGGGTTTTTACCTGGTTGCGGACGGCGGGGACTGAGGGGAGTTCTTTTGAGCGATATATGCAGAATGCTGAGTTTAAAATTAGCAAACCTGCGACGCTGATAGAAGTCTGCAACCTGATTGATGAGATGAAAATCTCGGAACAAAATCAGGATGTTCAGGGCGATTTGTACGAATATCTGCTGAGTAAACTCAATAGTGCGGGACGTAACGGACAGTTTCGCACCCCTCGCCATATTATCCGCATGATGGTGCAGATGGTTGACCCGAAACCGAAGGAACGAATCGGGGATTTGGCGGCGGGGACTTGTGGGTTTTTGGTGAATGCCTACGAGTACATTTTAGAACAGCACAGCGAACCGGATGAGAAAGGAAAACCCCAGTTAATCGGAGATTTACTCAGCGACGAAGAACGGGAGTTTCTGCAAACAGAAGCTATTACTGCATACGATAATGATTCTGGCATGACGATGTTGCGAATTGGGTCGATGAACCTGATGCTGCACGGGATTAAGCATCCCCGCTTTTTCTACATGGATACGCTTTCTAAATCCTTTGAGGATCAGAAAAGCTTAGATGTAGTGCTGATGAATCCCCCGTTTAAGGGGAAGATGGATGAGTCGGATATTAACCCCACCCTGCCAACGAAGTGCAAGAAGACAGAATTGCTATTTTTGCATCTGATTCTGCGGGTGTTGGATATGGGGGGACGCTGTGCGGTAATTGTGCCGGATGGGGTGCTGTTTGGTTCGAGTAACCAACATCAGGAGATTCGGAAAAAGCTGATTGAATCTAATCGACTGGATGGGGTGGTGTCGATGCCTTCTGGGGTGTTTAAACCCTATGCGGGTGTTTCGACGGCGGTACTGCTATTTACTCGCGGCGGTACGACGGACAAAATTTGGTTTTACGATATGGATCATGACGGGTTTTCGCTGGATGATAAGCGGCAACCTGTTGCGGAGAATGATATCCCGGATCTTCTCACCTGTTGGAATAATCGGTTTGATGCTGATTTCACGACGCAAAAAGCAGAACGCCTAACTGAGTTAAAATTGGAGATTGCGCCCTTGAAGGCTGAACGGTTGATCATGCACAAGGAAATCAATCGCCTGACGTTTGAGAATGCTGTTGCACCCGCCGATGATGAGCCAACTCGCCTGGCTTTGGAAACAGATAGGCAACGACTGGCACAACTGCACGAGCAAATGGCACCCCTGCAAGCGGAAATCAATCAATTGAATCGCCAGTTTTGGGTGACAAAGGCGCAGGTGAAGGCGAATAAATACGACCTTTCTGCGAGTCGTTACCGTCAGATTGAGCAGGATGAGCCGTTTTATGAGTCGCCACAGGTTACAATGGAGAGGTTGCTGAAGTTAGAGCATTTGATGGCGATGGAAGTGCAAGAGTTAATTAGCTGCATTCAAGCAGAGTGAGACAGTCTCTTAGATGATAACGATTGATACGAAACAATTACCAAAAGGATGGCAGTCGGTAAGATTAGGAGAGTATGTTAAGAAAGTTGGTAGTGGTATAACTCCCCGTGGTGGTGAAGCGGTATACCTGCAATCTGGCATCCCACTGATTAGGAGTCAAAACGTTCACCTAAACCGCTTTGAAATGAAAGGTTTAGCTTTCATCTCTCCTGAGCAAGATAAGCAGATGAAAGAAACTCGTGTATTGTCAGGTGACGTACTGCTTAATATTACAGGTGCATCTATTGGTAGAGTGTGTGTTGTTCCTTCAGAGCTTTGTCCAGCTAACGTTAATCAGCACGTTTGTATTATTCGCACTGATAAAACTATTGAGCCAAGCTATCTAGCTTTATATATCTCTAATCCTGATTTTCAAATGTTTATTGCCAATACAGAATCAGGCGCAACTCGGCAAGCACTAACTAAAGCTCAGATTGAAGATTTTCAAGTTCCCGTGCCCCCCTTAGAAGAACAAAAGCGGATTGTTGCGATCGCACAAAAAGCCGATCGACTCCGACGCACCCGACGCTACGCCCTACAACTCAGCGACACCTACCTGCGATCGGTCTTTTTGGAGATGTTCGGCAATCCAGTCACCAATCCAGAGGGATGGGATATATTACCCTTAAATAAGTTATGTACTAATATCACTGATGGAACTCATGATACACCTGACAGATTACCCTCTGGCGTTCCATTTATAACCTCCAAAAATATTCGCCCCTATCAAATGGATTTGACTGATTTAGAATTTGTCAGTTTAGAAACTCACCAAGAAATAATTAAAAGATGTAATCCTAGTTTTGGGGACATACTTTACACGAACATTGGTGTCAATGTTGGTAATGCTGTTGCTAACCGATTGAAGTTTTCATTTAGTTTGAAAAATGTTGCACTCTTACAACCTAATCATAAAATTTTAAATCACCTATTTTTGGAATCACTTCTAAATAATGAAATATTCAAACGCCATATAATCCAAATTTCTTCTATAGGTGGAGCGCAAAAGTTTATCTCCTTAGAAGTTCTCAGGAATATATCCGTTATCAAACCCCCCCTCCCTCTCCAAGAAAAATTTGCCCAAATCGTCCAGAAATTCGATCGCCTCCGCACCCAACAACGGGAAGCCGATCGCCAAGCAGAGCATTTATTTCAAACCCTCCTGCATCGTGCATTTCGGGGTGAACTAACTTCTCAAAACGCTGATGATGAGCCTGAATCTCTCTTATTAGAAGAGATTCGCGCACAACAAGCCAAAGCCAAAGCCGAAGCCAAAACTGCTACTCAGGCGATGGGTGATGCTGCTGAGTATATTGGCACAAAAGCCAAACAGCAAGACATAGAACCCATCCAGCTAAAATTCCCCGGATTTGAATAGCTTCGGCAGAATAAACGGCGGTTGAAACGGCGGCTACACAAAATTTCGTCCCAGCAGAGGGGGACTAAGAAATAAGACGAATAAGAAAATAAATTCGATGGGCAATACAGGATTTGAACCTGTGACCCCTTCCGTGTGAAGGAAGTGCGCTACCACTGTGCTAATTGCCCGCAGATAATTAACATACCATACCAAGTCCAAATTTGCAACTAAATTTTTCCTAAAAATTCAGCAGCTTGTTTCCGAGTTAAACTCGACACAATGCCAAGAATACAGGCATTTGTCGAGTCTGGCATCAGTTAACCTGCCACCAACCCGCCGCAGGACCGACAAATCGCACTACAATCCACCAAGCCACCAAAAGGCTAATCCCGAACCAGCTTCCGCGACTTGTCCACTTCACAAAATCTTCGCTTTGGGTTTTCGTGATTGGCAGCCAGGCAACGATGCGTTGTTCTTTACCGTATTCGTCGCCGATCGACTCTTTGCGACGCTTAGATTCACCCATAATCTTTGTCTACTAAATTAGATTTCAACTCGATACCTAACCAAATTATAGGCCAACAGGTCATCTCAAGCCTGCGTCAGCCAAGTCGTATCCAAATAATCAATCCTCGCAAAAGGACTCAAAGCCGCTAAAACCTGCTGTCCATAACTGCGGTGAATCACCCTGCTGTCAAAAATCGCTACAACCCCTTGACGTTCTCGCACCGGCGCGATCGCCCGTTGCAACTCATTCAGCGCCGCCGGCAGCAAATACAACCGAAACCAATCCCTGCGCTGCTCCTTATAATAAGCCACACGCGCCGTCACCAAAGGATTCTCCAAAGAAGGTAGCGGCAAAGTTGCGATCGCCAGCAAGTGAGGCGCCCTAAATTCCCCCTGATGTTCCCGCCAAAACTCCCACCCAGTCACCAAAATCGCATTCTCGCCCACATCTGTTTTTTCTACCTGCACCCGAGAACCGAACTCAGAAGCCAAAATCGCCGCCAGCCGAGCCCTCAGCGGTACATCACCAACAATCAGCACCGTTAAACCCGCCACCGACGCGCTCATCAACAGCAAAGTCCGAATTTCTTCAATTAAAACTCCCTGAAATTCCGGCGTATTTGGCAGCGGCAGCCAGTTGGGAATGTACAGTTGAATTAATTCGCTTTGTCGATCGGGCGAAAACTTAACGCTAGTCAATTCTGGCAGCCCCATCATTTGCCGGAAGATCGGAGCCTTCGGTTCCACATCCACCGCCCCCCCAATCAACACCACAGGCTGACAATCCCAAATTTTGCTCAAAACCTCAGCCACCTGAACCGGCGCGCAGAACAGAGAAAATGAGCCAGCCTCCCGATGAATTTGCGCCCACCGCAGTTTTCCGTTTGCTTCCCACCGCTGCCAAAAATTGCTCCAAGCAGCCGGAATCTGCGAATTCGGCTCGATCCTTTCAAACAGCCCCTTCAAAATATTTTGCTCTGCAGTTTCCAGCAAATAGCACTCGTCAGGTTTCGCCGGATGCTGAAAGAAAGCCCGCGTTAGCAGTACCCGCCCTTGGAGGATTGCATCGGCTTCCAAAGGCTGAGATTGCATTAAATGATTCCAGTCAGCCGGTTGCAAACACGCCGTCAATTGCTGGCGCGTCCAAACTTCCAAGTCATCCACACCGTCGATAATTGTCGGAATATTGCTGTGAAGTGGCGAATCCGCCGCCAAGCGAGCCGCCAGCCAAGACTGCGGATCTGCTAGCATCAATCCTCGTCCAGTGGCATTATCCGAATAAGTCTCGATCGACTTATCAGTTTGCAACCACTCTTGCAAGCGCGGAATTTCCACCGCCTGCAAATGTTCCAGCAGCGGTATCGGCGCCACCAAAATCACAGGTTCCGGCCACATCAAAACCGGCATCAAATAGCTGACTCGATACCGCTGTCGGTAAGCTCCAGCGGGAAGCCCCGTTTGGATCAGAGCGCTGCGCCCCAAGCGCAAAGCCCGCGCCACGAGCCGCGCCATCGTTAAATGGTGGGGCCAGTGCGGCTCGGAGTTCGATCGCAGGAAGCGGAGCAGCGAGTTGTGGACTTCTACCTCAATCAATCGGTTTTAAAATTGACATTTCTCACTCAACATAATCAAAACTTGCCAGAAAATCAACTACTTTTTGACCGAGAGGCAAACTGAATTTACTATCCTGATGAGTTGCACCTCCCTTCCCAAAATTCCCGTGAGAATTCACCGTCAAACTCTCCTGTCCCGAACTAATTAAAATAGTTTGGGTAGGTGCCTCAAAAAACTTTGTTTCCCGATCTACCCTTGACATAGTAGAAAGCAAATATATCAAGTTATTTAAATTATCCCTCGCTGCACTCAATGCTTTACACAACTGCACTATCCGTTTTTTATCCAAATTTTGACTTGCGATATTTTTGCTAAGACCCACAATATTTTCCTGAGTTTGTACAGCATCCTTAAAAGGAACAATCGCTAAAAAAGCTGCTGCCAATAAATGCTCGTCGCTATCAAATTTAAAAGTGAGAATTGTCCGGCGGTAGCCAACTTCAATATTGGGAGGACAGCTCATTGCATGGTAATGCTGAGCTATTTCGCTGTAAGCGGTTGCTAAAAAGATGTTTGCTGAGTGATCTAAAAGTGCATCAACCACAATTCGCACTAACCCGGGCGTGCGATTTAAAAATTTTCTCGATTCTGACGGCGAATTAAATTGTTGAATCTGAGTGAGATCGCCTGCAGAGCTTATGTCAACCCACTGGCAAGTAATATCATCTGCGATAATGCCAAATCGGGGAACCAAATACAGTTTTGCCCCAGTTAAATTGGCTCCCCTCAAATCAGCGCCCACCCAATCTGCATTAATCAAATTAGTTTCTGTCAAATCAGCGTGAACCAAACTAGCATTTGCTAAATTAGTATTTCTTAAATCTGCTCCGTTGAGGTTTGCTCCGCTGAATTTAGAATCGCTCAGATCCGCACCGTTGAGGTTTGCTCCGCTCAAATCAGCCCATTTGAGATTAGCTCCGCTCAAATCGGCACCGCTGAGATTCACTTGCTGCAAAGAAGCTTGTCTCATATCGGCATTGCTTAAATTTACGCCGCTAAGTTCTGCTTTCGCCAAATCCGCACCGTGCAAGTTAGCTCCTTGAAAGTTAGCTGAAGAAGCCGAAGCACCTCTAAGGTTTGCACCGGAAAGATTAGCACCGGAAAGATTAGCTTGCGTGAGTTTTACTTCTCTTAAATCTGCTTCAGTCAGGTTGGCGCCGGTGAAGTTAGTTTTGCTGAGTTCGCAGCGGACTAATTCGCTTCTAATCAGGGATGCTCCAATTAATTGAGCTCCACTTAAATCGGCTCTCACTAAGTTTGCTACGTTGAGAGTAGCCCCGTTTAAGATTGCCCGCGAGAGATTGGTGCTGCTGAGTCTAGCCACATTCAGGTTAGCTTCGCTCAAGTTAGCTTCGCTCAAGTTAGCGCCGCTGATGTTGGTGACAAATAAGCTAGCTCGCCTTAAAATTGATTGGCTGAGGTTGATGCGGCTGAGATTAGCTTCATTCAGGTTGATTCCTGTGAAATCTCTGTCGCCTTCTGTGTATCTTTTGACGATTGCAAATCGTTTGAGAAGTTCTTCTGATTGCATTTTTTTTACCTGATTGAAAGGGCAATCGGCTAAGTTTTATATGGCAGGAATAGAAATTATCTCAAATTAATTTATAGTATTTACTCACCGAGCTGATAAAAGCTTTTGACAAACTCAACGACCGTATTTAGCGGCGGGGTTGTGAATCTTTGGGCTTTAATTGCAGGACTGATAGAGGTTTTGTTGACTCCCGGCAAATTTGTCAAGTTCCTGCCAAAGTCTGGGTGATAGTGAATCATCAAAGTTTCGGCGCTGGAGTTAGCCAGTACAGTTTGGGTAGGCGATTGGAAAAAATTTGACGCTGGTTCGCGATCGAGGCGAATCGGCTGAATTTTCATTTCCCCTATTTTTCTCATTGTTTTGGTCAGGGTCACGTTCAATTGCGCTACCAGATTTGAGACTCGGACGCCCAGGTTATTGCCATTTTGGGGTTGAATCATCTTGATTAGAGTAATGAGATTTTTCTGAGTAAAGGCCGCGTCGCTAAAGGGAATAATGGCAACGAAAGCTGTGGGAAATAGTTGCTCGTCTTGGTCTATTCTAAATGAGATGATTGTGCGTCGCGAATTAACTTCTATGCTGGGAGGATTGCTCAAACCTGAGTATTGACGGGCAATTTGGCGGTAGGTAGCCGCGAGGATAAAGTTAGCGTCGGGGTCTAGGGGTCGATCGACAATAATTTGAACTGTCGGCGGTGTAGCATTGAAAAACCTTTGAGATTCTTCTGGGGTAAAGCGCTGGATGTGGCTGCGATCGCCGTTAGGACTGAGGTCAACCCAATCGCAGGTAATGTCATCTGCTTTCACACCAAACCTGGACACCGCGTAAATTTTTGCCCCCGTCAGCGCCGCCCCGGTCAAATCGGCGCCCACCCAATCAGCGTGAATCAAATTGGCTTGAGTCAAATCCGCGTGTACCAGAGTAGCGTTCAACAGGTTGACATTGCTCAAATTAGCCCCGTACAAGTTTGCCCCGCTCAATCTCGCTTCGTCGAGGTCAGCGCCGCTCAGGTTCGCCCCGCTGAGGTCGGCCCACCGGAGATTAGCCCCTCGCAAGTCAGCGCCGCTGAGGTTGGCCTGAGACAGATTAGCTTGTCTGAGTTCGGCATTGCAGAGGTTGACTCCTCGCAAGTCTGCTCTACTGAGGTCGGCTCTGTGCAAGTTTGCCCGTTCCAAGTTGGCCGCTGTTAGGGAAGCGCCTCTGAGGTGAGCCCCGCTGAGGTCGGCTTGCTCTAGATTGGCTTCTCTGAGGGTTGCTTCTCTCAAATCTGCTTCGCTGAGGTTGGCACCGCTTAAGTTTGCATTGCTGAGGTCTGCTCGGATCAGTTCGGATCTGATCATTGTAGCTTCGACGAGTTGGGCTTCTCTGAGGTCGGCTCGAATCAAGTTAGCCACGTTGAGGATAGCGCCGCTGAGGTTGGCTTTGTTGAGATTGGCACCGCTGAGTCTCGCAACATTGAGTTTGGCTTTTCTCATGTTAGCGTTTGACAGATTGGTGCCGCTCATGTTGGTGAGGCTCAAGATTGCCTCACTGAAATTAGCTCCGCTGAGATCGATCCTGCTGAGATTTGCCTCGCAAAGGAGAATGGCAGTAAAGTCTCTTTCTCCTGCTGCATATTTGGTGATGAGTTCTTCGGCATCCATGCTTTTCGATTTCCCTGATGTGTTAGCTAGAACAAAGCTTTGTTGTGCCAACCTTTAAACTAGAATAAGCATTTTTTGTAACTTGATGCAATATGCCTAGACATCTATATTGTGGAAGCCTTTTATAAAATCCAAAATGCTAGTGATATTAGCTTGAGCCAATTTTGTGCTTTCGGCTAACTTGGCCGAGGTTGAGTTGCTCGGCTCGTATTTTTTAATCAGGCGCTTGCCGAAGGCTGGGTGGTGATATACGCTGAGTCTTTGGTCGCGGGAATTAATTAAAATCATCTGTGTAGGAATTTGAAAAAAATTGATGCTTTCGCCGATTTTTGGAAAAGAACTTGAAATTTTGATTTGGTCTACTTTGCTAATAGCTTGGTTGAGAGCTTTGCTGCATAACTGGACGTGTTTTGATTCTTTGACGTTAAGTTTGCCTGCATCGTGAGATTGAATCATTTTCATCAAAGCGATCAGGTTTTTTTGAGTTATGGCGGCGTCGTTAAAAGGAATGATGGCAACGTAAGCGGTGGCAAATAATTTATCGTCGCTGTCCATTTTAAAGGCGAGTACGGTGCGCCTGGAGCTGACTTCGATCGTGGGCGGCTGACTTAAACTCGGGTATTGTTGGGCAATTTGGTAATAAGTTGCAGCTAGGGCAAAATGAGCGCCTTGATCTAAGGGCGAGTCAATCACAATCCGAACTGTGGGCAAGGTTTCGTGAAAAAATTCGTGGGTTCCTCCGGAGTTTAACCAGTAAATTTGACTGTGGTCGCCGTTGGGGCTCAAATCGACCCACTTGCAGGTCATGCCTTCGGTTTTGATGCCGAGCCGCGAAACGGCGTGGAGTTTGGCTCCCGTTAAGGTGGCTCCGGTTAAGTCGGCTCCAATCCAATCGGCGCGGATCAGATAGGCATTTGACAGGTCGGCGTGAACTAAACTGGCATTCAACAAGTTGGCGTGGCAGAGGTCGGCTCGGCTGAGGTCGGCACCGCTCAATTTGGCTTCGCTGAGGTCGGCCCAGCGGAGATTGCAGCCGCTGAGAATGGCCCAGCGCAAATTAACGCCGCTGAGGTCGGCGCCGCTGAGTACGGCTTGAGTGAGGTTGGCTTGTCGCAGTTCTGTGCCTCGCAAGTCGGCGCCGCTGAGGTCGGCTCGGCTGAGGTCGGCGCCTTGCAGGTTGGCTTGTTCGAGGTTGGCTTCTGTCAAGCACGCGCCACTGAGGTGAGCGCCTCGAAGGTTCGCTTGAGCGAGGTTGGCTCCTCGGAGGGTGGCTTCGGTGAGGGTGGCGCCGCTGAGGTTTGCGCCGCTGAGGTTGGCTCCGCTGAGCTCGGCTCGAATGAGCTCGGCTCTGATCAGTTTGGCTCCTGTGAGTGTGGCTTTTTTGAGGTCAACTCGCACTAGGTAGGCGACGTTGAGGTCGGCGTCGGTGAGGTCGGCCCCGCCGAGATGGGCGCCGCTGAGTCTGGCGATGTTGAGTTTGGCACCGGTAAGGTTTGCACCGGTGAGGTTGGCTCCGCTCAGGTTTGCTACACTCAGATTCGCACCCTTGAGGTTGGCTCCGCTCAAGTTGACGCCGCTGAGGTTGGCCTCAGTCAGGTTGATACCGGCAAAGTTTCTTTCTCCGGCGGCATATTTTTTCAGGAGTTCCTCGACTGTCATGGGGGCGGCACCGTATCAAATATCCCCATTTTATTGCTATGAATATCGGTATTGTCGGACTGGGTTTAATTGGTGGCTCGATCGGGCTGGATTTGCGATCGCGCGGGTTTCATGTTTTGGGGGTTTCGAGTCGGCAGCAGACTTGCGATCGGGCGCAAGCTCGCGGTGTTGTCAATGAAGCCAGCATACACCTGTCTCTGATGGCCGCAGCCGATGTGGTTTTTATCTGCACGCCGCTGGGGTCGATCGAGCCGATCGTCCGAGAGTTGGTGCCCTATCTTTCCCCAGATATTATTGTAACGGATGTCGGTTCCGTAAAAACACCCATAGTGCAGGCTGTGTCTTCTCTGTGGCCGAATTTTGTGGGGGGACACCCGATGGCGGGGACTGCTGAGAGCGGGATTGAGGCGGCGGTAAAGGATTTGTTTGTGGGCCGGCCTTATGTGGTGACGCCGCAGGCTCAAACGCCGGCGGCTGCGGTGGAGAGGGTGGAGGAGATTGCACGATCGCTGGGTGCTAAAGTTTACCGATGTCAGCCGGAAGAACACGATCGAGCTGTGGCTTGGATTTCTCATTTGCCGCTCATGGCGAGCGCGACGCTGGTTGCTGCCTGCGATTTTGAGGGCGATCGGGATATTGTGAATTTAGCCCAACATTTGGCGAGTTCGGGTTTTCGGGACACGAGCCGCGTTGGCGGCGGCAATCCCGAGCTGGGAGTGATGGTGGCGAAGTACAATCGAGAGGAATTGTTGCGATCGCTCTCTATTTACCGCGACTGTCTCGACGGGTTCATCAGCGATATTGAAGCCGAAAATTGGCAAGCTCTAGAACAAAAGCTGAAACTGACTCAAAAAGCGAGAGAGAATTACAACTTATGAGCTAAAAAATACTTAAAACAGTCCCCTCTCGATTATGATTTGTGGACGCCTCTATATTGAGTTTCAATGTACACTTATTCTCGGATCAAGCGATTTTTACTGGGTGAATCTCTCCCCACTAGCGCATCGGTTCACGAACGGCTAAGCAACGCTACTGGACTAGCTGTTCTGGCTTCCGATGCACTTTCGTCTGTTGCCTACGCTACTCAAGAAACTCTGCTCGTGCTATTACTAGCGGGGAGTAGCAGTTTGAGTTTATCGCTGCCTATTTCTGGAATTATTATTTTACTGTTGGCGATCGTGGCGCTGTCTTACCGACAGACGATTAAAGCTTACCCCAACGGCGGCGGTGCTTACATTGTAGCGCGAGAAAATTTAGGTATTTATCCCGGTTTGATCGCAGCAGCTTCGCTGATGATTGATTACATCCTCACCGTAACAGTGAGTATTTCGGCTGGGGTTGCGGCTTTGACTTCAGCAGTTCCCGGACTGCAACCGTATACAGTGGAACTCTGCTTATTTTTTATTGTCTTAGTTATGTTTGCCAATCTCAGGGGCGTGCGGGAATCTGGCAATATATTTATGGTTCCTACCTATGCGTTTATCGTGGTAATTTTTATCTTGATTGGCACGGGTTTATATCAACAGGCAACAGGTCAGGTTTTCCCAACCTTAGAAAATATTCCGGCTAAGGAGCCTTTGGGATTATTTCTGCTGGCGCGCGCGTTTGCAGCGGGCTGTACGGCCCTGACAGGAGTTGAAGCCATATCAGACGGGGTGTTGGCTTTTAAGCCTCCCGAATGGAAAAATGCGAGCCTGACTTTGACCTATATGGGGGTAATTCTGGGAGTGATGTTTGTGGGAATTAGTTACTTGGCTAATATTTATCACGTGATTCCTAGCGAACATGAAACGCTCCTTTCTATCTTAGGGAAACAAATTTTTGGAGTTGGCATATTTTACTATTATTTGCAGGCCGCAACTCTCTTGATTTTGCTGTTGGCGGCGAATACGAGTTATGCGGATTTTCCGCGACTTTGTTATTTTTTGGCGCGGGACGGGTTTTTGCCCAGGCAGTTGTCGCTGTTGGGCGATCGACTGGTTTATTCTAATGGCATTAATCTGCTAAGCTTCTGCGCTGCTCTTTTAATTATCATCTTTCGAGGCAATACGAGTGCGGTGCTTCCCCTGTATGCGGTTGGAGTTTTCACTTCTTTTACTCTCTCCCAATCGGGAATGGTAATTCACTGGTTTAAGGAACGAGGTAAAGGTTGGCAACTTAGTGCTGTGATGAACGGTATTGGTGCAGTGGCAACAACGGGAGTTTTGGCTGTAATTCTCGCTACAAAATTCCTTTTGGGAGCTTGGGTTGTCGTAGTAACTATTCCGATCGTAGTCAGTCTATTTTTAGCTATTCGCCGACACTATCGGTATGTAACGGCTCGCTTGAGCATTCAGGGAATAGAACCGAGGTCTTATCTTCGCAGACCTAAAGTTAAGACGGTGACACATCCGGCAGTGGTGTTAGTCGGGCAATTGCACCGGGGAACTTTCGAGGCCCTTGATTACGCTCGTTTAATTGCTGATGAAGTTGTGGCAGTTCACGTGGATATTGGTTTGACCGATCGAGAAAAATTACAAGTAGCTTGGCAAGATTTGCAGTCAGACATTCCTTTGGAAATTCTGGAATCGCCTTACCGTTCTGTGGGTGAGGCTTTGACGCACTTTTTGACTTTGTTTGAAGAGCAGCGACCGGGAGTGTATTTAACGCTGATCATTCCGGCTTTTGTGACGCGAAATTGGTGGGAGGGACTCCTGCACAATCAAACTGCTTTCTTTTTGAAAGCGGCTTTGCGGGCTAAAAAAAGTCGGGTTGTAACAACGGTTAGATATTATCTTTAAGCAATCTCTAGTTAAAACGGAACTTACCCCGTGTGCGGGGTAAGTTCCGTCTGAAACCATTGCGAGGTGAGACTTGCCCGGAGCGTCCAAGTCTTTTACATGACTACAATCTCTTACAACCCTTATGTGGCGGGGTTTTTGCTTAAATTCATCAGAGAACAATACTCTTGCCCTAAATATTAAGAAAATCTTAAATACATGACTGCGGTTTGTCGGCAGTCAAGTCGCTAAAACCGAGACTGGACAAAGAATACAGCCCCCAGAACTACCCCCGCAGGGGGTAAGTTCCGTTAAAAGTTTGCCATTTTTCGCCGGTCAAACAAATTTATTGAGGACTTGCGCAGCAACCCGGTTTGTTTCTGGAGGTTTTGTTGCTCAACCTAAGATTTATCGTAGAAACCGGGTTCTTTGACCCCACAATCCTCCGTGTAGCGCGAGGGATATCGGTTAAAAAACGCCGTTTTTTAAGTTTCGGTGCGTAAGTAAGGTATTAACTCTACAAGTCCACCGACTAGCCGACCGGCCCGGAAGAAACCGGGTTTTTTGCGTCCAGGACTAGGTTAAAAAACCCCGTTGATGAGAACCCGAGTGCGTCCAGGACTTTTGCTGTAACAAATATAATCAAACACACAGTAAAGTTGTCAGTATTTTTACTGTAGTGATGTTATTTAAAATTGACAATCCTCTAAAATTTTAGTAACTTGTTAGGGACAAGCACAAGCTATATTCCTTGAATAAATAAATTATGAGCCAGCAATTAAGCAAACTCAGCGAAGTGTCGATGGTCTCAGCCAATTTTGGCAATGGATTAGCCTATAGAGAGATTCTCCTGGATTGGTTTAAGTTTTTAGGTGGCAAACCAGGGGAAGTTATTGTTGTCGACGGTGGCAGCGATAGCGACACTCAAAAAGTTTATTGGGAACTGTATCAAGAGGGTTTAATTGATAAGCTGCAAATCATTGCACCGCACCATCAAGACAATGACAAGGAGAGATGTTTTATTCAGGAGTATACAGCGGGAGCAATCGCTAGCAAGCCGTATGTATTGTGGTTCAAAATTGACACGTTACCTTACAGAGAAGGTCACGACGGTTGGTTAGAGGAAGCGATCGATTATCTCGATCGAGATGAAATTTTTGCAGTCGGCGGAGCTTTTAATAGAACCTTTAAACATTTCGACGCTTGGCCAGGGTGGTACTTCATTCAAGCCTGCACAATCAATTTTTCTTTGATGAAACGCAGTACCTTCGTTGCAGTCATGGAAGAATGTGCGGGTGAATATATTGCTTCAGGATTTCAGGGAGAACACAAGTTTGGCAGGTATTTGCTGGAAGAAGCATTTATCGCATATATGGAGGCTCACAACCAATATACTTTGTGTAAGGTGGAAGATCCGAGCTGGACGGTATTTCACACAAATGCTCAAGACGAATATTTGCAGGAGGTTCGGGAGAAATATTTGGCTCGCGAAGATGTTAAAACTTTCATGAATGCGGGCATTGCTAAAGACATCAATCAATTTCTTTACTACGGAAAGTTACCTGTAAGAAGCAGCATGATTCAGAAAATGCGCATGGCTTTTGGAGAAACAAAACTTGGGGGTTATTGGCGGGACTTGAAAAAAAGTCTGGTTTCTTGGAAAAGTGAGCCCAACGCTTAGTTAGCTAATTTCAATTTAATAAAAAAAGATAGGAAACGAGCTTTGAGAGGTGCTGAGATCGCTGAAAAACAGCAGAACAGGGAAGAGGTTCATGAATCTTGGAACTCTCGCTATGGCAGATCGTTTCGGTAAGTTGACAGGACAAAAATGATGTGTCATACTTGTAGTGATTAGAAAAGTTGCCTTCAACTTTTATCCAAAAAGATTGCGGCTGCTGAACCAACGTCTTTTACTAACTACAACATCTCTTCAATTTGTGGGGGTTGCTATGCAACCCGCAACAGACTATTTATGCAGCAGCCAAAAAACTTGAACAGGCTTTTGCGAGCTTTGTCTCGGCAAGGTCTGGATGTTAGTTACAGCAACAAAATCTACTCTATTTCTCTCAATAGTTCTGTGAATGAACACTGGCAAGATGCCAGTGCCACAAGAGAACTCAATAGTTCTCTGAAAGAACAGTGGCAAGATGCCGATGCTCCAACAGCAGAAGTTTTGCTCCCAGAGGATTTTCCTGTGGAAGCAAAGGCGCTCAAACAGTTAGCAAATTTGGCGAATGTTCGACACCCTCAAGGCGGTTGCGTTTGTCGCGCGATCGCTACCCCTGACTTCCATCCGGGGGATGCGGGGGTGGCGATCGGCTCGATCGTAGAAACAGCAGGAATGGTGATTCCGGCGGCTACCGGTTCCGATATCAACTGCGGGATGCGGTTACACGTTGCGGATTTGTCGATCGAACAATTCCTCAGTCAGCGCGATCGATTTGTAGAATTGCTCAAAGGCGATTATTTCTTCGGTACTCGCGATGTCAGCATGACTGCAAAAACTGCTCGCGCCATGTTCCAACACGGGATTCCCGGATGGCTGGATGCTATACCAGGCAAGGCAACCGGCAGCGCGGCTAATTCGGATTTCCAGCAGTTAGCCACAGAGTGCGATCGCACTTTCCTCGGCGGTTCCATGAATGGCGATGTCAGATGGGCTCCCGAAGAATTAGTCCCAAATGACGGCTTAGTCAGGGATGGCGGGTTAGCTACCATCGGTGGCGGCAATCACTTTGTCGAAATTCAAGTGGTTGAGGAAGTTATCGATCGAGCTACGGCTTATACTTGGGGAGTTCGATCGGGACAAATCGCTTTCATGATTCATTCCGGTTCGCGGAATGTCGGCAAATACATCGGCGGAATGTGGCGCGATCGAGCTTGCGACGCCTGGCCGAAAACTCTGAAACATCCTGATTCCCGGCTTTTCCCGCTGTCTGTCGCAGCAAATCCCGAACTTGTGAGCAGCTACCCGCAAGCGGAAGCAACCGCCGCTAACTACGGTTTTATCAACCGTTTGCTGCTAGCAGAACTTCTGCGCTGGCGTTTGCGACAAGTTTTCGGCGATGTGGAAGCTCCCTTAGTATACGATTTGCCTCACAATCTCACTTTAGGTGAAGGTGCCGGCTGGGTAACGCGCAAAGGCGCTTGTCCCGCACATTCCGGTCAGCCTGTAATTGTACCGGGTTCAATGGGCGCGCCGTCTTATTTGCTCGTTGGGAAGGGGAACGATCGATTTTTGCGATCGGCTTCTCACGGTGCAGGAAGGGCGCGATCGCGCTTCGATATGAGTCGCGCAGGTGCTGACAAAACTGACTCCGCTTTGGGATTAACCGGCGTAGATTGCATTACCTGGCGCGAAGAACGCAGAATCGAAGAAGCACCGACGGCTTACAAGCCAATTCAACCAGTAATTGACGTTCAGGTTGAGGCGCAAATAGTTGGTGCAGTCGCTAAAATGAAGCCAGTGTTAACGTTTAAAGCCTAGGAACGGGGCCTTTGAGAATTAAAAATTAAACAAGGGTAAGGTGCGCGCCCAGCACCCTACTAATTTTTAATTCTCGGCCCTATTTCCGCTGCCCCATGCCCTATGAATGATTCTCAAGCATCACCAAATACATCAAAACCTGTCCATCCCCTAAAGCGGCTGCTGAAGTACGGGCGCCGCTACCGCCTGAAAGCTTGGCTGGCAAGTATCTGTTCGCTGCTGAATAAATTCTTCGATTTAGCGCCGCCAGCATTAATCGGTATTGCCGTTGATGTGGTGGTGAAACAGCAAGATTCTATCCTCGCTCAGTGGGGCATAAAAGATGTCTTTTGGCAACTTGCTCTTATTACTATTTTGAGCGCGATTATTTGGACGTTGGAATCTCTTTTTGAATATGCCTATGATTATTTGTGGCGCAATTTGGCTCAGGATATTCAACACGATTTGCGTCTGGAAGCTTACAGCCATTTGCAGGAATTAGAATTAGCTTATTTTGAAGAACGCAGCACGGGCGGTTTGATTTCTATTCTCAATGATGATATCAATCAACTCGAACGTTTTTTGGACGACGGCGCTAATGAGATAATTCAGGTAATGACAACGGTTGTTGTGATTGGCGCGGCTTTTTTTGCTGCATCTCCTCTTGTTGCTGGGCTGTCAATGCTGCCGATACCTTTTATTATTTGGGGCTCGATCGCCTTTCAAAATCGCCTCGCTCCTCTCTATGCTGATGTGCGGGAAAAGGTGAGTTTTTTGAACGGGCAACTGTCCAATAATTTGATGGGAATTACTACTATTAAAAGTTTTACTTCCGAAGATTATGAAATTCAGCGCATCGAAACACAAAGCCAAGCTTACCGCCAAAGCAACCGACGGGCGATTGTACTTTCGGCTGCTTTTATTCCGCTGATTCGGGTTGTGATTTTCTTGGGGTTTATTGCAACACTATTTCTGGGCGGTTTGGAGGTGGTGGCGGGCCGGTTGTCTGTGGGAACTTACAGCGTTTTGGTGTTTTTGACCCAGCGGTTGCTGTGGCCGCTGACTCGCCTGGGAGATACTCTGGATCAATACCAGCGCGCAATGGCTTCTACTAATCGGGTGATGAATTTGTTGGATACTCCGATCGCAATTCGCCCGGGTGATATTCGGCGCCCGGTTAGTTCGATCAAGGGTGAGCTGGAATTTAAAAATGTTACCTTTTCTTATAATCAAAGAAAACCGATTTTGCAGTATTTTTCCCTGACTCTGCCGGCGGGGAAAACTACTGCGATTGTTGGCCCTACTGGTTCGGGAAAGAGTACGCTGGTGAAACTAATCTTGAGGCTGTACGAGGTACAGTACGGCAAGATTTATCTCGACGGTATAGAATTAAATAACTTGAATTTAAAAGATTTGCGCAGAGCGATCGGACTGGTGAGTCAAGATGTGTTTTTGTTTCACGGTACGGTGGCAGAAAATATTGCTTACGGCAGTTTTGAGGCAAGCAATCGAGAGATAGTAAATGCTGCTAAAATTGCCGAAGCGCACGAGTTTATCGCGCAATTGCCGGACGGTTACAACACAATTGTAGGGGAACGCGGTCAAAAATTGTCGGGGGGACAGCGGCAGCGAATTGCAATTGCGAGGGCTGTTTTGAAGAATCCGCCCATTTTGATCCTTGACGAAGCTACTTCAGCGGTGGATAACGAGACGGAGGCGGCAATTCAGCGATCGCTCGAACGAATTACCAAGAATCGCACTACAATTGCGATCGCCCACCGTCTTTCTACTGTCCGCAATGCCGATTGCATTTTTGTCATGGATGAGGGGCTGGTGGTAGAATCGGGGCAGCACGAACAACTTCTGGAACAGGACGGAGTTTATGCGTCGCTCTGGCGCGTGCAATCTGGTATAAGATAGAAACGCAGTTATCCCTTTTGTCACTCGGCGATTGAAATCGCTACTACACAAACTATGTCCGCGCAACGCGAGATAAAAAATACAGGGGATATTAAAACAGGATTTAGTATAACTGCTGACTGCTGACTGCTGACTGTAAAATATTAGTTTATACAAACAAGAAGAGAAAATGTTTCTATTTGATAGCCCTGATTCCAAACGCAACGAAAATAGCTGGAGCCGCAAGTTAGATAAATTTGTGAAAGCTAATCAACATGAATTGGCTGCTTTGGCTTGGGGGTTATTTCTGGAAAGGGGAGAGGAAAGCGAGGAGATTTTAGCAATTGATATTGCAGAAACTGCGCGTTTTGTGTATTGTAAGAAAGAGGCGGTTGAGGAGTTGAACCGTCAAGTAAAAAGTCATATTCAGGAAGTTGTAGGTGTGTTGAACGCTCACAAGCCTGAGAAGGAAGTGGCGATTTTGGCGATCGGGGAAGGTCAAATTAAGTTGATTCTTTTTGAACCTAAGCCTGAACCTCCTGTTTGTTTTGAGGAAGCCGCAACAGATGTTGATACATTGTTGTCTAAGCTCGAACAGCAGATGGTTGAATGTATGAAATAGCACTTATATCAAATCCGGTGGCATCGGAATTGATATTACCCACAGTCAGGACACGGCAGTGCCGTTTCCCTACAATTAATGGGGTGATGGTTACATCTCTCATCGAGGAAGATTGATTATTTTGGGGGTAGGGAAACGGCATTGCCGTGTCCTCCGTTTCCCTATTGTCGATGGTTATATCCGATCGCACTCCAGATGAATCGGAGCTTGAAATGGCGTCTTGTCAAACTCTCGTCCCCGCAGAGGGGGACTAAAAAATAAAGGGAGTATTTAATGCGGGTTTGGTATCAGCAAACTTTTGGGTTAGTTGGCTAGTTCACATCTTCGGATACGCCTTCGATGAAGGCAACAAGTCCTTTGCCCCAGGGGTTTGATTCGGTGAAGTGTTCGCCAACTTTCACCGCTGCTTTTTTGCCACCGTTGTAAAGCCGTTTGAGGCTGATTAGGTTTTGCCACTCGATGGGTTTTTGCTCTTTGATTACCTTAAATTCTGCATCAATAATCTTGCGTGCTTGTTGCTCGTCTTGCACATTAGTATATTTTTTTTCTAATGCCTGAATGATTTGCACTACTGCATTTAGTGCTGCTTCAGGAGAGGATTGCTGGGTGGTGAAGGTGATATTTTGGGCTTGATTGGCGTGGTTATCTCCGAAGTTGAAAGGGGCGTAGAAACTAGAATTGGAGAAGTCTTGGGTGGGTTTATCAGACATTTCTTTTGTTGTTTTGTGGATTTGCTGAGTGGTTTCGTCAATTTTAGCAAGGAGATCCTTTGGTTGGGGTGGTTTGGCTGGGTGCGGTGCTAGGCGCAACTGACGAATCTCGTAGTTGTAGTATTTGCAGGCGGTTTGGATGGCGAGGATGGCGCGGTGAACTTCTTTGCCGGATGCGGAGGGAATTAAGTTGAGGAGGTGGGGGAGATGGAGGGCGACTTTCTCTGTGTGGTGCTTAGCGATGTTGCCTAAGGCATCTGCTGCACTCCAACGCACACCAGAGTTTGAATCTTCAAGGAGTTTAAGCAATCCCTTAATTGCTGCCTCGTCACCGATTTTGCCTAAGGCCTCTGCAGCTTTCCCACGCGTATAATAGTCTGAATCTTTAACAAGTTTAAGCAATCCCGGAATCGCTACCTCGTCACCGATTTTGCCTAAGGCCTCTGCAGCTCTCCAACGCACATCATAGTTTGAATCTTTAACGAGTTCAAGCAATCCGTCAATTGCTGCCTTGTTACCGATTTTGCCTAAAGCCTCTGCCGCTTTCCCACGCACATAATAGTATGAATCTTTAACGAGTTCAAGCAATCTCTTAATTGCTGCCTGACCACCGATTTTACCTAATGCCTCTGCCACACTTGTACGCACATCATAGTCTGAATGCTTAACGAGTTTAAGCAATTCCTCAATTTCTGCCTTGTCACAGATTTTGCCTAAGGCATTTGCCGCACTCGATCGCACATCAGAGTCTGAATCTTCAACGAGGACTTTAAGCAATCCCTTAATTGCTGCCTTGTCACCGATGTTGCCTAAGGCATCTGCCGCACTCCAACGCACATCAGAGTCTGAATCTTCAAGGAGTTTAAGCAATCCCTTAATTGCTGCCTTGTCACCGATGTTGCCTAAGGCATCTGCCGCACTCGATCGCACATCAGAGTCTGAATTTTCAAGGAGTTTAAGCAATCCCTCAATTGCCGTCTTGTCAGCGATGTTGCCTAAGGTATTTGCCGCTCGCCGACGCACATCAGAGTCTGAATTTTCAACGAGTTTAAGGAATCTCTCAATTGCTGCCTTGTTACCCATTTTGCCTAAGGCCTCTGCCGCACTCCAACGCACGTCATAGTCTGAATGTTTAACCAGTTTAAGCAATCCCTTAATTGCTGCCTTGTTACCCATTTTGCCTAAGGCATCTGCCGCTCTAGATCGCAAAGAATAGTTTGAATCTTTAACGAGTTTAAGCCATCCCTCAATTGCTGCCTGGTCACCGATTTTGCCTAAGGAATCTGCCACACTCCAACGCACATCATAGTCTGAATCTTCAACGAGTTTAAGCAATCTAGAAATCGCCACCTCGGAACCGATGTTGCCTAAGGCATCTGCCACACTCCAACGCACATCCGAGTCTGAATGTTCAACGAGTTCGAGTAATCTAGAAATCGCCACCTCGGAACCGATGTTGCCTAAGGCATCTGCCACCCTCCAACGCACATCAGAGTCTGAATCTTCAACGAGTTCGAGTAATCTCGGAATCGCCTCATCCGATCGCGCTTCCCCCAAAAGCTCAACCTTTAACCACCCCGGCACATCCAACCCATCCACCAACCCAACCGTGCACTGCTGAAACTCCCGCTGCACCTCCCCCGCCAGCCGCGCCCCCAACATCAAATCCACATCCAAAGCTAGCCGCACCACCCGCACCGCCTGCACCTGATCCCGCAACAACGACAGCATGAACGCCAGAGGCTCCGTCCATTTAAAATAATTCAAATAGAAATGCTGCAACCGTTCATTATCGATAGCATCAGGATGCTTCTCATCAAACAGTTTCAGCAATGCCCGCCCCGCATAATACTCCTGAAATAATTGGTGATGAAACTCAATTTCCTCCGGCTTTGCCGCCACCTGCAACAGATGATGTTTCCGCAAATCCTCTAACCACTTCTTCGCCTTCTTTAGAGGCTCCTGCTCCTCCTCATCGCGCAACCAGCACTTCAAAATCCCCTCAGCCTTCCGGCGAGAAATCGCCACCCAGCCATCCGTGGGGCGCTGCGAGTCGCCCTGGAACATCACAAAAGCCAACTGCTGCAAAAGATCCGACTTAAAGCGCCGAAAATCCTCCGAAACCGAGGGAACACCCTTAAACTCGTCATACTGGCGATCGAACTTCTGAAACAACTCGCCCTTACTCTGGGGAATTTCCCCGGTATTTTCAAACACCTCACACATCATCTTCAGCAGCAACGGCGTTTCTGCCACCTCTGGCAGGCGATCGCGCAACTGCCCCAGCAGCAAATCCCCATGTTGCGGCAAATGCTTGTGCACAAACTCCCGCATCTGCGGTTGCGTCAGCGCACACATTTCCAGTTGTTGCTCAATTCCCAAAGATCCGCCCAGCGCCAAATCCCGCGTCGTGAAAATCATCGGCGTATCGGAATTTTCCTCGCGAAATAGCTGCAATTCCTGCCGCCGTTTTTGCGATGGCATCTCATTCACCCCATCCAGCAACAGCAGCAACTTGCGATCCAGCAGCAAATCATCCACATCTTCCGAGCTCACCCTGAGCTTTCCCTGCCGAAATTCGGCACAGATTGCTTCTAAAATCGAGCGATCGCTCCTCAACTGCACCAACACCGGAATCGGTCGATCGCCCTCCTTGAGCGCTTCTAGTGCCAATTCCCACCGAAAACGCTGCAAAACCGTCGATTTTCCCGAACCTGGCTTGCCCACTAGCAGCACATTTCCCTGCTGCACGTACTTGCGGAGTCCCGCCAGCACTTCCAGCCGCTCGATTTTCGTTTCTGGTTTCTTTTTTGAGGATGGAAGTTGCGATCGATCCTCCGGTGGAATTTCCACCTCCACCTCCACCTGTAAATCCGTCAGCGTGTAGAGATGCTGTTGTTTTTTATAAGACTCAACCAGGGATTGCAGATATTTAGGAAAATCAACTGGTGTCGCCATTTGATTATAGATTTTAGAATATGGATTTATTATAGATTTTTTCTCGATCGGCGATCGATGCTGAAAATTCGGGACAAAATCACATCATATTAAATCCGGCTTTAGTACCCCCTTTTCTCTTAGTCCCCCTCTGCTCGGACTTCGTATGTGTAGACGCGATTTCCAATCGCCGGGGAGCTCAACTTCGTGAAAGCCGCATCAGGAACAGGCATCTTGCCTGTTCCACAAAGAGTAAACCCGGACTTATTATAAATATCAGAATAACCAGCAATCAAAATAACCAGCGGGCGGCGAATCGTCATGCAAAATTTGAGCTTTGTCTAAATTAGGTATAGCTTCCGCCAATTCTGTACCTAATTTTACTTCCTGTGCTCTGTCTGTTAATAGAAATGAAAATTGATGGCCATCTTGCAAATATTTTGCTCTGGAAACAATCTCATTTTTCTCTAAAAGAGCGCTGTTGCTACCAATCAAAACGCTGTTTATGTCCTTCCAAGGACATACACATACCTGAGAAAACACGCTTTGAAAAGTCTTCACCTTTTCCGCATAAAACTCATCTCTTTGCAGCAGATTTACCAGCACAACTCCCTCGCTTGACAAGTGTTTTTGGCAAAGTTGATAAAATTCCTTGGTTGCCAGCCGGTGGGGAAAGTAGCCGTTGCCAAAAAACACGTCGGTCATGATGATATCGTACTGAGTATCTGGTTTTTGCTGTTCTAGATACTCTCTGCCGTCTTGAATTGTTACAGTCAGCCGATCGCCCAACTGCACCCCAAAACACTGTGTAGCTGCTTCGATCGCGATCGGATCGACATCGGCACATTCTATAACAGTTTCCGGCAAATAGTGGTGCAAAACTAAGGGAATTCTGCCGCCGCCAAAACCAGCAATGTAGATTCTTTGAGGTTGGTTTTGCCACACTAAACCTAACAGCATTGCCTGAGTATATTCAGATACTAGATGTAAAGGATTGTTGAAATCGAAAACAGATTGCAGTAAATCTGTATGCAAATTAACTTTTTCTACTAAAGCTAGCTTAATGCGCGATCGATCTTTTCTAACTACAACATAGTGAACACCCGAATCTTGGCAAAAAATGATTCCATCCGGCTGTTGTTGCAGCCAAGCAAGCCGCTGTCCAATAGCGGATAAATTGATAGATTGCCAATTTTTATGTTCGTCTATCATCTGATTTTAAGTTTTATTTAAACTCGATATTCTCTAGGACTAAAGCCTCATAAACCCGGTTTCTACCCAAATCGCGGAGTCGCCGGATCTCTGCGAAGAAACCGGGTTTATAGTCAAGGCTGGCGCAAGCCATGTTCTCATTTCCCAGCAGGGCAGGGGAACGAGAAGACAAGAGAAATTAACCGGATTACAGCCGCTTGTAGGCAACCAATTCCAAACCTGAAACCGAAAGCTCCACTTTTTCCCAATCTTGCTTGTCACCTTCCAACTTTTCAAAAGCTGCTGAGGTGAGCAAAATCTCTCCCCGTTCCGCCAAATCCTCTCCCAGCTTGGATGCCAGATTAAATTCCGCTCCGTACATATCTTCTCCTTCCAGCATCAAAACATCGCCGCAGCCAATACCAATGCAGAGGTAAATATCCATCTCCGGCGGCAGTGTCGTGTTGACAGCCGCCGTTTGTTTCAAAGAGTCGATCGCAGCTTCCACCGCCGATTTTACATCGGCAAAAACTGCAAAAATATTGTCGGCTTCCTCCTTAACTACAGTGCCGCCGTATTCTGAAATTATCGGTTTGACAATTCCGTGCATCCGGTGAATCATTGCCAAAAAATGAATAATTCCGTATCGGACTGTCGTGCGCGAAAATCCCGACATATCCATTACTAAAATGGCGTAATTTTTGCGGAAAGATTCATTGATTTTTGCATCAATTTCCGCCATTCTTTCGGGATGTTCGTTTCTTTCTTGCAGCAACTTTTCCAAGTTAGCGCGGTTATTTGTTTTCATTTTAGTTTAATTAAATTCCCAATCGCGACACAGTTCTTGAGGACGCCCATCTGGATGCACCGCACAATTTATCCCATCCTTGCCGTAATAATAATCGCAGACTGTGCAAGGTTTAGTTTGCTCTAATTTTTTCATCAAAATTGCCCGGATTGTCTGCACTCGGTTTCGATACTTGTTTGCATTCGAGTGGCTCGGTTCAATTGCCAAAGCTTGCTCGAAAGCTGCTAAGCTGGAATCGTACAATTTAATAATCTGGGCGCTGTATTTTGTCCAAGCATCGGCACAACTTTGATACAGTTCGACTGTACTTAAGTTTAAGAGTCCGTATTCTGTCCAAGCGTCAGCCGAAGCTCGATCGAACTTAATATTGGCATTGAGCAAAACTTTTTTGATCGTTGCCACAAGTTCCCTGGGCTGCCAAGGTTTGCTAACATAAGCCTCGGCGCGATCGCCCTGGAACCTGGAAAATAAAGCTAACTGCTGTCCCTTGCCTGTTAAAAATACCACCGGTATGTTCCGAGTTTCGGGATTAGCTTTAATTAAACGGCAAACGCCGTAGCCGTCCAGACGGGGCATTATGACATCTAATAATACTAAATCAGGGCAATTTTTCTCAACTTTAGCCAGCGCTTCCACACCGTCTGATGCCTGAATTACATTCAATCCGCTGCATCTCAACTGATGTGAAATGCACTCGCGCTGGCTCCGGGAATCTTCCACCACTAAAACTGTTCTCATCACTCCCCACCTGGTTTTTGAGGTAAACTTGTTCGCTGCTTCGAGTGGCCATTGCTGAAATCAGTTTACCCGAATTAGATGAATTTATTATCACTGGCAAGCTAAGTTTACTAAATTGCAACAAATCTTAAACTGGCAAGCCAAAAGGATACTTATCAGAAAATGCTGGTTGCTAATACGCGGAAAATTATTCGATGTTTGGAGGGCAAATATTGGGCTTTTAAGCCTTAATAACGGCAAATCGTACTGATATCGGACGAAAACCTTGTTGAATTGCAACAGATAATCGGCTACTGTATACGTTGAAGTTCTGAAGGACGACAAATGAATCGATTGCTCCTCACTTTATTGGTAAGCCCGACGCTGTTTGGATCTCTAATGTCTTTAAGCGCGATCGCAAATCCCGCTCAAATTAGCGAAACACCAAGCCAATCGGCTGATTCGCCCCAATGCGTGCGATCGCCCCACGGTCAGCGTCTGACTTGCGTGCGGCTTCCTGGCAAGTCTGCTGCTGCGGCTTCTAAGCCGAGAATTACTTGGCAGCGCCCGGGTGAAGAACGGGTGGCGATGCTGGATTTTTCGGAAGAAGAAAGCGATGCGGCGGCGGCGCTGTTTGGCTGCGACTGCCAGGCGTGTATCAACTCGCTGCGGCAGTTGCGCGGTTTGCCACCTCTGGATCTGACTTGAGGCCGATCGATCCGACAGCATTGGGAGTCAGGCTCAAAAACCCGGTTTCCGATCGCTGCGCGCTTTTGAGTGCCTTTAGCTTTCTCACTTTTGGAGAAATTGTGGTCAATTTGTTCCATGATTTCTAGAGATTTTTTATCTCTCAAAACCAGGTTTCTACTTTTTAGCGATAACTTGTTTAAGTTGAGCAGTTGCTTGCTCAATTTTTTCGATACTACCTGGGTTGACCAATCCGTAGTAGTCAAAAACGTAAACTCGATTATTTTTTGTGGCTGTTAGTTGATTCCAAAATGAATCAGATTTAAATTGGTCTAAAATTCCTTCTCCCCGATCGACTATAATGATTACTTCGGGATTAACCTCTAAAACCTTTTCCGCTGAAAGCGTCACGTAGCCTCGCACGGGGCTATCTCCTTGCAATTGGGCTGCGACATTTTTCACGTTAAACTTACCCAGCAAATCTCCAGCCCAACTGCTTTGATTGGGCGATAAAATCGGTTGTCTGCTTACCAAAACTAAAGTGGCGGGGCTTTGATTTGGGATGTCTGCTAAAAATGTTTGGTAGCGTTTTAACAGGGGTTCTGGATTTGTATTGAGGGATTTAGCTAAAGTTGTTGTTAACTCTTCTAGGGATTTCCAGCTATCAATTTTAGTGAGTAAAGTTTTTATTCCTAGCTGCTGCAATTTTTGCATTGTTTGGTCATGAAACCCCGACGCACCTACCACCAAATCCGGTTTCAATGCGATGATTTTTTCCAAATTGGGAGGGGTTCGTTCGGCAGTGACTGCGGTAATCCCTGTAAATTTGGGGTTGCTGTTGACTAATGCGCTGCCGGGAATTCCTACAAGTTTGGTTGGATCGAGTTGATGGATAATATCGGCGGTTAAAGGTGTTAAAGCTACAACTTTTTGTGCTGATTCGCTGTTAGTTGTTTGTGGTTGATTGGCTGGCGAAACAGCAGGATTTGATTGCTGAATGGGGGGTGAAGTGGCGGCGGAGCAAGCGGTAAATACTAAACTCAGCAACAGGATAGCGGTACGAGAAAAAAAAGTTTTGTACATAGTTTAGGCGGGAGTTACAGCGAGTTTAGACCAGGTTGAGACAGAATTGACGGGAAGTTCGATCGCACGAGTAAAATGATTGTTGACTGTTGACTATTGGCTGTTTGGACATTTGAACAATACCGATGCAACCGGAAACGATCAGACGGGAAGTTCGATCGCACTTTAGCGCTTAAGGATTTAAATATCAATACTTTACGGTAGATTTTGTATAAAAATCCGCATTTATTGCCTGAATTGGAATTTTTTAAGTATCTCTTAACTTTTATTCGACCCTTTGGAACCACTACTAGGCAATAGTTTAAAGCCTGTGGCGCTCAGATAGAACAGCGGATTGTGGCAATAAGTTAATAAAACTAATTATCAAGAAATTGAGCGCTTAGTGCGAGGGCAAGGTTATACTCATCATAAAAGTATTAAGTGTGAAGAGTGGGAGCGAGCGCACAAATCTGCAAACCGACAGAAGTTTCTAAAATGATAGCTTCTACGCCAAAAATTTTAGCTAAATTATCAGGAGTTAAAACTTCTGCGGGAGTTCCTACACAAAAAAGTTCCCCTTTATTTAACATAGCAATCCGCGAACTGTACCTAGCAGCTAAATTAATTTCATGCAGCACCGTAATAATCGTCAATTTGTGTTTTAGATTTAGTTGGTTAAGCAACTCTAACAATTGCAACTGATAGCAAATATCTAAATAAGTAGTAGGTTCATCTAATAGCAAAACTTGCGGATTTTGAGCCAAAGCTAAGGCGAGGAAAGCGCGCTGGCGTTCGCCTCCTGAGAGTTGTTCGACGGGGCGATCGCGAAATTCCTCAATCCCAGTTTGACTGATAGCAACTTCCACCTTTTCTGCATCTTCCTTGCTCAATTCCCACTGCCACCAACCCTGATGAGGAGAACGCCCCAAACTAACTAATTGCCTTACCGTCAAACCTTCCGGTACTGTTTGCTGCTGCGGCAAAATCGCTAATTTTTGAGCGACAACAGCCGCAGCTTGAGTATGAATTGCTTTGCCATCAAGCAACACACTTCCTTGCTGCGGAGTTAGGATGCGGCTAACTAACTTCAAGAAAGTAGACTTACCAGAACCGTTGGCACCGATGAGACTCAACCACTCACCAGGTTGTAAAGATAAAGTGATGTTGCGGGCGATCGCAACTTCGCCGTAACCACCAGTTAAATTTTGAATTTCTAAAGACATTATATTTTGGTAATGAGTAATTGGGCATGGGGCATGGGGCATGGGGCATGGGGCATGGGGCATTGGTTACTAATAACTAATGACTAATAACTAATGACTAATGACTAATAACTAGAACGCCGATAAAGCAGCCAGACAAACAGCGGAGAACCCAACAAAGCCGTCACCGTACCCACAGGCAATTCTACCGCACCCAAACGAGCCAAAAAATCAGCAAAAGTCAACACCCAAGCACCGCCGATCGCACTCATCGGCAACACAAACCGATAATCATTACCAACCAACAAACGCACCCCGTGAGGCACAACCAATCCCACAAAACCAATCAATCCGCCGATGCTGACAGCACTCGCAGCTAGCAAAGTAGCAACACCCCCAATCAACAAGCGCGATCGTACCAGCGAAACCCCCAAACCCACAGCTAAATCGTCGCCCAAAGCCAGCAAGTTTATCGATCGACCCAAAAAACATCCTAACAGCAAAGCAGCCAAAATATAAGGTGCAGCCACCTGCAAATCCGACCAACCACGACCGTTCAAACTGCCGATTAACCAATTCAAAGCAGCTTGCAAGCGGCTGTCTTCAGCTAACAGCAACAGTGTAGTTTGTATTGCCCCAAACAGAGAACTCACAGCCACACCAGCTAAAACCAAACGTTCAACAGAAATCCCGGTTTTAGTTTTTCCCAAAAAGTAGACCAGCATCGAAGTGAAAATAGCACCTATCCAAGCCGCCAAAGGCACCCAAGTTTGAAATATCCCCAAAGTCAGCATGGTAATCGCAACCAACCCTGCACCAGCCGAAATTCCTAATACAAAAGGATCAGCTAAACCGTTGCGGAGCAAACCTTGCAGCAAAGCCCCCGACATTCCTAAAGCCGCACCAACCGTCAGCGCTGCCGCAACTCTGGGCAAACGCAATTCCCAGAAAATAGTTTGATTGACAGCATCACCTCGGTGCAGAAATGCTTGCCACAATTGAGCTGAACTCATCGGCACCGCACCAAAAGAAAGCGAAAGGGCGATGGTTAATAGCAAACCCGATCCTAAAAATACAACGGCCTGAAAAACTCGATATTTTAGCCAGATTTTGGGGAGATTCACTACATTACACCACAATCTTGATTAACAGCACTAAATACCATATTTCCTCTGTTTTGAATGCTCGACCTCGTTAAATACAATAACAATAACCGATTCACCTGAAGACGGCTTCAGTGGGAGTAGATGAGCAGGAGATCGCACCCGCCGCCAAAATTAAATGTATAATATTAACGAAGTAAACCGCTACGAGTGAATCATGTCCGCAAACACCGCGCTACCCGCAGCCCTAGCTAAAATCGTTCAGCGCTTTCAGCGACATTCCGATCCGAAACAGCGCTACGAACAACTGCTGTGGTATGCCAAAAGACTCCCAGCATTTCCTGAAAGCGATAAACTGCCGGAAAACAAGGTTTCTGGCTGCGCGTCGCAAGTTTATGTTACTGCAAATTTGGCCGAAGGAAAAGTTTTGTTTCAAGGCGATTCAGACGCTCAGTTAGTCAAAGGATTAGTTGGCTTGCTGGTGGAAGGTTTGAGTGGATTGACGCCTGCTGAAATCGTCAACGTTACCCCAGATTTTATTCAAGATACGGGATTGAATGTCAGCCTGACACCTTCCCGCGCTAACGGATTTTACAACATCTTTCAAATGATGAGGAATAAGGCTCTCGCTTGCGAAGTGAGCAAGCAAGCCGAAGCGAATTAAAAGAATAAACAGCCATGACTCAAACTACAAATTTAACAAAATCAGGTTCTGGCAACTATCCCGCCGCAGTTCAAGAATATCTCTGGAATTGGAAAGGAACGCAAATCAAAGTTATTTACGAAACCCGAGGACAGGGAAACCCTGTATTGCTGCTGCCGGCTTTCAGTACGGTTTCCACCCGAGAAGAAATGCGTCCTTTAGCAGAATTATTAGCTCCTAACTTTCAAGCTGTGAGCTTAGATTGGCCTGGTTTTGGCGAATCGGAGCGCCCGCGAACCGACTATCAACCGCAATTATACCATCAATTTCTTAAGGATTTTGTTGAGGCAAATTTTAATAGTCCTGTTGCTGTAGTTGCGGCAGGTCACGCTGCGGGTTATGCGATGCAATTAGCGCAATCCAAGCCCAATGTGTGGTCAAAGATTGTGTTAGCTGCGCCGACTTGGCGCGGGCCTTTGCCGACGATGAGCAAACAGCAAAGCGGGTGGCACGGAATCGTGAGAGAATTAGTACGATCGCCTTTACTGGGACAATTCCTATACAAACTAAACACTGCGCCGTCTTTCCTGAGTCTCATGTACCGCCGTCATGTCTATGTTGATGCAGCTAAAGTCACGCCCGATTTCATCCAAAATAAGTGGAAAATTACGCAAAAACCCGGTGCTCGCTACGGTCCCGCTGCCTTTGTGACGGGTGGTTTAGATACGGCAAAAGTGCGATCGGAATTTACCGATAAATTTCAACAATTAGCAGTGCCGGTGACGGTTGTAATTGCTGAAAATGCGCCGCCCAAATCAAAGGCTGAAATGGAAGCATTAACGGAATTACCGGGTGTTGAATCGCTAGTTATTCCCGGTTCTTTGGGAATGCACGAAGAAAATGCAGAAGCATTAGCAAATGCGATTCAATCTTTTCTATAAATTATTTAAATCCCACTCTTCAGTCCGCGCAGGCGGACTTTGTTTGTGTACCCCCCAAATTCTATTCGGCGGTTAACTGGGCGGTTTACATCGTAAGAATAACAGCGCTATTTTGGCTGGTTTTCTCTTCCTTTCCTTTGCCGCTGTATGCTGTGGAAGAGCCGCCGTTTGCTAATTCACAAGAGAGTATTATTAAAGGTGCGATCGACTTTCACCAAAAATTTTGGGTCTGAAGCCCCGTCCTTCGCTTGACGGCTTTTCCTTAGCTGTGAGGCTCCTGATTAACTTTCTAAGTACATCAGTTTTAGTCCTACATACAGTTTTACAATCTTGCTCAAGAATTTCAAATTCAAATTCTTGAATCAGAAAATCTAAACGTTTCTTCATGATTATGTCCGGTGTTTTGCTGTCTTATATTACAACAAGGAGGATAACTCATGTTTGGTTGTCAACAAAACTTAGTTCGAGCCAATTCAGAGATTCAAGCGATTCTTGAATACTTGTGTTCTGAGGCTGCAAAGCTTTATAATTGCGGGACTTACTACGCTCGTCAGATATATTTCAAAACTGGTAAAATTTCAAATCGAGATCAGTTGCACCAAGTTTTGGGAAGTGAGAATAGGAACTTGCACTATCAAGCGTTTTATTCTGACACTGAATTCCTCTCTTTGATTTATAGTTAATTAGGCTCTACTTCAGGCTGTTGAGATTTTCGCTCGCTCGCTGGGGATTGGGTTGGCAATTCCGAGATCTGCGAATTTAGCTCCAAGCGTTCTTGATAAACGGTTTCTAAATGGTTTTCTAATTCCGCTACTTGAGATTGCAGTTGATTTTGAGCCTGATTAGCTGTATCGATTTGACTTTGAAATTCCGAGATTTGAGAGTAAAGATACGATCGCTCTCTGTTAGCTGTTTCTAACTGGGATTGCAGTTGCGATCGCTCTTTTTCGACTAATTGCAGTTGAGCTTGCAAACCCGAAAGTTGAGACTGAAGTTGTTCCCGCTCTTCAATGGAGCGATCGAACTTGATTTGAATTTCCGACAACTGGCTATCTACCTGCACTCTGCTTTGACTAGCCGTTTCCCACCGACTGTCAAATTCTGACAGCAGAGCGTGAAATTGAGAACGTTCTGCATCAACCGCCTCTAACTCTGCTTGCATTTCCAGCAATTTAGCGTTAAGCTGCGATCGCTCCTGCTCCGCAACTTCTAACTGATATTTAAGTTTTGCCACTTCTGCTAACTGCGACTCAGCTTGTTGAGCATTTTCTAGCTGAAACTGCAACTCAGCAATCAGAGAATCAATTTGCGATCGATCCTCGGCAATCCCGGCCAAAAATTCTTCCATTTCCGCCACTCGATTATTTAAAAAATCTTGCTCCCGAGTCACAGCTTCCAACCGACTTTGCAACTCATACAATTCACTATTTAGCTTATTTTCATTCTGCACCTTTTGCCGCAATTCCGAATTTCTGGCATCCAACTGAGCCGCCAAATTCGATATAGCTTCCTGCGAACCTTGCATCCGCACCAAGTGGCGTGAATTTCGTTTATTCAAAATTAGCCAGCAGACTAAGACCCCGCCTCCAAATCCTATTAATAAAAGTAATGCTTGCATTTTTTTATCTAATTGATATAAATTGAGTTATCTTGATGCTTGCCCAAAAAATGGACTTCAACGAATCCCTATCTTACTCAAAGCTATCACAACTTGCAAGCCTCTGTTCACTTGGCTCAAGAATTTATATGTCTTTACAAATACCTTTTGTTTACAGGTAAGGTGCGCCCTGCGCACCCTCCAAGTCCGATTAATGCAGCAAATCCACAATATGAGGAATAATCTCGATATGCTGAGTCAGCAAATAATCCAAGTAACCCCCAGTTAAATTTTTAATTTCTAAAGACATTCTATTTTAGTAATTGGGAATTGAGCCTTAAGCATTGAGATTTGAAAATTGAGACTTGAAAAGTGAAAATAGGGAATTCAAAATAGGGAAAAAATAAGAAATAAAAAAAGCCTAACATTTGATTCTTTCCTTCTTCCTTCTTCCTTCTTCCTTCTTCCTTCTTCCTTCTTCCTTCTTCCTTCTTCCTTCTTCCTTCTTCCTTCTTCCTTCTTCCTTCTTCCTTCTTCCTTCTTCCTTCTTCCTTCTTCCTTCTTCCTTCTTCCTTCTT
>JACJNY010000069.1 GCA_014695295.1 Microcoleus sp. FACHB-61 | reverse complement strand
TGATTGTAAAGAGTGGGATGATTGCTTTTTAGTGCCACGACATAATCGGCTTTTTTCTGACGAATCAGTCGGACTATTTCTGTTTGAGTCCCCATCGCATCAATGGTGATAATGGGAGCATCTCAATTATGCAATGAGTATAAATACTTGCAACAGTCCTATGCAAGAATTATGTAAAATGTAAAAACACACTTACGAGTGAGAAAAATATGACCCCAGAAGAAACTCAAGAACTGCAAAAATGTCTAGAAAAAGTATCCGCTATCTTACTCAAGAATACACCATCAGAACAGCTAAAAGACTTTGGCAGTATTGAATTAGCGGTTAGAGATCATGTCCTCAAAGAAGTAGCCCCAGAGATTGGAAAATTTTTTAAGCAGCAGCAGCCAAACAGAAGCAGGCAGAGCTAGAGAAATCCAGACCTGCATGGGTAAATGGCGAGTGAGAGAACAACAAAGTAAAAAACTCAGACTCAAGAAAGGGACAAGATTAAGCCCTCACTTAGAAAAATGCTGCCTAATATTGAGCGCCAACGTATCCTATGCTAATACCACCAAAGACTTACAACAACTCACAGGAATATACGTATCCCACAGTACGCAACAACGGCTAGTACATCGACAAGAATTTGTGGAGCCTGTAGCAGAGACAACTGTCACCGCTTTGAGTGTAGATGGAGGCAAGGCAAGATTAAGAACCGACTTAGGAGAAGCCAGTGAATGGCGAGACTACAAAGCTGTGGCATTGCATCATCAAAAGTGTGCGGCTTTCTTTCAAGAGAATGACCAGCTATTGGATTGGGTGAATCGACAGCCTCGATAGTGAGCCAATTACTTGTTTGGGTGATGGACATCCAGGGGTCTGGAATTTGATAGCTGGGATTGCTTCATTTGAGAAACGTTTAGAGATTTTAGATTGGTATCACCGATGCGGAAAACCTCTACAAACTGGGTGGCTCTAATCAACGCTTGCGAACAATGGAGGCTCATCTGTGGCATGGTCAGGTCGATGAGGCAATCACTGCTGTGGCTGACTGGGATGTACCTCACGTCAAGAACTTTCTGGATTATTTAGAACGACATCGATGTAGGATTCCTGACTATCAGGCGATGCAGTCTCAAAAGATCACAATTGGTTCCGGTGCTGTCGAGGCTACAATTAAACAAATTGGACGGAGAATTAAAATCTCCGGGGCACAATGGAATCGTGACAACCTGGCTCAAGTTCTGAAACATCGTTGTGCTTATTTAAATCTCGCTTTGGCCTGAATAGTATTTATACTCATTGCATATTTGAGATGCTCCCGGTGATAATCGCCCCAGCAATGTCGAGTAGTTCTAGTAGGGCTGGAATTGCTGTGATTTCATTGGAATGGTCTTCTACTTTAACTTGCCCGAGTACCAAACGCTGTCCGCTCGCCCAAGCTGTCACTAAATGTAAGTTTTTTAAACCTTTCTCTCGATCGTAAGAACCTCGCAAACTTTTGCCATCTATGGGGATGATTTCTTGGCAAACTGAACCCATAATTTGTTGCAACCCTTGCGATAATTTCTCCTCTAAAACTTTCGGATCTAGCTTTTCAAACACCCGGCGAAATGTATCATCGCTGGGGATGCCATTGGGTAACTCTAAAAATTCTTCTAAGCATTGTTGCTTGCTGAGTCCATAATTTTCGATGTCTTCCCACCCCTGGGCACCGGCGATCGCAGCTAATATGGTAATGACCAGAATGTCTTTAAGTAAATGTTGTTTTGTTCGGTCTACTCTCGGGTCTGGTATGTCATCAAAATAAGTTGATAAGCAAGCTTGTAAGTGTTGCATGGAGAGCGGTTGAGACCTGTCGGGCTTCGGTGATGATTTTGGCTCATTCACAACACGATCAAATCCTTTCTCCATTGATTTTTCCTCACCATTCGTGACACAGATGAAGCACTATTATAGAACCCATTTGACATCTTTGAGGCTGCGAGTCGATCGCCCGTTATCTCTCGATCGCCCGTTATCTCTCGATCGCCCGTTATCTCTCGATCGCCCGTTATCTCTCGATCGTCCGTTGTCTGTCGATCGTCAAAATATCTCAAATGGGTTCAAAGAACCGCTCTTGACAGGATGCTCTTTTATATCTTGCCCTTTTTGTCAAGTACAATTTATACCAAATTAGATGAGCTTACCCTGGCAACATATAGTGGCTTTCAAGTTGTTGTTTGAGGTAGTATAACAGTAATTTTTACTAAAAATGGTAAACTATCTTTGCAACCCAATGTGCTCTTTACTTGAGGAAACTCTACACTAAGATTGCACATATTATATGATTTATTTGCATCACATATTTGCGGAAGTGACAGCTTTTATGCCGCTTAATTGTTTAAGCTTGCGATGGAATTTTTCCACTTTTTAGCGCCTTCTCCCAACTTTGGTGATATCGTTGTGTCACCTTAATTGAACTCATTGATTGCTATATATTCCGTGCGGTTGGTATAAAAAGTAACACCAAAAAGCTTGACTTTTTTCTGTGCCGGAAAGTTGCGAATTTTTATGAGTTTTCCTGACTGGATTTCTTGTGATGTCTACTCCATTTTTTCAAGTGATTTATTTATACTTGGATACTCCCCCGGTGTCATCTACTAAAGATTTTTTTTTCATTTGAAAATAGTAAATCTTTCCCAAACTGTCAATTATTGCCCTCAGCTTTTGGGACGCATACCCGCTATCCATAAGCACTTGGGTGAAAGAGATCTGTTTGCTGTTGACCAAATCATCTAACATATCGGCAAGGTTTTCTAGCTGGTCTTTACCGTCATCACAAGGGTCGTAAATTCGGTAAGTTATTACCCAAAAACCACCGCTTTCTTTGTTAATAGATACAATCTATCAATCCTATTTCTGGTAATAATGTTCTATTCCACTATATTGACGGCAGACTAATTCGATATTTTTATCGTATCTTTTGTCTAATACGCTCGTCATCAAAAACTAGGGATGCCTCAGCATATTCTTTGATGTCTCCTTTATGTTATGCCCCAATAGGTTGGGTGTTAATTTTGATTATTTTAAGTAACGGTTGATAGTATCATGGCTAAATTATTCTAAATGTTCGGCTAATTTTGTTAAAGTGTAGTTGGTTTGACTGGTCAGTAAATATTGGCAATAATCTACATAGCTAAATGACATTTAGACCGGGGATCAGATGTCGAACAAGTATTTTAGCAGAAATCGCCTTCTAACGAGTCATTTGTGCAATACGATCTGCCTTTTCGTCAGCCTTTCATGGTTCGGGACTCGCTCAATGTTAACTTGTGCCTGGGGTACGATCGCACGTCTCTATCCATCCCGAACAAATTTTGAGTAACAGATCAATTAGTAGCGCTCGCAAAAGCACAGGCACGCTACATATAGCGTGCCTGCGTAAGTCCTTTAGTTATCTAGGAGATTAGGAAAAAAACAGCTATCCGTGTATCCTTGATTTCCGGATGGTGAATCAAGGGAATGGGGAATGGGGAATTAGTGAGGAGTTTTAGTTTCCTATTAAGTCCGCTCGCACAACCCCAATAAAATTGGTTTGTAATACAAACTTGAGCTAGGAAGCATTGTGTACCTTGGGACACCTGAAAACAGCGATACAATGTTAGACAAAATGCGACTTTAATACGCCTTGATTCTTTAGTCTATTAGATAGGAACAAAAGGCAAGTATAAGAGGGGTTTCAAGCGTCGAGTGCTATAAAGTTTCTAACCAGGGTTGACTATTGTGAGGAACGCCACAGAAGTTCCGATCTGCTGTGGCGTTTTATTCGGAGAATAGGGGACTTTCGCCGCCAATTCTAACCCTCTGAGCGCAATATCTCTGATAGGAAATCCGAGGAGCCGATCGCCCCGTTAACCCCAACCAGATTTGCTAAAACCCGATCGGTTCCTGCTACTCGCAGCAACGTACCGTTCGGAGTGGCGCTAAATTGCAACTGCTGGAAACTCAGGCCGTCGCTCAAAACAAACTTATCGACGCCTATCTCGAAGTTAATGACAGTATCAGTGCCGCCATCCGCACTCAACACAAATCGATCGCTGCCCATACCTCCAATTAAAGTATCCTCGCCCAAGTCGCCAAACAGCCAGTCATCTCCAGCGCCCCCATTGAGCAGGTCGTTATCTTTACCACCAATCAGGGTATCGCTACCCGCATCTCCGTTGATAGTATCTTGGCCTTCGTTGCCGTAAAGCAAGTCATCGCCCTCACCGCCGTTGATGCAGTCTTGCTGGTCGTTTGCGCCCACAGACAAAGCCCGGTTATCAGCCCGATCGCCATAGATGGTATCGTTGCCCTCGCCACCGCAGAGTTCATCGCTGCCGTCACCGCCGTAAATCAAGTCGTCGCCCCGATCTCCGTTTATGAGGTCGTTAGCTTTACCGCCGTAAATCAAGTCGTTGTCTTGACCGCCACTGATGGTATCGTCACCCTCATCGCCGAACAGCACATCAGCACCGATGCCGCCAAAAAGCAAGTCCTGGCCGCCAACATCTTTAGCTCGACTTCGAGCACCGCCGTACATCGTGTCGTCGCCGCTGTCCCCGACAAGGGTATCTGAGCCGAGTTCGCCCCAAATCAGGTCATTATCTTTGCCACCCCAAACACAATCATTGCCTTTACCTGCTTGCACGGTATCATTACCGTGGCCGCCGCCGATGATGTCGTTGCCGCCGTCGGCAAAGATTAAGTCTTGTTCGCCGAGATCCCCGATGGACTGGGAACTGCCACTGTCGCCGAGCAGAGTATCGGCTCCTTCGCCACCGTAGAGGGTATCGGAGCCTAATTGACCGTAGATGATGTCATTGCCTTTACCTCCGTAAGCGCGATCGTTATCTTTGCCTGCAACCAGCGTATCGTTGGCTTGTTGGCCGTTGAGGAAGTCGTTACCGAAGCCTCCGTACAGCAAGTCGCGTCCCTGGGAGTCGCTGGCCCTTCGATCGCGGATGCCCCCAAACAAGCTGTCGGAGCCGATGCCACCAAACAACGTATCGGAGCCGAGTTCGCCCCAAATGAGGTCATTTTCTTTACCTCCAAGGGCAATATCGTCACCTTTGCCGGTATGGATGGTATCGTCGCCCTCGTTGCCGTTAATGAGGTCTGCACTCTCGCCTCCGAAAATCAAATCGCGAGCATCGTCAGGACTCTGGGAGTTGTTCTGGCCGGTGTCTCCGAGAATCGTATCCGCACCTCGATCTCCAAACAGGTTGTCAGAGCCTAAGTCGCCGGCAATCCAGTCGTTCTGTTTGCCTGCAAATACAATATCGTTGCCCTCGTCTCCGTAAACAATATCGGTGTCAATGCCCGCAAAAATCGTGTCATTGTCTTCGTTGCCGTAAATTTCGTCCGCGCCGTCTTCACCTAAAAGCAGGTCGTTGCCTTCAAAACCGACAATTTTTTGGTTGCCTTTGGTGTCTACGATGAAGTCATCACCGCCGGTTCCTTTGGTGGTTTGTCCCTCTGAAAATTGTGAAATAGGCCGGACAAATCCAACTGCGGGTGGTTGCTGCGGGGGCGCAAAGTTAATTCCCGGTTTTTCAATAATGGGCTGACACAAACATTCGGTATCTGGTTCTCCGATCGGATTTGAGATGATCGGGGATGGCGGCGTTGGTGTGGGAGTTGGCGCAACTGGCCGCAAGATAGCCACCACAGTAGCGGCCGCGGGACTGGAGGCGCCACTGTTGTCTGTGGCGCTGTAGGTGAAATTGGCTCCTGTAAAGTTGCCTGTGGTGAAGAAAAATAGTTGCTGCAACTGTTCTGGCGTCAGGACTTGACCTGGTGTCACCGCAACGCCACCGTTGGCTGGATCTCCTAAAAACAGGACTGCCTGGTCTGGTGAGGGCAGGGTGTTGATGGTGTAAGAGACGATCGACCCGTCGGGGTCGCTGCCTCCCAATCCCGTGACTAACTGGCTGCTATTGGGCCCGAGGCTGGAGTTCGCATTGTTGGCAACTGGCGGTTGGTTGTCAGTTGGAAGTATGGCTGCGACAGTAGCGACAGTGGGACTGGTGGCGCCGCTGTTGTCTGTAGCGCTATAGGTGAAATTGGCTCCTGTAAAGTTGCCTGTCGTGAAGAAAAATAGTTGCTGCAACTGTTCTGGCGTCAGGAATTGGCCTGGTGTCACTGGTACACCGCCGTTGGCTGGATCTCCTAAATACAGGACTGCTTGGTCTGCTGGGGGCAGGCTGTTGATGGTGTAAGAGACGATCGACCCGTCGGGGTCTGGGTCGCTTCCTCCCAATCCTGTGACTAACTGGCTGCTGTTGGGCCCGACGCGGGAGTTGGCATTGTTGGCAACTGGCGGTTGGTTGTCAGTTGTGGTTGGAGTTGGTGTGGGCCCTATCAGTCCAGCCACAGTCGCGGTAGCGACTGGACTGATAGCACCGCTGTTGTCTGTAGCGGTGTAGGTGAAATTGGTTCCTGTAAAGTTGCCTGTCGTGAAGAAAAACAGTTGCTGTAACTGTTGAGGAGTCAGGACTTGGCCGGGTGTCACTGGTACACCGCCGTTGGCTGGATCTCCTAAATACAGGACTGCTTGGTCTGCTGGGGGCAGGCTGTTGATGGTGTAAGAGACGATCGACCCGTCAGGGTCTGGGTCGCTTCCTCCCAATCCCGTGACTAACCTGCTGCTTTTGGGTGCGAGGCTGGAGTTGGCATTGTTGGCAACTGGCGGTTGGTTGTCAGTTGGAGTTGTTGGAGTTGTTGGAGTGGGCGCAACCTGCGGCAAGATAGCCGCCACAGTAGCGACAGCGGGACTGGATGCACCGCTGTTGTCTGTGGCGCTGTAGGTGAAATTGGCTCCTGTAAAGTTGCCTGTGGCTTGGAAAAATAGTTGCTGCAACTGTGCTGGAGTCAGGACTTGGCCGGGTGTCACTGGTACACCACCGTTGGCTGGATCTCCTAAAAACAGGACTGCTTGGTCTGGTGAGGGCAGGGTGTTGATGGTGTAAGAGGCGATCGACCCGTCGGGGTCGCTTCCTCCCAATCCTGTGACTAACTGGCTGCTGTTGGGCCGGAGGCTGGAGTTGGCATTGTTGGCAACTGGCGGCTGGTTGTCAGTTGGAAGTATGGCTGCAACAGTAGCGACAGCGGGACTGGTGGCGCCGCTGTTGTCTGTGGCGCTGTAGGTGAAATTGGCTCCTGTAAAGTTGCCTGTGGCTTGAAAAAATAGTTGCTGTAACTGTGCTGGAGTCAGGACTTGACCGGGTGTCACTGGTACACCACCGTTGGCTGGATCTCCTAAAAACAGGACTGCTTGGTCTGCTGGGGGCAGGCTGTTGATGGTGTAAGAGACGATCGACCCGTCGGGGTCGCTTCCTCCCAATCCTGTGACTAACTGGCTGCTGTTGGGCCCGACGCGGGAGTTGGCATTGTTGGCAACTGGCGGTTGGTTGTCAGTTGGAAGTATGGCTGCAACAGTAGCGACAGCGGGACTGGTGGCGCCGCTGTTGTCTGTGGCGCTGTAGGTGAAATTGGCTCCTGTAAAGTTGCCTGTGGCTTGAAAAAATAGTTGCTGTAACTGTGCTGGAGTCAGGACTTGACCGGGTGTCACTGGTACACCGCCGTTGGCTGGATCTCCTAAATACAGGACTGCTTGGTCTGCTGGGGGCAGGCTGTTGATGGTGTAAGAGACGATCGACCCGTCGGGGTCGCTTCCTCCCAATCCTGTGACTAACTGGCTGCTGTTGGGGCTTAGGCGGGAGTTGGAATTGTTGGCTAATGGCGGTTGGTTGTCAGTTGGAAGTATGGCCGCGACAGTAGCGACAGCGGGACTGGTGGCGCCGCTGTTGTCTGTGGCGCTGTAGGTGAAATTGGCTCCTGTAAAGTTGCCTGTGGCTTGCAAAAATAGTTGCTGCAACTGTTCTGGAGTCAGGACTTGGCCTGGTGTCACTGGTACACCACCGTTGGCTGGATCTCCTAAAAACAGGACTGCTTGGTCTGGTGAGGGCAGGCTGTTGATGGTGTAAGAGACGATCGACCCGTCGGGGTCGCTTCCTGCCAATCCCGTGACTAACCGGCTGCTGTTGGGCCCGACGCGGGAGTTGGCATTGTTGGCTAATGGCGGCTGGTTGTCAGTTATGGTTGGAGTTGGAGTTGGAGTTGGAGTTGTAGTCGGTGTTGGAGTTGGAGTTGTAGTCGGTGTTGGAGTTGGAGTTGTAGTCGGTGTTGGAGTTGGAGTTGTAGTCGGTGTTGGAGTTGGAGTTGGAGTTGTAGTCGGTGTTGGAGTTGGAGTTGTAGTTGGTGTCGGTGTTGGAGTTGTAGTTGGTGTCGGTGTTGGAGTTGTAGTTGGTGTCGGTGTTGGAGTTGTAGTTGGTGTCGGTGTTGGAGTTGGTGTTGTAGTTGGTGTCGGTGTTGGAGTTGGTGTTGGAGTTGGTGTTGTAGTTGGTGTCGGTGTTGGAGTTGGTGTTGGTGTTGGAGTTGTAGTTGGTGTCGGTGTTGGAGTTGTAGTTGGTGTCGGTGTCGGAGTTGTAGTTGGTGTCGGTGTCGGTGTCGGAGTTGTAGTTGGTGTCGGTGTCGGTGTCGGAGTTGTAGTTGGTGTCGGTGTCGGTGTCGGAGTTGTAGTTGGTGTCGGTGCCGGTGTCGGAGTTGTAGTTGGTGTCGGTGCCGGTGTCGGAGTTGTAGTTGGTGTCGGTGCCGGTGTCGGAGTTGTAGTTGGTGTCGGTGCCGGTGTCGGAGTTGGTGTTGGAGTTGGTGTTGGAGTTGGTGTCGGTGTTGGAGTTGGAGTTGGTGTCAGAGTTGTGGTGAATGTAGCTTCGTTGTTGGCGGGAGTGGGGTCAACCGTAGTAGGTGAGGTACTTCTGGCGGTGTTGGTGACGCTGCCGGATGCAGGTGCGATGAAGCTGACTGTGTTGTTGACGGTGACACCGCTGGCTAAGCTGGGCACCGGCGCGAAGGTGACAATGCCTGTATTGCGATCGTAAGTACCGCTGGATTGACTAACTATTGTTAAATCGGGAACAATGCTATCAGTAATTGTGACGTTTTCGGCTGTGCTAGGGCCGTTGTTGACTGTGGAAATTGTGTAACTGACTGTCCTACCCACTGTTTCGGTAAGGGAGCCGGTTTTGGTGGTAACTAGGTCGGCAAGAGCATCAACAATTGTAGTTGAGACTTGAGAGATGGGTTGGGAACTATTGTTGTTAGCGAGCTTGTCGTCGAAAGTGCTGGAGGTGCTATAGGCACTGTTAGTTAAGGCAGCGCCGACTGTTGCCGGAACTCTTGCGGTGATGGTGCGGGTTTCGCTAGCACCGTTAGTTAGAGTCGGAATCGCCGGCCAGATGACCGTCCTCGTTGTGGGATTGAAAGTACCGCCGTTGTCAGTGCTGACGAAAGTTAAGCCCTCTGGGAGCGGATCTTGAATCAGGACGCTTTCGGCGTTGTTTGGCCCGTTATTAGTGGAGGTAATCGTATAGGTAATGGTGCTGTTGGGTATGGCATAGAGCGGGCCTTTTTTAACAATGGAAACGTCGGCTACGAGTGTAGGTGGATTTATACTTTCGACGATGACATTGTTAACTTCGTGAATGTTTGTGTTTCCCCCTGTCGAAGCAGCAAAGCCAAATTTAAAAGTAGGTGGCACTGTTCCGTTTACGCTTGCCAAATTTGGTATGTCGAGCAGTGTTTCACCCGCATCAAATGTGCCGTTGCTGTTCAAGTCGAAGGCCACTGTCAGACGGTTAGGAGATGTTGGTGAATTCGTCGTCGGGAATAAAGTAATTTGGACGGTTCTTTTAGCCCCATCCCGAATGGCTGTATCTTTATTGTCTATCCCAATGGAAACGCCAGTCAAACTGTTAGTTAAAAGACTAGAACCTAAAAATTTATAATTTTCGGTTGCGGTTGTGCTTGCCCTGCCTCTAAGTCCTACTGCATCAGGTCGCCTATCAGTTGGATTGTTCGAGATGCCACCCTGTTTTCCAGCAACAACGCTAGAATAATTGCCAAACTCGTCTAATCCGACACCTAAATAACCTCCTACAATACCGGGTGAATTTGAATTAGTATTTTGAGCATAGCCGAGAGAGCCACCGTAGCCTCCCGCTTCTGTTGGCGTAGCTGTTCCGTCAATGAGGAAAAAACTAATGCCATCGGCACCAAGGAGGGATTGATCCCCAGGAGAAGGGACAGTACCTCTGTTATAGGCAAAGAAATCAAAGGTAACTCTCAGACCCTCAGTGGCAGAGATGGGGTTGTTGTAGATTACAAAAGCTGCTTGGTTAAATTGATTTGATGTTAATCTCAAAGTACCAAATCCGGGTGTATCGCCAGTCCCTAAAGCGGGAATAACGCCGTTGGGATTGGCGGCACCTGCGGTTAAGCCGGGGCTAGGTGTATTGGCGTTGCCAACTCCATATATCCAAGGCCCGATCGCTGTTGGATTTTTAAATTCTTCAGCCGCTAAGGTAGCCAGGACTGATGTGTAGCCTTCTAGGACTTCTTTTTCAAAGGCTATTTCGGTATTTATTTGTCCTGTAGTAATTTGTAATTCCCAGTCGCCACCTAGTGCTGCACTCCCTGTTAGGTTATTGGAAGCGGCAATATTTGCCCCGCTTAATTCGCTGAGTTTTTGTATGAATTTAATGCCGGATTCGCCGGCGGCTATGTTACAGCCGTAAAGCAGAATGCTGCCGGATTCGTTAAGGGCTTTTCCCCACTGCTGCAATTGGTTGCTGTAGGTTTCTAGATTATCAATATTAAGTTCTGTTGAGCCGATTTCTACTGCTGCTTCTCGGCCGTGAGAAACTATGTGCAGGCTGGTGATGCTGCGCTGACCCAGAATTTCGGTGATTTGCTCGATCGCCTCCCTGGTTGGATTGAGTACAAATACTTCCGTTCCTGCTTTAATACCACCGATCAATTGCTGGTAGTTTTCTACTCGGGAGTCAACAATCACTAGAGATTTTTTCGCTTCAGACTCTGCTGTAGAGCTTGCTTGATTTAAAAAAAAGTTTTTTTTAGTGGCAATATTCCTAGATTTAGGTATTTTTACGGCTGAAAAAATCGGCAGATGGGAGATCATTTTCATTAGGCCCTGATTTAGTTATTTGTTTTAACTTACCCACCTTGAGAGAATTCCATAAACACCAAAATATAAATTTTCAATAAATTATTTTTATGAGAATAATTTATTACTTACGCCTTTTTTTGAGCTTTTAGGAAAGAATTGGACGAGGACTGCTGCAGGCGATCGCGGGTCGCTAGGGCTACAAATCACCGCAACTCCTATGCAAGGGTTTTCGGGCTTTGACTGCGCCAGTCAAGCCTTGTTGTTTGAGAATGGGCTATGCCAGAACTTGGAGATTGCGATCGCCAATTACTTACGCCTTGCTGAAAAAAAGGCAGTGATTCCGGTAACGCGAGGGTTTTCAGTACAATTGTAGGTAGGATTTTTTGTTAAATCTTCACTGTAACTCAACTTAAAAAATTGGTTTCCGAGAATTGGAAACATTTTAATTTTAGATTCGATTTACTACTGTTGGCCATTGACATCGCAGCCAAATTTACTTATCGTGAAGTTATATCAAAAAAATCTCAAACTGACCAATAAAATATACAAAAGTCTACACAACCTAAGGAAAGTTAACACGAGCTAGGAGTTGACAAGTTGCACTAATCTATGATTTTAATTTTCGGGTATCCGCAGCGAAAGGCTGTGAAGCGATCGCAGAATTTGAGAATTGAACGCCCGATTGCGCAAAAAATTCTTTCAAACCCTAGGGTTAGGTGCTACGGGATAGGTGCTTTATGCAGTGCGCCTCCTACGGGATAAGCGGAAAAATTGAGGGTGGCGCGATCGCACTTTCTCGGACTGCGCCACCCCCAATTCCGCGCTTTTTCAACGTTAGTTAATATCGAGTTCCCGCACTAAGAAAGCCCATTCATCTGCCAATTCTTCAATGACTTTCGCAGTGGGTTTGCCGGCACCGTGTCCCGCTTTGGTTTCAATCCGGATTAACACCGGTTTTTCTCCGCCGTGCATTTCTTGCAAAGCAGAAGCAAACTTGAAACTGTGGGCCGGAACCACGCGATCGTCGTGATCGGCAGTTGTAATCATTGTAGCTGGATAAGCCGTTCCCGGTTTGAGATTGTGCAGGGGAGAATAGCCGTGAATTGTGGAAAATTCTTCGGGATTTTCCGGCGAACCGTATTCAGAAGTCCAAGCCCAACCAATGGTAAATTTGTGGAACCGCAACATATCCATGACGCCGACTGCCGGCAGTGCTGCACCGAACAATTCCGGGCGCTGAGTCATGCAAGCTCCCACTAATAAACCGCCGTTGCTGCCGCCTGCGATCGCCAATTTTGCAGGTTTGGTGTACTTGTTTTCGATCAAGCATTCAGCGGCGCTGATAAAGTCATCAAACACGTTTTGCTTGTTCAACTTTTTGCCTGCTTCGTGCCATGATTCGCCGTACTCGCCGCCTCCCCGCAAACAGGCTGTTGCGTAAACTCCGCCCATCTCTAACCACACTATTCTGCTAACAGAAAAACTCGGAGTTAGCGAGATGCCAAAACCACCGTAGCCGTAAAGGTAGGTGGGGTTATTGCCATCCAACTGTAAGCCTTTCTTGTGCGTGATAAACATGGGTACTTGCGTACCGTCTTTGCTAGGGTAAAATACTTGTTTTGTCTCGTAATCTTCGGGATTGAACTCGACCTTGGGTTGGCGATAAATCGTACTTTCATCTGTCACCATATTGTAGCGGTAGATGATGTTAGGTGCAGTGAAACTGGTGTAAGCATAAAAAGTTTCGGTGTCGTGCCGCTTGCCGCTGAATCCTCCCGCCGAACCGATTCCGGGCAAGGCAACTTCTCGCACGAAAGAGCCGTCTAAGTTGAAAATTTTAATCTGGGTGTAGGCGTCTTTCAAGTAGGAAGCGACAAATTGATTGTTCAGGAGGCCTATGCCTTCGAGGGTTTCTGCTGCTTCGGGGATAATTTCTGTAAACTCCCCCTCCCTGGGCGACGAGGGGGTTTCGTCACCAGCGAGGCATGAGGGAGGTGGGTTGTTAGTGTCGATCGCAATTACGCGGCCCAACGGTGCATTCAAGTTTGTTTGAAACCAGAAAAGAGAGCCCTCATTGTCGATGAAACTGTACTCAGCCTCGAATTCGCTAATCAGTTCTACAACGGTTGATTCCGGTGCAGTTAAATCCTTGTAGAAAATCAAGTTTTTGGTTTCCGTTCCCTGCCAAACAGAGATAATCAAGTATTTGCCATCTTCGGTGACGCCGCCGCTAAATCCCCACTCTTTTTGGTCTGGTCGCTCGTAGATTAATACGTCTTCAGATTGGGGCGTGCCGATTTGGTGGTAAAACAGTTTTTGGTAATAGTTAACTTCTTCGTGCTTGCTTTTTTCGTTGGGTTCGTCGTAGCGACTATAAAAAAAGCCTTTGCCGTCGTGAGTCCAGGATGCTCCTGAGAATTTAATCCACTTTAAATGGTCTGATAAATCTTCGCCGTTTGCCACCTCACGGACTTTCCATTCCTGCCAGTCGGAACCGGAATTTGACAAGCCGTAGGCCATATATTTGCCGTCTTCGCTGATAGCTATTCCCCCCAAAGCAACAGTTCCGTCTTCTGAGAGTGTGTTGGGGTCAATTAATACTTTTGCTTCGCCGTCGAGGGATGTTAACGTGTAGAGTACGGATTGATTTTGCAGGCCGTCATTCTTGTAGTAGAAATAGCGAGATCCTTCTTTGAAAGGTATGCCGTATTTCTCGTAATCCCAAAGTTGAGTCAGGCGCTGTTTGATTTTTTCCCGCGCCGGAATTTCGTTGAGGTAGGCAAAAGTGACTGCGTTTTGGGCTTCCACCCAAGCTTGGGTTTCCTCTGAGTCGGGATTTTCCAGCCACCTGTAGGGGTCGGATACTTTGACGCCGTGGTAGTCGTCTGTTTGGTCGATTTTGCGGGTTGTGGGGTAGGTGAAAGGTCGATCGAATTGGGTCATGATTTTTTACTCTCGGTAACTTTGTCCAGTTTACCCTTTCGCGGCAGTGACGACAGGGAACAACGAAAGTCAAGAGCAAATACCAAATACCAAATACCCGACAGGTTGAAACCTGTCGCTACACAGACAAAACCCGCCGACGCGGGTTTCATATCTTACAAATTAGTCATTGCGAGCCTCCACGAAGCAATCGCAGAAGCTTAGGATATAACTATCGTCGCATCAATTGTGAACTCTTCCTCCTCTCTTCTCTTCCTTCGTACCCTTGGCGTCTTCGCGGTTCGTTTCTCTTATTTTTAAATCAGCCATCACCCGTTTTCAACTAATCCAACTCTCTCCTTCCTTCCAAAGCGCGAGCCAATGTAACTTCATCGGCATATTCCAAATCTCCCCCCATCGGCAAACCAAAAGCTATGCGCGTCACTAGGGTAAAAGGTTTTAATAAGTGACCGATATAAAGAGTAGTAGTTTCGCCTTCCACGCTGGGACTAATAGCAATAATTACTTCCTTAACCTTTTGCTGGCTAACGCGCCGGACTAATGGTTGAATGTTCAATTGTTCCGGGCCAATTCCATCCATCGGCGAGATAACGCCGCCAACAACATGATATTTGCCCATATATTCCCGCGTTTTTTCTAAAGCGATTACGTCGCGGGATTCTGACACTACACAAATGGTATGACTGTCGCGGTTGGTATTGCGGCAAATTTCGCAAACAGGGTCAGCAGATAAGTGAAAGCATACTTGGCAAAAACCTACTTGCTGTTTGGCATCAATCAAAGATTTAGCTAGGGCTTGCACTTCTTCTTCCGGTCGCTTCAAAATATGTAAAGCTAAACGCTGGGCTGTTTTTGGGCCAACTCCTGGCAAGCGCTGCAATTGTTCGATTAAACGAGCTAAAGGTCGAGTGTACATTAAAAATTGGCGGTAATTGGTAATATCATTTCTGGTTGATTCGCGAGCGTATAAGTTGCGCGATGTAGGGGCAGGTTTTACCAACCATCTATGTTTAAAACTAAGTATATCATAAACCTGCCCCGGCCATACGCTGATGACTATTGACTAATTTACCCTCCACTAATTTTAGCTTTGTAGCCCAATTTTGTGATAATTTCTAGCAGCTTTTGCTTGTGATCGCCTTGAATTTCGATTTCATTATCTTTGACTGTGCCGCCAGTACCGCATTGAGCTTTTAGCTGTTTGGCTAGAGTTGCTAATGTTTCGGGTTTTTCCTGAAAGCCGCTGATGATTGTAACTGTTTTGCCGCCGCGTCCTTTTCGGGATGCTTCGATTTTGAGGTTTTGTTGATTTGGGGGGACTTCTTGTATTCCTCGTTGGAGGGCGGCGGAGTTGTCAACGTTGCCAAATTCCGAGTAAACAATTCGTTTTCCTGATTGGTTATTGGAATTGGAATTTTTGGGTTTTGATGTACTCATAGTAGTTTGGTACTTGGGAGTTATGCCTGGTAGCGGATGGGCCCGGCAGTCCGGCAGGGAATTCATTCCCTGCCTCATAGCTAAAGTCCTCTGAAGAGGACTGTAGAATGTGTTTGAGAATGGTTGATTTAGGTGAGTTTTCAGGGAATATAATCTCTGAGATTTGCTGTTGGTTGTACATAGATTGTACTTGATATTAGCAGTCAGTTAAAACTGACTTTAGCTCTCTCGACAGGGAATTCATTCCCTGGCGGGCTATCAGGGCGATCGCACATTCCCCGGTTTCAATTGAATTATATCGTTTACCGTTGTTTCTGGAGGAGTGAACCGCTGAGGGCGTCCTGGAAGAAAAGAGGGAGATGGATAATTCTGTTGAAGCGCGGGTTTGAGATGGGTGGGGAATTTAATTTTAGTTGGTTAAGTGCGATCGGGCGCAAGCAAAGAACCCCGACTTCGCAGAAGTTGTCGGGGTTCTAATCAATTAGTTTCACCAGTAAGTGGGGATAAACCCGATACCTTCATAGAAACGTTGGCACTGATTGAAGCGTTTCTATATATCGAGGGAATAAAACCCGATTATAAGCAAATAATGCCAGACCACTCTTGATTTCCTCGACCTGGTTGACACTGAAATTGCCGTCCGACCCAAATAATTCCCCATTTATTTTGGTTGCGTTTTAATTCAACGCGGTGTCGTAGTGCACGGGCTGAATCGTCAGCTAGACCTATTCGGGTGTATAAAATTACAGATGTTCCTTCTCTGGAATATGTAATTGAAATCTCTTCATAACTTCTTCCTTCTTCATCTTCCAACCCCCTAAACAATTGTGCCGCTACGGCTTTTGGATTAGTCGCTGTAATGCGTTCATAAGAGATGAATTCTTGTACGTTAACTACCTGAAAATTAAAACGTGGATTGTTCGCTGCATTTAGTTTAGCCCAAGTTTTATCGCCGACTATGCCGTCGGAAACCAGTTTTTGGGACTTTTGGAAATTGATGACAGCTTGCTTAGTTTTTGACCCAAAACTACCATCAATGATACCTGGATCAAAATTTAAATTTTTCAAACCTTCTTGTAGCTTGGTGACTTCGGGGCCTTGTGAGCCTTCTTGAAGCAGAATAGAAATAGAGTTCATGATTTGTCCTTGCTTAGTTGTATGTTGTATTTCATGTTTGAGATAAATATGCACTTAACTTCACTACTGAATATATTCACTCCTGAATATACCCATTCCGTATAAACACGTATAAAGCATAAATTTTCTTCAAATACTCAATTTTGGAGATGATCGAAAACGACCGAATCGACCTTTCAGCGATTTGCACACCCGATCGCCCACAGCCCCATCGACTAGATATAATGAAATCTGTCCCATTATCCCCACAAGTTTGTGACTGTCACCCCCCTGCATCTCACTTCCGAAACCAGCGCCCAACGCCCCGACTCCCTCGGCAGATTTGGCCAATTCGGCGGCAAATACGTCCCCGAAACCCTGATGCCGGCTTTATTTGAACTAGAAGCGGCTTTCCACAAATACAGCAGCGAACCGGAATTTCAACAGCAACTCCAACAATTGCTCAAAGATTATGTCGGCCGCCCCAGCCCTTTGTATTTCGCGGAACGCCTCACCGAGCACTACGCTAAAGCAGACGGAACTGGCCCGCAAATTTACCTCAAACGCGAAGATTTAAACCACACCGGTGCTCACAAAATCAACAACGCTTTAGCTCAAGCATTGCTAGCAAAACGCATGGGCAAAAAGCGGGTAATTGCTGAAACTGGTGCCGGTCAACACGGCGTTGCTACTGCTACAGTTTGCGCTCGTTTTGGTATAGAATGCGTTGTCTACATGGGCGTTCACGACATGGAAAGACAGGCTTTAAATGTGTTTAGAATGCGCTTGATGGGAGCCGAAGTGCGGCCTGTGGCGGCGGGTACGGGAACGCTGAAAGATGCGACTTCAGAAGCGATTCGCGATTGGGTGACAAATGTCGAAACAACTCATTACATTCTCGGTTCCGTGGCGGGCCCGCATCCTTACCCGATGATGGTGCGCGATTTCCATGCGATAATCGGTCAAGAAACCCGCGCTCAGTGTCAGGAAAAGTGGGGCGGTTTGCCGGATATTTTATTAGCTTGCGTCGGCGGCGGTTCTAATGCAATGGGTCTTTTTCACGAGTTTGTCGGGGAAGAAACTGTCAGATTGATTGGTATTGAAGCGGCAGGCGAAGGTGTGGAGACGGACAAACACGCTGCTACTTTGACTAAAGGAAGTGTGGGAGTTCTGCACGGGGCAATGAGTTATTTGCTGCAAGATAATGAGGGTCAAGTGATTGAGCCGCATTCAATTAGTGCGGGTTTGGATTATCCGGGTGTGGGGCCGGAACACAGTTATTTGAAGGATGCGGGCAGAGCTGAATATTATAGCGTAACTGATGCAGAAGCGCTGGGAGCTTTTCAGCGGCTTTCGCAGTTGGAGGGGATTATTCCGGCTTTAGAAACTGCTCACGCGATCGCCTATTTAGAGACTCTGTGCCCGCAGCTAACAGGCAATCCGCGCATTGTGCTTAACTGTTCGGGACGCGGCGACAAAGACGTGAACACTGTCGCGAAGGTTCTGAATATCTAGTTTGGCGCAATGTGGGGCGATCGCTCTGTAGGAATTAGTAACAATTAATTGGTGTCAACTTAAGACAAAAATCCTTTGTATCTCTCGTTTGTAGCGAACTGCGAACTCCCCCCTAGCCCCCCTTAATAAGAGGGGAACTGGAAGCGCTCTTTCGTCCCCCTTATTAAGGGGGATGCGAGGGGGATCGAGAGGCTCATCCTCAGACGGTGTACTCATACTACTTTTGGCATTAAGTTGACACTAATGGTAACAATTAACTTTATTTTTCGTTTGATTTCATGTCCAAAGGTTTAATTTTGATGTGCTTGGGATTGTTGACAATCCTGCCCAAGTGTGACACGTTCATTCCTGCGCGATCGCTGCCACAAACTCCCATGAATACTAAGGTTGCTTCGAGTGCTATTACTGACTTAGAAAAAGCGGTTAACCAACAGATCAATCAATACCGAGCATCTAAAAAGTTGCCACCGCTGAGTATCGATCCGCGAATCAGTCAGATAGCAAGAATTCACAGCGAAAATATGGCTAACGGTAAAGTCAGTTTCAGCCACGATGGATTTGAAGGGCGGGCGGAAGCAATTACGATTCCTTATAAAAGTGTAGCTGAAAATCTTGCTTACAATTTTGGCTACAAGGACCCGGTACGCAATGCTGTTGAGGGTTGGATTAAAAGTGACGGCCACCGCAAAAATATGGAAGGTCAGTTTAATGTGACCGGTATTGGGGTTGCAAAAAATGCCAAAGGCGAGTATTATTTTACTCAGCTTTTTGTTCGCAGTTGGTAAGCTCAAGGAAGAAGGAAGTTCGGCAACGGATTCTGTAACGGATGTAACGGATGTAACGGATGTAACGGATGTCAGGAAGAAGGAAGAGGGAAGAAGGCAGTCAACAGTCAACAGTCAACAGTCAACAGTCAACAGTTACCAATAATGGAATTTGCAGATTTTCAAGTGTGCGATGGTGATATTCCCGATTCTCTCTTATCTTATTATTTGACTGCGCCGGCGATCGCGGTTGATACGGAAACAATGGGCTTGCTACCGTGGCGCGATCGCTTGTGTTTGGTTCAGTTGTGCGATCCGCAAGGTAAAGTTGCAGTGGTGCGGATTGCCAAAGGCCAGACAGCAGCACCGAATTTAAAGAAGTTAATGGAAGCCGAAAATATTGAGAAGGTATTTCACTTTGCGCGCTTCGATCTGGCAACAATGCGTTACAATTTAAGTATTGACATTGCACCTGTTTTCTGCACAAAAATAGCGAGCAAACTTGCGAGAACTTACACCAACAAACACGGACTTAAAGATTTAATCCAAGAATTGGAAAACGTAGAACTCAACAAAACTTCTCAAAGTTCTGACTGGGGAAATTCCGAGCATCTTTCAGACGACCAACTCAGCTACGCTGCTAACGATGTCCGCTATTTGCTGAGCGCTAAACAAAAGTTGACTGCTATGTTGCAGCGAGAAGAACGCTGGGAAATTGCACAGCAATGTTTTCAGTGTTTGCCCGTTTTTGTGAGTTTGGATTTATTGCAGTACAAGGAAGTTTTCGAGCACGGCTAATACCATTTTAGATTTTAAATTTTAGATTGGGAATGACTGATGACTACCAGGGTTTAGAACACGGGCATACAATTGCATTCTTTTTTGGAACTGGTATAATATTCTGTCACCTCGCAGAACTGCCATCAAATTGGTTTGTAGTGAAGACTTGAGTTATCATAAAACTCGCTTGGACTTTAGTCCTCACTACAAACATAATTATTATTATTTGACCGGACTTGATGTGAGTTAAAAAAAATTCAAAACAGCGATCTATAGCTGATTAGGACTGCTAGGGATTCTGTTCGTGCAGCAAAGCTTCAATTTGGTCGTCAACATTTCTAATCACCTGTTCCAAAGCGGGCAACCCCTCTAAAGGCACAGGAGAAAGCCGAGTTCGATCGCGAATTTGATTCACTTTCCGCTGCAATTCTTCGGCCAGCCGCAGTGCGTCCCGACTCAAAGTAGACAACTGCTGCTGCTGGTAAAACCTCAAAGCTGCCCCCCGCAAAACTTGCAGGGTGGCTTCTTCCTTGCCGCCCACCGTCATTATCCGCAAGCGCAACAGCAAATGAGTGTTTTGATATACGCGCTCAACTTCGACTTGTTTGGGATGTTCCACCGGGCAAACAGGCATATCTGTCAGTCGCTTCAACTCGTCGATGACCTCTTGGAAAAGGACGAAATCGATACCTTCGAGCATCGATTTCAAAACGCCATCTTGACTCCAAAGAATGCGACCGTGGGACTGGTGCCGCTCAAAAAACAGGCGGCCGATACCCTCTCGCAGCACTCTACCGAGCAATTCTTGTAGGAGTTGGGGCGCGGGCAAAGTTGTCAAAACTTCCACTCGGCTTGACAAGTGCAAAGCCTCGACATTCAAAACCGATAGCTGTGTCGGTGTCGGGGGAACCTCAGCGCCAGCAGGTTTAAACGGCTCAGGAGCGGGCATCGAGGGTTCTGGCAGAGACAGCAGCGTTTCTGCATTGGGGCCTGGAGTTGCTGATGCGGGATTTTTGGGTGTTGAGGCTGCTTCGGCGGTTGTCTGGCTGGGTTCTCGAAGCTGGCTCCCGTGGAGCAAGTAAGCTGAGAGCATCGAGCGCTGAGTTTCCGAGGCAATTGCCTCTGTTGTGACTGAGCAATTCATGTAAGCTAAAATCCGCTGCACGTAGTCCAAGGCGGAGTCATCTTGGGCATCGACTACGCCCAATTTAAACCGATTACCTTCTAGAGATAAAGGCAAAACTTGATAGTAAAGGCAAGCTTCAAAGGGGACAACTGTGTCGATTAGTTGAAATATTCGATCGGAGTCCATTGTAGCCGCCGAGTCTGTTGAAGATGTATGTACCATTAGCTGCTTTATAGTTGGAAGCGCGATCGAGCGCGACGCACCAACCTGATGTGATAAAATTAAACGCTGCAACTTCCCTGACGGAGGAGTTGGTCTAACACCCGGAAGCTTTTATTAAAGAAAAATTCTTAGTCCCTGAATTTTCTCCCTTCTGTATTGCAGCCTCAAATTCTACCAAAATGAGAACTAGATGATGACTGGCGCAGTCGAGACCAACTATCATCGATCGCACGAGATTGATTCCCGTGGCTGGCAACGACAGAATTATGTCATTAATGCGCAAGTATTATAGATGCACCCCAACTGATGATTTACGGGCAACCGCTGAATTTAGGATTGGTTAAAAAATCCTGAAAAGTCGATCGTGCTGCTAGTATCTTATCTCAGAGAGCTGACTGCGATCGTCTCCGAGCGCGATCGTCACGGCAGCGCTACAATATCCCGATCGATCTAACCTGATTTGATACAACGGGCGATCGCGCGGTTTTCCACGGGGAAACTCAAAGCACTCTGTGGCTGTTGGCGAATTGATTTGTAGCGCGGATTCTGAAAAATCCTACCGCCAATTAACAATTAGCAATTGCCTGCCACCCATTACCAATCTACTCGTTGCGGAGCGATTGAGCTGCTAAATAAAGTTTGCTCCACTCGCCGATGACTTGATTGGTTTTCAGCTTTAATTCAGATGCGATCGTCTCTACACTTTTCCCTGCTTTCAACGATTCTAGCAACTGCCGCTGCACCGGTGTGAGGTCTTGTAAATATTGCTGCCACTGAGCCGGAGTCAAGCCCAAACTGTGTTCTTGCAGCGAAGTTTCCAGCCAGCTAGCGACTAATTCCGGTGCTTGTTTGACCGCAAAAACCCGAATCGCGTGGTAACTGACTTTTTCTCGCAAACGGTAAATTTGCTTGATTGGAACCTTCAAATCCTCGGCAATTGCCTCTTGGGAACGACCTTGCAGGTAAAGCTGCAGCCACCGGGAAGCCAGCGGATCGACTTCAGCGGCCAAGTAATTCTCAAATTCTTGTTGGACAATCTGCCGCTGAGTTTGCTGCTCTTCCCAAGCTTGATTTTCTCGATACTCGGACATCGCCTGTTCGTCTAGCAGGCTGAGCGGTTCGTCTGTATCGTCGGGTAGAACCTGTTCCGACACCAGCCGCACCCAGTCTCCAGCAGGCACTTGCGTCAACCCGCCCCGCTGGGAACGCCGCAGGTAGTTGACAAAACGGTACACCAGTAGCGGCTGGTTGCGGATCGGCCGCAAGCAGTATTCTTCTGTGCTCGCTAGCAGCAAAGCATTTCGCAGCCGTCTGTCTGAGGTGCATTCGGCAATCCAGGCGACTTGCTGCTGCAGGTAGCGATCGGAATTGAGCATTTCCTGAATCACTTCTTGCAGTACCTCCACCGCACTCCGCTGTCTGTCGCGACTCAGGGAAACCCACGCTTGGATTTTTTGCCGGAGCACCACCAAACCGCCGAGCCGCCCGATTAAGTTGCGGTAAGCTTTTTCTGGCGGTACTCCCAGATACCGAGAAATCAAAATTCGATATAAAAAGTCGATCGCGCCGGAGGCGACGGTTAGCTGAGCCGGAGCAAGAGTGTCAAATCTTTCTGGTCTGTCTCCCAACAGCCAGCGGACAACACTCTCGCGAGTGCTAGAACTCTCCTCCGGGCAATCTTGTTCAAGTCGTGACTTCCAATCTTGTGCCAGTCTTTCCGCCAAGGTCATGAGCTGTTGAGCTATTTGTCTTTCACCCCCGATTTTACGTGGTATGCTGATCATTTGATTCTTTTTTGGATCTAATAGGGCTTGCGCATCGGTAAAATAATTCTGTCATTGGGTTATGGCGATCGCAATTGCAGGTTTTTTTTCACTGCCGATCCATAAGTTTTGTAATGATTGAACGGGCAGATTAATTGCCTATTGACAAAAATACCTAACACTGTTATATGCCTAACTTTTTATTAGAACTCGGTACGGAAGAATTGCCCGCATCTTTTGTCTCAGGCAGCGCCCAGCAGTGGCAGCGACTTGTACCTGCAACTCTGGCAGAAGAATCCTTGACAAATGAGTCAATTAATGTATACGCTACTCCGAGGCGTTTGGCCGTTCTCGTGAAAGGACTGCCAGTTCAGCAATTAGATAGAGAAGAAGAGGTAAAAGGGCCGCCCGCAAGTTCGGCTTTTAAAGATGGCAAACCGACGAAAGCAGCCGAAGGTTTTGCGAAAAAACAAGGCGTAGAAATTGATGCTTTGGAAGTTCGCGCTACCGATAAAGGCGATTTTGTTTTTGTGCTCAAAAAGATTCCGGGGCGGATGACAGCGGATATTTTGGCAGAACTTGTGCCGCAGTGGATTAACAAGTTAGAAGGCAAAAGATTTATGCGGTGGGCTGACGGAGATTTGAAGTTTCCGCGCCCGATTCGATCGATGGTGGCGCTGTTAGATGATACTGTACTGCCAATTACATTGGTAAGCGGTTCGGATACGGTCAAGAGCGATCGAATTTCCCAAGGACACCGGGTGTTATACACCGCCCCTACACCCCCGGGGGGGGTCTCGATTCCGCAAGCCGAGGATTATGCCGAGTGTCTGCGGGCTGCTTGCGTGGAGGTCGATCGAACCCAGCGCAAAAATCAAATTAAAGCACAAGTAGAAGCCGCAGCGACAAAACAAGGCGGTTATGCCGACATTACCGAAGATTTGTTAGAAGAAGTCACCGACTTAGTAGAATGGCCGAACGCAGTTGTCGGCAAATTTGATGAAGAATTTTTGATATTGCCACCGGAAGTAATCACCACAATTATTGTTACAAACCAGCGGTATTTTCCGATTCTCAAAAGCCCCGATTATCCCGAACTTCTGCCCTATTTTATTACAATTTCCAACGGCGACCCCGCTAAAGCGGCGATTATTGCCACAGGTAACGAGCGAGTAGTGCGGGCGAGATTGGCAGACGGTCAGTTTTTCTACAAAGCAGACTTGGTAAAGCCTCTAGAGGATTATTTGCCCAAGTTGGAAAAAGTTACTTTCCAGGAAGATTTGGGGACAGTGCGCGCAAAAGTCGATCGCCTGTGCAAGATTGCCAGTTTAATTGTCAATCAACTGCAAATCACAGACGAAGAACAAGCTTACATAGCAAGAGCAGCATTGCTTTGCAAAGCCGACCTCGTAACCCAAATGGTTTACGAACTTCCCGAAATGCAAGGAATCATGGGGCAGAAATACGCCTTAGCAAGCGGCGAATCGGAAGAAGTAGCCACAGCGATTTTTGAACATTATTTGCCCAAAGGCGCGGGCGACAATTTGCCGCAAACTATCACAGGTCAAGTTGTCGGAATAGCCGACAAATTAGATACTTTAGTGAGCATCTTCGGCTTGGGAATGTTGCCGACTGGTTCATCCGATCCCTTCGCTTTGCGCCGCGCCGCCAATGCAATAACTAACATTATTTGGGCGGCTCAGTTGCCCATCAACTTGCACCAGTTGCTCGCACAAGTTGTTGCCGAATTTACCGCAGCGCGCCCGGAAACACCGACGGAGTTGCTGGATCAGTTATACGAGTTTTTCTTGCAAAGAATTCGGACTTTGTTGCAAGAAGAAAAGAATGTAGATTATGATTTGGTAAATGCAGTTTTGGGAGAAAACGACCCAGAATATACTGAACGAGCATTGAGAGATTTGTTGGACGCACTGGAAAGAGCGCTTTTTCTGCAACAAATCCGCAATAACCAGACTTTGGATCTAATTTACGAAACAGTCAACCGTTCAACTCGTTTGGCGGCTCAAGGTGATTTGGATAAAGTAGAATTGGAACCGAAAACGGCGGTGAAACCGGAGTTATTTCAAAAGTCGTCTGAACAAGCTTTTTACGATGCAGTAGTGCAGTTAGTGCCGCAAACGCAGCTATGCAAACAAACTCGCAATTACCAGCAGTTGGTAGATAGTTTGACTGAAATTGCTCCGGCTGTCAGCAGCTTTTTCGACGGGCCAGAAAGCGTTTTGGTGATGGACCCCGACCCGGAAATTAAGCGAAATAGGTTGAGTCTACTGGGGTTGTTGCGAAATCACGCGCGGGTGTTGGCTGACTTTGGGGCGATCGTCAAAAGTTAAAATTGACCAGGTATTATCTTGACGATTATACGACTGACGCAGCGATTCTATTGGTAGGCCCGCCATAAGCATCTTACCCTAAGAATGATCGATTCCGCGCCTAAAACTAAGCCGAATGGCCAATAGCCAAAAACAAATGGAAGGTTAAGATATAAACTTAGAAAACCAGGGAAATTCGCTCCATCACACACACAACTTATGCCGATCGCTCATATCATTGGACTAGGAAAATCAGGAATTGCCGCCGCCAGACTGCTAAAACGCGAAGGATGGGAAGTAACGCTGAGCGATCGCTCATCTTCCCCAAATTTTCTCGAACAGCAACAGGAACTCGCTAGCCAAGGAATTAATGTTGAGTTAGGTAAATCTTTTGAACCAGTCGAATCTATAGAATTAATAGTCGTAAGTCCGGGCGTTCCCTGGGACAGTCCACCATTAGCGCGCGCCAGAGAGTTAGGCATTGAAACAATAGGAGAAATGGCTCTGGCGTGGCGTTACCTCAAATCTCCTTGGGTGGGAATTACCGGCACTAACGGCAAAACTACGACTACTGCTTTAATTGCTGCTATTTTTGCAGAGGCCGGGCTTTATGCTCCCGCTTGCGGCAATATTGGTTATGCTGCGTGTGAATTAGCTTTAGCGGAAAAACAGCCGGATTGGGTAATCGCAGAAATTAGCAGCTATCAGATAGAATCCTCGCCGTTTGTAGCGCCGCGAATCGGAGTTTTGACGACTTTGACGCCGGATCACCTCAGCCGCCATAAAACTTTAGAAAATTACTACAATATTAAAGCGCATTTGCTGAAAAAGTCTGAATTGCAAGTAATCAACGGCGACGATCCTTATTTGCGGCAGCAAGGAGTTGACATTTGGCCGGATGCGTGTTGGACGAGTGTGAAAGGTGAAAAAGAACTGTTGGGCGATTCCCTACGGGATAGCTTCGCTTCACGCACTTTTGGAGCGTACATCGAAAACGGTTGGGTAATAGCTCAAAGCGAGAAAATTCTGCCTGCTGATTCCTTGCGGATGGTGGGAGAACACAATTTGCAGAATTTGTTAATGGCGGTGGCGGCGGCTAACTTGGCGGGGATAGATAAAAGTGCGATCGCTCGGGCGATCGCTAAATTCCCCGGAGTTTCGCACCGCCTCGAACACATATGCACTTGGGAAGGCATAGATTTTATCAACGACAGCAAAGCTACTAATTATGACGCCGCGCAAGTCGGGTTGGCTTCTGTGAGCGCACCGGCGATTTTAATTGCGGGCGGCGACGCCAAAGAAGGATCCGATCGCGCTTGGATTGATACAATCAAGGCGAAAGCTGCTGGGGTGTTGCTAATTGGGGATGCGGCGAGTCTTTTTAGCGATCGCCTCGCACAAGCAAATTACAACGCTTGGGAAATTGTCGAAACAATGGAACGAGCAATCCCGCGAGCAGCAGAATTAGCCCAACAAAATCATGCTAAAGTAGTGCTGCTTTCCCCAGCCTGTGCTAGCTTCGATCAATACCAAAACTTCGAGCAACGGGGCGATCATTTCCGTCAATTATGTCTCGAATCGCTTGCTAAAAAGTAGGGCTAAATAGAGATTCTACGCGATATCGGTAGGGACACGGCCCGGAGCCGTGTCCGGCTCCACGAGCTGCGACTTTATAGATGTGCAAGTCTTCAAACGGTCTTCCAAATATCCTTAATTCTAGCCTGCTGTTTCCCTTCTAGCTCATCAAAAACTAGCATCATTTCCTCATGAGTGTAATCAATAATGATCGCCGCCAATTGAGCGGCAGTTTCCGCTTCCAGCATGGCTAGTTTCAATTTGGTCATCCCTTTTTTATTCATTAACACTAAACTTTTAACTTTAACCTCAATTATATTTTAATTTCCCCTACAAATCTCTTTCAGTTGTGCATTAAAACTGGCAACCTGAGCAGCATTTACTGTATCAAAATGCCGCGAGGATATTTTAAACTCTTGGCGGCAAAGGTGAGAGATCAATTTTTCATCAATCTCCAGAATATTGCCTTGGGAAGTGAATTTTTTTTGCAACAAAATGGCGATTTCTCTTTCCAGTTGACGATTTCCTTGCTGAAAGAAATCTTGAGAGTTAGAACGAAACAAACCGCTATTGACTTGCTGAATTTGGCTGGGTGTCACCGATTGAGCCGAGACAGCAGCCGGAAATCCAAAAGATGCTGCTAGCAACCAGCTATAAATTATCTGTTTGAGAATGCTGTTCATCACTGTCGGGAGGAGTTTCTACCTCAGTTGGTTTCTCGTCTTCTGACTGGCTTGCTAACTCATCTTCTAGTTCAAGTTTTTCTTGCCACTCGACAAGCTGCTGAAAAAGTTTCGGGTTAATTTCAAATACGGGTTTGTTGGTTTCTGACATATTGACTCCTAACATTTATTACATTTTACTGGTTCCAGGGCTCTGCCTGGTAACGAGTAGAAAAACAATTATGTCGCTGCTGACGCTACGCTCAAACCTTAAGCAGCGACATAATTATGCCTGTTAAGGAACCACCAAGCAAAGCTAAAGTAGCTAAGGTACTAATGCCAAATCCTGCCGCTCTTTTTTCGGCAGCTTGATAGTAACCCCAAGCAAACAAAATGCGTCCAATTATCCAAACTGCGCCGATACCGGAGCCCCAAATTGGGCTGATAAATTGCGAGAACAGCCACAGCGAGGGCAAAAATAGAATCATTTGCTCTAAGGTATTTTGCTGAACTCGCAACACTCGCTCAAAGTCTGGGTTTCCTGTCACCTGCGGGGGAGAAACTTTGTATTTGAATCTAGCTCTGCCGACGTTGATGGTAACAACAAAGTAGAGAATTAATGCTGAAACAGTAATTAGACTAGGCCAAAGTGTCGCGTTTGCTTCTGCGAGCATGATTCGGTATTATTGGGTGGGAGTAGATATCTTGATTATAAATCAATTATTGCCGATCGCGTGATTCCTCGCCATCCCGTCATTCAAGGCAGGGGATGTGATTCAACTGCTGGGTATTAGTGGCGCGGCAATTGCTTTCGGATTCCGGGACATCCTAGAAAACTTGCTGGCTGGGATTTTGATTGTTTTTGATCGCACCTGCATACAGATACAAACCCGCGACTCCTCTCGTGAGCAGCCCCAAATTTTAGACTTGTGTTCAAGATCCCAGATTCATCAGTGGAATCAATCTAAAATCTCAAATCAGTGGAGTAAATCTAAAATCTAAAATCTAAAATCTAAAATCTAAAATCGTTTGACGGATACAAACCCGTGACTCCTCTCGTGAGCAGCCCCAAATTTTAGACTTTTGTTCAAGCTCCCAGATTCATCAGTGGAGTCAATCTAAAATGTCAAATCAGTGGAGTAAATTTAAAATCTAAAATCTAAAATCTAAAATCTAAAATCGTTTGACGGATACAAGCCCCAGATTTAAGGAGATTATTTTGCTCAAAAATATTCGAGGCCGTCTTAAATATTTCGCCAGGAGCAGGATTGCTCCACAGCTTTTAAAGCAAATACGAGTTGACTTGTTGGAAGAATCAACCCTAAGTATTAACTATCTTGTCTTAATTCTCGGCTCCTGTATAATCGCTACCTTTGGACTGCTTGCCAACAGTGCGGCTGTCATCATCGGTGCTATGATCGTCGCCCCTCTGATGTTGCCAATCCGAGGGTTAGCATTTGGAGCAGTAGAAGGTAACGTTCTCCTCTTCCGCAAAGGTTTAATTGCATTAGCAGTCGGGACGGTGCTAGCAATTTTTATAGCTTGTTTTTTGGGCGCTTTGGTACAACTTCCCGACTTTGGGAGCGAAGTTCTAGCTCGTTCTAAACCTACATTACTAGACTTAGGAATTGCGATCGCCGCTGGGGGAATCAGCGGCTATGCGAAAGTTCAGCCCAAAGTTTCTGCTAGTCTGGCGGGAACTGCGATCGCCGTGGCTCTCATGCCGCCAATTTGTGTTATAGGTTTAGGCTTATCTCAAGCTAATTGGTCGCTCAGCCTGGGAGCAAGCCTCCTGTATCTTACTAATTTGCTGGGGATTACTCTCTCCTGTATGCTAACCTCTTTAATGGCCGGCTACACGCCCCTGCATCGCGCCGGTAAAGCCCTCTTGTGGGCGCTAGCATTGACGGCTATACTTGTTATTCCTCTGGGCGTGAGTTTTGCGGAATTGATCGAGCAAGCGCAACTCGAAGCCAGCCTGAAGCGGGCGTTGCTTAACCGAACGATCACTTTTCAACGGGTGGAACTGATTAAAACTGATACTAACTGGTTGACCAAACCGCCGGAGGTTCGTCTGATTGTTCGCAGCAGCGAAGCTTTGACACCCAAACAGGTGCAGCTTTTAGAAGCATTTGTGGAAAAACAAATGGGCCAAAAATTTACCCTGATTTTTGAAGTCAGTCAAGTTGAAGAAGTGCGGCGCTCAACCCTGAATAAGTCCCCATCGAAACCGAAACCTTAACTATTTTATCCCTAATTGTATGACCCCAGAAACTCTAATTAACGAAGCGACTATCGAGGGCAATCTGAAGAAATTTCTTTTAGTGCTATTAGTTTCCTTAAGTGTGGCGATACTGCCGCAACTATGGGGCTGGTTGCGCCAAATTCCCTACACGCTGCTTTTAGTAATTGTCGGGTTGGGTTTGGCTTTTATAGACGTGCGATTGGTGTCGCTCTCGCCCGAACTGATTCTGTTAATTTTTTTGCCGCCTCTTTTGTTTGAAGCTGCTTGGAATCTGGAATGGTCTAAACTCAAACGGGATTTAGTGCCGATCGCTCTTTATGCGGTTTTGGGTGTTGTTATTTCTGTTGCGGGCGTCGCTTTTGCTCTCAACCAAATAGCTGGAGTTTCTTTAGCAATCGCCCTGTTGGTAGGAGCTAGTATATCTGCTACAGATCCTGTTTCAGTCATTGCATTGTTCCGGGAATTGGGAGTTGAAAAACGCCTAGCTTTGCTGGTGGAGGGAGAGAGTTTATTTAATGATGGCATTGCTGTTGTTGCCTTTAGTTTTTTGGTGGGATTCTCTTTAGGGACGGATGAAGTTGGCATCCCATTTCTGGTGGGGCGTTTCTTAGCTTTTGTGGGAATTGGGATTGCTGTCGGGAGTGCGATCGGTTTTGGTATCTCCTATCTCACCCAACGGTTTGATTTACCTTTGGTGGAGCAATCGTTAACCTTAGTTTCCGCCTACGGCACTTATATAATTGTGGAGGATTTAGGCGGTTCTGGGGTGATTGGTGTGGTGGTGATGGGCTTGATATTTGGAAATTTCGGCTCTCGTATCGGTATGCAACCCAGTACCAGACTGGCGGTAACACAATTTTGGGATTTTGTGGCGTTTTTTGTAAATTCGATCATGTTCCTGCTGATTGGCGATCGAATTAGTTTTGCTGGTTTGCAAGCGAATTTAGGAGTGATTGGCATAACTGTAGCGGCGATGTTTGTCACGCGAGCGATCGCTATTTTTGGTTTAGGATGGTTGAGCAATAGGTTCGCAAAATCAGAAATTTCATTAGCCGATAGAACTGTGATTTGGTGGGGAGGATTGCGGGGTTCTGTCTCGATTGCTTTAGCTTTGAGCGTGCCGGAGGTTTTCCCCGAGCGGCAAAAAATTATTGCGATCGTGTTTGGCGTAGTTTTATTTACGCTGCTAGTACAAGGTTTAACCACCAAGGCGCTGCTGGAAAAATTGGGGTTGTTGAGCAACCAGGAGTTGCGTCAGCAGTATCTGCAGGCGATCGCCCAACGTGTTGCTCTCAATCGGGTTGTCAAGTATCTATCTGAAGTATCTGGCGATCGTAAAGTCGAGCCTGAGTTTTCCAATCATCTCGTGAGTCAGCTTGAAGAAAAATTAAACTTGCTGCAAGCAGAAATTAACCAAATGTACGATCGATCTCCTGAACTGCAGGAGATGACTATCGACAAACTCGAAGGGGATTTGCAGGCAATAGAGGCTGATACTTATGCTGAATTTGTGCGCGCAGGTCAATTGAAGGAGCTGCCTGTTTCTGTGTTGCGGCCATGTTTTAAAGAGCGGAATGAGAAAATTGTTTCTTAATAGGATGTTTGTAGGGATAATCCCGGTGATTGTCCCGCTTATGTGGAAATTTTGCGTAAGCCCTAAAACCATCAAATTTCTCGTTCCTTGTTAGATTCCGTGTTGGCAATCAAAAAAAGTCCGAATTGTTGATGGGCGGACATGGTATAATTCCTGATATTGTAAGGTGCGTCAACCTACGATAATTTGAATATGAGCTAGATCATAGAAAGATTCGGGAGAATTTGGCAAACTGAGAGTAAGGTTAAATAGGAGGTCAATTTAATGACCAATACTGCTCTCAATTTTAAGACTGCACCCGGACATGAAGTTCTGGCCGCGGCGGGTAAGAGAATGCTGAGGCCGGGGGGGAAACTTGCTACAAAACAGTTATTTGAATGGGCGGATTTTCAGCCTGGGGAGACTGTTTTGGAGTTGGCTGCTAGTTTTGGATATAGTTCGATCGCCCTTGTTGAACGTTTTGGCGTAAAAGTAGTGGGAGTTGAGAAAAACCCCGAGAGTGTGGCCCGCGCTCGTGCTAATGTTGCAGCAGCCGGTTTGAGCGATCGAGTGGAAATTGTGGAAGGAGATATTTTTCACTTGGATCGGATTTCCCAACAGTTTGATTGGGTGTTGGCTGAAGCTATCCTGACAATGCAGTCGCCGTCGGGGAAAGCTAAAATTGTATCGGGAATTTGCGATCGTTTAAAACCAGGCGGCAAGTTTCTCTCTCACGAACTTTTAGCTAAAAACCGAGAATCAGAAATTCACAAAGCTTTATCAGAAGTGACTCGGGCTAATTCAACGCCTTTGTCTGAGTCTGGCTGGATTGCTGTGTACCAAAACGCGGGTTTGCAAGTAGAAAAGTGTCAAACCGGGGCGATGGGACTCCTCAACTTGCCGCGAATGCTGCAAGATGAAGGGTTTGCGGGTACTGTGCGGATTTTGTGGAATATTTTAAGTCGATCGCAAATTCGCGATCGTATCTTAGCAATGCGTCGAGTTTTCCAGAATTACCAACAGGATCTAGGCTACATCGTTATCTCTGCAAAAAAACCATCTTAACCGAGTCAATCGATTTTCGATTTTCCATTTTCGATTGAAGAAAGTGAAGCCACTGATAAATCCGGGGGCTTGTGACCAAATTAATTAATTGTCAAAAACTATGACTACTACTCTTTTACCGCTACAATCTTCCGCTATCCAACTCCGAGATACAATTGAATATCCCGCCGCCGGAGTGTTGAGCAAAATTTTAGTCAAAGACAATAATTGTCAGTACAGTTTATTTTGTCTGGCCGCAGGAACGGAAATTTCCGAACACTCTTCGGCACGGAAGGCCACAGTTAATGTCATCGAAGGAAAGGGGATTTTGACTTTGGAAGGCAAGGATATTGTCTTGGAACTGGGGGTGTTTGTTTTCCTGCCTGCTCGCGCACTCCACGCTTTGAAAGCTGAAGAAAATTTGGCGTTTATTTTGACACTTTCTGAAACCAATTAATTCCCGAAATATTGCTGTAGGGGCTGGTTTGAGCAACCCTAATTGCCTAAAATCAATAATCTCATAAACCCGCCCCCATTCATCGGTTGTGGGGGGCGGGTTTATATAGATAGTGAGTTGCAGTCAAATATTGTTTGTGAAACCCGCCCTACAAGAATTGGGATGTTAACATTTAGTCTATAGCAATCCTAAATGAGTCGTAAATTTTTTACCCCACCCCCGCCCTCCCCTTACCAAGGGGAGGGAGTAAGAAATTCACAAATGATGTAGGATTGCTATATTTCATCTCCCGAGGCGAGAGCCTCCAATTTTTCCCAATCCAATACAATAATTTTACCGCCTCGACTGTAGGATACAAACGGCTTGAGTTTCTTAAATAACCGCACGCATTCTTCGTAGGTAATTCCAATACTGCGAGCAATTTGATAGTAGGGAAAACGTTTTTCTAAACATACACTATTATCAGCAATCTTCGTACCTTGCTCGACGGCAAAGTAATGAATAAACCGGGCCAGCCGCACGATCGCCCTTTCCGACACCAAACCGTGCACTGTCTCGTGCAGTTGCTGCAACCGCTGATTAAAAACCGCCAATATTCGCAAAGCAATCTCAGGATTTTCCCGAATTGCTGCTAGCAAAACTTCCCGTTCTGTGGTAAGAACTTCCACATCAGTTTCTGCTGTCACCGTTGCGGGGGCAATGCCGTTGCCTAGCAAAGCAGGTGCGGCAAAAATATCTCCCTGAAATAAAGTGCGGAGAATTGTTTCTTTGCCCGCCGCCGCTGTTTTTGCAACCCGCAGAGAACCGCTCAAAAGAGTGTATAATTTTTCGGGGATGCGATCGCCCTCATACATCACAACTTCTCCCTGTCGGTAAGCCCGAATTACTGTGTGTTCTTGCAATCGCTCTAATTCAGTTTGGTTTAAGCTGGCAAATATTCCAATTTTAGCCAGTTGCTCAACAGTTGCTTTCATACATTTAACTCTACCCGCTTGGAGTCTATTGACAGTATAATAACGGTGAATTCAGAATATATCGAGACAAGCAGAGCCATCTACGAAAATGCAGAACCAGAATATCGGCGATATTATTTTGATGAGATAGCTGGCGGATTTGTGCTAATTCACCAACAACATAATCTTAATAACTCGGAAATCTTTCTTGCTGAAGTTTTGGCTAAAATAGGGAAGAGAGTTAGAATGTTGAGTGAGCAAGCAGCAGAAGGTGTGAGAACGCCAGACGCTGAGATTGACGGTGAGATTTGCGAATTTAAGGAGTTGACAGTACAGACTCAAAACATCAGAGACCGAGTGCAAGAAGGCATCAGTAGATCCAAAAAGCAAGGTGCATCAGCCGTTGTTTTTCACATCAATCGAGAAAATTATGATGTCGGGAAAATCAACGCTGGCATCAAACAAGCTCTGTTTTGGGATACCGAAAAGCAAATTCAAAAAATATTTTTTGTTGTTAACAGCGAACAAATTCAAATCATCACAAGGGAAGAGTGGAACAATGGAAGATCATTTCAGCGAATTTAAAGAGATTGTAGCGCGGGGATTGCAGAACAATATGCCGCGAGATGCTAAATTAATTACTGTAGGGCAAATTTTATATGCTGTTAGCCACGACGATCTAACAATAGAAGAAGGTTGGAAGCTTGAAGAGATGATGGGTGGCAGAACACAGTGGGAAGAAGCACTTGAGTACAGCATTTTTGGCTATCCAGTAGATACAGCAACGCCACCTTTAGACAAACCTCTGGTTATTGCCGGCAAAACTTTTCATTCTCGTTTGATGACGGGTACGGGAAAATATCGCAGCATTGCAGAAATGCAGCAAAGTGTCAACGCTAGCAGGTGCGAAATTGTTACCGTGGCTGTGCGGCGAGTGCAAACAAATGCTCCCGGCCATGAAGGATTGGCAGAGGCTCTCGATTGGACTAAAATCTGGATGCTGCCAAATACTGCGGGTTGTCAAACTGCGGATGAGGCGATTAGAGTAGCTCGTTTGGGGCGGGAAATGGCGAAACTTTTAGGGCAAGAAGACAATAATTTTGTCAAATTAGAAGTGATTCCCGATGCTAAATATTTGCTGCCAGATCCGATCGGCACTTTGGAAGCTGCTGAACAATTAGTTAAAGAAGGTTTTGCCGTTTTGCCCTACATCAATGCCGATCCCTTGCTGGCAAAACGCCTCGAAGAAGTCGGTTGTGCGACAGTCATGCCTTTAGGTTCGCCCATCGGTTCGGGACAAGGAATCAACAATGCCGCCAACATTCAAATAATTATTGACACGGTAAATGTTCCTGTGGTTGTCGATGCGGGGATCGGAACGCCCAGCGAAGCTGCCCGAGCAATGGAAATGGGAGCTGATGCACTGTTGATTAATTCGGCGATCGCCAATGCCCAAAATTCCCCAGCAATGGCAAAAGCAATGGGAATGGCAGCAGAAGCGGGGCGGATGGCGTACTTAGCAGGAAGAATGCCGGTCAAAGATTACGCGATCGCCTCTTCTCCCCAAACAGGCACTGTCACCTCCAAATAAATGGCCGAATTTTCCTGGGCGCTTTTTTGGTACAGTTGTAAACATCAAAAATATTAAGGATTGTGACTGATGCCTTACATCAAAGATGACGATGGACGCCTGAACAACTTTGCTAAAGAGCCGAAGGTGTATGAAGCCGTACCTCCCAACAAAAATCAGCAACGGAACTATATCATTATGGGTATTGCAGGAACGCTGTTAGTGGCCGGTTTGGTGTTTGTGGCTGCTTCCGTCTAAAAGCTGGGCTGAGACTCAAAGCTGCTTCAAATCGCAATTTTAAATAATCCTTCAGCAAACCATGTTTTCCAACCAATGGAAACATGGTTTTTGTGTTTCAATACAAAGCAGGGAGTTGCGACAATCCTGAAGCGTGCCGAGCGAGCGGGAAAGCTCAATAAGACAAGCAGAAATTTGGTTCTTTCCTCTCGGCTGTCGGATTCAGGGACTTGGGTTGCAATTAATCCGACGGGTGCGCCACCAACATAAAATTGCCAATTGAAAATCTACAATCCTTTGGTCATCACTGGTGCGATTGGCTGCCTTGGGGGCTTAGTTGCGAGTTATGAGCGATCGAGATTTCAACTCTCAACTCTACAATCTAAAATCTACTATCCAAAATCTACTATCCAAAATCTAAAATCTAAAATCTAAAATCGGCTGACCGTGATGTCTATTCCTTCCCAAAAAGTTTCTAGCTCGAACAAGCTGATCTACCAACGCTTGAAACAGGCGATCGACCTCAATTTACGCCGTCAAATTTTTATTGCCGCCTGCGACGACTTGTGCTTGCGGGACTGTCTGGCAGCCCGCTTGCAGGCAGAATTAGTCGCAGAGAGCGCAGGCTCCAATCCTCGCTCCCCGATCGACTATCCCCGATTTGTGAGTTTGGAACTCGACTTGAGCGATCCAAATCCTTGGGCTTCGATCGCCGCGTGGCTGACCCAACACCCACCGCCCCAAAACAGGGGCAGCTACAGCCGTTTGCCGGGATTCCAAATTATCGGGGCAGAACACCTGACTAGGCACTCAGCATCCGTGCAGTGGTCGTTCCTGAGCTATTTGAGGGACATCGAAGCACACCTGCAATTGTGCGAGTCTACTCTGTTGCTGTGGGTGTCGCGCCCCTGGCTGAGTTCGATCGAGCAGTCGGCCCCGGAATTTTGGCACTGGCGAACCGGAGTATTTGAGTTTGAAGGCGAACCAACTCCAGCTAAGGGAGACTTCGGGCACTCCAAAGACTTGAGAAACTGTCAGGACAACGGAGATTCGGGCGGCCAACTTGTAATATCTTTTCTGTCTGGACAATCCCCGATTCCGGATTCCCCATCCCCAATTCCCGATTCCCCATCCCTAATTCCCGATTCCCCATCCCCAATTCCCGATTCTCCATCCCCAGCGCCAGATTCTAAATCCGTCGAACTGGCAGATTTGGTGCTAGCAGCGACCTCTCAGGAGTTGGAAGCAGAAAATAATGCCGCATCCGAGGACAATTTTCTGCCGCTGCAAACCCTGCAATACATCGAACTGCTGCAAGAACATCAGTGTTGTTGCGAAGCATTGGCTTTGGCTTATCACAGTTTGGGGAATTACTACCGCGATCGCATTCTGGGCGGAGACGCTTCAGAGCAAAACCTGACAATCGCCATTGGCGCGATCGAACAAGTGATTGCGTACCTGGAACTTGACGCCAACTCACAGCAAAATCAACCACCAACCGAGGAATGCGCTCGGCTGATTGCCCAATTGACACAAAATTTAACTCAGTACGCCCCGGAGTCCAACAGCCTACCGCCAATTTCCGATTTGCTCAACGATCTCGGCACTCTCTACTGGATGCTGTCGCGCGATCGCACGAATGGCCTTAACGCCTCAGAGTCGCTATCCTGCCTTGAACGCAGCATCGCCCTTTACCTTGAAGGTTTGAACCGAACAGATGCCGAGAGCGCACCCCAAACCCGCGTTAGATTAAACAAAAATTTGGGAATCGCCTCGGCAGATTTAGCCCGCTATCGAGACAAGACAGAGAACTTGCAGCAAGCAGTTGCAGCTTACCAACAAGCGCTGCAGGATCTAGACCCCGCCGTGGAACCCCAGCAGTACGCAGCAGCTCAGAATAATTTGGCGACAGCATACTGGAATTTAGCCCAAGATGGTGAGCCGATCGTCTACCTCAAAAGCGCGATCGTAGCTTACACCCAAGCCCTCTCCTGCTACAGTCCGGAACGAGAACCCCTCAACTATGCCGGAGTGCAAAACAACCTCGGTACCGCCTACTGGAACCTCGCCCAGCACGAACCCTCAGAACCCCTGCTAATCACGGCGATTGAGGCCTACCGCGAAGCATTGAAATACCGCACCCGAGAATTAGTACCCGCAGCAGCAGCCGCTACCTACAACAATCTCGGTACCGCTTATTGGCATTTGGCGAACCACTTCCAGCAGAAACAGGCGCGGACGGAATCATTGCAGCAGGCGATTACCGCCTATGAAGCCGCCCTGGATATCGCTGGAGAGATCGATCGAACCCAACTCACCTTTGACACCTTGGCCGCCCGCAACAATCTCGGACTAGCCCACTATCAACTAGCCACAGACCCAGATTTCGCCCTCAACAAACCCGCACAGACAAGCCATCTAGAAGCAGCACTGCACCACCAGTTGCAAGTGTGTACCGAATGGGGGCAACATCTCAAGGACAAAGGGTTAACATATGGGGATAAACTCAACCTGCAAGCCCCGGCAAACTCCCAAGCTGCTGATTCCCGGCAAACAGCATTGAGCTATATTGTCAAAACGATTAGAGCTTTCTATAGTGAATGTGGGCTGCCAGGCCAAAATTTAGCCTTATCCAAAGTTCCCGGAGATTTATTGCCTGAAATCTTGCGTAAGCTATAAATATGGCTATAACTATTAAAAGCTCAATTTTTTCGAGATTTGTATCCAGTTTTCTATTATTATGGCTGAATATTCTTGCCTAATTCTTCAAGCAAACTTGTGGTCATGGCCCCTGTAAAAATCCTTGTGGTTGATGACGACCCGGCAATCCGAAATTTAATTCACCGTTTTTTGAGCCAGCAAGGTTATCAAGTTGAGTCTGGCCAGGACGGTGAGACTGGTCTGGAATTATTTGAGCAACTCAATCCTGACTTAGTAGTTCTAGATGTAAATTTACCCGATACTACTGGTTACAAACTGTGTCAAGAAATGCAAAGACGCACGGGCGTGTTTGTGTTGATGCTGACCAGCCGAACCGATGAAGCTGACAAAATGAAAGGGTTTGCCGAAGGTGCTGACGACTACATTACTAAACCTTTTAGTCTTGTAGAGATTGGAGCTCGCGTTGCAGCAATTTTGAAGCGCAAGCGCATTGTTACTCCCGCCGAACAAAAAAGTCTTACCTTTGGAGAGCTACTAATAGATCCGGTTCGCCGCGAGGTAATTCTCGGCAGTCAGATAGTTGCTTTGACTGCTTTAGAATTCGACCTGCTGTACTGTTTGGCCAGCAAACCCGGTCGCGTGTGGAGGCGAGCGGAATTGCTGCATGAAGTGTGGGACTACGAGTATGTAGGAGCCGATCGCGTGGTGGATGTCCATATCGGTCAAATTCGCCGCAAAATTGAACCAGATGCCACTCAAATATCGATGATTCAAACCGTCCGGGGGGTGGGTTACAAGTTTGAGCCAACAACCTAGTAGCATTCGCCGGCACGCCCGCCGGAACACAAGGCAGAAGGCTGTATAGGGGCGGGTTCACCAATATCTTTGATTCACATACTCGATATTTGTAAACCCGCCCTCCCCACGCCATAATTCAGATCGATCGAGTATCTGATTGCTTGTTCTGCAAATACTCGCGCACTTCTGGCGCACGTTCAAAACCCCTGCGCACGCAATCTCCCAAAGCCACGCCGCCAACGTAGTTGCTGCACAAATACACCCCAGGCAAAGATTTTAAGCCTCGATCGATTTGTTTCAGGCGATCGAAATGCCCCAAATTGTACTGAGGAATCGCCCGCTTCCACACATTCACCGCTAAAACTTTTGGCTGTGGCACATCTGGTTTCAGCAAAATCCGAGACAAATCTCGATGCACCTCCCGAACGATTTCTTCTGAGTCGAGATTGCCAATTTCCGAATCAGTAGCCCCGCCGATGTAACTGCTGAGAGTTTGCCACCCCGCAGGCGCGCGATCGGCAAATAAACTCGATGTCCAAATCGTCCCCAGAGTCCGAATTCCCTGCCCCCTCGGAATTAAATTTCCAAAACCTACTAATTTACCCTTGATATCCGACTGCGGATATGCTAAGACAACGCAGGCAACCGTAGGATAAGTAAAAGCTTGTAAAGCGCTGCTAACTTCCGGTTGAAGAGGCTGCAACAAATCGGCTGTAACGTAAGCCGGCGTTGTCAAAACCACCGTGCGCGCCTCAACTTGTTGGTGCCCATCGGGCGTCGAGAATACAGCAATGTAAGTTTCGCGTTCTGTACGCTGGAGGCGAGTCAGGTGCCAGTTGAGTTTCATTCGATCGCCCAATTGAGCAGCGATCGCCTCTGGCAGAGCCTTCAACCCCTGTTTGAACGAACCCAACTCCCCCGGCCTAGTTGTAGGAACATTCGGGTCTGCGGGCATTTTCTTGGGTCTTTTCCTAGCAGAAAGCAGCGCTCCCGCCATCAGCCCGCCACCAACATCAGCCATCTTCGTTACCCGCCCAAAAGCCGCCGCCGCGCTAAGTTGTTGCGGATCGCCCGCATAAACCCCAGAAACAAAAGGTTCCACCAACCGCTGCATCACTTCCGTCCCCAGATGACGGCGGAAAAATTGAGAAACAGTTTCCTCGTCACCCTGCTGCGAAAGTCCAGCGCCCATTGCCGGCCCGACAAACCCCAAAGCCCCGAACAACGCCCGCAGTTTCCCCGGAAAACTCAGCAACTGAGACTGAATCATCGCCGGTGGAGTCATCGGCACCGGTTGCAGCTTATTTTGCCAATAAACAAAACGAGGCAATTTGCGATCGGCAAAAATCAACTCCTGCTTCAATCCCACATCCACAGCCAACTTCATCAATTCTGGCGTCGGCGAAAAACTGTTCGGGCCCTCCTCCCAGAGAAACCCCCCCGCTGTCACAGTTGTGATGTTCCCGCCCACACGTCCCTGACTCTCAGCGACTAAAATCTTCAGCGGGGATGCACTCGTTGCTTCCTTGCCAAGTGCGTGCGCCAAACTCAAACCGCTAATACCAGCACCCACAATCAAGGTATCTAATACTTCCATATTACATATTAAAAATATCGCAATCTTTATGTTACATGGCTTTGCACGGCTTGCGTTCTTTGCTGCGCCTACTGCAAAACCGCTTTCAGATTACCGGATTGGGAATTTGGAATCGGGAATCGGTAAGCTGTCGGGCATTTCTCAAGCATTTTTCTCGAAGGTTGTCGATTAACCTCTCCCCGTCTCCCCCTCTCCCGTTCTCCCTTGTGTATCCGCTGCGTCTGGTTTAAAAAAAGAGCATCTGCTCTAATTAAGCTATATTCGCAAAAATACTATTTCTTTAAGATTTTTGTATTATAGGGAACTGAGCCGAAAGTTGCACCGGGAAACGCAGCAGTAAAGTGCGCAAAAAGATTTGAGTGGGTTAAACTAACTTTAGGAAAATTTTAGAGCTTAACTAGCAAGTCAGCACCCCGCTCTGAAGAGATGGGGCTTCATGCCCTAATCAAAAGACATAGTTGACCAGCTATCGTCTTAACTGATTACGCTATCAAAAATATGGGTGTAAGCCCAAGCTGCTATTCGATCGCGGGTGAAATGTTTGAAACGGTAATTGTCCCGTTGAAAGTACATCACAAAAGTACCAAGCGACCAAGTAGCCCCCGTGTAACCATAATCAATATTCAAGGCGGTTAAAACTGCCTGATGCGTGTTTCCTCGCCCGGTCTAAAGACACGAGGTTTCCACACTACTAAGCTTTTCTCATGAAAAAATACCCATGCAGGAAGTTATCAACTCGTTTCAGGCTTTTTTCTCTAACTCTATTGATGCTTTCCTAGAGTGCGATAGACAGCAAAAGTACCTATCGATAAATCCTATTGCTGCTGCTTGGATGGGATTGGAGCCTGCTGAAATAGTCAACAAAACTAATCAGGAATTATTGAAATTCTATCCCAATAATGCTGCTCTAAAAAATATAATTTCGCAGATTGATTCCTGCCTGCAACAAGTATTTATAACCGGGGAAAAAAGGCTGGCAATTCATGAGGTGACGGCGGGAGACGGCGGGATTAAAATTTACGAAACTGCTTACACGCCAGCGGTGGATGCCTCTAGCAACCAAATGCGGGTTTTGGGCGTCGGTAGAGATATCACCAGGCACTACCGCTGGCAGCAGCAGAAAACTCAACAGTTGCGCCGATCGAACCATTTACTGTGGTTGAATGCAGCTAACAGTCCCCTGGCAATGGTAGGCTGGGATGAAGATTTTCGGATCGTTCAGTGGTCGAAACGCGCCGAGGAAATCTTTGGCTGGACATCCGATGATATGATGGGCAAGCAGTTCGGCGATTTGGCTTTGGTTTGCGAAGAAGATAGAGAGGCTATAAGCGCGATCGAACTCGAACTAGCCACCGGCAGCGGCAATACTTCAATTAACCGCAACTATACTAAAAGCGGACAGATAATTTGGTGTCGCTGGTTCAACTCGATTATTCGCAGCGGCGACATTTTTACCGTCCTTTCTTTGGTGGAAGATATCACCGATCGCAAACGGTTGGAAGCAGAAAAAGCCCAAGCTTCTCGCCTCACAGCAATGGTAGCCGATGTCGGTATTGCCCTAACCAAACACCCTCAAGATATCCTGCTTCCCTGCTGCGAGGCAATGGTGCAGAATCTCGATGTCGCCTCTGCTGAAATTTGGACTTTTAACTCTCAATACAATGTTTGGGAATTGCAAGCAGCCTCTGGAATTTACAGCCGCACAGACGATCGGGCTAGCTTTATTGAAAGTAAGGTTAACTCGATCGCCAAACAGCAAAAACCGCAATTTGACTGCGGATTTGAACTGAATAATTTTGGACTACTAGAGGAAGAATCCCCCAAAGCAACAGCGCCACACATTTCCGAAGTAGCAATTATCAACACCAGTCAAAAGCCGGCAAATTGCCCAATCCCGCAGCAAATTCTCACCTTCGCCGGCTACCCTTTGATAGTCGAAGCACGGCTGGTGGGAGTCATGGTAATTATCAGCCGCCAGCCGCTGACAGCACCCTTTCAGGAAACTTTAGCATCGGTTGCCGATGTCATCGCTTTAGGCATCGAACGCAAGCGTGCAGAAGCTGAATTAAAATCCGCTAGAGGGTTCCTTAATTCCGTAGTAGAAAATCTGCCGGTGGGAGTTTTTGCTAAAGATGCTTCCTCCCTGAAATTTGTGCTGTGGAATAAAGCGGGAGAAACGATCGCAGGTGTTACCTCTCAAGAGGCGATCGGCAAAAATGACTACGATATTTACCCCAAAGAACAAGCTGATGTTTTTACCGCTCAAGACAGGGAAATATTGACCGGCGATCGCAACCAATCTACTGTTAAAGACATAGCCGAAGAGCCGATCCAAACTCGCCACAAAGGTATGAGAATACTGCACACTCGCAAAGTGCCAATTCTCGACGCGGCAGGCCGTCCTCAGTACGTTTTGGGGATTACTGAAGATATTACCGAACGCAGGCAGGTAGACGAAAGCGTGCGCCTCTACGACCAAATTGTCGAGAATATGCAAATTGGTTTGTACGTCTACCATTTAGAAGATATAGACGATGACAGCACCCTCAGGGCGATCGCTTCCAATCCCGCTGCTACCCTGTTTACCGGATTAGAAATGGCAGACGTTTTGGGCATGACAATCGACGAGATTTTTCCCCACCTGCGATCGAAAAACATTCCACAAGCATTTGCTTCAGTAATTCTCCGTCAGAAAGCCGTAGAACTTGAAGATATTGACTGCGATGAAGGCGGCAGAATAACTCGCGCTTTTTCTATTAAAGCTTTTCCCCTACCCAACAACTGCGTCGGTGTTGCTTTTGAAAACATTACTGCTCGCAAGTGCCTGGAACTAGATCTGCAGGTGGCTTTGGAAAAAACCGAACGTTCCGAACAACTCCTGCGCACAGTAATAGACAAAACCAGCGACTGGATTTTTGCCAAAGACACAAATTATCGCTATATTTTGGCAAACAAGAGTTTCGCTCAAGCAATTGGTAAAAAACTCGAAGAAATAATAGGTAAATTAGATGTAGAATTAGGATTCTCCGCAGAGCTAGTATTTGGGAATGCCGCCAAAAATATCCGAGGATTCCGTGCAGACGACTCTGCTGTCATGGCGGGAGAAATTATCCACAATCCCTGCGATCCGGCAACTATTGCTGACGGTTCAGTACATATTTTTGATACCCAAAAAGTACCTCTGCGCGACGCTGAAGGTAATGTATTTGCAGTGCTAGCTTTCGCTCGCGATATTACAGAACGACATGAATCGGAAGCAGCTTTGCGTAGAAGTGAATCAAGATTTCGGTCTTTGGTAGCTAATATTCCCGGAGTGGTTTATCGCTGGAAGTGCGATTTTTCCACTAATTTTATTAGCGATGCCGTTTACTTACTCACAGGCTACCCTGCTGCGGATTTTATTTCGCTTTTGGACAGGGGATGCCGAACTTTTGCTAGCATTATTTACCCGGAAGATTTGGCAAAAGTAGAAGCAACTATTCGCCAAGGAATAGAAAACCAACAGTCTTATAGCTTGGAATACCGCTTGTTAGCAGCAGACGGCACGGTTAAATGGGTGTGGGATAAGGGTTCTCCTGTGTTTGACGCAGATGGGAACGTTTGCTGTTTGGACGGGGTGATTTTTGATATTAGCGATCGGTACTGCGCCCAAGAAGCATTGCGCCAAAAAACTTCCGAGTTGCAAGCTGTTTTTATGGCATTGCCCGATTTGTATTTCCGAATAAATGCTGACGGGATTATTTTGGATTACTTGTCAGGAAATTCATCGAATTTGTACCCGATTCCCGAGTATTTTGTGGGAAAACGAATAGCCGATATATTGCCGACAACCGCCGCCCGCGACTTCGAGATGGCACTGCTTGAAGTTACAGAAAACCGAACTACAATTAATATCGAGTATTCCCTACCCATGCCCGCAGGAGAAGAAACTTATGAAGCGAGATTGCTGCCTTTTAACTCGAATCAAGCGATCGCTATCGCGCGCAATATTACCCATCGCAAACAAGCCGAATCTCAATTAAAACATAAAAATCACCAGCTTGAGCAAACATTGAAACAATTAGGAAGGACTCAAGCTCAACTAATTCAAGCGGAAAAAATGTCTGGTTTGGGACAGCTAGTCGCGGGAATTGCTCACGAAATTAATAATCCTGTCAGTTTTATATACGGTAATATCATTTACGCTAGCGAGTATGCCAAAAACTTGCTGGAACTGTGCAGTTTGTACCAAGCACATTACCCCAAGCCTGTTGCGGTTATCGCGGAGTTTGCGGAGCAAATAGAATTGGAGTTTATGAAAGAGGATTTCCCGGATTTGCTGAAGTCAATTCAAACCGGAGCAGATCGCATTCGCCAAATTGTTCTGTCTTTACGCAACTTTTCCCGGCTGGAAGAATCAGATATTAAGCGTGTTGATATCCACGAAGGAATAGATAGCACTCTGTTAATTTTGCAACACAGACTTAGAGAAAATGGCAGAACTCGTAATATTGAAATAGTGAAAGAATATGGAAAACTGCCACCAGTACAGTGCTACGTCGGACAGTTAAATCAAGTTTTTATGAATATAGTCAGTAATGCCATTGATGCTTTGGCAAATGTCAGAAATAGAAAATTGGAATTGGCAAGTTCTTCGGAAGGGGAACGGCAAGATTTTCCGACTTTACCTTTAAGTTGCGACGCATTGCCTTGTATTCGGATTCGCACCGAGGTTTTGGAGAACAATCGGGTTGCGATCGCAATTTCAGATAACGGGTCGGGAATGGCAGAGTCGGTTAAATCTCGGATATTTGACCCGTTTTTTACTACTAAACCAGTGGGCAAAGGTACTGGTTTAGGACTGTCTATCTGCTATCAGATTGTGGTGGAAAGACATGGCGGTACGCTGCGCTGCATGGACGCGCCTGGAGGGGGAACTGAATTCGCGATCGAGATTCCTATTCGCCAGAGGTAATTAATAATTAGTAATTAGTAATTGGTTGTTGGACGAGAAAAGTGATAATCTAATTACAGGTTCTAAAAGTCAGGAATATTAGCATGGTATACAAAAGCATACATACTTCTAGTGCAGTTGCAAAGCCAACTAAAGATGATGATGATGATGATGATGATTCCTACGTTGACTATTTTTATGACGATCAGGGGGCTCCGCCGGGAACTCTCGACTTAGAACCGGATGCGCCGCCTCCGGAGATTGTATTAATTGACTATTGCGAGACAGGAGCTACTCGCGCCAACTTGGCAAATCCTCTAGAAGCTGCTGGGTATTTAGATACAGCATCTGTTTCTTGGGTTGATATGTTGGGATTAGGAAACAAAGAAACTTGGCGCCAAATGGGCGAAGTGTTTAATTTGCACGTAATGGCTCAGGAAGATGTAGTTAATGTTCCCCAGCGACCAAAAGTTGTAGACTATGAAGAACACATTTTAATCATTGCTGGGATGGTGATGCTGCATCCAGAATTAGAGACTTTTCATAAAGAACAAGTAAGTTTGATTTTGGGTAAACATTACCTGCTAACTGTTCAGGAAGAACCCGACTATGATTGTTTTGGCCCCGTGCGCGATCGCATTCGTAAAGGCCAAGGAACTATTCGCAAGCACGGAGCAGATTATCTGGCTTATACTCTGTTAGATGCGATTATAGATGGATTTTTCCCTGTATTAGAAGTTTACGGAGAGCGCATTGAAGAACTAGAGGATGAAGTGGTGCTTAACCCCACCCGCAAAACCCTGGAAAAAATATATAAAATCCGGCGAGAACTGCTGACGCTACGCCGCGCCATTTGGCCGCAGCGGGATGCAATTAATGTTTTGATTCGAGATAGCAGTGATTTGATTAGTCCAGAGGTGCGAATTTACCTGCGCGACTGTTACGATCACACGGTGCAGGTGATGGATATGGTAGAAACCTATCGAGAGTTGTCTTCGGGTTTGATGGATGTTTACTTGTCTTCGGTTGGTAATAAAATGAATGAGATCATGAAATTGCTGACGGTGATTTCTAGTATCTTTATTCCTCTAACTTTTGTGGCGGGAGTATACGGGATGAATTTCAATACAGAGAAATCGCCTTGGAATATGCCGGAACTGAATTGGTATTTTGGCTATCCGCTTTGTTGGGCGATTATGCTAGCGATCGCCTCGGCTTTAGTTTACTTTTTCTGGCGGCGCGGCTGGTTTGATAATTTTTCTACCGTGAAAGATGACTCACTAAAGTAACCGGATTTAAGATTTGAGATTTGAGATTTTGGATTGAGGAGTGCATGATTCAAAATCCTGTTATGGAAAAAGGTTTCCTGCCCCTAGTTGAAGCCTTGTCATAAATCCTTGCATCATAAATCCAAAATTTTTCACCCTCCCGATTCATCCGTAAGTAAATTGAAGGGGATTTGCATGGCAATTTAATTGTTGGGCGGGCTTTCCTGCCACCGCACAAGAGTTTGAATAAACACAAATGTCAAAATTAGGTGGGCGACAAGTTAAAATCGTAAATCTAAAATCCCAAATTGATTGACGAACGATCGCGTACAATAAATCTGGGGAAAAAGTAGGCGCAGGCGGTTGCGGATTAGCGGAAGCTTGTCTGAGGAAAGTCCGGGCTCCCGAAAAACCAAACTTGCTGGGTAACGCCCAGTGCGAGCGATCGTGAGGATAGTGCCACAGAAAGATACCGCCCCCCGATTTGAGATTTGAGATTTGAGATTTGAGATTGCATCAAAAATCGAGCATCGAAAATCCCAAAGTGTTAGGGGGTAAGGGTGCAAAGGTGCGGTAAGAGCGCACCAGCAGCATCGAGAGGTGCTGGCTCGGTAAACCCCAGTTGGGAGCAAGGTCGGAGGGACTATGGTTGGTTTTTTACCAGTTCTGTTTTTTGGTACCGCTTGAGGCGTCTGGTAACAGGCGTCCCAGATAGATAACTGCCCTCGAAAACTGCTTGCAGTTGAGAGAACAGAACCCGGCTTATGTCCGACTTTTTCCCCCCCTCAATTTTCGGTAAAGTTCTTATGGGCAGGTCTGTCAAGGTGCAGTCAACGTGTTTGCGTCATCGTAACCGTTGAGCTTTATTCTTGAGATGTTATTTATTGCTAATCGTCTATCAAATGAAGAAGATTTATCGATCGCCCTAAGCAGAGATTTCCAGCGCTTGAGGCACTTCTTGACCACCTTGAGAGAGCTGACCACAAGCACCATAAGGAATATTTAGTTTTTCCAGGTACAGCTTTTTATTAATATAGCAACCACCCTGAGAGTGAGGACGTTCTTAATTGCACAAACCGATGCGGTCGATTGCTTCTTCCTCCTTCCTTCTTCCTTCTTCCTTCTTCTTTCTGCTGTATGAATCTGATTTATCCGGGTCGCCAAAAGCAACTTGAAACATTAATTCAAAAATTGGGAGTGCCGAAAAATGCTTCGATAAAATGGCATCTCCTCGATTTAGCTTTGACTCATGCGAGCGCGTCAGCTAAGGCAAATTACGAGCAACTAGAGTTTGTCGGGGATGCAGTTGTGCGGCTGGCGGCGTCGGAATTGTTGTTTGAGATTTATCCCGACTGTACAGTGGGGGAATTTGCTGCTATTCGATCGATCTTGGTGAGCGATCGCATTCTTGCTAAAATCGCTGAAAGTTACGGGTTCGATCGATATTTAATTGTTTCCACCAGCGCAGCCTCGGACAAAACAGGCGCTGAACCCCGGCTGGCCGATGCTTTGGAAGCGTTACTGGCTGCGCTTTATTTGAGTACCCAAACGTTAGAATTAATTCGCCCTTGGCTAGATTCTCACTTTCAGCGCCTAGCGGCGGAAATCCGCAGCGACCCGGCCCGCCAAAATTACAAAGCTGCTCTCCAAGAGTTGACTCAAGGCAAATACAAAACTTTGCCCAAATATAGCGTGCAAGAAACCGGGACTGTGCAGGGCGGAGAGGATCGTTTTACCGCAGAAGTTCTCATTCAGGGAGAGTTGGTAGCAGAGGGGAAAGGTCGATCGATCAAAGCTGCCGAACAAGCAGCGGCTCAGGCAGCTTTCAATAAATTAGTTGGTAATTGATAATTGATAGTTGCTGATTGCTGATTGCTCGTGGGGAACTTGGATTTTTTAGTGTTAAAAAGCACTAAAAAATTACGAATATGCTATAATTGCTGTGCGATTTTTGAAATTATAATTAATGAAAATCGGAATAGCTGTATTGGGTGCGGGCCGCTGGGGAGTTAACCTAATTCGCAACTTTCTCAAACATCCCAACAGCGAAGTTTTAGCGGTGGTAGACCCGAATCGAGATTCATTGGCGGCCGTCCAAAAACAGTTTAATCTCGATGCCTCGGTGATTCTAGCTACCGATTGGTCTCAAGTGCAAGCATTGCCGGGACTCGAAGCTGTGGCGATCGCCACTCCAGCTTCCACACACTACATCCTGGCAGCAGCAGCCTTGCAACAAGGCTACCACGTCTTAGCAGAAAAACCCCTCGCTCTCAACCTCACTGAAGCAATAGAACTCTGTCAATTAGCTGAAAAACAGCAGCGGCAACTCTTCGTTGACCACACTTATCTATTTCATCCAGCAGTCGATCGAGGCAAAAGAATTATTCAACAGCATCAACTCGGAAAATTGCGCTACGGTTACGCCCAGCGCACCCATTTTGAACCGGTGCGGCACGACGTTGATGCCCTTTGGGACTTGGCCGTTCACGATATAGCTATTTTCAATACTTGGCTGGAACAAACGCCAATTGAAGTAAGGGCGATCGGCACTGTATTTCCTAAGGAAGAAGGAAGAAGGAAGAAGGAAGAGGGAAGAAGGGAGAGGGAAGAAGGAATAAATAAAGAAGCAACAGAAATAGCAAATCAATTTGCTCCTTCAATGCTGACTGTTAATCCTGCAGAAGGACTAGCAGATTTAGTTTGGGTAACGCTCACTTATCCCGACGGATTTCAAGCATTTATTCACCTGTGCTGGCTAAATCCCGACAAACAACGGCGTTTAACAGTTGTTGGCAGTTTGGGAACCTTGATTTTTGATGAAATGTCGCCAGAAACTCCCCTGATTGTGCAGCGGGGCAATTCAGATTGCGGGGGCGAAGAGAATAACTCTTTTGACAGTGCGATCGCACCGCAGCCAACGGGCCTCAGACACCGCGAAGTGTTGAATTTAGAATCGGCAGAACCGCTGCGGCGAGTGTGCGATCGCTTCCTCAACTGCGTGCAAACTAATACCCCCTGTCCTACCTCTTCCGGCTCGGCCTCTGTCGAATTAATCCGCATTCTCAGCACTTTGAGCAAATCCCTCGAACTCGGCGGACAGCCCCTAATACCATTTTAGATTTTAGATTTTAGATTTTAGATTGGGGAAATCACTCATCAACTTTTCAAATTTCCCTTTTCCGTTACTAAGTCCTGGCTGTGAAAATAAAAACTTGACTGCTGATTGACAGGCAAAGAAATCATCACCGTAGTACCTTGATTCACACCCGCGCTGTGCAGGGTAATGCTTCCGATCATAGATTCCATTATCCTTCGGGAGATAGCCAAGCCCAAACCGTTACCGCCAAACCTGCGAGTTGTAGAACCATCAGCCATCACAAAAGGTTGAAACAATTTCTGCTGGTGCTCGGGATCGATACCAATTCCCGTATCTTTAATTGCCACCACTACCCAATCGCTTTGACCGCTGGGACCCGTCGTACTTTCCGCACTGCCGTTAAAACTACCAGAATTCTTCCTCGATTCTAGCCGCACAGATATACTAATGCTCCCCGACTCTGTAAACTTAACGGCATTGCTCAAAACGTTCAAAAACACCTGTTTTAGCTTCTCCGGATCGGCATGAACAATAATCGGAGCGTGAGGTTCTGGCAAACTTAATTTCAAACCTTTTTCCTCAATTTGAGGTGCTTGCAAATCAATCGCGTCTTCAAGTACCTGGGTGATATCAACTACTTCTAACATCATGGAGAACGTGCCGGCTTCTATTTTAGCAATATCCAAAATATCATTAATAATATTTAGCAATTGCATTGACGAGTCGTGGGCGCGCTGCAAAAATTCCATTTCTTCGTCTCGGTCATCGCAGTAGCCGTCCCGCACAATTTGAATAAAACCAATAATCCCGTTGAGCGGCGTTCTCAATTCGTGAGAAATATTGCCCAAAAATTCATTTTTTAACTGATTGGCAACTTGCGCTTCCTGGGTTGCGACTTCCAATTCTCTTGCCCAGGATCTGAGCCGCTGCACCATGCTGTTGAGTGCTTCTGATAGTTGATTGAATTCCCTAATTTGGAAATTTTGCGGCACTGCCTGCGGCGCTTCCGTATCTACTTTCAGCGCGTAGTCTCTCAGTTTTTCCACAGGACGCGCCAAGTCGCGAGACAGATATAAAGTCGCAATGATACTAGCAGCAACCAAACCTACAATTAAATTAAATAAAACTTGCTGAATTTCTTCCAAACCTGACAGAGCGTAATCTAAACGAGAGACAGCTAAAATAATCCACTTGCTGTTCTCCTGTTTAGTTGAAGGACTCGGGATAGCGGCATATCCTGCTAGCAACTCTACACCATTCCTTTCAAAGGAAAATAGGTGCAGAAAAGCTGCTTGTCCGCCGGCGATCGCCCTTCTGACAATACTTTTTAGTCGATCGGCATCTGCCTCTTGGGCGATATTGCGACCCACGCGGTTGATATTCGGGTGCGCCAAAATCGTCCCATCTTGGTCGATCGCCACCGTATAGCCGGCTAGAGAACCCTTGGGAGCGCTGGTTTGCACAGGCAGGGCCGACTGCAAACTCAAAGCATAACTCAACTGCAGGCTATTGCCCCGACGAATGTAAACAGGAGCGCTCAACACCAAACTCACTTGGCTATCGCGGCCTTCTTTACCCGCATCTGGAAAATCCTCATCACCCAAAGCCACCTTCTGGTCGTTTGCTTTCCCCTGTAGCTGCTGAGGTAAGGACAGACTGATGTAAACGCTCTTGTCGTCCAGCAGCGTTTGCTGCTGCTGTACTGGCGGCCAAAATTTTGCCGGCAGCGACTGAATCGGCTGCTGCCCGCAAGTGCTTGCTATCACTTGATTTGTCTTTAAATTAGTCAATTGCAAGCAATCAACCTGCGCTGGCAACCGCTGCCCTAATTGCGCGATAAACTTTTGATAATCCTTCGGATTTACAGACTGCAACATCGAGCTTTCCGAAGCGCCGATCAAATTCGACTTCAGCGATTTCGCCCACTGTTCAATAGTTTCTGCTTTTCTGACTGCACTTTCTGTCAAGTTTTGACGAGCAGTTTCCAGAAGCGTCGAGCGTGCCTTGCGATAGGTAACATACTCCCCCACCAGTAGAACAGGTACGCTGAGCAACAAAATCCGCGACAGTAAAATACGGCGAAAGGAGGATTGACCTAACTTAACCATAGGACATATCTAAATTAAGGTGCGACACCCAACAGCGACCATTAAAGTGAAATAAACCAGACCGAAAGCGCGAATCTGTCTAGGGTGCTCTGCTGACGGGACAACACAGCTTCCGAACAACATTTAAACACAATTATAGAAGCCACTGTAGTAATCTCGATTCTAACTGTGTGGACTTAAAGATACTCAGCAATTTGTGTGGCACCTGCCTGTGATTTCCGTCACACTTCCATTCTCCATTCTCGGCTCGACTTGCACCCGATCGCCCAGGGGTCAATTTTTCCGGCTGCAAAAAAGCCTCGGGTGGACATACCGCAGTTGCTTGAAGCTACAATCGCATGGATGCACTCTTGGGCCGAAGTGAAGAGGCAAAAAGTTCAGTATCCGGCTAGTGTACGGAGAGAATTCTTGCTCTATCGGACTTTTTCTTTCCGAATGCCTTCTTTGAGAGGGGCGATGGAATGGGCGATTCGAGATTTTTTACCCTGTGAAAGATTTCTTTTGACATCCGATTGATTCGGTGACAACAATTCGCCTGTCAAAAAAAAAGAATGAGACGATAGAGCTGCCGATCGACTCTAGACAACCCTCAGGTGGCGAACACTGGCCCAAAAAGTGCACCCACGCTCCGTATATTTGCGGTCTCGGCAATAATCTCCATAGCTTAATCGATGAAAAAAAACTTTAGCAATTATACGTATTATTACACAAACAACCGTCCCAGATTTCATCACTCTTATTTGGTATCTCCCCTTTTAGAATTGCTGGGGACACTTCAGGAGGCTAGCAAGACAAAACTCCGAGTTTTGGATCTCGGCTGCGGCAATGGCAGCCTCAGTCACGTCATTGCAGAGCACGGCTGCGAAGTTGTCGGCGTTGACACTTCTGCACCCGGAATTGCCATCTCCCGTCAAAGTTTCCCCGAGTGTCAGTTTATCGAAGCAGATCTTTACGACCTCCCCGATACCCATATGCTGCACTCGTTTGATGTTGTCTTAGCCATTGAAGTAATCGAACACTTGCTTTATCCTAAAGAACTAGCAAAAGCTGCAAAAAAATGCCTCAAGCCGGGAGGAAGGCTAATTATTTCTACACCCTATCACGGCTATTTTAAAAACCTAGCTTTAGCTGTTTCTGGCAAGCTAGATAAACATTTTACCGTTCTTTGGGATAACGGTCACATTAAATTTTTCTCAGTAGAGACGCTGACAAAATTATTAAAATCTGAAGGATACACCGACATAAAATTTAAATTTGCGGGTCGGTGTCCCTATCTTTGGAAATCAATGTTATGCTCGAGTACGTTCTCGCCAGAAGCGGAGAAATCATGAGTTTAGAGTTGTGATTTTTCAGCCAATTAAGTTTTCTGAATAGACAACCAGCCCTCATGAAAAGTAAAAGATAACTTTTATGGTGAAACAACTAAAATGACTGTTGGCGTTTGGATATTAGGCGATCGACTTTGGCAGAACCAAGCTGCTTTCAACCGCACAGATGATAAATCTTTCCTACTGGGATTTCCTAGCGCGCCACCGGGACAAACTTTAGTTGATCGGTCGCATGAGCTTGATCTTAGCCAATCTCGACAAAATGCCGCCTGCAGAATTGGCAACCATCCGCCAAAAAGCGGCAGAGTCACTGGTGAGGGAAGTTCGGCAACGAAGCAGGCGATCGGGATTTAACGGATTTTACGGATGGACGTTGAGGGAAGAAGGCATTCGGGAAGAAAACACCAATTACCCATCACCCATTACCTATGACCCATTACCAATGACTCCGCTTTGCAATTCTTATTTTTTCCCTGACTTTTCCCGAAACATTCCACAGCGTTTCCACAGGCAAGTCTGAGGTTTTCCACAGATTCGACAAAGTTTTCCACAGAAATTAACGGCACGGTAGCATCTTGCTGCGGAATTGGGGATTTCGTTAACCTGCTGCCCAATCTTTCATAAAACCCGCAAAACATAAAGATATGTAACAAAAAATGCCCTGAAAAGCTTATTATTTGGTAAACCTTTTTTTGATATAAACGACTTTGTAATATTTCGCAACATTGACAAACCCACCCCCTGATAGCGCACAATGATGCGACCGACCTAAAAAAAAGCGCTCTGATTTCGGCTGTGCCTGCACCTGTATCCAGCCGAAGGGGGGTTCTGTTTTCAATTTATTAGCGAGACTAAAAAAAATGATGAACCCAACAGTCAGTATTTTTGCCGAAATTCCCGAAACGCTGCACGATTCTCTCAAAACTTACCTGGAAACCCATCCCGAATGGGATCTAGACCGAGTATTTTGCGCGGCCCTGTCGCTGTTTTTGTTGCAGAATGCCGATAGCGGTACGCCTGAAGCTTCGCGCAGCTATCGCCAAGCTGCCAGAGTTTATCTCGAAACTCTGTTTCAATCTCCTCAAGACTTGCACAGCAACAATGTAACTCCTTCGTCTTAAAGGACAACGAAAGAGGGGGAGACAGGGTTTCTTGGAAAAATCTTAGTCGATCGATCGGGTTAAGTGCGCACTGCATAGGTGTCAACTTAAGCTTAAAATCCATCAGAACTCTCGCTAGAAGCGAGAGTCCCGATCGCCATTGCATCTCCCTTAAGAAGGGGGACTTTGATAGCTTCAAGTCCCCCCGGACTATCAGGGGGGCGCCGGGGGGATAAGCTGCCCTAATCGTCAAACAGACGGGTACTACATAAGATGCGCTCGTTGACACCAATGGTGCTTAGGGCGCACCCTACAGACTACAGACTAATGGCTGCTGACTAATGGCGGAAGACTACATCATGCCCATGCCGCCCATGCCGCCCATGCCGCCCATGCCGCCCATGCCGCCCATGCCGCCCATGCCGCCCATGCCGCCCATGTCGCCCATGTCGCCGCCGCCGGCTTTTTTCTTCTCGGGTTTTTCGACAATCACAGCTTCAGTGGTCAACACCATACCAGCAATGGAACCGGCATTTTGCAAAGCCGATCGCACCACCTTAGCGGGGTCAATAATCCCGGCGGCAATCATATCTTCGTACACGTCGGTGAGAGCGTTGTAGCCAACGTTAAACTCGCTCGCCCGCACTCGCTCGATGACGATGGAACCTTCAACGCCGGCATTATCAGCAATTTGACGCAAAGGTGCTTCCAAAGCTTTCTTCACCAAATCAGCGCCTACTTGTTCTTCGCTGTCTAAAGTATCTCTGATCGCATCTATTTTTGTAATCAGGTGAAGTAGCGTCGTGCCGCCTCCGGCAACGATACCTTCTTCCACAGCAGCTTTAGTAGCGTTGAGAGCGTCTTCGATGCGCAGTTTGCGGTCTTTGAGCTCGGTTTCGGTAGCTGCGCCTACTTTAATTACAGCGATACCGCCGGCGAGTTTGGCGATGCGTTCGCTTAGCTTTTCCTTGTCGTAGTCGGAATCCGTCGCTTCTAGCTGCTTGCGGATTTGCTCGATCCGTTTTTGCACGTCAGCTTTGTGTTCGTCGCCAGCAACAATGATCGTGTTTTCTTTGTCGATCGTAATTTTGCGGGCGGTACCGAGCATTTCTAGAGTTGCGGTATCGATGCTGAGTCCGACTTCTTCGGAAATCAGTTGACCGCCGGTGAGCACGGCGATATCTTGAAGCATAGCTTTGCGTCGATCGCCAAATCCGGGAGATTTCGTGGCTGCGATGTTCAATACGCCGCGGGCTTTGTTGACTACCAATGTTGCCAAAGCTTCGCCTTCAATATCTTCGGCGATAATTAGGAACGGTTGACCGGTGCGGGCGATTTTTTCGAGAACCGGAATTAGTTCTTGAATCGAGCTAATTTTTTTGTCGGTAATCAGGATGCGAGCGTTTTCGTAATCAACTTCCATGCGATCGCCGTTAGTGACGAAATACGGAGAAAGATATCCGCGATCGTACTGCATCCCTTCGACAACTTCCAATTCGGTTGTCAGAGATTTCGACTCTTCAACAGTAATTACGCCGTCTTTGGTGACTTTTTCCATTGCTTGAGCAATCATGGCGCCGACTTCTTCGTCGTTACCGGCGGACACAGTGGCTACCTGAGCAATGGCGCTTCCTTCGACGGGTTTCGCCAATTTGGCGATTTCCAGTACCAAATGGGCGATCGTTTTTTCAATACCCCGGCGCAGCGCGACTGGGTTCGCGCCAGCAGCGACATTCTTCAAACCTTCGCGAATCAGGGATTGAGCTATAACCGTTGCGGTTGTTGTGCCGTCGCCTGCGATATCTTTAGTTTTGGAGGCGACTTCTTGAATTAAGCGAGCGCCGGCATTTTCCAGGGGATCTTCGAGCTCGATCTCCCTAGCAACGGTGATACCGTCGTTAACGATTTGGGGAGCGCCGTATTTCTTTTCCAATAGGACATTCCGGCCTTTCGGGCCCAAGGTGATGCGGACAGCATCGGCGAGTTGATTGACGCCTCGTTCTAGTGCCCGCCGAGATTTGTCGCTAAATGCAACTATTTTGGTCATGTTTGTCTCCTGTCGCTTACATTAGCAAATTTAGCACTCTCTGAGTCTGAGTGCTAAGCCGATCGATTTTTGATTGTAGCGCGCCCCAATGCTGGGGGGGATTGCGGGGGCGGATTGGAGATTTGGGCGATCGTTGCGAGTAGGTAAGGACACCGCAGTGCCGTGTCCCCACATATCTCGTGTCGCCACAGATATAATGTGGTTTGTTACATATCGATATAATCAGGTTTTGGTTCAGGCCCAAACCCAATTTTTATGACCCGTCATTTCAAGGCAGAATTTTTATTAAAAACTTCTTAACTTGTGTTTTCGGTCATCTACCTTTCGATAGAGCTTCTATTCTTTTTTTCGACCTTCTATAGCAACCACGCCCGACGATGATGACGTTCTTAATTGCTGAAACATGAGCTGAAGATTGCGCCTTCCCTCGGACTCCTTCATTCTTCCTTGTACTTTGTTGCTTGCATCCGTTACAAAATCCGTTGCCGAACTTCCTCCTTCCTTTCCTCAATCAATCTCAAATTACCCGCTAACACATGGCTCGTTATTCTCGACTGCAAAAACTCGCCTCTTATATGCGCCCGCACTGGAAACCAACATTCTGGGGCATTTTTTCGCTGTTAATTGTCAATGCTGTGGGCGTTTACATTCCCCTGCTGATTCGGAATGCAGTTGACACTCTCCAATTTGCGACTAAATTTGACCGAGTTTTCAACTTCGTGGCACTAATTCTGATCCTCGCCTCAATTATGTGGGTAATTCGGATGGTGTCGCGGATTCTGCTGTTTGGCGTGGGGCGTCAAGTAGAATTTGACCTCAAACAGCAAATTTTTAACCATTTATTAACATTAGAACCGTCTTATTTTGCCGCCAATACTGTAGGGGATTTAATTAACCGCGCTACTTCCGATTTGGACAATATTCGGCGCTTGGTTGGGTTTGCGGTGCTCAGTTTGGCGAATACAGCTTTTGCTTATGCTTTGACTTTGCCAGTGATGCTGGGGATTAATGTAAGGTTGACACTGTTTGCGATCGCAGTTTATCCTTTAATGTTAGTTTTGGTGCAGTTATTTAGCGACAAACTTCGCATCCAACAGTTAGCCGTGCAAGAGGAACTGTCGGCTATGAGCGATTTGATTCAGGAGGATATGAGCGGGATTTCCGTAATTAAAATCTACGCTCAAGAAGAGAACGAACGCCGAGCTTTTCGCAATTGCAACGCGCAGTTGCTATCAGCAAATTTGGAATTAGCAAAAACTAGAAACTTTATTTTTCCGCTGCTGGGCGGTTTGGCAAGTATCAGTTTGTTGGTGCTGCTTTCTGCTGGTGGCGGGGCAATTGCTAATGGTCAAATTAGCATTGGCGATTTTGTGGCGTTGCTGATTTATGTCGAGCGTTTGGTATTTCCGACGGCGCTGTTGGGTTTCACGATTACGGCTTACCAGCGGGGAGAAGTGAGTGTCGATCGCATCGAATCAATTCTGACTGTGGAACCGCAAATTAAGGATGCTCCCGATGCAGTTGAACTGGCAACTCCAGTCAAAGGCGAAATTGCGGCCCGCCATCTAAATTATACGTATCCCGGCGCTAAGACACCCGCGCTTAAAAATGTTGATTTTACCATAAAACCGGGAGAAACTGTCGCAATTGTTGGGGCGATCGGCTCGGGAAAATCAACTTTAGCTAATGCGCTGCCACGCTTGCTCGATATCGATCCGGGTCAGTTATTTGTAGACGGACAGGATATTACCGAGGTGAAATTGACCCAATTGCGCGGGGCGATCGCCTACGTTCCCCAAGAAAGTTTTCTGTTCGGCACTACCATCAAGAATAACATCCGCTACGGAAACCCTTTAGCGGAACAGCCGGAGATTGAAGCCGCGGCAAAACAAGCGCAAATTCACGCCGAAATTCTCAACTTTCCGCAGCAGTACAAAACAGTTGTCGGCGAGCGCGGCATTACTTTATCAGGCGGACAGCGGCAGCGGACAGCACTTGCTCGCGCTTTGTTAGTTGACGCCCCGGTGTTAATTTTGGATGACGCTCTTTCCAGCGTTGACAATCAAACTGCTACCGACATTTTGCGAAACTTGGCAACGGGAACCGATCGCAAAACGGTAATTTTTATCTCGCATCAAATGTCGGCGGCGGCTAGTGCCGATCGCATTTTTGTGATGGAGAGAGGAGAAATAGTTCAGAGTGGCACTCACCTTGAATTAGTAGGCCAAACAGGGCTTTATCAGTATTTGTGGAACCAGCAAAAATTAGAGGAATTGCTGCATTGACAAGTGACGATACTTTGAGTTATACCAAATCCGGTAGCATCGGAATTAATATTACCCACAGCTTTCGACACCGCGAGTGTCCCGTGTCCCTACAATTAATCCGGGTAGGGACACGGCACTGCCGTGTCCTCTATATAATTCCGGTGCAACCGGAAACGATATCATAGGATTTTGGGGAGCAAGAAGCAACCAAATTTATTGCCCCCCGATTTTAATTAGCTACCTTACTGAAGGGAGTTTCTGCTTGTTGTTGAAATAATTTAATCGATTGCAGACTATCTGAAGCAGCATCCCAAAGAATGAATTGGAAGCAGTCAGGAATATCGCGAATTGTCAGTGATTTTGAATTAGCAAGCAGGTGAATATTAGCATTGTGACAAGCTTGAAGATTATAGTTAGGTATCCGCTCAGAGAGATGATGAATATTGTGGTAAGCAATATCAGCCGAAAACCAATTGAGAATAGTTGGTAATTTTAGGTAACTACTGCCTTCAATTGCGCCAAGAAGATAGTCCCAACCTTCAGCTTTATGAGCGTAGGAACCGTCAAAATTATGCTGAACAAAGAAAATACAGATAAATATCGCTGCTGAACAGGTCATGACAATTGAGTAAACACTCCAGAAAAAGCCAAACCCCAGTAAGTTGCTCAGATAAATCCAGCTACCAACAACACAAATATTGTTGAACAATAAATCCCAAAACTCAGCCCTCGTATACCAATGTTTGGATTTATAAGAAGCAATGATTGCAGATAAACCCATGCCCAAATCTTGATTGAGACAAGCAAAAATATGTCGGATAAAACCCGTAGTTCCCAATATCAGCGCGAGTCTTGGCTTAATAATTAGATAGAAAAAACCACCGGGAAACAGCATCAATGGGTGTCTGAGTAACTGATACATCTTTTGACTAAATGGAGTTAGCGCCGCAAATTTTTCGGTGGATATCAACGCCGAAGGGCCTCGGTACATATCCCAATTACCATTATGTTTGTGGTGATAAGCGTGCCCCCTCGACCAGGGGTACTGAGGAATCGCATTGATGATACCTAGGATAAAACCCATAATGCGATTGACTTTTTTGGAACTAAAAAGAGAATAGTGTCCGCAATCGTGCATCAAAGAGAAACAACGTCCTGAAAAAAGTGTCATCAACACCATTATCGGCGGAAGAAGGAATACAGAAATGGCAGCCGCTTTAAATGCTAAAAACCATAAAAATGTATAAGGAATCACTGTATTGAGTATTTGGCAAGTAGCTTTCAAATTGTTACTCTTCATATAAGGAGCTAGCACAAAATCGGACTTTTTGATCGCGCTTTTCATTTAGTATATCTATGGTGTGTGGATAAGTGCTTAGCTTAGCATCAGGATATGGTGGCTATTTTTGGCATTGTTTTGTTGCAGGTAATTGAGTGAATTGCGGTTGAAATTCCGCCTATGCTTTACAAACCGGCTGATAATATTTAGTTCATTAGATCCTCCTTTGGGTTGTTTCGCAAAGCTGAAATTCATCCCAGCATTGACGTATTTGCTCATAACAAACGGCAAGAGTAATTGCTCATCCTTGCAGCTAATCGATTTCCATTTAACCGTGAGCTATTTGCAGAATAATAATTTATGGGGTGGGTTTGTATGTCGCAATGATTTGAAGCAAAATTGAGATAGCGGATGGCTCTCTTGACGGCCGTTACAGATAATCTGTTAGCGATAATTCAGTTAAGAATTGCAAGTGATGCGGAACCGTATTGACAGCGAAAATATACTGAGACTGAGTTGAGACCCTTACAGGGTATTATTTGCAAATAGTACCGCAAAACTACAGTGAAATAATTCAGATATTGCACATTTAAATTGCATATTTGGGGAGGCGTGGGGGCAATGGCATACTCATGGTTTAATTATTTGTTGATGTGCAATTTAAAGGCTGATTAGCTTAGCAATTGGTGGACGATAGCCTAGTATTCATAAACATGAATAAACTATTAGTTGACTAAAAATCTATCAGGAACAAGTGAAATCTAATCAATATCGTTCTAAGTCAATAGACCGATCGCCATAATACATTAATTTTGAGAAGGCTGAATTAACCATCATCTATGCCTCTTAGACGAAAAAGAACAGGTTTGGGATATCGGCGGGCATTCTGACTAAGAGACTGTATAATCTCATCACATTTGCGGGACAGGGCCGATTTACGCCGGACTTTCCCTGTTTCTTCCAACGGTTTTTTTTTCGTTGGAACCGATTTTTGCACATTTATGAGGTTATCACAACTCTGCTTTGTTTTCAGAAAAAACTGTGAAGCCTGTCAACAGCCGAACAAATCGCTGCGCCGGAAGGCATTAATATGATTGGTTGGTTGCACGATCGGCGTTGAGTGATGTATGCCGCTATTTTTGCTTGCATCGTCTGTGGCACACTTTACCGTTGCGGGTTCTACCCCCAACTCGATCGCAGGTTCAAAAGTTGGGCTACTCGCGAAAACTTTTTATTGGCGGGCTATAGGGGCGATCGACAAACTGCCTGTATCACTCCGCCGGCGTAGGTGGGCAAACCGCCCGCCCCGGAAGCCAAATTTGACACAACATCCACAACTTTTTGCTTGATTCTGTATCTACTCCTGAAGACGGGAATTGGAGAAATAATCGCACTTGCTTGCGATCGTTCTTTGTGCTCGCAGCTCTAACTTGCTACAATCTAATCGCACACGCGACTAGAAATGGATTATGACCGAACTATTAGATGAGACGCTTTCTATTGAAATAGCGGCTCGCATCAAAAGCAACCGTAAAAACTGCTTTGACAACGCTTGTAAAGCAGCATTGGCTACCGAGGGCGCAATCTACGTCCAAGGCTTTTTAGCTGTGCCGGGAGCGCCGTATAAACCCATCGAGTATAGCTGGATTGAACTCGACGAGCGAATTGTTGACCCAACCTTTCCCCATCTCGGTCTCATCGCTCAAGACATTCATTACTTCCCAGTACAGCGCTTCAGCGTGAAGAAACTCAAAGCAATCCTAGATGAGTCAAAAGAAGATTATCCTGAAGACGACCCGCTGCCAGTTTATGGCAATCAACCTTATGAATATTACGGTGATTTGATGTTAGGCGGTAGCGATTACCAAAATGCTTACGATTTGGCTTCCGCTAAATGCAGGGAATTGAACCAACCCAAAAAACAGGATGCGAACTAATCAGGACTCAGGCAAAAAAATGGTTTGACGCGCTACTTACAGCGGTAAGGTGCGCACTGCGCACCCTACGTATAGAGGTTCAAGTAAGTGCTGAAGCTCCAAACCTCGAATAATGAAAAGCAGCCAATAACGGATCTGATTTCTGATTCCAAATCAAATCAGCCAACAATTTAGCCGTCACCGGAGCCAACAAAATGCCATTGCGATAATGCCCCGCAGCCAGCGTCAAATTCTCCCAAACACTAGCACCTAAAATCGGCAACTCATCAGGAGTAGCAGGCCGAAATCCCCACCAAAACTCCAGTATCGGATAATTTTGTAATTCGGGATATAACTTAATCGCTCCTGCTAGCAAACTTTGCATTCCCGCAGGGGTATTTCCAGGCGTAAAATCCACATTTTCGCTAGTTGCGCCAATAATAATTCTGCCATCTTGACGCGGCACAATATAAATGCCTGTCCCGAATAAAACTGTTTGCAACGGCTGCATAACGCCACAATCTTCTGGTACGCATACTGACAGCATTTGCCCCTTTCTCGGAAAAACAGGAAGATCCAATAACTGATAAGACCAAGGACCCGCCGCCAAAACATAACGGTCAGCTTGTAATTTTCCTGCCGTTGTTTCAACTCCAAGAACTCGGTTGTCCTGCCGATTAATTTCTTCTGCCGTGCCTTGAATAATATCAATTTTTAATTCTTTACTTGCAGCTTGAAGCGTCCGAAATAAAGCGCGGTTGTCAACTTGAGCATCGTCAGGATACCACCAACCGCCAATTACTTCTTGACCCAATCCCAATTGATGTTGACGAACAGCATCTTTGTCCAACCATTCAGAATTAAGGTTTGACAAAAGCGGCTTTTCGTGAGGCTCATTTTGACACACTGGCGCGAGAATTCCCGATCGCCAATATCCCGTTTTCAATCCTGTAATATCTTCTAGCCGTTCCACCCAGGCGGGATACAGGGCGCGACTTTGCAAGCACAAATCCAGCATCGGACTGGGGGGAATTCGTTCGGCTTGTGGGGCAAGCATTCCGGCGGCAGCCCGGGCGGTCGGTTGTTTAGAATCGGCGGTGAGAACGGCGACAGATGCCCCTCGCAATTTCAGTTCAACTGCTAGCGAAAGACCGATTATTCCGCCACCAATAATCAGAATATCTTTAGATGAATTCATTAACTTTTCTATGGGCTTTCTGGGTTTTTTGACCTCTCGGCTTTCTTTATGGTAAGGTGCCCCGCGTGCACCTTACAGTTAGAATTATTGCGCAAGTCTTAGATATTATCTTGCAAGGCGATCGTCCTATCTGCCTTCCTTAACAAAAAATCTATGCTTGTGGTTTCCAGACACTTTCAGAGCCTTGACCCCAGAAACCGTCATATTTTGTCACCTTAATATCCCCTAAAACCTTGGTTTGGCAAGACAAACGGCGGTTGGATGCGGAAGAATGGGGAGGAACCGAAAGTCGAGCTTTTTCGCGCCACTGGGACTCGGAAACTTCGCCCTCGACGGTGACGGCGCAGGTGCCGCAAGTGCCGAGGCCGTGGCAGTTGATGACTTTGGCGTTGCCGTTGTAGAGATCGATGCCGTTTTTGAGCAAAACTTCACGGAGATTGGCTCCGCGATCGCACTCAAATGTTTTTCCTTGCGCTTGTACTTTGACCACAGTAATTTACCCCTGTTAGATTTATGTTAATTTTCCTATATATTGTCGCATTTATTTCACATAAATTCATCTAATATAGTAAGTGATATATTACCAATTTATCGATCGCAATTTCCCATGACAAATCGGCTCTGGATCTACGATACCACGCTGCGAGACGGTGCTCAGTGCGAAGGACTCTGCTTATCTCTCGAAGATAAACTGCGAATTGCTCGGCAGTTAGACAGTTTAGGAATTCCCTTTATTGAAGGCGGTTGGCCGGGGGCGAATCCTAAAGACGTACAATTTTTTTGGCGGCTCAAAGAACAGCCCCTAACTCAAGCAGAAGTTGTCGCTTTTTGTTCGACTAGGCGGCCGGGAACTACGGCAGCTAATGATGAAATGTTGCAGGCTATTTTGTCCGCAGGTACTCGCTGGGTGACGCTGTTTGGCAAGTCGTGGGATTTGCACGTTATTGAAAGTTTGAAGACGACGCTAGAAGAAAATCTGGCGATGATTCGAGATACGATTGAATATTTGCGCAGTCAGGGAAGGCACGTTATTTATGATGCCGAACACTGGTTTGACGGCTACAAGCACAATCGAGATTATGCTATTAAAACTTTAGAAGTGGCGGCGGATGCCGGTGCAGAATGGCTGGTACTTTGCGATACTAACGGCGGTACTTTGCCTCACGAAATTAGTCAAGTTGTTCGCGATGTTTTAGAATCTTTAGGAACCAACCGCGAAAAACCTTTACAGTTAGGAATTCACACTCACAACGACTCTGGAGTTGCGGTTGCTAATGCTTTGGCTGCGGTGCGGGAAGGAGTGACGATGGTACAGGGAACTATTAACGGTTACGGCGAACGCTGCGGCAATGCCGATTTATGTTCTTTGATTCCAAATTTTCAGGTAAAGTTGGGTTATGATTGCATTCAAGACGAGCAATTAGTTAGATTAACTCAAGTCAGCCGATCGATCAGCGAAATTGCCAACCTTGCTCCCGATGACCGCGCTCCTTTTGTGGGCCTTTCGGCTTTTGCTCACAAGGGCGGAATTCACGTATCGGCTGTTGAGAAAAATCCGTTAACTTACGAACATTTGGAACCCGAAAAAATCGGCAACAGGCGGCGAATTGTGATTTCGGATCAAGCGGGTTTGAGCAATGTTTTGTCGAAGGCTCGCAGTTTTGGCATTGAGCTCGATCGCAAAAATCCTGCTTGCCGCCAAATTCTGGAAAAATTGAAAGATTTGGAAAGTCAGGGATATCAATTTGAGGGTGCTGAGGCGTCTTTTGAATTGTTAATGCGGGAAGCCTTGGAACAACGGCCGCCGTGGTTTGAAATTAAGGGATTTCAAGTCCACTGCGATAAGGTTGGCGAAGATTGTACGGCTTTGGCAACGGTGAAATTGTCAGTAAACGATACAAATATTTTGGAAGCTGCCGAAGGAAACGGCCCGGTTTCGGCTTTGGATGCGGCTTTGCGGAAAGCTTTGGTGAATTTTTATCCGGCGATTGCGCATTTTTACCTGACAGATTACAAGGTGCGAATTCTCGACTCCGGTGCGGGAACTTCGGCTAAAACTCGCGTTTTGGCTGAGTTTAGTAACGGTCAAGACCGCTGGACAACTGTTGGGGTTTCTGGTAATATTTTGGATGCTTCTTGTCAGGCAGTTGTGGAAGGTTTGGAGTACGGTTTGGTGCTAGGAAATCAAGAGGCGATCGCCCTAGTTTGCAGGGTACATTGATCGAGTAGAAAATAACAAAAAAAAACCGGGCGGGCAGGATGCCCACCCCACAAGAAAAATCACTCTTTGTGGAACAGGCATCTTGCCTGTTCTTGAGAATGGTGCAAAATGTGAGATGAAATAGAGGGGCTCGTTCTGGAAAATATGCGGGAGTTAGTTTATGGCGAATAACTTATCAATGCCAGAAGATTATCATGATTTTCTCCAGGAACTTAAGGGACGTATTTTGCAAGCTCAAGTGCGGGCTGTAATTTCTGTTAACCGCGAATTAGTGTTGCTTTACTGGCAAATTGGACGGGATATTTTAAACCGACAACAGCAGCGAGGATGGGGAGCAAAAATTATAGACAATTTAGCTGCTGACTTGCAAAAAGCTTTTCCTGAGATGAAGGGTTTTTCACCTCGCAATCTCAAGTATATGAGAAGTTTTGCGGAAACTTACCCGGATGAACAATTTGTGCAAGAGGTGCTTGCACAAATTCCTTGGTATCACAATATCGCCTTAATGGAAAAGCTGAAATCGTCAGAGGAACGCCTGTGGTATGCACGACAAACTATCGAGCAAGGATGGAGTCGAAATGTGTTAGTTCATCAGATAGAAAGCGGGCTGTATCGGCGACAAGGGAAAGCTGATACGAACTTCTCTCGCACTCTCCCCAACCCGCAATCTGAACTGGCGCAGCAGTTGTTGAAAGACCCTTATAATTTTGATTTTATCAGTTTAGGCAAGGAAGCACAAGAGAGAGAATTAGAGAAGGCTTTAATAGATCGCATCCGCGATTTTTTGCTAGAGTTGGGGGTGGGGTTTGCTTTTGTGGGCAGTCAGTATCATCTGGAAGTTGAAGGGGAAGATTTTTATATTGATTTATTGTTTTATCATTTACGTTTACGGTGTTTTGTGGTAATAGATTTGAAGGTGGAAGTGTTTAAGCCAGAGTTTTCTGGAAAGATGAGTTTTTACGTTTCGGCGGTAGATGATTTGCTGAAACACCGGGATGATCTGCCGACTATTGGGATGATTTTATGTAAAAATAAAAAGCAGAAGATTGTCGAATATGCTTTGCGGGATATGAATAAACCGATCGGCGTTTCGACTTATCAATTGCGGGAGGCTTTGCCGGAGCAGTTACAGGGAAGTTTGCCGACTGTTGAGCAGTTGGAAGCTGAGTTAGAGGCAGTAGAAATTGAAATTGAGGAGGAATGATAAAAGGCGAGCGCTAGATTAAACCGCTAGATTAATATTAAAACTACGCTTAAATGCTATCAAAACAATTTTTAGTAAATTTGTAAGGTAGGTTCTTGAATAACGCACCGTACAAATTTACAAATTTGTTCAAGGATGCAAAAACTCTAAATGGTCTCCTGGAATCGATCGCAATTTTGCAGCAGACCCTTGCAATTTCAACCTGCCGCGTTCTAACATGATAATCCAATCGGCGCGATCGATCACTCGCGGCCTGTGACTGATAAAAATCGTCGTTTTCCCGTGCCGGTACATCAACAATCGTTCTAAAACTTCCGCTTCGCTTGCGGGGTCAAGCCCTGCGGTAGATTCGTCTAGAATCAATACGGGCGGGTTGTTGAGAATGGCGCGGGCGATCGCCAATCTCTGTCTTTGTCCGCCAGAAATATTCGCTCCAAACTCCCCTAAAATTGTTTGATATTTATCAGGCAATTGGCTAATAAATTCATCCGCCCCCGCAATTTTACACGCTTTCACAATCTGTTCAAAGCTGATATCGGGACTGCCCAAACGAAAATTTTCGAGAATCGAACGACTCCAAAAATGCGCTTCTTGGGGAACCAAAACCACCTGCTGTCTGAGACTGTCTAGAGACAAATCCTGCAAGTTGTAACCGCCAATTCTAATATTACCAGATTGCACCGGATACAGACCAGCAATTACTTTTGCTAGCGTACTTTTTCCGCAGCCGGAATAGCCGATCAAAGCAATTGCTTGACCGCCGGGAAACGTGACAGAAAAATTTTCCAGCAAATCAAGTCTGCCCGGATAATGAAAATTCACTGCCTTACAAATAATATTGTCGGGATTCTGAATTTTTACGAAAGGTTTATTCATATCGTCTTTAGTTTCCGGTTCAGCGTCGATGACTTCCGACAGCCGTTGAGTTGCTGTCTGAACGCGAGTCATCTCATCAGTAAATCCTACTAGGGAATTTACCCAAGTAGTAACGTTTTGATTCATGCTGATAAAAGCTAGCAACTGACCTATACTCAATACCTTGTCAATCACTAAACCGCTACCCAACCACAGCAGAGTAATGCTACCCGCCGAGGCAACAAAACCAGAAAATATATTGTTGAGAATGCCAATTTGTGTCGTGCGGAAAGTGAGAGTTGCTAATCGGCCAAAGCGGCTTTGAAATTCTTCCCAAAGTTGCTGACCGCTGCTAGTAGTTTTGACAGTCAGCGCGCCTTTAAAAGTTTCTACTAAAACGCCTTGAGTTTCTGCTTCCAGCACCAATAAACTGCGCGTTTTGTGCTGCAATACGGGCAGAAATACCACTGTAGAGGCAGTCATTAACAGAGCTATAGCTGTAGCTGCCAGCGTCAGTTCCTTGCTGTAAAATAGCATAAAAATAAAAGAAACTACAGCTATAAAAAATTGACTGGGCAAGCTGATAGCGACTTGAGAAACTAATTTATTGATTTCTTGGATATCTTGTAATCTACTGACGATTTCGCCACTTCGTCTGGTTTCGTAAAAATTCAAAGGCAATCGCAGGAATTTCCGGGCGAACTCCATCACTAATCCCAACTCTAAACGCTGGGAAAATTGAGCAATTAAGTTCGACTGTACCAATCCTAAACTGCTGCTAAAAAGGTTCATGACTATAACTGCGATCGCCACACTCGCCAGGAGTTGTCTGTCGCCCCGCACCAGGATGTCGTCGGTGAGAAGTTGAACTAGAAAAGGTGAAGAAATCGACAGCAAACCCAACACCACATTCAGCAAAAATGCTTCCATTAAAATCGGGCGGTAAATCCCAATCCTGCGCATCCATTTTTGTGAGGAATTGGCAGGCGGTTGACCCTCTGCTGCCGCAAAAAACCGCTCCGCATCGGGTTCTACTAGCAAGCACAGCCAATCTGTCCAAGCTGCTGCTAATTCTGCTTTAGAAACATAGCGTATACCGACGGCCGGATCGCCGATCGCATATTTGTTGCCCTGTTTCCCGTACAAAACAACCCAGTGATAGCCGTTCCAGTGAATAATTGCCGGTAAAGGCGCTTCCTCAATTTGGTCTAAAATAGCAGCCGCTGCTCGCACGGAACGAGCATTAAAGCCGATCGCCTCAGCTCCTTGTTTCAAGCCCAGTAAAGTCGTTCCTTGTTGGCCAGTGCCGACAAATTCTCGCAAGCGGCTAATTGTAAAGTTCTGTCCGTAAAATTTGGCGATCGAAGCCAGACAAGCCGCACCGCAATCTTCTTCGCTCTGCTGGAGAACAACCTGATATTTCATCAACCTGTTTACTTGTCCGAAGAAAGGCATTTCTCGGATAGAAGGAATGTTCTTTAACATTTGGCACAATGAATAATGAGTAGAGCCTAATGAACATTACCCCTCACCGACTACCCCATCAGAACAAAGCACCCATAAACTTATGGGTGCTTTATTTATTCGTATCGAGCGAGCTCAATTGACAGCACTAAAACTTACCAGTAGCGGTACACTACTCTTAAGGAGCCGTCGAAATCCCGGCGGTACACGACGTGACGCCTCGGACGGTAACAGTTGTATCGATTAGAATAATAGTGACCGCCGTTGACGCTAGCTGATTCTTCAGCGGTGAGTTCAGCAAACAGTGAATTGTCCTTTGTTTCTTTCATAATTTGACTCGGTTTAACTTAATAAAATTGAAGGCAAACTAGAAATCTTATCTAATTTCTAGAGCCTCGTGTAAATACTGACAAATACTTCTTGTAGTCCTCGGCGACCTCCGGAATATTACGGATAAATTTTCAAAATTTACCCGATCGCACAACCTGACTCAGCGATCTAAACCACTAGGGTTTTGTAAGGGCGATGGCGGCTCGGATCGTACAGATAAAGCTGGCTAGGCGGCGGCAAGAAAAACAGCAGATTGATGCCATAGCTGCTGCTGTTATCGGTCTCGCTGTTGCTGTTAGCGCCGCTGACACTGCTGGTAATGCTGCCACCGCTGACAGTAGCAGATTCTCGATCGGTTAGTTCGGTGAAGAGTGAATCTTGTTGATTTTCTGACATAAAGAGCTCCTATTAATACCTATGTACTTACTTACTACCTACGCATACATGAAAAACCCGGTAACAGCGCCAAAACTCATTGCTGAAACGCCATATTTTTATAAGTGTTGCCCGCTGACTTCACTCCTCTTGATGTTTGGCGAAGTTTGCGGGTGGTAACGGCAAAGCTGTGCGGATTTTTACATTTACCCTGTGAATTTTGATTTAGACTTCTAAACCTATTCTTGGTTTCCGGAAAGCCGATCGTAAAGGTGACAAAAGAAATAAGCGATCGATCTCTCCCTCTCCCCCAACTCAAAACTCAAAACTCAAATCAAAACTATTCCCCTCTCCCCCAGCAGTCGCCATGTCTCTCACTCCCGAACCCATACCCGCTGAAATTTTTGATAACGACCAGTTTTTGCCCCCTGTCAGCCGCTGGACGACTTTGGGGGGCATTTTGATGGTGGCGACCTTTGGCGGGGCGATCGCCCTCGCTAGCGTCACCAAATACAGCGCTACAGTCAAAGCAGAGGCGATCGTCCGTCCGGCGGGAGAAGTGCGCGTCGTGCAAGCAGCCACCGAAGGAACCGTCGAAAGCATTGCTGTCAGCGAGAATCAGACAGTAAAAGAAGGAGATGCGATCGCAGTTGTAGACGCTTCGCGTTTGGGCGCTCAAAAAAAGCAGTTACAAGAAATAATTAATCAGTCTCAAACAGCAGGACAGCAAATCAAGCAGCAACTGCGCGACTTAGAAAATCAAATTTTGGCCAGCGCCCAATTTAAAAGCATCCAAAGTGAAACTTCCGCCCAACAGGAATTAATCGAATCCGCTTTAGTAAAATTTGCCACATCGCTGCCAGATGTCGCCGAAAGGCTGGGCAGAAGTCGGCGGGTTTTGCTCGTCAAGCGATCGTCTCTTCAACAACAATTCATTCAAGCTAAAAAAGAACTAAATCAACTTGAGTTAAAACTCGAAAATAGCGTGATCCGCGCGCCCGCTGATGGTACAATTCTCAGGTTGGAAGTACGAAATACTGGTCAAACCGTACAAGCCGGCAGCGCGATCGCCCAAATCGTCCCCAGCGACGTACCCCTGGTAGTCAAAGCCAAGGTGACATCCCAAGATATCGCTCGCATCCAAATCGGCCAACCCGTACAGATCAGGATTTCGGCTTTGCCTTTCCCCGACTACGGCACATTAAAAGGAACCGTCAGCGAAATCGCCCCAGATGCGATCGCCACTCAAAATCCCACTAATAATTTAGGTACAGCTTATTACGAAGTAGCAATTAAGCCCGAACAAACTTATTTAACAAAACTCGAATCTGCCAGCGGCCAATTCTTGAAAGCCCCCCAAGCCAACGTCCCCCGCCAGTATCCCATTCAATCGGGAATGGAGGGCCGAGCCGATATTATTACCGGCCAAGAAACTGTTCTGAAATTTGTGTTGCGCAAAGCAAGGTTGCTGACAGATTGGTAATTGCTTTCAAGCCGATTTCTTAAATGCTGCGGCTAAGGACAGGGCAATCCTCTGTCCCTACAGATGTTTACAAAGGTAAGGACGCGGCACTGCCCTGTCCCTACAGATGTCTTAAAAGTCGAACCGGCTTCGACGCCGTTGCTGACAACGGTGCAAGATGTGAATTTCAACCAAGAGTATCTTAAATCAAAATAACGTGTCAATATAGAAATGTGAGTTCAATTCTATTCTTTCCTCATGGGCAAACAGCGCGTTCTTTCTGGAGTTCAGCCAACAGGCAATCTTCACCTCGGCAATTATCTCGGTGCCATTCGCAACTGGGTAGAAGGTCAAAGTCAGTACGAAAATTACTTCTGCGTAGTCGATTTGCACGCAATTACCGCACCGCACAATCCAGCAACTCTAGCCTCCGACACTTACACGATCGCCGCACTTTATTTAGCTTGCGGCATCGACTTAGAATATTCTACTATTTTCGTGCAATCCCACGTCTCGGCGCACACAGAACTAGCATGGCTGCTCAACTGTATTACGCCGATTAACTGGCTCGAAGATATGATTCAGTTTAAAGAAAAAGCAGTTAAACAAGGCGAAAATGTCAACGCAGGCTTGCTAAATTATCCCGTGTTAATGGCAGCAGACATTTTGCTTTACGATGCCGACAAAGTGCCCGTGGGAGAAGACCAAAAACAGCATTTGGAACTCACCCGCGATATTGTCATCAGATTAAATCACCAATTCGGCACACCCGAAAAGCCAGTCTTGAAACTTCCCGAACCGTTAATTCGGACTGACGGTGCGAGGGTGATGAGTCTGACTGACGGCACGCGCAAAATGTCGAAATCTGACCCTTCCGAACAAAGCCGAATTAATTTATTGGATTCGCCAGATACGATAGCCAAAAAAATCAAGCGCTGCAAAACAGATGCCGTGCGGGGTTTGACTTTTGACGACCCCGATCGCCCCGAAGCTAGAAATTTGCTGACACTTTATCTCCTGCTTTCCGGCAAATCTAAGGAAGAAGTAGCAGCGGAGTGTGAAAACATGGGTTGGGGAGAATTTAAACCCTTGCTGACAGAGACGACAATTAATGCCCTCAAACCAATTCAGGATAAATATAAGCAAATAATGGACGATCCGGGATATTTAGAGTCTGTACTGCGTCGCGGAAGAGAACAAGCAGAAGCTATTGCTAATCAAACTCTAACTAAGGTTAAGACCGCTTTCGGTTATTCTTTACCTGTTTAATCATTGGTAATTGGTAATTGACAATCTTACAGAATTACTAATGAGTAATGAATTGTTCCTTCTTCCTTCCATCCTTTAAATCTTTTACATCCGTTATATCGATCCGTTGCCTTCTTCCCTCTTCCTTCTTCCCTCTTCCTTCTTCCTTCTTCCTTCTTCCTTCTTCCTTCTTCCTTCTTCCTTCTTCCTTCTTCCTTCTTCCTTGAAATAACTATGAACCGTTTTCGCACAGCCTGCACCACCCCCGGAGAATTTATAATTACCGCCGAAGTTGCCCCGCCAAAAGGCGGCGATATAACTCACACAGTTCAAATGGCTGAACGCCTCAAAAACAGAGTTCACGCAATTAATATCACAGACGGAAGTCGCGCAGTCATGCGAATGTGCCCGCTAGCAGTTTCGGCGATTTTAGTGCAGCACGGAATTGAGCCAATTTGTCAAGTTGCTTGTCGCGATCGCAATCAAATTGGCCTGCAAGCGGATCTCATGGGAGCCCACGCTTTAGGCATTCATAATATCTTGGCACTTACAGGCGATCCCGTCAAAGCGGGCGACCATCCTAAAGCCAAAAGTGTATTCGATTTAGAATCCGTGCGGCTGTTGCAAGTCATTCAAAAAATGAACGGTGGCCAAGACTGGAATGACAAACCTTTAACAGACGGAGTTATTGATTTATTTGTGGGTGCTGCCGTCGATCCGCAATCCCCCAGTTGGTCGGGTTTGCAAAGCCGATTTGAGAAAAAAGTAGAGGCTGGAGCACAATTTTTCCAGAGTCAATTAATTACAGATTTTGAAGTTTTTGATAAGTTTATGCACCACATCGCTGCTGGCTGCAACAAGCCAATTTTAGCAGGAATCTTTCTGTTTAAATCAGCTAAAAATGCTGAATTTATTAAAAAAAATGTGCCTGGAGTTCACATACCGCAAGAGACGATCGACCGTTTGGCTAAAGCTCCAGAGCCCTTGCAGGAAGGCATAAGAATAGCGGCAGAACAAGTCAAGCTAGCGCGAAATTTGTGTCAAGGAGTGCACATGATGGCCGTCAAACGAGAAGATTTGATCCCTCAAATTTTGGATTTGGCGGGAATCGAGCCGCTGAGCTAAAATTGAATTATTCCTAGGATTTTGAAATCAAGAGGACAGTCATAGTTCAAGCTATAGGCAATCCCACAGTTTCCCCGGCAACCGATGAGCAGCATTTTATTGTGTACGCCTGAACACGGCATTAATTCAAGATCATTAAATCCAGCTTGGAAAATCTGCCTGGGGTGCGCTTATTTTACTGTGAGGGAGTGTTATAAGTTGTGGAGATTAGTAAACTTCATGAGGAAACAAGATGTCTGATAGTAGGGCTATCGGTGATTTTTTTTCAATTCAGAAGAATACAAATTTTTCCCAGCAGTGCTTAGAGCCAGATTGTTGAGGAGCGAGTCTAGTATCAAGCAGATTTATCTTATTGTTTCGGAACTAAAAAAGATATTCCGGATTCTGTGTATTGAGGTGGTGATTAGTAGCGGTAGTCCGATTAAACTTCAGAAATACAGAGAGATGGGTGTGCCGGAAGTTTGGTTTTGGGAAGGCGGCACGCTTGAGGTTTATGCTCTGCGAGAACAAGGTTACGATCGCATTGCTAGCAGTGAAATACTGCCTGAGTTAGACTTGTCTTTGCTCAAACGCTGCATTTTGTTTGCTTCGCCTTTGGATGCGCTTGAGGAGTTTACTAGAGGAAGGGGCGATCGGGAAAATTGACCAATAAACTACTTTTGAAATAGCTCGATCGCTTGCAGGGTGATTAAAACGGTGATTACATAGGAGAAACTGGCAGTGACTGACTCAGAAACGCCTAATTTAGATAGCATTAAAACACTCGATACTCGCATCTGTGAAGTTACAGTTTACACCGATCGCGCTTTGGTGACGCGCCGCGGCACAGTGGCTTTGACGGGAAACGAGCGAGAATTGGCGATCGCCTCTCTCCCCGCAACCCTCGAAACAGAGTCAGTCAGGGCTACGGGTGCGGGTACAGTTGCTGTACGACTTTTGGGAGTGCGAAGCGAAACGGTGTTTAGCAGCGAACCAGTGGGCGATCGTACTGCCGAATTAACCCAACAAATCCAAGAATTAGAAACCCAAAAACTGGCCGTTAACGACAAAATAACCGCCCGAAAAATTCAGCTCAAATTTGTGGAAAATTTAAGCGAAAAAAGCGTCGGTTTCTTTTCCAGCAGCATCGCCAAACAGCAGGTAGGCTTAAACGAAACTGGCGAATTGCTCAACTTTGTAGGAACCAATTACCTAAAATACGTAAGTGCGATCGCTCAATCCGAAAGACAGCAGCGCGAAATAGACAAGCAAATAAAAGCTTTGCAGCAGCAGTTGCGGCAAGTACAAACTCCCCATTCCCAGCAAAGTTTTAACATCATTGTTGCCATTGAACCCAGCGGCAGCGGCAATTTTGAACTAGAAGTTTCCTATGTAGTCATGCGAGCCCGTTGGACTCCCCTTTACGACTTGCGAATAAACACTACCAAAAACCAAATTAATCTCAATTACCTAGCCGAAGTCAATCAAAATACAGGCGAAGATTGGACGGGAGTAGCGCTGACTTTATCTACAGCCAAACCCGGATTGGGGACTTTGCCACCAAAACTAGAACCTTGGTACATCGATGGTTTATACCCTAGACGCTCTAGAGGCAGATCCCAAAAAACCGAATTAGAGCAACCTCGTAGCGTTTCATCAGACTATGATGTAGACGTAAACGATATGTTCTTTGAAGGCGTTGCAGGCGCTACACCCGACATACCACTCGCACCCATAGAAGCTGAAACAGCCACAGCCAAAGTATCCAGAGAAGGCGGCACTGTCTCATTTCAAGTAGGCGGAAATACCAACATTCCCAGCGACGGTACGCCGCACAAAGTCACTATTTTCAGCGAAAATTATCCGTTTAAACCTGAATATATAGCCGTTCCGCGATTAGTCAGTTTTGCCTATTTGCAAGCAGTTGTTGTGAATCCGCTGACAGGCGCAACTCTGCTTCCCGGTAAAGCAAATATCTTTCGCGACAACACTTTTGTCGGCAGTGTGCAGTTAGAAAATGTTTCCCCCGGGCAAGAATATAAACTGAATTTAGGAATAGATGAAGGGTTGAAAATAGAACGGGAATTAGTGGAAAGACAAGTAGATAAAAAACTGATAGGCCAGCAGCGGCGCATGAGTTACGCTTATCGCTTAAGTGTGACTAACTTGCAGCAGGTGCAGGTACACTTGACACTAAAAGAGCAATTGCCAGTCAGCCGCAACGAGCAAATAAAAGTGCGGTTGACTCTCACTAATCCCAAGATAGTAGCAGGTGAAATGGGATTGCTAGAATGGATAATGTCTCTGCCACCGCAAGCAAAGCAAGAGTTATATTACCAGTTTGTTGTCGAACATCCTCCCGAGTTAACGCTCACGGGTTTAGATATTTAATATTAAGTAGGTAAAAAGTTGTTTTTAATCAGGACTTTAGTCCTTATTCGCCACAGCTATGAGGACTGAAGTCCCGATAAACTATCAAATCTAGCGGTAATTTGTAAACTGCAAAGCCACCGGATAATCTTCTTGCTTCAAGCGTTGAATCACCAACTGCAAATCATCCTTATCCTTAGCAGACACCCGCACTGCATCTCCTTGAATAGAACCTTGAATCTTCTTAAATTCATCGCGAATCAATTTAGTAATCTGTTTCGCGATTTCCTGACTGATACCTTTTTTAAGTTTGATTTCTTGACGCACCCGACTGCCGCTAGCAGGTTCAGCTTTGCCGTAATCAAAAATTTTCAAAGATAAATTGCGCTTGGCGGCTTTAGTTTGCAAAACACTGTGAATCGCATCGAGAGTAAATTCGCTGTCCGTATTGACACTAATGGATTCTGCGCCCAATTCCACGGTTGTTTTGGTATCTTTCAAGTCGTACCGGCTTTGAATTTCCCGCACAGTTTGGTCAACAGCATTAACTAATTCTTGCCGATCGAACTCGCTGACAATATCAAATGAATAACTAGCAGCCATAAATTAGTAATTGGTAATGGGTAATTGGTAGTTGGTAATGGGTAATTGGTAGTTGGCAATGGGTAATTAGTCATTAATTAAGCGTCTCTTAACTAATGACTAATGACTAATGACCAGTGACTAATAACAATTAGCCATTAACAGCTATCAAACTGAAATAGAATAAAGAAACAGTGCAAGAAGAACTAATCGCAAACATGAGCGATCGCCCCAGCGGCACATTCAGAATATAGAAAACCGAAAACAACAACCGGGCGATCGTAAAAGCGATCGCAGCCCAACCCGCCGCTTCGGAATCTACCCCCGTCACAAAAGCCATCAAAGCCGCCGCTGAAAACAGCATAAACGTCTCAAACGAATTTTGGTGAGCCCAAGTTGCCCGCTGAGCGTAAGCAGGCAACCTCTCAAACATAGCGCGGGGGGCTGCTTGGTCGTAGCCTAGCTGCAAGCGGGCGAACGCAACCACCAAAAACGGTGCGTAAACCAGCGCCGCAGCAGCAGCAATACAATCAAGCAGAATAACCGACACAGGCAATCCCAAGAGCATCATCCGCCTCGCAGTTCAATCAAAATAGAACAGAGTAACCACCTTGCGCTGTTCCTCAGCATCCTGGCAAGTTTTCAGCAAAGTGTGGCTTTCGTGAAAAGCAAAACAGATCAGTTGCTGACACCGAGAAATAATCTCCTGATTGCACATGGCGCTTGCTTCCGGGAGAGACAAACTGTCATTTTTGGGATTTTCTACCAAATGTATCACTTGTTCGAGTTGGTCGCGAGACTCCCGAGGCTGGCGGCTCATGCTTTGCGGCAAAATCACCGTCAGCAGATTGGGATCTGCTCGCATTGCCCCCCGAATCGCGGCTGAATTGGTGCCTGTAGCGCCAGAAGTGATGAGCTGATTGCCTCCCAGAACTATGGCGTAGCTCAGCATCTCAATTAGCTGCTGGTGGGTAATAGGAACGTGGCGAGAACCCAAAAGAGCAATCCGCTTGGAGCCGGTTTGCTGGATCGCCGCAAGTTCTTGTAAAAAATCATCTACTCTGGGTAGCTCAATTGATTGACTCAAAGAATTTATTAAATTAAATAAAACTACGTTGTGGATTTTAGCAGACTCACTAGCCATTGCCGCCAAAAAGAAGTTAAGAATTGCTGATTTCCGAGATTTGGCGAGAGGATGGCGAGATTTGAGGAAGCCAGAAGGCAGAATGTCTGAAGGCATTCGGCAGCCGGAGCTCAAGCTAGAATTCAAGAAAAATTGAGAATTTAAGAATTTTGGCTTTTTATTTATTTAAACAAAAAATTCTCTTTGCCGAATGCCCAATGCCGAATACCTTCTTCCCTTAGCTGCGGCTGCCGAATATCTTTAGCTCCGGCTGCCTTCTTAATGGACTCGATCGCCCAGGCCCACGGATGCGATCAGAGCCTCAAGGTCAAAATGTTCTGCCATTAGCTGAGTAACGCATTCTACCTTGATCGGTTCGTGCAGGCGCACGTTGCCAAAGGTGCTGTCGATAATTTCTACCGTGGTTAAGGTATCCAAATCAACAGACAAAACTGGAATTTCCATTTCTTCTGCCCTGCCGATCACCAGAGGAGAAGGAGGCAAGTGTCCTGTCAAAATTAAGCACTGAGTCGAGCTTTCCAGAGCCGCTAGCTGAATGTCCGTGCGATCGCCCCCGGTCACCACCGCCATATTTCTCGCTTTGCGGAAATACTTCAGAGCAGAACTTACATTCATTGCGCCAATTGTCAAGGTTTCCACCATCAAGTCCAAACGGTCTTTACGGCAGAGCACGTCAGCTTTCAATTGGTGCACTAATTCTTTGACGCTGACACTGCGCAGCAAAGCGCTTCTCGGCAGCATTCCCAAAACTGGAATACCAGCAGCCTCCAGAAATGGCCGCACAGTCGCCGTTACGGATTCGAGTTTGTCCGAGGGAACGTCGTTAATCACGACGCCCAGCAACCGCGAACCCAAACGCCGCTTAGCCGACAGCAAATCGTCTACATACAGAGCGATCGGGCGGGCTACCAAAAGCACAGAGGCATCAATTTCCTCAGCGACTTGAGCCAAAGACAAGTCAAACAGACTGCCTTCCTCCAAATTAGCTGGGCCTTCTAACAGCACCAAGTCTCCGCTGGAAGCTTGCAAATATTGCGCTACAGACTGGCGGTAATCTGTCTTGTCTTCTCCCCGCAAACGCTTGTGAACCGTCTCTTCGTCCAAATACAGCAATGTTGACGGCATCTGACTTTCTGAGAGATTCAGTGTCTCTACCGCCAACCGCACGTCTTCGTCCTCGATCCCAGCTCCCTCGGAGCTGAAACAGGTTCCCAGAGGTTTGCCGTAGCCGACGGCCAGTCCTTTTGCCCGGAGTCCGAGTGCCATCCCCAGGGCGATGGCAGACTTGCCGCTGTAAGCTTTTGTGGAACCGATCAGCAAATATTTAGTCAATTTGGGTACGCCTTCAATCCTCAATTTGCACCTGTCTATTTCAATAAATTTAGTTTTTTCTACAGTATTTCTGAACTGCGACTCAATTTTGCAATACGATTATACTCGATTTTGTCGTTTTTGCGCAGATTCTTTTTTTACGGAAAAACTTTATTCACCTGTTCGCAACCTTTTTCTTCGCATTTTTTTTACAGGATTTTGGGAAAGCAGTTTTTTAGTGATTTTTTGAGTCGCCGCTTTTGATAATTATTTATTGAGCGTGATAGCCTTAATAGCCGTTTTTTATGGTAAGAATTTTCAGACACGATTAGTGCGTAATTTAGCTCTTCTACCGATTATTAGAAAATACAGATAACATGACACACATAGATATTTTTATTTTACAAAAAGCTTCGTTGTATGGAGGAGGATGTTTGTATTAGTAAAAAACAGTAATTATTTAGGGTATCCTACGATTTTTTTCTAATTATTTTGCCTATTGTGTAAAATAAAAATGGCTTACTAGCTATTAATTATTATTACGTTAGCCCGCGTTACAGATGATATTTGTAAGTGCGTTTAATAAGCTGTTTAGTGTCGAAATTATAGCTTCTAAACACATAAATTGTCTGGTGGCGTCGGCTGGCATTTTGCTCGCCCAAAGGCTGATTGCGACAGATGCCCGATCGGAGTTCAAGGGCAGTAGATTGAGTTTCGTTGGCCCCGCCTACTGCGTTTTCCTCTCAGCTACCGAACCGCAAAAGTTGAACGAAATCGGATGGCGCGATCGCACTCGCTGGCACCCATGTCCGAAATAGACTTTTGAGCTTGTTCCACAACAAATACAGCAGTTTTCTGGATGAAATACAGGTAGGGACTCAGGCTTTGTGTGAGTCCGCTAAATCTGTATCGCGCTCAACAGCAAACTGCTGTAGATTTGCTGCAAGCAGTGGGAATAAGTGCTCGCGCCCAAAGGGATTCCTGAGAATAATGCAAGAACTCAGTTACTATTGCGCTTTTCAAATAGGACTGGCGCACCAATCATTTAATGTCGCCGTCCCCGTGGCGTTACACTATTGGTGCGCCAGTTATAGCGCCCGTCACTCGATTTTAGATTTTAGATTTTAGATTTTAGATTGAAGAAAGCGACCCCACTGATAAATCCGGGGGCTGGCGATCGGGATTCGGAGCTTTTTTCTCGCTCCACGAATGAATCTGGGGGCAATTGACCAAATTGCTTTTGGTCAATTGCGGACTTTCGGCAGCGCGGGTGCGGTGAAAATTACTCATCCATGCGCATCAGCTTGCGGTAAAACGTTTTAGAAAAATCGACGGTACGAGTCCGCTGAAAAGTCAGGAGTACCTCAATTAAGCAACTGACAAACTCAGAGCTTTGCATAGTCACTTCGTAACTGAGTTCAGCATTGCCGTCAAACAACACCCGACAGCGGGTTAAGTCGATCGGCAGCGACGAGATATTCCAACTAGCGACAAACGGCACATCGTCGCCGCCGTCAATTTTTCTTGCCCCCTCCAAGCTTTTGAGCTTGTAGAGCGCAATCGCGTGTGGCAAAAACTTGCGCCTGGGCTCTTGACAGAAAGGCGCGTAGACTTTCACTTCTTTGTCGTCGGCTGGCTTGAGTTGAGGAATAGACATATTTCCACCTCAGACAATTATTACTAACAGATAGTTGAGATCCCCAGAAAAAACTAGCAGATATTCCTGGTCGATCGCAAGCAAAAGCCATCCCAAATAATCTATGCAATGCCCGTTTACCCGCGTCGTACAAGCAGCGAGGCCACTGCTTGTCCTCCCGTCTGCTTTCGACACAAGGCCAGAAACTGGTACAGTAAATACTTATCTCTAAAATCAAAAACTATTGGTGGTTGAATCAAGTAACCTATGCAGGAGAGTTCTTGGCCAGAAAACGACGCTCGCAGCGAGCTTAACTTGGACATCTCTGATTTAGCTCAAGAAGAGCTCAAGAGTTTGACCTCGAACTCGAAGGTCGGCAAAGTATTTGCCATACCAGACATTGGCGACAGGGTGTTTGACGCGGAAACAAAAGCAAAGCTCCCGGTTGCGGTGTCTGTGCCCGGAGCTCCCTCTTTTCCTCAAAATCTGTACCGGGGACGCCGGGGAAAAGCCGCCGCAGTGCTGACTGCGATTTGGGGCGGCACGATCGCCCTGCATTTGATTTCTTGGGGTGCGTGGGTAGTGTGGGGGCTGACGGGACTGCTGTGGATGCAAGCATTTCGAGTTTTGTTCGCTTCGCCCAAGCCAGCACTGCCGCCTCTTGCCGATGAAAGTCGAGAGGATTGGCCCTACGTGTCGCTGCTGGTGGCTGCGAAAAACGAGGAAGCGGTGATTGCCCGATTCGTAGAATCAATCTGCAATTTAGACTATCCGATCGACCGCTACGAAGTTTGGGCGATCGACGATCACAGCAGCGACGACACGCCGCTAGTATTGGAAAAGCTAACCAAACAGTACCCACAGCTCAAAGTATTTAGCAGAGGAGCAAATGCCAGCGGCGGCAAGTCGGGAGCCCTGAATCAAGTGTTGCCGCTGACTCGCGGGGAATTTGTGGGAGTATTTGACGCCGACGCAACGGTAACGCCGGATTTGTTGCGCAGGGTGCTGCCGGTGTTCGAGAAACAACAGGTAGGGGCTGTGCAAGTCAGAAAAGCAATCGCCAATGCTCAGGTGAATTTTTGGACTCGCGGCCAAGAAGCAGAAATGGCTCTCGACAGTTTTTTCCAACAGCAGCGGATTGCGATCGGCGGCATTGGAGAATTGCGCGGTAACGGCCAATTCATGCGTCGCAACGCCTTGGAACGGTGCGGCGGCTGGAACGAGGAAACGATTACCGACGACCTGGATTTGACGGTGAGGCTGCACCTAGACCGATGGGACATTGAATTTCTCCCTTTCCCAGCCGTGTCAGAAGAAGGAGTCACTAACGCTCGGGCTCTGTGGCACCAGCGCAATCGCTGGGCAGAAGGCGGCTATCAGCGTTATCTTGACTATTGGCGGCTAATTTTGCGGAACCGGATGGGAACTGGGAAAACTTGGGATTTATTTGGATTTTGGGTATCTCAATATTTCTTGCCCACAGTAGCGCTACCCGACTTTTTGATGTCAATTGTGCTGCGCCGGATGCCGATCGCCAGTCCCCTAACTTTTATGACCCTTACTTTGTCCCTGGTGGGAATGTTTGTCGGTTTGCGCCGCACTCGCAAAGAGACCAAATTTGACGTTAAAAGAGTTTTTGCCACCTTGCTGCAAACGCTGCGGGGTACTGTTTATATGTTCCACTGGCTGCTGGTAGGGACTGTGACGGCTCGGATTGCGGTACGGCCCAAGCGGCTGAAATGGGTTAAAACCGTCCATCAAGGCGCTGGTAGTAGCATAAAGTAAACAATTAGCAGAAATATCTCGGCACATTACTGCCCAAAGTCCGAAGATTTTCGGAGACAAAAAAACACCAACGCTCGCCAAATATGTCCTCACCAGAGCAGCCAGTAAAATTTGGCAATTCTCGCAAAAAACACTTTGAAACACCTTAGGTAATAGGTAATAGGCGAGGGGTAATAGCGAATAAGTAATCGGCAATACAAAAGTCTAAAATTAAAAGATAAAAGCGAAAAACTTTAACTTTTAACTTGACAAAAAACCAATTACTATCTATTAATTATGAATTGCCAATTAGGACGAATTGCTTGTTGCCAACTACCCGTCACCCGTAATTAATAAATGGATTTGTTAGAGTACCAAGCTAAATCTTTATTTCGCCAGATGGCAATTCCGATTTTGCCGTCGCAGCGGATTGACAATCCCGCCGACCTCAAAGGACTTAAAATTCCCTACCCGGTTGTACTCAAATCGCAAGTGCGGGCTGGGGGAAGGGGCCGGGCGGGCGGTATCAAGTTTGTGGAAAATACGATCGATGCAGTAGCTGCCGCCCAAACAATTTTTAATTTGCCCATCGAGAGTGAATATCCCCAAGTCCTGCTGGCAGAAGCAAAGTACAACGCCGACCAAGAATTGTACTTAGCGGTACTCCTAGACCCGGTAGCGCGACGCCCGGTTCTTCTGGGTTCGAGCCAAGGAGGTATGGATGTCGAAGGGTCGATCGAGCAAATGCAGCAAGTTGCCGTAGACCAGGAATTTTCCCCATTCTACGCGAGGCGTCTCACGCTGAAAATGGGATTGCAGGGAGACTTGATTCAATCCGTGAGCACCATTGTCGAGAAAATGTACCGGCTGTTTGTCGAAAAAGATTTAGATTTAGTAGAAATCAATCCTCTCGGCATCAGCCCAACGGGAGAGGTAATGGCTTTAGACGGTAAAGTCACCGCCAACGACGAGGCCTTGGGGCGGCATCCAGATTTGGCCGCACTCTCGGGGAATAGGCAAAGCAGCGGGTGGGCACGGGAAAGGAGAAGTCCCCATGCCCCCGGCGATCGCCTTAATTTCAACTCGAAGGTGCAGCACTCGCCACCGCCGGAGTTTGACCCCAAATCTCAATCCCCAATCTCGAATTCCGAATCCCTGCAATTAATCGAACTAGACGGGAATATCGGGATTTTGTGCAACGGAGTGGGCCTGACAATGGCAACTCTGGATGCTGTAACCCACCAAGGAGGAAAACCAGCTAATTTTGTGAATATTGGTTCCCTAGACCGCTACGATGCAGCAAATGCCCTGCGCGATCGCGCGGAGTTGGGTCTGGAGTTAGTCGCTCAGGATAAAAACGTTAAGGTGATACTGGTAAATATTTTGGGCAGCGCCTCCAAGAGCGAGGAAATCACGGCTGCAGTAGCCGGGTATTTGGAACGGAAAGCTCGCGCCAACCGCCACATCCAAGTTGTGCTGCGCCTGGTAGAGATCGATGCTGATGCTGTTAAAAAGCGTTTGGGACAGTTGCCGGTGCAGCTAGCTAGCACTTTGGATGAGGCTGCGGCCACCTCTGTATCCTCCGCCAAGTAGCGGCAGCGGCAGTCGGTCGATCGGCAAAAGACGAGAGCAAGACTTAAGTGCCAAATAGTTACTAAAATTCTCCATAGTTGATCGCCCTTGAGGAAGTTTTATGTTTGCCATTAAACGAGCGCTAAAATTAAATAACAACGAAGCGACTTTGATGGCAAAACACGCAGGATTTCGGCGCGTAGTATTTAATTTTGGATTAAGCCTGCGGACTCAAATGTATAGCGAGGGAAATCTTTCAGACTCGAAGGTACTCAACGAAGTCAAAAAAGTTCTTACCAACCACGTCAAGAAACAGCCTGAATTCGGTTGGATGAACCAGTTGTCTAGTCGAGTTTATCAAAATGCTTTGATTGACTTAAAAGATGCTTTTAGTCGGTATCGCTCTGGAAAAGCAGGTCATCCGACATTCGCTAGTCGCCGAAACGGTCAGTCTTTTACGGTTGACTCATCTAACGGGAAAGTTCTGCTAAGCGCTGGCAACACCATTAAAATTCCTACATTGGGAACTTTTCGACTCTACGAAGCCCTAGAATGCGGCTTCGTCTCTCAAACTTTTACTATTTCAAAAAAAGGAAGTCGCTGGTTTGTTTCCTTTTGCATTGATGCAGAACGTTTACCAGTTCGACAGCCTGAAAGCTCTGTAGGAATTGACGTAGGTATCAAATATGCGGCCACGCTGTCAAACCAACAGGTTTTTGATGCACCAAAACCGTTGAAGCAAGCGAAAACCAAACTTGCTACTTGGCAGCGCCAAGCATCAAAACAGGTAAAAGGTTCCCAAAACCAATGCAAAACCTATAATAAGATCACTCGAATCCACGCGCCGATAGCTTGCATTCGCTCAGATTTTCTTCACAAGTTAACAACTTATTTAGCTAAAAGTTTCAAGCTAATCAAGATTGAAGACTTAAACGTTAAAGGCATGATGGCGAATCACAAACTGGCTGGGGCAATATCCGATATAGGATTTTACGAATTCAAGCGCCAACTTGATTACAAGTGCAAAATGTATGGAGCAACTTTAGTGCTAGTCGATCAATGGTTCCCTAGTTCTAAAACCTGTTCTAATTGTGGCACTAAAAAAGATATGCCACTAAGTATTAGGACTTTTGACTGTCCTGTTTGTGGCATATCTTTAGATCGTGATTTGAATGCCAGTTTGAATATTTTAAACTGGGAACCCTCGGCTTGAGGGGGATAGCCTACTTATCTTGGGATTAGTCGTCTACCCAACAGCGTAGGAAGTGAACTCGGATTGTGTCTAAAGATGATTTTAGGCAAGTTTAGGTAAGTTTCACAAAGCAGTTATGCACAGACGAAGGCCTTCTGCTTTTTAAAGATCGAGTGTCAAGTGGGAAAAAATGAATTTAACTCCTGAAAGCAAAGTCCTAGTACAGGGCATTACAGAATCTCCCGCGTCAACCCGCACAGCCCTGATGATGAAAGCATACGGCACGAATGTAGTCGCCGGTGTCAGTCCCGGTCGGGGGGGGCTGGAAGTGGAGGGAATTCCGGTTTTTGATTTGGTAGAACAAGCAGTGGCGGCAGTGGGTCACGTTGACACTGCGGTAATTTTGGTAGACCCTTACTCGGTGCTGGATGCGGCTCTAGAAGCGATCGCGGGAGGAATTCGGCAAATCGCGATCGTCACTGGGGGAGTGCCTCCTCTGGATATGGTGCGCTTAGTCAGAAAAGCAGAAGCCACCGAAACTTTGGTAATCGGGCCCAACAGTCCGGGGATTATTGTGCCCGACAAACTGCTGCTGGGAACTCACCCTACGGAATTCTACACTCCCGGCCCGGTGGGCGTGATCAGCCGCAGCAGCACTTTGACTTACGAAATTGCCCTCGAACTGACTGAGGCGGGGTTGGGGCAGTCGATGGCGGTTTGTATTGGCTGCGACGCGATTGTCGGTTCTTCTTTTATGCAGTGGCTGCAAATTTTGGACGAAGACGACAGTACGGAAGCGATGGTTTTGGTGGGGGAATTTGGCGGGTGGAGCGAACAAGCTGCTGCTTCTTACATTGCCTCGGCGATCGATAAACCGGTAGTTGCTTATCTGGCCGGCCGCTACGCTCCCAAGGGGCCGTCTTTGGGCCACGCCGGCATCCTGATCAGTTCTCGGGCTGCTGCCCAGAAAGCCTTTGGAGTTACAGCCCCAAACAAAATGGCTGCCTTTGAAGAGGCGGACATACCTGTGGCGGCTCGGCCTTCGGAGGTTCCTAAGTTGCTCAAAAAATTGCTAAAGAAAAATTGATTGCTTTGGGAGTTTTCACAATTGTCCTAACCCTCTTGGCGGTTGGGATAGGGGTAGGGCGGGGACGGGTTTTTTGTCAAAATTGTCTGCAGAATGCCACAACTGCAGGCTAAACCCGCCCCTACGACACATTTATGATTTTTTTACCACAGTCCTCTGACAGGCGTCACAGGCTGCGGTGCGGGTGCTGGCAAGGGGGCGGCGCGGCGCGGCGCTGGAGGCGGAGTTGTGGGCTGCACGCTGCGGCGAGGTTCGATGGGGCTTTCGGTGCGAGTTGTTTCAGTTGTGCGAGTTGTCGATCGCATCACATCTTGAAGCAGGCTTTGCACAGTTCCGGCTAAACTCTGAACTTTCCCAACAGTGCCGCTAATGCTGGCAACATCTACGTAAACCTCGGCCAGAGGATACTTTTTCAGGATTTCTAGCAGCGATACCTTACCGTCGTCCCCGGCTGCCAGGATCATCGCCGCCCGCAGAGCTTTGCCGCTTTCTGTGCGGCGGTGAGTGCGAATTGCTTGACCGATTTGGTCAGTGATTTTTTCTCCCGGGGTGCTGTAAACTACCCGGGCGAGATTAGCAGGCTTTAAACCAATTTCTAGACCCATGAACCCCCGCAGTACTTGCGCGTCCATTTTGGAGAACCGGATAATTTGTTGGAGGGTTGGGGTGGTCGTGCCCTCTTTAGCAAAGTCTTCTAAGTCGCTGACATTGATGGCTTGTCTGATCGGGCCAAATGTGAGGACAACTTTTTCGGCCCCTAATGCTCTACTGCTGCTAGATAATATGCTCGCGCTTGCTCCTAAAAGTAGGGCAATGCCGATCGATACAAATTTTGTTAATTTCATTTTCACGTTCACCGCTGGATTAAAATTATTTTTTCGAGGTTTGTATATTATAGATGCAGCAGTTATATTCTACCAGGTCACAAGGGTAATCCCAGTTACCGAAAAAAATGCAACTGTACGCGCGCGATCTCAACCGCGAGCTTCATTGGTCATTCCCCATTCTTCAATTCTTAAATCTTAAATCTAAAATGGTATAAGTTGTACCCCCGTCACACCCACAATCTCAACCGAGATTTTTGGTCGCTCTCGACTTTAAGAATAAGTAACCACACATACAGAAATATTTTTTATTCTATTCATTCTCCCTTCTACCTTCTACATAAGTGCCTTCTAAGTCAAAGTGCCTTCAGCCTTTTAAATCAAAATGCCTTCTAAAAGTTATCGCAACCGCCCTGACGGTTAGGAAGTTCTTAATTTCTGAAACATCAGCCGTCAATTGCTTCTTTCTTAGGTCCTATATAAATAAAAGTTTCTTCCTGACATCCGTTACATCCGTTACATTTGTTACATCTGAAAAAAGCGAATCCGTTGCCGAAATTCCTGCTGCTATATGTTGAAAACCAAGCGCAAAGCCAAGAAATCCAAACACAAGCATAGTGAAAAAACAACAGCGCTAAGCAAAAAAGAAGTAGCAGCACAAAAACGCAAAACTTCAAAAAAGCGCAATGAATTGGTGCAGGCGATCGCCATAAGCTGCTTAGTCAGCGTTGCTTTGAGCATCCCCCTGTTGTTCGTAGCCCGCCCTAAGATTGCTATTGCAGGAGGCGCAGCTGCAGCCATCTTGCTGCTTTCCTACAAATACCCCCGTCAAGCTTTGTGGGCTTTTCTAATGTACCTGCCTTTCAGCGGTACAATTACTTACACAATTGGCGGCGGGAATGCTGCATTTCAAGTAGCCAAAGATGCTTTCTACATACCAGCTCTCATCGCCCTAGTTCAAAGCTGCAAAAAGAAACAGTTGCCCCTGTTCATTCCCAAACAAATGCTTTCTACCTTTAGCATCCTGTTGATGATGGCAATGCTGACTTTAATTTTTGTCAACGGGGAAATGCAGCTCAACCCTAGGGCGGGCGACAAACCAATTCTGCAAGGAATTCTCGGATTAAAAGTATTGATAGGTTACATACCGCTGATTGCTTGTACCTATTATCTGCTCCGCACTAAGAAGGATTTGGTATTTTTTAGTCGAATGCACATCGTTTTGGCGATCGTTTGCTGCCTTCTCGGTTTGATTCAGTACCTGTTGCTGCAAAGTGGAAAGTGTGCAGGAACCAGAGGAATGACCGGAGCCGAATTATATAAAGCAACGCTGGAAGCTAGATGTTTTGTCGGCGGTTCTTTGGTGTTCAGTCCAGAAGTCAAGATGGTCCGCTTGCCGGGAACTTTTGTCGCGCCTTGGCAGTGGGCGTGGTTTTTAATTTCTAATGCTTTTTTAACCTTTGCCTCTGCCTTTTGCGATCCTTCATTCTGGTGGCGAGTTATCGGTTTATTGGGCATGGCATTAGTATTTGCCAATGCAGTTATTTCCGGTCAAAGAGCTGCTTTAGTTATGGTTCCCCTTGCTACAGCAATCCTGCTAGTTCTCACGGGTCAATTAGTTAATTTAAAACGATTTATTCCCATCGGTGCAGGACTGGCGATTCTGCTGTTTGTCGGTGCAGCAATTAACCCGGTAATTATCGAGCAGCGGTGGGAGAGTTTTGTTAGCCGTTGGAATGCTGCACCACCCCAGCAGTTTCTTTTTAATCAGTTCCAGCAGAGCCACAATTTTATCATTGACAGACCTCTCGGTAGAGGTGTGGGACGAGCAACTAATTCAACGCGAATATTTGGTGTTACGCAGCTAATTGAAACTTTCCAACCTAAGTTAATCTACGAACTCGGTTATCCCGGAATGATTGCTTTTCAAATCATGGTTTTACACTTGGCTTTTCTAACTTTTAGAGCTTACCGTTCTGTGAAAGACAAAAGTTTGCGGAGTTACGGAGCTAGTTTTTGGGTGTTTGTTGCATTTATTACCATCAATACTCAATACTATCCGCTGGATGTAGATCCAGTGTCCGTGTATTATTGGGTTTTAGCTGGGGCGATTTTAAAGTTGCCCAAAATTGACAAACAGGTGCAGGATGAAAAACCCCAAGAACTTGAGTCAAATGATTTGCAAGTTCACCAGCAATTAAAGGAGAAAAAAATTATTGCATCTGCGCCAATTTGACGGTCTTGGACGCAGAACCTCTATCTTGCAGGTTTGCAGGGCGCACCTTACCGCTATAAGCAGCACATTCAACCACTTGTTCCGTAAGTCCTGTATTAATTAACCCGTAACTTTACTGCGGTTGCCAAACCGGATTGCCAGCATACAAATCTTTGTCGTTTGTCAATTTAGCCAATCCCGAACCGTCCCGATTAATTACATACAAGTTGCTTTTGTCGCCTTCGGTTTCATTATATATAAAAGCAATTTGCTGGCTGTCAGAAGACCAAGCTAATTGAGAAATTTCCGACGGTTCTAACCGAGGAGCTAGTTGATTTAGCTGGTTCCCGTCAGCATTGATTGTGTAGAGTTTTTGATTGTCGAACTCTCCGGCGACGAAGGCAATAAATTTGCCATCCGGCGACCACGAAAGTTCACCGTAGTTTCTGGGTTTTTGGGTAAGGTTCTTGGCTGTCCCCCGGTTAATGTCGAGCAGGTAGATATCTTGCTGTTCGCCTGATGAATCGCCCGGTTTATTGTAATAGTAAGCAAGGCGACTGTTGTCGGGCGACCAAAATAGTTTGACGTTGTAAACCTCATTTTGCGGGTTGTTTGTCAAATTTTTGAGGTTGGTTCCATCGGCATTAATTGTGTAAATTTGCTGTTTGGGATAAGCGCCGAACAAGAAAGCAATTTTTGTGCGATCGGGCGACCAAACAAGTTGACTTCCGCCGGATATATATTCGCCGGAACTTTTAGTTAGTTTGGTCATTCCCGAACCGTCGGCATTCATTTTGTAGATATTTTTATCCTTGACAAATGCTACCTGCTGGCCGTCCGGCGAAAGGTAAAAATTTGATGAAATTTCCGTTTTAGGCGGCTCTCCTCCTACTGCCAACTCCCGAACTAATTTAGTTCCTTTAATGCCAGAAGTGTTGCTTGTATAAAGTGATTGGGTGCCGGGAGCATCAGAGGTAAAACCGTCGCAAGAACGGGCAAAAACAAGTTTCTGGCTGTTGGAAAACCAAGCTATTTCAAAATGAGGTGCTTTGCAACCAGCCTCAGCAAACTGTTTAGTTAGTCGAGAACCGTCAGCATTGACTGTATAGATGTCGCTGTATCCGCCAACGAAAGCCAGTCGCTGGCCGTTGGGCGACCACACTAGGGGAGCGATAACATCTATATTAGGTGTAAGTTCGCGGCGAGCGGAACTGGTAGCATTGACCGCAAATAAAGGGGATCTGTTCTCGCTGCCACGCATCTGGAGGGCGGTAAACGCTAGTATTCTTGGTTTTTGGGCTGCGGTTGGGGGAGGGCTGTGAAGGCTCAAAAACAAGCTGATTAAGAGTGTTAGTGAAAATATGCCGATCGCACTTATCGGCCATAATTTATTGAAGCTGAAAAGTTGCAGAATTTGCAACAAGCTTTTCAGGGGCGACCAAGATGCCCACCCCGCACTCAACTTCAACTCTTGTGGAACAGGCTTTTGTGGAACGGGCCTCTTGGCTGTTCCATATCCCAGGGGGAAATGCAAGTTAAAACCCATTTTATCGATTTCTCTCCTAATTTTTAAAGTGTTTGTCGGTCTATATGCCGCGACAGCCTCAAACTCTGTTTAATTCTGCCAATAATTAGCTCGAACATTTTTTTGCGGGACGGATTCTTGCTGCTGGGCGGCATCCCTAACTCGCAACACATCAAGTTCAAGTCAGTTGCACTCATTGCCAACAATTTTTGCCTCACCTCTTCTTCATTACCATTTTTAGCTTGTAAACGCAGTTCTTCATAAACTTCTAGAACATTTCCAGCCGATAAATTAGCAGGTTTATTAACATCAGCACCCGTGGGAATATCCGAAGTTTTTGAGCCAGCAGAAATCACTCCCCGCTTGACTTGAGTCTCAAGCCGGGTTAATTTTCGAGCAACGTCCCGCAAGATTTCCTTAAGTTCACCAATTTCCTCAACTAACCCCCCGCTTTCTTGTTCGGAAGCAGCCAAAATTTCTTTTTTACTCATTTCAGATACTCCTCACACTCGCGCCATAGTTGTTCAAATTCTCTAACTAATTCTCGCGGCAGTTCTCCCTCATTAATCGCCCGTTTTAGCCCGACGCTTTCCCGAATCGTCGATTCTAAAAATCTAACTTCTATGTTATTATCTTTTGATATCTCAGCGCAAAGTCTCTTTACTTCTCTCATGTAAAACTGAACTTCATTTGTCAGCAATCCTCCATAGGTTTTAGCTTTATTCATAAATACTGCAATCTTGGGAAACGGATAAGGCTCAATCCGTTTCTGGAGCGAGTTTAAAACTAAACTCAATCCCCTAGAACCAAAATAATCGGGATTGACGGGAATTAATATTAAGTCGCAGCAAGAGAGTACGCTGTAGGTGAGGAGGCTGAAGGAAGGCGAACAGTCAAAAAGCATCAAATCGTATTTGGGGAGATTGGTAGAGTTGGCGATTTTGCCTATAAATCTGCGGATGAAGTCTTTAACACTTTTTCCCTCAAATCCATCAATATCCAACCAATACAATTCTTCAACTGAAGGGACAAAATGCAACTGTTCGTCAATCTGATAAATGGTGTCGAAACCAACGGGAAATTTAAAATTCTGTCCGGCTTTTTTAAAGACTTCTAGAGCGTCGTAAATTGTGAGTCTGTGCTTGAGAGATTGTTCGTACCACTTACCAAACTTGTCATCTAAATGACCTGTATTTTCGTTAAGTCCGATCGCCTCTGTGAGCGACATTTGCGGGTCTAAGTCTAACATCAAGACTTCTAAGTCGGTTCCTTGGGATATAATATTTCCCAGACTCCAAGTGACGGTGGTCTTTCCGACACCGCCTTTGAAGTTGATTACGGCTATTGATTTAGGACTCATGGCTGGCTTTGTTTGGATTTTGCTCAAATATAAATTAAAACATATTGTGGCGGTTAGTCGATCGCGCGATCCCGATGAGAAGCCCGATGTGTCGATTGACATTAAAGGCAGACTATGATATAGAAATCAATAATAAAATCAAACTATTAGGCATCCCAAAGATAAACTAAAACACATATATTCTGTATTTAATGAAAAAGAACACGGCGGCCGTATTCTCGATCGACTTAATGTTGAAAATGTTTTATCTAATCCGAATACTTGTGCTTCTCAGAGAACCTTATTTGCATTGTTTAAACGCTTTGGGGGAAACATCTACTGATAAATATCAGTTTCTAAGTGGATAATTACAGCAGATTCCACGTTTATGAAGTACCCCGCCTATCGTTCTATCCCCGTAGGGACAGGGCATGGCCGTGTCCCTACACTTCATCAACCTGGAAGACGCTGTAAGTAAAATAACCAAAGCACAATTGGATAATATATAACTTTTTAAGTTCTGACAGGTTTTTACGGCAGATAAAACGTAAGGTGCGCAATGCGCACCCTACAAGCTTTTTTAGCGTTTCACCAGTAAGGTGCGCAATGCGCACCCTACAAGTTTTTTTAGCGTTTGACCAACTTCTTAGAAACCTTCCGCAAGCGAATTGATTTCGGTGTTACTTCCACCAATTCATCCTGACCGATGTACTCCAAAGCACGCTCCAAACTCATATCGACTGGCGCTTGCAATTGCGCCAATTCTTCACCGCCAGATGCGCGGTGGTTTGTCAACTGCTTCGACTTGCAAATATTCAGCTCCATGTCTTCATCTCGGTTGTTTTCTCCGATAATCATCCCTCTGTAAACCTTGGTTCCGGGGGTAATGAAAAATACGCCGCGGTCTTCAGCATTTTTCAGTGAATAAGTAGTTGCAACTCCTTCTTCAAAGGAAATCAATACTCCGTTGCGACGGGCGATAATTTCTCCACCGAGGGGGCGATAGTCGAGGAAGCTGTGGTTCATAATTCCAGCGCCGCGAGTCAACCGCATGAACTCGCCTCGGAATCCAATCAAACCGCGAGCGGGGACTGAAAATTCGATTTGGGTGCGACCGGTGCTGCTGACGTGCATATCTTGCATTTCAGCTTTCCGCTGACCGAGGCGTTCGATGCAGCCGCCGACTGCTTCTTCGGGTACGTCTAACACCAAACATTCAAAGGGTTCGCAGGGACGACCGCCGACTTCGCGGAAGATTACTTGGGGCTGGGATACTTGAAATTCGTATCCTTCGCGACGCATATTTTCGATCAGGATTCCGAGGTGGAGTTCGCCACGGCCGGATACGAGGAATTTGTCGGGAGAGTCGGTTTCTTCGACGCGCAAGGCGACGTTGGTTTGGAGTTCGCGCATCAGCCGATCGCGAATTTGTCGCGATGTTACCAAACTACCTTCTTGACCGCAGAACGGCGAATCGTTCACAGAGAAAGTCATCTGCAAAGTTGGTTCGTCTACTTTGATTAAAGGCAGCGCTTGCGGGTCGTTGGGGCAGGTAATTGTCTCGCCAATATACGCATCAGCAAAACCAGCAACGGCGACAAGATTACCAGCAGAAGATTCTGGGATATCAATCCGCTTCAGGCCTTCAAAGCCCATCAATTTGGTAATTTTTGATTTGACAAGCGCGCCGCTTTCTGTGATTAAGACTGCTTGTTGGCCGATTCTAATCGTGCCGTTGTGGATGCGGCCGATGACAATGCGACCGACGTATTCTGAGTAATCTAAGGTGGTTACTTGCAGTTGTAGTGGCTTGTTGGGGTCGCCTACGGGGGGTGGTACGTGGTCGAGGATTTCTTCAAACAGGGGCTTCATATCTACCCCTTCGTCTTCGAGGTGTTTTTTGGCGTAACCGCTTAAGCCGGAACCGAAGAGATAGGGAAATTCGCACTGATCGTCGTCAGCACCTAGTTCGAGGAACAGATCCAAAACTTTATCGACGGCTTTGTGGGGGTCGGCTCGATCGCGATCGATCTTATTCACAAAGACGATCGGGCGCAGTCCTTTTTCTAGGGCTTTTTTGAGCACGAAGCGGGTTTGCGGCATCGGGCCTTCGTTGGCGTCTACGATCAGCAGACAGCCGTCAACCATCCCGAGAACTCGTTCGACTTCTCCGCCGAAGTCCGCGTGTCCGGGGGTATCGACGATGTTAATCAGGGTTTCTCCGTACCTGACGGCGGTGTTTTTGGAAAGGATGGTAATGCCACGCTCGCGCTCGATGTCGTTGGAGTCCATGACGCAATCTGGGATTTCTTCCCCTTCGCGGAAGATCCCGGACTGTCTGAGGAGAGCGTCCACAAGGGTGGTTTTGCCGTGATCGACGTGAGCAATGATGGCGACGTTGCGAATGGGAAGACTCATAATGCGTCTGGAACGTTAAACGGATCTAACTAAAGATTTCTTAATAATTGTAGCGCATGGAGTCAAGGGGCGATCGGGCGGGCTGTAGGATTAAACTGCCGATCGGCTAAAATTCAGATTATGGGAGCGCAACCGAGAGAAGGCCGATCGCTAAAGCAAGTAGCCGATCGCTCTGGAGTATCCTACAAGACAGTTAAAAGTTATGCCCGATCGCCCGGTATGGCAATGGCTGACATCGGTGCTCTGCTAAAATTGGCGCGGACGTTTGATGTGTCGATCGAAGAATTGTTGGATTTTGTCGAACAGTAACAAATTACACTTAAAATAGACCAGCGCTACCAGCGCCAACCAGTTCGACCTCGCAGGGACGATCGACTGTGGGCCCAAGCAACAGATGCGAGAGTTGGCGGATGGGACGGGGCGAGGTCAGAAAGAGATGATATATTCTCAGCGGCAATTGTAGCTGTTCGATCGCCCATATCGGTCTACAATTTTTAACGTTGAGCCTTATTGAAGTGCAGGAGTGGAGCTGGCTTGGATAACGCTAGTCTGTCAAGAAAACCCCCGCAAGCCTCGGAGCTTGTCGCCGACGAAATTCCAGAAGCAGTGCGAGACCACCCATACCTAGAAGTAGGGCAGAGTCAGTCCAAGAAAAAAGGGCTGATTTGGAAACTGCTAGGGTTGGCCGCATTAGCCTGTGGGGTCAGCATCTGGCTGCACCTCAACTTTAACTTGTTCCCAGCCACCAGTCAGGCAGAGCAAACTCAACAAAACCCAACACCGGTGAGTTCGCCGTCTGCATCGGTCGCGAGTCCAGCTACCAACCCAAAAGCCACCGCCGCCGCAACCCCAGACAACCTGCTGGGACACTTGCCGTACCCAGAAGCACCAGCCAAGGACTTGGTAAGCGTCACCCCCGACGGTAGCGTCAAACTGCGCACCTCAGCAGCAGAAAAATATCAGGAAATGGCCAACGCCGCAGCGGCATCAGGCATCTACTTCGCTCCCATATCCGGCTTTCGCTCCCTGCAAGACCAACAGCACGTATTTTTTGACGTAAAAGCCGAACGCAGGCAAAACGCCAGCAAGCGAGCCGAAGTCAGCGCCCCACCAGGTTACAGCGAACACCACACCGGTTACGCGATCGACATCGGCGACGGCAGCGCCCCGGAAAACAACCTCAGTCCCAGTTTTGAAAATACCGAAGCATTCAAGTGGTTAGAAGCCAACGCCGTCGCCTTCAGCTTTGAAATGTCCTTCCCCAAAAACAATCGCCAAGGCGTCAGTTACGAGCCTTGGCACTGGCGGTTTGTGGGCGACAAGCAAAGCCTCGAAACTTTCTATAAAGCTCATTCCATGAAAAAGTAGAAGGAAGTTCGGCAACGAGCAATGTACGGGATTTAACGGATAGATGTTGAGAGACTTAAGTCAAGCGTGAAGATTTTCCTCCCACTCCCCCACTCCCCCACTCCCCCATTTTCCCACTCCCCCCCTCCCACTCCCTTGAGCCAAACTCGTGATTGCAATCTATCCAGGCAGCTTTGACCCCATTACCTTCGGTCACGCAGATCTCATCGAGCGGGGATCTAAACTATTTGATCTGGTAATTGTTACGGTAGTCAGAAACCCCAGCAAAACCCCTCTCTTTACCGTAGAGGAACGGATCGAGCAGATCCTGCGCTCTACCCAACACTTGCCAAACGTAGAAGTAGACAGTTTTGAGGGTTTGACAGTAAACTATGCTAAGATGCGACAAGCCAAAGTGCTGCTGCGGGGGCTCCGGGTATTAACAGATTTTGAAATGGAACTCCAGATGGCCCACACCAATAAAACCCTTCTGGGTGAAATTGAAACAGTTTTTTTGGCAACTTCTAACGAGTACAGCTTTTTAAGTAGTAGTGTAGTTAAAGAAATAGCCAAGTTTGGTGGCTCCGTAGATCATCTTGTTCCGAAACACGTCGCCCTAGATATTTACAAATGTTACGCCAGCAGGAACCAACTCGCATCGAACCCGACAGTACCGGACGCAGCACTGAGAACGAATCACCTCAGAACACAGCCGCCTTCGGAGACCCCACCAGAACCGCAGGAGTAGACATCCAGCGGGAATTAAACAGGCTTGAGGAAATTGTTCTCGACAGCCCGCGAATTCCTATGACCAGACGCACTCTGGTGGATGAAGAACAGTTGCTCGATCAGTTAGACTTGGTGAGGTTAAATTTGCCGATCGCCTTTCAGGAAGCCGAGGCGATCATCCGGCACAAGGATGACTTGCTTCAAGAGGCGGAACTTTACGCTCAGGAAGTGATAGAAGCAGCAGAACAGCGAGCTGCAGAACTTTTAAACGATATGGGCCTGCTCCAGCAGGCGAAGATAGAAGCAGATCAGTTGCGACAGCAAGTTTTGCTCGACTGCGAGGCAATTCAGCAGGCGACGCTGGCGGAAGTCGAACAAATTCGCTACCAAGCTCAAGAAGAATTGGAAGAGATGAGAGTGAGGGCGATGGCTGAATGCGAAGAAATTCAAAACGGAGCCGACGATTATGCCGACCAAGTGCTCGATAATATCGAGCACAAGCTGAGCGATATGCTGCGCGTGATCCGCAACGGGCGCGATCGGTTGGATAGTGTTTCTGCGTCGCACATCCATCACACCAACGGTTAGCCAACAGTTAGCTCATTGCTGCAACCTTTATAAAAGTCTACCTAAATTAGGTAGACTTTTTTTTTTGATAGTCTTTATACTCTTTTTTCCTCAATCCCAGCACTCGGTGACTTATTTTTGGCCGAGATAAGTTTTGTGAAGATAGGAGCAAATATAACCTTTTATGCTATTCTACTCATCATACCAAATCCGGCTTAAAGACCCCCTTTATCTCTTAGTTTCCCTTTGCTCGGACGAAAGTTTGACTCTATGCAGCGGTTTCAACCGCCGAATGATAAAAGGGGTAGCAAACCCGGATTTGGTATCAGACAAAAAATTCCTCATTTAAATCAAATTTTTGCAATCAAATTTTTACCATGCAAAAAGTTTCTAATCGGTTCGCTGAATTTGATTTGATCCGAGCTTTAGCGATCGTCAGTGTTGTGATTACTCATGCTGGGTTCTTGGCATTTCCCGAGCGCAGAATTCTATTTGTCGCGCTCGATACATTGCAACTATTTTGCGTACCTGCATTTTTACTGTTGAGCGGTTTTTTTCTCACCAACAAACTGGAAAATCAAAATAATCCCGCATTGGTAGTCAAAAAAAGACTGTCAAGAATTTTACCCCCCTATCTGTTCTGGTCAGTAGCTTTGTACATCTTAAATAATTTGGGGGAACTCCAAAAAATTGATTTACTATCATTATTCAGAGATATCCTGACAGGCTCGGTGATGCCTCCCTATTACTTCATTGTTGTGATTGTTCAATGCTACGGCTGGTGGTGGCTTCTCGTGAAGTTAAATTTTTTAGAAGCCAGAAAAGTTTGGGTCTTGGGTTTAATAATTCAAACAATTTTTACAATATTCTTCTACTTAACCGCTATCAAATTCATATCAATACCTCTACCTTTGATGGAGCGCTGGATTTTTAGTTGGATTTTGCCATTTTCAACAGGTCTATTTTTGGGCGGAAAGTATAACAGAATTCAACCCATTCTCGAAGGCATAAAAATGCCAGTTTTAGCGATAACTATCCTCTTTTATCTAGCGAGCATTTGGGAATATTACCTGATAAGTGGAGTTAATTCGGAGGGATGGTTTCTCCGCTCGTTTTTTAAAATATCTTCTCAAGGATACGCAATTTTCTTCGTATTGTCCATCCTCGCATTTTCTAAGAGTATCGCACTTCCCAGTAGAATATCTGGGATGGTCAAAATATTGGCTGCTTATTCATTCCCTATATATCTCCTGGATTCGACAGTAGTGCAATATGTGTTGTTAGTGTTTTATAAGTTTATTGACCCCGTACATCCGCTGCTGAAGCTCGGCTTTTTAGTTACCGGGACTTTGTTGGCTTGTTGGGCGATTATTTACCTCTTGCAGAAAGTTTTGCCCAAAAATTACAGCCAGTACATTCTGGGAATTTAATCAAATTTTGTGTTTCAACGGATGTCTTCATAAAACTGCTTGAGATACGTCGGGGAAACGCCAAAACCCCACAAAAAACCAATCGAAAGATAGATGGCAATTGCTTTCAATTCGCCCCAATTTGCCACTCGCCGATCGCTACTTTCCACTACCCGATTGACTAACTTAAGTTTCCCCCGCCGCACTAACTTCAAACACAAATCCGCTTCCTCCATAATTGGCAGCGCAGCATCGAAACCAGCGCATTCCCAAAAATCGGTACGGCGGCAAAAAATAACTTGGTCGCCAAACAGCAGGCGCAATCCTTTGAAAAATAAATGAGGTCGAAATAACAGCGGCGCGTAATAAGTTTTCAGGTAGTTGTGGAGGGAAAAACCCCATCTTGTTTGCTGCGAGCCAGCCATCAGGGAGATAAACCCGCCCCCGGAAATTTCGGCATCGGACAATGTTTTCTGGATAACTGCTACAATGTCGTCGGGAACTAAAGTATCGGCGTGGAGAAAGCACAGAATTTCGCCGGTGGCGACTTCGGCACCTAAATTCATTTGCAAGGAACGTCCGGCTGTACTGCTAGAAATAACGCGGGTGGCAGCCGAAAGTGCGATCGCCGTTGTTTCGTCTTGACTGCCCCCGTCTACCACTAACACTTCCCAAGCGGGAGGATTGAGGATGCTGAGTTGGCGGAGGGTGCGTTCCAGACAAGTCGCTTCGTTGAGGGCTGGGATGATAATAGAAACGCGATTCATCTGGTTGAAATTTATGCCAGAGATATTATAATAAAAAACTGTGGCGATTCACAACTAACGAAAAAATAGAACTTACGCGCGCGGATGCAGAAACCCGATGTCTGCCTGCGAACTCGTAACGAAACCTCGGATTTTTCACAGAAACCGGGTTTGTTGGCGTCATTCCTATAAAATCAGGCAAAAGTGCAATCGCCCTCTATATTTTCCACTAATCAGGACTGAGAAAATCGTGCAGAAAACTGAAGTAAAAAATGATTTAGAATTTTATGAGGAAAATGCCGATAATTGGTGGGACGAAAATGCTAAAATTTATGCCTTATACCATCTAAACAAACCCAGATTTGAGTTTTTCGACAGACACGCGACTAATTGGCAAGGGCTGAAAACTTTAGATGTCGGGTGCGGTGGCGGCTTTTCTTGCGAGTTTATGGCCGAGAGAGGCGCTATTGTTTCTGGAATAGATCGATCGAACAAATGTATTGTAGCAGCTCATAATCACGCAGTTACCAGCGGTTTTGAGATTGACTACAGGCAGGGTTTTGCCGAAAATATGCCCTACGCTGACAATACATTTGATGCTGTAATCTGCGTGGATGTTTTAGAACACGTTGCCGATTACAAAAAAGTTGTGTCTGAGGTTCACAGGATTCTCAAGCCTGGGGGACTGTTCTTTTTTGATACAATCAACCGAACTTTTTCCTCGCAAATTGTAATGATTGGGCTGATGGAAAATACATTGCAGGAAATTAAGCGGGGCGTTCACGATTGGGAAAAGTTTGTTACCCCGGATGAACTGTCTGTGGTAATGCGCGATACGGGTTTCGGCAAGATTGAAATTAAAGGTTTTGATATGTTTGGAGAAATGGGCGCTATTTTAGCCCTGATGCACGGTTTTTGGGGGAATTTTACCAGTGGAAAGCAGCTATTTCCTTCGGGGGAAAGTTTCCAAAAAGTTTCTCAAGTGCTAATTTCTAATATCGCTAACTATGTTGATTACAAAAAGTCTGGCTTGTTTAAAATCAAAATTAATGAGGATACGTCGATTATGTATGTTGGCGTAGGGGCGAAGAATTAGTCGGTTAATTGTTGATTGTTGATTGTTGATTGTTAACTGTTGTCATTAGAGGCGAGTTTGAGACGGATTTTTGCGAGCATCGACAAATCCGGCTAAAACCCGCCTCTATGGTATTTTGTAGGGTGCGCACGCAGCGGTACACCTTACCCTGTTGGGTGAAATACAGATATTCCCTAGGGACATGGCACGGCGCCGTATCCTTTGTGTATTGCGGGCAATTGAGAATTGGTATATTGGCGATCGCCCTACAAACCTAATTTCGACAACTAACTGCAAATTATTAGCAAGTATTTTTAAATTTAAGCCATCGGAGATCTCACTCCTACAGCCCGAAATTACCGCCCTGTCTGAATTGAGGGCTGTTTTCGCTAAGCTTAGACCTAGCTTGACAGCTTTTGGTAACAAATCTTAATGTTTGATTCTTGACAATCTATCGAATTTGCATGGTAGCTTATTGAATATTAATTGCAATAACTGCCGGAAGTTAACAATACCTGGAGGCCAATCACCGTGACAGCAGCAATAGTTTCCGCGTCAGCCGATCGAATCAGCGACGGACAACCCGCCGACAGCCAAAAACTGATGAGTTTGGGTAAAAATTCTGAAATACCTGATTTCGATAACTCCAAAGATGTAACCCTCGCCGTCTTAGAAGGAGTGGGAACTCTCACGGTGTGCGATCGAACAGTCACTTTAAAACCGGGAGTATTTGTGTTTGTACCCGCCGGCATCCCGCGCAGTCTAAAAGTACAAACTACGCTGAATCTGTTACTAATTGACTGCGAAGCCGACCCCGATATGAGCGAGTCAGCTTGGTTGATGAATTTTCAACTTTAACCCGATGGAAAAACAGTGTCCATGCTGCCTTGACTCCCTAATTGCTCAGGTTAGCCACAATCGCGTTTACTGGTTTTGTCTGAATACCAGGCAAGAAATGCCAAATTCTGCCGAAAAAAAAAGAAATCTCAATCACTATCAAATTTCACAAACACTCCCCAATGTACTGTGTCGGCGATAAGTTATTTGAGGTTCATTGGGGCCAGAAGCATACTTTTGTAATTTTTGTTCGGAAGATAGTGCTTTCAATTATGTCGCAAATAGATGAGATTGTTATAAATAAATTCATCTTAATTAGTCTGTTACTCTTAACCATTTTCCATCTAAATTATCGCTTCTTGTTTGACAATTACGGAACATTTACTCGATTCCCATCCCTTGCTTAGAGGCAGCGATAGTGTCCGGTAAAGAGTCGAAATTGGTGAACATAAAGCACGATTCCTTAACCGTCCATGCTTGATAATTTCGTTTCGATTTGCCTGCGAAACCAAATCCGGCGATCGGCTTGGTTTTTCGGCGTTGCTGAATAGAGGTATGATTTGGCTATCACCGCTGACGGAGGCAGGTCGAATAGCGTTTAAACCAGGGTATCTAAATAATTACTTTAATATGGAATGGGAACGTCATCGAATTTGAGAAACGTGAATTAGTAAATAATTGAATTTTTGAGCATTTCTTATGATTTAAAATAACAAATACTTTTTCTCTTCAATCGAGCCAGATAATGTCTGAGTCTTGTAGTTTCACCTTCAACTCTTGTCATACAAGTTTTACAGATGATTTGGTCGCCATCGGGAATAAACATTGGATAAACTTTTGGGTCATTCGCTACGTAAAAATAGCATCTCCATTTTTCAACGATATCCCATAAAGGTTTAAATGTTTTGGCGTGATATGTCTCCTAAAATCCATGCTAAAATACCTGTTTTGAAGTGGCTTACTGCTGTCCACAATCAAATGGAAGGTTTTTTTGATATAATAATAAATGTTTCTAATTAATCTAGTTTTTTAACATCGAGAAATGTGTCTAGTTCGTAAGCCTAGGCGTAGAAGTTATCCAACCTGTTTTACCCAATTAATTATTGTCGTATTATGAGCACTTTTTACTCTCTGTATCGCTTGAAAACCCATACCAGCGACATACATTTTTAGCATTCATGGTTAACTTGTTGAGCGTAAGCTTTATGGGGTTGTTAGCAGTCTATAAATGGCCTATCACACTCAACACAAAAATAATTATGTTTACCTTTTTTCTGCCGCTTTTTATTGACATGATTGGATTGACATTCAAGACATTCTATTGGCGATAATTTTTAGTTAATTGTTGTTTGCAAATTTCTCTTTGAACTAATGATACCTTAATTCAGCAACGCCTTATTTTGGGGTAAGTCTGGCTGAGTTTCTGTGCTGCTGTCTTGGGTTCGAGAAACTTCAGGTGTCTCGCCATAAAAAGTAAAACCATCGAACTTTCTGGGCCTTGACTCTTGGTTCTGTTGGGCGTATTTTTATGTGTTTTCTTTCATTGGTTTTGGCAGTACATCGGTTTTAGTAACAAGTTGTTTCGGCTTGCTTGTACGAAAAAATAGAGATTTATTATTAATACGATCGTACCAGCAATCGCATTAACCGTAAAATTACCCGTTTTAGCGAGCTCGTTACCCTCTAATATTTCGGACTCAGGTATTCCCTGCACCCAAAAATTAGACGTATTTTGGGGGTTCCTAGTTTGAATATCTCTTGCGTTAGATGCCAATTTGCGCTGTAACCACGAGGAAGGAAGGCTTACTGTTCTTAAGCAGAGTAAATTAAAAAGGAATTATTATTAATAATTCTCAAATATTTTACCAGGATGTTAACAAACTCAGCCTTGGTTTGTGTAGAAGCATACTAAGTACCCCTCCAATTTTAAGGAGCTCGATCGCCCTAAATCCTCAAATAGCGGGCAATCGAGCATATATACTTAATTATCAGGGCGATCGCAGGGGCATCGCCCCTACGGATTCACAATTTATCAAGAATTATGTCAGCAAGTTTTCTGCCAAAATCGATTGCACAACTCACAGAATCTACCTCAATTGCCTTAGCCCAAAGCATTCAACGGGAGGCAATTACAACTCCCCTAAATTCAGAGCCAATTGCCACAACCTACGTGCGCCAAGGCAGCGGCAACACGCCGATTTTGCTAATTCACGGCTTCGACAGTTCCGTGTTTGAATTCCGCCGCCTATTGCCGCTGCTGGCCACCGAAAATGAAACTTGGGCGGTTGATTTGTTGGGTTTTGGGTTTACAGAAAGAGTTGCAGGTTTGCCCTTCAGCGCGAGGGCAATTGAAAGTCACCTTTACTATTTTTGGAAAACGCTAATTTCGCAGCCTGTAGTCTTAGTTGGCGCATCAATGGGAGGTGCAGCAGCAATTGATTTCACTCTCAATTATCCCGAAGCTGTTAAAAAATTAGTGTTAATAGATAGCGCAGGCTTTGCCATCAGTTCTAATAAGGGAAAATTTTTAATTCCTCCTTTAGGATATCTGGCAACTTCATTTTTACGCAATCCCAAAATTCGCCAGCGAATTAGCGTCAATGCTTATTTCGATAGAAAACTAGCCTCAAGCGACGCTCAAATTTGCGCCGCTTTGCACCTGGAAATGCCCAAGTGGAATGAAGCTTTAATTGCGTTTACCAAAAGCGGCGGTTACGGAGGTTTTGGGGAAAAATTGTCGCAAATTCAGCAGCAGACGCTGATTTTGTGGGGAAGACAAGACCGAATTTTGGGGACGGCGGATGCGGAAAAGTTTGCAAGGGCAATAGCAAATTCCCAACTAATTTGGATACCCGATTGCGGACACGTTCCCCACTTAGAAAAGCCGCAGATTACCGCTCAACATATTTTAGGTTTCACAGCTAATATATAATACTGCTTCTGAACCTAATTATGTAGGGTGAACACGGAGCACCTTACCCCTATAATTCGCGCGTCAAACTAAACTTAATTATGTAGGGTGCGCACGGAGCACCTTACCCCTATAATTCGCGCGTCAAGTTAAACCTAATACATAATTTTTAGACTTTCGGCAAATATTTTTGTACAATAGTCCATCCCGTGAGCAACACAGTCACAAATCCCCCAAACAAAGCTAAATTAGTGCCGATGTGGAGGGGACGCGCCCAAGGATGTTTAGGGCCAATTTGCAGCCCGCTTGCAACAGAAATCAACACCAAAGCCACAACAGTTAACCCCGCCGGTAAATGAGCCGAGTGGCCTAAGTTGCCGTAGTATCCCAGCGTACCGACTACGCCAATTCCCATTAGTAAAATTACCAAAGTTGCCATCCCCGCACCAGTCGCTAAATGAAAGGGACGCAGCCATTTGGGTCGCGGCTGTTTCGTAGTGCGGGCCCCAAACATCCAAGTTCCAGTAACGGCCAGCAACAGGTAAGCTAACAGGGAGACACCCATTGACCAAGCAGCTATTTTCCACAACCACAAGAAAGAAGGCAGATTCATCGGTTGCATCCCTAATCAGGAATTTCCACAAGAGGTTTCATTCCGATTTTACCTGGACTTGAAAGCAAAAATGAATAATTTTGAGAGAATGTGCGATCGGACTATCCACAGCTTGCATCCGCCTTACCTTGAAGTCAAGCGCACTTTCTCTCATACTCAGCTTAATTTACGCTAGATATTTGTCGATCCAGCTTTTAGGAACCGCCTTCCCATTCTAGCTTCCTGGTTTTGCCCTCAAGGAAAGGCTTTTTATAAAACCCTAATTTTTGTTCTAAGATTAATCGGAAAAAAGGCAGACCTTCTATCAAATATCTTTTCCACAACCTTCTCGGTTCACTTAACAGTCGGTACGCCCATTCTATGCCGACTTCGCTCATCCATTTGGGAGATCTTGCTTTGCAACCAGCTTCAAAATCAATGGTTGCACCTACTGCTAAGAAAATTTTGACGTGTGTTAATTTGCTCTTGTATTTAACCAGCCACTTCTCTTGCTTGGGGGCTCCCACCCCTATTGCGAGAACTGTAGCTCCTGATTTATTGATCGCGTCAATTATTTTTTCACACTCTTCCTCATTCTTTTCAAAGCCAAAAGAAGGAGAATGTGCTTCAACCACTATTTCTCTACCAAGTTTTTGGTTAATTTTTTCCTGGGCTTTCTTAGCAATACCTTCAGCAGCTCCCAGCAAAAATATTTTCATGTTCTCGTTATCTTTGTGATACATATAAAATGCAGGAAACAAGTCAGAACCTGAAATTTTTTCTTTGATAGGAGTACCCAAAAACTTGGAGGCATACATCAATATTTGGCTGTCGCAGACTCTATAACTAGATTTATTGTAAGCTTCATAGAAGTCGCGGTCATACTGCAACTTAATCAAGTGGTCTACATTTGGCGTAAATACGACACCACCTTCGGAGTCGAGTTTTTCAAACAACTCTGTTATTGACAAGTTATCTATCGAGACATTCAATAAATTAACTGTTTTCATGTATTATTCCCTTCCACCTTTATATTAAACTACAACTCAAACTATTATAACCCACAATACAGCCTCGTGTTTTCACTACTGGGGCGCTTCAGTGAATATAATTTTTTAAGTATATCCCCGTACACCCTACCTGTCCAGTCAGGTTTTTTAAAGATTGTGTAAAGAATCAGCTCGTTTTAGCAAAAAGTGTATGAAGGGCAATGTTGTTTACAAATCGCCACACTGTTTTAATAAAAAACCCATCCCCTGCTAATAGTTCAAGCATTGCAAATTAATTTCAAAAATAATTTTTGAAATTAATTTCATCCTATTGAGAAATACATCGCAACTTCCGAACTTTAGTGTATGCAAAAAGGGTAGATTTTTTATTTTTTGTATCCAGCGAATGCAAGATATTTTCAAGCTTTGAGCGAAGCCGCGATCGCATTCCTGAAAATTATCCTGATTTTTGGTGAACCAGCGACTGTCTTCTGGGGAGCGAAGTGGTTTTCTTAGCCTTAAGACTTTCTGGAGCTTTTAAGACCAGACCCGATATTCCTCCAGCAATCAGCGCAAAAATCGGGTTAGTCATAGCGTTCAAAACACAGTCAAACACGTACATAGTTAAGGCTACTCCCAGGGCGGCAGCGGGCGCTACTTTGGGATTAGACCAGGTTCTGGCGGGATACTTGGACACGCAAAAGACGATAACAGGAAGTAACAATGAAGAAAATAAACTAACTAAACCGACTGCACCGTTGATGCCAAATGCAATAATCCATAAGCTGTCGGTGACCGAGATATCATTACCGTACCCGTCGTACACGCGGTTTCCGCCGGAATCCCCCCAGCCAAAAAGAAATCTTTGCCGCGCTTTTTCGCCCAATATCTCTTCATTGTCAAATCTAAACTTCAGAGAGCCGGCTCGTTCTTCGCCAAATATTTGAGTGATGAAGTCAATCACATCTTTGCTCGAAAATTGACCCGATGCAGCTATGTACAGATAAAACACTATATATCCAATTATAAATAGCAGGGGCAAAGAGGTGCGAAACCACTTGGCAGAGAATAATACGAGCAACGCCATTCCAAATAAACTGTAGGCGCCAGTAGAACGGCACAGGAAAAAAGCGATAGTTAATATAATTGCTAAAGTCTTGATGTTGCGACCCTGAAACTTTTTGAGCGTCCCAGTTTGCCAAAGCCAAACAGCAATTAAGGCTGCTGTCATCATCCACAGGCCCACCATCAAACCGTGCTGCATAAATACTACCGGTCTCCACCCCCCCAGACGCCTTGCTTGACCCCAGTCCTCAAAGGCATTGACGCCGTAAATCATTTGGTGCAGAATTGGGCCCCTAACCCCTTCAATTAAAGTAAAAGGAATGTAGGCCAACCCACCTGCAAAAATCCCGATCGCCAATTGTCGCAGCCCGTCTAAACTACCCACATACAAGCGTCCTAAAAAATAAGGCAGACCCCAAGTAACGATTTGGTTGACAGTCGGAGAAATCGGGCTGCCGCCATTACTAACTTGTGAAAAAATTGGACACAAACAGTAAATTACCATTGGCACGTCCAGCCAACCGGGCTTAAAAGATGTGAGGCGCGCAGTATCGTAGATAAGAGTCCCCAGCAAAATGCCGTAGCAAGCTGCAGAGATTTTGGTATACGGTGGCAATGAGGGGATGGGATAAGAAGCTTGCGGTAAAAACAGCCACGCTGCCACAAAACTTATAATTACCGCCCGCTGAGCCGGAAACCTCACAAACAGGTAAAAAACGACTGGAATAAAGCCGAACATAGCAAGTGGGATTAATGCAACCATAGGTCTTTTTTGGCAGTAAAATTGTAGAAAGACAACTCAATGTGCCCGATAAAAATTCTCGCTTAAACGATCGCCCAACCCCAATTTTTTAAATCAACCTCAATTTTACGCCTTCTCCGTTAATTGTGCCTGACGTTCCAAAGCAGCGTAAAGTGCCGCCTCAAAGAGATTAGTTGCATCCTCCCAGGTATAATTTATCACCGTGTCCAAAGCAGTCTCGGACATGGCCCGCCATTCGGCATCAGACAACTGACAAATCTGCTCGATCGCTTTTGCCATATCCTCTGGGTCTTCTGGCTTGACAAGTATGCCACCCCCGCCAGCAAGTAGTTCCGGAGCCGCACCAGCAGGAGTGCCGATGACTGGAGTGCCGCAAGCCATAGCTTCTAAAATTGGCAAGCCGAAGCCTTCGGATCTGCTGGAAAACAGCCAAGCATCGCATTTGCTGTAAAATTCTTTTAGTTCGTCTTGAGTAGGTGCTTTCTTATACTCAGTACCCTTAGGCAGCAAATTGGAAGGAGGAGTATCGCCGCCGCAACCAAAGGCAACTAAACGAAGGTTAGGAATTTTTTCAGCAGCTATAGAGAAAGCTTTCAGGGCAAGATCGCAGCCTTTCCAAGGAGTTGTAGTATAGTACATCCCGACTGTGGGAACTAATTGCTTGCCTCGCGGCTGCTTCGCTCGCGACTGGGGGTCATAAAACTGTTTGGTGTCCACCGTAGGAGGGACGAGAGATACAGACAAATCGCCGTATTCATTCCGAGCTATGTCGGCCAGCCACTGGGCCACAGCGATTTTGTGCATCGGCAGCCGCCAAGTTGCCTCTACTCTACCTTTTGGTACATAGTCAAAAGCCTCGTAGTGTTGAAGAAAATATACTTTTGTTCCTTTACTCGGAGAGAGTTTTGCCACCCACTCGGCAGTTTCCCACCAAGTAGCCATGATAATATCGGCATCAGGTACGTCCAGGTCGGTAATTGGACGGTAGGTTTCGAGAACTCGGGTTTCGACATCCACCTTGTCAAAGTGAGACGGTTGTTTCTTGGGAGCGGACTGCCAACCCCTACCTCTGAGCAACGATCGCAATTGTTGCATCAAAGTCGGTTGCCCCGGGGGCGTAGAGACGATAACTATTTTGTGTCCTCGCTTTTGGAGAAGTTCTGTGTAGATAGATAAAACCCTCATGCCACCTGTAAGACTAAGGGTAGGAAGGACAAAAGTAATTTTCATGAATAGATGCTGAAGATGGATACTGGTTAAAACTCCTCCATAACAGCAAGTTCCCACTTACCAGCCTCTTTTTGGCTTTTCTGCAGGGTGCGGGTGTCTGCTGGAGGCGATCGTCACTTGATAGTCGACCCGATCTTACTTTGTCGTCAGGGAATTTCCCCAATTACAAATCGGGAGAGGTTTGATGACTACACAAGTTTAACCTGTAACGGCGCCAGCCTTAAAACCTCCGTTGCACTCGGGTTCAGATTTTGGCCGACGATCGCTTTATAACCAGTATTCGCTAGTCGGTGCGGTCAGCGTACGTGTCGAGACTGCTGGGTAGAAAACAGGATATGGGCGATTTTAGTTTTGGCAGAAGCACCCCACCAAACGATATTGAGTTTCTGCTGATCATCCCGCGCCACAGCGAGCGGCTAGCGCATAATTTCAAATGGTTGCGTTAGCATCCAACTGGAATTTTTCCTTGAGCCACATCGTAGTAGGGAGAACAGGAAACTATGTTAACCTCGCGCTGCTTAGATTTGTCTACAGCAACTTTCAATGCCGCTTCAAAATGAGCCGTGGCATCATCCCAAGTATAATTGTTCACCTTGGCATAGGCTGCTTCGGACAGGGCTTGCCACTTGGAATTTGGCATCTGACAGATACGCTCTATGGCTTTTGCCATTTCTTCGGGATCTTCTGGTCTTACAAGTATGCCTGTACCGCCGCTCAAAATTTCAGGAGCAGCGCCTGCTGGGGTACTGATGACGGGAGTGCGGCACGCCATCGCTTCGATAATGGGCAAGCCAAAGCCTTCTGAGCGGCTCGCCAGCAGCCAGGCATCGCATTTGCTGTAATAATCTTTGATTTTGTCTTGGTCGGGTTGAATTACATACTCGGCATTGGCCGGTAGGGGCAATTCCGAGGATGGAGCCTCTGTACCGAAGGCAACCAGACGCAGGTTGGGGATCTTTTCGGCAGCTAGGGAAAAAGCTTTGAGGGCAATGTCGGTTCCTTTCCAGTAGATTGTAGAGTACATTAGGCCAACTGTAGGAACCGATTGTTTGTTGCGAGGACAGGCGTAAAATTGCTTGGTGTCCACGGTAGGAGGAGCTAAGGAAACTTTGCTATCGTCGTATTTAGTCCGAGCTAGCTCAACTAACCACTGAGAGATCGTAATTTTGTGCATAGGCAGCATCCAGGTTGCTTCTACTCTACCTTGAGGTAGATAGTCAAAAACTTCGTGGTGCTGGATAAAATAAGCTTTTGCTCCTTTGCTGGGAGAGAGTTTGGCTACCCACTCGGCGGTTTCCCACCAGGTGGCCACTACTACGTCAGCATCAGGTACATCTTTGTCCTCTACCGGGCGGTAGTGATCGGTAATTTTGTGTTCTACACCTAAGTTATCAAAAAATGAGGGTTCGTTTTCAGGTGTGGAAATCCAACCCCGTCCGCGCAGCAGCGACTTGACTTGCTGGCGCATACTCGGTTGGGGGTGGGGTACAGAGATGACGAACACGGAGTGTCCTCGCTTTCTCAAACGTTCTGCGAAAATAGATACTACTCGTATTCCACCAGTCAGAGACAGAGTAGGAAGAACAAAGGTGATTTTCATTTTTAAATCCCGCTGAAGACTCCGAGTCGCTTACGGCGCTGCTACCAGCGCTGATGTTAGAGATCGAAAGGAAAGAGGGGCGGGTGAAAATTAATTACCGCTTTCCTGGTGTGTACATAGAATCCAACCTAGCGACTATTCGCAACACCCCAGTATTGATCTGCCACAAATTCGCTGTCATTGAATGGATAATAACAACTCATGCGATCGCGAAACAGCCACTATAGGGATAATTTTTCTGTGGCGGAAAGTTCCTCCTAAAGACAGATTCGTTATCAAACAACAGCTTTTTTCGCGACAAACACCAAGCTAAACAACATTTGCTGTCTAACATAACAGAGCTTGCTTATGCTACAGAAATGGATGTACGGGAAACCGAAAAGCACCCAACTTTTACTGTGGGGGCTAAAGGTAACATTGGTAACACTATTCAGTAGATTGACATCGCCGTTGGCAAAATTTTTTACTGTATTAAAGAGGAAACTCTTACTTTGAAAATGTTGATTTCCAGATCGCTCCCACAGATCAAAACACCGATGGGCGACTTGGATTTTTTTTGTAACTGTCCTGTAGGTATTCTTGACAAAATATGGTTTTTTGTGAGGATGCAGAGATGGTGGTTTTCTCAAATACCTGCAGGGGCTCGATCGCGCGAATGACCGTCCTGAACGCACGAATGAGTTAATAAACCGGGTTTTCAACCGATATCCCTCGCCCTCACTTGTCGTATTTCCCTGAAAAAACCCGCTTGATGCGCCCAGGACTGTTTGAAAAAATACATTTCCCAATTGTGCTATAGAACATAGAGTTTCACCGCTATACATTTAATTAGCTGGCTGAGTTTTAAATTCGTTAATAAAAGGCGATCGAATGAAAGGGTTCCCAAAAGCGATTGCCACTTCTGGAGCGAGTATATGTAGCGTCCCTGCCCAAGTCCTCTCTAAGTAATTACCGTAAAAGACTTCAGCAGCAAATTATCAAATGACCATGTAAAGATAAAAGGAATACTCTAGGCCGATCGGCTTAGATCGTGCCAACCTTGACTCCTAAGCAGCAGCTTCGCGGTATGTATCAAACAACCTCGCTTACAAAAAAATTCATGTTATGAAAGAATCATTTTTCCTAAGTTTGCGATTCCGGATGACAATCGGTGTACTCTTGGGGGTTGTGCCGCCGATGCTTGCAGCGATATGGTTTGCCAGTTTTCACGCAGCTAACATTATTCGATCGCAAGCGAAACAAAACCTAGAATTAAAAGCAGATGTCTTAACTGAAAGCATCTGGCGGTGGGAACAAATGAACGTTCGAGTGTTGCGCAGCATCAGTCAAAATCCCAGTATAATCAGCATGAATGCCAGCACCCAGTTGCCGCTGCTAGTTGGCATCAACCGCAGTTACAGCCACATATACCTTGCCGAAGCTTACAATTTAGAAGGGTACGTTGTCGCCCGCGGCAGCGGCACGCCGCCCGATCGCATCAACCGCAGCGATCGCTATTGGTTTAAAAGTGCAGTTGCTGGAACTGAAATTACCCACCAAGCTTTGATATCTCGCTTAACTGGAAAACCCGCAGTTATTTTCTCAACACCCATTCGGGAATTTGCTAGTTTAAGTTTGGGCGATGGAGGAAATTCAGTCAGCGAATTGCAGCAGCAACTCAAACAACTCGGCTATTACAAAAACGACATTACGGGAATTTACGGAAACGCCACCGCCGACGCCGTTGCTCAATTTCAAAAAAAATATTCAGGCTTGCAGGCCGGTGGCAGCGTCGATTTTACAACCAAGCAGCTTCTCGAACTAGCAACTAATTTTCAACAACAATTTCCTCAAACACATCAATTAAATTCAACTGATCGATCGGCCGACCAACTGGGAAAGATTCAAGGAGTAGCTATTATAGGTATATTATTGAGCGACCTCGCTCGCTCGATCGGAACAGTCCGCATCGGCAAAACAGGCTTCGCTTTTTTGGTGGACAAAAAAGGTCAATTAATCGCTCATCCCGACCCGAAATTACTTGCGGGAAAGCAACTAATAAACCTCAGCAACTATCCGCCAGTGAAAACCCTATTAGCAGGCAAAAGTGGTGCATTTTACTTCGCCGATGAGCGGGGAGTGAAATGGCTTTCATGTCTGAATCAATTAGACAGTGGGTGGGGCGTAATTATCTTGCAGGAAGAAGCTGAAGTCTTAGAAAAAGAACAGTTATTTTGGCAATTTGCAATTACTATTGCCGCCCTTGCCGTCTTGGGAGTCGGCGGTTTGGCGTGGATATTAACCAGCCGTTTGGTTCAGCCGATCGGGCGCTTGACAGTTGCAGCAAGACAGCTTTCTAGCGGCGACTGGAATCAGAGAGTAAATATCGAGCGCCAAGATGAATTGGGAACTTTAGCCAAAGCTTTCAATCGCATGGCTGTGCAGTTGCAAAAGTTATTTGCTAGCTTGGAAGCCAAAAATCAGGAAGCAGACAAAGCTCGCACCGAAGCTGAAAAAGCTAGCAAAGCAAAAAGCTTATTTATGGCAAATATGAGCCACGAGCTACGCACGCCTCTGAATGCGATTATCGGCTACAGCGAAATGTTAGAAGAGGAAGCCTCCGATCTGAATTGTGAAGAATTACTGCCGGATTTGCAAAGAATTAATAATGCAGGCCAACATTTGTTATCTCTCATTAATGATATTTTGGATATTTCTAAAATTGAAGCTGGCAGAATAGAACTATACTTAGAAACCTGCGAAATTTCGACACTAATCAACGATGTCGCTACTACTATTAAACCTTTGGTTGACAAAAATCGCAATGTTTTGACCGTCCATTGTCCGCCAGATATCGGCACGGTTTATACTGATATTACTAAGATTTATCAGTGTTTGTTAAACCTGCTGAGCAATGCCAGCAAATTTACCGAAGCTGGTAAAATTACTTTAGAAGTAAGGCGCTTTAGAAGGAAGAAAGGAGAGGGAACGGGGAAGCAAGAAGAAAAAGTTAGTTTTCTGGGAGAGGAGGAAGTAAAATCTGATGTTTTAAGTTTAGAAGCGAAGCGGGAAGGAGAAAAAAGGAAGAAAGAATCAGAATCGGCTATTTCGGCTTGTGAAGAATGGATTAGTTTCAAAGTCAGCGATACTGGAATTGGAATGAGTGCAGAGCAAATGGAGAGAGTATTTCACGCTTTTACGCAAGCGGACGAGTCTACTACTCGCAGGTACGGCGGTACGGGTTTGGGACTGGCAATCGCCAAGAAATTCTGTCAGATGATGGGTGGAGATATTGGTTTGGAGAGCGAGTTGGGAAAAGGGTCAATTTTTACTGTAGAATTGCCGGCGAGAGTCGCTGAAAAAGCAGCTAGTTAAAGAGGACTTGCCAACCAATAATTGCGAGGGCAAAATCGGCGATCGCGTGGCTGATATAACTAGACCAAAGCGAACGGTAAGTCAGATAAGAGTGCGACCAAACTATCCCGGCGGCGAAGACAGCTAAGGAGCCTAAGAGCACAGCCTGCCAGTCGCTGTAAGCTGCTATTACAAAAATGTGGTGGAGCGTAAAAAATAGCGAACTCAGAAATATTGCTTTTGTTCCCGGTATAACCCACATTCCGCACCCCCAACTGGCACATACGCGGATTGAGAGGGTAAAAGTGAATCATCCGAGATAATAGTGAGTAAAAACACCCAAAGAGCTGTGCAATTATCGCATCACC
>JACJNY010000068.1 GCA_014695295.1 Microcoleus sp. FACHB-61 | reverse complement strand
ACTTTGTTAAGATTCAAACTTGATTATAGGTTTGAGTTCGCTTCACAGATATAAAGTCTATTGGCGGTTTTTTGTCAAGTACAATTTATACCAAATTAGATGAGCTTACCCTGGATGCTGACCGACGTAAATTAGAAAAAAACCTGAAAAAAGCTGAAATAGATGGTCAGAAAAAGTTGCGAGAGTTATCAAATATTGAATTTGCTTGTGACGCCGATGCCTCAGCAGCAGCAAGTCGTTTATCTACAGAACTAAAATATCATAATTTAACCCAAGTTAGTAGCAGACAAATTACAGCAAAGCCAGCTATTAATTCGACCATTTGTCATGATAATTCTAGCTCTAACTTGATATTTAAAGTTCAAGCAGAACTAGAACTAGATGCTAGTATGCTAGCCCGCACAACCAAAGCTAGTGGCAGATTTATCTTAGCTACTAATGTGCTGGATGTATCGCAATTAAATCCTGATGAAATGATTATGAAATATAAGGAACAACAGGCAGCAGAGAGAGGGTTTGGGTTTTTGAAGGACCCACTATTTTTTACAGATAGCGTGTTTCTGAAGTCCCCGGAAAGAATCGAGGCTTTAACTTTGGTAATGGGTTTGTGTTTGTTGGTTTATACTCTCGGTCAAAGATTACTCCGGCAAAACTTGCAACTCACTAATAAAACCATAAAAAATCAGTTGGGTAAAGCAACTAATCGACCTAGTTTGCGCTGGATATTTCAAAGTTTTCAATCGATTCATGCTGTTTGTATTCAAGGAGTTCAACAAGTCTCTAATTTGACATCCGAACGGTTAGCTATCTTAAATTTGTTTCCAGTCACCTGTAAGTCTTATTATTTATTGTTGTGAAATAAAGTCGATTATTGATTGGTAAAACTGACTTACATTTAAATAATGGTTGATTCAGCAGTGATGTATTATTGTCATAATGCAGGCGATATATGCGGGAAATTAATAGTTGTTAATGGTCTGATTTTTGACGTTTTATGGGTTAAGAAGATTTAATTTATACCCTCACGTCAATTTTTAGGAATTCCTAACTGGGTGATGCGAGCGTTGCACAGCTTTTTGGGTGTTTTTACTCACGCTCGATCTCAGATGATTCACTTTTCCCCCCTCACTCCGCCTATGTGCCAGTTGAGGGTGCGGAATGTGGGCAGTAAAGCCTTGCCGGGAAACGGCCGAAGCTGTTTCCTTTCTCTGCCACAATTGCAGGTTTAACCTAGGCGGTCGCGGGGGAAAGGCGCCGCCTTTAAAAAAGTTGGCAGCATCCAGATTCTAAGATCCAAATGCACCTACCTGGGCCCGAATGATAATTGCCGTGATATTGTCGTGACCGTTACGTTTGTTGCCCAGTTCAATCAACTGGGCAACTCCCTTGTCGAGATCGGCTTGGGGATTGAAGAGGGGTTCTAGAGTGTTCTGCCAGTGAGTTTCCAACAAATCATTATCTGTCAGGCCGTCGGAAGCCAAAATTAATAAGGTATCTTCGCACAATTCTAAAAACTGCACCTCAGGCTTGAGAAAATTACCGTCTCGCGGGCCGAGGGCTTGAGTTAGTTGATAGGCGTCGGGACGGGCATAAGCAGTTTCCGGGTCAACCCCGCGCTTAATTTCGCGCTGCCCTACTTCGTGGTCTGAGGTGATTTTTTCTAGGGGCTGTCCCTTTCTCAATCGGTAGAGGCGGCTGTCGCCGACGTGGGCAACGGCGAATTTGGTGTCTTGAACTAAGACTGCGACTAGAGTTGTACCCATGCGGGCGCTGCCGGAGCGTCCGTCCTTTTGATTGATTTCAAATATGGCTTTGTTGGCTAGCAGCACTCCCTCGCGGATGGTGTCTGCCGGAGGTAGTTGATTTTCCCAACTGGTTTGAAAGAATTCTCTGAGGGTTTCAGCGGCTAATTGACTGGCTACTTCTCCGCTGTCGTGTCCGCCCATGCCGTCGCAGAGAATGTAAAGCCCTTTGGTGTGAAAGATGCGACCGAAGGAGCTTTCGAGTTTGTTGAGCTGAGTCGAGATGCTGAAGAAGTCTTCGTTGTGGTCGCGCGTGCGGCCAACATCGGTGAGGCCTGCGTCTTCTAAGCTGTAAATCTGGAGTGGCATGGGCTGGGTTAAGACCTCGCCAACGTCGGGGGGCGACTCGTCGGGGCTGCGGTAATGCCCGCGCGTCGGGGTTAAGCTTGGTGAAGGTGCGGGTTGGAGTTCGAGGGGAACTGTTTCTAGGCGCGATCGCAATTCTTCGATTGTGTTAATCTCGCCTCTGTACATTTGTTGCAGCAGTTCGAGCAATGCGCCAAACTGAGTGCGATCGGACTGGCTAAATATCACCTGCCACAGTTGCCCCAAATCTACCAGTTGGAGGTTTGAGCCGGCGGGTTCGGGATAGAGATATTGCAGCCGCAAAGAGGCCAAGGAAAAGGAAGAGTCGGGGTTGACTCGCAAATTTGTCAGTTCCAACAAGCTTTGCCGGCAGCGCCAGGGTTCTAGGGCAGCCCAAAGTTCTGTCATTTCGTGCAGCCAGTATAAAATTTGCTGGGTGGAAGTTTCGGGTTGAGTCCACCGTTCTACCAGCAGCGGCCATTGGGAGCAGTCTTCTAGCAGCAGCACAGCCTGTTGGTTGTCTGACCAGCTATCGTGAATGACTGGCAAGTTTTGAGAGAATTGCCACCGGAGGGCCAGATAAGGTTCAGCTATGCCTTGGCAAAGCTCTGCTAAGGCGGAAGTGGTCGAATTTTCTCCGCGTTTGATTGCTGCGCTGTAGGGGGAGGTTCGTTTGGCGACGCTGGCAGAGTTGGCTGCTAGCATTGCTTTGAGGGGTGACATTTCCAGCGGCTGACAGTCCAATACTGTTACTGCTACTGTGTCTGAGGGTTTTCTCGGCGGCACGGTTTCTAGGAGTTGGTAGCGCTGCTGGGTGTCTAAATAAGCTCCTGCTTGCTGGGAAGGGATTAAATATTCTGAATTGGGGACGGGGAATTCTGGAGATTGGGGCGAGATGTCAGCTATTTTTGGGCTGTCGGGGTTCTGTGTTGCTTTCGGGATTTGTTTAGGCTGTGGTGCGGTTGTAAAATTGTGTTCAGATGGGGTTATTTCGCGCTGTGGTGCTGTAGTAGAGCTTTTTTCTGTTGTTTGAAAGGATGCTGGTGCGATCGCCCCCAGGCTTACCACAGCGTTTATTTCTGCGCTGCTGAATTCGCCGTCGCTTGGCTGTGGAGAAGTTGGTTCGACTGCTGTTGGGGGTGCGTCGGTGGTTATTTCTGTTTTAATGGCGTCTGTGATTGGTTCAGCAGAGTTTTGGGGCGATGCGGTTTGTGGAACTATGTCTGGTTTTTGCGGAAACTCGGCTGGAGGTATGGTTGACTCGTCTGGCTCGACTGCTGGAAAATTCGATCGACCGCAGATAATGGCCCGCCACACTTGACCTGTTGCGACGCCGCAATTCTGACATTCTTTGGCGCTAAAAGCGACTTGGGCACCGCATTCGTGGCAAGGTTTGTAAATTAGGGAAGTTCCGCATTGTTGACAAAACTTGTTTGGAGCGGGATTTTCAAATTGGCAGCGGGGACAGAGGAGCATAGGGGTTTTAAATTGGAGATTGGCGATCGAGTTTGGCGGTGGGGAGTTTTGGGTTTTGGCCTGTGAGTTAGGAGTTATGAGTTTTGGGCCTGACTCGCAACGGATAACTCCCATTGCCCTATGCCTTATTTTATCGGGATGAATTCAGAACTAAGATATTTCTTAGAACTGAAATGTTGCATCCGTGTCAGGAATAGGCCTCTTAAGCCAGATCCACAAAAACCTCTATCGCTTCACGGGCCAAAAAGCCCGCCCCACCGGCGGAGCGAGGGCGGGTCCCACAAAAAAACTTATCTCCTGAGTGGAACTGGCATCCTGCCTATGCTTAACAATGGTGGCAGATATCAGTTAGAAAAGATTTGCTGTAGAATCTTCTTGGAAAACGGTCTCTCGGGCGATCGATTGAATGGTTGAGAGGGGTACTTCACAGAAATATTTCCGCCGGAATTGTTCTTCGGAGACTGCTGCTAGGAATTGCGCTGCAAAACGGGCGGCGATGGGGGAATTTGGCACTGAGGATTGGATGGATTGGCTATCTAATAACGGTTGGGGGATTTGATCGGGCGCGTCTTCCTGCTGTGCGGTTTCGGCTTGTCTGGTGATGTGGAAAGCTCGATCGCGATAATTGATTTTGAAACCGAGATATGTTAGGGTTTTGAACCCCAGTTGCAGAGAGGTGTCGCTGATGCCGAGTTTTTGGCGGAGTTGCTGTCTGGTGACGGGTTTTTTGGTGCGGCTGAGGTATTTGGCGATGCCGATTAGCTGTTGGCAGATTTGCTGTGGGGCTACGAGTGGGGGTAAAGTATAGGCGATCGCGAGTTTTTTCTGAGTGTGCTGTGCTTGCCGAAACCAGATCCGCAGTTCGTCCCAGCTTGCGGGGCATTCTTTGAGGACGATGGAGTTTTGTCGATCGACCATTTCGGAATTGTAAACTAGATTGTCGATCGGCATTGGAGATTCTAAGTTTGTGCTGGCTGCTAACAACTCTTCATCGTTATTTGTATTGCGCCAGTCTACGATCCAATCAATTTTAGTCAGCGAATTGATTGGGTTGTCTTCCGTGCGTTCCCGCACTGCTACGAGACGCACTTCATACCGCGATTTGTAAGTATTAAAATCTAGTTCAACGGTGACATCGCAGCGGCCTTGGGGAACTTCGTTTTGATTGTGTCCCCACCAAATGCCGGGAAATCCCGTATCGCTAGATTCGTCCCTAATTGTAAATTCTGTTTTGATATATTCTACTTTTTGCCCTTTCAAATCCTTGATTTTTTGATTCCATAGATTTTCAAACCAGCAGTTTTCAATCAGCAATTTGGGTGCGGGATTGCCCATGCCGCAAGGTTCGAGCAATTTTAGTTCTTGAAATAAGTCTTTGCCTAATTCGGAGACAGTAATTTTTAGGTCGGCTTGAACGGGGGCGGCTGTTAAACTATCTGTGCTGTATTGTTGCCGCAGTTGCTGATTTACCGCATCGGTAAATAGGGGGATATTTTCAACGGGGAGACTCAATCCTGCGGCGAAGGGATGACCGCCAAATCTGTGCAATAAATGCGCTTGGTCTTTGACTAATTGGTAAAGGTCGATTTGATTTGCGGAACGCGCCGAACCCCTGGCAATTTTGGATGGGGAAAGTGTTTGTGAGTCTGGATCTAAGAAAGAGGTAAATTGCGTTTCCTGGGAATTTTCGTTAATTTCTTCGCTTCCTTCTGTGCTGAATAAAATCACGGGGCGGCCGTATTCTTGGGCGATTTGTCCCGCTACTAATCCTAATACTCCTACCGGCCATTGCGGGTCGCTGAGGACGATGACGCTAGTAGTTGAGAGGTCGAGTTTGGCTAATTTGTGGGCGGCATCTTTGGCAACATCTTTTTGTAAAGATTTGCGCCGGGAGTTGGCAATTTCGGTTAAATTTGCTAGTTCTTCGCAGCGTTTTTTGTCGCGGCTGGTGAGGAGTTCTACGCAGAAGCTGGCGTCACCTTGAATGCGGCTGACGGCGTTGATTCGGGGGCCGAGGCCGAAGGAAATGTCGGTTGGGCGATCGCCCGATCTTTTGCACAGTTCGAGCAATTTGGCAACTCCTGGGCGGGTGGGATTTGTGATTTGTTTTTGCAGTTGTTGGATGCCGATTTGTGCTAGGTAGCGGCTGTCTCCTGTAAGTTGGACTAAATCGGCAATTAAGCCGATCGCTACTAATTCTAATAAATCTGTGAGCGGGCGCTGCGGAATATCGGGTAATGTGTGATACAATGCTTCAACTAATTTGTAAGCTACTCCCACTCCTGAAAGGTTAAATAGTTGGTGGCTTGGGGGAAAGTAGCGGGGATTGATAATGGCTGTAGCTGGCGGGCGATCGTCCGGTAATGTATGATGATCCGTGACAATTGTATCGATGTTTAAGCTGGTGGCATATTCGATTTCGGCGATGTTTGTACTGCCTGTATCGCAGGTAATGATTAAGCTAATTCCCGATTTTGCTAAGGCGTCTATTCCCGGGATATTGAGTCCGTGAGATTCGGTTAAGCGGTTGGGAATGTAATAAATTAGTTGGTCATTTTGAGCAAAAAATTCTCCCAGTCCGTCCCAAAGTACGGAGGTTGAGGTAATGCCGTCGGCGTCGAAATCTCCCCAAATTGCGACTTTTTCTGCGCTGTTTCGTGCTTGCTGGATTCTTTCTATCGCCCAGTTCATTTCTAGTCCGAATTCAAAGGGACTTGCTGGTTGGTAAAGTTTGGGATTTAAGAAACCGGGTATTTGTTCGGGGTTTTGAATTCCTCTATACCAGAGAAGTGTGGCGGCATAGTTTCCGGGGAGTTCTGGTGCGTGGTTCCTGACAGCTTGGATCAGCCAAGCTGGGGGTTGGGCTAAGGGTTGATTTTTCCAGTTTTGAGGGGTTTCTGCCATTCGATTTTAGATTTTAGATTTTAGGTTTTAGATTTTGACCACACATCAATCCGGGGGCTTATTTGTATATTAAATAGGATTTACGCGAGTGGCATATAGGGTAAGGTGCGTGAAGATAAGACCCTCAATAATCGAGTGATAACGCAAGTCTGACGCACCCTACAAGTCGATCGCGCGTGTGACACTTTGCAGTAGTCCTGTTAAATATATATTTCGTCGATTATAGCAAGATTTGGTAGCCAATCAGTGGGAGTTTCTGCGAGAATATCTGGTGAGAGAGTTTTTGTGTCTTGTGTGCGGTTGCAGCGAGTGGCGAATTGACAGGAATCGCACAAATTGGAACTAATTTCTACTTGAGGTAAGAATTCGCCGCCTTCGGTATAGCGCTGTCGCCAGTCGGTTAGCTGCTGCAATAGGTGGGTTAAATCTTGTTTTGTGCGATCGTGTTCTGTTTGGTTGTAATAAAATGTGAGTTTTTGCGGCGGTTCTTCTCCTTGCAATTGTACGAACCAGTATGTCATGGAAACTTGTTCGGGGGAATAGTCGCTGGTTTCTACTAAGACGTATAAATAGAGGCGAGTTTGCCAACTTTCGGCTATCCATTTTGATTTTTGAGGGCGGGGATAGGTTTTCCAGTCGAGAATTTGGGCGGCGTTTGGTTCAGCTATTAGCAAGTCATAGATAACGGTGAATAGGTAGTCTTGGAAAATTAGGGTGCGGGGGTGTTCGGCTTGGCGGAAAATTCGATCGCTATTTTCTGAATTGGCGAAGAGTTCGGGTGCGGTGTTGATAAATGCTGCCACACAGCGCCCCAGTTCGGGGTCTTGTTGGATGATAAATTCAATGGGAAGTCCGAGTTCTCGCTGCTGCATTAATAGGTGAAAGTGGCTTCCCCATGTGAGTTTTTCTTTGTGTTCTGGGGAGGCGGTGGTGGCTAGGAGTTCTAGGTAGCTGTGTTGGAATTTGCGGGGGCATTCTTCGAGGATTTTGAGTTGGGTTTGCGAGAGTCGGAGCATTTTTGGGTGTGATGTTGTTGGTTTGTGGTAAGGTTTTGTGATACTTTTTATGAAAAATTCATAAGAGTTTCTGCCCCCAAACTATCTCTTGTTCTGAGATGAATTGAATTCAATCATCAACATCGGTGAACAGGGCTGATAAATCTCGATAACCACTGACAACTCGAAAGATATCTACATCCTGTCAGATCGGCATATAGAGTATAAGATAGTTATCCATCGGGAGACTGCGTAGACCTGGTAAAATTTCGTCTCGTTGTCGTCCCAGGTTGGGAAACTGAGCAATTTTGGCAAATTTTGCGTCGATCTTGCTTAAAAAGCGATCGGCTATATCGAGTCCCGATTGACGAGCGATGTAGTCTACAATTTGCTCGATGTCTTGAATTGCGGGTTCGGTGAGGCGAAATTTAGGAGTCATGCTTCTGATGAACTGTAGCGCGATCGCAGGTTGGTGCGAATTTGTGCGATTGCGATTGCACCGTCTACGACTTCACCACGTTGGGATGCTTGCTGGCCAATCAGTGCGTCTCGTTGAAGTTCTTGCAGTCGTCCTTGATAAATGTCTTCTTGTTGTTCGAGGAGTTGAATGGCTGCGAGGATGACTTCGATCGCACTTTTGTATTTGCCAGTCGTGAGTTGACGCTGCACGAGGGCTTCGACTTCAGGTGACAAAACAATTTGCATGGCGCTTGAGAGGAGAAGTGTTGATTCTATTGTAGGCGATTCCCTACGGGATAGCTGCGCTCGTGCGTACTTCAGTTATATTGTTTTGGATTAACGGGCGATCTTAATTTACTCACAAATCATATAGCAAGCCTATATGATTTGTGAGAATTTACCATAACTGTGAAGCTTGGGGAAATCAAATATCTGATAATGAGTAACTAACTTAAATATATATAGCAATCCTGTATGAATTGTGAACAACTTGCATGGGTAATGCCCCCGTGTCTACCTTACTCTTAGAGGGGCAACCACGGGGGGTTAATCCTACTTTTAGTCTGGTTGCAAGTCAAAGACTACGACAAGCGTTGCTTGAGGCATCAGTTGACGCAGACACAGCAAGTGTCCGTCAGCATCCGATCGACTGCGAAATCGCCCCACAATCCCCCGCTGCATACTGGGCATGAGTTTGGCGATCGCCCAAGGGTAAAGGCGTTTTTGGTACGCGATCGCCCCAGGATTCGCAGCGAATCCCTGTTGATAACCGTTTTGTGGCATAATCGTGTTGTATTCGTAAGGAGTACAGAAAAGGCGTTAGTAAGTTTCTTGGCGGGAATGTACTAACGCCTCTACAACTATGATTAAACACCAAACTCACCTCATGTGTCAATACTTGGCGCTAACTCTTTACACTTGCTATATTAAAAGGTTTATTCAGCTATGGATTTGAGAGCCTTGAGAGAACGTGCAGGGCTGACAATCTTAGACGTAGCACGGGAACTAGAATGTGCGGAGTCTTCAATTCGCAACTGGGAAAAAAGCCGAACCTTGCCAAAGATGGAAGTTTGGCAAGTATTCCGAATGCGAGATTTGTATCGATGTAGCGAAGCGGAGTTGGTGCTAGCTGTCAGAAAGTCAATGCCGACGGAAAAGAAAGAACAGACAAAACTGACAGAGTAAGAATACTTATGAAGTCTTGAACTGTTTGTAAAAGCGATATATTTTTGATTTTTAACTGCAGATGAACGCGGATAAACGCGGATGAAGGAAAGATAAATTGAGTATGAGTTAAGGGGCGATCGCCCTGCACATCAACAGCACAAAATCACTCTTTTGTCAACACAAAGACACTTCCTTCATTCCCGCGCCCGATCCGCAAATCTTTATCTAAATAAGTAATATCCAACCATCCCTGCTGTTCCCGACTATCGAAGCCGAAATCTACAGCAGCGAACTTTTTACCCGACTCAATCTCATTGATAAACTTGACAGGAGATTCATAGCCAATCAACCTGCTTAAACCGAAAATTGACCGCTCAAACTTCACCTGCACTCGCCGTTCCGAAGTCGCCTCAAATGTCGCAGCCACGCTGACAATTCCTTCTAAGTAAGGCAAGCCGTAAAGTTCGGCAATGTTGTAAATTTTAGATTCTTTAACGCGGATAGATTGATAAATTGAACCCAATTTCACCAAGGGAAAACCGTCAAGATTCAGCAGGGCGCGGCTGGTGGTGTACAATAACCGCCAATCTCCATTTAAAAGCTCTGCAGCTTCGACAGGGCGTGTTGTGGGGTTGTAATCTTCCAATTGGGCGATCGCACTTAAAATCGCTTGTTTGTCGCTTGGAGTCGCTAGCAAACCGCGATTCTTACCAGCAATTATCTCTAAGAGTGAAGATTTTCTCAGCATAGTTTTTTTGAGGAAGAGGGATGAAGAAGGAAAAAATATTCTTGAGTTCGCGTTCAATATTATTTATAAATTACGCGGCCAATGGTTTTTAGCGCGCTTATTATTGAGTCTCTCTGTGCGCAGTGTGCACCCTACATTGATTAATGACTAATAACTAAGATACCAAATTTCACCAGATAGAGCATCGTCCGATATAGGTATGCTAATTCTTGCTCGTTTTTAACGTAGCGTCTGATAACTTCCCCCACACTGACAGCACCTTCTTGCTTAATTGTATCCAATATCTCCATCTGAATGTTCACAGATATTCTCCTATCGTCACCAAAACTGGTAAACCAAATTGTCTGTACCTGCTTTAAAAGTTCTGGTGTGGCGATCGGCCCTAAACTCAGCATCATCTCATTGCTTAAAGTTCTACTCGCATAATGGCCCAATACCCGAAACGGATCGTCGCCCAGCGGATAAGGCGGCTTCCCGGCTTTTACAGGTGCTGACTCTGGTGCTCCAACCCGAATTTCTGCTAATTCCCGCCACAATTGTTCGTAAGCTGCAATTACTACTTTCCAATCATAAATTTCCCTTGCCCTTTGTCTGGCATTTTCCCCCATCCGCTTTCTCACTTCGGGGTTTTCAATTAATTCGCACAACGCGCGGGTGCAAGCATCAATGTCAACTGCTGTGGCGAGGGAAGTGTGACCCATGTAAGTCGGCCAGTTTAAGCTGTCGTCAAGATAATTTAGGGCTAAATCTAAACAAGATTCCGGGGGCGGGATGAGTGTGGGAATCCGGAAACCGTCTATTTCGTGGCGTACAGATTCTTTGTAGCCGTTCCAGTCGGAGACTATGGCGGGCAGTCCGTTCGCCATTGCTTCTATTGGTGTCAGTCCGAAGGTTTCTTGAATGTTGTCGGAAAGCGAAATGAAAATGTCGGCCGCCGACCAAATATTTATTCTAATTTCTGGCTTCCTCCCATCTAAAAAAATAGCATTCACGGAGGGGCAAAAGATTTGCGCGCTATTTTTAAAGTCGGGTTCTTCTCTCGGATCTTCGATCCAACCGGCTTGAATTAAGTGGATTTTGGCTTTTGTCTGTTGTGCGGCGCCTTCTAGGGCGATGTACATAGGTACCGGATGAGCTTTTGCAGAAAAAGTCAATCGACCAACAAATAACACAACAATATCGTCTGGAGAAATGCCGAGTTCTTGCCGCAGTTGGCGGCGACTATTAACTGCTTCCACACCCTGCGGAAACGCGCTGCAATCCACTCCTAGCGGAATAATCGGCAATTTGACTAAAATTTCCGGTTTACCGCCGTTGCGCTGCGCTAAATATTCAGACCACTCCCTCAGAGATCCTTCTACTGCTGTTTTCGCGGCGGCAGAGGTGCAGATCAGGGCGTCCCAAGGCTGCATGGGTGCCGTTATCAAATCGCCGATCGCCCCCATGACATATTTGGTACCGATCGTGTGAGTAACGCCGCAAACGCTGTAGGCCCGCTGATCTACAAATCTGCGTGCCCAAACCATCTGCGATAGGACCGGATCGGGTCGGTAAATTGTGCCCGGTTGAGATAGCAAATCCGGTCGTTCTGTGGGAATCCAGCGGACTTTCCGAGGTTGTTGCAGCCAAGGTTGGATGTGCGAACAAAACTCCTTAAACGTTCTTTTGCTGTCGGCGTAACAGTAGAGAGAGTCAGCGCTTCCGTGTTGGACTAAGCTTTTGAGAAACCCTTCTCCGGCTGAATGACGCCCCAGAAGTTTTTGCCCTCCGGTGTCGTAACCCTCTTTGTTGTATAAAACCGCCGCCGTTGTATCCATTCTGAGATTTATTGCTTGAGAGTTGACTGAAGAAGCCAGAAGCCATCCGGCACAAGGCTTTGAGGAAAAAACAGGAGACTGTTGTGAATCAACCGCTTGCCCGTTAGCGAGGCTTGCAGAAGAGGATCGCCACCTGTGCCGCGATATCTTAAAGACGATCGTCTCGGATTAAAATGCTTAGGGCTAAAGAAGGATTGGCAAGAGCGGATTTTAGTGTTATCCTGAGGCCCATGCTGGGGGGCGATCGCCTTTTGGGTCTCCCATCTTATCCGATCCGGAACCAAACAGTGCCTGTGGTATAATGCTCTAGCCTTGCTAAATGCCCGATTGGCAAGTGCTCGATCCAAGCAGCAGCCCGTCGGCAAAACGTTACCTCCACTCGATCGCGTCTTTGTCTTTCAAAACCGAGAATCATGTACAACCCATCTCTGCGTCAAATACCTCGCCACTTGCCTGCGGATGTAATTCCATTAAAGCAGCAATCTTCTCTTTTAGACTGGTTGGAATCTAACAATCGCCTGTTAGCAAGGGATGTCCAAGAACCCGACTATCTCCACGAAGAAGAAATTTCCGAACTAATGGCAGTTGACGACAGTCCCTACGATGATTTAGAAGAGGAAATAGAAGAGGATGTGAGTGTAGGCGAGGAATAACTTGTAGAAGGGTGAAGGAATCCACCGGAAACAGGGAATAAAAACTAAGATATTTCCCAATCTCCTGTAGCGCACCCTATTCCTTAATTGTCAATTGCTTGTTCTTAAATGGTGTGTGTTGAGGAGTGTTATGGATAACTTTGTGGATGAGAAAGTTTCTTTTACTATGCCTTTCAAACTTACAGGCAGGAATTTATTCCTGCTGCTGGGTTTGGGGCTAGGCATTGTAGCGATCGCTTTAGATGTAGCAGCGGGTAGACTTTTGAATGCGCCTGCATCGCTATTTATGCCGCTAGCTGTTTGTGCTGTAGTTGCATCGGGTGTGGGCTGTGTAGTTGTGCCTTTACTCCAACAACTAAAAGCAGGACAAATAATTCGCGAAGACGGCCCCCAAGCTCACTTAAAAAAGGCGGGAACGCCGACAATGGGAGGCATTTTTTTTGTGCCGGCAGGGGTCGCAGTTGCTTTACTTTGGTCGAGATTTAACTCAGATGTTGTTGCCGTATCGGCTTTAACTTTAGCTTACGGTTTCATCGGCTGGATCGACGACTGGCAAATTCTGCGCCGCAAGTCGAATAAAGGTATTTCACCTCGGATGAAATTGGCTTTGCAAGTAGGTTTTGCATCTCTATTTTGTCTGTGGCTGATGTTCCGCGAACCCGCTATTTCTACCAGCATTGCTTTGCCTTTCGGTTGGGTATTGCCTTTAGGTTTTCTGTTTTGGCCGCTGGCTGGTTTTGTGCTGGTAGCTGAAAGCAATGCTACTAATATTACCGACGGCATTGACGGGTTGATGGGAGGTTTGGGGGCGATCGCACTTTTGGGATTGGGCGCATCTGTAGCCTCAACTTCGCCAGAATTAATGATATTTTGCGCCTGCACCAGCGGCAGTTGTCTCGGTTTCTTAGCACACAACCGCAATCCCGCCACAGTGTTTATGGGCGATACAGGTGCTTTAGCTTTGGGCGGTGCGTTGGGTGCGGTAGCTTTATTAACAAATAGCCTTTGGATATTATTAATTATCAGCGGGATTTTCTTTATTGAAACGCTGTCAGTAATTGCTCAAGTAGGTTATTACAAAGCTACAAAAGGGCCGGATGGAATCGGCAAGCGTCTGTTAAGAATGGCTCCGCTGCACCATCATCTAGAACTGTGCGGTTGGTTGGAAACTCAGGTGGTTGGGATCTTTTATTTAACAAACGGGGCGTTAGTGTTAATGATTTTGATGTTGACTAGCAACAGTTAACAGCGGATTGACAAAGGATTTAACAGCAGATGTAAACGATTTTTTGTGCAATGTTCAAAAACAAATAAGATGCCCGTTCTACAGGAACTCAATGCAGTTGTGGAACGGGCATCTTGCCCGTTTCTGGCTCAAAAAAAGCTCAAAAAATCGGCTTTCCAATTTGTTCCGCTCGCTTGAAAATTATGATGTTGAGGAGTTGTATCAGTTTGTGGAGAAAGGCACAGAAGTAGAAATTATTCGATAAGTTAAGTTGCAAAAAAACTTGTTCGTAGTAAGGACTTTACTCCTAATTGACTCAAAAAGCTGCATAGAGGACTAATGAACAGCGACGGATTTTTACCTCAAGTTTCGTTGGTTGTGCCTGTTTACAACGGCGAGATGGATTTGCCGGAGTTGATCGAGTGCCTGCGATCGCAAACTTATCCGCCACACAGAGTAGAATATCTCTTAGTAGACAACAAAAGTCGCGATCGCACTTCAACCATCCTCCAAACAGCAGCCTCTAACCCCCCCTCAGTCCCCCCTTTGGTAAGGGAAGGAAGCAATTTCAATCAAATAACCATTCGCCACCTCACCGAAAATCAGATTCAAAGTTCCTACGCCGCCCGCAATCAAGGAATTCGCGCATCCACAGGCGAAATCATTGCATTTACCGATGCAGACTGTCGCCCGGAATCTGACTGGCTGGAAAATTTAGTTAAGCCATTTGTGGACTTAGAAATAGGAATTAGCGCTGGGGAAATACTCGCATTGCCCGGAAAAACTATTTTAGAACAGCACGCCGATCGCGAAAATACTTTATCTCAAAAACATACTCTCGCTCACCCTTTTTGTGCTTACGGCCAAACCGCCAATTTAGCTGTACGCAAACAAGTTTTAGAAACAGTAGGTTTGTTTCGCCCGCATCTAACCAGCGGCGGCGATGCTGACTTATGCTGGCGGATTTTGCGGGAAACATCCTATAAAATGTATTTTGCCGAAAATGCGATCGTCCGACACCGCCACCGTTCAACCATAAAACAGTTGCAAAGTCAATGGTATCGGTACGGCGAATCTAATAAATATTTGCACGAACTCCACGGTGTCGATTTGATGCGAGAATTCACAACAGGGGAATATTTTTACCGGCTGGCTAGGTGGCTGTTCAAGGAATTTCCGGTTGCTGCTGCCAAAAGTGCGATCGGCAAAACGGAGCTGGTAGATTTGTTCAAGACGCCGATCGGTCTTTTGAATGTTAGGGCAAGGGCGATCGGACAGCGCCAAGCCAAACTGCCCGAATCAGCTTGGGACATTGAGCGGTTTTAATCGGTTTTAATATTTTAGAGAATTAATCATTGTTCGATCGCACTTGCGATCGACAAATATTCGTTTGTACACAATCCGCCCCTGTATATACCTATAAGTAGAGTTTATAGGTACCGATAAATATGCTGAATCAGAAATATGAAAATTTAACGCAATACTTAATATAAAATTAATAAGTCGATTCTGAAGCGCTCGGTTTGACGACGGGAACCAACTCAGAGGCAAACCCCCAAATTTTCTTTACTTCTGCCTTCTGGCTTTTGAGTGCTGTCGTCAGCGCGATCGGAATTATTCTCATAATTTTAAATTTTTGTAACCTTTACAGGTAATGCCAATGGATCAAATATTAGTCCAGACCGTTTGGTTTATACCTTGCTATCCACTTATCGGCGGAGTTCTGTCGATGCTGTGGTTTCCGGCAGTTACCCGCCGCACGGGGCCAAGACCATCCGGTTACGTGAACGCCATATTAACCTTGTTCGCTTTCTTACACGGCGTCATCGCCCTGACAGCTATCTGGAACCAACCGGCGCAACATCAGTTCATTCCCTGGCTGAATGTAGCAGGTTTAGACTTAACCATTCCGATTGAAATCTCTGCTGTCACCGTCGGGGCGACAGTTTTGATTACCGGACTGAACTTGCTGGCGCAGATTTATGCTTTCGGTTACATGGAAATGGACTGGGGCTGGGCTCGATTCTTTTCCCTGATGGGGCTATTTGAAGCGGGGATGTGCGGCTTGGTACTGTGCAATTCCCTGTTCTTCAGCTACATGATTTTGGAAGTTCTCACTTTGGGCACTTACCTGCTAGTCGGGCTGTGGTTCAATCAGTCTTTGGTGGTGACAGGAGCCCGCGACGCTTTCTTAACCAAGCGGGTGGGAGATTTATTCCTGCTGATGGGAGTAGTTGCCATTCTGCCGCTGGCTGGAACTTGGAATTTTAACGAGTTGGCTGTTTGGGCCCAGACTGCAAAGCTTGACCCCACTGTAGCGACGCTGTTGACCTTAGCTTTGATTGCCGGGCCGATGGGCAAGTGCGCTCAGTTTCCCTTGCACCTGTGGCTGGATGAGGCGATGGAAGGCCCGCTGCCGGCGACGATTTTGCGGAACACCGTAGTTGTCGAAACTGGTGCTTGGATATTAATTAAGTTGCAACCGGTGATTGCTTTGTCGCCGATTGGGATGACGGCAACTATTGCTGTAGGCGCTGCGACGGCGGTGGGTGCTTCATTAATTGCGATCGCCCAAATTGACATCAAGCGCACGCTTTCCTATATTGTCAGCTCTTACATGGGCTTAGTATTTATCGCCGTCGGCACCGGACAAGCCCAGACAGCCCTGACATTGATATTTGCCTACACCTTGGCAATGGGTTTGCTGGTGATGAGCATCGGTTCGGTAGTTTGGAACAGCATCACTCAGGATGTCCGAGCTCTCGGCGGTTTGTGGGGAAAACGGCCGATATCGGCGATATCGTTTATTGTCGGTAGCGCTGGATTGGTGGGACTGCCGCCCTTCGGCTGTTTCTGGGCTTTAGAAGACTTCACATCCGGGCTTTGGGAAGCTCACCCTTTCTTGTTAGGAATAGTGCTGTTTGTAAACGGCGTCACTGCTTTTGGGTTGGTGCGCGTCTTCGGTTTAGTTTTCGGCGGCAAACCAAAGCAAATGACCGAACGCTCGCCGGAAGTTCACTGGCCTTTTATCTTGCCGATGACTGTTTTAATGGGCTTTACTTTGCACGTTCCGCACTTCCTCGCGGCGTGGCATTTATTGCCTGGGGCAAGTTTGAATTATACCGCAAGTGGACTCCTAGTTTTGTCAACGGCGATCGGCATCGGTGCAGGAGCATTTGTTTACATGAACGACAAATGGGAAAAACCGGTGCGAATTGGTTCTCAAGCTTTGCAAGACTTTTTTGCTTACGACTTTTACACTGCCCAACTTTACCGTGTGACAGTGATATTTGCAGTCGGTTTAGTTGCTCGAATTATCTCCTGGGTCGATCGCAATCTTGTTGACGGATTCGTAAATCTAATAGGTTTTGCAACGGTTTTCGGCGGGCAAAGCCTCAAATACAACGTTAACGGTCAAACTCAGTTTTACGCCCTAACGATTCTGTTGGGCGTGGGGCTTTTGGGACTGCTGATAAGCTGGCCGCTGCTAGTTCGCCTGTCGCTGATTGCAGGCGGCTAAAAAGATATAAAATTTAAGATTTTAGGTGACAATTTTAATCTAAAATCTTAAAAACATGAAGTCTTGAAAAAAGATTTCCGACTCGTTCAAATAAGGCAGCATAAATGAACAAAAATAACAGGCAATTCAATCTTTCCCGGCGCAATTCCCTCAAATTTGTCGCAGGAGCCATTGGTACAGGAATACTCGCAGCACGAGCAGGCGCTGATTTGGCTGCACCCGAACCGGCAATTGCTCAAAATGACTCGACTCCCGATGCAGCTCTGCAAAAGTTAATGGACGGCAACAAGCGGTTTGTTGACAAAAAACGCCAAAGTCCCAACCAAGACTTTGGGCGCCTCACCGAAGTTGCCAAATCTCAAAAACCCTTTGCTGCTATTCTCGGCTGTGCAGATTCCCGCTTTCCTTCGGAAATTATCTTCGATCAAGGATTGGGAGACTTATTTGTCTGTCGCGTGGCCGGAAATGTTGCTACTCCCGAAGAAATTGGCAGCCTGGAATTTGGCACCCTGGTATTGGGAGCAAAAGTGCTTGTGGTAATCGGGCATAAACGGTGCGGTGCGGTAGACGCAACCATTAAAGGAGCTCAAGTTCCCGGCCAGATTGGCAGTTTGCTCGACGCGATTAAACCTGCTGTAGAAAGCTCGAAAAACCAAACGGGCGACAAGCTAGAAAATGCTTCAAAAGCCAATGTTGTGCTCCAAGCTAACAAGTTGAAAGCCTCTCCAGTTATCTCTAAGTTAATTGCGGAGAATAAACTGAAAGTTGTTGGTGGGTATTACGACTTAGACACGGGGACAGTCACTATTCTTTCTGAGTCGTGATGAAATTTTGGATTGATAATTGGGGAAAAGTTTAACGTCTAAACTCTTAAGTTATCAAAGACAAGAAGCTGCAAAATAGATTGTTCACTCTTCACTCTTCACTTCACACATTATGCTTAGTGCCTTGCTCTGGTTGCCCGCGTTGGGCGCTGCGGTAGTCGGGTTCCTGCCGGGAAATATCAATGGGATGCGTCTGCGTTCAATAGCCTCGGCTTTTGCGGCAGCTATTTTCATTTTGAATATCTGGCTGCTGACTCAATTCGATCCAGCCAATTCGGGACTGCAATTTCAAGAATATTTGCCTTGGATTCCACAATTAGGTTTGAGCTACAACTTGGGCATTGACGGCTTGTCCTTGCCACTGCTGGTTTTAAGTGCTTTGCTGACGCTATTAGTAATTTACGGCACTGGCGAAGGGATCGAGCGTCCCCAGCTTTACTACGCTTTGATTTTGCTAATCAATGCTGGTATTGCCGGAGCTTTGATGTCTCAAAATTTGCTGCTGTTTGTACTGTTTTACGAAGTAGAATTAATTCCTTTTTACCTGTTGATTGCGATTTGGGGCGGAAAGCAGCGAGAATACGCTGCCATGAAGTTTTTGATTTACACGGCTGTTTCGGGACTTTTGGTTTTAGCAGCATTTTTAGGTGTGGCTTGGCTGAGCGGTTCTTTAAATTTCGATTACAGGGCGATTACCACTCAAGAATTGCCGATAAAAGTGCAGTTAATCCTGCTAACAGTTTTGCTAGTTGGGTTGGGAATTAAAATTCCCTTGGTGCCGCTGCATACTTGGCTGCCGGATGCTTACGTCGAAGCTTCGCCAGCAACAGCAATTTTGCTGGGAGGGATTCTGGCGAAGTTGGGAACTTACGGTTTAGTGCGGTTCGGCTTGCAGATGTTTCCCGAAACTTGGTCGATTATAGCTCCCGCTTTAGCGATTATCGGGACGGTGAGCGTGATGTACGGTGCTTTGAGCGCGATCGCCCAAAAAGATATCAAACGCATGGTAGCCTATAGTTCGATCGGACATATGGGCTACATCCTCGTTGCCTGCGCTGCGGGTACCAAACTCGCCTTAATCGGCGCTGTCGGACAAATGGTAAGCCACGGCTTAATTTTAGCTTTGCTATTTTATTTGGTAGGCATCATCGAAACCAAAGTTGGCACGCGGGATTTGGACGTGCTCAACGGTTTGATGAACCCGATGCGGGGTTTACCCACTGCCAGTTCCCTGTTAGTTTTGGGCGGCATGGCAAGCGCCGGAATTCCCGGTTTGGTGGGTTTTATTTCCGAATTTTTAGTGTTTCAAGGCAGTTTCTCGATCTTTCCAATTCCAACTTTACTCTGCATTTTAGCTTCTGGTTTAACAGCAGTTTACTTTGTGATTCTGCTCAACCGCACCTGTTTTGGTAAGTTGGACAATGCCACGGCTTACTACCCTCCAGTTACGTTTGGTGAAAATATGCCGGCGCTGGTTTTGGCGGGCATCATTTTTGTGTTGGGAATTCAACCTGCTTGGCTGCTCAAGTGGAGCGAATCTACTACAAATGCGATGGTTGCTACTCTGCCGACTGACAGAAATGCCCAGGTAGCTATTAGCTATCCCGTTGGAGATTCGGCGATAAAAATCGCTTCTACAGAAACGAATTCCGCCGACGCGGAGTAAGAACATCTACTCGTTCCCAGCCTGAGCCTGGGAACGCAGATCCGGAGGCTCAGCCTCCAATTTTCCGGATTGCCGACGAGGCAGAGCCTCTGGATATCGGTTCCCACAGCCTGGGAACCAGTTAAAGAATCGCAGCTTTTTGCAAGAATTCAAAATATTTAGACTCACTCAATCAAAGGAAGAAACAATGGTACAAACCCCTAATAAACCAGCCACTAAACTACCTCCTTCCAAGCACGAATTTGCCGAAGTAATTCACAGGCTAGAAGCTGGGGGAGCGATGATTCCAGATACGCCGGAAAATCTGATGCAAATTATTGCTATTTGGAAAGCCTACGCGGTGCCGATGGACTTTTACTGGCGGGATTTGCTTTACATCGCCGAACGGGTATTTTTAGACCCGCTTCCCTTCTTTAAATACTTCTTGCCCCAGGAGTATTTAGACTTGCAAAATCACTATGCAGGCGACGGTGCAGATTTACGGATTTGGCGCGGGACTGGAAGCGCTCACCCGGAACTTTTGGAATTCATGGAAAAGGGTGAAACTGGGAAAAAGCCGCGGCTGTTTCACCATTTGTGGCACGATCGCATTAACATGGAATTTGCGGAAGAGTGCATGAGGTCAATGCTTTGGCACCGGGGCTTGTACGTGCCGACCAATCAATTCGATCCTTATTTGGACAGTGACGAATATAAGGCTAATGCCGATCGGGCAATTAAAGCTTACTTCAAAAAAAATCCGTTTATGCTGGGACTGCACAAAGCATTTCCCGAAATGTTTTTAGAACAGTGCCGCCAAATGTCTTATTACAGCAATCTCGGTTTATTCTGGGAAGTAATGGCACCGGTGTTTTTTGAAGTTTCCGACCTTTATGACGAAGGGAAAATTACCACAGTCCCGCAAGCGATGGATTTCTTGGTAAATGGCATATTTGCGATCGCCGGTCGTCCGATTTACCACCACGTTCAAATCGACGGCGAAACCTACGAAATCATCCCGAAATCTAAAGGTTTCACTTGGCTTTATGAAGCAGCGTTACCTTACGTGGAAGCTGTATTTTATCGCACTTCGCCGTTCCGAGGAACCAAATCTTACAACGCTCAAGCTAAGGAAGTTCCTGACGACCAAAAAGACTTCCACTACGGAGTGCTTTATGCAGACAAATTTCCGGTAGGTACGGCGGGCATTCCGCCGACTTTGCTAGCACAAGATATGCTGCATTTCCTGCCACCTTATTTGATGGATTTCTACAAACAGCGCTGTCGCGGCGAAGATGATATTCTCAATCAAATTGGGGTAACATTTCAGCGATCGATGTATTGCGTAACTTCGGCAGTGTTTCAAGCGTTGCGGACTGCTCTTTTGTATCCTTTAGATGACCCGAATCCCAAGCATTTGGAGGCAAATCGGGCTTTCTTTGAGGCTCAGCTCGATCGCTTCTGTCGCCCAGAATACGGCATGAAATATGCTGCGAAGTTGAATAGAATTCAGACTTCGGATTATAGGTAAAGGATGTTTGCGAGATGCCTCTTAGCTGAAAAGTCCGCCAGTCTGTTAGTCGGCCAGGGGTTGAAACCCCTGGCTCAAAGTTAAAGTCGGTTGAAACCGACTGGGAAAAATCAGAGCTTTTTAAGCCGTTTCAAAAGTCCTATAATATTAAGCCAGTTGGTATCGTAATTATTCATCTCTCTCTCTTCTTTTCCTCTGATTTCTCTGCGTTCTCTACGTTCTATGCGGTTTAATCATTCCGATACAACCGGAAAGGATATAACCAATAACAAATAACCAATAACTATGGACAGCAAAGAGCTAGCCAAATATATCGAAGCAACCGATGGGATTTCCAAACCTTGGCTGTTGGTGCAACTGCGACTGAAAAAATTGCAAGAAAGGCGATCGGAGATTTCTGCCGAAGATTATATGACAGAACTTACCGACATTCACAAAGATTTAATGAATCTGGGGGAATGGTGGCTGGGAATCGAGGATGAAGTGTTTTAAAATTTAATTGAAAGTTCAACTAGGATTAAGTCGATCGCACTTTAAAATTTCTCCATCAAATCTTTTTCTTGGGCATAGACATCGCGTAGCTGTTGCAGGGCCGCCCCAGAAATGACCGATTTAACATTAGCTACCAATTGGCCCCACTCCAGCAATCTGTCAACGGAAACTGCTTTTTTGAACTTGTACGTGTAGAATTTAGTCCAAAATGTAGGTGCTTGCTTGCTTTTCCAGCGTTTGTACCATCTGCCAAAATCTTGAAGTGCGATCGGCTGTACTTCTAAAATAGGGGGAAAATCGGCGTAGCTGACAAAGCGGCTGATGCCTTTGGCGTGCACGTAAACCATGTAGCGGCAGCATTCTATGCGGTAAATCTCGTCTGCTGCGATATTGAACAGCAGTGCAACTGTTTCTTCGGTAACGAATCTCGCCAGCGGATGCAGGATTGGCGATTTATGAATTATTTTGGAGCAGGCGAAAGTGCTTGATTTTAGCTGGGATGATGCTATCATAGTAAGTCAGACAGCTAGTAACTGTCTATTTAAGTTTTGAAAACGATCGCCCTTTAGTTCTCTAAGCCGGGGGGCGATCGCTTTTTAGATAAATTTATTGTAAGGTGTTATAGCACCCATTGTCAAGCATGGGTTTAGTAAGAATTAAAGTCAGAGAACTAGCAGCAGAGAAAGGCTGGACATTCAAGGAAGTTTCAGAACGTTCTGGGGTGGTATACAACACGGTTAAGCATTATGCTCGCTGTCCAGGGCTGACAACGGTTGACTTTACTTTGCTGCTGAAATTAGCTCGGACTTTTGATGTGATGATTGAGGATTTGGTTGAGGTTTTGGAGGAGTAGCCGATCGACCACGATTTTGAGTGATTTTCTGATATCATGGTGGGTCAACCTTAGAATTGCATCAACTGTCAAGCATGGGTTTAGTCAGGCTAAAAATTCGGGAACTAGCGGCGGAGAAGGGCTGGACGCTTAAGGAAGTATCCGATCGTTCTGGGGTAATTTATAGCACTGTCAGAAGCTATGCTCGTCGTCCTGAAATGGCAATGGTTGACTTTACTTGCCTGCGGAAGTTAGCTCGCACTTTTGATGTGATGATTGAGGATTTGGTTGAGGTTTTGGAGGAATAGTCGATCGGCCTTTAGTTTTCTACGCCGGAGGGCGATCGCTTTTTTAGATGCAATTATCTTAAAACGCAACTGCATTATTTGTCAAGTATGGGTTTAGTTAGAGTTAAAGTGCGAGAGCTAGCGGCCGAGAGGGGCTGGACATTCAAGGAGGTGGCTGAGCGATCGGGCGTGATCTATAGCACCATAACCAGCTATGCTCGTCGTTCAGAAATATCAATGGTTGACTTTACCGCCCTGTACAAGTTAGCGCGGGCCTTTGATGTGATGATTGAGGACTTGGTGGAGATTATTGAGGAGTAGGTCGATCGGCCTTTCCACGTTTCCACTATAAACCCTTGTGTTTCGTCTTGTCAAGACACGCTTAAGCACTTTGCATCGCAGATAAAAGCTCAGCTTAAAGGTGCTAAGATTTAGTCAAAGTTGTTAATCTCCGGTTAGTTTTGTGACTAGAGCCAGTACCGCCATTGGAGTCAGCCCCATAATTAAGGAACTTGTGCAGAAAAAGGCGCTAGCAACCCGACTAACGCTGAAAGAAATCATCTATGTCGGGATGCTGGCGATTGACGAGTTGGACGAAAAGCGCTTGCAAGAGTTGGCTGACAAGGTGCATCAGATGCAGGTCAATGGTGAAATTTGAGGCGATAAGGGCGATCGCACTTTTGGTGAAGTGAGGTTCGGGGCGATCGCACTTCTGAAAACTTCAAGAACTGGCGAGCTTAGCTTCTTGATTGCTTGTATGCTCTTAGCCAATTTAAGCCGCGCTTAGCACCTAGTTTTTTCTGCATATCTTCCAGAGAGCTGTAAACACGCTTATCGCGGATCAGCTTTGCGTATCCATCTTTAACTCCAGGGATTGAGGTAAGGTCAGATTTGGGATTGTTAATAAAATCCAAGAAATCTGTAACGTCTTGAGGCTCAACAACTCTTTCATTCAGCTTTGACTGCAAAACAGCTTGTTCAATCGCTGATTCTGCTTCTGGTTGTTTGGCTGCAATCACAAACACCCACAGCCTGACTAGATTAGCTGCCTTAGCGGCTTCATAGATTGGTAAACCAGTTAACAAATGGTAGTGATCTTCTTCATCGGTGAGACAAACAATCGGCAGAGACAGGTTAAAGTTCCAATCTGTTAGAGATTGCGAAACTTTTTTGATGAGTGAGGTTGAAGTGCCTGAATTTTCTCTAGCAATTTCTATCTGATTTAAGACTACAAAAGAAGGTTGGCTCTCAATTTTTTTGTAAAAGTTGACCATGTTACTTACTGCTATTCCTTTCTAAGTGATCTATTTGCTTGACAATTTGTTTGGTCAAATTTGAAAATTGTGTTGCTACACTACTCGCTCCTCTATTCTGCTCAGCAAATAAAGAAAGAGGTTTGCGCTCATGAGAAGCTTGACCAACAGCGGTAGCTCGCTTTATTTCTGGAAGAAGAGGGATATCTTTAAATACCTTAGACACTAAAGATTTTATAGTAGTGTGTAGATTGACATTTTCAACCATCATAGGAATTATTCCTAAGATATTTCCTCTCCTACCGTCGGTATCGTCGTGAATCTCTTCTGCATTTTTTATGGGTCTCCTAATTGCATATACTGAGAAATACTCCATTTGCGAAGGTATAATGATATACTGAGCAGCAAGGAGACCGTTCTGACTAACAGCAGTCAAGCTAGGTGGCGTATCAATAATTACATAATCATATTCTTTGGATAAACCCGTTTTTCTCAGGGCATTATCGAGCTTTTTATTGCAATATAAACCCAAACTTAAGATGCTACTATCGGTTGTTTGGTAGCTGCTTGGGAGAACATCTATTTTACCGTTGGTCTGATTATGGAGACTTAATATTTTATTCAAAGCTGAAGGTTGAATATATTCATTAGGTTTAAATCCAGGTTGATCGTATTCTTTGAGAAAATTTATCAATTCTTTTCGTTCCTTCAAAGAATCTAAGATTTGCACGAACTCTTTCAAATTTGTAGCATTATCTAACTCATCAGCTTTATTAACTCCCAAAGATAGACTAGCATTAGCTTGCTCATCCAAGTCAACAACTAAAACTCTATTACCTATTTTGGCTAATTCATAAGCGATGTTAACAACTAACGTAGTTTTGCCAACTCCACCCTTAGCTGTGTAAATTGCAATTGTACGCATTTTAACGGTCTCCAAAAAATTTCTAACGAAATTTGCTACTGGTTGAACTTGTTCTGGGTTTTCTATATTGTGCTTACACTTTAGAGTCGCGAGTCCTTGTGTATATTCGTAAATCTCCACTAAAAACGGATCGATCAGTATCCCAAATCTTGTATTAGAGTATTTCAGATACGTTTCTAACTGAATGCGAGCTGCCGCATCAAGTCTAGTTTTAGCCGTCTTAATTTCAACCAGAAAGTTAATATACCGACTCAAGTCTTCCACTAAGAAATCAACCTCTTTTTGAGTCCAAACTATCTGACTATTGGCAGTCAGTTTAGGTACTTTAACCTTAAACTCTGGAATCCAGTGAGAATAACTACTCTTGCGAGGCAAACCCGCCATCTCCAGCATTGGCTGAACCAGATGCAGAGACACATAAGCCTCATTATTCCAGTCGGAAGACAGTTGAACCATGTTGAAGACTCAGGCTTTTCTCTATTATTACCCAAAATGAGGTTTAGAGGATAGATCGCACTTTTATTTCTGCTTGACAGACTCAGCTAACCGCTTCGCATTCTCTCGCCGATGAACATTAATCGGACTATTGCGAATATCAACTTCTAGGGTTACTTTATGTAACTAAGAATCTGTAGTATGTTCCAATCCCTTTTAAGTTTTGATTCGATCGCCCCTTAACTAAGGCTGGATATTAACCATTAAATCCCTTTGAATCCCACTTCCATATCCATCTCTTTTGCCGGACTTACAGGAGGTTGAGGCGCGGGTTGGGTTTGCTTGCGAAAAACGCCAATTTGATTGAGAACGATTCCGATTAAAATGATGCTGCCGCCGATGTATTGAGCTGTTGTTGGCGTTTCCGATAAAATCAAATAGGCGGCTAAAATCCCCGCGATCGGACTAAACGAACTGGCGAGGGATACATCTGCAGCGCCCGTCGTTTTTAGTCCGGTAAACCAGCACAGTTGTCCGCCAACAACAATAATCGCACCATAAACGAGCATCCACTGCCAGAGGAAGGGCGCAAAAACATCGATAAAGTGGGTGGGAGTATATAAGATTAAAACGGCAATAAAGAAAACAACTGTTCCCAGTGTTGTTCTGATAATAGAGAACAATCCTAACGGAATTTGTTTGAGCGTGACTTTACTAATAATCGTGGAAATGGCTAACGCGATCGCCCCTCCTGCTGCCATGAATTCGCCTCTGCCGATCGTCAATCCGCCCATGTCCATCATATCGGTAGTCGGTGCTTGCAATACAATAGTCAGTGCAACACCCACAAACGAAACGATCGCCCCCGCAATCACCCAAAGATTGACGCGATCGCCCAAAATTAGAATGGACAGCGCTAAAATCAGAGGCGGCTCGATGCGTCCAATCAGTACCACATTATTGACAGCGGTTAAATCCAACGCCATAAAAGTTAAGGCTGGAGCCAATGCCCCAGATAGCAAAGAAATTCCGATCAACCCCCACCATGTTTTACTGGGAATCGCTCGGAAATTTTGCACCGTACATTGCTGGCTATAAACCAGGAATAAAACTGCTAACGCGCAGAGATTCCCTACAAATAAAACATTACAAAGTGAAATCAAATTTCGGCCGTCGATCTGGTTCTGCGCTCCTAAATCGGTCAGTTTGCGAATCACAGAGTTAGAGGCAGCAAAAATTATGATTGCTAGTAATAAATAGGTTCGTCCAGGGATGCGGTTGAATAATTGAGACACGATAATATGAACATGAATATATAATGCGTTCTCTTCTTTATACCACTGTTTCCTATGCGGTAATTCCTTACAGAAATATACAAAAAAATCCCCCGCCATAAGGCGGGGGATTTTAGTTAATTACCTAGAAACCAGAGTTCAGAGTTACCCGAATTTCCCGGCCGTCGAGGCAATTACAAAGGCAGCATAAGTGAGGATGTATCCCACAGTAAAGTGAGCCAGACCAACAACGCGACCTTGGATGATCGACAAAGCAACAGGCTTGTCTTTCCAGCGAACCAAGTTAGCCAAAGGAGTGCGCTCGTGAGCCCAAACCAAAGTCTCGATCAACTCTTGCCAGTAACCTCTCCAAGAGATCAGGAACATGAAACCAGTTGCCCAAACAAGGTGTCCGAATAAGAACATCCAAGACCAGACAGACAAGTTGTTAGTACCATACGGGTTGTAACCGTTGATCAACTGAGCGGAATACAGCCAGAGGTAATCGCGGAACCAGCCCATCAGGTAGGTAGAAGACTCATTGAACTGAGCCACGTTACCTTGCCAGATGCCCAGATGCTTCCAGTGCCAGTAGAAAGTTACCCAGCCCAGGGTGTTGAGCATCCAGAACATTGCCAGGAAGAAAGAGTCCCAAGCAGAGATGTCGCAAGTACCGCCACGGCCGGGGCCGTCGCAAGGGAAAGCATAACCGAAGTCTTTCTTGTCCGGCATCAGCTTAGTGCCGCGAGAGTCTAGAGCTCCCTTGACCAAGATCAATGTCGTGGTGTGCAAGCCTAGTGCGATCGCGTGGTGAACCAAGAAATCGCCAGGTCCGATCGCCAAGAACAGAGAATTAGTTCCGCTGTTAATCCCGTCCAACCAGCCTGGGAGCCACACGTTAGCGTAGTTCGGCCAAGCGGTAGAAGCAAGGCTGTCAGGGTTAGACAACAGCACGTCCATGCCGTAGAGAGCTTTTCCGTGAGCAGCTTGGATGAACTGTGCGAACACTGGTTCAATCAAGATTTGCTTTTCAGGAGTTCCGAAAGCAACTACAACGTCATTGTGAACGTACAGTCCCAAAGTGTGGAAGCCCAAGAACAGCGACACCCAGCTCAAGTGAGAGATAATCGCTTCTTTGTGCTGCAACACCCGATCGAGCACGTTGCCTTTATTTGCTTCAGGATCGTAGTCCCGCACCAAGAAGATAGCTCCGTGGGCGAAAGCGCCGACCATGATGAATCCAGCAATGTACTGGTGGTGCGTATACAGCGCAGCCTGAGTCGTGAAGTCCTTCGCCATGAAAGCGTAGGGAGGCATCGCGTACATATGCTGTGCTACCAGGGAGGTGATCACGCCCAAAGCAGCGAGGTGAATTCCCAGTTGGAAGTGGAGCGAGTTGTTGTAGGTTTCGTACAAGCCTTGGTGAGGCAAGTTGAACTGACCTTCACTCTTGCCGCCGACCAAACCAGCTTTAGAATCCAACATCTCTTTGATGCTGTGACCGATACCGAAGTTAGTCCGGTACATATGACCGGCAACGATAAACAGAACTGCGATCGCCAAGTGGTGGTGAGCGATGTCTGTCAGCCACAGGGATTCTGTTTGAGGGTGGAAGCCACCCAAGAAAGTCAGAATTGCGGTTCCCGCGCCTTCGGAAGTACCGAAGACATGGTTCGCTGCATCTGGGTTCTCGGCGTATACGCCCCAGTTACCAGTGAAGAACGGAGCCAAACCTGCTGGGTGAGGCGGGGTAGACAAGAAGTTTTCCCAACCTACGTGCTGTCCGCGAGATTCGGGGATAGCAACGTGAACCATGTGACCAGTCCAAGCCAAAGAGCTGACACCGAACAAACCAGCCAAGTGGTGGTTGAGGCGAGATTCAGCATTTTTGAACCAAGACAAGCTGGGGCGGTACTTGGGCTGGAGGTGCAACCAACCTGCGAACAGGAAGACAGCCGCCAGTAGTAGCAAGAAGATAGCTCCTTGATACAGGTCAGCGTTTGTCCGAATCCCTTGAGTGAACCACCAATGGTAGACACCGGAGTAAGAGATGTCCACTGGGTTAGAAGCGCCCCCTTGAGTGAAAGCTTCTACAGCAGGAGCGCCGAATTGCGGGTCCCAAATCGCGTGAGCGATCGGGCGGACGTTTAGGGGGTCTTTAATCCACTGTTCAAAGTTACCTTGCCATGCTACGTGGAACAGGCTGCCCGATGTCCACAAGAAAATGATTGCTACGTGGCCGAAGTGAGAAGCAAAAATCTTTTGGTAAAGATTTTCTTCGGTCATGCCGTCGTGGCTTTCAAAGTCGTGCGCTGTGGCAATCCCGTACCAGATCCGCCGTGTGGTCGGGTCTTGGGCAAGGTCTTGGCTAAATTTTGGAAATTTCGTTGCCATAAGCCTTGATTTATCCTGAATCCTGAACAAAATTGAAGGGATTCGGTTCGGAGTTTGGATTCAGGGTTTGAGATTCCTCCCAAATCCCGAATCCAAAACCTAGGGGTAGTTTACCCTACCGAAATGATTCGCGCTAGGAAAAATGCCCACGTAGTGACAATTCCTCCTAGGAGGTAGTGAGCTACACCCACAGCCCGGCCCTGAATAATGCTCAGAGCGCGAGGCTGAATCGAGGGAGCTACCTTGAGCTTGTTGTGAGCCCAAACAATGGATTCAATCAGTTCTTGCCAGTAGCCGCGGCCGCTGAACAGGAACATCAAGCTGAAGGCGAACACAAAGTGTCCGGCTAGGAACATCAGACCGTATGCCGACAGTGCCGAACCGTAGGACTGAATTACCTGAGAAGCTTGCGCCCACAGGAAGTCCCGCAGCCAGCCGTTAATCGTGATCGAACTTTGGGCGAAGTTGCCGCCGGTAATGTGAGAAATTGTGCCGTCTGGCGATACTGTTCCCCACACGTCCGACTGCATTTTCCAGCTAAAGTGGAAAATCACGATCGAGATGCAGTTGTACATCCAGAACAGGCCGAGGAACACGTGATCCCAACCTGAAACTTGGCAGGTGCCGCCACGGCCGGGGCCGTCGCAAGGGAACCGGAAACCCAAGTTGCCTTTGTCAGGAATCAAGCGAGAACTGCGTGCAAACAACACGCCCTTCAAGAGAATCAGGACTGTAACGTGAATTGTGAAAGCGTGGATGTGGTGGATCATGAAATCCGCCGTACCCAACTCGATCGGCATCATCGCTACTTTGCCGGCGACTACTACTGCACCGCCGCCAAAAGCGTGGCTGACGATTTCCATAGCATTAGGCGCTGTTGTGCCCGGAGCCAAGGCGTGGATGTTTTGCACCCACTGCGCAAAGATCGGACGCAACTGAATCCCCGTATCCGAGAACAAATCTTGAGGACGACCGAAAGCGCGCATCGTGTCGTTGTGAACGTACAGACCGAAGCTGTGGAAGCCTAAGAATATGCAAACCCAGTTCAGGTGGGAAATGATTGCATCTCTATGACGGATCACGCGATCGAGCAGGTTGTTGACGTTACCGCTCGGTTCGTAGTCCCGCACCATGAAGATTGCTCCGTGAGCGGCTGCTCCAACAATCAGGAATCCGCCGATCCACATGTGGTGGGTGAAGATGGACAACTGAGTCGGGTAGTCGGTCGCGATGTACGGATACGGAGGCATCGCGTACATGTGGTGAGCCACGATGATGCTCAGAGAGCCCATCAGTGCCAAGTTAATGCACAGTTGCGCGTGCCAAGAAGTAGTCAGAATTTCGTAGAGACCTTTGTGACCTTCACCAGTGAAGGGGCCTTTGTGGTTCTCTAGAATTTCTTTCATGTTGTGGCCGATGCCCCAGTTCGTGCGGTACATATGACCAGCAACGATGAACAGCACTGCCAAAGCTAAGTGGTGGTGTGCTGTATCAGTCAGCCACAAACCGCCTGTGGTGGGGTTCAGACCGCCTTTGAAGGTCAGGAAGTCTGTGTATGCGCCCCAGTTGAGGGTGAAGAAGGGGGTTAAACCTTTAGCGAAACTCGGGTAGATGTCAGCCATCAAGCCCGGTGTCAAAATCCACTCGTGCGGCAGGGGGATGTCGGCAACTGTTTTGATCAGCTTGCCGCCGACTGTCAGCGGTGCACCTGCATCGATCGCGTCCATGCAAGCGTTGATCGGCAGCGAAACGTGAATCTGCTGTCCCGCGTAGCCCAAGCAGCCGCAGCCCAACAACACTGACAAGTGGTGGTTCATCATCGATTCCACGTTCTGGAACCATTCCAGTTTCGGAGCGCGGACGTGATAGTGGAACCAACCGGCAAACAGCATCAAAGCTGCCATTACCAGGGCGCCGATCGCAGTGCAGTATAGCTGGTATGAGTTAGTGATGCCGTTGGCGTGCCACCACTGGAACAGACCAGAGGTGATCTGAATCCCGTGAAAGCCGCCGCCTACATCTGCATTTAAAATTTCTTGACCAAAAATCGGCCAGACCACTTGAGCGCTAGGCTTGATGCCTGTAGGATTTGTCAGCCAAGCTTCGTAGTTGGAAAACTTCGCGCCGTGAAAGTACGCCCCGCTTATCCACACGAAGATTACTGCCAAGTGGCCGAAGTGAGCGCTAAAAATTTTGCGCGAAACATCTTCTAAGTCGCTGGTGTGACTGTCAAAGTCGTGAACGTTAGCGTGGAGGTTCCAAATCCAAGTGGTGGTTTTTGGTCCTTTAGCTAGAGTGCGATCGAAATGACCTGGTTTTGACCACTTCTCGAAAGAAGTTGGAACCGGATTCTTATCGACTACTACTCTAACTTTTACCTCTCGCTCTGGAGGACTAATGGTCATGAAGACTCTCCTCTCGGTAAGACAAGGAACGAGAACTGAATACTGTACCTGACACTCCCCACGCTTGATTAGGCGGGGGATTCTCGGGAAAGCCGACACTGCAATGCACTTCACTCCTTGCAGAGTTAGACGCAGGTGCATCGTCTACCCAAGCATTTTGCTTCTTTGAAGAAGCCAGTTTCCCAGTGTCGCTAACAATGTCCCTGGGTACTGCCAACTCTTCTCGCCAGATGAGCTGCCGATCTCGTCCTTTATCCAGACTTGATACGGCTGCTCCTTTTGAGGGAGTTTTATGAATTATAAGCTTGCTAGAGGAGTATTAATCGCTTGTTAACAATACTTAAAAAAGCCTCTATTCTTGATGTAATAACGCCTTTAAATCCCACAGTCGCTAAAAAAAGTCAAGGGGTACTGCCATTAACTTTACAAAACTCAAAGATAAGCTAATGGAGGAATACTTTTTTGTAGAGAGATGTATCAGAAAACGGCTGCGGGATTTATTAGTCCCAGAGGAGTAGTTGCCCGATCGGCTTCAATCCGGGGTCATACGGGCCTAGCGAATGCCGGATCGGCAATTCCCAAAAACTCAATTCGGTTTTGGGCTATAGTTCCCTATGAGAAGGCTTCTAGGAGTATGGTTGCGTGATTGGCATCAATTGGCACAGAACGGTTGCGGGCAAGCTGGTGGCATTGTTCGCAGCAGCAGTATTAATTTTGGGTTTAGCAAGTTGTGGCGCGGGCCATCCCGAATTGCCCAAATCAGAGAACAAGAGCGGCTCACAGCCCGCCGCGGTAAACAGAATCTCAGAGGTTTCTCCCCCAGGAGCCATTCAACAACTGCGTCAGGCTCTAGAAATCTACCAGCCTCAAGTTAGTATTTTGAATCCAAAACCTGACGAAGTGCTTCAGGATATAAATGTGTCTGTTCAGTTCCAAGTTAAGGGCTTGCCCATTTTCAAATATGAAAACTTGGGTTTGGGCCCCCATCTACAAGTTGTATTAGACAACCAACCTTATGCAGCAGTTTACGACATCAACCAACCTTTAACGCTCTCGGACTTAGAACCCGGAACCCATACCCTCCAGGTGTTCGCCGCTCGCCCTTGGCAAGAAAGCTTTAAAAACGAAGGTGCCGCGGCCCAAACCACCTTTCACGTTTTTACCAAAACAGACAACAATAATCCCGATCGAGCATTGCCCCTATTAACGTACAACAGCCCCCAAGGCAGCTACGGGGCCGAACCCATCCTGCTCGACTTTTACTTGACAAATGCCCCCCCGCACCAAGTGGCGCAAGAAAATTCCCAAGATGAAATACTCGATTGGAAAATTCGAGCCACAGTCAACGGCGAAAGCTTTGCGATCGACCAGTGGCAACCTATATATCTTAAGGGATTCAAACCAGGGAAAAACTGGGTAAAGCTAGAATTAATCGACGAACGGGGAAATATCGTCAAAAACGCCTTTAATAATACAGCCAGACTGATAAATTACCAACCGCTGGGTCAAGATACTCTTTCAAAATTAGTGCGGGGCGAGCTAACAGCAGCAGAAGCTCGCGGTATAGTCGATCGCAGCTACCAAGCCCCCAAGCCCACACCAACCCCAACCCCAGAACCGAAACCGACACCTGCATTAGAAAAAACACCAGTTACCCAACCCACACCTGCGGTTCCAGAAACCCCAGTTACCCAACCCAGCTTAGAGCCAACAGTTGCTCCCGTTCAAATAATACAACCTACACCCACAGCAACCCCCCAACTCGAAGCGCCCAAAGTTGTTGCTCCCGTTCAAGTAATACAACCGACGCCGACAGCAACTCCACAGGTAGAAACGCCCAAAGTTGTTGCTCCCGTTCAAGTAATACAACCGACGCCGACAGCAACTCCACAGGTAGAAACGCCCAAAGTTGTTGTTCCCGTTCAAGTAATACAACCGACGCCGACAGCAACTCCACAGTTAGAAACCCCCAAAGTTGTTGCTCCAGTTCAAGCAATAGAACCGACACCAACAGCATCTCCCCAACCAAAGAAACAAGAATATAAAGGATACTACAATCGGTTCCGCAACTTTTTGCGTCAAGATCCCGAACCTGGTACTCCTTCAGAGCTGCCAACCCTGCCAGAAATAACAGGAAAAGCTCCAGTACCAAAAGTAGTCGCTCCTGCGATACCGCAAAAGTCTCCCAATCTTGTACCGCCAGGGCCACCAGTTGCCGCTGAAACTGCTAGCCAGCCAACCGCCGAATTAGCAGTTCCCGAAAAAACAGTTTCCGAACCAGAAAATCTGCCCAAATCCGAACAAAAAGTCGAATTTGAAACCTAACAAAACATTTCTGCATTCATCTGCGTTCATCCGCGTAAATCTGCCTACATCAACGGTAAAAAAACAAAAACCAGGAAAAGAGAAAATGACCTACCTCGAAACTGCAGCCAAATTCTACAGCGATGTTGCCGAAACCCCCCAAATCGGACTTTGCTGCGTCCAAAGCAGTCCCTTGCAATTGCCAGGATTAAAAATTCCCGAACAAATGCAAGAAATGAATTACGGCTGCGGCACAACAGTTCACGCCGCCGAACTTGTAGGCAATCCATTCGTGCTTTATGTAGGCGTCGGCGGCGGCTTGGAAGCATTACAATTTGCATATTTTTCGAGACACAAAGGAGCGGTTATTGCCGTCGATCCTGTTCCCGCAATGCGAGAGGCGGCTGCACGAAACTTACAAATTGCCGCCCACGAAAATGATTGGTTTGATGCTAGTTTTGTGGAAATTATAGAAGGCGATGCTTTTGCGTTGCCGGTGCCGGATGCTTCTGTAGATGTTGTCGCACAAAATTGCTTGTTTAATATCTTTGAACCTGCGGATTTAGCTAAAGCATTAAAAGAGACTTATCGGGTGTTAAAACCGGGTGGCAGGTTGTTGATGAGCGATCCGATCGCAACTCGACCCATTCCGCAGCATTTGAAGGAAGACGATCGCTTGCGGGCCTTGTGTTTGTCCGGTGCTCTGACATACGAAGAATACGTTCAACACCTTGTAGACGTAGGTTTTGGGCAAGTGGAAGTGCGGGCGCGCCGTCCTTACCGGCTGCTCGACAAACACAATTATCAATTGGATGCGGATTTGCTGTTAGAAAGCCTGGATTCGGTGTCTTTCAAAGTGCCTGTACCGGATGATGGAGCTTGCATTTTTACTGGCAAGACTGCGATTTATGCGGGGTCTGAAGAGCTATTTGATGACGGGGCAGGTCACGTTTTGCAGCGAGGAGTTCCGGCGGCGGTGTGCGATAAAACTGCTGGGAAGTTGGGCGGATTAATGCCAGATAAGGTGTTAATTACGGATTCGACTTGGCATTATAACGGCGGCGGTTGCTGTTAGGAGAAAAAATGGCGGTTTAAACTGCGCCTACACAAACGAAGTCCGCCTGCGCGGCCTCTTGAGAACCCGCCCAGGCGGGTTTTGCGTGGGTAGCCACGGTTTTCAATCGCCCGGTAGATTGGGGCAGAATCAAAATTCTGATCGGGTATGTTACCAAGCTATAAGCTGAAATTGAGGCGCGACGGATTCCCTGCAATACTGCCTGATTAGCCCTTGGGCATTTTCCCTGTTTTGTCCTGTGAATAAATTGAAAACTACTTCTTCATCATGAGAGAAGAGATATAACAAACCACTGTCTTTTACCCGCGAGTAAATTAAGGGAACTTTGGCCAACTCAAGTAAAGTAGCTTTTTTGCGATCGCGCTTTTTCGCTTCTGGGCTATCGTGGTACTGAGACTGAAACTCTACTACTAGGCAAGGATTGTAGTTTAAGTCTGTGATTAGAGCATCCACAGCACTGGGGCTAAATAAAAACTTTTTTAGTTCCCAGTCAAGGTTGCTGACTTGTTCGCACATTTGGGATAAGCCAACCTGTGTATGAATTTTATAGTTGTTGTCTACACAGGTATGAAGAAATTCGAGCATTCTTGCTTCGTAAGAGTTGACAAGTTTTTTGGCTATTACAGACATTATTGTGCCTCCATGAGAATTTTTGCAAAGTGACCAAGGAACTCTTCTAGAACTTCACTTGAACTGATAGATACTTGCCATGCGTAGGGAAAAAGTTTAGCGGTATCAACTCTTAGATAAGATTGAGGGTCATGGCTTAAAGTATCTGCTTGAAATTCATCCAGTAGCTTGCTGGGAAAAATCGTTCCCATACCCATACCCCAACCATCATCTTCGTAAGAATTCAGATAACGATCTCCTTTTATTTCGTTCTCACCTCCTCTTTCAAATTCCTCGAAAAGATGCCAATAGTCTCCGTCAATGGAATTTAAGAAATTGTCTCTCTTACTAGGTAATATCCAATAACTTGCTTGTAGACTTCCACCTATAACCAGTTCTTCTGGGATGAGAACATAAGACCATATATTGAGTAAATATGGTTCTAATATGTCTTGGGGAATAGAAATACATAAACCCTCTTTCCGCTGAGCTAAAACAAGTTGATAGCGCTTATCTCCTTTTCTCGGGTTTTTAAGTCTGTACCCTATATATTGAGATGTTCGCTTTTCCTCAAACTTGTCATAGAAACCCATTTGCTTCAGTAAACTCGCAGCCAAAGACATCAAATCTTCGCCACCTTCAATCACTTGAATATTGGTTGAAATCAGGCGGGGGACGCCTTTTTCTACCTCAAAACGCTGGATGACATCATAGATAGTTTTTGACATTCATTAAGCTCTCAAAATTTTTGCAATGGTTCTTAGTGGGACTTCGACATTTTCTCACCCTAAAGTGGCTGAAAACCTATCTGCACAAACCAAAGAGGTCGCTTACATAAAAACGCCTGAAACTTGTGAATACTAGATTGATACCAAGATCGAGCTAAAAGTTTTTCTCGATCTTGGTTTGAAGCTATTTTCGCCTCAATTTTTGTCTAAGTCCCACTAGATGTAGCTTAAGCTGGTCAGCGAGAAATGTCAATATCTTATGTAAGATTATTTTTCCAATTATCTTACTTAAGAGTTTTAGATTGCTGGCATAGTGATTTTTTGAGTATTTATACGCAACAAGGACAGTGAGGCCCGATCGCATCCCTCGCCCCCCTCTTTTGCCACAGCCATCTTGGCTGTCTCCAAAAGCCCAGGTTTAACCCGCTTTTTCCCCATGCAGCTAAACTTCCCGCTAAATTAAAGAAGTAAAAAAATCATTCACGCCCCACCAGGAGATGCCATGCCCCGCGTCCGAGCACCAGAATTCCCCGCAAACTACCCCTGGCTGAACACCGACAAACCTTTATCCATTGAATCTCTAAAAGGCCGGGTCGTTCTCCTCGACTTCTGGACGTACTGCTGCATCAACTGCTTGCACGTCCTCCCAGACTTAAAATACCTCGAACAAAAATATAAAGATTCCCTCACGGTTATCGGCGTTCACTCGGCTAAATTTGAAAACGAAAAAGAAGTAGAAAACATCCGCCAAGCTATCCTCCGCTACGATATCGAACATCCCGTAATCGTTGACAGCGGCATGAAAGTTTGGCAAAGCTACGCCGTTCGCGCTTGGCCGACTTTAATGGTAATCGATCCGGAAAGTTATGTAATCGGTTACGTTTCCGGCGAAGGCAATAAAGAAGCACTTGACGAGTTAGTGGGCAAGTTAATTGCTGAATACAAAGATAAAAATGCGCTCAACTTTAAAGAACTCAGTTTTCGCTTAGAAAAGCAGCGCAAACCTCTATCAACCCCCCTGGCTTTTCCCGGTAAAGTGCTGGCATTTGCCATCACTGCAACCCAGGCAAAACAGCTTCACCCACATGAAGCACTGTTGGGCGAAATGACTGATGATAATCAATCTCTAGATGAAACTGTATTGCCCGGGCCTGCTAACTCGGTTCAACAAAACTTGATCGGTTCTTGCTTGTTTATTGCGGATTCGGGACATAACCGAATTGTTGTGAGCACTACCGAAGGTGAGGTGCTGCACGTCATCGGTACGGGGAAACCCGGTTTAACTGACGGCGACTTTGCGGAAGCTGAGTTTTTTGCACCTCAAGGTATGGCTTTTGATGCAGAAAGTCAAATTCTTTATGTTGCTGATACGGAAAATCATGCTCTCAGAAAGATTGATTTTACGACTCAACGGGTGGAAACTGTTGCTGGTACCGGCGAACAAAGTCACGAAATTGCACCCTGCAGCGGCAAGGGTTTAGAAACCAAATTGAATTCGCCTTGGGATTTAGAAAGAGTTGGAAATAGACTTTTTATTGCAATGGCGGGTTCGCACCAAATTTGGGAAATGCAGTTAGACACTGGCACGATCGGCACTTATGCGGGTATTGGTCGAGAATCCTGTGTTGACGGGAATCTTGCAGAATCTGCTTTTTCTCAGCCCAGTGGCCTGTCTACGGATCGATCGGAGTTGTTTGTTGCTGACAGCGAAATTAGTTCGATTCGCGCTGTGGGTATTGATGAAGACCCGAAAGTGCGCACTGTCTGCGGTAGCGGTGAATTGTTTGGTTTTGGGGATAAAGATGGTCGTGCTGATGAGGTCAGGTTGCAGCACTGTATGGGTGTTGAATACGCTCAAAATTACCTCTGGGTTGCTGATACTTACAATCACAAAATTAAGCGGATCGACCAGCGGGGCGGTACGTGCAGAACAATGATCGGAGATGGTACAGCAGGTTTGGTGGACGCTAAGGGTCTCAAGGCTCGATTTTTTGAACCTTCAGGGTTGAGCGCGATCGGGCCTCACTTGTTTGTTGCTGATACGAACAATCATGTAATTCGGAGAATTGAGTTGGATACGCTGGAAGTAACAACTTTGGATTTCGCCAGTTTGTGCGCTCCAGATGTTTGTCTTCCTGATTAAGTCGATCGACTTTTTTCACCTCAGGTACGGTTCTCAATTCTCCTGATTGCCAGATTGATGGGGGTAACGTAGGGTGCTCTTCGGCGCACCTTACCGCAATTTTCAACCAAAGTAAGTTAACCTAATTATTCGCAGCGAGTGCAGTGTCTCAGCAGCAATTGGGTCCTGGACGCAGAACCTCTTTATTTATGGTGCACGGCAGCATAGCACCTGACCGCTATAAGTAGAGCGTCAAACCGCTTTTTGCGTCCAAGACCCAATTGCCAGATGTTGTTAATTCTAGGGCTACTAAACCCGCGATCGCCAGTATAAAATAATCGTAAAAATCATCAGCCAAATCTAAAATTCCGAATAGCTCAGCAGCCGCATTATTTTTTCATCATCGTTCAATTCGCCGACAATTCGTCGCACGGGTTTCGGCCAGATTTTAATCAAAGTAGGAGTTGCTGAAATCTGATCTGCCTCAGCTTGTTCGGGATGTTTCAAAACATCAATTACTTTTAAAGTGTAGGGGCGATCGAGGCATTGCTCTAAGAACAAGTGTAAAGTTTCGAGGGTGCGTTCGGTGCTGGGGTTGCTGCCGGAAACAAACAGACGCAAAACGTACCCTTGAGTTTGTGGCGGTGGGGTAAGTGCTGTTGCTTTGGGAAGCGGAGTCTGCTGCGATTGCGGCAAGGACCAAGGAGGTACTATCGAACTGCTCGAGTCCGATCGATCTTCGGGGCTGGCATACTGTACAACTAAGTCGTGATTTTCCCAAAGTTCGGGGAATTGTTGCTGATAAGTAGCGATCGCCATCGGTTCGCACATTTCTTCGCTGCGGGGGTGCCACACTAAGTCGCCAGTCCCAAAAATGGCATTCAGCAGCGTTTGATGTCGCAGCACGGGGGGGTAAGCCTCGGCAGCAACCCGCACCTGCCGATCGCCTGGATCGAGCCAGCAGTCAACGGTTGCGGTATAGCAAGGTATCAGAAAATGCGGCGGTTCCGACAAACCGAGGATCTCCTGTAGAGCTACGCACAACTGCAAGTGCCACCGAGTTTGCTTGCGGGGGTCTATGCAATAGATTAAGTCTCCCCCTGGTGTAAACAGCGCAATGCCTTTGAAAAATTCCGGCAAAATCGGGCGATCGACTTTCAATTCACTACACCAATAAAAGTTAAAAGTTAACAGTTAACTGTTAACTTTTAACTGTTAACACTCGACCTTTAGACTCGACCTCGGAGCATCTGAGCCATTTCGTTCGGGAACGGCGAGTTCTCTACACAAAGTTCTTCAGTAATCCGACCTTCTTGATAAAGGCCGTAGAGCGACTTATTCATCGTCGTCATGCCTTCATAAGTATCTTTGATCATGATTTGATTAATTTCCTCATTCTGGCCCTTCAGAATGTATTCCTTAACCACGTCGGTATTGATCATAACGTCGTGGAAAGCAGCCCGCTTTCCGTCTGTGGTTTTGCACAGCAGTTGAGCAATAATCGCCACTAGGGATTCGGAAATTGAAACCCGTATGGCATCCTGTTCTTCCGCCCCGAACATATCCAGAATCCGGTTCAGAGTCTTAACCGCACTGTTGGTGTGCAGGGTTCCTGCAACTAAGTGACCGGTTTGAGAGGCTTTGAGGGCGATTTCCACCGTCTCTCTGTCCCGAATTTCTCCTACTAGCAGCATATCCGGGTCTTGTCGCAGAGCGCCTTTGAGAGCGCTCATAAACTTGAGGGTGTGCCTGCCGACTTCCCGGTGCTTGATCAAGGATTTTTTGCTTTCGTGTACGAATTCTACCGGGTCTTCGATCGTGATGATGTTGTAGGCTTTATTCTTATTGATGTAGTCGATCATCGCGGCCAAGGTGGTAGACTTACCCGAACCTGTCGGGCCTGTCACCAAAATCAGCCCTTTGTGGTAGCCACATATTTTTCTAAAGACCTCCGGCAGTTTCAATTCCTCCAGTGTCATTATTTTGGCAGGAATTAGCCGCAGCACCATCGCCGGGCCGGCCAAGGAGTCCATGCAACTGATCCGAATGCGGACGAACCCGAAGTCGAAAGCGCCGTCAAAGTCTAGGGTTTTTTGGAAAATTTCAATTTCTTCATCGCTCATGCACTCCCGCAGCCAGCCAAAAAACGTATCTAAATCCGTCGGTGGATAGCCGATGTCGGCAATCTCGCCCCGAGTGCGGAAGCGGGGAACTTCGTTTACTCCGAGGTGAAGGTCGGATACTCCTTCTTCTTTGGCTCGTATGACTAGCTCTTTCAAACTCGGAACTCCGCCGCTGCTGGAGATCGGGCCTTTAGGTGTGGCGAAGGATTGGGGCGCTGGTGCGGGCGGCGGTGCTGGTGCTGGTGCTGGCGGCGGTGCTGGCGGCATTCCTGCTGCTCTGGGGGGCATCCCTGGAGCTGGAGGGCGGGGTATTCCTGGCAGTGGGGGAGCTCCGGGTACGGGCGGGCGGGGAGCTGGCGGATGCTGTTGTGTCATATGCGCTACCTTAAGTTGGTGAGAAGGCTGACTCGAACAGATGATTTGTGGAAGTTGGACAATGCCGATCGCCATTGTGCGGGTCTTGCACAAAAGCTTAACTGTTGTACTAAGTCTATCCTAAGAGGGGGTCATAATGCTGCACTACTAAGGAAATATTATGCCAATCGGAGGATGCGATCGCTCTGGCTCTACGCGCGAATATGGATTTTCCACATTTTTGGAGAATTTTTTTAATGAAAAGAGTTTACCGCGACCAAGCAGTATAAATTGATACTTTAGCCCACTATTAAGGACTTAAACCGATGAATTCTGTCGATCGGGCTTTTACTCCAGCTCTGGAGTTGGCGGAGTCGATTCGCGCCCTGGAAGTGTCGCCTTTAGAAATTGTCAATCTGTACTTGGAACGGATCGATCGATTAAACCCTGAGCTGGGCAGTTATTTTACTGTAACGGCCGAGCGGGCGATCGCCCTGGCTAAATCTCAAACCGAACGACTAGCTGGGTTAAACAAGTCACAGGAATTGCCACCTTTTTTCGGAGTGCCGATCGCCATTAAAGACTTGACACCCGTTACCGGCGTTCCCTGTACCTACGGCACTCAGGCTTTGCTGGGTAACATCTCTGCCTACGACGAGTCAGTAGTATGGCGGATCAAAGCAGCGGGATTTAACATTCTGGGGAAAACAGCAACCTCTCAAATTGGCTCATTACCTTACACCGAACCAGAAGGTTTCCCACCCGCGCGCAATCCCTGGAATTTAGACTATACGCCCGGAGGTTCCAGCGGGGGATCGGCGGCCGCTGTAGCAGCGGGTTTGTGCGCGATCGCCCAAGGTTCAGACGGCGGCGGTTCGATTCGAGGCCCGGCTTCCTGCTGCGGTTTAGTGGGCATTAAACCCTCGCGGGGGCGAGTTTCCTGGGCACCTGTCGGAGATTACCTCAGCGGCATTTCTGCAAACGGCCCACTGGCGCGCACTGTAGCTGACGCCGCCGCACTTTTGGACGTGATGTCAGGCTACACAACAGGCGATCCGTACTGGCTCCCAGACCCAAATCCGACGTTTCTAGAGGCTTCCCGTCAAAAGTTGGGCAAACTGCGAATCGCTTTTTCTACTGATATTCCCCCGGTGGGCGAGGCTGCGGCTATCTGCCAACAAGCGGTACTCGATACCGTAAAATTATTGACTGATTTGGGTCACGATGTCGAACCTGGATGCCCGGATTTTACGGGTTTAATCGAACCGTTTACCGCAATTTGGCAGTCAGGGGCGGCTGCAAGCGGCATTCCAGGCCCTGCTTTGGAACCGATGAATCGCTGGCTGTTAGAAAGAACTATTTCGGCTGGGGAATATTTGCGGGCGGTAAATCAAATGCAGGTTATTTCACGGCGGATTGTGGGATTCTTTGAAAAATTTGATGTATTAGTTTTGCCGACTTATATGCACTCGCCAATCCGGGTTGGGGAGTGGGCGGATTTAAGTTGTGAAGAAACTTTGCAGCGGATTGTTAATTGGATTGCTCCTTGTCCGCCGTTTAATGCTAGCGGTTTGCCTGCGATCGCACTTCCTGCCATTTTAGATAACAACGGTTTGCCCGTGGGAATTCAAATTATCGGGCGGCCGGCGGCGGAAGCAACTTTAATTGCTTTAGCGGCGCAGATGGAAGCGGCGAAACCTTTCCCGGTTTTAGATTTTAAATAGAGAAGAGCAAGAGATAAAAGCACGTTTCCCTTTTTTCTGGGTATTATTCCCAATCAGGACTTGTACGCGGGGAACTAGAAACCCGGTTTTTTTCATAAATTTTTCGTCATCAAACCCATGTTTTACCAAGAAACCGGGTTTCTCCCGCCCAGTCCTACTTATTAAGAATTACCCTGTAAAGTTTTGATAATACCTCTTTAGATTGATATATATTTTGATTGTTTGATTTTAAATATGGTAGCAGTTCGCTGCCAATATTTAGGGTGAAAAATTTATGTTAGCTTCCGGGCCGATTACCGCTCCCGTTCCCGTTTTTCTGCTTCTTTTAGCAATCATGCTACTCGCGCCGCTGTTATTTGAGCGCTTGCGACTGCCGGGAATAGTGGGTTTAATTATTGCTGGCGTAATTGTCGGACCAAACGGTCTCAATTTGCTGCAACGCGACGCTACTATTGTTTTGTTAGGTACTGTAGGATTGCTGTTTTTGATGTTCCTAGCGGGACTGGAAACTAGCCTCGACGACCTCAAACTCAATGCGGACAAAGCTGTCATATTTGGACTGGCTACTTTTTCGTTGCCGATGATATTGGGGACAGGAGCGATGCTGCTGTTGGGATATAGCTGGCTGGCTTCAATTTTAATTGCTTCTTGTTTCGCTACGCACACGCTTTTAGCGCTGCCAATTCTCACCAAATTGGGATTGATGCGAACTCAGACTATTACTGCGACTTTGGGGGGGACTTTAATTACGAATGTGTTGGGACTGTTGGTGCTGGCAATTGTTGTCAAAGCTTACAAAGGAAATCTCACTCTCGATTTTTGGCTGGTTCTCATTCCCTCCCTTGCTATCTACACTTTTGGTACTTTGTGGGGAGTTCCCAAAATCGGTCGCTGGTTTTTTAAGAAATTCGGACACGACGAAAATGCCGAGTTTATATTTGTATTGGCTACCCTATTTTTAGTTTCTTACGCAGCAGAATTAATTGAGATAGAGGCAATTATTGGTGCGTTTCTATCGGGAATTGCCATTACTCAAATTATTCCCAAAATGAGTCCGCTGATGAATCGGATTGAGTTTATTGGCAACACGCTGTTTGTGCCGTTTTTTCTGATTTCTGTGGGGATGTTAATTGACCCGCTAATTTTGGTGAAGCAGCCGCAGTCTTTGTTGGTGGCGGCGGTGATGATTTTAGCAGAGGTGGTGAGCAAGTTTTTGGCAGCTTGGCTACCGGGGAAATTATTTCGTTTTGAGTTCCCCAGCATTATGGTAATGTTCGGTCTTTCTGTTGCTCAAGCTGCTTCTACTTTGGCTGCGATTACGGTTGCTTTTGAGATTAAATTGGTCGATCGCGTAACGGTGAACGGCATCATTGCCATGATTTTAGTAACTTGTGTCGCTTCTCCTTGGATTGTATCTCGGTGGGGTCAACAAATGCAGCAGCCGGGGTCGAGTTTGCCGGCGGCTAGTCCGGGAAAGCATTCATGGGGAGAGCGAGTTTTAGTGCCTGTTGCTAATCCGAATACGGAAGATAATTTGCTGCGTTTGGCTTTGATATTAGCAAAAAGATATCAGGGAACTTTGCTGCCGCTGCATATTTTGTCCGATCGCGGGGAAGCAATTTCGCCCGCAGATAAAATGCAGCAAACTCAACTTCTGACGGCTGCGGAAACTGTGGCCCATGCTGCTGCTTGTGCGGTTGAACCGATCGCGAGGATAGATGATGCGATCGATCGCGGAATTCTGCGGAGTGCAACCGAACGCGAGGCTAGTTTAATAGTTTGTGGTTGGAAGGGATTTTCCACGACTCGCGACAATTTTTTTGGCACCATCATTGACAATGTGGTAAAGCGATCGCCCGTACCCGTACTGATTGCTCGATTTCCCGATCCCATCCAGAATACAGCCAGAGTTATTTTGGCGATAACTGACAGCGAGTTGACTCGGTTGGGATTTCCGGAAACCGTGGATATTGCTAAGAGTTTGGCAGAGGAACTCAAGGCGACTTTGCAAGTGGTGTTGGTGACGACACAACGGGAAAAAAGCAAGAAAAGTGCGCCCGAGGTGGAATTTCTTTCTGAGATACCAGTAAATCGGGTGCGGGGAAATTTTACCAAGCTAGTTTCGCAGCAGTTGTTAGAACATGATTTGCTGATTTTAACAACACTTTCTCAGCAACAGAAATTGTGGGAAAAAACGGGAACTCTCAAAGAACCGGAAGCTATCGCCCGGGTTCACCCAGATATTTCGATGCTTGTTGTTTATTTTCCTGTATCTTGAGGAATATTTTAACCGCAGAGGATGTTATGAATCTGCATTCATCTGCGGTTAAAATTTAATCGTAATTCAACGGAATTGCGAGGACAAATTCCGCACCTCTTCCCGGTTCAGAAATACACTCGCTCACCCCACTGTGTTGTTCGCCAACAATTTGATAGCTAATCGATAACACCAATTCGATACCTTTCCCTTACCGCAATTTGGCTTAGTACATTAAGTAAATGGCTATCTTTCTTTACTTGGCAATTCTACCTAATAAGTTCTCGAAGTTTAATTTTAACTGTATAGGTGAGTAGGATTCCCAGCCCACAAGCGTTTAAAGTCACATTTTGCAGCTTTCTCGCTTAACAGGCTTTCCGGCCTGTTCCACAATGAATTTCTTGTGGGGTGGGCAGGAGAGCCAGCCCGTAAAGCCTTATTGATAATAGTGCAACATCTCAGTTGAAACAGACAGGAGCTTATACCATTTTAGATTTTAGATTAAATAATTGGGAGTAAGTAATGAGATTTAAATTAAGAGATTAAGGAAAATTGAATTATTATAAATTAAGTGTATTAGGACAAAATAAGATAAATCTGTAAGACGTAAAAGGTATGTATACAGGGATGAACTAATAATGTTTTTAGTCAGGTAACGGTATAGTATTAAGGACAAAACTTCAGCTAACTTTTACGTTATATTTAATTGGTTTTACCATCAATGACCCTGATAAATGAAGCAAGCTAGGCATTGGATTTCAATATTTATTAAGGTTGAGTGCCATAATTCTCCTCACTTTTTAGACCGAAAGTATGAAGATAATTTAATGTGGGTACTTGTGAAGTTCCAAAAGAACAGGATGCACCTCACATCTTGCACCATTCTTGCTTAAAAGACCCGACGGCCTGTTCCACAATAGATAAATTTTCTTGTGGGCCGTTGCTCCTAGTCGGATCTGAAAGGATTATTGAGAATGGTGCAATATCTCAGATTTACCCAACAAAGAAAACCTGACAGTTAAGAGCCGATCGCTCTTTTCACTCCCGAAGTTTGTATTTTTCGGGCTGGTGATTATAAAATCATTCAACTCCTCATCATCATTAGCACCCACAAGAGAAGTGCAATTAGGTGCGGAACGGGCGATCGGCAAGTAAATATGCCCATAGGCCTTGACGATCGCGCCTCAAGCTAGACAATTTCTCGGCATCGGGGAGAATTTTGAGAATATGGTGATATATCTCTTCTAGTTCAATAAGGTAAAAATGAGCATCAGACCAGCTTTCAGATGGTTTTCGTCGGTGGCGAGTGTTTTGGGTTCGATCGCGATGGACACTTTCAGCGGCGTGACATCCCCTGTAAAAGCGGCAGAAACGGTTGTTGTTGTCCGCAAAGGAATTTTAAAATTGTCAATATCGGTTGCAGATTTGCGCCAACTCGCAGAAACAGGAAAAGTCCCCGAAAAACTGCAAGCTTACGCCAATCTCCTGTCCTCCGAACAGCGGAGTAAAATCTTTCGAGCGCTGCAAGCAAAAATTCCCCTAAATGTAGTCGGCCTGAGCAACTTGCTAAATACGGGCATCGGCACTGCAATCCTGACGGATTTGACTACAGTCATACCCAGGCGCGACGGTGGCGGTGTGGAAGCGCTGCGAGCGGCTCTGGTGCTGGGAGCGAACGCGCCGGAAGGCTTATCGGTATTGAGTTTCATTGAATCTTATCCGAACTCGCCGCTAGTGGTGGATCTCGATCGAGCTTTCGCAGTTTTGGGAAATTTGAACGTAAGTTTTTGGCAAACTCAGCGGTTTATGGCGGCGATCGCACCTCAGTTAGCAGCGGTTAAACCTGCCCTGAACCTGCCTTTCGACCCGAGCCAGCCGGGCCCTTATTCCGTGCGGGTACAGGCGCTAGATTTAAACGATAGCGCCCGCAATCGGTGTATTCCGGTTGATGTGTACTGGTCGAGAGCTGCAACAGCCGACAAACCGACGATCGTCTTTTCTCACGGTTTGGGTTCTGTGCGCACGGATTTGCGATATTTAGCCGAGCATTTGGCGTCTTACGGCTATGTGGTAGCTGCTTTAGAACATCCCGGAAGCAATGAAACGAACACCAATGCTGCGATCGCGGGTAAGTCTCCCTTGCTAGCTCCTCAAGAGTTTTTAGAGCGTCCCAAAGACATCAGTTTTGTGCTGGACGAACTGGCAAAATTAAACCAAACTGATGATAATTTGCAGGGGAAAATCGCGATCGACCGATCGATAGTAATTGGCTATTCCTTTGGTGGTGCCACAGCCTTGTCCTTAGCCGGCGCCGAACTGCAACTGAGCCGACTCAAACACAGGTGTCAGGGGGATTTGATTGGGTTCAGCTTGGGCGAAGGCATTCAGTGCGCGGCGGCCGCATTGCCCGCAGAACGGTATCAATTGCGGGATGCGAGGATTAAAAGGGCGATCGCCATGAATCCGATCGCATCATTATTATTTGGAGAAACTGGTTTAAGTGCAATTCAAATTCCCACATTAATAGTAGCATCCTCTGCCGACAAAACAACTCCCGCCTTAGCCGAACAAATTGCCGGATTCCCAAAAATTCCATCTCCCAAATGGCTAGTCGGTTTTGTAGGAGGAACCCACTTAAGCGTCAAAGATCCGAGTACAACTTTAGACCAAGTTCGCAGACCGAACACAGTAATTACCGGCGATGAAGTTGTCGGCGACCAAGCTGCTAGCATACGCAATTATATTAAAGCTGTAAGTTTGGCCACCGCCGCTCAACTCACTGCTGAAGCTGACAAATATGCAGTCTTTCTAACGCCAGAATACGCGCAATTTGCTTCGACGAACGCTATCCCGGTGAGGTTAGTAACAGAATTTACCCCGGAAACTAATGCTGTCTTGCAAACTTTTATTCAAGGGAATAAGTAGTAATTAGTCATTAGTCATTAGCCATTAGTCATGAGATCATAACTAATGATTAAGACTTGTAGTAATATCAAATAAGGTAACATCGGAATTATACTTGATTCGGAGCGTCGCGCTCGCTCCGAAGAGGGCGGAGGCAAGCGGGACGCTCCCACTGAACTCGGAAAATTATGATTCCAATGTCAGCGAAAACGATATTAGCACTAGCCGCCTTTCCTTTTGTACGCGCGGCCGCTTAGCCCCCAAGGGTGTATTTTTCTTCTTAAGCTGTTTTTGATATTTTTTGTCCGTGCAAGGGCAAAATATAACAAAGCGCTTTCACCAACTCTACTCCCAAACTGCGATGCCTAAAAAAAATCTTATCCCGCTGTTGCTTCTGTTAGCAGTGCTGTTTACCCTTTACGGTGACAGTTTAACTTTTCTCCCCAAACCTGTAAGAGATACTAGCGTGGCAAGTCGAAAGTTCTTCGTCGGGTTGTGGCCGGATTGGCTGAGGCCTAGAGATTTCAACGAGAAAAGGCAACAGGATATTGAGAAATTGCAAAAAAGCCCTAGCCCCAGTCGATAGTTTTGAGCTACCAGCGAGAAACCCGGTTTCTCTAATAATACCTAGCCATTTTCTTGTAGGTTGGGTTAAGCGAAGCGAAACCCAACAGTACGATTTTAGATTTTGGATTTTAGATTTGAGATTTTTTATCCCATCTCTAATCTGTAATCGATTAAACTTGAGATTTGAGATTTTCCTGCAAACGATAAGGTGCGCAGTGCGCACCCTACATAATTAGGTTCTGCGTCCAGAACTGTTTTAGATTTGTACTCCCATCTAAAATCTAAAATCTAAAATCTAAAATTGATTAAGCCTGCTTTTTCAACCAGCTAAACATAGCTCGCAAATCTTTACCAACTTCTTCAATAGGATGTTCTGCTTCCTGACGGCGCATGGAGGTAAAGCCCGGTTTGCCGGCTTGGTTTTCCAGAACGAATTCGCGGGCAAATTGACCGGATTGAATTTCGCTGAGAATTTTGCGCATTTCGGCGCGGGTTTGATCCGTGACGATGCGGGGGCCGCGAGTTAAATCGCCGTATTCTGCGGTATTGGAGATGCTGTCGCGCATTTTGGCGAGGCCTCCTTCTACTACTAAGTCAACGATAAGTTTAACTTCGTGCAAACATTCAAAATAAGCTAATTCCGGTTGGTATCCGGCGTTAACTAAAGTTTCAAATCCAGCTTTAATTAATGCGCTCAAACCGCCGCACAAAACTACTTGTTCGCCAAAAAGATCCGTTTCTGTTTCTTCGCGGAAAGTGGTTTCCAGGATGCCGGCTCTGGTGCCGCCGATACCTTTAGCATAGGCCATTGCCCGATCGCGCGCTTGACCGGAAGCATCTTGATATACTGCAAACAAACTCGGAACACCTTCCCCTTGTTCGTAAGTCCGCCGCACCAAGTGTCCGGGGCCTTTGGGGGCAACCATTACTACGTCTACATTGGCAGGGGGAACAACTTGGCCGAAGTGAATGTTAAAACCGTGAGCAAATGCTAAAACATTTCCTTCTGAAAGGTTCGGTTCGATTTGTTCTGTGTAAATAGTTTTTTGAACTTCATCGGGCAATAAAATCATGATGAAGTCAGCGGCGGCGGCTGCTTTGTCTACGGGGTGAACTGTTAAACCCGCGTCGGTTGCTTTGGCGGCAGATTTGCTACCGGGATACAAACCGACAACGACATTCATGCCGCTGTCTTTGAGGTTGAGGGCGTGGGCGTGTCCTTGGGAACCGTAGCCGATGATAGCAATCGTTTTGTTGGCTAAGAGGTCTAGGTTCGCGTCGGTGTCGTAATACATACGGGCCATAGTGCTTGTCTCCTGAGATGCAAATTGGGTGATTGACTGCAAAACTCTCATTTTATCAAAGTAGGGTGCTTTTTTTTGCAGAAATTTTCAGGTTAAGATTTGGGCGGGGGAAAATTCAGAGAGCTCGCCCTGAATTTCGCAGGGTTTCTCGCGGAGTCTGCGATCGTCAAATATAATTGTCAATAGCGTGCTGTGCATTTGGAAAAACCTCACATCTTGCACCATTCTCAAGAACAGGCAAGATGCCTGTTCATAAAAAGCTTATTGAGAATGGTGCAACATCTCAGAAAAACGCAACTCACTAACTTTTTTAAGATGAAAATAAAAGCAATACATCATGTGGCGATTATTTGCTCGGATTACGCAGCGTCGAAGAAATTTTATGTAGAAGTATTGGGATGTTCCATTATCAAAGAAACTTTCCGAACCGAGAGGAATTCTTACAAACTAGATTTGCGAGTCGGAAACGGCGACACTATCGAGCTTTTCTCATTTACCCATCCTCCTGAAAGAGTTAACAATCCTGAAGCTTGCGGTTTGAGACATTTAGCTTTTGCCGTAGAGGACATAGAAGCATCCGTTGCTTACTTAAAATCCCAACAAGTAGAAGTAGAAAACATTCGGCTTGACGAGATTACAGAAAAACGGTTTACATTTTTCCGAGATCCCGACAACTTACCGTTAGAAATTTATGAAATTTAGAGCAGCCGCCCAATCTGAAAACGGTTAGCAGAGAAGATAAACAATGGACTCTATCATCAGAAACACAATCACAGTCGGATTGCCTGCTTTAATGCTATTTATAGCCATAGTAGCTACAGGGAAAACAGGTGACGCAGCCGTTTGGTCGGGTTTGGTCAAAGTCGGCGGTTCCTTTGGTATGCCGATCGGTTTAGGTGTGTTGGTATTTGTAGGATTTGTTGCCAATTATTTTAGTTATTTTTTGGTAGATAGCTTGCTGGTGAGATTTTATCAAAAGCGACGAGAGTTAGAACCGCCCGAACAACTGGTAACAGAAATTGATAAATTGCCGATTACCAACGACCTCAAAATTAAGCTCAAATGGGCGGTGATCCACAGCAGCAACTACAAAATCATTAGCTTGAAGCACGTAATTTCAAAATGGTTTATTCTCGCAGCAATTGTAGGTGCACTACTGTCAATCGCAGGTTATTTGGGAGAATTTAACATTCTTTTTGAATTGAGTTCTCATTTTAAACTACAATATCTGCTGGTTGGTTTCTCTACTTTTATATTCTTCGCTCTCGTGCGCTCAAAAAAAACATGGTTGCTGGTGAGCGCATTTTGCATTATCATTAATTTGGCGGAAATTGTTCCTTGGTATTTTCCACCGCCCGCCTTGGCAGGAGCAACTGCTGGACAAAACTTGCGGATTTTGCATTCAAATGTTTTAAGGAGTAATCGGCGATATTCTGAGGTGATATCGCTGGTTAAAGCAGAACAACCTGATATCGCGGTTTTTGTAGAAGTCAACTCATCTTGGGCAAAACAGTTATCGGTTTTAAGCGAGATTTTTCCTTACTCTTCTACCCAGCAAGAATCTGAGAGATTTGGCAGTGCAATATACAGCAAGCTGCCTTTAGAAAATTCTTCGGTTAAAGCCTTTTCAAATCAAAGAAAGAGCTTGTCGGCGGATGTTAAATTTCAAGGTAAAATCATTTCTCTGCTTCTTGCTCATCCGACTGTGCCGATCAAACAAAAGAGTTTTATCAATCGCAATAAACAGCTAGCAGCCATCGGCGAGTATGCAGCCCAAGTCAAAAATCCGCTGATTGTGGTTGGGGATTTAAATACCACAATGTGGTCGCCATTCTACAAAAATATGGTAAAAACCGGAAACCTGCGAAATGCGCGATCGGGCTTTGGCATTTTACCGACTTGGCCGACTTTTATGCCGCTGGCTTATATTCCGATCGATCACTTTCTAGTCAGCAAAGAAATTGGTGTTTTGAAGATCCGTACTGGCCGCAATGTCGGTTCGGATCATTTGCCGTTAATTACAGATTTGGTCATTTGAAGGCAGGATTCGATATTTTCTAACAAATTATTGATTTACTTAGGACTAAGGCTAACTAACACCCTACAAGTCGATTAGAGTGTGCCAGTTGACCTTAGCCCTAAATTAGTAAGGTGCTCTACTATCGGGAAGCCTTGATAATCCGTTCATAATCCAAGTCCGACGCACCCTACAAGTTGATGAGAGTGTGCCAGTTGCTCTTAGTCCTAAAAGTAACAATTTGTTCGGTCTCAAGTCTAGATGTGCTGATGAATACAAAAGCGCTTATCCTAGCCACGATGGGTTCATTGCGGTACTGTCAAATTGGTTGGTAGTTTTATACGGTTCGTATTGCCCTTTTGCGGCCGCTGCGCGTGTGCGAGTCAGCATCGCCGCAACTTGTGCTTGATCCATCGGCTTAAACGTGCGAGCGGCCTCAAACGCTTGATCGAGGAGTTGCATGCTATCAATGCCAGTAATCACAACTGAAGTAGGCAGATTCATCGCATAGTGGAGACATTCGATCGGGGTGACAGTATTACTTCTAAGCACGTAGGGGTCGCCCATCGATTTCATCCCCAACACACCGATTTGGTTCTTTACCAACACGGGGAGAACTTGTTGCTCAAAACTTCTAAAATGAGCATCCATCACGTTCAGCGGCAGTTGTACCGCGTCGAAACGGAAATTGTTTTCAGCGGCAATTTCCAGCACTCGCAGGTGAACCAAAGGGTCTTTGTGTCCTGTAAACCCGATGTAGCGAATCTTGCCCGCTTTCTGCGCTTCCACCACAGCCTCCATTGCCCCACCGGGGGCAAAGATGCGATCGGGGTCTTCCATCCGAATAATTTCGTGATGCTGCATCAGGTCGATGCGATCGGTCTGCAACGCCTTCAGTGACTCATCAATCTGCATCATGGCAGCGGTCTTGGTGCGACCGTCGATCTTTGTCATCAGGAAGACCTTTTGCCGATAGCCATCCTTAAGCGCTTGTCCCATCCATCGGTGGCTGCGCCCGTTGTGATAATCCCAGGAGTTGTCCATAAAATTGATGCCGCGGTCGATCGCACTGCGGATGAGCTTAATACTTTCTTGCTCCTCTCGAATGCGTCCGATATGGTGTCCTCCTAAGCCGATCGCCGACACTCGCTCTCCCGTGCGTCCCAGCGTCCTGTAACTCATCTCGCCGCTTTGAGTTTGGTCTTGGGCAACTGCACTTTCAGCGTCTACTTTGGTCGGTTCATCTTGAGCTAACAAAGGTTTGAAAAACCCTTCGGAAGCAGCCAGCCCTGCTGCAACCAAACCCGAAGCAGAAGTTACTTTTAACAAATCGCGTCTGGTGATACCCATAAATGTCTCCTTTAAGAAATAACTAGGACTTACTCACAGTATTAGAGGAACAGATGCAAAAAGCCTCTATCCAAGTAGGTCACAGAAATAATCCTAAAGAGCTAGAAGCAATCTTTTCTCTAGCCTTGGTCGGAGGTGCTTGAGTTATGGAACTGTCTAAAGGAATAACTCACTGCTAAGTCTCCTTGTGTTCGTGAATACAAAAGCCCTAATGCAAAGTGTTTCAAACAAACTTTGCCGACGTTTATGCCGCTGGCTTATATTCCGATCGATCACTTTCTAGTCAGCAAAGAAATTGGTGTTTTGAAGATTCGTACTGGCCGCAATGTCGGTTCGGATCATTTGCCGTTAATTACAGATTTGGTCATTTGAAGGCAGGATTCGATATTTTCTAACAAATTATTGATTAGCTGTATCTGGTATTGCTGAATATTGGTCTGTAGCGGCTCTTTGCTGTGTTGAAAACAGATAACTTTTTCGGCGATTTCCTTGTAGTGTTGCAGCATGGAAAAAGTATCGGTGCTGAAGCGAGCGAGATAGTTTTTAGCAGCCTCGCTGCAAATTTCCGTTACTTGATTTAGATATGCTTCTGACGATTCAGGCGGCTTTTCATAGCCAGTTCTTTTATTCAAAATATAGCTAGCACCGCCGACAACTGCAGCTCCCACAGGCCCGCCCAACAGCCAACCTAAGCCGGTGGCGATCGCCACTGGAGCCACTTCGCTGTCGCTCGACTTTTGAGCTGGAGGTGGTGGCGGCTCGGGTAAACTGACTTGTGGGGATGGAGGAAACGAAATCAAAAGTGCGATCGGCTGCTCTTTGTCAAAGAATTCGCAAGCTTTATTTACCCATTCTGCGAGCGTTTGCTGCTGCTTCAACACATCTCGCTGAAATTTTAGCTTCCACGCATCAAAAGTGCCTTCCTGGAGCGACAGCGCCATTTCCGATTGATACCGCTGCAAAAGCGTGGGCTGGTAAAGCCAAATCTCGAAGTCAGAAACGCTGGCTAAAAAGCCTTTTGATATCAGCTTTTCCGCTTTTTGTTTAATTTCAATTTTGTCTTTATGCTTTTGTTGAGCTGTGGCTATTTCTGCAGCGACAGTTTCAGATTTGGCTCGGAGAGATTGGCAAATTTTAGTAGCTATAGCTTCAATTCTGGGCAACTTAACTGCTAGTTGTTCCTGTTGAGCTGCCACAATACTTTGCAAAGCTGATTCAAAGCTGGCAATTCCCGCAGTTTGAGCGGCCGCCACATCTCCTTTCAGCCTAGCCCTCAAAGCCGGCAAAGCATCGACGCGGTAGATATTGCTGATATTGTTCGGCAAGTTCGAGCGAAAACTTTCGGCAACAAACAACAACCGATTGTAAACTTGTTTTTGGTCGTCTGGTTCGAGTAGATTGAGAAAATTGGCGACAAAGACGACTGTGTTGATTTGGCGATCGCTCAACCAATCTCTCAAGTTCTCCCGTTCCCCTAAAGTCATCAATTTGCGAGCATCTAAAACCTGCACAACCAAATCAGCCGTTAGCAATTTATCCCGAACCAAATTATCCTGTTCTTCCCGATCGTTGGTTCCCGGCAAATCCAGCAATTCCACACCTGTTTTCAAGAATGGATGGGGACAGTAAACATTAACAGCGGCCACATCATCCCGCATTTGTCTCGCGTCGTCAAGGATGGCGTAGCGTTTCAACACATCAGTCCCCGGTTCGCTAATTTCCGTGCCGTCTTTCAGGGTAATTTTTGCGTGCAGTTCCTCGCCGTAGTTGACATAAATGGCAGCACCTGTAGTGGGCACTAGGTCGATCGGCAAAGCACGATTTCCCAGCAAAGCATTGAGCAAAGTTGACTTGCCGTAATTAAACGGGCCAAAGACAGCAATTTGAAAAGTTGGTTTGGCGAGATAGTCGCAGATTGAGGTTGTATCTCGATAAAGTTGGGAGTTTTTCTCCCGTTCGAGAATGCCGAGTGCTGACTTGAGATTGTTGGTCAGGTTTTGATAAATTTCGGGTTGTTGCATATTGTTGTTTTATTTCATTTAGCGGATGCTAGGAAACCTTGATATAGCGATTCTATACTCTGCGACTCGGCAGAAACATCAGCCTCCAATTTGTTCAAACGCTCAGATTCAACCTGAGAATTAATCTCGCGGGATTCCTTTTGTTCCAGCAAATTATCTAACTCAGCTTTCCGAGAATTAATATCATCATTCATGCGAGCGCTCACTTCCCGCCCGTAAACATCAAAACACTCTTTTACAGCATCGTGAATCGGCTGCCACTGCTCTTGAGCAACCTGCGGCAGATATTTCACCAACTCTTTTTTTGCCGCTTTCACCAACTCTTTTCGAGATCCGTCTGCTTGCAAAACCCCAACACCCATCCCCAACAAAGCCAAGTACAGCGGCCCTAAAACAATCCCGGTAAAACTAGCAAGAATCGTACTGACGCTTAACACAGTAATTAAATTGAGCAGGATATTTTTCCAATCAAAACCCGCTCCTGCCATTGCTACGCCTGCCAGATTTCCGGTCGTTAAGGAGAACAATCCCATCGCCCATTTTGCCCAAGCTGGCGAGTTATCTTCGTTCGAGTTGCTGACTGCTGCTGGTATTTTTTGCCCGGTCAGTTTTTCCGTGATTTTTTCAGTCACTTTCGTGTAAGATGCTCCGTAATTTGCCGCACTTTTCGATAGCTGCGAAAAAGCTGAATTCATCTCTTGTTCTGCCGTGAGAGTCCAAGCTGCTAGTTTGTCGTTGATGTACTGCTCTAATGCTTGTTTGAGCGATGCTTCAAAAGCTTCTCGCTTGCCTTGGCTGAAGAAATCCAGAAATTTCAGCTCGGGTTGATACCGCAAAAAGTCTGTTTCAAAGGTATTTTCTAATTTGAGAACGTAGGCGCGGAAAGAATCTGCGATCGCCCGCGATTTACTATCTCTAACTTCGATAATTTCTTGTTGAAATTCATCGCGAATTTGAGTCAGCTTTTTAAACTCTGGCTCAACTGAATTAATTTTTTCCTTCAACTCATTGACATCGCGATCGAGTAATGGTAATCGGCGCCCAACAGCTTCGCGGACGCGAGCAGAAATTTGACGCGCCAAAGTCCTCGCCGGACGCAATTCCGAAATCGCCCTTTCCTGCGTCAAAAACGTATTCAGTGCCGCCATAAACTCGGGAAAACCTGTTCCTGCCAAATCCGCATCCGGGTTTTTTATCCGCAACCTGAGCGCCTTAATTGAGGTAATTGCGAACACTCGCTCGTCGTAAATATCGTGTCTTTCTGTTAAACAATATTCAGCCAAATTAGCTTGAAAAACCCGCCGCAGTTTCCCTTCTGCTTCTGCCAATTCTTCAGGATCATCCGGGTCAATCAAACTTTCCTGAACCTGATCCCAAGCATTGATTAGGAAGAAAATGCTCAAACCGCGACCTTTGATGTAATTTTCTAGATAGCGTCTTTCGCCCATTGTGCAAGGCTGAGTTGCCCTGAGTACAAACAAAATAGCGTGGCAGTTGTTGATGTAACCGAGAGATAATTCGTTGCGGGATTCTGTATCGTTCAGTCCGGGACTGTCTACTATTTCTATGCCTTTTTCTAGCAAAGGTAAGGGATATTCTACTACGGCGCAGTCGATATCTGGAAATGCTGGTTTCTTTTCTGATTCTAGGCGTTTTGCCTCAGCGGGGTCAATTGTGTAGTTCTGTTTAAAACTTTTAAAATCTAGCTGTTTTGGGCTTTTGCCGTCATTGAAATAAACGGTTACTTTTTTTTCTGAACCATAGCGCAAAATCGTCAGCAAAGCTGTACAGGGGTTTACGTCGCTGGGCAGTAGGTTTTCGCCGATCAAGGCATTGAGAAAAGTGCTTTTGCCACGTTTCATGTCGCCTAAAACTAGCAGCCGAAAAACTCCTTGGCGCAAGTTGTTACTAGCGAGATTGATGTCGGCGCTGTCGGTTTCTAAACCGAGTTTCCCGGAGGCTTCGGCTCCTGCTAATTCTGATTGATTGATGGCTGTGGCGATGTTGCTAAGGCGATCGGCAATTTCTCGGCGGACTGCGGCTACTCGCTCTAAATCATTGAGAAAGTTGCTAGTTTCTATTTTAAGGTTCATGGCTGTTTCCTGAGAGTTTCCTGCTTGGGCTTTTCAACTTCAGTCTTCTTCAACAAACATTTCGTAAGCAATCAAAGCAATCCCTCCCACCATCAGCGCAGTTGCCAGCCAAGTTGCTATGCGAACTGCAACGACAACAGCAATGACAATGCCTGTAAATTGAGCGACGGCTAGGATTTTTCGGCGCCACTGTTTGAGTTTGCCGTTAACTTGGCTGTCTGGTTCTTTGTACTTGCTCGTTAGATATTCGGGCACTGAGCGGTCGATTTCGGCTTCTAGTTCGCGGAGCAGACTTTCTTGTTCGCGCTTCCGCAGTTCTTGTTCTTTGTGCCGGAGTTCTCTTGTTTTTTTGTCAGGAGAATTCATAAATTTTACCCTATTTCCCGCTGGAAAAATGTGTTATTGATTGTCCATGTTGCAAAACGATATTTTTTTTACAACTGTAACTCACATTTTCTGCCTCGTCGAGAGATGTTAAGAAATGTTAAAGATGGCGATCGACCAATTAAGCCGATCGCCCTACGCCCTAGACTAGCCGCTGGGAATCATCAATATCCTTCTGGGCCGATAGTAGTGCGATCGCACTCAGCTTCCGACAAATCAACCAAGCGCGATCGAAATAAGTTGCAGCCCGCTAATTGAGCTTTGGTTAACTTCGCTTTCTCCAAATTAGCTCGGCTCAAATCCGCATATCTCAAATCGGCATTCGTCAAATCTGCATTGTACAAATCCGCACCTTGCAAATTGGCTTTCTGCAAATTGGCACCTTGTAAATTGGCGTGGCGCAAATTTGCTCTGGATAAACTTGCTCTTGATAAATTTGCTTCCGACAAGTTGGCTTGATAAAGCTGAATGTCGCCCAATTCAGCATCTTGCAAATCAGTTTTATAAAGATTGGCTTCAGTCAAATTTCCGTAGGGCAAATAAGCTCGCCTCAGAACGCTACCAGAAAGGTTTATTTCTGCCAAATCTGCTTGAAACAAGTTATCTCCACTTAAGTCAACTGCGTCAAAGTTTCGCTTGCCCTCAGCATACTGAGCGAGCAATTCCTGGGCGCTTAGCTTTTGCATTTTCATCGCTTTATGAGGACAGCTATTGCTGCCAATCCATAACAGTAATTAATGGCTATAAATCTGTGTATTTATACTTAGGTATTCTTTTATGTTAAGCTTGTGTAACAACGATCTCATTTTTTCTAAGATTTTTTTTATATTTGTAAATTTCTGCCTTGCTCGACCAGTAAACGGTTCCTAATGTCAAGATCGATCGAGAAACGAAAGTCAATCCTCTACTGAAATATGCCAGAACTTCCTCCCTCAATTGCTCAGCACTACCACGAACGGACGAAATACGATCCTGAAACCATTGCTGCCAAAAGCAAACGGCTAGATTGGACAGAGCAACCTGTGCCGTTCAAAGAATATAAAATTGGAGCGTATTTTGACCTCAAGCCCTATCTAAAAGACCCCTCGGAGGATTCCGATGCCGATCCCGATGCCGGTTGGTGGCATCGGTTATCCAGCTTGTTGCTGTGCAGCTACGGGTTGACGGCGAAGGTGCAAACGGTAGACGACAGCTACCTGTATTTGCGATCGGCACCGTCGGCCGGCGGGCTCTACCCAGCAGAGGTTTATTTAATCTCCCGCGGCACTGCGCAGTTGCCGGCCGGACTTTACAACTATCAGTCCAGAACTCATTCACTTGTTCATTTTTGGGACAGTCAAGTTTGGCCGACCTTGCAAGCAGCTTGTTTCCAGCCGCCAGCGCTAGAAAATACCCAATTGGCGATCGCCATTACCACTGTTTTTTTTCGTTCTTCTTGGCGTTACGAAGACCGAGCTTATCGGCGAATTTTCCTAGACACCGGTCATTTATTGAGCAATATCGAGTTAGCTTGCGCGGTCAACGATTACCGACCTCACCTGATTGGAGGATTCGCCGACGAAGCTGTCAACGAATTACTGTACATCGACTCGGAGCAAGAAGGAGCGATTTGTGTAGTTGCTTTAGCCGACTTGCTAGATATTGACCAAAACTTGCCTAAATTTAAAACAGCTTTGCCCGGAAACACCACGACAGATTACCCGCAAATTTCCGAAGGTCAACTGTTAAGATACCTCCACAAAGCGACGCATTTAGAATCCGATCCCACCGGAGCAGATGGCTGGAAACTTGATGAAAGTGAAGGAGAATTAGAGGATAAATACAACTTTCCATTTTGTACTAAAGTTTCGACGGTCACTCCTTCGATTCCTTGGGGAGTGAACCTGGAAAGTTTAGAAAACACTATGCTCAAAAGGCGTTCTACCCGTGCTTATACAGGTGCTTCTTTGAGCTTGGGCGAACTGCTAGCTATGCTCGATTTTACTTACCAGCCGCAGCACTATATCGACCAAGGATTAGACGGTTCTCCAGACTATTTCGATCTAAGTTTGATCGAGACTTTTATTGCTGTTTCAGGAGTGAATGGGTTAGAAGAAGGCTGTTATTATTACGCTCCGAAAGCTCAAGAATTGCGGCAAATTCGGTTTAAAAATTTCCGCAGGGAGCTGCATTTTTTGTGTTTGGGGCAAGATTTAGGCAGAGATGCGGGGGCGCTGTTGTTTCACACGGCGGATTTGAACAGGGCTGTAGCAAAATATGGCGATCGAGTTTACCGCTATTTGCACATGGACGCGGGCCATTTGGGCCAGCGGTTGAATTTAGCAGCTATACAACTGCGTTTGGGTGTCAGCGGTATCGCGGGCTTTTTTGACGATCGCGTTAATGACGTTCTCGGTATTCCTGCGAGTGAGGCTGTGCTTTATATTACAACTCTGGGAAGACCTCGATCGTGAGAATTAGTCAATCGATTTTAGATTTTAGATTTTAGATTGAAGAATTGGCGTTGGTGATTTACGGTATGAACGACTCAACCTGCAAAAAATGAAACAAGCAAGTCAGTCAATCTTCGGATTCTTCAAGTTATAGCGGTAAGGTGTGCATTGCAAACCTGCAATATAGAGATTTTACGTAAGTCCTGCCATTGCTATTTGCCAATGCAAAACCTGCTAAATATTCTGTCGAGCACTGATTCTGTCACTTCTTCGCCCGTAACTTCCCCCAATGCTTGAATTGCACCGCGCAAATCTATTGTCCAAAAATCTAAAGGCAATTTGTTGCTAATAGTATCTGTGCATTGTTCCAGAGAAATTTTGGCTCTGGTTAACGCTGCTGCTTGCCGCTGGTTGATTGCTAAGTGTGAATTTGCTGCTTGCAAATTTCCCGCGCTGACGACATCTAAGATTGCTGCTTCTAACTCTTCTATGCCTCGATCGAGGGCGGCGGCGGCTGCAACTATGGGATGAATATCGGAGGAAAAAGGTAGTTCGGGGATTGTTTTTACTATGTCGATTTTGTTGATAATTATAATTAGCTGGCGGTGCTTTACTTGTTCGTAAATTTCCGAATCGCCCTCTGTCCAGCCAGATTCCGCGTCAATTGTCAACAACACTAAATCGGCTTGTTTTGCTGCTGCGCGCGATCGCTCAACGCCAATTTTTTCTACCTTGTCTTCAGTTTCTCGAATGCCCGCAGTATCGAGCACCTGCACCGGAATGCCGCCCACAACTAGCTGGGATTCTACCACATCCCGCGTCGTACCGGGCAAATCCGTGACGATCGCCCGATCGCTCCGGCTCCACGCATTCAACAAACTCGATTTTCCCACATTCGGCCGCCCAACAATCGCTACTTTCAAACCGGTTCTCAACAATTCGCCGCGATCTGCCGTCGCCAAAATTGTTGACAATTCCGTCAAAATATGATTTATTTCCAAACAAGTTTTAGCTTCATCTAAAGGCGGCAAATCTTCCTCAAAATCAATTCTCGCCTCAATTTCTGCCAGCACGTCCAAACAAGTTGCTCTCAGTTGGCGAATTGGCTGCGCTAATTTTCCCTGCAAACCAGCCAAAGCACTTTGTGCAGCAGCGGGCGATTTTGCTCCCACCAAATCAGAGATACTTTCAGCTTGAGTTAAATCGAGCCTCCCGTTCAAAAAAGCCCGCAGCGAAAACTCTCCCGGTTGTGCCAATCTCGCGCCATGTTCCAAACACAACTGCAAGACTTGCTGCACGGTCATAATACCGCCGTGACAGTGAAATTCCACCACATCTTCGCGAGTAAAAGAACGCGGCGCTTTCATGATTAACAATAAAGCTTCATCGACTAATTCTTGAGTTTTGGGGCGGCGGATGTGACCGTAAAGAATGCGGTGAGACTCCCAGATTTGCCCTCCTGGGGCGCGAAACAGAGTTTCGGCAATTTTTAAGGCTGCGGAACCGGAAACTCGCACAATGCCGACGCTGCCTTGTTGCGGAACTATGGCAGTGGCGATCGCTGCGATCGTTCCTCCTTTTGTTAGTGATTCAGACATTTTTATTATTCACACATTCAAAAGTTCTCTCAATCTCCTGTTTTTGAGTATCAGGCAATTGCTTCTCCGTCTTCGAGAGTATAAATCTCTGGTTCGTCATTCAAAAAATTAAAAGAGCCGCCCTTTTGGGTAAGCTGCACGAGTTTCCGGGTCGAAGGGTAGGGGATATTTGGTAATATTTTTCCTAAGATACCTAATTGCTCGTCGGCTGCCAGAGGTAAGATAACTTCAATTAGGGATTCAACCAGTTGTACCTTCATTTGGCTGACCTCCGGCTTAATTGTTAAATTATACATATCTCGTTGACAGAATAAACAATTTCAGCGATTTTTTTGTAAGATATTAGAAGAGCGCGGCCACCGCGCTTGAGTTGGATAGCCAATCCGATCGCCAGTTTGCCCAGTCAGCCGATTTGAGATTTGAGATTTGAGATTTGAGATTTACTCCACCGATCAATCTGGGAGCTTCAACAAGAGTCTAAAATTTTGGGCGGCTCGCGACTCCTGTAGGAAACTTATATCCGTTTTTGGGCGGGAGTCACGGCTCTATCGAACTTAAATTACTGAGCCAAACGTTTTGGCTATCCTGATTTCATGCAATAATGGAACATTGACAGGGTAGAGGGCTCTCGCATGATTGGTCAACTTCTAGACAGACGTTACCGCATCATTAAAGTCACAGACTCAAGTGAGGTGGGAAAAACTTATCTAGCAGCAGATACTCACCGTCCCGGGTATCCGCAATGCACGGTTAGAGAAATGCGACTACCCGGCACAAGTTCGCAAACTCCAGAATTAGTCAAAGTTATATTTCAAAGAAACGCAGAAATAATTGAAAAATTGGGGAAACACGACAAAATACCCGAATTATTGGCGTATTTTGAGGAAAATCAAAGTTTATACTTAATTGAAGAATTTATTGCCGGATCGCCTTTAAGTCAAGAACTAATACCGGGTGAACCTTGGGATGAAGACAAAGTAATTGCTCTGCTATCAGAAATATTAGAAGTTTTGGTGTTCATACACGAGCAGGGTTTCATTCACCGCAGAATTCAACCAGACAGAGCTATCCGGCGCGAGTCAGACGGCAAATTTGTGTTGGTTGACTTTAGCTTAGACAAAGAAATTAACCCGGAAGTCGCTAATTGTCATTTGTTGGCGCAAACCTCCCCGAACTCTGTTAAACGGCATGACGCAAAAAAACAGGATTTGGCGGGCCAGGAGTTATACGTGCCGATCGAGCAATCGATCGGCAACCCCCGTTACAATAGCGACATCTACGCTCTAGGTACGATCGCCCAGCTTGCCGTGACGGGACTCTCACCCCACGAACTGAGTGCCTTAAAAAACAACAAAAGCCAAATTTCCTGGCGAAACCGGGCAACTTGTTCACCTGCCCTAGCAGATATTATCGCTCGAATGGTGCGCCCCGACTGCGAGGAACGCTATCAGCAGGCCGCCGAAGTTTTGGCAGACCTCAAACAAATCGCCGTAAAATGGAACGTTGAGCCGCCGCCAGCCACAATCATCACGGACGCTATGAGTAAACCGCCGAGACAGCGCCAAATCAGACTGCTGATGGCTGCAACAGCCGCAGCTTTAATCTTGACAGCAGTCATAATTTACTTGTGGCAGAGTCAAAGTCCGGCGAGGGCAAAAGAATTGTTAGCCCGCGGCGTTACCAAGGCGCAACAAGGGGACAAAACAGGCGCGATCGCCGATTATACCCAAGCGATTGCCATGAATGCCAGCGATGCGGAAACTTACTACAAGCGGGCCAACGCTCGCTACGACATGGGCGCCACCCAGGAAGCAATAGAGGATTACACGCAAGCAATTAAAGTCAATCCCAGCCACACCAAAGCTATCTACAATCGAGGTATGGCCCGCCTCGACACAGGCGACAAGCGGGGGGCCGTGGAAGATTTCACCCAAGTAGTGCGACTGAATCCCAACGACGGTGAGGCATACTCTCAGAGAGGTTTAGCCTACTACGATTTGGGCGACTACCGCACGGCAATTGAAGACTACACTCAAGCAATTCGGCTCGCTCCCAACGATGCTACAGCTTACAGCAATCGGGGTTTAGCTCGATCGGCTGCAGGCGACAAAACAGGAGCAATGGCAGATTTTACTCAAGCGATTCAAATTAGCCCCAAACAAGCTGGAGTTTACTACAGTCGAGGTCGATCGCGGTTTAATCTGGCAGATTATCAAGGAGCGATGGAAGATTATAGTAAGGCGATCGAATTGGAACCAGAGCTAGCTGATGCTTATACCAATCGCTGCAGCGCTTACTTAAATTTGGCAACCTACGACAAAGCGATTGCAGATTGCACCCAAGGAATTCGCCTCGCTCCCAAAGATGAAGCAGCTTACAACAACCGCTGCATTGCTTATCTGAATTTAAAACAATTTCAAAAGGCCAGCGAAGATTGCAGTTTGACTATCGGACTCAACGCCAACAATCCCAAAGCATACAGCAATCGAGGATTAGCTCGATCGGCTTCGGGAGACAAGCAGGGGGCTGTGGAAGATTTTACTCAAGCAATTCGGCTCAATCCCAGCGATGCAGTAGCTTACAGCAATCGCGGTACTATTTACTCAGAACTAAAAAATTACCGTTTAGCGGTTGAGGATTTTGCTCAGTCGCTGCGGCTCAACCCCAACAATGCTAGCGCTTTTTACAGCCGAGGCCTCGTCCGCCGCCAACTCAAAGACCGTGCTGGGGCGATCGAGGATTTTCAGAAAGCTGCAACGCTGTTTCTAGAACAAGGAAGAGCCGATGGTTTCCAAAAGGCACAAGCACAAATCAACGATCCTAAATAAGCTATTAGTCATCAGTTATTAGTCATGAGTCATCAGTCATTAGGACAAATGAATAATGAAAAATGAAGCAGGAAGAAGAAAGAAGGCAAAATCACCAACCACAAATTCCCAATTTCCGATCACCAATTCGCAATACCCAATTCGCAATACCCAATTCCCAATTCCCGATATGAACATGGTTGGTCAACTTCTAGACAGGCGTTATCGCGTAGTGCAAATTCTCAGCTCGGGTGCTTTCGGACAAACTTATTTAGCTGTCGATACTCGCCGACCTGGCCACCCTCAATGTGTAGTCAAACAACTGCGCCCTCCCAGCAACACTTCCACAGTTCTCAAAACAGCTTACCGCTTATTTAAACAAGAAGCAGAAATATTAGAAAAGCTGGGAAAACACGATCAAATTCCCTTTTTACTCGCTTATTTTGAAGAAGCCAATCAATTCTACCTCGTCGAAGAATTTGTACCCGGACACGCCCTAAATAGGGAAATTGTGGCCGGTCAACCTTGGCGGGAAGAACGAGTGCTGGATCTGTTGGAAGAAGTGTTACAACTTCTCGCCTTCGTACACTCTCAGGGAGTGATTCACCGCGATGTTAATCCCTCCAACTTAATCCGCCGCAAACCAGACGGCAAATTAGTTTTAATTGACTTCGGCTCGGTTAAAGAAGTTGCGAATCAAGTTAGCGAGCACGATACAGAATTTCCGCGCACCATTGCTACTGGAACTCCGGCTTATATGCCGATCGAACAATTTCAAGGCAACCCGCAATTTAGCAGCGACCTCTATGCAGTCGGGATGATGGCAGTCCAAGCTATCACGGGTTTGCCCGGTACGGATTTGCCAAAATTGCAAGATCCGAGTCCTTCTCACACAGGGGAGATTGTTTGGCGAAGCCGAGCTCAATGTTCTGTGGGACTAGCAAATATAATTGACAAAATGGTCTGTCACCAATTTGGCAAACGCTATCAATCTGCCGAGGAAGTCTTGGAATCTCTCAGCAGGTTGAGGCACCGCCAAGAACCGGGGAATAATGCTCAAAAGAAAAGTATTTCTCCGAGCTTACTGTCTTCGGATAGTATTTCGTCCCGTTTTGGAACTAGGTTTTGGTGGCTGATTTTGGCTGGCTTCGGGGCGGCAATAGTTCTGATATTTCTGTTTAGTTATTGGAGCCGACCGAATCCGCTTAAAGCTAAGGAATATTACGAAGAGGGAGTAGAAAAGTCTCGCAATCAAGATGCGGCGGCAGCTTTGCAGGCTTTTAATAAGTCAATTCAATTGAACCCTAAAAATGCTGAGAGCTTTTATTGGCGGGGTAATGCTAATTATGATTTAAAAAAGTATCAAGAAGCAATTGCCGATTATTCTCAGGCGATCGCTCTCAATCCTAAATATGTTCAGGCTTATTTTAACCGCGGGCTAGCCCGTCACGATTTTAACGACAAGCGCGGGGCGATTGAGGATTACACTGAAGCTTTGTATCTCCAGCCCAACGATGTTGATACATATTATGAAAGAGGAGTTGCTTATTTAGAACTGCAAGACTACAAGATGGCTATTCAGGATTTTAGCGAAGTAATCCGGTTGCAGCCGAACCTTGTTAAAGGTTATCATTCGCGGGGGTTGGCTCGCGCTGCGAGCGCAGATTTGCAGGGAGCGATTGGAGATTATACTCAAGCAATTAAACTCGATGCTCAGAATGTTGATGCTTTCTACAGTCGGGGGAGAGCTCGCTTTCACCTAGGAGATTATCAGGGAGCTTGGGCGGATTATTCTCAGGTAATCGCGATCGATCCCAAGAGTGGAGATGCTTACGCTAATCGTTGCAGCACGCAGTTGAATTTGGGAGCGCATCAAGCGGCAATTGACGATTGCACTCAGGCAATTTCGCTAAGCGAGCAGGATGGGGTTCCTTACAACAATCGCTGCATTGCTTATTTAAATTTGAAGGATTATCCCAAAGCAATTGCCGATTGCACTCAAGCGCTGAAAGTGAACCCGAATGATTATAATGCTTTTAACAATCGTGCTTTAGCTCGCAGCGCAGGAGGTGACGCCCAGGGGGCTATCGCAGATTTTACATCAGCAATCGGGTTCAATCCCAACAATGCTGAAGCTTACGCCAATCGGGCTAAGATTTATCAAGAGTTAAAGAATTACAACAGTGCGATCGCAGATTACGTGCAAGCTATTCGGATCAATCCGAATTATGCTGCTGCTTACTACGGTAGAGGCATGGTTCGCCGCTCATTGGGAGACAAAGCAGGAGCGATTAGCGATTTAGAAAGAGCAGGCAAGATGTTTCTCGATCAAGGACTTACTGGCGGTTATAAAGATGCACAATTTGAGATCGAAAAGCTCAAGTAGTCATTAGTCATTAGTCATTAGTCATTAGTCATTATTTCTCTGTGTTATATTTCTTATGTGGCAGATTTTTATAATCTCAGATTGCTCCGGGGCTGGTTCACGCTAATCTTGAATACCAACAGAAAATGCAGGTGAACCCGCCCCAGATCGCTATTAATGCCAGCTATTATCAATCAATTTTCTGGGTCTTGAAGCCGTTTAACCAATTCATAAAACGGTTCCCAATTATCATCAATAGCTATGGGTTCCCAAACAGCCTCAATCGTCGGTCTCAACAGCGATTGTTCGGGATTGTGCTTGCGCAACCTGTCCGCCATTTTGTCCATATCATGCGCCGACAAACTTTGCAAAACGTGATAATAAAACTGTCGCCAAGGTGCTATCAAGTCCGCCGGTTCCGCCTCGTTAAAAATTAGACTAGCATCATCTCGCCAAGTGCGATCGAACTGTCTTCGCAGTTCAAAAAAGAAATCGTGATACTCAACTTGAGACTCCGCCAGCATTTTAATTGTTACCTTTAACAACTCATCAGCATCAGCTTCTGGCAAATCCTCAAATCCCAATCTCTTGAGCATCAACTGCCGATAAGCTGCATTATAATAATCGCCAAACTTTGCCAAAGCCGCATCCATATCAGCTTGAGGAATCGCCGCTGCTAGCGGTTCCTGGAGCTTCTCTAAATTGTCCCTACAAATAAACGGTTGATTGCCGTAACAATAAAGACCCGAATAGTCAAAATAAGCGGCTGTAAATTCCGGCTTGTAAGTTGGAATAAAAGCGAAAGGCCCGTAATCGAAACTTTCTCCAGTAATCGACATATTATCAGTATTCAGCACAGCGTGGCAAAATCCTGCCGCCATCCACTGAGCGACTAATTCAGCTACTCGCTGGACTAAATCTGCATAAAACAGCGCGTACTTTTCCTCCGGCGAAAAACCCGCATTGCTTGCTTGTAAATGCAGTTCAGGATAATAATATTCAATAACAAAATCTAAAAGTTTTTTAATTAAATCCGGGCGGCGGATATAGTGCAACCTTTCAAAAGTTCCAAACCGGATGTGAGAATGACTGAAACGCACCATTACAGACGATCGCGTCGGAGATGGTTCGTCCCCTCGCCACAAAGCATCCCCAGTTTCAACTAAACTAAAACAGCGAGATGTCCGAACTCCCAACCTGTGCAAAGCTTCGGCGGCTAAAACTTCGCGAATTCCCCCTTTGAGAGTGAGTCTACCGTCACCGCCCCGTGAGTACGGAGTGCGGCCGGAACCTTTAGTGCCGAAGTCGTAAAGTCTGCCGTCAGTCCCGCGAACTTGGCCGTATAAGAAGCCTCTACCGTCGCCTAAATTGGGGTTATATGTGTTGAATTGATAGCCGTGATAGCGAAGTGCCAGAAAAGGGCGCACGCAGTGAAATTCGCCGAACGCTTCGATGAAATCTTGGTCGGTTACTTGTGCGGGGTCTAAACCCAATATCGGCAATAATTTGTCGTTGCGGAAGCGGAGAATGTGCTGCGGAAAATCGGCTGCAGGGACTTCATCGAAATAGTCGCCCCCGAGGGATTCGAGGGCGGGTTCGTAGTTGAGGGAAAGCAAAGGATTTGACATTTTTCTATTTTATCTTGAAATTGGCTATCACTCCAAATTATATACGGGTAAGGTGCGCACTGCATTGGTGTCAACAATCGCATCAAACCCTTTGTTTCTATCGTTTATAGCCGAGTTCGATCTCCCTCGCATCCCGGGGCTGTTTCATGCTCAAACTTGAGCACAGCTAAAATTTGAGCATGAAATATTAATGTCTCCCTCGATAGCGAAAAATTTTAACTGTCAATTTTCTTGATAGTTGAATTAATCGTTTTTCTTGCTAAAAATAGGGCTGAAGGCTTAATCTTTTTTGAGTTTAGTGGGATTCACCAGCTAATATACCTTTTTCCCTATTTAAAATTGGTTAACACCCCGTAAATCGCCCAAATCGCCATCGCGCGCAAATAGTGACTCGCCCGAAAAGTCCCCCCCGCCGTAATCGCTTCCGGCGTGCGAAACTGCAACCCATTTTCATAAATCTGCTTCACCACCGCATCCGTCAATTTAAACGCTTTCTCCTCCATCCCCATCTGTACCAAAAAAGCGGCCAACCCAAAATTAATCCCCGTCCAAACTTCCAAAGGATGAGTCGCATTGGGATTTTCCGGCGAACCGTTCAGCATCACCCCATTCGCCGCACCGAACTCTCCCTCATTGAACTTCAAAAAGCAAGATTCGTACACAGTTTCTAAAGCACTGGCTGCACATTCGGGCGGCACAATATCCGGCAATCCTAACAGTTTCGCGTAAAATTGACCGCACAGTTGGTCGGCCATCACCACTTCGGAATTACTCTCGCTGTCCAAACGGTAATATTGACCGTTCCACAGTTTTTCTTGATAGCTCGGTCTTGCTTGCAGCAGCCAACTGTGATATAATGCTATCTTTGCTTGAGGATTAGGAATTATCTGCGGTGCTGCATCTTCCAAGATTTCGCCGATCGCGATCGCAGCCTCCAGCGCCGCCAACCACAAACCCCCGCAATATGCACTTATCCCCCGCATTTGCCAGTCATCAAACGTCTGATCCGGTGCTCCCGAATTCTCTGGAATTCCGTCCCCATCCTCATCAAAAGTTTTCAGATAAGCCAAAGCCTCAACAATTGCCGGCCAACACTCTTGCAAAAATTCACAATCTGTGCCGCCAGTTAACAAAAAGTCACGATAAACCTGCAACACAAAATCGCAAGGCAAATCCTTCCACAAATTGCAATCTTGATAGCTAGTATAATTAGTTTTCTCCCAAGGATGTTCGTTAGGAGCACCCAAATCGTGTGGCGTCGCACCGACAGCTTTTCTAATAGCCGAAGCTTGATTCCAGCCAATAATTCTCGGCGTATCGTCTCCTGCAGAAATTGCCCTAGCAAACGCTAAAACCACCGACTTTTCCAAATCAGGCCACAGCATCAACAAAGCAAAAGAACCGTAAAGCCGCACGTCCAAACTTTCGTACCAGCGATAATCAATGCACTCCAAAACCGCAAACTGGCCCTTGGGATCGCGTTCGTCAGCCGCACTCCAAAGAGTACCGCCGTCTGTGAGGGCGTATAACTCGTTAAACAAAGCCATTTTAAAACTGTCAGACAAATCTTTCCGTTCTAAAATCGGTTTTTGCCAAGCTTCAATATTTTCGCGCCAAGTATCCGAATGCTTCATTGCAGTGCGAATAATCGGCCAAGCATTTTTGCCGTTGCGGCCGAAGAAATCCGTATAGCGGCGGTAGTACCAAACTCCCGATGCAAATTCAGTAACGGGCAAATCCCAAGCTATAATAAAGGGGATTTTGCGCGTTTTTCCCGGTCGAAGAGTAAAGCGAACTGCGATCGCACAAGCCAACTGTTCTCCTGCTGCTGCGGCTGTCTCGTCTCTGTCATCCAACAAGAAACCTTCAGCAGAGAAGTTGCGCCAAATATCGTCGCCATTCCCCGCCGGGTTCCAGCGAGTTTGATAGAATACTTCTACCGCTGGATTAGTAATAGTTGCGATCGCCCATTGTCCATCCCCCTCTTGCGGTTCGTCCTCAGCAGTCAACCGCGTCATCACGCAACCGATTCGGTGAAAATCTTCCACCAACAAATTCAAATTTCCGGCACTTTCTCCCCACCGGGGTTGATAGTCATAAAATGGGCTACCATCATCTCGAACCATCACTTTCGGCGACTTGTTGGCATTAGTAAACCAACCAACAATATTCTCCCAAGTCAGCATAATGCTGAGAGTAATCGGCGCATCTGTAGGATTGTGGGCTACCCATTCAAACATGGCAACTGGGTAACTGCTTTCCTGATAATTGTTTGGCAAAATTGGCGAAAATTGCTCGCAGCTTAATTGAGCATGAAACACATTTTCGTAAACAAACCAACTGCGCGGATACAAAGCATGATAACTCCCCGAAGAATTAGACTCTTCCCCGCTTCTTTCTTCTTCTTCCCTTCTTCCTTCTTCTTTCTTCCTTCTTCCTTCCGATGGATACCATTTCCAACTAGATAAACTGCCATCGGTAGGTGGTTCAGTGGACAGTGCAAAAGCTTGTTTCTTTCCTTGAGTTTCTTCAAAAACACTGAATTGACAAGCGGGCAAACTGCGAAATATGTGCTCGCCGCCGTCAATGTGCCAGAGGTTGAAGTCGCCGCGGGACGATCGCCCGATGCAGCCGGCGCCGAACCCGCCCAGAGGCATTCCGTGCCAGGGCCCGTCGTCGAGATTGCTTGCGTAGCGGACTGTATAGGGATTCTCCCAACCGAGGCCGATGGGACGTTTCCAGGTGTACGGGGGGATGTTTGGAGTAGATGTGCGATCGTTATTCATGTCATCAATTTTAGCGCTCGATCGAGCTTGACAATTTTTTTATTTAATTTTAAACTTTTATCGCTCGAATAAATCCCGATATTTCCGACGACTGTTGACTGCTGATTGTTGACTATCAAGCAATTGGTTTCAGGTTCCCCGGCTTCATCAATTCTCCAATCTAAAATCTAAAATCTAAAATCTAAAATCGCTTGGGCGATCGCCTAACGGGGAAGAATATCATCTAGGCGAATTTGGCAGCTCTTTAACAGAGGAGAAATAATCGGTTGACCAAGGCGAAATTGTTGCTGCGTGTAATCTTGGTCAATCAGTTGGCAAACGGTGATAGTAGGTTGTTTTGGTTTACCGATAAAAGCCACGCCCCCCAATCCGCGATAATCAACTATCCAATATTCTGGAATCCCTAAAATAGCATATTCTTCAACTTTTCGGGCGTAATCTGTTTCCCAGTTAGTGCTGACGACTTCTACCACCAATTTAATAGATCGTCCCAGCGTAATCACAGGTTCTCTTTCCCAAAGAGGTTCGCTGGCAAGGGCGGTTTCATCTAACACGACAATATCGGGACGGCGAGCAGTAGCTGCATCTGAGAATGGACGGATCAAACAAGTGCGGGGAATGAACCAAGGTAGTTTTTCGGCTGCGATGGCGATGCCGATTTGAGTGGCTAGTTTACCGCTGACGGTTTCGTGTGGGCCTGTGGGTTCCATGTCAACTAATTCTCCGTCAGCGAGCTCGTAGCGGAAGTTGTCACAATATCGATCGAGGAATGTTTCAAAGGTGAGGATTTTTTGCGCGGTGTAAGCCATTGGAAACTAATAGTTTTTTGCTTAAAATCTGATTCTATCAACTAACCAAATCCCAAATCAGAACCTTTCCCCGCGTGAACCAGAGCCAACTTTTCGTAACGCTTAGCGTGTTCCACCAACTCGGCTGCTTCTTCCTCAGAGACATCTCGCAGGCGTTTGGCAGGCACTCCCGCAACTAGCGTATGAGGGGGAACGTCCTTGGTGACAACCGCCCCTGCACCGACGATAGAGCCTGTTCCCACCCTCACTCCATCGAGGACGATCGCCCCAATCCCGATCAGGCAGCCGCGTTCAATGTAAGCTGAGTGAATCACGGCTCGGTGTCCGACTGTGACGAAATCTTCCAAAACAGTCGGTTTTCCCGGATCGCCGTGCAGAATTGCTCCATCTTGGATATTGGTACTTGAGCCGATCGCAATTCGCTCTATATCCGCCCGCACCACCGCCCCGTACCAGATACTAGCGCCCGCTGCCACCTCTACCCTGCCGATGACAACAGCGCCTTCAGCGACAAAAGCCGCTTGGGATAGATCGGGCAAGGGCCAATAGGAAGGAAGTTCAGGCAGAGGTTCGTGGAGATTGCTCATTAGTTGCTCGATCCTTATACTTCTAGCAGATTAGCTGGTTGTTGATACGGGATATAATAAAAGTATTTGGCACTTTTGCAGAGAAAATATGCTGGGACGCAAATAAATGATTGAAGTTGCCTTGCAATACCCGATGTTTGGCCCGGAAATTCAGTGTCCCCACTGTCGCCAAACAATTCCGGCTCTAACGCTAACGGATACCTATTTGTGTCCGCGTCACGGGGCATTTGAGGCAGATCCAAAAACGGGGGAACTGGTTCACCTTCAGTCTGGGCGGCACTGGCGCCGCTGGGAGAATGAATGGTATCGCCAGCACACGCACCCGGACGGGATTCGGTTTGAAATTCACGAAGCGCTCGATCGACTCTATACTCAAGGCTACCGAGCAACTCGCGTGATCGTTGCCCAACGCTATCGGGACTTAATCAGCGCTTATTTGGAACGCAGCACGCCTTGGCGCGGTCAGTCGGAATCGCCGCGGCCGAGGCTGTACGGTTTGCCTGTGGATTTTAGCCCCGATCCCCAAGAGGACCCCTGCTGGGAAGTGATTAATTTTGATTTGGAAAAAGAGCCGGGAGTTCCGATTAGATATCCCTATTTTCGGTTGTTTGAATAAGTGAAGGAAGAAGGAAGAAGGAAGAAGGAAGAGGGAAGTTCGGCAACGGATTCTGTAACGGATGTAACGGATGTAACGGATGTAACGGATGTCAGGAAGAGGGAAGAAGGCTCTATTGCTTTCGCGCTAAAGATGCGACCTTTTTTAATTCCGAATTACGAATTTACCCTCTAAAATCTAAAATACCAAGCCGGAATTCCTACTTCCCTTCTAAAATCTAAAATCTAAAATCTAAAATCTAAAATCGAATGCACCACGCCTCGATACGCACTGCTAACATTCACCGGGCGATCGCCTTTTACGAACAGTTGGGATTTACTGTGAGCGATCGCTTTACCACAGGTTACACCCTAGCCTGTTGGATGGAAGGTCTCAACGGACGCATCGAACTAATTCAAATCCCGGAACCAAAACCCGCACCGGATGCTTTCGGAGACGAGCATTATGTTGGATATTATCATTTATCTTTCGATTTAACTGAGGCGACAACTGACTTGCCTAGCTGGCTGCAGTCTCTGAAAGAACGGTTTGAGGAAGCTGCTAAAGACCAACAAAACCAGTTTCAAGCTTTGAAAGTTCTATTAGAACCGACTCAACAGGCAATCGGGCAAAATGTTTACGAAGTAGCTTTTATTGCCGATACTGATGGTTTGCCTTTAGAGTTTATCCGGCGCATGAATGACTAATTAAGTCAGAGATAAACACTTCAGAAATCCCATCAGCGTGCATCTGTGTTCATCTGCTGATATCTGCGGTTAAAAAATGCCAATCTCACTAATTTGCTTTAATCAGGATATCAATTAACCAATAACTAAGTAGAAGGAAGAAGGAAGAATGCTCATATAGCAAGCTTTTTAGCCATCTGTATCTTACGTTTAATTAGGTGGACTTACTTAAGAACCAATAACTAATCAATAAAAACAAAACCCGCACCGGCGGGTTTCATCTTAAAGCTAATTGTTAATAAGTGCTAATTTCAACTACTTCTTAGGAACAAGAGCCTCATTACCAGCAACGGGACGGGGAGACGAAGCGGTAGTTCGCAAAAGTGCGATCGCCTGCGCGTAGCAAGGATCGTCCTTAGTCGCAACCAACATCGGTTTGTTAGCTAATTTCAGCTTTTGTTCGTCGGTGACTTCGACTTTAACATCGGGAGTAACCCCCTTCTGGCTGATATCCGTACCGTTGGGAGTATAGTAGTGAGCGATCGTCACCGCCAATCCCGAACCGTCAGCCAAAGAATGCACCGACTGCACCAAAGCTTTGCCAAAAGTTTGGCCGCCGATCACAGTTGCGCGCTTGTTGTCCTTCAGAGCACCGGCCAAAATCTCGCTGGCGCTGGCCGAGTTATCGTCCACGAGCACCACCAAAGGCTTGTCAGTGAGCGCAGTGCGATTTGCCTTCATTTCCTGAGAATCTCCCGTGCGATCGACTGTGCGGACGATCGCCCCTGTATCCATCCACATCCGAGCGATATCAATGCTCACTCGCAGCAAACCGCCGGGATTCCCCCGCAAATCCAAAACAAAGGCGTCAGCTTTCTGAGCCGAGAGCTTTTTAATCGCCGCCTCCATTTGTTCGCCCGCGTGCGAGCTAAACTCTTGCAAACGGATGTAACCGACATTCTTACCGCCTTCATTCTTGAGGCTGGAGCGAACCGCTGCTACCTCAATTCTCGCCCTAGTCAGAGTGATGTCAAATTCGCTTTTGCCCTCACGAGCAATCCGCAGCGTGACTTTCGTACCTTCGTCGCCCCGAATTACCTGAGCCGCATCCGAGACAGTCATGCCTTTGGTAGTTTTGCCGTCAATCACCAAAATCGTATCGCCCGCTAGAATCCCTGCCTTCAGGGCCGGGGAATTTTCCATCGGCTCGACTACCCTAATCGCTTTCGTTTTCTCGTCTTCTTCCAGCCTCATCCCCACCCCTGTCAGTTCCCCGGAGGTTTGATTCGTCAGCGCTTCGTACTGCTTCGGGTCCATGAAACGGGTGTACTGGTCGTTTAATTTCTCTAGCGCTTTACGGAGAGCGGTATAGGCTGCTTCGCGAGAGGTATAGTTTTTGCTCAACAGTTCTTGGCGGGTCAATTGCCAGTCAGTCTTGTTAAAGCTGCCATCAACATACTCTCGGTTCACAATTTGCCAAGCTTCGTCTAAGACAGCTTTGGGGCTATCTTGAAGCTCGGCCCGGACTGATTGACTCAGGCCGGGAACGAGTAAAGATATCGAAGCGGTTGTTGCCATCGCCCCACTGAACAGGGCTGCCTGTAACTTAGAAAAGCGTTTGCGGGCTTGATTCATTGAATTTGGCTCAATTCGATTTTAGATTTTTGATTTGAGATTTTATATTGCTAAAAAATCTCAAACTACTACTTAAACTATTGTGTGGAGGCTCCACCATCCCTTTGGACAGTTTAACGAGATTTTTAGTCGATCGCCAACCAATTATTACTCTCTTTCAATAAACTTAATTTAAAACTTGGATTTATAAAGTGCCGTGGAAGCTAAAATCGAACAATTTTCGCGTAAGTGGTTGAGCCTGCTCGTTAATGGAGCTATCGGTCTAGCAGCGCTGGCGGGGGTCGTCGCCATGCAGTCGAGCGGGCAGTTGGGCGGAATGCCCGCAGTTGGTGTTGAGGGGCAAAAGCCGCTCTCTGGAATGTCTGCTGCCAGTTTCAAGCAAGCCGCACAGCAAGAAGCGCAGCAAGAAGCCCTGCGGCTAAAAATGCTCAAAACTATCCCTAGTTTTGGGTTTGACAATTTAATTGCAGATTGGACATTTCTCAAATTTTTGCAGTATTTTGGCGACGACGAAGCGCGAGATGTGACGGGCTACAATCTGAGCGAAAATTATTTTGACATCGTTACGCAGCGCGACCCGCGGTGGGCTGACATCTACCTGTTTCTTTCCACAGCTATTTCTTTTTATCAGGGAAAGCCTGAAACTGCTGTTAATTTGATAGAGCGCGGTACTAGGGCCCTTTCCCTTTCGCCGCAAATTCATCCCCAATCGTGGATAGTGTGGCGAACTAAAGGTCTTGATGAGTTGCTGCTGTTGGGGGATATTCCCGAGGCTATTCGCTCTCACGAAATGGCCGCTGATTGGGTGGAAAAAACCCCGGAAGGGCCGAAATTGGCGCCAGTGTTTCGAGCAACTGCTGAGTATTTGCGCAGAGATCCCGATAGCGTGCCGGTGCTGTTTAATGCTTGGAGCACGGTTTATGCTCAAACAACTGATAAGTTGGTGCGTCAAAGGGCGAAACAAGCTCTTGTCAAGTTGGGAGCTCAGGTGCAAAAAGATAAGGATGGAAACGAGAGTTTTATTTTGCCGCCTCGAAAGTAGTTGACGGTTGACTTTTGACTGTTGACTTTAATTCTCCAATCTAAAATCTAAAATCTAAAATCGGCTTGACTTAGTTCGCGCCATTCACCGGGTTTTAGACCTTCGAGACGCAAATGCCCGATCGCACACCTGACTAGCCGCAGCGTCGGAAACCCTACTGCTGCGGTCATCCGGCGCACTTGGCGGTTGCGGCCTTCTGTGAGAGTCATTTCCAGCCAAGCTGTCGGCACGTTTTTGCGAAATCTAATCGGCGGTTCCCGGGGCGGCAAAGGTGGTTCTTCTAACAATAATTGCACTTTTGCCGATCGAGTCCGATAATCTTGAATTGTGACACCTGTCTGCAAAGCCGCGATCGCACTTGCATCGGGAATTCGTTCCACTTGCACCCAGTAAGTACGGGGATGAGCGAATTTCGGGTCACTGAGTCGGTGCTGAAGGGGCCCATCGTCGGTTAGCAGCAACAAACCTTCACTATCGCGATCGAGCCTTCCTACTGCATAAATGTTAGGAATAGGAATATAGTCTTTGAGAGTGCTGCGTTTAGTCTCGCTAGAGTTGTCAGTGAATTGAGTTAAAACGTCGTAGGGTTTGTAAAAGAGAATGTAACGATAGGGCATGACAATTAACAATTAAAAATGTACGGGCTGGTTTTAATATTAAGTAAGTTGGTATAAACTAACATCTTGCACTAATGCCAATAATCCTGTAGGACCGGGTTTCACCCCGAATAATTGCCTAAAACCCACAATCTCGAAAACCCGCCCCCACTTGGGCGGCAATATGAATAAACTTACACCTAATTTTACCATGCCCGAAGCCACTCACCGCGTTTGCATCGTCTTAGGGACTCGCCCAGAAGCGATTAAACTAGCCCCAGTAATTCAACTGTTCAAAAGTTCGCCAATCTTTGACACGCAAGTAATTTTAACCGGTCAGCACCGAGAAATGGTAGAGCAAGTAATGCGAATGTTCGATCTAAAAGCCGATTGGGATTTAGCAATTATGCAGCACCAGCAAACCTTGACCGATATTACTTCTCGGAGTTTGCAGGGTTTGGAAGCCTTGTTTAAAGAATTGCAGCCCGAAATCGTGTTAGTTCAGGGCGATACAACGACAGCGTTTGCCGCTACTTTGGCTGCATTTTACCAGAAAATACCCGTAGGTCACGTAGAAGCCGGATTGCGGACAGACGACGTGTTCAATCCTTACCCCGAAGAGGCTAACCGACGGTTGATATCTCAGCTCACACGCCTGCATTTTGCCCCGACAGCGCTGGCCCAAGAGAATTTAGGGCGATCGGGCGTTTTGGGAGAAATTCACCGTACAGGCAACACAGTAATCGATGCTTTGCTTTCTGTCGCCAAACGCAAACCTGAATGCAACATTCCTAACTTAGATTGGAGCAAATATCGCACTATCTTAGCAACAGTTCACCGCCGCGAAAATTGGGGAGAACCCTTAGCAGGAATTGCGCGGGCATTTCTCCAAATTTTAGATAAATTTCCCGATACAGCTTTACTGCTACCCCTACACCGAAATCCGACAGTCCGAGAACCTTTGCAAGCTCTTTTGGGCGACCATCCGAGAGTCTTTTTAACCGAACCTTTAGATTACGCTGAATTAGTAGGAGCGATTCAGAGATGTCATTTAATTCTCACAGATTCCGGTGGTTTGCAAGAGGAAGCACCTAGTTTGGGAAAGCCTGTTTTAGTATTGCGAGAAACAACGGAAAGACCAGAAGCAATATCCGCAGGCACTGCTAAACTTGTCGGTACGAATTCTAATACAATTTCCACAGCAGCGGCAGAATTGCTGAGCAATTCCGAAGCTTACAACGCAATGGCAATGGCAATTAATCCCTTTGGGGACGGTTTGGCAGCCTCGCGGATTTTGAAAATTGTTGAAGAGTATTTTAGTTAGCTACCCCTCGATTATTCGGCGGTTGAAACCGCAACTATACAAACTTTAGTCCCCGCAGAGGGGGACTAATTCCTGTTAAAAAAAGTCGGTTTCTGCTTCCATTCCCGAATTACCAATCCCCACCGCCACCCCCACTACTAGAGTCGCTACTGCTACTGCTGCTGTAGTCGCTACTGCTACTGCTGCTGTTACTGCTGTAGTCGCCGCCACCGCAATAATCGCTACTGCTACTGCTGTAATCGCTACCCCCACCGCCACCGCTGGAGTCGCCACCGCCAAAGCTACCCCCGCAGTCGCTACTGCTAATGCTGTAGTCGCTGCTATTAGTGCTGTAGTAGCCACCGCAATCATCGCTGCTGCTGTTAATGCTGTAGTCGCTACTGCTACTGTAATCGATGCTGTTACTGCTGTAGTCGCCAGCCCCACTGCAATAGTTGTGGCTGTTACGGCTGTAATTGCGATTGTTGCTGCTGTAATTGGGACTGTTAGTGCTGTAATTGCAATTGTTACTGCTGTAATTGCGCGGATAACGGCGGTGGGAGAGGGAAGCAGATTTCCCAGAAAATAAGCTGCGAAATATCCTGAAAATAATGAAGCAAGGTATATAGGCTATGAATGCTATGAATAACAACCCAAGTAAGTCATAGATTGGATTCGATGAATCTTCACCTGTGGATGTACTATTGCTAATAACTGGCGATTGACTAGGTATTGGTGACGGTTTCACCCCTTGAGATGGTACGATTGGAGCCAAAGGCAGTGTGGTTTGAGATTGAGCATTTACCATCGGAGTTTGTAAAACATTTACTAACGCCTTTGTCCCCGCTAATGTGCCTCCGTCAAAGTCCTGCTGTTGAAATCGGGGCGTAATTTCGGTTTTAATAATACCCACTGCTTTAGCATCCGGCAAAATGCTTTGAATGCCAGAACCTGTTTCAATTTGAACGCGGCGTTCTCCCGACGAAATCAACAATAAAACTCCGTTATTTTTACCTTTTTTGCCAATACCCCAAGAGTTAAATAATTCTGTAGCAAATACTTTTGGTGTCGCCGATGCCTTAGTCTCAGGCACTGTCACAACAGTGATTTCTGAGCCGTTTTTCGCCTCTAAATCCGAAATCATTTGATTGAGCTGAGTTTCGGTGCTGTCGCTGAGAATGTTTGCCTTGTCCGTTACCCAAGTGTTATTTACTTGGCGGGGGTTCGGTACTTCTTGTACAGTTATAGCTTGGCTTGTTACGGGAAATGCAATTGCCGAAAAGCACAGCAAACTGCTCCACATTATTTGTTTGTTGCTAAATAGTAACTGCATCGCTTCAGTCTCCTGAATAACAGCCAATCGGGAATTAACATATCTATCTCCGCCTAACTACAATTAAATAGCCCGCTCACTGTCATGTCAATTCATATTATTCAGAAGTTGGATTCATAAAAATCATAATTTTAGGTGCGCCGTGCGCACCCTACATTTAGATATTTTTAAGGAGAGGGAAGTTGTTGCTGAAAATTGCTGCTGCCTTTATAACCGGATAAAATAGCCAGTTTTTCCAAAGATTGCCGGCCCGTGTAATATTTACCCCGAATTTCCCAAGTGGGATAAGCTTTTATATTAGCAGCTTTGCACAAATCGGGTTGAGCATCTTTGCCTCTGGGATCGCACTCAATGTAAGTAATCGCGGTAAATGCTTCTTTGCCGAAAAGTTCTTGTTGTGTTTGACAGTGAGGACACCAGTAAGCACCGTAGAGTCTAGCTTTGATTGTCTGCAAATGGGTTGCTAAAGTTATTTGATCGGGTACGGATTCGCTGCGAATAGGTGGGGCTTCTTGTTCGGTAACAGGCTGTGCGGAAGGGGGAGGAGGAGGGAGGGTTTGTGCTAATTTTTGAGTGGATTTGTTGCTGAAACTGAACTGTGCAATTCCTCCGTCTGCTTTGGTACTGACGAAAATCCCCAAAGTCATAAAAATGCCGATCGCACAAAAGTTGAATTTACTTAGTCTCATCTTGGATTTCATCTTGGATTTACTAGGATTTCGCGAGCTTGATTCATAGCCTCTACAGCATTGTTTACCACAAAGATGTTAAATTGTGCTAAACCTTTAAAAAAAAGCTGACTTTCGGCGCTGTCATTTAACAAGATAACTTGTTTGTTAGCTTTGAGGGCGAGGGCGATTTCCGAAGCTGTCCCCGTCCCCATACCGCAGGCAATTATTACGTCTGAAGAAAGAACGTTAATGTTATTTCTCGCGTTTCCCATATCGGTGACAATAGCAATATCTACAGCTTCAGAAATGCCGCGAGTGTCATTTCCCGGAAGAATGCCGACTGTTAAACCGTTAGCTGATTTTGCTCCTTTGTTGGCGGCATCCATGACGCCGACATTTCGGCCACCAGTTAGCAATATCCATCCTGCTTCGGCGATGAGTTGTCCGATCTTATAGGCGTTTTCTAAGTCTGTTGATGTGGCACTATCGCCAGGCCCCATGATGCCAATGATGATTTTTTTCATAGTTTAGAGCTGAATATGGTGTTATTAATACTTGCGCGTTTTTTGCACTATCTACAAATGTATGTTATCATATAAATAGTGGCTTCAGAAAAATAGCTTTTGAAATAACTAACTTCTCGAACCTTCCTAGTATTTTTACTATGAAAGAGCAAACATTTAAACTAGATGAATCTCAGATCAAATTTTTAGAACTCTGTCAAAACTATGGATTTAAAGATCCTAGTGAATTGGTTAGAATAGCGATTCAACGGTTGGAATTAGCGTTAGAAACCGAGCAGTTGAAAGAATCGGCGATGCTCTATGCGGAAGTCTATGCAGAAGAGACAGAGTTACAGGAATTGGCGGAATTAGGTTTAGAAGAATGGCCGAAGGAATAAAACTGAAACGGGGGCTAATTATTGAAGTCAATCTTGACCCTACTAGGGGTTCTGAAACTGGAAAAATTAGACCTTGCATTATTGTGACTAACAATACTTATAATGAGAGAGTTCCCATAATTCAGGTGGTTCCAATTACTGCTTGGAGTGAAAAAAAAGCAAAGATTAGAAGTAATGTGGAGATTGAACCTTCAGAAGCAAATAGATTAACAAAAAAATCTCTTGCAGATTGTTTGCAAACGCGCCCTATAGATTATTTTTCTCGCTTGGTGGATATCCGAGGTGAAGTTGATCCAGAGGTTTTACTAAAAATCGATCGAGCTCTCAGAATTGTGTTTGCTTTGTAATTTTTCAACCTTTTAAAGAAGGAATTATGGGCGATCGCCCTTCTGAATCTGGGTGATAAAGGGATCTCGATCTTTTTTGACCGCAGATGAACGTAGATTAAGGCGGATACAGGATTGGATAATTCGCCTGCGATTGGATGTTTTTGGGGTTATCTATTTCCTCGATCGTTCCTTCGCAAAACTGAGCCAAATCCTCTAACTTGATATTCCGAAATATGCTGGCGGCGGTAGTGAAAGCTGAAATTGCTTCAGGCTTGTCGCCCTGTGTCGCGTAAGCTGTGCCGATGTAATACCAGACGCGGGCTGTGCTGTATAGATCGTGAATTTGTTCGACTAAAGCTAACGCCTGTCGGTAATGCTGAAGTGCTTCCGGATACTGCTCGTTAGCTAATGCTAAATCGCCGATGGCTTTGAGGGTATTGGCTTTGCCCAGTTTGGCTCCTACTTGCTCGTAGAGTTTCAAAGCCGTATCGTAGCGCTCTAGGGCTTCATCACGGCGATCGAGGAATTGCAAAACATCGCCGATGGCTTGCAGGGTATTGGCTTTGCCCAGTTTGGCTCCTACTTGCTCATAGAGTTTCAAAGCCGTATCGTAGCGCTCTAGGGCTTCATCACGGCGATCGAGGAATTGCAAAACATCGCCGATGGCTTGCAGGGTATTGGCTTTGCCCAGATTGTCTCCTACTTGCTCGTAAAGCTTCAAAGCCGTATCGTAGCGCTCTAGGGCTTCTTCTCGGCGATCGAGGAATTGCAAAACATCGCCGATTGCACGCATGGTATTGGCTTTGCCCAGATTGGATCCTACTTGCTCGTAGAGTTTCAAAGCCGTATCGTAGCGCTCTAGGGCTTCTTCACAGCGCTTGAGGAATTTCAAAACATCGCCGATGGCTTTGAGGGTATTGGCTTTGCCCAGATTGGATCCTACTTGCTCGTAGAGTTTCAAAGCCGTATCGTAGCCCTCTAGGGCTTCGTCACGGCGATCGAGGAATTGCAAAACATCGCCGATGGCTTTGAGGGTATTGGCTTTGCCCAGATTGGATCCTACTTGCTCGTAGAGTTTCAAAGCCGTATCGTAGCGCTCTAGGGCTTCGTCACAGCGCTTGAGGAATTGCAAAACATCGCCGATCGCTTTGAGGGTATTGGCTTTGCCCAGATTGGATCCTACTTGCTCGTAGAGTTTCAAAGCCGTATCGTAGCGGGACAATGCCTCCTGCGCTTCATAAAATCGGAAATGGATTTGCCCGAACCAATACACCACATCTGCGGCGAAACTCTCTGGCACTCGTTTAGCCTCAACCAGTTCCTGCGCGACTGCTAGCAGCGCCTCCGCTTCCCCCCGACGAAAATTATGGTCTAGACTTGTGATGTAGCGCTCAAACTGACTGCTGCCTGCCTCAAAATCAGCCATCAGAGCGTGATAAATCTGTTCGATCCGATTCGTATTCTCTGCAGCAAAATAGTCAACCAGACGCTGGGAAAATTGCTTAAACGCTTCTTCATCCGTTTCCCATAGATGCTTCAGCATCGCCTTCCGAGTCCGTTCGTGGATATTGTGTCCTCTGTCGGCAAACCCTTCCACAAAGGGGAGATGCTGGAGTTCCAGATACAGCGCCTCTGCCTGTTGAGCTAAATCTGGCTGTAACGCCCCTAAGATATTGGCATCAAACCAATGTGGCACGGCGGCAGCCAGCGCCATTCCCCTCAACTCTGGCGACAGTACCGACAGGGAAAGTTCTGCCAGCAGCCAATCCTTTTCTTCCTCCGTCTGCGCCTGTACCAATCGCGCTAAAAACTCGGCGTTCATATCTGCTGCCTCGTCCGTGCTGCACCTTCTAACAAGGCAACGACTTGTGACGGTACACCTCCTACCGCATCGATTAAAACATCAATCTCTTCTTGGGAACGGAAGCAGTCGAAGCCAACGTCCTTAACGTAACCATACCAGGCTTCGCGTTCCATAATCCGATCGAGCTTGCAGCGATGATGCAGGTTTTGCCATTCGATAGTGGGTTGGGGAATAATTTGTCCTGCCACGATCGCAAATAGGTTTGGGTTGAGGGCCACTTCTGCCAAAAACGGACTCTCGATCCATCCTGCCAGTTCTTCCGTCGCACCATTGTATGTATCTAGAATAAATGCGATCGGGCGATCGAACCGTTCTAAATCTTCAAAAAAAACCTGTTGAAGTTGAGTTAAACGATACTTTCGTTCCTCTGGTGGCACCTCCAAAATCACCTGAATTTGACTGCCTTCCCCCGTCAAACGGTTGTTCTGAATCTCAACACCAGAATTGAGAAAGCGATGGATGTGGGCATTAAAATTCGGAAAGCGTTTTTTTCCGAGTACGCGCTGAATCCGGGAAAACACAAAAGCGATACCAGCTTGTGCCCCTTTGAGATCGATTAAAACTGGATGAATTCCCTGGGAACACAGTATCTCATCAAACCGCCCCATCAAACCCGTTTTCCCATAACCGGACGGTGCTTCAACCAACAAAATCCGTTCTCGCACCTGCCCCCGCAACATCTGTTCAAACCGGTCCAACTCCCGCTTGCGATTCGCAAAGCGCGTCATGGTTGCGTCCCCGAATCGCTATCCCTCGTGCTGATGCTAGAACTCTCTCCAGTTAGTTGATTTCGTTCTACCAAAGCATCCGTAGCTTTGATGCTACTCTGTTTCCCCTTCAGCGTATTCCCCCGAATCACCGTCTTGGCTGACGAGTTCCCAGAGTGGCTTTGTTTAATCAGCAAAATCGAGCCCGCGAATGTCAAAACCGTCACTGCCAAAGGAACCCACGGTTTCAAGTTATCCGGCAAATTCGGTAACTGGTTGGTAAAATACCCCAGCAACACGGTAATCAACCCAGAGACCAGGTACAGCACAAATTGTTTCATAGCAGCAGAGGAGCGGTAAAATACTCTCGGTTTTATCTGCACCCTATTGTGACAAAATTCTGGAGATTTTACCGCCACAGAGGAAAGCCCGAAATAAACTTATGCCGATATGGATCGTGCCGATCGCAATATTCTCAGTCGCAGCGGGTTAAAATTACCTGGAATTGGATAGTACAAATCAAGCTGATTCAATTGAAAAAAAGTTGATTCAGGTGAATTATATCGAGATGCCTCGTCGGTTGAAACCGCTAGCCAGCACGTAGGGTGCCTTAGAGCATTCAAACCTGTTGAAATCGAAAAATCCATGACTGACGCACCTTACAAGTTGATTTAAGTTCTGTCACCCACCTAGGTGGAGTCTAAAAAATCTCCCCAACAATCATCCCCGCCAATATGACAAACCCCACCCAAACATTTTGGCGAAATATTTGACCGTAAACCAGCTTAGGAAGATCCGCATTCCGCAGTTGACTGTACTGCAAAAACCACAAAATAGCCGCCGCACTAATTGCCATCCAAAAACCAATGTGCAAGTGCAGATTAACTCCCATTGCCGCTAATAAACCGACAGTACCAACAAAGAAAAAACCCACAGCATTAGCGGCATTATCCCCGAAAAATATCGCGCTGGAATTCACCCCCAAACGCAAATCGTCTTCCCGATCGCTCATCGCATAAACTGTATCAAATCCCATAGTCCAAAACACGACTGCACCCCACAGCAGCCAAGTCGCTAATTCTAATTCGTCAACGGCGGCGCTCCAACTAATTAAAACTGCAAAACCCCAGGCAATTGATAGCACTAATTGCGGCACTGGAAAGAATCTTTTTGCCAGCGGATAGCAGATAATTACTGGTACGGCGGCCACGCACAGCCAGAAGCTTAAAGGATTGAGATAAAAAGCGAGAATCGCCGCGCAAGCAAAGGAAATTAATGCAACTCCTATTCCAGTTTGCACCGTGAGGGCCCGGGATGCTAGGGGGCGCGATCGAGTTCTTTCTACTTCGGGATCGATATCGCGATCCCACAAGTCGTTGATGACGCATCCCGCCGCACTCGTGGCTAAGGTACCCAAGACAATCACGCCCACCAATGCTGCGGGCGGCCTCCCGTCGGCTGCTAAAAAGACGGCCCAGAGGGCTGGAATCATTAAAATGAGCCTTCCTGCTGGTTTGTCCCATCTCAAAAGCCTCACGACGGTTAGCAATGTGGATTCGGGTTGGCGATCGGGCTCTTTAAGCATTTCAATTCTAGATTTGATATTTTTAACTTTAGATTTTATCAAATTTTAGGCACAATCACTTACTATCTCTGCTGGCGAGCATACTTCTAGCGGAATTTAAAACAGGTGAAAGTCTTGCCCCGTCAGCAATTCCAGATTTTTGCTAATTTAATAGAATGCCTAACTGCATTCGTGAAATAATCATAAATATCTGTCAACCCCGATACACTCCAATGGTTAATTCACTTGCTTCTGCGGAGTCAAATCGCATTATTGCTGCTATTGATATGGGTACTAACTCATTTCACATGGTGGTGGCGCGGATCGATCCGAAATTGCCCGCGTTTACGATTATTGCTAGAGAAAAAGATACGGTTCGGTTGGGCGATTGCGACGTTAAGACAGGGTGCTTGAAGTCCGAGGTTATGGAAAGGGCGATCGCCACTCTGCGCCGTTTTCAAGATATTGCTAAAACTTTCAATGCTGAACAAATTATTGCTGTTGCTACGAGTGCGGTTCGGGAAGCTCCTAACGGGCGGGATTTTCTCAAACAAGTTGCTGAAGAATTAGACCTGAATGTTAGTTTGATTTCCGGTCAGGAAGAAGCGCGGAGAATTTATCTCGGCGTTCTTTCGGGTATGGAGTTTAACAATCAGTCGCAGGTAATTATTGATATTGGGGGCGGTTCTACGGAGTTGATTTTAGGAGACAGTTCTGGGCCTGGCTGTCTCACCAGTACAAAAATTGGTGCTGTTCGCTTAACAGGACAATTTGTCAAAACTGACCCGATTAGCAGGGAGGAGTTTGCTTATTTGCAAGCTTATATTCGGATTTCGCTGGAAAGACCGATCGACGAATTGCGCTCTCAATTCAATGCTGGCGAACCTTTGCGTTTGATTGGCACTGCTGGAACCATCGAAACTCTGGCTGCAATTAACGCTCGCGAAAAGTTGGGAACTGTTCCGAGTCCGCTGGCTGGATATCAGTTAAGTTTAAAAGATTTGCGCGATTTAGTCAATCGCTTTCGCAAACTTTCTTACTCGGAAAGGCTGGCAATTCCTGGGATGTCGGATAAGCGGGCGGAAATTATTCTGGCAGGATCTTTGATTTTGCAGGAAGCGATGACACTATTAGGAATGGACTCGGTAACTGTTTGCGATCGCTCTCTAAGAGAAGGCGTAATCGTTGACTGGATGCTGGCGCACGGTTTGATTGAAAACCGCTTGCGCTATCAAGGTTCAATCCGCCAGCGCAGCATTCTGCACATGGCTAACAAATATCAAGTCAATTTAGAACAAAGCGAAAGAACCGCAGCATTTGCGCTCAATTTGTTCGACCAAACTCAAGGAATCCTGCACAATTGGGGAAGCGAAGAACGGGAGTTGCTGTGGGCGGCCGCGATTCTGCACAACTGCGGTTTGTACGTCAGTCATTCGGCGCACCACAAGCATTCTTACTATTTAATTCGCAACGGTGAGTTATTGGGATACACTGAAACAGAGATTGAAGTCATTGCAAATTTAGCTCGCTATCACCGGAAAAATCCTCCGAAAAAGAAGCACGATAATTTTGTAATTCTGACGAAAAAATACCGGGAAGTAGTTAGTAAGTTGCATCCTTTTCTGCGGCTGGCTGTGGCTTTGGACAGGCGGCAGATTGGCGCAATTTCTGATTTTAAATGCGAACACCGCCCCGAAGTTCGAGAGTTTCATTTGCGGCTGCAACCGCTCAATCCCGAAGACGATTGCGCTCTGGAACTCTGGAGTTTGGATTATAAAAAGCCGTCTTTTGAAGATGAGTACAATCTCAAGTTAGTGGCAACTTTAGAGCCGACTCTCGTTCCAGTTTAAAGACGAGGTAGAGCCGGGGAACGAGAAACTGTAGGGTGCGCAGTGCCATAGATAGTAAAGGTGGTGAAGAAGACCCTCAAACGCTTAAAATCTCGAAGGCTACTATCGTTAAATCTTTTTCTTTTAACGGGCGATCGGCAATAAACTAGGTTTATTGCCGATCGCCCGCCGATCGGATCAGGTAAAGCCAGTCGATCGCACCAATACCCTAGAAGGACAGTGGGCACCAACAAACTAGGAGATTGCAAGCGTTTCAGGGACTTATATATACCAGGTTCGGCAGTCACCAAGACGCGGGCGGATTATGTAGTGCTTACCCGAAGATCGTAAAATCATTGAGACCGATCGCACTAGCTTCCACTCCATTCAAAGCAGCCAACAATTGACCGTTCTGACCAATCCTGATAAAAGCTGCATTAGCGTTTTGGGTAATACTAAGTTGAGCAAAAGTTAGACCGCCGCCTAACACCAGCAAATCTTCACCTTTTGTGAAATCAGTAATTAGATCGCTGCCTTCACCTGCTGTTAAAACAAAGCGATCGCGCCCAATGCCGCCACTGAGAATATCATTGCCCATACCGCCAATCAAACAATCGTCGCCTTTACCGCCGTAGAGAGTATCGTTGCCCTCATCGCCGCACAGCTTGTCACTACCGCCGTTGCCAAACATCAAATCATTGCCAGCAGCGCCGCACAGGGAATCAGGCTCGCCGTTAAAGTCGATCGCACTGTCTCCTAAAATAGTATCGTCCCCATCGCCGCCGCAAATGCTATCACTGCCGCGATCGCCCAACAGCAGATCGTTGCCAGTACCCCCCACCACAACGTCATTGCCCTTGCCGCCGTAAACCGTATCATTGCCCTCGCCGCCGCTTAGAGTATCCGCAGCATCTCCCCCGTTCAAGAAGTCATTTCCAGCACGGCCAAACAGCAAATCGCGTCCATTCGAGTCAGGGCTAGACGGGTCAAAACTGCCTCCAAACAAGCTGTCGTTACCCTGAACCCCAACCAGAGTGTCATTGCCTTTGTCACCCCAAATCAAGTCATCGTCTTTGCCGCCGATGGCCACATCATTGCCCTTACCCCCGAAAATGCGATCGTTGCCGGCATTACCGTTGAGGTAGTCATTGCCATTGCCGCCAAACAGCACGTCATTGTCTGTATCCGGGCCAATCGGAGTATTGCTGGGCAGTCCGCCATAAATATTATCGTTGCCCCTTTCACCGATGAGAATGTCGTCGCCGTTGAAACCGTTGATAGCGTCGTTGAGATTGCTGCCAGTGAGGAAGTCGTCGCTGTCAGTGCCATTGAAAGTGCGATCGACAGTATTCGGGCCCGGAATCGAACCGATCGCGGGTAGGGTAATCTGTTCGCAAATGCAATCGACATCGCCGCCGCGAACGCTGTCAGACTCAACAGGAGTTCCCGTTTCCGTGGGAGTTTCCGTGGGAGTTTCCGTGGGAGTTTCCGTGGGAGTTTCCGTGGGAGTTTCCGTGGGAGTTTCCGTGGGAGTTTCCGTGGGAGTTTCCGTGGGAGTTTCCGTGGGAGTTTCCGTGGGAGTTTCCGTGGGAGTTTCCGTGGGAGTTTCCGTAGGAGTTTCCGTGGGAGTTTCCGTGGGAGTTTCCGTAGGAGTTTCCGTGGGAGTTTCCGTGGGAGTTTCGATGGGAGTTTCCGTGGGAGTTTCGATGGGAGTCGGAGTTGGAGTTGGAGTTTCCATGGGAGTCGGAGTTGGAGTTGGAGTCGGAGTTGGAGTCGGAGTTGGAGTTGGAGTCGGAGTCGGAGTCGGAGTTCCCGTGGGAGTCGGAGTCGGAGTTTCCGTGGGAGTCGGAGTCGGAGTTTCCGTGGGAGTCGGAGTCGGAGTTTCCGTGGGAGTCGGAGTCGGAGTTCCCGTGGGAGTCGGAGTCGGAGTCGGAGTTCCCGTGGGAGTCGGAGTCGGAGTTTCCGTGGGAGTTTCCGTGGGAGTTTCCGTGGGAGTTGGAGTTGGAGTTTCCGTGGGAGTTGGAGTTGGAGTTCCCGTGGGAGTTGGAGTCGGAGTTCCCGTGGGAGTTGGAGTTGGAGTTTCCGTGGGAGTTGGAGTTGGAGTTTCCGTGGGAGTTGGAGTTGGAGTTCCCGTGGGAGTTGGAGTTGGAGTTCCCGTGGGAGTTGGAGTTGGAGTTTCCGTGGGAGTTGGAGTTGGAGTTTCCGTGGGAGTTGGAGTTGGAGTTTCCGTGGGAGTTGGAGTTGGAGTTGGAGGGATATTTACAAGAATGCTTGCCGTGACGATCGCAGAATCAGCTTTCCCGTCGTTAGCTTTGTAGGTAAAAGAGTCTGTCCCTGCAAAACCAGGATTCGGAGTATAAGTGAAAGAACCGTTAGCGTTGAGGGCGATCGACCCTGTAGCCGGATTTGTCACCAGGATCGCCGTCAGCGGGTCGTTTTCCGGGTCTGTATCGTTGATTAAGACTCCCAAACCTGCCACGTTGAGACTCGTATTAAAAGCAGTAGTATAGCTGTCAGAATTCGCCACAGGCTGGTTATTGTTGACGCTGACAGTCACGGTAGCCGGTTCAGAGCTAACTATTCCGTCGCTGACTGTGTAGGTAAATGTGTCTGTTCCAGAAAAGCCAGCGTTAGGAGTATAAGTGAAAGAACCGTCTTTGTTGAGGGCGATCGACCCTGTAGCCGGGTTTGTAGCCACCGCAGCACTCAGTGCGTCTAAATCTGCGTCGGAGTCGTTGCCTAAAACTCCCGGCACTATTTCGCTGAGGACTTTTCCCGCACTGATGCTGTAGGTGTCGGGATTTGCTGTTGGTAGACTGTTAGTAACGTTGATATTCACCGTACCCGGGACTGTAGCAAACCCGTCGCTAGCGCTGTAAGTGAAGCTATCGAGTCCAACAAATCCAGGATTCGGAGTATAAATAAACGAACCATCATTATTCAATCCGAGAGTGCCATTGTTGGGATTTGTGACTTTAGTTGCAGTCAATAAATCACCGTCTAAGTCGTTATCGTTGGCTAAAACTCCTGTCGCAACTGGCACGTTGATGGCTTGATCGTGCAGGGTTTTGTAATAGTCGCTATTTACCTGCGGCTGCTTATTGGTGACATTAATACCTATCTGAGCAGACCCAGAGGTGAAGGTGCCGTCGGTGACGCTGTAGCTGAATTCCTCCAAGCCGACAAAACCCGGATTGGGAGTATAGCTAAAGGAACCGTCAGGGTTGAAATTGACCTTGCCGTTACTGGGGATTGATAGCAGTTTGGCACTCAAGGGGTCGCCGTCGGGGTCGATGTCATTGGCCAGAACTCCGGGGAATATGACATTGAGTGTCTTGTCATGAGGAGTGTTGTAACGGTCGCTATTTGCCTGCGGCTGCTTATTGGTGACATCAATACGTATCGCAGACTCAGACGTGAAGGTGCCGTCGGTGACGCTGTAGCTGAATTCCTCCAAGCCGACAAAACCCGGATTGGGAGTATAGCTAAAGGAACCGTCAGGGTTGAAATTGACCTTGCCGTTACTGGGAACTGATAGCAGTTTGGCACTCAATGGGTCGCCGTCGGGGTCGATGTCATTGGCCAGAACTCCGGGGAATATGACATTGAGTGTCTTGTCGCGAGGAGTGTTGTAACGGTCGTTATTTACTGCTGGTGGTTGGTTGGTTGGCAAGTTAGTGAGATTGAGGTTCACCGAAATCGGGGGAGACGGCGATACCCCGTCGCTGACGCTGTAAGTAAAGTTGTCTGGGCCTGCAAAACCGGGATTGGGACTATAGCTGAAGGAACCGTCGCTGTTAAAAATTACCTTGCCGTTGTTTGGCGAGGACACGAGTTTGGCAGTTAGGGGGTCGCCGTCGGGGTTGTCGTCATTGGCTAAGACTCCGGGGGCTGGCAGGTTGAATACCTTGTCGGGGGGAATGCTGTAAGTGTCTGATTGTGCCCCTGGCGGCAAGTTAGTGAGATTGAGGTTCACCGAAATCGGGGGAGACGGCGATACCCCGTCGCTGACGCTGTAAGTAAAGTTATCTGGGCCTGCAAAACCGGGATTGGGACTATAGCTGAAGGAACCGTCGCTGTTAAAAACTACGTTGCCAAAGTTGGGGCCTGACTCGAGTTTGGCAGTCAGGGGGCCGCCGTCGGGGTTGTCGTCATTTGCTAAGACTCCGGGGGCTGGCAGGTTGAATACCTTGTCGTGGGGAATGTTGTAACTGTCTGGTTGTGCCACTGGTTGCTGGTTGGTGACGTTAATGACGAAAGTCTGGCTAGGCGTAGAAGTATCGATACCGCCGTTAGCTATACCCCCATTGTCTCTGAGGGTTAAACTAATAGTAGCACTGAAGATCACAGCCCCCGCCGAGGTAAAAATCAGTTGTCCTAAAGAGTCGATCGCGGGTGGTACGCTGAATAAACCAGTATTGTCATTCCCCACCACTTGAAATTTTACTGTTGTTGCCCGGGTAGGTAAGGCCAGATAGTCCACCTACCTGAGTTCCTCCAAAAGTTGTATTTGCCGGAAATCCTGCTTGTCCCAAAAGTTGCAGACCGAACATAAATTGATAGCTGGCCATTGTTGCGGCGTCGATCGCCAACCCAGAGGACACCGCTCCTGTTGTATAATCTAATTCCCAATCTCCGCCCATAGCCGAACTGCCGATCGGCGAGCTAGAAGCAGCAATTTTTGCCTTGGTTAGCTGACTCAGTTGCTGCACAAAGTTAGCGCCCTTCTCCCCCGCCGCTACCTCGCATCCGTACAGCAAAATCTCTCCACTGTGTGCCAGCGATCGCGACCAACGCTGCAATTGCTTAGCATAAGTTTTTAAATTTGTCAAGTTTAGATCGCTCGCGCCTAGCTGCAAACTCGCAGGACGGCCGTGGGAAATGATATGAATGCTTTTAATATTGCTGCGAGTCGCCAGCGCTGCCGTGATTTGTTCTAGTCCATCCCGCGCCGCATCCAGGGTAATAACTTCTATCCCCGCTGCTATGCCGTTGCGGAGAGTTTGGCGATCGGGAAGGGCAGAGTCTAAAAAGGCGATCGCACAAAAAACGGAACTGATAAAATTTGGCATAATACACCTTTGGTTAGATGACTGTAGGAAAATTAAGGCGTACCGAGCCTAGCAAATTTAAAGATTAAATGTCATCAGTAAAATTAAAAATCAAGACGAATGATACTAATTTTCCGTGAACCTGCCACAGGGGCATCTTGACAGGGGCGGGTTTAGCGAATAATTCCTTTAAAAAACCTACAATTCCGGTACAAAGCCCGCCCTAGTCAAGGTTCGATCGCCAAAAGTTCTTCTGCTACCAATCCTTTCTGAATTGCGAGCACTGCTGCTTGAGTGCGATCGCGCACTTCTAACTTTTGCAAAATCGCGTGTACGTGAACCCGCACAGTCCCCGGAGCAATGTACAATATTTGTGCAATTTCCTGATTGCTTTTCCCCCTCGCAACTAACGCCAAGATTTCCTGTTCTCGCTTCGTCAGCGGATTTTCCAAAACCTCTGATTTTGACCCAACTTTCACAGGTTCAGGATTAGCAAAAACCGCCCGAATTTCCGCAGTTGCCGCCTTATCCCACCACGAAGCACCCGCAGCTACCGATCGAATTGCCAAAACCAAAGTTTCCGCCGCAATTCCCTTGAGGCAATATCCCTGAGCTCCGGCTGAAATCAACCTTTCAATTAACGATTTTTGGGCGTGAGATGTTAAAATTAAAACAGGAATTTCTGGATGCCGCTGTTTAATTTGGCGGCACGCTTCAATGCCACCAATTCCAGGCAAACCGACATCGAGAACTACCACATTTGGCAAGTGTTCCTGAGTCAATTCTACCGCCGTTTCCCCATCTTCCGCCTCCGCAATTACTTGCAAGCAACTTTCTTGTTGCAATCTGGTTTGCAGTCCCAACCTAAACAATTCGTCGTCTTCAACTAGAAGAATTCGCAAGGGAAAAACAGGTTTCATTGGCAATTTTTCCCGCTTTCAATGTGGTTAGTGTTATTAGTATGATTCGGCAATATCATTGCCAGTGCAGCCAAGTAGCACCGAGCAATTTTCCACCTCTGCGAAAGAACCGCAGAATTGGGAATGATGGCAGATAGAACCAACAAGTATGCAACTGAAGAAAATATCATAAAGCTGGGATTGCAGGTAGTCTAAATCCAAATAAAGCGCCTAGAGGCAATTTATTTTCTGCCCAAATTATACCGCCGTGGGCGTCAATAATTTGGCGAGATAAGTACAACCCCAATCCCGATCCTTTGGCTTGGCGATCGCTGTGTCCTTGATAAAAACGCTCGAACAAGTGGGGCAGTTCATCGGCGGTAATTCCCAACCCGCTATCGATAACTTTCACCACCTGATAACTCGAATAAGATTCCATGATTATTTCTACTTTGCCACCGCGAGGAGAATGGTTGATGCCGTTTGTTAGCAAATTCACAAAAACGCGCTGGAGTTGCACCGCATCGCCATTTACCCACAAAGAGCGACGGAAATCTGAGTCTCCGTAACTCATACTAATGTAAACCCGGCGCGCCGCAGATAGATGGGTGAGAGTTGCGATTACTTCTTCTGCCAAAGCTACTAAATTTACGGGCGCAAGTTGCAGTGTTAAACCTTCGGCATCGTTGCGGTAAACATCCAGCAGCGTTTCTACTAATTGTAGTGACATTTTGTGCGATCGCGCCATTGTTTCGAGAACTTTTTGCTGACTGGCGGTGACCTCCCCAAATTTTGCTGACTGAAAAGCTTTAATTGTTTCGATCGCCCCCAGCATCGGCGTTTTCAAGTCGTGACTCAAAGTAGAGACAAAATCTTCTCGGATGCTTGCTAGCTGCTGCTGCGACTGCAACTCAGCTTTAGCGATCGCGATCGTCTCTTGGTACTGCTGGTTGCGATCGCTCAAATATCCCGTCACCCCTAAAGCCATGACTGCGATCAATCTATTTGCGACAGTGGCTAGGACGATCGCTTCTCCAGGAGGAACAAACAAATTTAACAGCGTCAAAGCTGCCGATACCAGCGTAATTTGCAACTTACCCAACCGACTCAAGCGCGAATTTGCCAGTAAAATCGGCCCCGTATACAAATACCCAAACAGATACTCCGACGGCGTAGTAAATTCCAGCAGTGCAACAATCGCAAATAAAATTGCGATCGACCACCTCCCCCGCAAATACTTCTCTTGAATTGCCAGTTTTTTGGGGATTGCCGATAAACTTTTAAACATCCTAAATCAATCCTTTTTATATTTAATATTTAAAGTTTTTTGCTTTCGCTTTCTACCTGTTAAATTCTAGCTTTTAGTTTCAGATTCCGCTACTTTCTACCTTAGCATAGCTGTTTGTTTTGAAAAACTTTTACCTATTATCGCGCCAAAGCATCGCGTTTATCGAGCATCTATATCTCGAAGTATAGACATTTAACCGAGTTAAATATTCATCTATTCTGATCAATATAGAGCGAATAAGCATAATTTGCCTATAGCAATTTATACCTGAAGGCTAATTATCCAATTTTCTAACAGTGAGTATAGTAATCAGTAAAAGTAGATGGCATTGTGTGGGTAACAGGAGTGACATATCAACTTTGTCTAACCAAAGCGATTTCAGTGGCATCCAAATTAACCCTAGTTATTGTGACACGGTACTAAATGTTATACAATTCCTCGATCGCTGTCAAAGCACGAGATTAGCAAAAGAAAAATGAGGAATTATCGCCAGCGAAAACCCGCTGATGGCGTTAATCCCTCTGGCTGGGGAGATGGCATCTTAGCAGCATTGAATTCGGCGATATCCTCCAAACTGAAAGTGACCTTCAAAAAAAGCTCGCCCGGTTTTTGGAACCTCCCACCTAACCCATTTGGCGATCGGCAAAACCCCTTTATCCAACGATAAAAAATTGGCTCACTTATGCAGCAAGGATTACTTCAAATCGCATTAACCCTACTCATTTTAATAGCAATCGCGCCTGTCTTAGGCAATTACATGGCGCGGGTGTACATGGGACAACCAACCATTCTTGATTCCGCTATTAAACCTGTAGAACAAATTATCTATAAAGCCAGCAATATCCGGTCTGTAGATTCCATGACAGGTTGGCAATATGCTCGATCCTTACTCTACAGCAATGCAGCAATGGGCATATTTGTTTTTTTGATTTTCATGCTTCAGGGAGTGCTGCCTTTAAATCCCACCAGCCTCAGTACCCCAACCTGGGATACAGCGCTCCATACAACTATTTCATTCCTCACAAATACCGACCAACAGCATTACTCCGGCGAAACAACATTCAGTTATCTGTCCCAGTTAACTCTGGGTTTTTTAATGTTTACCTCAGCCGCTACAGGTTTAGCAGTAGCGATTGCCTTTATCCGGGGATTGACCGGCCGCCCGCTGGGCAACTTTTACATCGATTTAATTCAATCAATTACCAGAATTCTGCTGCCCATTTCTTTAGTAATTGCCTTACTTTTGCTAATTTCGGGAGTGCCGGAAACCCTAGCCGGCCCGGCAGTTGCCCGTACATTAGAAGGCGGCACGCAAGTAATTGCTCGCGGCCCAGTTGCTCACTTTGAAAGCATCAAACAACTCGGAGAAAACGGTGGCGGCTTTTTTGCCATTAACTCGGCTCACCCTTTTGAAAACCCCAGCCCTTTTACTAACTTGCTGGAAACACTAGCAATGGTTTCTATACCAGCAGCTATGATTCACACCTACAGCAGATTTGCCAATAACAAAAAGCAGGGATGGCTGATTTTTTGGATGGTGTTTGCCATCTATGTTGTCTTGATTGGCATTGCAGCAGTTGGCGAGTACGGCGGCAACCCTCAAGTCAATAATTTACTGGGCGCGCAACAACCAAATTTAGAAGGTAAAGAAGTTAGGTTTGGCTGGGCAGAAACTGCACTGTGGGCGGTGACTACGACTGGCACAATGTGCGGCGCTGTCAACGGGATGCACGATTCTTTAATGCCGCCCGGTGGTTTTGTTACTTTGTTTAATTTGTTTTTGCAAATTGTTTGGGGCGGACAGGGAACGGGAACGGCTTACTTATTTATTTACTCGATTTTGAGCGTATTTCTCACGGGATTGATGGTGGGGAGAACGCCGGAATTTTTGGGGCGCAAAATTGAGAAACGGGAAATTGTTTTAGCCAGCGTTGTTTTATTAATTCACCCGATCGCAGTTTTAATCCCCGGTGCAATTACCCTCGCCTTTACCGACAGCTTGAGCGGCATCAGCAACCCGGGATTTCACGGCATTTCCCAGGTGATGTACGAATACGCTTCGGCGGCGGCTAACAACGGTTCGGGCTTGGAAGGATTGGCCGACTCTCAACCCGCCCCGACAGGAGTATGGTGGAATTTAAGCACCTGTTTTAGCCTCCTGTTGGGGCGCTACGTTCCAATTATTGCCCTGCTGCTTTTAGCTGACAGCATGACGAACAAACAACTGGTTCCCGAAACAACGGGCACTCTCAGAACCGATTCAGTTTTGTTCACTAGCGTAACCGCAGGAGTAATCTTAATTCTGGGCGCGCTGACATTTTTCCCGGTTTTGGCTTTAGGGCCAATTGCCGAAGGATATGAAATTAGTAGCGGCAAGTTTGAACCAGCATCGATAACTGTACCCACAACACCAACTCCTCCACCTCTGTAGCCAAAATTCTCAACCTCACTCTTCTCTCTCTCTGTGTTCTCTGTGTTCTCTGCGGTTCATTAAAAATCCCAAATCGACATGAGCTCTTCCAATACTCCAGATTCCCCAAAAAAACCTGCCAGAGGCTCTCGCGAGTCTCGCAAGCACACGCCGAAAGCAAATACTAAAGGTCTTTACCAAAGAGCTTTTAAAGAAGCTTTTATCAAGCTAAACCCGCGGGTGATGCTAAAAAATCCGGTGATGTTTGTGGTGTGGGTAGGCACAATTGTTACTGCACTTTTAACGATCGACCCCACGCTGTTCGGCCCGGCTTTCGGCAAGAATCAGGTAGTTTTTAACGGCCTGGTGACGTTAATTTTGTTCTTCACTTTGGTATTTGCTAATTTTGCCGAAGCGGTGGCCGAAGGGCGCGGAAAAGCGCAAGCAGATGCGCTGCGATCGACCAAAGCCGACACGACAGCCCGCAAACTCCTACCAGACGGTTCAATTCAAGAAGTTAGTTCGACATCCCTGAGACGGGGCGACCAAATTAAAGTGATCGCAGGCGATGTGATTCCTTCCGACGGCGAAGTGATTGCAGGCGTCGCGTCGGTGGATGAATCTGCGATCACTGGCGAATCCGCGCCGGTGCTCAAGGAACCGGGTTCCGACATCGCCAGTTCCGTCACCGGCGGTACGCGCATCCTCTCTGACGAACTGACGCTGCGGGTGATGGCCGACCCGGGTAAGGGGTTTTTGGACAGGATGATCGCGCTGGTGGAGGGGGCGGAAAGGTCGAAAACGCCCAACGAGATCGCGCTGACGGTGCTGCTGGCGGTGCTGACTCTGGTGTTTTTGATTGTGGTATCCACGATTCCGCCGATCGCAAGTTATGTGAAAACTCCCGTGGGCGTGGTGACGCTGATTTCGCTGCTGGTGGCGCTGATCCCGACGACGATCGGCGGTTTGCTGAGCGCGATCGGCATTGCGGGCATGGATCGCGTCGCTCAGTTTAACGTGATAGCGACCTCTGGACGCGCCGTGGAGGCTTGCGGCGACGTGAATACGCTGATTTTGGACAAAACGGGGACGATCACGCTGGGGAACCGTTTAGCCGAGGAGTTCATTCCGGTAAACGGTCACTCGCTGGAGGAGGTTGCGAGTGTAGCCCTTGCTGCTAGCCTGTTTGACGATACTCCAGAGGGAAAGTCGATCGTCCGTTTGGCTCAGAATTTGGGCGCAGAGGTGGATTTCGATCGCACCAACGCCACTGGGCTTGATTTTTCCGCAAAAACGCGGATGTCTGGTACGGATTTGCCCGATGGGACGGAGGTTCGCAAGGGTGCGGTGGATGCAGTCAAGGGTTTTGTGCGATCGCGGGGCGGTAATATCGGGCCGGATCTCGATGCAGCTTACGAGCGAGTTTCGCGGCTTGGGGGTACACCTCTAGGCGTTTGTCAAGGCAGCGACACCTACGGCATTATCTATTTGAAAGATGTCATCAAACCGGGAATTCGCGATCGGTTTGACCAACTGCGAAAAATGGGCATCCGCACAATAATGCTCACCGGAGATAACCGAATTACAGCATCAGTAATTGCCGATGAAGCAGGCGTTGACGACTTCATTGCCGAAGCAACTCCCGAGGACAAAATCGATGTAATTCGCAAGCAACAAGCAGAAGGCAAATTAGTAGCAATGACGGGAGACGGAACCAACGACGCACCCGCACTAGCGCAAGCAAACGTAGGACTCGCCATGAATTCTGGAACCCAAGCCGCGAAAGAAGCCGCAAACATGGTGGACTTAGATTCCGATCCCACAAAACTAATTGATTTAGTTACAATTGGCAAACAATTGCTGATTACTCGCGGCGCGCTGACAACCTTTTCGCTAGCGAACGACATTGCCAAATATTTTGCAATTATTCCGGCAATATTTGCCCCTGTTGGCGCTTTAAACGTCATGGGTTTAGCCAGCGGTCAATCGGCTGTTTTGTCCGCATTAATTTACAATGCTTTGATTATTCCCGCTTTGATTCCGCTAGCATTAACTGGCGTAAAGTTTAGACCTTTGAGCGCCAATCAACTGTTGCAGCGGAATATTTTAATCTACGGATTGGGCGGAGCAGTCGCGCCGTTTATTGCTATCAAAGTTATTGATGTTTTGATTACCGCCGTTGGGCTAGCATAGATCGGGAAAGCACGACACGGATTTTGACACGGATACACGGATTAATCTCGTTCCCCGACAGAGCCAGGGAACGCATTTCCAGAGGCTCTACCTCGATTTTATCCAAAAAGCCATCCAATAGAAAGACAGATATTTATTCCCAAAATAAGGAGAATTCATGAAACGGAATGATTTGCTGAATGATATTTTTCCCCGAGATTTCCAAGAAATTATTGAGTTAGCGCAAATGCTTTGGCAGCGCCACCCAATCCCGGTGCAGCTATTTCTGGTAATGTGTTTCAATGCGATAATTGCCCCCGCTGTTTACGCGGCTGCGGGTGAAGATTTGACCCGAAAAGCGGTCTGGGGTTTAAGTCTCCTGGGTTTGGTGATTATCGCCCTTTCTATTTACCTGTTTGTAGTCATCTTTCAGCCGGAAAGATTTTAGTCAATAATTAACCATTAGCAAATAACCGAGCCAGGTAATTTATGAGAGAAATAATTAGAGCCATTCGCGTTACCCTGGTTTTATGGGGAATTACCGCTATTATTTACCCTTTAATCTTGCTAGTAATCGGTCAAATTGCCTTCAACTCCCAGGCAAACGGCAGCTTAATTACCAAGCAAGGAGTTATAGTGGGTTCGTCGTTAATTGGCCAACCTTTCTCCTCAGAAAGATATTTTTTGGGTCGTCCCAGTACGACAAATTACAGCAGCTTTGCGACAGAAAATTACGATCCGACAAAGGGAGAAAATTTAAGTCAAAGAACAGGTGTTTCGGGAGCTAGCAACGTTGCCCCCAGTAACTCCGAGTTGCTGAAGCGAGGCAATGATAAAGATGGTTTTCAGGGGGTGCAAGTTGAATTAGATCGCCTCAACAAAGCTGGTATAAAACCGACTGCTGATTTAGTCTACACCTCTGGTTCTAGCCTCGATCCGCACATTAGCGTAGAGGCAGCTCGATCGCAAATTCAGCGGATAGCAACGGTGCGATCGCTCAATTTCAATCAAGTAGAAATGTTAGTATCCAAAAATACAGATGGCAGATTTCTCGGCATTTTCGGCGAACCGGGAGTTAACGTCCTCAAACTGAATTTGGCTCTCGACGGTTTACAATAGTTTACAACAGTCGGCAGTCATCGGTCATAAACTGACTGATGACTGGAGATTGACTAACTACCCACTACTTAGCTATGATTCACTCTAGCGAAATTACCAACAATCCAGACGCGGTTTACGCCCAACCAAACCGCACTTACGATCGCACCCCCCGCCGGGGAAAGCACAAAATATTTATCGGCATGGCCCCCGGTGTCGGCAAAACGTTCCGAATGCTCGAAGAAGGACACAGGCTCAAATCTGAAGGCATTGATGTGGTAATTGGACTGTTAGAAACTCACGGCAGAAAAGAGACAGCAGCTAAAGCAGAGGGACTGGAAATAGTGCCCAAAAAACAAATGCTGCGCGGCGAAAAAATGCTCACCGAAATGGATACGGATGCTGTCATAGAACGCCGTCCTCAATTAGCATTGATAGACGAACTGGCTCATACAAACGTTCCCTGTTCTCTGCGAGAAAAACGATATCAAGACGTTGAAGAAATTTTAAATGCTGGAATTGATGTTTTCTCGACGCTCAACATTCAACACATAGAAAGTCTCAACGATTTAGTAGCTCGAATCACCGGAGTTGTAGTGCGAGAGCGAGTACCCGATCGCGTCCTCGAAGATGCTGACGAAATAGTCGTGGTCGATGTCACGCCGGAAACTTTAGAAGAAAGGTTGCTAGAAGGCAAAATTTATGCTCCCGAAAAAATTGAACAATCTTTAGAAAACTTTTTCCAACGCCGTCATTTAATCGCTTTGCGAGAACTCGCCCTGCGAGAAGTAGCAGACAATGTTGAAGACGACGCAGCAACTTTAAAAGGTCAATCTTGCAACATTCACGAACGAGTATTAGTGTGCATCTCGACTTATCCGAATTCTTTGCAACTGCTGCGGCGGGGCGCGAGAATTGCTAGCTATATGAATGCCCCATTTTATGCTGTGTTTGTCAACGATCCAGACCGATTTTTAACAAAAGCAGAAAGCTTGCACGTTGAAACTTGTGAGAAACTCTGTCAAGAATTTAAGGGACAATTTTTGCGGGTAAACGGCACTAATATAGCCAAAGCGATTTCGGAGGTAGCTAAACAGTATCGCATTACTCAAATTGTGATCGGCGAAAGCCAGCAATCCCGCTGGAGATTGCTGCTGCGGGGCTCTTTGACTCAACAGTTAGTGCGATCGCTCAAACACGTAGATTTGCACATCATCGCTACCGACAAAAGTGGTCTTTCTAATTAGTCATTAGTCTTGAGTCATTAGTCACCGGCCATTAGTCATTAATTATTAGTTATTAGCCAGATGAATGAAATAAACAATTCCGGGCGATTGTAAGTCACGGAGTCTATGGGGTACAAAGGCAAAGGCCACCGGAGCAGGCTAGAAGCATAAACAATGTGGTATAACAACTCCAACTTTCGGAGGATAGGTGAATCTAGCGGGCGGTAGATGCGCTCGAAGCTTTTACCTGTCAAAATCACACTTGCTAGACCTGATTAAAAGTGCGATCGCTATGGTGGATGATTACATTCTCAACTTGCTAGTTATTGGCATCCTCCTGCTTACCGTTACCTTGGGTTCCGGATGGATTTCGCGATTGCCTGTATCTTATGCCTTAATTTATCTAATTGTCGGTATCGGATTGGGGCCCTACGGCGTGAAGCTGATTGACTTGCGTCCCGAAGCTCAATTTTTAGAAAGACTTACAGAATTTGTAGTTATTGTTTCTCTGTTCAGTTGCGGCTTAAAAATGAATCGCCCGCTGCAATTTTGGGCTTGGAATTCCACAGCGCGGCTGATCGGTTTTTTAATGCCCATTTCTATTTTTGCAGTGGCCGCTATCGGTCATTGGTTTGTGAAATTAGATTGGGGCGCGGCGATTTTACTGGGAGCAATTCTCGCTCCCACCGATCCAGTTTTAGCCTCAGAAGTTCAGTTAGCTCATCTAGACGATCGCGATGAATTGCGCTTTGGTTTAACATCGGAAGGCGGTTTGAACGATGCTTTAGCTTTTCCCTTTGTTTATTTCGGCATTTATGCGCTAAAAGATAACAACTGGTCGAAGTGGTTTTCGCAGTGGGTAGCAGTTGACTTGATTTGGGCGCTCGCTGCAGGTATCGTTATGGGAATTTTAGTAGCTAAAGCCGTCACCTGGATCGATCGCCGACTCCAATGCTATCGACCGGCCGATCAATTAATGGAAGATTTCATTGCTCTCAGCACAATTCTGCTCACATATTCCCTCACAGAAGTAGTCAACGGCTACGGATTTCTCGCAGTTTTTGTAGCAGGAATTGTGGTGCAGGCGAGTTACCGCAACCCAGAAAAGCCGCTTTCCCAACTGCACTTTACCGAGCGCATTGAAAAGTTAATGGAAGTAGCAACTATTTTACTATTAGGTTCGCTTTTGCGCCTAGAGCCTATGTTGGCATATGGAGGATACTCCCTCTTAGTAGCTGGATTATTGATTTTTTTAATCCGGCCTGTGGGAGCTTGGGTTAGTACGATCGGCAGTCCTTTACATCCCGCAAACCGCTGGCTTTACGGTTGGTTCGGCATTCGTGGTGTCGGTTCTATCTATTATCTTACCTATGCTTTGGGTAAGGGCTTGGAAGGCGAAGTCGCCGAAAGAATTGCCTGGATTACCTTTACAACAATCATAATTTCTGTGGTTTTGCACGGCATTACTTCCACCCCGCTAATGAACTGGTACGAGCGGCGAATCAAACCTAAAGTACCGGATTTAATTTAATTCAGTCACGCACCTCATACAGATTGTATGGGATATTTGTAGGGACACGACACTGCCGTGTCCTTACACGGATCTGCCTGCGAATTTCACGAAATACTCTAAACAGGTTTCACCCCAACTAATAAAGCGAGTTCCCGCCACTTCCAATAACAGTCTGCATCGGTAAAACCAATTTCTCTAAACCAGCGCAGTTGCGTTTCGACATCCAGCAATTTATTAGAGGGATCGTCTGGTCGATCGCCCATACCGACCGCCTCTAGAAATTTCTGATGCAAAGCCTCTGTTGCGGACGCTACGTGCTCGAAATTGCAAAAAATGCCTCCGGGTTCCAAAAGCTCGAAAATTTCGGTGTAAAGGGAACGTTTGCGATCGTCTTCTACGTGGTGAATTGCCAAACTAGAAACAACTGCATCAAACTTGCCCAAATCCGGCAGCGAGTCGTCGAAATTGTGCTCGATTACCGTAACATTTTTGTCATCAGCAAAACGAGTTCTAACTTTTTCCAACATTGTAGGTGAAAAGTCGATCGCCACACATTCAACATTCGGGCGATCGCACTTAAGCAAGCCCAACAAACGCCCGTCTCCCGTACCCACATCTAGAATTCGCTTGACAGTTTTCGGCACTTCCCCCAAAAGCACCGCTTCACCTTCAGTGCGCTGAGGAATGCTATCAGCCTTAGCAAGATACGACAAAGCGTGTTCCGCAGAAGTCCAAAGATTGACTTGACTCATTATTTTTTAAGCCTCATAAATTTCGCCGTTTTTGTGGGTAAAAACCCAACCATTATCGCTAGCTTGGGCAATTAAATCATCATCGGGATAATTGGCTGAATCACCATCAGTGCGATCGCCAATTTCCAGATAAACAACATCTCCCTTCGAGCGGTTAACCAAATGATGCCCGTCTCCATCACCCGCCGGAAAACCCGCCGCCATACCCGGTTTCAGCACTTGCTCTCCCGAATTTGTAATCAGAGTAACTTCCCCTTCCAGAACATAGATTAACTCATCTTGACGGGTATGCCAATGTCGGAGAGCAGAACAACTTCCCGGTGCCAGCCTCACCAAATTTACCCCAAAATTCTGCAATCCGGCAGCATCGCCCAAGCGTTTTTTAACTCTCCCCGCCACAGCAGATTGGAATTGCCGAGGGTACTTGGAACCCGTAATTTCCGGCACATTTTTAGAATCGATAATCATAAAACCTTCCTTTCACCAATCGCCCACTCTTATCAAGATTTTTTGGCATTGCATAATTTGGGAATGAATCTTGTGGGGTTAGCCGAATAACCTGCCCGAAAATAATGGTTTTCAGCTAAGAAAAAATTTAAAATCATCTCGCAAATATGCAACGCCGATTTTTTCACCTATTCTAAAGGTTTCAAAGTAGTAGGATTTTCCCGAATCGGTTTAATAAAACGGCTGTTCGCCCGCACAAAACAATTACCCTTATCCGTTGAGATCGGTAGCCAAGGTTTGCCCTGAGAGTCAGCAATCATAATTTGATTGGCATTATTTCCTGTGACCGCTTGCAAGCGTTCCCCTCGTCGAAACGCCGCCACGACAGGCCACTGCGAAACATTGTGTTTATTTCTTTCAAACAACTCAGCAGGCGCATCCAAACCGTCTACAGAAATTGATCGAAATCTCTGAGCCATCCGGCAATTCAACCCTTTAGAATCAGAGTCAACAACCAACCAATTTACCTGCCTGTTGCCCCGCTGTCTCGCAGGCGGCACCGGATAATCACCTTGCTTATTAGCAACAGGTATTGCTGAGGCTAAATTAGCCCCCATTCCTAAAATCCAAGCCCCTGCGAGAAAGACAATTCTAATTTTTGCTTTCATTGCTACCAAAAATCCTTTAATTCGAGCTCATCATAATTTTATAGTACCTGCCACCTCCCCGTCACTTGCGCATCCCACCTCCGACAGTTCCCGCAAGCCATTAAGAATGTGTTATAAATATTGAGATTCATTAAGAAATATTGCTCAAATGCTCCTTTCCCCCTCTGGCACCAGCAAACTCAAAGAATCTTTAAAAGAAAAAGTATTCTTCGGGAATGAGCCAACCCCCGAGCTCATAGCTATCTTACTGATTTACTTCGTCCAAGGCATTCTCGGACTAGCCCGTTTAGCCGTCAGCTTCTTTCTCAAAGACGAACTCGGCATGAGTCCGGCAGAAGTCTCGGCAATGCTTGGCGTCGTCGCCCTGCCTTGGATTATCAAACCCGTGTTCGGCTTTATGTCTGACGGTTTGCCGATATTCGGCTACCGCAGACGCCCTTACATCGTCCTTTCCGGGCTGCTGGGAACGTCAGCATGGGTGGGCCTCGCAACAATTGTACACACCCCGCTTGCCGCTACAGGGGCGATCGCCCTGAGTTCCCTCTCCCTCGCCGTCAGCGACGTAATCGCCGACTCTTTGGTAGTCGAAAGGGCCAGAAAAGAATCCGTTACCGACGCCGGTTCCCTGCAATCCTTGTCTTGGGGCGCTTCAGCCCTCGGCGGACTAATTACCGCCTACCTCAGCGGTTCCCTGCTGCAACACTTCAGCACCCACACGATATTTTTAATCACCGCATCTTTCCCGCTAATTGTATCAGCAACAGCTTGGTTAATTGCCGAAGAAAAAACCAACAAAAGAACCGACTTTGAAACTGTCAAAGACCAACTAAAACAACTGCGGCAAGCTATTACCCAAAAAACAATTTGGCTGCCCACCGCCTTTCTCTTCCTCTTGCAAGCCACCCCAAGCTCTGACTCCGCCTTCTTCTTTTTCACCACCAACGAATTAGGCTTTCCGCCAGAATTTCTCGGCCGAGTGCGCCTCGTTACCAGCATTGCCGCCCTCGCCGGCGTCTGGCTGTTTCAGCGCTTCCTTAAAACAGTTCCATTTCGAGTAATTTTTGGCTGGTCAACGGTCCTTGCGACTGCTTTGGGCATGACTACTTTATTATTAGTAACTCATGCGAACCGAGCTTTAGGAATTGACGATCGATGGTTCAGCATCGGAGACAGCCTGATCCTGACAGTAATCGGACAAATTGCTTATATGCCGGTGCTGGTACTCTCCGCCCGCTTGTGTCCCCCAGGCGTCGAAGCAACTTTATTTGCGCTGCTGATGTCAATCACAAATTTAGCAGGACTTTTGTCCCACGAAGGCGGTGCACTTTTGACCCACTTGCTAGGAATTACCGAGCACAATTTCGATAACCTCTGGCTGCTAGTCATCATCACAAACCTGTCCACACTTCTGCCCCTACCGTTCTTAAATTGGCTGCCCGCCGAAAGCACAGAAAGCGGCGATCCAAATTATCAAAAGTCTCTCCCCGTATTAGAACCAGAACCGGGCAGTTCCAAACCAGGCGGACAGCATTTCATGCCCGAATACTTTCCCGACTTAGTACCCACAGTAAGGTCACAAAGGCGCACTGCAGATAGCAAATAAAGGAAGGCACACACGGATACACGGATGAATTTAACTGTGTTTCCCCATTCTCCGAATTTCCTTCTCTCTACGCCCTCTGTGTTCTCTGCGGTTAAAAAATTCGCTCCCGTAACACCAATGCCAAACTTACAACTTTCCGCACCTCAAACAGCCGCCCCAAACCCATCATACGATCGCACAGACTGGCAGCGCGGCTACGAATCCCAACCCAACGAATTCGATTACTGGATTGACGACATAGAAGGCGAAATCCCCGCCGGCTTGCAAGGCACATTCTTTCGCAACGGGCCCGGATTATTGGAAGTCAACGGCCAGCGCATCCACCACCCATTTGACGGCGACGGCATGATTTGTGCGATCGCAATATCCGAAGGCCGCGCCCATTTCCGCAACCGATTCATACACACAGAAGGCTATCTCGCCGAACAAAAAGCCGGAAAAATTCTCCACCGAGGCGTTTTCGGCACACAGAAACCGGGGGGTTGGCTAGCCAACATCTTTGATGTCAAAATCAAAAACATTGCCAACACCAACATCATTTATTGGGGCGACAAACTGCTAGCGCTTTGGGAAGCAGCACAGCCCTACAGACTCGACCCCCGCACCCTAGAAACACTTGGCTTAGATACCCTAGACGGCCTTTTACAACCCGGTGAAGCCTTCGCCGCCCACCCGAGAATTGAAAAAGGGAAAAATGGCAAAGGAGACAGATTAGTAAACTTTTCTGTCAAGCCCGGTTTGTCGAGTACCATCACGATTTACGAATTCGACGAAAGCGGCAAACTTTTGCAGCGTCACGCCCATGCAATCCCGGGTTTTGCCTTCCTGCACGACATGGTAATTACCCCGAATTACTGCATATTCTTCCAAAATCCCGTCAGCTTCAATCCTCTGCCTTTCTTCTTAGGATTTCGGAGTGCATCCCAGTGCATCCAATTTTCGCCCAACAAGCCAACGCAAGCAATTTTAATTCCCCGCAACGGCACTGACGAGGTGAAGATATTAGAAACTGAACCTTGTTTTGTCTTCCACCACTGCAACGCATGGGAAGAAGGAGGCGAAGTTTTTGTTGACTCAGTTTGTTACGAATCATTTCCCACTGTAGAAGCGGACGGCGATTTTCGGGAGGTTGATTTTGACAGCGTTCCAGCGGGCGAATTGTGGCGGTTTAAGTTAAATTTGCAAGACAAAACCGTGCAGCATCAAGTTGTTGAAACTCGGTGCTGCGAGTTTCCGACTCTGCATCCCAATAATGTCGGACAGCCTTACCGATATCTTTATATCGGTGCTGCTGATGCTCCCAGGGGAAATGCTCCTTTGCAAGCTATCCTCAAAATTGATTTCCTGACTGGTGAAAGGCAAATTTGGAGTGCGGCGCCGCGCGGTTTTGCGGGCGAACCGGTGTTTGTTCTCCGTCCCGATGCTGTTGCTGAGGATGACGGCTGGCTGCTGCTTTTAATGTATGATGCAGCTAATCATCGATCGACCTTAGTGATTTTAGATGCTCGCGATATCACCAAAGGGCCCCTAGCGCGCTTGCATTTAAAACAGCACATTCCCTACGGTTTGCACGGCAGTTTTACACCAAATGTACTGCTTCCAATCGGTTCGTAGTTGCGCTACTATGGGCGGGAGTTCCTGCCCAACCCCTACTCCCCACAAAAAAATTGAATTCTTGTGGAACAGGCATCTTGCCTGTTCCTGAAAATGGTGTAAGATGTCAGTTTTAACTGAAATCTTGCACCATTCTCAATAAGCCTTTTATGAGCGCGCTCTGGGGCCCACCCCACAAGCAATTCACTCTTTGTAGAACAGGCCGGAAAGCCTGTTCATGAAAATGGTGCAAGATGCCAGTTTTAACCGATTTTAGCTATGAGACACAAGTTTTAACCCCTGACGGACTGGCGGACTGGCGGACTGGCGGACTGGGAGACTGCGGAAAATACTAACAACAAATCACAAGATAAAAATCCATAATAAATGCAAACTGTCAACAAATTTAATCTCAAAAAAATACTTATTTTAATTTGCAGTCTGGTCGTAATTTTGGCAATTCTCTTATCTATTTACTCTCACAGTGCTAACGCCCAAGAGCCTTACAATCCATCTCCCGAAAGCGCTGTAGCGTCCAAAGGCTTGGTTGAAGTCAAAATGACCGTAATTGCAGTCGATCCCATTAAAAACGAATTAGAAACCCGCTTGCAGTTTGAACTCAAAGGTATCTATAAAAAAGGGCCAACTTACCCAGCTCAAGACTTGTTAATGACAGTTAACGGCGCCAATGTACAGGATTCGGAAATTACCTTTAAAGAAGGCAAACCGATGATTGTTCCTGCATTGAAGTTTAACTTAGTCAAAGGAAAAATTAATAATTACCCGTTTGACAAGCACATTGCTAAAGTTGCTATTTCGCTCGACCCGCTGCCTTCAATTGGTAAAAAGTTTGCTCCGTTTGAACTGAATCCCGTGCCACTTAAATTTAATTTTAATGCCGACGTTCCCGGTTTCGACATTAGTTATCAGCCGCTGGAGGAGAATTCATCTATCTTTATTTATATTGATGTTTCTGCAACTCGATCGCTCCCGGTCAAATTCTTTGCTTTAGTGATTATTGTCATCATGTGGGTGTTGTCAATTATGGCATTTTTGCTAGCATTGAAAGTGATGAAATCGGGCAAGTTGCCGGAAGTGGGAATGCTGAGTTGGACTGCTGTGATGCTGTTTGCTTTTCCCGCTATTCGCAATGCTCAACCGGGGGTGCCCCCGGTGGGAACTGCAAGTGATTTTATGTCGTTTTTTTGGACGGAAATTATTGTTGTGGTGGCGTTGGTGATTATCGGTAGTTGTTGGTTGAAGCGGTATCATCCGCCAATTGAATGATTTGAGATTTGAGATTTGAGATTTGAAGAATTTAGCCCAGAGATAAATCTGGGGGCTTTTACCATGGAGACTTTCAATTAACAGTCAACAGTCAACAGCCAACCGTCAACCGTCAACTAAATTCAAAGATTCACTTTTGGACTTCTAAATTCTCAATATCATTGGCGGGTACTCCCAAACCTCGCAAAATAGTAAAAGCCATAATTCGATATCCCGACGGATTCGGGTGAACTCCATCTGCCGCCAACAAATTCAGAGTTTTACCTGCGTGTTTTTGATAGGTGCCGATAACTTCCCGAAAAGGCGCATTCAAATCAATAAACAAGCACTGATTCTCTGACGCAATTTCTTGCATCGCGGCAACATACTGTTGCAACCTGCGATTTTCTGGGCCGTCGATACTTTCCCCTATCAGAGTAGGAGAAAGCAGTACAACTCGAATTCCTGCGGCTTTTGCTGCCAGCACCATTTGAGTTATTTTCTCCCGATATTCTGGCACTTGCACTCCCGCGGACCAGTTGCCTTCCGGATAAAACTGATTGTTTGGGAAGTCGAAGAAAGCGTTCCAAACGTCGTTGACTCCGACATTAATCATCACTAAACCTGGCTTTTGGTCGATCGCATCTTTCTGGAAGCGCGCTTGCATATCAGTCGATTTGTTACCGCCGATCCCCGCGTTGACGATTTCGATTTGGCGATCGGGATAAAGGGCATTCAGATAGCGTTGCAGCAGCCAAACGTAACCTCCGGGGAATTTCGCGGCCTCGGTGATGCTGTCGCCCACTATCACAATTTTGCGCTTGCCGGCGAGCAAGTTCTGGATTTCTGGTGCCGGCGTTGCTTGGGATACGGATTCTTTAAACACTGGAATTAAGGAGTGAGGAAGGTTGAAGGCGATAACAGCAGCAATTACGGCGATGGCAACTCTAATTAAAACTTGCCTCAGTCGGGGTTTGGGACGGAGCGATAGCGCATTGGGAGACATTACGCAGATTCCTACTAAAAGTCTAAGTATTTATGTCTGCAATAATATTATCCATTTGTGGTTTTTTTGTCACTTATTTCAATAAGTCAGTCCTGGAAAAACACCAACCTGGTTTTGACGCCAACTCCCAAGTTATGAGCCTTAAGGCAAAAACCTGATTGTTGACCCCGTATGCGTAAGTTTTACAAGTGAAATTACTGAGGTTTTTGTCCCCCTCATCTCTCTGTGTAATTGCCATCACAAAAAAACTCGCCAAATGTCACATGATTTCTGCTACTTACAGCACAACTTTAGAGTGGAAGCGCGGTTTATAATATTGATATGTTCAGGGAACAAGTTTTCATGGGAGGTTAAACCAATGGTAGCCAATTCAAATTTTTTATATCCTCAAACTCGCTATTACGGTGAAGTAAAGCCAGAGAATTTAGTATTTAATGCGAATTTACAGGAGTTTTCTCAGCGGGTGGGTTACATCAGCTCCTTGACATCTAACGGTAAAATCTCTGTAGAACAGGCCTTTACTCAGATACAAGCACTTTGGGAAGAGGTAGAAAAGTCGAAAAAGCAGTTGGGAATTGGCGAAAATCCATTTTCAGCTTGAATAATTAGCGGTTGGCTTTGACGTTGATTTACGCTGATTGATGCCGATCGATTATTCCACAGCTTAAGATGAAAAAGTAGCTAGTGGCGATCGACCTTTTTGCCTATGAGTTCCGATTTAGTACCCCTCCTTCCCAAAGTATCAGTCGGCCGCCGCGCAGCGGCCTTCTGCATTGACGGAATCGCAGTTTGGCTGCCCAGTTTGCTTCTAGGCACTAATGCGATCGCCCAAACCATATTTTTTGTTTTGCTGTGGCTGATCCTGCGCGTAGCCATCGTCAGGAAAAACCAAGGTCAAAGTATCGGGCGCTGGGCTTTGGACATGAAAATTGCCGATAACAGATTCCTACGGACTCCGGGAGTGCAAGAACTGTGCAAGCGCGAGGCATTGCTTGGCATTTGCGCCGGCTTAGCCTTCGCAGGTATAGGGGGGCTCACATCTACCAACGCCGCCGTCTTGCTGCTGATGCTGCCCCTGGCGATCGACTGTAGCGTTGCCCTCAACTCCGGCGAAAGGTTTCCTCAAGCTTTCCACGATCGCATCGGCGGGACGATCGTCGTCGGAACCCGCCGCGGCTACTCCCTCGACATCAAAGTTAGAAGATTGCTTGACCAAGTGCAGAGCAATGTGAGAAGATAATAAATTGTGTTTAAATTAGTCGAAATTTATTTAGAATTATGGCTAAAGGCGTCCGCATCATAATTACTCTAGAGTGTACTGAGTGCCGTACAAACGTAAGCAAACGCTCCAAAGGCGTGTCTCGGTACACCACCACCAAGAACCGTCGCAACACGACGGCGCGGCTGGAACTCAAAAAGTTCTGCCCCCATTGCAACATGCACACTGCCCACAAAGAGATTAAGTAGTCATTAGTCATTAGTCGTTAACAATTGATATTGATCCGCAAAAAGCAGATAACTAACAAATGCTTTCCTGACGGCTAGCAACTAACGGCTAATAACTAAAAACTAAGTAAACAGTCAACAGTCAACAGTCAACAAACAACAAACCATGACTTACTTTCGCCGGCGCGTTTCGCCCATCAAACCAGGAGACCCGATCGACTACAAAGATGTCGATTTGCTCAAAAAATACGTCACAGAACGCGGTAAAATTTTGCCCCGCCGGATTACAGGTTTGACTGCCAAACAGCAGCGAGACCTGACCAGAAGCATCAAAAGAGCAAGAATTGTAGCTTTGATGCCCTTCGTAAACCAAGAAGGTTAACAGGATTTGGGATTTTGGGTTTTAGATTTTGGACTGGGACTAAGACTTGCGCGAAAACAACGTCTTTCTGCCATTAAGAGTGCAGCAAGAATGCAGCGAAATAATCGCGAAATAGGGTTAAGAGTCGCCGCAGCGCAAGTCTTAATCAAAAGTCAAAAGTTAAAAAATTAGGAAGAAAAATAAAAACTTTTTAGATTTTAACTTTCACGATTGACCAGAAAAATTGCCAAGATCCAAAATCTAAAATCGCAAGCTCGAAACTCGATAAGTGGCTATTGTAAAAATCCAAAATCTCAAATATAAAGCTGGCAAGTGGAGAAGGGAACGTTAGTAGAATTTAGAGTGCACGGCGACCGCCGTCTGGCAGTTGCCGATCGCCCCGATGGCAAGAAAAACTGGGTCGTGGTAGACGAAAACGGTCAACCGCACAGCATACCGCCCAAACAAATTAGCTACGAAGTAGTCGGAGAAACTTACAAACCCTCCGACATTCCCAAATTTCTCAAAGAAGTAGAAGCCTACTCAGATCCGTCGAGTTTGGAAGTAGCTTGGGAACTGCTAGTCGGCGACGGAGAAACCACAGATCCCGAATCCCTGGCAATGCTGTTATTTTCTGAGAGCAGCGCGGCCCAGTGTTACGCGGCTTACTATTTGTTATCAACAGACAAATTGTATTTTAAACAAAAGGGCGATCGCTACGAACCGCGATCGGCTGCCCAAGTAGCCGAAATCAAACACCAGCAAGAAGTAGAACAGCAGCGACACCAAGAATCCCAAGGATTTTGGGATCGAGTCAAACAGCGGCTGGCAGGAAAAAATGTAGATTGGGAAAATAGCGACAGAACTCGCCTCGACGCCCTAGAACGCTTTGCCCTCCTCGGAGAAGAAGCAACGCACCGCACCCCGGCCTTAGAAACTTTAGCCAGCTTAGAACGCTCCGAAAACCCCGAAGCAGCATTTGGGCTCCTAGTCGATCTCGGCCTATGGAGTAGCCACGAAAACCTGTTTTTGCGGCGCAGCCAAATTCCCCTACAATTCTCCGCAAAGGTATTAGAAGTGGCCCAACGCTGCCTAGAAAATCCCCCAACCGACTCGGACACAAATCGTCTCGATTTAACTCACCTCAAGGTTTACACGATCGACGACGAAAGCACCACCGAAATCGACGACGGCCTGAGCTTAGAATTCCTCGAAAACGGCCAGCAGCGGATCTGGATACACATCGCCGATCCCACCCGCTTGCTTTCCCCCGGAGACGAACTCGACCTCGAAGCCAGAAAGCGCACCACTACGGTTTACCTGCCCACGGGAATGATTCCCATGTTTCCCCCAGCTTTGGCAACCGGGCCGATGAGTTTAATTCAAGGCAAAGAGTGCAGCGCGCTCAGCTTCAGCGTCACCTTAGACGAAATCGGCGCGGCTCAAGATTACAGCATCCACATCAGCACCATAAAACCCACCTACCGCTTGACCTACGATGACGTAGACGAAATGCTGGAGTTGGGAATCGAAGCAGAACCGGAAATAGCAGCGATCGCACAAGCGGCAAAACTGCGGCAAAAATGGCGGGAAGCCCAAGGCGCAATCAGCATTTTCATGCCCGAGTCCGTCATCAAAGTCAACGGCGACGACATCAAAATCCACGTCATCGACGACTCCACAGCCCGGATGCTAGTAGCCGAAATGATGATTTTAGCCGGCGAACTAGCCGCCCGCTACGGTCAAGCTCACAGCCTGCCCATACCCTACCGCTATCAGCCACAGCCCGAACTCCCTCCTGATGAAGAACTGCTGGCCGTGCCTGCAGGCCCCGCCCGCGCTTGCGCCGTGCGCCGCTGTATGCCCCGCAGCGAAATGGGGCTGACCCCCGGACGCCACGCCGGCTTGGGTTTGGAATTATACACTCAAGTTACTTCCCCGATCCGCCGCTATACCGACTTGCTGACTCACTTCCAAATCAAAGCCCACCTGCGGGGCGAACCCCTACCTTTTACGGCTGAAGAAATACAGGACATTGTGATGTGTCTCGGCACCGCAGTTAAAGAAGCATCCACCGTCGAACGCCAAACCAACCGCTATTGGGGATTGGAATATTTGCGGCGCAACCCCGATGAAGTTTGGGAGGCTTTAATGCTGCGCTGGCTGAGGGAAGACAGCAATCTCGGATTGATTTTATTGGAAGATTTGGGTTTAGAATTGGCAATGCGATTTGGCCGGTCGGTCGCAATAGGCGATCGGCTAGAAGTCAAAGTCACCCACTGCGATCCGCGATCGGATGTCATTAACTTCCAAGAAATGATATTTGAGGCCGCACAATAGGATTTTAGATTTTAGATTTTAGATTTTAGATTGCAAAAATCTGTGTTGAAGGCTGAAACTGAGGGTAAATCTAGTTTTTAGTCGAGTTTCCCATCTCCTCGCGTCCCCCTTGTCAAGGGCAGGGGGGTAAAAAAGATGATGGGTTCATATCTAGTCCTGTAAAATAATCGTAATTCTTGTGTGGGCGGGTTCACCCCCAAGTTGTAATATAAGCCAGAAATCCCGTAAACCCGCCCCGACCAAAATATTGTGGTCGATCGACTGGACATGATATCCGATCCAAGACGGGTAATACTTTTGACGTTAAGTTGACACGCTTTGCTATATCATCTCTTCCTCTGTGTCCTCTGCGTCCTCTGCGGTTAATAAAAAAAACTTCAGCATTGTAAAAATTGGAAGTTTTTACCGCAGCCTAGTAATCTAAAATCTAAAATCTAAAATTTAAAATTTAAAATCGCAAAATGCCCAATTCAATTAGCCAAGTTCAGCCGCCGCTGGAATTTATACCCCCAGCCTACAACCCGCTAGTGATGCAAGGTTGTAAGCAAATACTCCCCTGGTGGCTGCGATTTCGGACGAATATCAGCCACATTCAAGCCGAAAACGTCGAAACCCTCGCCGAACTATTCCACCAATTTCAAAATCAGAAAGTTCGCTTCTTGCTAGCCTTCCGCCACCCCAACTCAGACGATCCCTACTCTTTGGGACAACTAATTTGGAAACTCGTTCCCCAGGCGGCGCGGGCCAAAGGCATTCCCCTGAAATTCCCGGTACATTCCCACTTTATCTACGATCGCGGCATTCCGCTGTGGGCCGGTGCTGGAGTCGGTTGGTTGTATTCCCAGCTCGGTGGCACTCCGATTGTTCGCGGTAAAATCGATCGCGTCGGATTGCGATCGGCCCGCAATTTATTTGCCAACAGCCAATTCCCGATCGCCGCCGCCCCAGAAGGCGCCACCAACGGTCACAATGAAATAGTTAGTCCCCTCGAACCGGGAATCGCTCAAATGGGCTTCTGGTGCGTTGAAGATTTGCTAAAAGTCGGACGCACTGAAAAAGTTTTAATTGTGCCGATCGGCATTCAATACCGCTATGTCAACCCCCCTTGGCAGCCCCTAGAAAAACTTTTAACTCAATTAGAAATTGATTGCGGATTGCCACCATTAGATCGCACCGATATCGCCAATTTAGAGGCCGCAAATCCAGATGCAGAAAACCAAAATCACAAATTCCAATATCTGCGCCTTATCCGACTGGGCAGCCATTTACTAGCAGTAATGGAAGAGTTTTACAGCCGTTTTTATCATAAAATTTTACAGCCAACAACATCTATTTTAACATCATTATCGCTGCCAGAAAAAACGGCAAACTCTTCGGGCAATGAAGTAATGATGGCTCGACTGAAAGCACTGTTAGACGTGGCTTTGCAAGTAGCAGAAGAATATTTTAACTTAAAGCCAAAAGGCAGTTTAATAGACCGCTGCCGCCGTCTGGAACAAGCAGGCTGGGACTATATTTATCGAGAAGATATCAAAGATATTGCAGCACTTTCTCCCTTAGAAAGAGGATTAGCCGATCGCCTCGCTGAAGAAGCAAGTCTTCGGATGTGGCACATGAGACTTGTAGAAAGTTTCGTGTCCGTCACGGGCAGGTACGTCGAAGAAAAGCTGACAGCAGAACGTTTGGCAGAAACAACTTTACTGCTGTGGGACGTACTGGCTCGCATCAAAGGGGGAAATCCTTTCGGCAGACCGAATTTGGGCAAACAGCAAGTACAAATGACCGTGGGCGAACCGATATCAGTAAGCGATCGCTGGGAGCGATATCAAACCAGTCGCAGGTTAGCAGTTGCCGAACTGACTCAAGACTTGCAATCAGCTTTAGAAGCAATGATTAAATCTTAATTAATCAGATAAGGAAGAGGTTCAAGGGAAGAAGGAAGAGGTTCGAGGGAAGAACGAATATATATTTTTCTTCCCTCCCTTTTTCTTTTGTGAAGTGTAAACAGATTGTTATAAACTTTTGGAATAGGTCTAATGAACCGCCAACGCTCGCTCGACAATGAACCAATAAAAATTACCGATGACTAACAAACCTATCGATTTGTCTACTAACTCAATAAAGGTAAAACTGCTGAATAATTTAGCGCAGGAATTGCTCACACCGCTCACTTCTGTCCTCGGCATGGCAAGCGTGTTGAAACAAGAAATTTATGGCCCCTTAACGAACAAGCAAAAAGAATATATTGACGTGATCCAAGACAGCAGCAGATCTTTGCGATCGCTAGTTGAAGAAATTTTGGAACTGGCAGAACTAGATGATTCCGCTTTCACCTTGAAGCGAACCGCAGTCGATATAGAAACTTTGTGCCAGCAGGTTGTGACAATCTTGTCGCCGACTGCAAGGAGGCGAGAGCAAGAAATTAATTTGTCGATGGGGCCCGGGCCGCGCATCTGGTTGGTCGATAAAGATAAGGTTCAGCAAATGCTGCACCATTTAATTTTTAGCATTATTCAATCTGCTGGGGCAGGCAGCGTGATTCGAGTCCACGTTTCTCGGAAAGAAGACGGTATCAACATTGGAGTTTGGGTTTTTCATCCTTGGTTGGGAGAAAGTTTGCCCCATGCTAAACTCTACTCCGACTACTTGTTGAAGGTCGGAGCCCATAGCGGTTCGCCATCGAACCCGGAAACCGACTCCCTCGGAGTCGAACCGCAACTCCCGACACAGGGTACGCAGCGATTAACGCTGGCGTTTTCTGAGTTGGCGGCTTTGGCGGCCCAGAATGCCGAGGATACCGCACCGGTGTTAGCTGGTTACGGGGCTAGGGAACGCTTGGGGCTGCTGCTTTGCTGCCAATTGGTGGAAATTCAAGGCGGTCAACTCTCGATTCAAGGTGCCCCGGAATCTGGATATCGCTACGTGCTGTCGCTGCCCTGTACCAATGCTACGGAATTGTTGGAAGGCTAAAGAAGGAAGAAGGAAGAAGGAAGAAGGAAGAAGGAAGAAGGAAGAAGCAGGGTAAAGGATTTAACGGATGAAAGAAGAAAGAAAAATCACTCAACTTTTTTCAATTATCAATTATCAATTCCCGCTTCCCTATTACCGATTCCTAATTACCTGTTACCGATTACTAAGTACAAATCTAAAATAGCAATGAATTCAGTTTGGCAACAGTTAACTCTGGCAAATTTGCCGCTCTCTCAGTGGCAAAGTGGAAGTTATTTATTAAATGGGGCGATCGGCTCTTTGCGCAGTTGGCGGCAGAGTAGCTGGCTGATGCAGTGGGCAGAACCCCTGGGTTTTGTTTTGCTGGGCTTGACTTTCGGTTTGGCGCCGTTTGTGAACAATGCTTTGGTGGGGGTGCTGATGGCGGCTAGCGCTGCATTTTGGGTGCTGCTGACTGTTTCGGACGATCGCGCTCACGCCTTGACGCCGATTCATTTGCTGGTACTGCTGTACTGGGGAATTGCCACCGTCGCAACGGCGATGTCGCCGGTGAAAGTCGCCGCTGTTACGGGTTGGAGCAAGCTAACGCTGTATTTGCTGTTTTTTGCGCTGATGGCTCGGATATTGCGATCGCCCCGTTGGCGATCGTGGTTAATTGCCGTATTTTTGAACGTCGCTTTAGTTGTCAGTTTCTACGGCGTGCGGCAGTGGATTGATAAAGTGCCGCCCTTAGCTACTTGGAACGATCCGACTTCTACTCAAGCCAATGTCACGCGAGTTTACAGCTTTCTGGGAAATCCTAACTTGCTTGGTTCCTATTTACTGCCGGCCATTGCATTGAGCGCCGCCGCACTTTTTGTGTGGAAAGGATGGGGAACAAAAATTTTAGCGCTGACGATGCTGGTGGTGAATTGCGCGTGTTTGCGCTACACGGACAGCCGGGGTGCTTGGATCGGTTTTGTGGCTCTACTGGTGGTATTTTTAGTGCTGCTGTGGTACTGGTACAGCCCTTTGATGCCTCGGTTCTGGCGGACTTGGGCGCTGCCGTTAGGGTTAGGAGGTTTGGCTGGGGCCTTAATTTTGGGAGTGGCTTTAGTGGAGCCCCTGCGCGATCGAGTTTCGAGTATGTTTATCGGCAGAGGTGACAGCAGCAACAATTTTCGGATTAATGTTTGGACGGCGGTGATTGACATGATTCGCGATCGACCCATTCTCGGAATTGGCCCGGGAAACACTGCTTTTAATAAAGTTTATCCGCTTTATATGAAGCCGAGATTCTCTGCTTTGAGCGCTTACTCTGTGCTGCTGGAAATTGCGGTGGAAACCGGTTTTATCGGTTTAATGTCTTTCCTTTGGCTGATGACTGTCACCGTAAATCAAGGTTTGTTGCAGATAAAAAATCTGCGGGATGCACAATTTAACATCTCTAATTTAGAGGAAGAATCCCGAAATCCCAAATCTAAAATCCAAAATCTAAAATCGAATCAGGGGTTTTGGTTGATTGGGGCGATCGCAACTTTAGCCGGCATGATGGCCCACGGTTTTGTCGATACAGTTTGGTACCGCCCCGAAGTTAATATGCTTTGGTGGTTGATGGTGGCGATTATTGCTAGTTTTTACAGCAACTCGCACCAGCAGCAAGATTCAGCTTTGACCGAGGGCGAGTAGATAAAATTGCTGGCGGGGTTTTCTCCCCGCCCGGTGCGGATTCCAGCAACAGCGGACACAGAAATTATTAATAGTTATACCTGTTCAAAAAAAGAATGCAGCTTTATGCAAGCTGCAAACCATTATAGTCATTAAGTTATTTCCAATTTTTCAATTATTTAATCTCAAATCTCAAATGCTCTCAGGTGCGCACTGCGCACCTTCATACTACTACATACTACATACCTGTTACTGTAAAGTGGTGATCGTACACTCTACAAAATTTATTGAAAATAGCTCTTATTCTTGGCTCTGCCGAGGCATGATGAATCTCGGACACGCATATTTTCCACCATTTTTATCTTTGCACTGTTTCATCGACTGATTCGAGTTGAACAGCATTTTGACTGATTGATTAACGGCAGGGTTAACAGTCGCAGGAGTTGGCAGTGCTTTTGAGGCTTGACTTAGCTCCAGTACCGTTATAATTGCCAGTATGGTTGATGAAAGCAAAACTGTGCGTTTCATTTATTTGTTTTTTCCTCGTTTAATCGTTGACGTGCCATTCCTATCCATATATCCTCATCGAATTCTTGGGAATCCGCATACTTTAGACAAATTTTCCACTGCGGTAGCGCTTCCTTAGTATTTTTCATCTTTTCTAGGACTTGCGCTTTTAAGCAGTAACTTGCTGGTCCTTCACTATCAAGTTTAATCGCTGCATCCAGATGTTGCAATGCCTCTGAATATCGACCCTGTTCCAGGCGAGCCCATCCCAAGTTTTTGAGTAAAGAATATTTGACTCGATCGTCCTCAGCTAATTTCAAACCTTGCCACAGGAAGTGTACGGCAGCCGGATAGTTTTTTTGATCGACTATATATAATCGAGCCAAATTGCTGTAAGCAGCAGGCAGACCGAGTTTTGCAGCTTGCAGATATTTTCCTCGGGCGCATTGTAAATCTTGCACCTCTTCGCACAGCCATCCCAAATTGTAAAGAGCTGTTCGGCTTTTGGGATCTACAGCGAGCGCTAACTCATATGCTTTTTGAGTATCAGCCAATCGATTGGCTTTGTAGTTCTCAAACGCGATATTATTAAAAAATGATGCCAGTTCAGGCAACCCAATTTTCCAGCCGCCAAAACCTACTGCTAGCATTAGCAAGAACACCCCCCACTTCGAGTTGTGATGCTTTTTTGCTGGCTCTTTTATGGCATTGAAAATGTTAGCTAATGGTGTCATTTTTAGCATATTTTAACGTGAGAGTTGGGCGATATTTTGTTTGCCAGATTTAATTGCCACCCTAATGGCATCATAATCTTACGAAATGACTCAGGCTTGAGCCCATTTCTCATAAGAGTTTGCAAGTGCACAGCCGAATGCTTGGGTAATGCTGCCACTACCTAGATGTATCCGAGCATAGGTTAATCTTTCATGAGGCTCCACAAGCAATCCGGATATTTTCAGAAAAAAAAAAGCGGGAAGCAGGAAGAAGGTAGAACTGTTCCCATTGTCTAAGTAATAATACTTGGTCAGCGGTCAGTCGATCGATACTATGCGACTGTATTTGGAGATACAGCCCCCAGGTTTATGAAGTACAGTAGTGACACGGCAATGCCTTGTCCGTCAAAGGATTGCTCAATCTGCGATGTACTTCATAAACTTGCAATCTGCTCTAATGTTGACTCCGGTTAAAAATTCTAATTAAGTTTGTAGTGAGCGCGGAAGTCCTCAAAATCCTCAACGGGGGATATCGAACAATTTTATGATGAGTAATTAACCGAGGTCGATTTAAAATAATCAATCACTAATGAGCAATCACCAATCATTAATCACTAATGACTCCTGACAAATAAACCTCTCGCAAAAAAAGAAACTAAAACCTTCGAGTAGCAAAGATTTTAGTTTCTTTTTCGGAGATGTTTAAGGACTAATGACTAATGACTAAAATTGCTTCATCGCTCTTTCCATATCCCGCTTGTCTTCGCGTTTCTTCAAATCTTCGCGCTTGTCATAAAGTTTTTTCCCTTTTCCCAAACCGATATCCAGTTTTACCCAGCCACCTTTCAAATACATTTTTAACGGCACTAAAGTCAAACCTTTTTCTTCGACTTTGCCTATCAATTTACGGATTTCCTGCTTGTGCATCAGCAATTTACGGGTGCGGCGGGGCTCGTGATTAAAATAGTTGCTAGCACTTCTCCAGGGCGAAATGTGAACGTTTATCAGCCACAGTTCGCCGTTCCGAACTAAGCCGTATCCGTCCCGCAAATTGGCTTTTCCTTCGCGAATTGATTTGACTTCGGTGCCCTTCAACTCGATTCCCACTTGGTATGTCTCTATAATTTCATAGAGATGGCGCGCTTGTCGGTTATCGCTAACAATTTTGTATCCTGGGCTTTTTTCGCTCATTTTTACCTCCGCTAAAATTAATTATTATAACGCTAGCTTCTCTGTAGAGAAAATCGAAGCTTGACAAAACTTAAATAATCGGTCTGGACATTACCAATTTGGCTGAGCTAAGATGTCACCAACGTGAATGTCAAGCGGTATCATGCAGCGCACCAATATTCCCACTTCTGACCTTCCAGATGCTGTCAGTCCCACTTCTGCGGTTAATTTGGTTTTGCTGGCTCCTTTTTTGCTGGCGCTTGCTTGGTTTTGGGCCAATATCTCGGCTGTTAAGTGGCTGTTATCCTCGTTTGTTGAGATACCCACACTATATAAAATAGTAATTGGCTTTCTGATTGTAGCATTAGTAGTGCGATCGATTGGGAACTCGGATCGCCCGCCCGGATTTTTGCCAAATTTCGTTTTGAGGCGAGATCCGCTGCTGTTAATGTTGGGTGCGGGTATTTGCTCGATCGCCCTTCAGTACATAATTGATATCAAACAAGTTACTGTCCTGCTATTTATTCTCGGAACTTACGGGCTGTGCGGCTTATTGGTGGAGCAGAACTTTTGGCAAAAAAACTTGCCAGTTGCGGGCTTGCTGGCTTGTATTTTACCATTCAACAGTCAGTTTAATAGCGGATTAGGTTTGCCGGCACGAGTGCTGACTGCTCAGGTAGTAGAACAGTTGCTCTCAATGCTGCACGTTGGGGCTATTTCTTCTTACGACATTATCGTTTTGGAAAACGGCATCGCTCACGTTGACGTGCCTTGTAGCGGCATTAAAACCCTCTTAGTCGGAACGCTATTTTTGCTAGCTGCTACCTGGCTGGAAGGGCGTAAATTAAGTTTAAGATGGGTAGCAGTCGCCGCTGCTAATCTCTTAATGCTGGTGTCTGCTAACACTGCGCGGGTTGCCGTGTTAGTCCTGGTTTACGAAGTGTTTGAGCAGCCAAAAATAGCAGAAATTATTCACGTCCCTTTGGGAATTGTCGGTTTAGTATGTGCTTGTTTTGTGACCTGGTTAATGTTGCAACGAGTACCGAAATTTCAGCCAAAAAAAACCAGCAGTATTTCTACCAAACCTAACTCAGAAATACTCGAAAATCACCCTTTAGCCAAACCAGGAATAATTGCAGCAGTAACAGTTTTGGCAGTCATGGCTCAACTGTCTCATGTAGAAACGTCAAAAATGGCGATCGCACCTTTAAGATTGCCTGAATACATTAAATCAGAGTCGATTCCCCTGAATGCTAGCGAACAAAAATTCTTTGGCAACTATCCGGACACGCAAACACAAAAAATCACATTTGTCGCCGGCAACTTGCGCGGTTCCATGCTCACAGTAGCGAGCGCATCCTGGCAAACCTATCACGCCCCCGAGTTGTGTTTTGTAGCCAGCGGAATTCCCGTCACTCGCATAGAAAAAAAACAATTAACTCCTTCAGTAACAGCCCGCTGGCTGTCTCTCAAAGACAACCAATTATCAGCAGTATACTGGCTGCAATCTGCCCAGTTAACTACAGATAACTTCTTGTCCCGTATCGGCAGTGACCTCACTCACAAAAATCACAATTGGGTGCTAGTTTCCATTTTATTTAACAGTTCGCTACAAGCAGAAAATCATGAACTAAAAGAGTTTGCTGGTAACGTCTACGATACCGTCAAACAAAGCTTACAAGGAGAAATGAATGAAAATTAAACAGGTATTTGATGATCATTTTCTAGGAATTTTTTGGGTTTGGAATTTGACATTTTTATCGATTGTTTACTTAGGGATTTTGCCTGTTATAGGAGTGCCATTAGTTATGGCGACAATCGATGGCATCATCCCGCTAGAGTTTTCTTTGACCATGGCAGCTACGATCGCTGTACCCACGGTATGTACAGTAATAGGGTATAGGCGTTTTAGCGAGCAACCCCTAGAGCTAATGCGTTGGTTTTACGGCGTAGAAGCACCGCTATTTTTGCTGTGTTTGCTCCGCTTGTTCCTGCTGCGAGAACTCACCCCAGCTAGTTATCAAATCATCGCTACTATTGCTTTGTGCATTGCAGCATTTTCAGTGGAAATGCTGTACGGATATCTGGGTAAAAGAGAAAATGTTCAAAATATCTCAGATTCTCAAACTTCCCCTAATAAACAGCCTCTTTTTTTAAGATTGAGCGGAGAAAAACGAAGTGCGTGGCTGCAATTAGGATGTCACAGTTTAATGCTAGTAGTTGGCATTTGGGCGGCAACATTGCTGATGTATTACGCTGTACCGGTGGGATTAGTGACAGTTGCTGGATTCTTCAGTGCAGTGATTGAATTCTTCAAGTTTACATGGGTATTACCATTTTGGGATATGTTTAGATACGGGGCGTGGGTATGGGGTTTAATTTCGGGTTTAACTTGGATAGCGCTATTCTTGATATTCTTTGGTTTAACCTGTAGCTTATTCGTTGTCATGCCTTCGCTGTACGGCTTTCTCTACATTCATTCCGGGCGGAAAATATGGCAGAGCTTTGCTGCACAATACGGGAAAAATAAAGCGATAATCGGAAGTTTGGGAGTCATAGCAGCTTGGCTGGCTATTTTCTCGGCTTTGCAGCAGCAGCCACAAGTTGCAGCACTGAAAATGCTGGCGACTCCCCCCGCAAATGACACGGTTCGCCAAACTTTATTAGCCAAGTCTGATATGATTCGATCGGGCTTAGTTAACGCTTATTTGTCCCCTTACCGCTACCTCAGCACTGTGGGAGAAAACAACCACATTTATGAGATATACAAAAACACTTTGAATTTGCCTGACCAAGCGGCTCAAACTGTGCAGAACAGCTATAATTTTTTAATGTCGCCGTTTTTGTATCAAGGCTCTAGTGCTGATTTGGAAAAAGCAGAAAAACTCTACGGCGAATTCTTCGATACGGAACTGCAAAAAGGCGACACAGAAGCAGTAAAACACGCGGTACAGTCAACCTCAAATCGCGAAGAAGCAAAAGCCGGTTTGCTGAATGTCAATCAAGAAAAAGTATGGTTGCAGTCGCAAGAAGTGACAGTCAAAGAAAACGGCGACTGGGCTGACGTTCAACTATACGAAGTTTACAAAAATCAAACACCGAACTTGCAAGAAGTATTCTACTACTTTTCGCTGCCGGAAAGCGCCGCAGTTACAGGAGTTTGGCTGGGAGATACTGGCGATTTAAACAAACGTTTTGTATTTACGGTATCGCCTAGAGGTGCGGCCCAGCAAGTCTACAACCAACAGGTGAGAGAAAGAGTCGATCCGGCTTTGCTAGAACAAATTGGCCCCAAACAATACCGCTTGCGGGCTTTTCCAATCCCGGCGAAACGAGAATTCACCCAAACTGACGGGCCAACGGAAATGCACCTGTGGCTTACTTACAAAGTCATGCGCCAGCCGCAGGGTTGGGCTATGCCTGTTTTGGCTGAAAAACGCAACATTTTTTGGAACCAAAATACTCGCCGCACGATTGCTGGAAAAGAGGTCAAATACAGCGGGAAAGAAGCAAGAGAAACTTGGCTGCCACCCTTTTTGCCCGCAGCCGCACAGCAACCTCTAACAGCGCAGCAGGCGATTCTACCGGGAGGAAATATCATTTCTGCTAAGCCGTTGGCTGATGCAAATTACTCGTTACCGCAAGGCAAGAAATTTGCAGTTATTCTCGATACTTCCCGCAGCATGGCGGCGGAAAATAAGGATGTAAAAGAGACTTTGGAATGGTTGAAAGCTAATGCAGCAGGGAAAAATACTGTTGATTTGTATGTCGCCAGCGCTGCGGGAATGCCACCTAAGTTTGTGGAAGATGTACGCAATTTTGATGCTAGCAAGGTGACATTTTACGGTACAATCCAGCTCAAAGATATGCTGCAACAGTTTGCACAGTTGCGGGGCGATAAAAGTTACGATAATGTATTTTTGGTGAGCGATCGCCACAGTTACGAATTGTCGGACGATCGCAAACCTAAACTTTCCATCTCTGCACCCCTATGGACAGTGCATTTGGGAGGTTTGCCCCCCGGCTACGACGACGCAACTTTAAAGGTCATTCAAGATAGTGGCGGCGGAGTGGCTACGGATATGAAGGAGGCGATGCAGCGAGTAGCAACCACAGCAGCTTCGGGCGAATCTACAGTTAGCGTTGTTGACGGCTATGCTTGGAGTTATGCCAAAACGTCGCAGTCGGGAAAAACAGCCAAATCGGCGGCAGTTGCGGAGTCAAAAAATGCCGGAAATGAAGGCTTTCAACCGATAGCTGCGCGGCAGTTAATAACTGCACTTAGCAAGCAGAAAAGTTCAAATCAATTAACGCAACTGGATGCGATGCACGCAGTAGCTAAAAATTTCAAAGTGGTGACGCCTTATTCTTCGATGATTGTGTTAGTTAATGACGCGCAAAGGGAGCAGCTAAAAGCAGCGGAAGCTAAGAGCGATCGATTTGACAGAGAGGTAGAATCCGGTAAGGAACAGTTAACTAAGCCGAATAATCCTCTCAATGTTTCTGGCGTTCCTGAACCGGAAGAATGGCTGCTGTTGGCGGTTGGCGCGATCGGGCTTTTGGTGATTTTCCTCCGTCAGCGGCGCGCGAAAATGGTAGGTTGAAAGTAAATCCGGGTTGGCTACTCCCTCGATGTTTCGGCGGTTGAAACCGCTCCTTGTCAAACAAAGTCTGCCTCCGCAGACTAAGAGAGTGAGGGGGTATTTAAGCCGGACTTGATATCAAATATTAATCTACAGTCGTCTTTAGACGACTTTAGCTATGAGACAGGGGTTGAAACCCCTGTCGGACTTAGCTAAGACTAATGACTAATCTATCTCGACAAAAACGCGATCGCCCTCAATCTTTACCGGATAAGATTCCAGGGCATCGCTGGGTGCATTCAAACATTTACCAGTCTCTAATTTGTACTGGTACTTATGAAACGGACAGGTAAGGATACCGCTGCTTACCTTACCCATGTCGATCGGATATTCTAAATGAGTGCAAGCATTGCGGTAACAAGTGACATTCAGGCCTTGACGATTCAAAATCACTGAAGTTTCCTCAACTTTTACCTTCAACACACCCCCTTCGGGAACTTGATTTAGCGCTGTTACCTCTACCCACATATAATCTTTCTCGGTTTAAATAAATTATGACATAATGATAGGTGCTCGGCTTGATAATCCGGGTAAGTTATAAGTTGCAACTTTAGCTGAGCTGTGAGATAATATATCAAAAATTTCTATTTATGAACTTCAAAATCTTGACGGGACTCCTGACAGGGTTAGTTATTTCGGCCAGCACAGCAGCGCTGTTTTGTCAACCCAGCCAAGCGAGAAATAATAGCTTTTTCTGCGCTACTCTCAACAGGCTGCCTGTCACCTTCGCTCGTAACTCGCGGGGGAATGTGCCACTCGTCCGCTGGACTTCTAACAACTATTTTCCGCCACCGTGGACGGCCCAAAGACGCTGCCAAGAGGTAGGCATAAGATTTCAGCGCAACTATGACAACGGTACTCTCAAATATATTAACACTGGGACTCTGAACGGAGAACCCGTGGTGTGCGCTGCGGTTAACAAAGACGATGCTTGTACGAATAGGACTTTGCTATTCACTCTCAAGCGGGGGAGCGATGCTGACGCTACGTTGCAGAGATTAATGGATCGTCGCGGCTTAGGGGCTGGATATATACTATCTGAAACTGGGCCTGGTTCTGTTGATGTGGAGAGATATCTGGAGGAGACACCTGTTGAGGAAAATGTTTCTCCTATTTCACCATAGGCGAGTGAAATCAGCAGCCCGACACGGAGGGACACGGATAGACGGATTTGCGATCGGGGTTTTGGTTGTCCAATACGAGGACTGACGCATAAATACTAAAGAAACCGGGTTTTTTACCCGTGTTAAAGGCTCTATTGCAGTATTTTCGTAAAAAACCGGTTTCTGGCTCCATGACTAAATATCTCAAATCTGCTACCTAAAATTTCAAATCAAATCATCCGTGTATCCGTGTCCAAATCCGTGTAGTGCGCTTTCTCTCTCTATTCTTAAACCAAAATCAATGAACTTCTTTAATAAAATTCCCATCGCATTGATTGGTACTGTTGCAACAATTGTCATCGCACAACCAACCGCAGTTTTCGCAATATCTGCTGATGAAGTAGGCAAAATAGCTAAATCAATCACTGTTCTGATTGACAGTAAAAATCCTGGTTCAGGAATCATTATCAAACGGAATGGCAACACTTACACGGTAATCACAGCCCGTCACGTTTTCAAAGATGCTCAAGCTAAATATGAGATTGTCACCCCTGATGACAAGCGGTATTTGCTCAATTACAGCAGTGTCAAAAAACTGCCAAATATTGATTTAGCAGTTGTCGAGTTTACCAGCAGTCAAACTTACAGCGTTGCTAAGATTGGCAACTCGGATTTGGCGACAGAAGGGAAAGCTGCTTATGTGGCAGGTTTTCCGAAGACTTCATCGGCAATTAATAGTTCGATTTACAATTTCACGGATGGGCGGATTACTGCTAATGCTTCTCGACCTTTAGAAGATGGTTATGCGTTGGTTTATAGTAATAATACGTTGCCGGGAATGAGCGGGGGGCCGGTGTTGAATGAGAATGGCGAGGTGGTGGGAATTCACGGGAGGGCGGATACGAGGGCGGCAGAATCTAGCAGTATTAATCAGGATATACAAATTGCTAAGACTGGTTTTAATCTGGGGATTCCGATTAATACGAGTTTGAGATTGTTGGCTTCATCTCAAGTGGATTTAGGGGTGAAGGTTCCGAGTGCGCCTGTGGCAACTGGGTCGAAAGCTGATGATTTCTATATTCAGGGTAGGGAAAAATTAAATAAAGGAGATTATCAGGGTGCTATACAAGAATTCAACCAAGCAATTCAGCTTAATCCTAATTATGGCGATGCCTACAACAATCGAGCGGCGGCTCGCTATAAATTAGGAGACAACCAGGGTACACTCAAAGATATAAGCCAATTTATACGAATTAATCCTAACTATGCTCAAGGCTACATGAGCAGGGCAATACTCCGCTCTAAATTAGGAGACGAGCAGGGTGCTAGTGAAGATCGCAACAAAGCCCTGCGGGTTAATCCAAGTAATGCCAAAGATTATGTAAGTCGAGCGATTGTCCGCTCATACTTAGGAGACAAACAGGGTGCTATCGCTGATTTGAGCGAAGCTTTGCGAATTAATCCTAACGATTCTGAAATCTATAACCAGCGGGCAGCTTTCCGCCTTGAATTAGGAGACAAGCAGGGAGCGCTCGCCGATATAAGCGAAGCCTTGCGAATTAATCCTAACAATGCTTCTGCCTACTACGGCCGGGGAACTGTCCGGTCTCTTTTAAAAGACAACCAGGGAGCGCTCGCCGATTACAACGAAGCTTTGCGAATTGATCCTAAGTTTGCCTTTGCCTACAAGAGCCGGGGTTTTACCCGCCATGACTTAGGAGACAACCAGGGTGCGATCTCTGATTTGAACGAAGCTTTGCGAATTGATCCTAACGATGCGTTGACCTACCACATACGGGGGAGTGCCCGCTATAAATTAGGAGACAAGCAGGGTGCGATCACAGATTTCAACCAAGTTTTGCGAATTGATCCTAACGATGCCGGAGCCTACTTCCGCCGGGGTGAAGCCCGCCGTGACTTAGGAGACAAGCAGGGTGCAATTCAAGACTTTCAAAAAACAGCAGACTTATTTCAGCAGCAAGGAGATCAAAAAAATTACCAAAATCTCCTAGTTATAATTAGACAGCTTCAAAATAATACACAGACTCGACCAACATCTACCACCCTACTCAGTGCTAATAGCTCATTAATACCCGGTAAATCCTCTGCCCTTCCCTCTGACGGAAGTCTGTACGAGCAACATACGTTTGTAGGTCGTGCCGGTCAATCAGTTACAATTACCCTAGAAAGCTCTGATTTTGATACCTTCGTCGCACTCTTTAGCCCGGATGGAAAAAAGCTAGCAACCAATGACGACATCAGCCGATCGAATACCAATTCAGCCCTCACCTTCACCTTACCCGCCAGCGGTCGCTATATCGTAGTTGTCAATGCTGTTAAAAAGGGCGAAAGAGGCAGGTACACTTTGACAATCCGCTAGTAGAGAAACGGCATTGTCTTGTCCGGCGCGGGGAGAAAGAAACCGGGTTTTTACCGAATATATGGGCTGCAACGAAAGTATTTTCGTAAAAAACCCGGTTTCTGAACTCCAGTCAGTGCTATTATACTGATAATTTGTCATCCTCCAAATTCAAATTCATGGCTAAATAAAGGTTAACTATTATTATCTAATTTCAGGGGAGGAATTTTATCGGCAGTTAAAGTAATTACTTTGCCATCTTGCCAAATGCTAATTGATTCCCCTAATTTGCGGTGTTTTTCTATCGCTTTAGCAATAGCCATTTTAACTCCGGCATCAATTTTTTGATGGAGTTCTGTTAGGGTAATTTGCGGTTTACGATCCAAAGGTGATTTGGTTCCCGATTGGGGGTTCATAAAGATTTTCCTCTTGATTGTTATGTAGTGTTAATCTGTAGGGTGCGTCGCTACGAGTTCTTGAATAGAGCTTGCAGATTTTTGAGGGCGACGCACCTTACACGAGATATCGCCAGATTATGTGTACCACATATACATGGAATATGCTGTATCATGATTTACTCACTGCGACTAAAGAAACCGGGTTTTTACTTAATCTGTCGGCTACCACGAATATTTTTCGTAAAAAACCCGGTTTCTCGGCCCCAGTAAGTGCTAATTTATGTATAAGTTAGGCATCTAATGGGGAATTAAGTTATTACTTTCAAGTAAAATATTCTGTAACTTGCGCGTCCAATCTCCTATCCCCTTATAGCAAAATTCCCAATCTGCCAAATCAATCTCCCACAAATTATTAATCTTCGCTTCAAGATTCCTGATAAATACTTCATCTTCAGAAAGTCGCTGGTTAAAAGTGAGATAATCCATCCCATATTTAGCTTGATACTGAGCATTTCTTTGTCGAAGTTCAGCAACTTTCCCTGTGATCTGCTCGATGGTATAGCGTTGGATTGCCAAATCCATAGCCGCCTGCAAATCACCCAAAGCACTCAACACTTCAACATATTCATCTTTGATTGATACTGTCACCATAATCTGACAACTGCCTCAATAAATTTATTTCGTGTCTTGAACTTCCAGCGACTTAATCATTTTCTCAACAACGGGCAAAAACTTCTCGTACTTTCCCGCTTCCGCTTCATAGGTAATCAAATAAGCCTTGTCATGTTTCATTGTCCAAACATTCAATTTTTTTAACTCTTCATTCCCTTCTTTGGTTGTGTAAACAACTCTATACCCATTTTTGCCAGCTAAAGTCGATTTTTCCTCTCGATCTATCTTAGCATTTTTATCTAAATTCAAGATTTCTTCTTTAGATAATTTCGTATATTCATCAAGGGTTTTATTATTCGTGGTAGGTTCAACAGTTACAATCAGACGTTCTTGAAACTTATCGCCCTCGCTTTCTTTCGGTGAAATAAATTGAACCACCTCTTTGGTAACGGCATTAGACTCTTCTTGTTTAGTCCAATTATCGGGATATTGTATCTTAATGCCTTGGGTTGTATTATCATAACTTACCAGATTATCCGCAGGTTCCAATCCCAGCATTTTTCTAATTTCTGGTGTAAACAATGCTGCTACACCAAATATAGCAGCCAAACCAACCCCAAGCAAACCAATTTTATGATCTCGCGTCCAGTTACTCATTAATGTCAATAAGTTAGGAGATGATACTAAAGTAGAAGATGGTCGAACTCTCCTCAAATTGTTGAAAGCTTGCAACACCTCTGCGGCAGACTGGTAGCGATCGCGAAAATGATAGCGCACCATTTTGTTTAAAATATTAGCAAAACCGGCGCTAACAGGGACGCGATCGCGCCAAATAATTTCACCGTTAGCATCTTTTGGCAACTCGTGAGGAAGTATGCCAGTCAGCCATTCAATGGCAGTCACTCCCACAGCATAAATATCGCTGCTAAAGTTAGGCTGTCCGTTATTTTGTTCCGCTGGCATATAGCCACCTGTGCCGATGCAAATAGTCGGCGGAGTTTGCCCTGTGGTGTTAGCTATTTGAGTGCTAATTTGTTTGACCGCCCCAAAGTCAATTAAGAATATTTTGCCGTCAGAATTGCGCCTCATTAAATTAGCAGGTTTAATATCCCGGTGAATGACTTTGTGCTGCTGAACAAATACCAATATTTCTATGATCTCCTGCAAAATAGCCATAACTTCCGACTCCCTAAGCTGCTGGCCAGGAGTAATTTCTTTACTTAAATCTATCCCCTCAATCAACTCTTGAACTAAATAAAATTCTTGATTTTCCTCAAAATGATCCAAAAGTTCGGGAATCTGAGGATGAGTTCCTAGTTGGTGGAGGGTGTCTGTTTCTGTTTTAAATAAACGTCTAGCTATACTTAGAGTTTGCGGATCTGTAAACTGTGGCTTGAGTTGCTTGACCACACACCGAAGATTACCCGATCGCTTTTGATCTTCAGCCAGGTAAGTCTGACCGAAGCCACCGCCTCCCAAGTGTTTTATGATGTGGTAGCGTCCTGCGAGTGTTTGTCCTTGCATGAGAGTTATGTTGGGTAGCAGTAGTGTCGGGGCTGAACTATTGATAGCTTAGTTTAGTTTGGGAAACCTGTCATCTTTAACGGTTAGGTTGAGACTATCTCGATTTTGTAGTTATAACAGTTGTCCCCTACGGATGAATCTGACTCAAAATCACCCTCAATCTGTCGTAATCATCCTTCAGCAAAACACTCAAACTTCTCCCCGCTTCCACCAACCAAGTTCGATCGCGCATCCGCAACTGATAAATCTCCCGAATCGCCGCCGCCGTCAGCGCATCCACCGGCGCATTAGCCACCCCCAGCAGCGTCCTCAAAAAATCCAACTGCACCGTAAAATCAATCACCTCATCCGGTTCGCAGCGATAAACCGCCTGGTGAATTTGCGGCGGGCGCGGCGGCAAATACTGATAAATTTTACCCCTCGATGGGCCGTGACCGTTCAACCTTTCCGGCGCAGCCTCATACCCGACAATCGCCACTCGAAACTCGGTTTTGAGCATCGCAAAAATCTGCGGTTGTTCTTCCCGCAATTCTTCCAGCGACAAACCCAAAGCGCGAGCTCTGTGCACCGAGTCGATCGGGCTAGTCGTAGCGTAATAAACCACGCCGTAAATTTGATTTTTTGACTCTTCATCCTCGGCCTTCACCCAACTCCCAAAAGGTGGCATCACGGGAAAGCTTAAGTCTTCCGGTTCCAAACATTGAGCCAAAAACTCCGAAGTTGCCGTCTCGATTACCTCAGCAATGCGATCGGGATGGCGCTCTTTTGTAGCAAATTGGGGTAAAGGTAAACGCATAGTTTTAGTGATTAGTCATTAGTCATTAGTCATCAGTCATTAGTCATCAGTCATGGGTTTTGTGCTAGTTTTCAATGGTCTTCAATTAGTAGCCTTGTATTGGGTACTTTACCAATTACAAATTACCCATTACCAATGACTAATGACCGCTGACTATTTCGCGCGACCAGCCGTAGCATCCACAAGTTCCAACTGATTCAGCCGGAACGTGATCAGCTTGTCCCAATTGCCGCCTTCAAACAGTACCGCGACTTTCCCGTCGCTAACTCGCTGGACTTGTCCTTGAAAGGTGTAGTAAATCTCACCCTTATCTTTAACTCGAACTGCCGAACCTGGAAAAATCATAATTGTTTGAAAGTTAAGTTGGCTGTTTATAGCTTACCGTTTCTCGTTTCTAGTTCCCAAGCAGAGCCTGAGAACTAGGCAAATCTTCCTCAACAGGAAGACGCGAGGCAAAGCCCAGAAACGAGAGTTTGTTAGGCTAAGGCTGCTACGGAAACTTTACCGGCAATGCGGCCCGCGATCGCCCGCAACTCCCTAGCTGAAGCAGAACCCGGTTGCCCCACGACGATCGGCACCCCCGAATCTCCACCTTCCCGCAACGGAATTTCCAGCGGAATGCGGCCTAACAGCGGCACTCCCAACTCAGCAGCAGTCTTTTCCCCGCCGCCGGAACCGAAAATATCGTATTGCTTGTCGGGCATATCCGGCGGCACAAAATAGCTCATGTTTTCCACAATTCCCAGGACGGAAACTCCCAACTGCTGGAACATCTTCAGCCCCTTGCGGGAGTCCAACAATGCCACAGTCTGCGGCGTCGTCACGATCACGACACCAGCCATCGGCACCGCTTGCGCCATTGTCAACTGTGCGTCTCCAGTACCCGGAGGCATATCGACAATCAAATAGTCTAAATCGCCCCAATTTACCTGATAGAGGAACTGCCGGATGATCCCGTTCAACATCGGGCCGCGCCAAATCACGGGTTGGTCTTTGTCAATTAAAAACGCCATCGACACTAATTTGACGCCGTAATTAAAGGCGGGTTCGAGGCTTTCCCCGCTTTTTCCCTCCCTAACCATCACTTTCGCGTCCCCCAGACCCAACATGGTCGGGTCGTTGGGCCCATAGATATCCGCATCCAGCAAACCCACCTTAGCGCCGGTTTGGGCCAGCGCTACTGCCACATTTACCGCCACCGTGCTTTTGCCGACTCCACCTTTACCGCTGGAAATTGCGATAATATTTTTAACGCCTTCAATGCCTTGGCGATCGACCACTCCCTTTTGCTGCGGCGTCTCGGCTGTCACCTCCACCGCCACTTTTTCGACTCCTGGCAACTGTTTGACCGCTTTTTGGCAATCTTCGACAATAAATTCTCGCAGCGGGCAAGCAGGCGTTGTCAGCACTAAAGTAAAACTGACGACACCGCCGTCAATTTTGATGTTACGAATCATGTTCAATTCCACCAAACTCTTTTGCAGTTCGGGGTCTTGCACAGGTCGCAGGATTTCTAAGACTGAACTAACATCGAGTGTATTGGGCATTGTGTTCTCCACCATAGCTCTGCAATTGGGTTAGCGAATTTTCGATCGCAGGTTTAAGTATATTTTTATTGCTATTTTTTAATGTAACTTCATAGCGATCATTTGCCGACCTGCGGTGGCATAATTACATGACGACTGGATTTGGGATTCATCGCCCATCTAAAACTCAAATCTGACAACAGAAAATTTTATGACAGTTTCTACAACACTTAAAACCACCACTTCCCCGTTTTTGCCGCCCGCTGACTCTAGAGCTAGAGTCAGCCAATTTATGAAAAGCCTACAAGACGAAATTTGTCAATCCCTCGAACAGCTCGATGGCCTGGGCAAATTTAAGGAGGACTCTTGGGAACGCTCCGAAGGCGGCGGCGGACGTTCTCGCGTCATGCGCGAAGGCGATGTGTTTGAACAAGGGGGAGTCAATTTTTCCCAAGTGTGGGGCGAAAGTTTGCCGGCTTTGATTCTGGCAAAGCACCCAGAAGCTGCCGGTCACGATTTCTATGCAACGGGTACTTCGATGGTGCTGCACCCCCGCAATCCCTACTTGCCTACGGTTCACCTGAATTACCGCTATTTTGAGGCTGGGCCGATTTGGTGGTTTGGCGGCGGTGTGGATTTGACTCCTTATTACCCGTTGGCTGAGGATGCAGCTCATTTTCACAAAACTCTGAAAGCAGCTTGCGATCGCCACCATCCCGGATATTATCCGACCTTTAAACTCTGGTGCGACGAATATTTCTACCTCCCCCACCGCCAAGAAACCCGCGGCGTGGGCGGCCTGTTTTTTGACTACCAAAGCGCTCAAGGCGTGCTTTACCGCGACCATCATGTCAAAGGCAAGGCCGCTGAGTGCAGCAACAACATCGGCGTGCCGGAACCTAGGACTTGGGAGTCGCTGTTCGCCTTCGTACAGGACTGCGGTCGGACATTTTTGCCGGCTTACACCCCAATTGTTGAAAAGCACCGATCGAAAGAATACGGCGAGCGCGAGCGTAATTTCCAACTTTACCGCCGCGGCCGTTACGTTGAATTTAACTTAGTGTACGATCGAGGCACGACCTTTGGCTTGCAAACCAACGGACGCACAGAATCGATTCTCATGTCCCTGCCGCCTTTGGTACGCTGGGAATACTGCTACGAGCCAGAACCCAACTCTCCCGAAGCCGAACTCTACTCCAAGTTCTTAAAACCGCAAGATTGGGCGAATTGGATGCCTCAGCAGTCACCGACCTGAGTTAAACTACTGGGACAGTAACCACCGCGATAGATAATAAATTTGAGGGAAGGGTCAGTGATTCATATTGATCAAAAAACCCACACGCTTCAAGACGGTACAACAGTTATCGTCTTAGCACCGACAGGACGGTTGGACATCACTACAGCTTGGCAATTCCGCCTCAAGTTGCAAGAGTGTATTTCCAAACTCAGCCGCCATGTCGTAGTGAATCTTGGTCAGGTTAACTTTATCGATAGTTCTGGCCTGACCTCACTTGTAGCAGGTATGCGGGATGCGGATAAAGTTAAGGGAAGTTTCCGCATTTGCAATGTTCATCCAGAAGCCAAACTGGTGTTTGAAGTCACCATGATGGATTCTGTGTTTGAAATCTTTGAAACGGAAGAAGAAGCTCTAGAGGGGGTGCCGCGCGCAAGTTGAGCACTCCTGCTGGCATCGGTTGCAGTGTCGCGGGTAATTTAAGCTTGAGACTCAGAAGCGCGCAGAAACCCAGCAGAAGAACAGGAAGCAGGTAAATTTTTGCCTGCTTCCTTCTGCCTTCTTACTTTCTTGAAAGGTTGACACGTTCACCAAAACACTGAAGTAGAAGAATACGTCAAGGTAAAGTCTTGCCTTCTCTCCTAGATAACTAAATCTTTCTTCCTTCTTTCTTGTTGCTTTTTGGTTCAACGCAATATCTCAGACTTCCTTTTTGCTTGTTGCTTTTTGGTTCAACCCAATATCTCAGCAGCAAAATCCTGACGCTTGACAAATCTAAAAGGGCCCATTAAGGCTCCCCAGATAGCCTTGCCTGTCGTGGGGTTTATTCCTTTGTCGTAGCTGAGAAACTCCTCGCCTGCGGCTTCAAATCCCAAATCTACTTGGTAATTTTGCCCCCCGTAGGCAAAGCCGCAGCGAGTGCCCTCCGGCAATGATGCCCGAAAGCGATAGCCGTTTGAAGCTAAATTTTCCACCGCAACCGAGAGGGTGCAGCCGGGGAGGAGTTGGATTTGCTCGTTCGTTAGCTTTCCAAGCAAGTCGGGGTTGCAACCGGCTCCTTTGACGGCTGTAATGTCGTGGAACATATAATACTGAGCTTCGATAAGTCCAGGCGCTATCTGTGAGTGCCTCAGTTGCACGATGCGGGGGCGGTATGGCTTGTCTAATTCCAGAATGTTGGCTTGTTCGGCAAACAGAGCAATGCTGGGTTCGGAAAAAAGAGGAAGGGGCAGCGGCCTTTGCCACAAACGAAGGTGGACGTACCAAGCCGGGTCTGCTAGCGCTTGTTCCCGGTTGTCAAATTCGCCCGCCATGTACTGGGCTAACGCTCTTAATTCAGGAGAAATTGTCATGTTTGTTGGATTTTTCAGAATTAGGACTTGATAGAAAAAACTTATTGTGATATGAGTGGCGAGATCTGGGGTGGGCAAGTCAGAAGATTAGATTTATGAGCGATCCCAGCTAAGCTATGATTGTAAAGATACTGGGGTTTTGCCCTCGTAGTGCGACAAATTAATTGTTGCTGCCGATCGCGCGTAAAATATTTTTGATAAAATTTTGTCTCGCAATCCGGCGGCAACGCTTAAAAAACTGGCAATTTTTGTCAGCCCGATCGCACATAGACCCCCCCGACTTTACTCACGCCGCGCTGGCACGCCCGCTACGGCAAAATTATTTATCTATAAGACTCAGGTGAACAATAACCGTACTGTTTCAGATACTAAGCGAAGTTTCTATACGATTCACACTCGACCGATCAACTCAATTTACCGTCGAGTGGTGGAAGAGTTGATGGTAGAAATGCACTTGCTTTCGGCGAATGCTGATTTTCAATACGACCCGATTTATGCCTTGGGTGTGGTAACAGCTTTCGATCGATTCATGCTTGGGTACGCCCCAGAAGCAGACCGAGTTTCGATTTTTAACGCTTTGTGCAAGTCCCTAGAAGACGATCCAGATCGTTACAAGCAAGACGCTCAGAGATTGGAAAGCTTGGCAGATCGACTTTCGGGGCAAGAGTTGCTCTCGTGGATCGATCGCTCGACCAGCTTTGGAGATACAGCAGATTTGCAAGCGTCTTTAGGGGCGATCGCCAGCAACCCTCAATTTAAGTACAGCCGCTTGTTCGCGATCGGTTTGTTCTCGCTATTAGAAAAAGCTGACCCTAACTTAGTAAAAGACCAAGAAAAGCGAAACGACGCGATCGCCAAAGTCTGTGCGGCATTGCACCTCCCAGAAGACAAAGTTAGCAAAGATTTAGATTTGTACCGCAGCAATTTGGAAAAAATGGCCCAAGCGCGAATAGTGCTTCAAGATGTCATCCAAGCGGAACGGAAAAAACGCGAAAAACGAGAGACAAAAGTTACCGTCGGCCCCTCGGCTGACTCTTCTGACAGCAACAATTAATCGTTTGAAAGAAGAAGGAAGTTCGGCAACGGATTCTATAACGGATGTAACGGATGTAACGGATGTCAGGAACAAGGAAGTTCGGCAACGGATGTAACGGATGTAACGGATGTCAGGAACAAGGAAGAAGGAAGAGGGAGGTTTTTATTTTGTGTAATAAATAAAAATATCTTAAATTTTAATTTTTTTTCTTGAATTCTGGCTTCGGCCTTGTGCGTTCAGATGTTGGTTGCTCAAAAACTAAAAATCCCGCTTTCTGAATTGAGCGGGATCGACTTAACCATAAATAGAGCTGTTGGGGTGGTACTAAGGCTGTGGCTCAAAATTAGTGGCGTTAGCTTGCAGCCAAGTGCTTAGCTGTGAAAGAACTTCGTTTCCAGAAGACTTGCCCAAAGCTGTTGGGTTTGGGGTGTCGGGCCTGTCCAAGTTGCGGGCGATCGCTGCGTTGACTTCTTTGGAAATCAAATCGTGAAGTTGCTCCTTAGCCCTAGCCCTTTGAAAGTGAGCTCCTTCTTCCGTCGTAGCGTAGAGAGGTGGCAGCCTATTTAAAGCATAAGCTGCAATATCTCCCACATCCAAACTCAGGTCGCTCGTCGCCTCAATTTCGGCTACCCTAGCGATCGCATCGCTGAGTACCAACTCTTCCATCACGTTGATGAACTGTTTGCGTGGCAGAACCACAACTTCGCCAGTCAACAAAGATCCCATCAGACGATCGAGAGCCATGTACTCTTCGATAGACAATTCCGAAGCCGTATTGCAAATCCGTCCCACCTCCGCTTCCATAGAAGGCGTTAAATAGCCATCCAGCAAAGCCTGTTCAACAATTTTTTCAATACTCATATATGCGTCCCCGCTCAACGGCATCATCAATAAAGTTTTGTAAAGACGCGATTGTTAGCGTCTTGAGATTCGAGTTTTGAGGGTTGAGTTGAGAATTTTTATACAAATCCTAACTCAATACAGATAACCCATAAAGTTATCTGCACACCCTAGCCACAAACTTACCCCATAATTGACAGCTAAATCCGTCAAAACCTGTAAAAACTCCTACTCAACTCCCTGAAGCCGCCAGGGTACAGGATCGACGGACTGCCCGTGCACGTATAGTCCCCAGTGCAGGTGAGGGCCTGTCGAAGCCCCAGTTGACCCGAGAGTACCTATTGCTTGACCGGCTTTCACGACATCGCCCTCCTTGACATCAATCCGGCTGAGGTGCATCAAAATACTTGCTACTCCCTGACCGTGGTCGATACCAACGACGTTCCCGTGGATTTTGAACCCTTGGGATTCGCGTCCCACTAGAGACACCCGACCTGCTGCCGGTGCGACTACAGGGGAACCGTAAGCACCCGCGTAATCGACGCCGCGGTGGTAGTAGTCCTGAGCAAATACCCCATTATAGTATCGGCGAACTCCGTAAATAGTGGTAATTTCGCCGGAGTTAGGGCGCAACAATTTGCCGTCCCAAAATTTTTGGGGTGTAACCAGTGCTTTAAATGCGTCTACGCGATCGAATTCGGCATCTGTACCTTCCTCGTCTTTGCCCGGAGGTAACCAGATGGATTGGGTGGGAAAATCCCGACCGCGCACTTGCACGCTCAAATTCTGCACTTGTCCGTCACCTGCGACTTGAAGAAGGCGGGTACCGGGCTTCTCTACCGGCGTCGTCGGCAGCAAAGCCCGAAAGCGGCCGTTGCCGATCGGAAATGCGGGGTAGTTTTTTTGCTGTAGAGAAACTTTTGGAGTTTCCCCGCCGTTACCGTCAACCTGAATAATTACTGACAGCGTATCTCCCAGTTGGGGATTTGTCGGCGTCACAACTACCTGCAAAGCTTGCACCGGCAGGGCAAAACTTAGAATACCAGCAACAATTCCCCCGATCGAACTGGCGGTTAGCTTGTTTGCTTTCAACTGCCGCCACCGCAAAATCAGACCCGTAACTATTTCCGCACTTAGCCCGCCTTTGCCTCGATTCACAGTCATTATCATCACTAGCCGTCCTTAACCTTTCTCTCGCTGAGATATTTTCAACTATCTAGACTAACTATAGCAATCCTCAATGAGTAGAGAAAAACAGCCGTAGGTAAAAAGCTTGGCAAACTCAAAGATTTGGAGATGAGAGACTAACTTAAATAAATACTTAACTTGAGGTGATAAGAATAATAAAAATTCCCGCAGTGCCGGGAGGAAAGCCAGCTTGAGCCTGACGCTCACACTACCGTTTCCACCATAAATCCACCAGATCCCAAGTTTCAACAGAAACACTGTTCATCTATAACCGGAGGGGATTATATTTGAGCCGCCCTAGCTACTATTGCATAACTGGTAACAATTGGTATTAGTTATATTTCACGGCGCTGCGACAGAATTATTTTTAACTCGTCTGCTGTTAAATTAATTTTTTTTTGACCGCTTACTTTCCTAGAACATTTATAAAAGTCTCTAATTATTGTATCCGATTTTTGGTTAAATAGTATTAATTCCCAATTTTTAAATCTAAAATGGTATGAGATAAAAATTGAGAATGGCTACAGTCTTATCACCTAAATTTATTGGGATTCAAAGCTAGCGGTGAAACCATCTAAGGTCAAGCATTCTCCCATAAATTCCTCTACATCATCGACATCCTCAAGCTGATATTCCATGATGCGTTGACCATCGCCTTTCATCTTTTTGGAAGAAACAGGCGTACCCGGATATTTCGCAGCGATGGCTTTGAAGGCTTTGGAATGGAGTTCCCAGCTTGCCGCCGAACAGTTAATGGTTAAAAGCCACATGATTAAATTCCTTCTTGGGTTGGGTTTACTAATAGTCTGAACAAAGTAAAATTTAGCTCGATAGTGCCGACAGATCGAGAAATTCTGTTGTTTGGAAAAAAGCTAAAAGCCGCGCCACTATGCGAGCGACACCACCCTTAACATTAGACTCAACATTCAAAGGCATCACCGGATCGTGGAGTGATAAGCGTAACAGAAACCAGCCGGATTCGCTAGCTGACGTGCAGGAAATTCGCAGACCTTCGTAGTTATTGGGAACGATTTTCCAGTCAGCTTGCGTTAAGACAAATTCTTGCAGTTGGTCAATAACGCGAGATCCGTGGGCTTGGAAATCATCCACACCAAGTTTAATCCGAAATTCTGCACTTTCTTCTGGCTCTTTTAAATTTGCAATTAAATCTGGCAAAGATTGATTTGCTAGCTTTGATTTAGCCAATTCAATCAATAATTTACTGACTAAATAAGCGCCATCATCCAGAAAGTAATTTTCTTTCAAAGCTCCATGTCCAGAGGTTTCAATCGCTAGCCATGATTCCTGTCCGGCTTCATTGAGGCGAATCGACTCGTCAATCACATTTTTGTAGCCGCGTTTAAAGCGATGGTGAATCCCTTTTAAATCCTGTTCGATGAATTGTGTCAAGCCATCGGAGGTAATAGAATCGGTGACAATGGTAGAGCCTGGGTGTTCTTGTAATACGATCGCAGAAATCAAGGCAATTAAGCGATTGCGATTGAGTTCCTTGCCAACTCCATCGACGGCCGCACTGCGATCGACATCGGTATCAAAAATAATCCCAAAATCAGCTTGATGTTCAATTACCGCTTGACAAATTGACTGCATTGCCTGTTTATCTTCTGGATTTGGCACATGATTGGGGAAAGTACCATCGGGTTCTAAAAACTGACTCCCCGTGGTGTCTGCACCTAAAGGTTTTAAGACTTTATCAACATAAAAACCGCCAGCACCATTGCCTGCATCCACAACAACTTTTAATCCTGTTAGTGGTTCCTCAAAATTATCTGGATGATTGACTGCTTCCCGGATATTTTTGACAAATTGGTTAGCATAAACAGAGATAAAATCATGCTTTTTAATGTTACCGGGCGATGCGGCTGGCTGGAAGTTATTGCTTTGGGCTAGTGCTAAGATATCTGTAATATCCGGTTTTTGTAACCCACCTTTGGCGGTAAAAAACTTTAAGCCGTTTCGATTAAATGGCAAATGGCTAGCAGTGAGCATAATCGCGCCGTCGCAATCAAAACCAGGGGTAATGGTACTCATAAACATGGCGGGGGTTGAGGCCATTTCAAAGTCGTACACGGTTGCACCAACTGAGGCGATTCCCTCCATGACTGCTTGCATTAAAGTTGGCCCTGATAGGCGACTGTCACGCCCGATCGCGATCGTTAATTCTGCCGCTGATTTATTGAGTCTTTGCACCAGCCAACTGACAAAGGATTTCCCTAATATTGTCGCAATTTCGGGGGTGAGATTGACGTTTTCATTGGGAACACCTTCGATGGCGATACCGCGAATGTCTGAGCCATTTTGAAGTTTTGTCCAGTTGAAGTTTTGCATAATAATTGATGGTAAGTAGAAATATCGGAGTCGGCGGTTGAAACCGATCCTATACAAACTTTCGTCTGCAGCCCGATGGCTAGACTGAGCTTCGCCGAACGTCTTTCGCGGACTAAGAAATAAAGACGGGAGAAATCTCGGATTCGGTATTATTATTCATTACAGTGACAGAACGGTGACAGAGTTTTTCAATCCAATAAGCTAATCGGTCTTTAAATTGTATGTAAAGAAACAATCAAAGTTTTGTGGGGCGAGCTTTGAGCAACGCCCAAAATATCCGATTAAAATGTGGAACAGCTTACTGGGAAATTTTGACCCATCACCGCTGAGATTAAGCTCTAATTCCTTAGTCGCGTTCAACGCTGTAAATTGCCTGCAAGCGGAACTCACCCTGAGCGGGAACTTCCACAATATCTGTAGCTGCATTGGTCGTTTCTACGCAGAGTAAACGCTGATAATCGGCATCGTCAAGGTCGGCCATATTTGCAGAAATTGTCACCCAGGGATTCCATACTACGACGGATTTACTCCCAGAGGATTTAATGCGAATACGGCGATTGAGGGCGCTATCGTCAATGACTAATTCATTGGTGACATCAAGATAAATGCGATCGACTTCACCTGTTACGACCACTGCACCCACTTGAGTTTTTTCCACACCACCATCAACTTTATCAAGATACTGGCTATTTTCTAAGCCTAAAACCTGCACGCGGTTGATATCGCCGACTTGGAAATAGGTGTGCAAAGCTTGGGTGAGGGGAAATGCTTTGTCGCCTAAATTGCGGGTGATTAATTCTACAGTGAGGCTGGTGCCGATCGTAATCACGATCGCCAGTTCAAAGGCTTGGGGCCAAATTGCTCTAGTTTCATCGGTATCCTTGAGTCCTAGAGTGACTTTGGTTGCGCCGTCTGGGGTTGTGGCGGTTTCTAGCACATTCCAGAGGCGATTCCGCACAAACCCATGACTCGGACGCCCCAAGGCTTCGGGATCGGGGCCAAACCAGGGCCAACAGATGGGTATACCGCCTTTGATGGCTTTCCCTTCGGCATAGTAGGCTTTTTCGCTGACGAACATCAAGTCTGTGCTTTCGGTGGCTGGTTGAAAAGAGAGCACTTGACCGGAATACACAGAAATTAAGGCTTTGGCTTGACCGTTGTCGATGTGAATCATCGGGAAACCACCGTTTCCGGTGGCGAAGGTGAGGTTCCCGGCAATGCCGTAGTCTGTGTTTAATTGGTCAATACTCATGCTTTTGACTTGGTGAATTGCTTTACAATTATCCGATATTATGGTTGCTAGATTGATTAGATTGTTGAGTTTGACCTGCGAGGGTGCGATCGACACAACGATGCAGTCCGAGAAACGGATGGGGAGTGCCAACAGATCGCGAGGGGATGTGCGATCGAACCCACCGACACACCTTGCTGAGTTCCCCGTAAGCAAGCTAATGCAGCAGTTCATCAAAACACGGCGCAGCGACAAAACCCCGCATCTCTTCGAGGGTGATTTCAGGCGACAATTGCCAGGGATGCGCCGAAAACAGGGCTCTTTGCGCTATCCGACTGACTGCATCGGCTAGCGTTCGCATCGAAACTTCACCTATCAGCGGCCGAGTTTCGCCAAAACCCGGTAAGTCCACTGCCATCGCTTACAGTTCGGCGTTACTGAATCAAGCTATGGATGAGCCCAGGAACAGTTCAGCCTTTGAGCCGTATTCAATTGAGAGTCGATCGACTTTCATGCGCCCCACTTCACAACTCCTGACGAGTCGGACGGACGATCATTTCGTTGACATCAATCATTTGATCCCACTCATCGACCTTAATCTGGTCAAGGGGAGAAGGTTGCGGAATTTCAGACAAATTCACTCCCGTTAGTTGATTAAATCGGCTCACGTCACGGCGATGGGAACGTGGCTTGTACTTGAGGCCGCATCAAAAAAGCCTTTATTGAGCGACTGGTTTACAGAAACACTAAAAAAGGGATTCCTAGTGGATTGGTGTAAAACCGATCGCAAATCCGCTTAATTACCAAGCGCGAGCGTATTGAATTGGAGCAGGCACCGATTGACGTAGTTGCTTCGCAGCCCGCATCGGCCAATAAGGATCGCGCAGCAGTTCTCTGGCAAGTAATACGATATCTGCTTGACCTGTACGGATGATGTGGTCAGCCTGCGCGGGTGCAGTAATCATACCCACGGCTCCGGTGGCGATGTTGGCTTCGCGTCGAATGCGATCGGCAAAAGTAGTTTGATAACCTGCACCGGTCGGAATCTTTTCACCCGGTACAATTGCGCCTGAGGAACAATCGATTAAATCAACACCCAGTGACTTTAATTTATCGCTGAGTGCAATACTTTGTTCAATGTCCCAACCATTTGGAACCCAATCGGTTGCAGAGATGCGAACCCAAAGCGGTGTTCGATCGGGCAAAACATTTCGCACCGCTTGTACGACTTCACATAAAAACCGGATGCGAGGCTCAAAACTGCCACCATAGTCATCTGTGCGTTGATTGCTCAAGGGAGACAGAAATTCATGCAGTAGGTAGCCGTGAGCGGCATGAATCTCGATTACGTCAAATCCGGCTGCGAGAGCGCGTTGGGCTGCGTTGACGAAGAGTGTCGTCTGCTTCTGAATGTCTTCGATACTCAGAGCGATCGGGGCGGGGCTATCGGGTTCAAATGGAATGGCGGTAGGGGCGAGCGAAGTCCATCCTCCTTGAGATTCCGAAAGCACATCGCCGCCATCCCACGGAAGTGCTGTACTGGCTTTTCGACCTGCATGAGCAAGTTGAATTCCCGCAACCGCACCGTTGCGGTGAATTAACTCGACGATTCGCGCCCACATTTCAATGTGAGGATCTTGCCACATTCCCAAATCTTGCGGCGTAATTCGTCCTTCAGGCTCGACTGCTGCTGCTTCAGTCATCACCAGCCCTGCCCCTCCTACGGCTCGACTGACGAGATGAACCAGATGCCAATCATTCGCGAATCCATCAACGCTTGAATATTGACACATGGGAGAAACTGCAATGCGATTTCGGAATGTAACACCACGTTGATCTAATGGCTCAAATAAATGCGACATGGTTGTAAACCCGTAAGTTATAAAGTGCACAGATGTCAAGCACAGACTTTCTTCACACTGGGAAGTTGACTGACCGATACTTTTTTGCTAACAAATGCTAACAAATGAATAAGTTAAGAGAATCTCTTAACAAAGGTGTATCAACCAATGCCCGAAGGAAAATCCCGCGAGCACCATTGAGATCCC
>JACJNY010000067.1 GCA_014695295.1 Microcoleus sp. FACHB-61 | reverse complement strand
ATAATTTCAAAAATACTATGCAAATTGTTTTTGACGAATATTTGCCCAAATGGAATTATCGAGCCTTACCTCAACCTGAGTAATTGATTAAGTTATTTATTTTTCATTCCTTAGATGTTAGAGGCGGCTTCCATTTGCCGCACGACTGTTAAAGCAGAATAGGAAACGCCGGCCGTTCCTTCTCCGGGATGGGTGGAGTCGCCCACTAACCACAAGTTTTTAATTGGTGTGCGGTTGGCAAATCCGAAGGGGCCGAAGGTTGGTATTCGCTGTCCGATACCGCCGACAACGCCTCTATCTCTCGCCGTGTAGCGGGCAAAGGTGCGGGGTGTCGCTGATTCTTGGTGTACGATCAACTCTGGCGTCAAATTGAAATATTCGCTCAAACGGGCGATCGCCCCTGCGCTGTATTTTTGCTTCAATCCTTCATAATCAACCGAATTCCACCACATTCGAGTATCAGTAAATGACGAAGCGATAATTGTCGCCATTCCCTTCGGTGCTCGGCCATCACCCGGATGGCTGACAGAAACAAATAATGAATTATTCTCCCCAATCTCACCTTCGTAATCGTAGAGAAACTGAAGGTGCGGCGGACAATTTGCAGGAATTGCGCTTTCATGCACTCCCAAATATATCACGAATGCACCGGATGCGGGCGGCAATTTATCGACTCGATATTTGTAGCCTGCCATTTGATTTGGGAGTTGGTTGTTTGTCTCTGAAGTCTCTGATTTAACAGATAAATTATCTGTTAAATTATCTGTTGAACTTCCGATAATCGGCTCGCTTGACATCAATTTTACTAGATTTTGCGCTGTCACGTTGGCAACAATGCGATCGGCGGTTTCTGTCCAAACTTCGCCAGTTTTTTGATGGCGAATCACTGTACCGGTGGCTTTGCCATTTGCTATGATAATGCTTTCAACTGTGTGCCGCAATAAGACTTTGCCGCCATCTCGTTCGATCGCCTTTACCAGTCGATCGCTCAACACCTGCATACTTCCTTGTAGATGATACAATCCCTGCGGCGCTTGCGAAACTCCTAAAGCCGTCGCCGCGTAAAGTAGCGCCGTTTCTTCGGTATCGACTTGAGAATACAATTTTAACTGCAAATCCAGAAAAGTTCTCAAGCGCAAATTTTCGCCCAACCCGCAAAGCCGCAAAGCATCTCCCACTGTCATAAAAGTGAAAGGCAAAGTAATTAGAGTATCGGGGCGAACTGCTTGAATTAATTGCCAGAAATCCCAGAAGCTTCTGGGCGGTAAAACTGGATCGCGCCCTTGAAACTTCCAGCTAGCTTTGAACAATGCAGACAGTAATTGCCAAAAAGGTTCGCTTCCGGGAAACTGCCGCTGTCTTTCTTGCTGCCACTTTTGCGGATCTCGCCACACCCTAATCGGTGCGGTTTCTCCCGGCAAAAACACCGCACAAGCGGGATCGCAGGGTGTCGCGGCGGGAAGTTCTATGTCTAATTCTGAGAAAATTCGGTGGTGAATGCCTCCGGGTTCCAATCCTGCAACCTGCGTGGCGCCGACATCGAAGGTAAAGCCTTTGCGTTTGAAGGTGGAAGCGCATCCTCCGGGGACGATCGCCTGGTCTAAGACTAGCACTTTGTATCCTCTGCGGGCTAGCAGGGCTGCTGCTGTGAGCCCGCCGATGCCGCCTCCAATTACCGTGACGCGGCCCTTAGTGTCTGTGGGACTGGATTTGCCAAAAGGGGTGCGATCGCCTGTCATAAATTTATTTATTGTAATATTTCTTAATAGTATGCTCATATTTTGCAATAAAAAGCTCTTGTAGCGACAGGTTGAAATCTATCGCTACAAGAGGAAGGAGGCCGAGTTTAGAGGACGTTTTAGGGGTAAAGTGCTCCGGGCGCACCCGGAGCGTTAGACTGTGCCGTGCTGATGAGAAAATCAGGGACGGCGCCACTTGTTGAGATAAGCTTCGCCAATCCCAGCCACAGCCTGCATTTGACCTAGCTGCTCCCGTAAAGCTTTGATGGTTCTTAGCTGTTCTTGAGACTGTTGTTGCAAAGCGTCGTAATTTCGCTGTATCGCCGCACTCTGGTTCAATTGATTTTCTAGAGATTGCAACTTGCTCAGTTGAACTTGGAATTCGCCGATCGCACTTGACTTTTCTGCTAACTCGTGCTGCAAAGATTCGTAACTCGACTGCGACACGGTTTCCTGCAATTGGCTTTCGAGATTTTGCTTTTCGGTGGCGAATTGCTGCTGCAAAGATTCCAGAGCACTGGATTTTTCGGCGAATTGCTGCTGCAAAGATTCCAGAGCACTGGATTTTTCGGCTAGCTGCTGCTGAAACTCGTGTTCCCGGTGTTCTTTTTCGGCGAATTGCTGCTGCAAAGATTCCAGAGCACTGGATTTTTCGGCTAGCTGCTGCTGAAACTCGTGTTCCCGGTGTTCTTTTTCGGCGAATTGCTGCTGTAAAGATTCCAGAGCACTGGATTTTTCGGCTAGCTGCTGCTGAAACTCGTGTTCCCGGTGTTCTTTTTCGGCGAATTGCTGCTGCAAAGAAGCGATCGAACTTTCGCGTTCACTCAACTGCTGCTGTAAACTTTCGTAACTTGACTTCGCTACTGTTTCCTGCAATTGGCTTTCGAGATTTTGCTTTTCGGTAGCGAGTTGCTGCTGCAAAGAAGCGATCGAACTTTCGCGTTCACTCAACTGCTGCTGTAAACTTTCGTAACTTGACTTCGCTACTGTTTCCTGCAATTGGCTTTCGAGATTTTGCTTTTCGGTAGCGAATTGCTGCTGCAAAGAAGCGATCGAACTTTCGCGTTCAGCCAACTGCTTCTGTAAAGTTTCGTAACTTTCTTGCAGCGGATTTGGCTGTACGTTCACCGAGTCCAATTGAGTTTCTGCCGTTCTAGCGTCATTAATTTCGCTTTCTTCGGCTGTTTCCCCTTCCAAGTCAGCGGCTTCTACCTCAGTTTCTTCACCTTTTTTCCAAGTGACAGTAACTTCCGTCTTGTCCTTAGAAATATCCAGAGCGCCTTGTGCCAAGCGTTCTAGGAGTTCCGACCTTGATATTCCGAGCTTTCGAGCGATCGTGTTTAATCGATCGGCACTAGAAGAAGTCAGCGAAAGTCCGACTTTGACTTTGCTGTCTGAATTGGAACTAACTACATTGCGATTTTTTTTGACCATTGGCATTTTCCTCATGCCAACCTACACTTATTAGTATAGTGGCTGAAGCTTGTATTAAAATTAATTCTTGTTACTTACCAATTGTGCCAGCTTGCGTTCCAAATCGAACAAAAAGCCGTGAATGTATTCTTCGATCCATTCCTCCCCGTAGCACCGCGTGAACATTTCCTGACCCGGGGTTTTTTCGGCAAGATACCGCAGATAGCACAGTTGAGCTTGTAAGCCGTTGTTTTAAAGCGAAGCTTCCAAAGTCGCACCTGCAACCCGATGATCTCGATCTTTTGCCAAATAGCTCACAGCAGCGCGAGCTTGAGGATTGTCAAATTTGCTCAGCGCGCGAGCAACTCGCAGCCGAATTCCCCAGTTATCCGAACTTACTAGAGGTAATAATTGCTGCAATGCCTGTTCTTGCTTCTGAGTATTTGCCAGCAGACCAAATCCGTCAATTGCTGCTTCCTGAACTGGTAAATCTTCGCCGCCAAGACCGATCGCACAAATTTCAAATACTGCATCAGGACACTGCATTTCGTACAGCGGAGCCATAATGCTGCGGCGGACGAGCCAATTGTCATCGCGACGAAAAGCTTCCACTAAATGAGAAATTGCCTCGGTTCCGAACCTTGACAAAGAGTTAGCAGCTTCTGCTCGCACGTTCGGATCGCGATCGAACTGCATCATTTTTAACAGCGCCGCAAAAGCTTCCCCAGTTTGAATCTGCCGCAATCCCATCGCCACGAACGATCGCACCATAAACTCGCGATCGTCCACTTTGCTCAGCAACATCGGCAGCGCCACAGCAGAATCGCACTTTCTCAGAGCCGTTACCCCCCGCAGCCTGTCTTGAGAATCCGAACTTTGCAGCGCTGCTTGGATTTCGCTAATTTCCATAAGCCAATTATAAATTTTTGTTACGTTTCTTTACAAGTTTAGCAATTATTCCCGGATTTTGGGCAGATTAAAAAAAATTCAGTGATTAGATGATGTCTGCAAATTTAGAGGCTCAAACTTCAACACCAGGTAGTCCTAAATATGTAATGATTCGTTATAATGGTGAATAAAATACCACAAGGCTCCCATATGATTTTCTAATTTATTATAAAAAGTTTATTTTTTTATAACTAACCTCGAAATCCGTTATCTTAACTTATTATTAAACCGTTCGATGGTTAATTAACGCTGGTTTTAATATCAAAGTCGGCGATTTCAATTGCTGCTATACAAACAAAGTTTTAGCCGAGACTGACAAATAAATATATCGGTATTTAAGCCAAATTTGGTAATAGTAATGTGTGCAATACGTACCCTCTTTATTTGACTCGCCGGAAGCATAGTTTGTTTGTATATAAGTGGTTTTAACCGCTGATTGTAAATAATCAGCGGCTTGGGGCCGGGGACAATACAATCACTTTAAACCTCACTTATCGAAGATTAAAGTGCAATTTAAAAACCTAATTGTCCCGCGCATAAAATCCTAAATGATTGGCAATTGGACGTTCCTGCATGGGGATTTTATTCTGAATCGGAGCATTCAACAGTTTCGCTCCTGACGGCGATGCTACTGCAAAAGTTACCGACCCGCCGCCATCTAAATTTAGCACTGTCTCGGCTCCCAACTGCATCGAAATATCAGTTATTTCGCTCAATTTTAGCCCTTCACTGTAAAGCCTCTGCTTGCCGTCTGCCAGAATTAACCACAACTTGTCGCCTGTTTTGTCGATCGCCGCGACGGCACGGGGATATGGTTTATCCTGTTTGCGTTCTTCCTGACTTTGTGCTACGGGTTTGCCATTTTTTACCAGCAAAGTATCTCCGGCAACTGCATAGGCTGTTCCCGCAGGACAAGTGCCGTTTTCGATTATTTGAGCGCGGTTTTTGGCATCAAAACAAAGGGCGGGAAAGGCTGGGTCTGGTTGAGAATAAGCTTGGCTTTTGGCAATGGCGTGTCCGACATTATTTACTCGCTCGCCACTGCGGGGATAGTAATCCCAAGGTGCTTTCTCGATGCAGGGATAAAAAAAATTGCCGTTGACTGCTAATTGCAATTTAAATTCTTTCAGGAATTCAGTAGCGGTGCGGGCATTGGTTTCTGTTAAATCGGGTGTTGGGTTTCCGGGAGTGACAAAAATTCCTATTCCCGGCGCTTTTAGGTCAATGCTAACAATGTGAATTAGGGTGGGACGCGGATTACTCCGAAATTCCCTGCGGTAGGCTATTCCTTGAAAGAGCGATCGGGCTTCGTCTGTTTGTTGGGGACGCAAAAAGTAGGGAATGTTGTAGAGTAGTATTGGTGCGAGCAATATTCCGAGACCGAGAATCTGCCAAATTTGTTTGAGGGTGGGTCGATAAGTCATACCATTTTAGATTTTAGATAGGGGACGGGAACACTAACATATTTATATATTTTCAAGCATCCTATACTAATATGAACAATTCTGATTTCAATAATTTTAGCAATCAAATTTTACGAAATCGATCGTTCCAAGGACAAGTTCTTAACGGTGCTGATTTCAGCGGTGCGGATGTTAGAGGCTGCAATTTTAGAAATGCTCAGTTAGCGGGTGCAAATTTTATCGGCGCGAAAATCGGGCTTTCTCGGCGACAGATTGCTGTTTTGAGTGGTGGGGCGATCGCGATTTGTTTGGTTGTGGGCGATGTTCTGACTCGACTGATTTTGGGAACTCAAGGACAAGTACCCGGCTCTGGCAGTTGGCCTTTTGTTCTGTTGCTGTACGGGGTTTTGAGCGCTGCTGGTTTCGCTTCGGCGATCGCCAGCAAACAGCCAAAAACCTCAAAAGCGGGTAGATTGGCACGAACAATTTCTGCTATTCTATCAGGAGCTTTGTTGGGATTTTTTTATGCTGGCACTGCAACTAATAATAATTCCCAGGCTGCTCTTGCTGGAATGGCGATCGGCGGGGTGTTAATGTTTTTTGTGAGTTTCCGGATTCCTAGCCAATTTGCACAGGTTGCGATCGCATCGGCTGGAAGTGTGGCGACTTACGCAGCGGCTTTTTTGTTTAGTGCAACGGCGAGCGCTTTTCTGAACACTCACAAACTGTTTTGGGGTATGTGTTTCGGTTTGCTGTCGCTGCTGTATCTTTGGTTTGCGTTTGTGTCTTTCTCGGCTATTGTTCGAGAGATTGGAAATGCTGACGGTACTTCGTTCAGAGGGGCAAATCTCGCTGATGCTAGGTTCGATATAAATTACCTCAATCTAAAATCTAAAATTTAAAATCTAAAATTACCCGACTGACATTCAAACAGCAATTGATCCAGCAGAAAGCGACGCTTTGGTGCAAACTGTGGGGGAGCAAATGGCCCTCGCAACTTTCAATCCCAACGACAGCGAACTGCTCAAAAAGATGGTCGAATCTATGGGAGATTCGCAGGGAATGGTGAGGCTGAGTTTAGCCGATACACCATATCGCTGGCGATTGGTGTAGGTCACTATGGTTTTCTAGTATGGGCATTCTATCTGGGCGTTTATTCTCGGCGCGATCGCCCTAATTTACAGTCAAACATTGAAAAGCGATCGCCCTTGATTTTTCTAAAAGAATTCAAGGGCGATCGCTATAATCAAAATATTTATCTCATATCAGAGATTTTGTTGCAAGCTGTTTTTTTTGCCTGAACAGCTTGTTTAACGGAGAGGGAGGGATTCGAACCCTCGTTAAGTTGCCCTAAACACACTTTCCAGGCGTGCGCCTTCAACCGCTCGGCCACCTCTCCAGGGCTAAATTAATTCATTTAGCCACAGCTAAACTATATTAGCAGAACAAATCTGATTTGGGAAGGGGTAACGGCATAAATTTGCTGTTTAATATGGGTAGGGTGTGAAACGGGCAGGCTTTGGTTCTCCTCTCGGGGTCGCAAACCCATTCATTTCAAGGATTTTGCCCCGCCAACCCCAATCTAAAATCTAAAATCTAAAATCTAAAATCTAAAATTCCATGACTCACTCTTACACAATTAAAATTCATAACAGACAGACAGGCGATCGCCACACCGTGCGAGTACCCGAAGACCGCTACATCCTCCAAAGCGCCGAAAACCAAGGAGTAGAATTGCCCTTTTCCTGCCGCAACGGCGCTTGTACCGCCTGTGCGGTGCGCGTCAAGTCGGGGGAACTGCACCAGCCAGAAGCAATGGGGCTGTCTGTGGAACTGCAAAAAGAAGGTTATGCCCTGCTGTGCGTCAGCTATCCCCGTTCCAACATCGAGGTAGAGACGCAAGACGAAGACGAAGTGTACGAACTGCAATTCGGTCGTTACTTCGGCAAAGGTAAAGTTAGAGCCGGTTTGCCGTTGGATGAAGAGTGAGGCAATTTGATAAATTATCAAGTACCAATAATCCATGCTTTATCGATTATGTGCGATCGCCCTTTGTCTGTTGCTAGCTAGCTGCCAAAAACCAGAAATTCCCCAAGGTACGAGCGCCAAAGTAGAAAGGGCCATCAGCGGGCAAACAATCGAAGTTATCAGTACAGCCGACAAAATAGCCTTATTAGAACAAATCAGGCTGATTGGTATTGATGCGCCGGATTTAAAACAGCAGCCTTGGGGAGAAGCAGCCAAACAAAGACTAGAACAGCTAATTGGGGGAAAACAGGTATTGTTAGAATCAGACATCGAACAGAAAGACCAGTTCGATCGCAAGCTAGCCTACTTGTGGCAAGATAAAATTTTGCTCAACGAACTGCTAGTCAAAGAAGGTTATGCCCTCGCCTCAGTGCGATCGCCCAACACGAAATATCAGCAGCGACTCGTGAACGCTCAAGAATGGGCGAGACTCATGGGTAAAGGCCTGTGGAATCCAGAACGAGCCCTGCGCCAAACTCCCGCAGAATTTCGCCAGCAAAATCGGAAATAGTAAGTAGTAAGGAGTCATTTGTCAAGGACTAAAAACTCCTCAGTTATCACTAATAACTAATGAGCAAAGATTTCATTCTTCCCTCTTGCTTCTTCCCTCTTCCTTCGTGTCCTTCGCGTCTTCGCGGTTCATACTTCCCTCTTCCTAATGACTGACAATCAACTGCAAAACTTCTTAGAAATAGCCACAGAAGCAGCCCTAGCCGCCGGTTCCGTTCTGCTATCTTTCTGCGGAAAACTAGAAAAAATTCAAGAAAAAGGCCGATCGGGCGATTTAGTCACAGAAGCCGATAAAGCCTCAGAAGCCGTCATCTTAGAAATTCTCGGCCGCCACGTACCCGACCACGCCATCCTGGCCGAAGAATCCGGCAAATTAGGAGATGCCAGCAGCAAATACCTGTGGGCGATCGACCCTTTGGACGGCACAACCAATTATGCTCACCAATATCCTTTTTGGGCCGTGTCGATCGGACTTTTAATCGACGGCATACCACAAATTGGAGTAATTTACGACCCTTTGCATAACGAATTGTTTCGGGCAGGCAAAGGATTGGGAGCAACCTGCAACCGTTCGCCGATCGAAGTTTCCCAAATCCCAGAATTGAGAACCAGCTTGCTAGTCACTGGCTTTGCATACGATCGGCGCGAAACAGCAGACAATAATTATGCCGAATTCTGTCACCTCACCCACCTCACCCAAGGCGTGCGGCGCAGCGGTTCGGCATCCCTAGACCTCGCACACCTCGCCTGCGGGCGATCGGACGGATACTGGGAACGGGGACTCGCTCCTTGGGACGTAGCCGCCGGTGTAGTCATCGTCTCCGAAGCCGGAGGTCAAATTACAGCTTATGACGGCACTGCCTTTGAGATGAACTCGGGTCGGATTTTGGCCACAAACGGCAGAATACACGGCGAACTCAGTGGCGCACTGCTGTCCGTTCCTCCCTTATCTTCCTGGGGGTAACGTGCCTGCAGCAAGAGATCGGGGGTAGTACGGGGGTCACAACCCCTTGACTCAAGCTACATTAAAGAATAGTGAAAAGCCAGGAAAGGAAGAGTAAAAGTTATGTCTTTTGAAATGACAAAAGGGCTGTTCAAGTATGACTTTACTGATCAGCACGCAATTTTGGGAATTCCCTTAGACGCCGAGTTTAACGACATCCGCAAGCGCTACATGAAAATCGCCCGCCGCTTGCATTCGGATACTTGCTCTTTTGAAAGCCAAGCCGATAAAGATTGGGCTAACCAATTTTTGTCAAAAGTAGTCAATCCGGCTTACAACAAATTCTCCAAGGAAAGCGATCGCAAAGAATACAACCTGCTATTAACAGCCATTGGCAAGCGGGTAGCTAAAGAACAGGCGAAAATGCAAATCGAAAGCGAAGCAGCCAAACAGTTAGTTACCGCTCAAAATTGGGAAGAAGCTTACAAAACAGCAGTTAGCAAACTCGCTCTCAAGCAGTACGAATCAGTTAAGGAAACGCAAGAGGCGATTAATCAAATTAGCGAACTTAACATGGTTTACCTGCTGCGAAAAGAGCGCACGGGTGGTGGTGGGGTTGCACCCACTTCACCCCCAAAAGCTGTAACCTCAACTAGCACAGAAAAAACAGCAGCAGCAGCAACCCCAGCCACCGTAACTCCACCGCCGCCTCCGCCCAAACCCGAAAACTCGCCGGCCGAAGCCTATTGCCGCCGAGCTCAAGGATTCATGGACAGCAAAAGTTACGCTAAAGCAATTTTAGAGTTGAAAGAAGGGGTGAAACGCGATCCGAAACACAGCAAGGCCCACGCTTTGTTAGCAATGTGTTACCTTCAACAAGATCAAGCCACAATGGCAAAACTTGAGATGAACAAAGCTTTGGCATCAAATCCTGAAGAACCGACGGCTTTGGAGGTTAAGAAAAAGCTGGAACAAGCTTCCGCAAAAGCCAAAAAAGGTGACGATAAACCAGGATTTTTTGCAAGTTTGTTTGGCGGGAAGAAGAAGTGAAAAGTTGTGATTTGTGAGTCTTGAATATTTAGAAACGGGTGAAAGGCTCAGCAGTGGAGTGCGATCGAGCAACACAATCAAGACTTGGCGATCTCAAATCCGGTGAGATCGGAATTCTACCAGAGTGCCAGCGTCCGGCGATCGGGGATGCTCCAGAAAGAGCGGGACGATCGCACTGACGGGGAAAATGATTATTCCGATGCAAACGAAAACGATATGACGCCTTAATTTGTTAAAGTCGAATGTTAAGCTTGCCTTCTTCGACTTTAACACCGTCCCCTAAAGCTAAGCTTCTAAGCGCAATCTAAAATCTCAAATCTAAAATTGATATGACACCTTAATTTGTTAAAGTCGAATGTTAAGCTGGCCTGGTTAGACTTTAAAACCGTCCATAAAGCTAAGCTTCTAAGCCCCATCTAAAATCTAAAGTCTAAAATCTAAAATTGATATGGTTCACCAACCCCCATCCGGTGCAAGAGATTTATTGCCCCTTGACGTTGCTCAAAAAATTTCGATCGAACGGCGCTTACAGCAGGTTTTTCACCGCTGGGGCTATCACCGGATTATTACTTCAACTCTAGAACGGCTGGAAACTTTGATGGCTGGGGGCGCGATCGACCGATCGACTCTGATTCAACTCCAAGACGCTGAGGATGGAGAACTCGGTTTGCGGCCGGAATTGACAGCATCCATCGCCCGGGCGGCTGCAATGCGGATGGCCGGGACTCGCTGGCAGCCTCAGCGCCTCTACTACAACGCTAACGTGTTCCGCAAAGGCCCAGATACTGGCTCAGGCGGGCAACAGGAGTTCTATCAAGCTGGGGTAGAGCTGCTCGGCGCGGGGGGGACGGTTGCGGATGCGGAAGTGCTGCTGCTGCTGTCTGAATGCTTGCAGAGCTTGGGAATTGATGACTGGCATTTGGTTTTGGGAGAAGCGGGCTTGACTGCAACATTGCTGGAAGCGTTTCCGCCAAACGTGCGCCAAAAAGTTCGGGGGGCGATCGCCAATCTCGATCGAATTGCCTTGGAAACTTTGCCGCTGTCAACCGAATTGCGAGAAAGAGCTCTGCTGTTATTTGACTTGCGCGGCCGGCCAGAAGAGGTGTTGCCGATTGTTGCCAAGCTGGATTTAGATTTGCCGCAGCAAGCCGCGTTAAACAATCTCAAATCTGCGATCGAATTGCTGCACCAATGCCAGTCAAAAATTCCCAATCTAAAATCCCACATTCACCTCGATTTGAGTTTAATTCAAACATTTGACTACTACACTGGGATTGTGTTTGAAGTTGTCAGCAGCAGCAAGACAGGACAGCGAGTTTTAGGGCAAGGAGGACGCTACGACCAACTGTTGGGACTGTTCGACCCCCAAGGGCAAAATTCCCCCGGCATCGGGTTTTGTCTGAATATTGAAGATTTGCACCAAGTTTTGCTGACAGAAGGGCAATTGCCCACGGAGACACCAGCTAGCGAATGGTTGGTTGTACCTCAAACTCCTGAAGCTGGGGCGGCGGCCTTTGATTATGCTCGCAAACTCCGAGAGTCTACTAACCTAGTTCGGGTAGAAATAGATTTGGAGAGTCGGGAGACTGCGGAGGCGGCGCGGGAATACGCGCGCGATCGACGAATTGCTCAAATTGCTTGGGTAAATGCCGCAGGATTGCCAACTATTGAAACGGTAAATTAGGATCTGTTTGAAACGTAATTCCTAATTACCAATTGCTAATTTCTCATCCCAAATCCCAAATCCCAAATTAAAATATGGCGCACACTATCGTTACGAATATTTGCGAGGGAGTTGCTGATTGCGTCGGCGCTTGTCCGGTTGCTTGCATTCACCCCGGCCCCGGCAAAAATGTCAAGGGTACTGATTGGTTTTGGATTGATTTTAATACCTGCATTGACTGCGGCATTTGTTTGCAGGTGTGTCCTGTCGGAGGTGCGATCGTTCCAGACGAGCGGCCGGAATTGCAGCAAACTCCCTCTTGATTGCAATTGAGGGCTAGATAGCTACATTAACTCAGGGGTAAGGTGCGCGGCCCGGCGCACCCTACATTCACTGTTTTTCCTAACCGCAGAGGGCACAGAGGGCGCAGAGAAGAAGGGTGAGAAATATTGGAAAAATCTAACGTTTAGATCTCTAAGCTAGGTAATTAATTAGGTTACTTCTGTGAGTTATTTCTCTTCCCTTCTCTTGTCTTCCTTCGTGTCCTTCGCGTCTTCGCGGTTCGTTTAAAAAAAAAGCCCGATCGCACTTTACAAAAAAATCTACAATAAAATCCTATGCAGCCGATCGCACTTTCCGACTCTCACATTTTATCCATGCGTACCCACGCCGAAAGCGCTTATCCTGAAGAATGCTGCGGTTTGTTGCTCGGTCGAGTTACTGGCGATGTTAAAACTTTAGTAGAAGTTTGGCCGACTGAGAATGCTTGGAGTACGGAAGCTGAGGAGAATTGGCCGGAAGAAAAAGGATTGACAGAACGACGCAGATATGCTATTAAGCCCGAAGATATGTTGCGGGCGATGAAACATGGGCGCGATCGCACTCTGGATATTATCGGTATATATCATTCTCACACGGATTGTCCCGCAGTGCCCTCAGAGTGCGATCGGACATTGGCCTGGGCCCAATACTCTTATATCATTGTGTCCGTCCGACAAGGCTGTTCGGAAGACCTCCGCAGTTGGAGTCTTGACGGAGAGGGGAACTTTCAAGCAGAGGAAATTCGCCTAGTGGAACCGACTGAGATTAAGAAATAATTAGTAAAAATAACAAACACGTAAAAATGCGAAAGATTCAGATAGGATGTAATTCAAAATCTGCGCTACACACAATATCATGCTAAATCCTAATCTGGACGAGATCCAGCTCAACAAACAAGAATACGAACGCTACTCTCGCCACCTGATCCTGCCAGAAGTTGGATTGGAAGGGCAAAAGCGTCTCAAAGCTGCCAGCGTGCTCTGCATCGGTACAGGAGGCCTCGGTTCGCCGCTGCTGCTGTATTTAGCAGCCGCCGGTGTTGGCCGCATTGGGATTGTAGACTTTGATGTTGTAGACCATTCCAATTTGCAGCGGCAAGTAATTCACGGCACTTCTTGGGTTGGGAAACCGAAGATTGAGTCGGCTAAAAATCGGATTTTAGAAATTAATCCTTTTTGCCAAGTTGATTTGTACGAGACTCGCGTTAGTTCGGAAAATGCGATCGACATTGCGACTCCTTACGATATCATTATCGACGGTACGGACAATTTCCCGACTCGCTATTTGATGAACGACGTTTGCGTTCTTTTAAACAAGCCGAACGTCTACGGTTCCATCTTCCGATTTGAAGGGCAAGCAACAGTTTTTAACTACGAAGGCGGCCCGAATTACCGCGATTTGTACCCGGAACCCCCGCCTCCTGGCATGGTTCCTTCTTGTGCAGAAGGCGGCGTTTTAGGCGTTTTGTGCGGAGTTGTCGGTTCTATCCAAGCAACGGAAGCTATCAAGATTATCTTGGGTCAAGGCACTACTTTGAGCGGCAGACTGTTGCTTTACAATGCCTTAGATATGACGTTCCGCCAATTGAAACTGCGGCCTAATCCAGTGCGTCCGGTAATTGAAAAGTTAATCGATTACGAACAATTCTGCGGCATTCCTCAAGCTAAAGCGCAGGAAGCAAGTCAGCAAACGCAAATTCCTGAGATGACTGTCACGGAACTTAAAGAGTTAATCGACAGCGGTGCGAAGGATTTTGTATTGTTGGATGTTCGCAATCCCAATGAGTATCAAATTTGTCAAATTCCTGGGTCTGTTTTGGTTCCTTTGCCGGATATCGAACACGGCGCAGGTGTCGCTAAGGTCAAGGAATTGTTGAACGGCCACCGCTTGATTGCACACTGCAAAATGGGCGGGCGTTCTGCGAAGGCTTTGGGGATTTTGAAGGAAGCTGGAATTGAGGGGATTAATGTTAAGGGCGGAATTACTGCTTGGAGTGAAGAAGTAGACCCGTCTGTACCTCAATATTAAGGCTAATCTTTTTCTGGGGCGGGCGATTTGCCCGCCCGGAACCGGGATTATGGCGGCGGCAACTGCTTATTTCTATTTAGTAGATTCTTGAACTTACCTAGTAGATTCTTGGAATTGGCCCCCAACATAACCAAAAGCCAAACCCCAAACCCCGCACCGATACTAATCAACAATACCAACGCAAAAGAATTAATTCCCACCTTCAGGAAAGGCAAAGCAACCATCTGGTTCGGCGGGTCTTGTTTAATTAAATAAGGAGCACTTCCAGTCACTACCCCGGCTACTCCTAAACCAAAGCCGACAGCTTGAATCGTTACCTCTAGTTTGGCATTCCGATAAGCTTCTTCGATCGCCACAATTGCTCTAATTGCCTCGGTTGCTTGGTCTAGCAAGCCGGAACCGTGTTTGAAATAGCCTAAATCTGCTTGAATCTGCCTTTGAAACTGCGGGCAAGTTTCTTTACTGAATGTTTCGAGGAAACTTAAATTGGCATCACTATCATTGTACTTTTTAGCTGCTTTGATGTCAAGACTTATTTGATTTAATTTATCTTGGTAATTTTGGGCGTTAATGGCGATCGTATTTTGGCGAAACTCCAAATCAATCAGCATTCGGGCATACTTCACAGCCCGAGGCGGCATCTCAATCATCTGAGTTTCCAGATATTTTAATTCTTCCTCCTTTAAACCCGCACCTTTCGATTGCTTCTGCTGAGCTTGATCTCGCTGCAAATACTTAAAAGTCTTGTCAATATCCAGTTCAATTTGCTTGTATTCCTCGCGAGTCACGGCGTAAAGCTTGCGGCTGTCGTGATAAGCGCGAAGAATCTTATTTCGGTACAAAAACAAATCCATAAAATCGCTGTACCGCGTCTCATCCCAGATTTCATCAGTTGCGGGACTGTTGAAAAACCAGATAATAATGTGACAGTAACTATCGGGCTGACTCGGATTACCATACTCCAAAATCGGACTGCCGAACAACTCGCCTTGACGGTAAAAATCCGGCTGATTTTGACCAGAAATCAACTTTTCCAGACACTGTTTGCCTAAAGCTTGGAGAAACTGCGAATCTGCCCGCGCCGCCTGATTTTGTTCAACACTCAGCCAAGCTGTAAGCAGCAGAGTTTGCCCGAAATAACTCTGCACGAAATCCGGCAGCAAGCAGTTATCGGGATTAAATTCCTTGAAGAGGCTAACATCGACAGCAGGTGTTTTAATCCCTTGATTTTTTTCGGGAACCTTAATTTGTAAACCCAAGGCATAGCTATCATCAATTCGCATCGGTTGGGCAAAACCCTTGAGAGGAATTGGCTGATTGTCAACCGAAATCTCCTTACCAAAGGGCAGAGAATTTCGGTTGTTAACTTTTGATTTATCAATCAGGTTGACACGCCAGCCGACAGGTTCTATTTCGTGAAAGTAGCTGCAAACGAATTCTGTACGTACTGCTAATTTAGTTTGCAAAATCTGATCGCACTTCTGCCACAAGCTGGTAAATTCCACAGTGGAATTCGACTCTGACTCTAGGGCGTTGCAGAGGTGAAAGGCAAACAAATAGACGTTGGGGGCATAGATTTTGCTATTTGGAGTCATTCGATGTATCTGATTGATTATCTGCTGCGCTTTCTTGAAGTTTCTTATAACTCTCTTCAATGCTAGTACGCAGAGTTTGAGTGATATTGGTTAGTGGCTGCATTGTAGTTGGGGTGGGTTCGCCTGCATCGTCGATTTCTTTTTTGCATTTAGCCGCAGCAAGTTTCAAATCCTCTCCCAATTGATGGCGGGCACACCATTTGCTGATAGTCATAGCAATGGGAAACAATTCATCATCTGCGGATTCGGCTATTTCTGTTTGTAACTTTGGTAAATCTTGCCATGCTGCGGGCATGAAAATACTCGGATTTTCGTGCAGCCATTTGAGAAAAGCATAGATAATTTTGTCAGGTTCCATAGTAATTCCTCCGGTAATTAAACACAATATATTTGTAGGGGCATCGCCCGCCCCATTAGTGCCAACTTAAGGTCAAACCCAGTCAGAGACTGTTGTTTGACTATTAAATCTAGATCCCCCCTAGCCCCCCTTAAGAAGGGGGGGACAAGAGTCTTTTCAAAGTCCCCCTTCTTAAGGGGGATTTAGGGGGATCTAGACTTAGCTAAAAGCGAGAGATACTAGGGGTTTCAGGCTTAAGTTGACACCTATGCGCCTGCCCCTACAAAACTTAATATCCAGTCGCACAGAATGCGGCCCAATATTTCGGATCGCGGAACGGCTGTTCCTCAGTCGAACACACTAACCATAATTCCACACTTTGTCTAGATTTTTCATCTAAATTTAACAATCCTACCCAAACTCGCAAATCCTCGATCCTCACTCCGCGCATCCAGTTTTGTGCCGCATTCAAAGCGAGGGCTACTGAATTTGCATCCGGCAATTCCTGATAAAATTTAATCATCAAAATTGCCGTGGCAAAATCATCAACAGCCCACAGACTGCTGACAACATTCATGCTACCCGCATACAAGAAACCGCTGGGTAAACCAATGTATTCATCCGTCATTGCGGTTGAGGTGGTTAACCCGGTTTCGCAGGCGGAAAGTGTGACGAGACTGCACTGCGGTAACTGCAAATCGGCAAAGATTTCTCGCAGGGTGAGGCATTTTTCTGGGATGGCTTTTCTGCCGCTGCGTAGGGTGACATAGCGCTGTTTTTCAGCGGGATGATTTGACTCTGGGGGCGGGGGTGAGGTTTGCGGTTCCAGGGAATCGGCTAAGACTAGGGATGACAGCAGCGGATTGTCAAAGTTGAATACGCCGTGACAGGAAAAGTGCAGGTAGTTGGCGTTTGAGAGGTTTTCTCGGTTCTCGTTGAGGGCGGTTTTTGTGGCTTGTTTTTTGAGTAAAATTTGATGCGGATTGAATTGGGTTTTGATGGTTTCTACTTCCATGTCGGCGTTGAATAAGTCTTCGGTGGGATTCTGGAGGGCGAATAGTTGTTGCTGATTTTGTGGGGGGGAGTTCCTGGTGGTGATGCGATTTTTTACGAGTTCCAGCAGTTGCAAGCTGGGGGCGTATTTCACGCCTGCGCGGAAGCCGTCGAGGAGGTAGCCGCGAAAGTTGGTTTTTTCTTGAAATCGGGTTTCTGAGGTAAATTGTAGGGCGTGGAGGGGGAATAGGTGCAGGTAGCGGTGGGGTACTAGGATTAGTTGTTTGCAGTTGGGGGGGATGTGGGCGATTATCTCGTTTAGTCGCAGGATTTCTGAGAGTTTTTCGAGTTTTTGGGATAGGGTGTTTTGCCAGGTTTTGTTGGTCTTTTGGTTGCGGTATTCGTCGAGATAGTTGTTTTTCCAGGTTTCTAATTCGGCTATTTCGGTTGTGGTATATGTGAGTGGTTTTATGCTGTCGCGGGTGATGATGAAGGCTGATCCGCCCCAGCTATCGTCGGAGTTGGAGTTATTGCCGATGTACCATTCTATGATTGCTGTTTCGGTGTCTAAGGTTTGTTGGAATTTGGTGATGTCTATGGGCTCGACTTTTTGAGTTAGGGAGAATTCTGGTTCTCGCTGTTTTATCTGTTCCAGCAGTTGTGTTAGTTGCTGTAATGTTGTTTCTAATTTGGCTTTTTCTTGTTGGAAATATTCGGGGCTGAGGCTGCGGGTTTGGGTTGTGCGTTGTGAGGGAGAGTCTTCGGGAACCCCCCCCGGCCCCCCCTTGGTAAGGGGGGGAGAAAGAGGGGGAGGAGATGGGGTTTCTGTTTCTAGGAGTTGTTGGGAGGCGGCGATTTGGCGGCGCAGGTTTTGGAGTTGCTGTTTCTCGGTTTCGGCGGCTGTTTTGGGGTAGATTTCGCTGTTGGTGAAGAGTTCGACTAGGTAGCGGGATTTGCTGCGTTCGATTGTTTGCAGGGCTTTGTCATATTGTTGGTGATTGATGCAGGATTGCATCATTTTTTCGTAGACATCGAGATTTTCTTCGATGATTTCTCGTTTGCGGTTGTCGGATGTGATCCACTCGCGGCTTTGTTCGACTGCTTGGATGGCTTTTTCGTAGCCGAATATGGCTGTTTCCCACAAATTTTCGGCAAATCCTAAATTGCCTAGACTTCGCCCCGCTTTGAGACAGCTAAGAGGTAAAGCATCTGGTTTGAAGATTTCTAAAGATAATTCAAAACATTTTATAGCTTCTGGAATTAGTCCTTGTTCGCAATAAGCATAAGCAATGTTTTCTTGAGTCATCGCCCAATCTTGGGGAAAAGCAGGGCGGGTGGAAACTTGTAAAGCTGCTTCATAAAGTGCGATCGCTTTTTCGATATTCTCACCCCGTTCTCCCTTGATTCTGTTACTGTAAGCAACAGCCAAATTATTTTGAGTATCAGCCCAATCTTGGGGGAAAGCAGCGCGGGTACGAACTTGTAAAGCAGCTTCATAAAATGCGATTGCCATTTCGATATTCTCACCCCGTTCTCCTTTGATTCTGTTACGGTAAGCAATTGCCAAATTATTTTGAGTCATCGCCCAATTTTGGGGAAAAGCATCGCGGGTGTAAACTTGTAAAGCTGCTTCATAAAAGGCGATCGCCCTTTCGATATTCTCACCCCGTTCTCCTTTGATTCTGTCACTGTAAGCAGCAGCCAAATTATTTTGAGTCATGGCCCAATCTTGGGGGAAAGCAGCGCGGGTACGAACTTGTAAAGCAGCTTCATAAAATGCGATTGCCATTTCGATATTCTCACCCCGTTCTCCTTTGATTCTGTCACTGTAAGCAGCAGCCAAATTATTTTGAGTCGTCGCCCAATCTTGGGGAAAAGCATCGCGGGTGTAAACTTGTAAAGCTGCTTCATAAAATGCGATCGCGCTTTCGATATTCTCACCCCGTTCTCCCTTGATTCTGCTATAGTAAGCATTTGCCAAATTATTTTGAGTCATGGCCCATTGTTGGGGAAAAGCATCGCGGGTGCGAACTTGTAAAGCTGCTTCATAAAGTGCGATCGCCTTTTCGATATTCTCACCCCGTTCTCCCTTGATTCTGTTACGGTAAGCATTTGCCAAATTATTGTGAGTCATCGCCCAATCTTGGGGAAAAGCATCGCGGGTGTAAACTTGTAAAGCTGCTTCATAAAATGCGATCGCCCTTTCGATATTCTCACCCCGTTCTCCCTTGATTTTGTTACGGTAAGCAGTTGCCAAATTATTGTGAGTCATCGCCCATTGTTGGGGAAAAACATCGCGGGTACGAACTTGTAAAGCTGCTTCATAAAATGCGATCGCCCTGTCGATATTCTCACCCCGTTCACCTTTGATTCTGTCACTGTATTTATTACCCAGACTATTTTGAAACATTGCCCATTTTTCTGAGTAAGCTTCGCGAGTAAAAATAGTTAATCCTATATCCAGACAAGCAATCGCAATCTCTATGTTGCTTGCCCGACTGCCTTGCTGAAGACTTGAAAAATCAATATTTAAATTGTATAAAATATTAGCATGATTGTATGCTTTGTCTGCATCTAACTTTCCCAGAGTTTGAGTTGCCCACTCTCGCAGAGATCGGGCAAAATTATCATCTAATAATTCGAGATTGGCTTGCAGGATGGGGATTTCTTCTTCGCTGGGACAGGTGAGGAGAGATTGGATCAGGGTGAGATAGGCTTGGTGGCGTTCTTCGTTCATTTTTTACTACTCATGTTTGTATGATTTTACATTTTTTGCGGGGAAATCAAGAGTGTTTTTAACCGCAGATATTGGCGGATGGACGGGGATGGACGCAGATGTAAGGGCCAAAATATGCGGTAACAGCCTGCGGAGATTCAGGCAGACCGAAGCGATCGAACTGACGATTAGGCCTCGATCCCCCCTAGCCCCCCTTAAAGAAGGGGGGGACAAGATTCCGATCAAAGTCCCCCTTCTTAAGGGGGATTTAGGGGGATCTAGCCTCCGCTATAAACGAGAGATAAAAAGAGTTTTAGTCTCCTACAAAAAACCCAGATTACCCCAACCCTTCAACTAACAGATTGCGAGCACTTTCCAACGCTTCCTGCAACTTACTTGCATCGCGTCCCCCAGCTTGCGCCAAATTAGGTCGCCCGCCGCCTTTTCCGCCGCAAATTTGAGCAATTCCCCCGATAAACTTGCCAGCTTGCAATCCTTTCTTATTAACTTCAGGACTAAAAGCTGCCACCAAACTTACCTTATCCGGTTCAGGAATTGAGGCCAAAACAACCGCAGCATTTCCTAACTTTTGCTGCAATCTTTCCGCCGCAGTTTTCAGGGCTTCTGTATCCACATCACCCAATTGAGCTACAATGATTTTGAATTCGCCGAGATCCTCAGCCGCACTCAGCAACTGGTCGGATTTCGCGATCGCCAATTCCGACTTCACAGCAGCCAAATGTTTCTGAGTATCCTTCAACTCATTCTGCAAATTAGTAATCCGGTTCGGCAATTCTTCAGGCTTCGCCTTAAATCGATCGCCCAAATCGCGCACCACCTTATCGCGCACATTCAAATAGTCCAAAACAGCTTGGCCGGAAACCGCTTCAATCCTGCGAGTTCCCGCAGCTACCCCCGCTTCGGAAACAATCTTAAACAGCCCGATTTCTGCCGTATTGCTGACGTGAGTCCCCCCGCACAATTCCATCGAAACGCCGGGAAAATCGATAACCCGCACCACGTCGCCGTACTTCTCGCCAAACATCGCAGTTGCGCCTTTTTCCCTCGCTTGGGCGATCGGCATTTCTGCAACGACCGCAGCGTGCGCTTCAGCAATCCAACTATTAACTAAATCCTCAATTTTCTGCAACTCTTCTGCTGTGACAGCGCGCGGAGAATTGAAATCAAACCGCAATCTCTCAGACGATACCAGCGAACCAGCTTGCGAAATCGAATCATCCACAATTTTCCGCAAAGCTGATTGTAATAAGTGAGTTGCTGTGTGGTTGGCCTGAACTCGGCGGCGACCGCTATTGTCAATTTTCGCAGTAATACTATCGCCCACTCTCAGCGTTCCCCGTTCCACCAAGCCGAAATGCACGAAGAAATCCGATTCCTTCTTCACATCATCAACTCTTACCAACAAACCATCACCATTATCTCCGGTTTTCAAATAACCTTTATCCCCAATCTGTCCGCCGGATTCAGCATAAAACGGCGTTTGGTTCAAAACAACTTGTACCTCAGTACCGGCGGCTGCTTCCTCGACAGATTTGCCGTCAACCAAGATAACTTCCACCTCAGCTAAACTCGACAACTCAGCATAACCAACAAACTCAGTTCCTTGGATAGTTTCAGCCAACTTATCCAAAGAACCCTGCACCGTCAAATCGATTGTTTGGCGAGCATTTTTAGCGCGAGTTTGCTGTTCCTCCATCGCCGCTTCAAATCCGTCCAAATCCACAGTAATTCCCTGTTCCTCAGCAATTTCTTGTGTCAGTTCTAAGGGGAAACCGTAGGTATCGTAAAGAGTGAAAGCATCTTGACCGCTGATTTGTTGGTTGGTTTGCTGTTTTGTGCGATCGACAATTTCCTCCAGCAGCTTCTCTCCGCGTTCCAAAGTCTTGAGAAACTGCGCCTCTTCCCTTGCCAATTCCGCCTTAATTTGAGCTTCCCGCAGCCGCACAGTCGGATAAGCTGCTTCCGAAAGGGCGATCGCACTTTCAGCCACCCGCACCGTAAATTCGCCCTGAATTCCAATCAGTCGCCCGTGGCGCACCACCCGGCGAATCAACCGCCGCAAAATGTAACCCCGACCAACATTCGACGCGCGTATTTCGTCCGCAATCATGTGCACCACAGCCCGAATATGGTCGCCAATTACTTTCAGCGAAACCTTGACTTTTTCATCGCTATTGTGATAATCAATCCCGGCAATTTCCGCCGCCGATTGAATGATCGGAAAAATCAAATCTGTTTCGTAATTATTGGGGACTTTCTGGAGGATTTGCGCCATCCGTTCCAGTCCCAAGCCAGTATCAATATTTTGATTTTGCAGCGGTGTTAAATTGCCCTCTGCATCTTTATTGTACTGCATGAAAACCAGGTTGTAGAATTCAATAAACCTGGTATCATCTTCGAGGTCAATATTGTCGCCTCTCTCTGGGTGGAAATCATAGTAAATCTCCGAACACGGGCCGCAGGGGCCAGTCGGGCCGGATTGCCAGAAATTGTCATCTTCTCCCATGCGCTGAATCCGATCGCCCGGAATGCCAATTTCATCGCGCCAAATCGCAAAAGCTTCGTCATCTTCTCGGAAAACGCTAACAACCAAATTCGACGCTGGTAAACCGAAAACTTCCGTCGAAAGTTCCCACGCCCAGGCGATCGCCTGTTTCTTGAAATAATCCCCGAAACTGAAGTTGCCCAACATCTCAAAAAACGTGTGGTGGCGGGCGGTGCGGCCGACGTTTTCGATGTCGTTGGTGCGGATGCACTTTTGAGAAGTCGTGGCGCGCGGTGATTCGGCGGCGCGCTGTCCGAGAAATATCGGCTTGAATTGTAGCATTCCGGCGATCGTCAGCAACACAGTCGGATCTTCGGGCACCAAAGAAGCACTCGGCAATATCTTATGTCCCCGCTGAGCATAAAAGTCGAGGAAGGTTTGGCGGATTTGGCTACCACTGAGAAACTTAGGAGAAATAGACATGACAAAAACACTTAAGTATGTAAAGATGTAGCAACAATAGAATTTATAGGACTTACGCACGGGTGTCCAGAAACCCGGTTTTTCTACCAAAATACTTGCTTAAAATCCTCAATCTCGGTAGAAAAACCCGGTTTCTTTGTTCGGAGCGCGTGAGTGCTAACTTACATCTATTTGGAGATTCATATCATTATACTTAGTAATGTAAAGACCTATCAAGTTTTGCAAATAGTGCTTTACTCCTCCGAAAGGCCATGCTAACTTAATAATAGACACCGGGACAGGAAGAGAAAGGAGGTCGCTATATTTAGAAAGAAAGTTCGAGGATATAGACATGGTGTCTCCGGTCTAGATTCCCAGGCGCAGCAGAAATTAACCGAACACAACTTGGAATAGTGGCGAACTGCCGATCGAGCAGTCAAGCCAAACCGCAGTCGAGTCAGACTTAGTTGTGGTTGCGGATTAAAAGTAAAGCTGCACAAGTTGTAAACCCTAGTAAGTAACAGTTCTCAATCGGAAACACATCTCGTTTGTTAAAAAAAACAAAGCTCTCATATTATTGGGTCTGATCGCTGTCGATCGGGCCCTATGAATTTTTATAGGGCGATCGCAAGAGGAGAGGGTTCGAGTAGGAGAGAGGGGCAGAGTTCGACTGTATAAGTGCTTTCATGTCAAAGGCAACATCGCTCGGAGCCGATCGGCGAGCGATCCGTGCAGCTTTTGAGTTATATCTTATATATAATTGGACGTGGATCGCGCCCCCGGCTTTTTGCGGCCTGTGGCTGAAGCGCTATGGTATCAGGCACTGTCAAGATGCTATATCATTGAGGATGTCAGTCAAGACATTAAAACCTACCGCGCTGTGCTGTATAGCAGCAAAGTCTACGCTTCTCTGAGCTTGGTGCAAGGCAAGGATAGCAAACCGCCCTTTTTGGTGACAAGACCCGGCTCAAAAATTTGAATCTCAGGATATTTAGAGTCAAAACTCTAAAAAATCCCATCCCCGAAGCAGGGGTGAGAGTTCAAAAAATAAAATGCCGCCCCGTCAAAAAAGCTAGTGCCACCAACAAATTTCGTAAATCACTAGCACAGTTCTTAAACTCACAATCTCCGGAGATTCCAGGTAGAAGCATGGCCGAAATAACTAAAGAAGAAATGCGCGAACGGCTGGGAAATATCGACCAGATTCGCGATATAATTTTTGGAGCGCAGCTTAGAGAATACGATAATCGCTTCGATAAAATAGATTCCGACTTGTCCATGATGCAGCAAGATATGCAAGCTCGCATCGAACAAGTGAAGACAGTTCTGTCGGCAGAAATGAAGGTGGCCGTTGATTCGTTAGAGAAGAAAGTTAAATCGCTCACCTCAAACACGCAAGAAGAAAGCGCTGACCTCCGTCAGCAAATCGATCGCGTTAACCGCAAATTCTCCAGCAACATGGAAGCCCTGGACGAGGCAATAGACAATCAAACCAGTTCGCTTCGCGACGAACTCTCCAAAACCAGAGATAGACTATCTGAAGAAAGCCGCACTTTGAAAACACAAGTGTTTGAAGAGCTCGATCGCCGCTTTTCCATGCTCAGAGATGTTAAAGTGTCTAGAGACGACATGGCAGAAATTCTGTTTGAACTCGGCATGAGGCTCAAAGGAACAGAATTTGTGCCCGAACTTAAAAACGTTGCTGATAATAAGTTAAATAACGAATTTCTGTTGCCGGAGCGCCACCATCACGGATAATAACGCATGGCTTTACCGAAAGAAAATCCGGCTGACAAAAATGAGTTAGAGGGTTTTGTTTCTCAACCTGACGAGTCTGCTGCCGATGCAGCAGCCCAGCTAGAACCCTTGCTGAATCTGTTAGTCGATCTCAAAATTATTGCTGGTTCCAACCAGCAAAATGCAGAGCCCGAATGTGACAGCAGCCAGGAAAAAAATCAAGCTGGGGATCTCGGCGGGTTGATGGATTTGTTAGGTATTTCTGAGCAAGCGCCAGAGGAAGTTGCGCCGAGTGTGCCAGTTTCGGGCGATCGCAAACCAGAGTCTGGCGATACGCCGGCTGTTGCAGACGAGTTAAAAAGTTTGCTGTTGGCTACTCACAAACTCAACACTTCAGAACTGGAAAAAGACTATTCCTCAGCTAAAACTATAGATGTTTCCGCGATCGCCCAGCCGGATTTGGAGGAGGAATCAAAGCCTGTCGAGGAATTGTCTAACTTGACAATGAAAGATTCTCTACAGTACGTACAGGCTCAAAAATCCCACGGGTTCGATCGCCCTTTACAGGATGTTTCCGCTCCCGAAACCGAGTCAAAACCCTCGGAAATTCCCGATTACCCCATAGTTTCCACAGTCTCAGAGCCACCAGAAACTGCATATTTAGATGCTGCAGTGGCTTCGGATCTAGAAATTCCCAACTTACGAGAACAGCCGACAGAAATATTAGGGCAAATTAAACAGGACTTAAATGAAGCCGACAGCGCGATGGAAAGGCTGCAAAATCTGATGTTTGGCGAGCAAATATCGGATATCGAGCAAGTGAAAAATTTGCTGGCAGAAAACGATTTGCCGGGGGTGCGCCACCTGATGGCAACAATCGACGATAAATTAGGAAAGCTGGAGCACCAAATCTACGAGCCCCAAGAGTTGATTGAGTTGATGCTGCCTTGGATCGCAGAAATTCTCAGCCGCAAAATTGCCGATTCCAGAGAAGAAGTTGTCAAGGCGATCGTCCCAATTATTGACGAAGTGATTAGGGCAAAAACTCACGAAAACAAGTCGGCAATGAGTGCGGCAATAGCTGAGCTGCTTCCCGACGCACTTGCTCAACAAATAGTGAATTCGCCAGCGGATATTGCTAACGCGATCGCCCCAGAAATCGGTCTGGCAATTAAACAGCAAATTCGCCTCGACCAAGAGTCGATCGCCCAGGCGATCGCCCCGGAAATGGGCAAAGCGATTACAGCCCAAATAAAACTCGAGCGCAACTCTATGGTGGATGCGCTCTATCCCGTAATTGGCAGTACAATTTCCCGATACATGGCAGAAGCTATCAAGACAATCAATGAAAAAGTGTCCAATGCCATCAGTGTCGAAGGATTTAAGCGAAAAATTCGCTCCAAAGTACAAGGAGTCTCCGAAGCTGAATTAATCCTCAAAGAATCAGTACCCTTCACCGTCCAAGCAGCATTCTTAATTCACAAAGCATCTGGCTTAATAATTTCCGAAGTTCAAAACTCAGAAAGCTACCAGTTAGAATCAGAAATGGTAGCAGGAATGCTCACAGCTATTCGCAGCTTTGTTAACGACTGTATCGTTCGACCGGGAGAAGCTTCCGAACTCAATCAAATTGAATACGGCGACTCAAAAATTATGCTAGAAGTAGCGGGATACTGCTACATGGCAGTCGTGATAAAAGGAGAACCGCCAGACTCGTTCATCAACAAACTGCGGCAAACCGTTAGTAATCTCATCCTTAATTACGCTAAATTAATTCAGGAGTTTAACGGCGATCCCGGTACTATACCGGAGTCGCTGCACCCGTGTATAAAAACTTTATTCGACCCGCTACAAAAAGAAAAATCAACAAAACCCCCGATCGCCATAGCGGGTATCGGTTTAGCGGCCCTGAGCTTAATCTTAGTACCTTGGGGAATTTATCAGTACCGCAGCAGCGTTGAGCACCGCCTCGAAGCAAATGCCGTGGCAGCTTTAGCCTCGACTCCCGAATTAGCAGTTTACCGCTTAGATGTTGCAGTTGATGGCAAAACTTTAAAACTAACCGGCAAGTTGCCAAATCAAGAATTGCGGGCACAAGCCGCAAAAATAGCCGCATCAACTGCACCGAAATTGCAATTAGATAATAGAATTGTAGCTGTGGATGTTCCCCCAGATCCAGTTTTGACTGCGGCCGAGGTGCAGCGGATTACCGCCGTTTTGAACCAGAGAGAGGGTGTTTCTATTTCTAGTCGGTATGGCGATCGCAAAGTTACAGTAGAGGGCACAGTTAGAGACGGTGCAGACGCACAGAAAATAGCTCAGTCCCTGAAGCAAATTCCCGGTGTTCAATCGGTGATTAGCACAGTTAAATTAGATCCGCTGAAAATTACAAGCCGCATCTACTTCGAGCAAGGAACGACAAAATTAGACCCTACATACGGAGAAATCATCGCCAGTGTCAAAAATTTCATGGATCAATATCCTCAAAAACAGATTAAGATAATTGGGCACAGCGATCGAACTGGGGAACTTGCTACAAATCAACAGTTGTCGCTCAGGCGTGCTGCTGCAGTGCGAGATGCTTTAGTGCGGCAAGGTGCTGACCCGAAGCGCCTCCAAACAATCGGCAGCCCCAATCCTCCTGCCGACGTGGAACCCAATCAACCGCGACTTTTAAGCAGATGCGTGCTATTTGAACCAATAACTAAGACCATAAACAGTAAATAATTATGTCAGTTAAGATATCTAAAAAAATCTGCATGATTGGTGATTTTGGCGTGGGAAAAACCAGCCTGATCCGCCGTTTTGTAGATGGGCAATTCAGCGACCAGTACCTCTCCACTGTGGGAGTGAAAATTTCCCGCAAAAACATCATCTTAGAAAACACAAAACAGCAGGAAAACGTGACTGCACAGTTGCTAATTTGGGACTTAGAAGGACATACAAAATTCAAAGGGATAGCACCGACTTACTTGCAGGGAGCTAGCGGCGTTTTAATCGTTGCCGATGTCAGCCGCTCCGAAACAGTTGAGCGAATCTCCGAACACATTCAGCTTTATTCTTCAGTCAACCCTAAAGGGTCAATTATCGTCGCTTTGAACAAAGTAGACTTGATTGACGAGGAAAAATTGGCGCTGCTAGTAGAAATATCCCATTCGATAGGTCAAGACAAAGTAATAGCAGTTTGCACGACATCTGCTAAAACAGGCAAAGACGTTGACGAAATTTTTTACAAACTAGCTTACACAATGGTAGAACAAGTATGAATTCCCTTTTGAGAAGAATCTTCGACCCGCGAAAAACAGAGTATTTTGTAGTAAATCACCATTTCATCATTCAGGAAACCTCCGCCAAAGTGCAGGATTATGCCGATACTCCGGGCGACGCGATACCCGGTGCAGATGCTCGCATCAGTTTTCCCGAACTGATTGGCATTGAAAATATCCTCATGTCTATCATTATGGGACGGCTGCCGGGTTTTGAAATCAAAGGTATCGCTCGGTTTGCCGACCACAACCGCCCTTTATACTTTGATATGTTGGCAATCAAAGAGGAAGACGAACAACAAAATGTGCCAGGTAAATTGCTGATTTTGATTGAAGATACCACCGAAAAGATGGTGATGAAGCAATCGTTGATTCAGAGGGCGAATGAAGCTAATCTTTTGGTGAGCGCCTTAGCCGCTTCTAAAGATTATATAGATAAAGTTATTCGCTCGATGGGCGATGCTTTGTTGGTGACGACAACATTAGGAATTATCAAAACAGTCAATCAATCAGCACAATGGCTATTTGGGTACAACGAAACAGAATTGATCGGCAACCCGATCTCCCTAATAGTAGCCGAAGAAAAATTACTTTACCAAGCTCGCCACCGCTATATTTTGTCTCATAAAGAGCTGCTCAGAGAGCTAGAAATACTCTGCACTACTAAAACAGGAGAAGAAATTTGGGTAGAATTTTCCTGTGCGGCAATTCAGACAGAATTAGAGGGTCTTTACGATTTCATTTATATAGGTCGGGACATCACAGAACGCAAGCAACAAGAAATAGAAATTCGCCGCTCTTTGGCCAAAGAGCAAGAACTCAGACAGATAAAATCTCGTTTTTTCTCGATGATTGCTCACGAATTCGGCAATCCTTTAAGTACAGTATTATTTGCTACTAAAATCCTCCAAGACTACGGCGACGAAATCACACACAAGGAAAAACAACAATACCTGCAACACGTTAAATCAGCATCTCAACAAATGGCTCAGCTATTAGAGGACGTGCGGTTGCTCAGCAGCGCCGAAGCAGGAAAACTCGAATTCAATCCCGCACCAGTTGACTTACAAAAATTTTGCAGCGAGTTAGTAGAATCAATTCAAATTAGTTACGGAAAAAATCATAAAATTAATTTTGTTTATAAAAAATCAAGTGTTTCCGCGAAAAAAACTGATAACGAGTCGGAACAAACGCAAGACTTGCCAACACTAGATGCAAAATTGCTGCGGCACATTTTGACAAATTTGCTATCAAATGCTGTCAAGTATTCGCCGCTCAACAGCAATATTGAGTTTGAATTAAATTGTGACAATGAAAAAGCTAAATTTAAAATTAAAGACGCAGGCATTGGCATTCCTATCGAAGACCAAGAACAACTGTTTGAATCTTATTATCGAGCAAAAAATGTCGGAAAAATACCCGGTACAGGACTGGGTTTGTCCATAGTCAAGCAGTGTGTAGACTTGCAGGGAGGTCAAATCGAATTTTCCAGCGAGACAGGGTTAGGCACTACTTTTATAGTCAAAATTCCCTTTGACAAACAGAAATAAATAGATTAATCTCAGATAATTCGATCCAGAGGGCGAATTCACTACTAAAAATCTCACATGAAAACCCTGTTAAAAAAGCTTTTGGTTCCCCCCCACTTGGAGTACCTAGCACTGGATAAAGACTTTTTAATCCAAGAAACATCTCTCAAAGTGCAACGGTTTGCCGAGTGTCCCGAGGAAGTAGTCGCCGGCAACGATGTCCGAATCCCATTTCCAGAATTGATGGGAACTGAAGAAATTTTAATCGATATTTTTGAAAGAAGTTTGCCAAATTTTGAATTAAAAGCAATCACGCGGGTATTAGGAAATGGCTCGCGGCTTTATTTTGATATGTATATCGTCGCGTTCACCAATGACGATAGTTATCAGAGATTAATTATATTTTTTGAAGACGTAACCGACAGGATGGCTCTAGAACAAACTCTAGTCCAAGCTACCAATGAAATGGATATTTTATTGACTACCTTAGCCGCTACTAATAATTATGTTGAAAAAATTATTACTTCAATGGCCGAAGTTTTGTTGGTAACAACAGCCTCGGGAAAAATTAAAAAAGTCAATCAAGCGACTCAAGATTTGTTCGGTTACAGCGAATCAGAATTAGTAGGCCAGCAAATAAACGTTCTTGCTGCTGCTGGCGCATCTTTGCAAGCAGTCAGCCAAGAGCAGCCTCAACAATCTCAAACTCACACAGAAGTAATTTGCACGGCAAAAACCGGAGAAAAGCTAACAGTTTCCTTTTCCTGTACGGCGATTCCGACTGACATTAAAGGCATTTCTGCATCTTGGGCCGCCGTTCAAGATTTCGTGTACATCGGCCGCGATGTGACAGATAGACAGCGCGCCCGCAAGCGACAAATAACTCAGTACGTCACCACTCGCATCCTGTCGGCATCCGAAACAATCAAAAAAGCTATAGCAGCAATCCTCCCCGTAATTTGCGATAGCTTGGGATGGGATACGGCGGAACTTTGGATGCCAGAAGCTGGGGAAAAACTGCTGTCACAAGCTAAGAGAATAGCTGGGGTTTCTGACCCCAATTTGCTTCGGTGCGTCGCCAGTTGGACAAAACGCTCAGTTTCTATCCCAAAATTTGCCAAATTTACCGAACAAATGACCTGTGCATTTGGCGAAGGATTGCCCGGTATGGTTTGGGCTAGCGGTTCCTCTCAGTGGATTGCAGATGTCACAAAAAGCGACAGTTGTCTGCGCCGAGAAATCGCTGCAGAAGAAGGACTGCACGGAGCTTTTGGTTTCCCAATTTTGGGCGACTACGACCCGGAAAATTCTGCAAAGTCTGTGTTGGGGGTGATGATTTTCTTCAGCCGTGAAGTGCAGTGTTTTGATGAAGAATTGCTCCAGATAATGGCAACAATCGGCAGCCAACTCGGTCAATTTATCAAGCGCAAGCAAGCTGAAATAGCTTTGCGGGAAAGCGAAGAACAACTGCGAGACTTATTTGAAAATGCTACTGACTTAATTCAAAGTATTGGAGCGGACGGTCATTTTTTGTATGTAAATCGGGCTTGGCGGGAAACTCTGGGCTACAGCGAAGCAGAAATTGCTCAAATGACTGTTTTTGATATCATTCATCCCAACAGTTCCGAAGAGTCTAAGGATATATTGTATCAAGCTATTATCGAAAAGACTGTAAATGAAAATACGTTGTATCCAGCCTTTCTTCAAGTAATATTTATTACTAAATATCAGGAAAAAATTTTGCTGGAAGGCAGCATAAGCTGTAAATTTGCGCAAGGTTCGCTAGTAGCGATTCGCGCTATTTTGCGAGATATTACTGCTAGAAAAATGGCAGAAGACGCCCTCGGAAAATCTGTGTCGCTGCTGCTAGCAACTTTTGATTCTACTGCAGACGGTATTTTAGCTATTGACATGAGCCGAAAAATAGTCACTTTCAATCGACAATTTGTGGAAATGTGGGGCATACCTAACGAAGTGATGGCAGTGCGAGACGACGCCAAAATGAACGCTTTTGTCCTGAACCAACTCAAAGACCCCCAAGCATTCCAAGAGAGAATAGAATCGCTTTACGAGCAGCCAGAAGCCGAAAGTTACGATTTGTTGAAATTTCAAGACGGCAGATTTTTTGAACGCTATTCGCAACCGCAGCGGCTCGGAGATCAAATTATCGGCAGAGTCTGGAGTTACCACGACATTACGGAACGCAAGCAAGCAGAAGATGCCCTGCGAGAAGAGCAAGAAAAATCCGAAAAGCTGCTGTTAAATATCTTGCCCAAAGCAATAGCAGAACGCCTCAAGCAAAACGAAACTACTATTGCCGAATACTTTCCGCAAGTGACTGTGTTGTTCGCAGACATTGTGGGGTTTACAGCTTTGTCTGCCGTCATGAATCCGATCGAGCTTGTGGAGCTCCTGAATCAGATTTTCTCAGGATTCGACCTTTTGTGCGAACAGCACGGCCTAGAGAAAATCAAGACTATCGGCGACGCATACATGGCGGTTGGAGGGCTGCCCAATCCCCGGGCAGACCACGCAGACGCGATCGCCCGAATGGCGCTAGATATGCAAGCAGAAATAGCCAGATTTAATGCTAGCCATAATAAATATTTTAGCATCCGCATCGGCATTCACAGCGGCCCGGTTGTTGCCGGAGTAATTGGCATCAAAAAGTTTATTTACGATTTGTGGGGCGACACAGTAAATATTGCTTCCCGCATGGAATCTCACGGTTTGCCTTGGCGGATTCAAGTCAGCGAAACTACTTATAAATTATTAGAACACAAATATTTGTTTCAGGAGCGGGGAATTATTGAAGTTAAAGGCAAAGGGGGGATGAAAACTTATATTCTCATTCGTCAAAAATAAGGTTGGTTATCAGTCAGCAGTCATCAGTCATCAGCCAGATGACTAAAAGTGTTGCTAAAGTTAATTAGCAATACTTTTTCGCCAAGACTGATGGAACTTGCTAATTTGCCGGCAAATTTACGATCGCCCTTAAAAGCTGTCGATCGCCACCCTGTGACGGTTGCGCCCTCCACTTGCCTCGGGGATGCGATCGCCCTGATGCGTGGGGCGAGAAACCCTTGTCCGCTGCCTAATTCACCGCCGCACTCAAACGAAACGGTAAAAGCATCGATTAGTTGCGTCTTAGTTGTCGATGAAAATCAGCTAGTCGGACTGCTAAGCCCGGAAGATGTGCTGAACTTAGCCACCGAATACGGATGGCAAGGCATAAAAGTTGCCGACGTAATGACGCGGAATTTAATAATTTTAAAAGAATCAGAATTTACAGATATTTTTACCGCATTTAAGCTATTTTGTCAATACTCGATCGATTGCTTGCCGATTGTGGATGAACGGGGTCAGGTCGTAGGTTTAGTCAGCGAAAAAAGGATTCGCCCAGCAATTTATAGCTGGATGGAGGCACTGCACCAAGAACCGGCAAAACTCCAAGAACAATGCGAACTGTTAGACGGCAATTGTGAACTAGAAAAACGAGTCAGCGATCGCACAAATGCCGAACAAGACCTGCAGCAGAGCGAGGCGCGCTACCAGGCGATTGTGGAAGACCAAACCGAACTGATTTGCCGCTACCTCCCCAACGGTAAAATCACATTTGTCAATCAAGCTTATTGCCGTTATTTCGGCGTGAAACTAGAAGACTTGCTCGGCAACAGCTTCATGCCGCTGATCCCAGAAGCAGACCGAGAAATTTTTCAAGAGCTATATACTTCTGTGTCTCCCGAGCGGCCTATTTTTACTTGCGAACACCGAGTAATTTTGCCGAGCGGGGAAATTCGCTGGCAGCAGTGGATCGATCGGGCTATATTCAACGAGAGCCGACAAATCGTCGAGTATCAAGCAGCAGGCCGGGATGTCACGGCTCGCAAACAAGCAGAAATCGCTTTGCAGCAGCTCAATGCAGAGTTAGAACGGAGAGTCCAGCAGCGGACTCAATGGTACGAACTCGCAGTATCGGCGGGCAAAGTCGGGGTTTGGGACTGGAATTTGGAAACCGACGAAATCTACATTGCTCCGTCTTTGAAAGCTTGGTTGGGCTATCAGGACGCAGAGATTCCCAACCGCATGGAAAATTGGGCGTCTCACGTTCATCCCGACGATCGAGTTGCAGTCGAGGAAGCAGTAAAGGCTTATCTAGAAGGTGTGACAGAAATTTATGAAGTTGAACACCGGATGCTGCGCAAAGACGGCAGCACCTGCTGGATACTTGCCCGCGGCAGCGCGATCCGATCGGCTTCCGGCAAGGCCTGCCGCCTGACTGGGACTGACACCGACATTACCGAGCGCAAATTGACCGAAGAAAAACTCCAAAACTCCGAAGCCGAACTGCTGGCGCTGTTTAATGCCATGACGGATATTGTGGTGGTTTTCGACGCAACGGGCCGCTACCTCAAAATTGCCCCCACGGCTCCCGAATTGCTGTACAAACCCGCTCCTGAACTGCTGGGGAAAACCCTCGCCGACATCTTGCCAGAAGCGGAAGCTAATTTTGCCCTCGGCCACATTCGCCAAACATTGGCATCTGGGCAAACCCACAGAGTTGAATACAGGATGGAAATTGGCTGCAAGTTATTCTGGTTTGATGCCAGTATTTCGCCGCTGGAGTTCGATCGGGTCATGTGGGTCGCCCGAGACATTACCGCTCGCAAACAGGCAGAAGCTGCACTGCAAAAGAGCGAGGAAAAGTTTCGCAACTTATTTGACGATGCTCCGATCGCGATCGGTTTGACAAGCGTGCGCGACTACCGCACGATCAAGGTGAATGAAGCTCACCGCCAGATGTTGGGCTACAGCGATGCGGAGTTGGCGACTATGACTTTTACTCAATTAACGCATCCAGAAGATTTAGAAGCAGATGTGGAGCAAGTCAAGCAGCTTGTCGAGGGCAATATTTCTCGCTTCGGGAGTGAAAAACGCTTGATTAAGAAAAATGGCGAGCTGATGTGGGCAAACTTGACGGTGACGCTGATCCGCGACCGCGAGGGAATTCCTCTCTACAGCATGGGGGCGATCCAAGATATCAGTTATCGTAAGCGAGCAGAAATGGAATTGCAGCAGTTAAAAGAACGCCTGCAATTTTTACTGGCTTCTAATCCGGCAGTAATTTTTACTGCCGCACCTACGGGAGATTTTTGTACTACTTACATCAGCGACAACGTTAAGGCAATAGTTGGCTACGACCCCCAAGAACTGTTAGCGGATTCTAACTTTTGGTCTAGCCGGATTCACCCTGAAGATCGACCACAATTTATAGTAAATTTTTCTAATTTGTCCGAGGGCAAAAATTGCATTTTCGAGTACCGCTTTTTGCACCGAGACGGACTTTACCGGTGGCTGCGGACGGAACTGAAACTATTGGTTGACAGCAAAGGCATTCCGATCGAAATTATTGGTTACGCCGCCGATATCAGTAATTCTAAATACGCCGAAATCGCCCTGCAGCAGCAGTTCGAGCGAGAACGGCTCGTGGAGGCGATCGCCCGTCGCGTCCGCCAGTCTTTGCAATTAGAGGAAATTCTCAACACTACCGTTGCCGAACTCCAGCAAGTATTGTTAGCCGATCGAGTTTTGGTTTATCAAACTTTACCCGAAGGTGGCGGGCGAGTCATTGCTGAAGCCGTGGCAGAAGGATGCAGCAAACTCGTGGATAGATGTTTTGTCGAAGACGTTTTTCCCGCTGAAAGTTCTCAGCTTTATTTGCAAGGGCGAATTTGTGCGATCTCCGAACTAGATGATCCCTCCCTTACGCCTTGTATGGTGGAGTTTATGAAACAAATTCATGTTAGGGCAAAGTTAGTAGTGCCGATTATTCAGCACAACCAACTTTGGGGATTGCTGATTGCCCACCAATGCCATCGCCCTCGCGAGTGGCAAGAATGGGAAATCAATTTATTTCAGCAGTTGGTGAATCAATTAGCGATCGCCATTCAGCAATCTCTACTCTACCAGCAACTGCAAGCTGAACTGAGCGAGCGCAAACAAGCGGAAGCAAATTTGAAAAACTCCCTCAAAGAAAAAGAAATTTTGCTCAAAGAAATTCACCACCGCGTCAAAAACAACCTCTGCGTAGTTGCCAGTCTGTTAGAATTGCAATCTAACACAGTTGCCGACCCGCAATTAGCCAAAATGTTTGAAGAAAGTCAGAATCGCCTTTATTCTATGGCTCTGATTCACGAGAAACTGTACCGATCGACTAACCTGGCGCAAATTAATTTTGGCGAATATCTCGAAGATTTGGTAAGTAACTTGTTTCACTCTTACAATATTAGCGACAACCGAATTCAGTTACAGGTATTAGCTGAACCAATTTACCTAAATATTGAAACCGCTACTCCCTGCGGTTTAATTGCCAATGAATTGGTTTCAAATACCCTCAAACACGCTTTTCCTGATGGCACGGCTGGTACAGTTAGTGTAGAATGCTATCAAACGGGCGATCGGGAAATCCACCTCTTCGTTAAGGACAACGGCATTGGCTTTCCTCAAAACTTAGATTTTCGGAAAACTAACTCGATGGGCTTTCAAGTTGTCTGCACTTTAACCGAGCAGTTAGAAGGAAGCATCGAACTGTCAAGAAAAACTGGCACAGCCTTCCACTTGAAATTTAACGAATTAACCTACTCTAAAAGGTTTTAAACTTATGATTTTTGCAGAAAAAGAAATTAATATTTTGATTGTGGAAGACGAACTATTAATTGCTAAAAATTTATCCTACAAATTAGAAAAATTGGGATATAAAATCGCCGATATCGTTTCTTCAGGAGCCGATGCCATCCAGCGGGCAGGCGAAATGGAACCCGATTTAATTTTAATGGATATAGTCATCAAAGGCGACATTGACGGTATAGAAACAGCAGCAATAATTAATCAAGAATTAGATATCCCAATTATTTATACAACTGCCTATGCCGACGACGAAACTTTGCAGCGAGCCGAAAATACTGGCTCTTACGGCTATCTCCTCAAACCGTTTAAAGAAAGAGAACTGCACGCCACCATCAAGATAGCGCTGAGCAAACATCAAGAAGCAGTTAAAATGCAAAAACTAATTGCGCTAGCAGCAGCGAAAAGCGAAAACAGATCGCGATTTATTTCAATGGCTTACCACGATTTAAACACTCCTTTAACTACCATACAGCTCTCGGCTGAAATGCTAGAAGATAGCGAATTGCAAAGCGCGTCAGGAACCCCAAATAAAAATGTCGCTCGCATTAAAAAAGCCGTCAGCAATATGAGTGGATTGCTGGAAGATATTTTAATGCTTAGCAAAGCAGAATCCGGCAAAGTTTCCTTGAATTTAAATCCGATTAATGCGACGAATTTCTGCACCTCTATTTTAGAAGAACTGCAACCGATAGTCACCGACAAACACGTCGTAACTTTCCGCGCCCAAACAGATCCGCTGCACGCCAATCTCGATGCAAAACTACTGCACCACCTCCTGACTAATTTGCTTTCAAACGCCATTAAATATTCTCCGGACGGTGGCAATGTCAGTTTAGAATTAAGCTGCGAAAACCAGCAAATAATTTTGTGCGTTCGAGATGAGGGAATTGGGATGACAGCGGAATATCAAGAAAAACTATTTCAGGAGTTTGAACGGGGTGCTAATGTAGGCAACATTAAAGGATCGGGTTTGGGACTCTGCATTGTCAAGCACATAGTTGACCTGCACGGCGGTACAATAAGTGTGGAAAGTGCGATCGGCAAAGGTACTACATTTATTGTCGCGCTGCCTTTGTTAGTCATTAGTCATTAGTCATTAGTCATTAGTCATTAGTCAGTAGTCATCTATCCTTCTTCCTTCTTCCTTCTTCCTTCTTCCTTCTTCCTTCTTCCTTCTTCCTTCTTCCTTCTTCCTTCTTCCTTCTTCCTTCTTCCTTCTGCTATAAATCGATCGGGAGACAAAAGTTCGATCGCCCAATCTTTTTCTCCCGTCGCCCAATTTGCAAATCGCTCTCCCACAGCAGGTACAATAGCCAAAGGATTGCTGAGGCCCGAAAAAACGTGCAATCCAGGGCGAGATCCAATGGGCCCCACTACGGGCAATTTATCAGCGCTAAATGCCACAATACAATCGTGCCAAGTTGCAGGTAAACCTGCCAAAGCTGGCAAAACCTTGCCGATTCCTGCACGAATTGCCCTTTCGCTGGTTTCGCGATCGACTTTAGCATTCAAATCGCTCAAAGTGCGAGACAATTGCCCGATCCGCAAACTCCCATCATTAAACTGAATTGCACCCGGATCTAAAATCGGCGACAGCAATTCTTTACCCGGTTCATCCCACAGAAAATCCACCTCAATTCTACTCGATTCAGCTTCCAATTCAAAACGTTTTAATAGCGCAGGCATCACAAAAGTCCTGAGTTTCAAATCCACAGGTGCAGTTTCCAAAATCTCCGCGCGACTAAAATAAACTCCCACAGAAATACCAGCCAGCTTCAGCAAACTCCGACTCCAACCTCCAGCACAAACAACAGCATTTTCACAGCTATAAATTCCCTGCGCCGTCTTGACTCCCGAAATCCGATTTCCCTCTTCTATAAACCCAATTACTTCAGCAAATTCTATAGTTCCTCCCAACCGCAGAAACCCTTGACAATAAGCTTTATTTGTGGAAGTCGGCGAAATGTGACCGTGACGCACAGTCAGAGCTCCGGCGAGATTGCTTTTATCCAGCAAAGGTTCCAAATCGCCAGCTTCTGCAACACTCAAAAGCTGCGGAGGAATGGCAAAATGCGCATAATTAGCTGCCGCTTTTTCGGCATCATCGCCCGCATCAATTGTCAGCAACAAATCCAACTCGCGAAACTCAGTATCAGCATCTAATTGGGCCGATAAATTGCGGTGGCGTTCGATACCTTCCCCACACAATTGACGAGTTAAATCAGTCGTGCCAGACCAATAAGCCAAGCCGCCGTAACTAAAACGAGTAGCATTTTGCAGGGTAGCATCTCGTTCCAAAAGCAGCACAGCAAAACCTTTTTTTGCCAGTTCGTAACTCAGTGACGCACCCGTAATGCCGCCGCCGACAACAATCCAATCGTAACTTTTCATGGGCAACTCAAAGGGAAGGAAAATATCATGCTTAGATTTTACCTTAGGTTTTTTCGGAACAAGACAAAAAACCTCTACCTACAGGAAGAGGCTGCCTGCGATCGGCATAACTAAAACTTCCACCCCTCGGGAGATGTTTCTGCAGGTAGATTTTTCGTTCAATAGTAGGAATTACAGTCAGTACCAGCCAAAAAATTAGAAACACCAGAGAGGTTTTATGAGTATCGACAAACCGAACGAGAAAAAAGATATTAACCGCAGTGCCAATCCGGGCGATCGCATTTCCGACAAACCGCAAACCATCGAAGAAAAAGCCCAGCAACTGGCGGTAGACCACGTGCCAGACATCACGGGAGATGTTGTTACAGTTCCAACTTATGTGATTGTAGAAGAACCGGACGGGGAAAAGAAAGCCCTGCACCACGTCAAAGACGCAGACGAAATTTCCGACGTAATTCGGCAGGCCCGCGTTGACGAAAATGGCGAGCGGGTTTGGGATTAAGTTCAATCCAATAAAAACGGCTTAGTTGTACAAAAGTTATCTGTAGGAATCATGGAAACAAATCCCAGAAATAGTACGCCCTATCCAAATCTTCCGCCGATTCTCGAAAGTCACGATACAGAGTATCGCGACGCCGGCATAACGAGTTCAGTTGCAATTGCAGGCCATCCGCTTCACCCCGTGCTCGTACTGTTTCCGGTAGCCTTTTTAGTAGGAGCCGCCGGCACGGACATCGGTTATTGGCTGACAAGCGATCCGTTTTGGGCGAGAGCTTCGGTTTGGCTGATCGGTGTCGGTTTTGCTGCGGGGATTTTGGCCGCAATCACGGGCTTTTTAGATTTTTTCAAAGTTAAAAGAGTGCGCGAGCGCAGTGCCGGTTGGTTGCACATGGGCGGCAATGTGGCGGTTATGGTACTTTCCCTGATTAACCTGGTGTTGCGACAAGGAAATCCGGCTGAGCCGATCGTATATACAGGTTTAGCAATTTCGATCGTCGTGGCAGCCTTGCTGGGCATTACAGGCTGGTTCGGCGGCGAACTAAGTTTTCGCCACAAAATCGGCGTCATCGGCCCTAGCAGTCATAATTCCTAGGTTTCTGACCATTTGTAATAGGGACTTCAGTCCCTCTTCATTGGATAATTTAGGACTAAAGTCTTGACTACAAACTTAAAGATTGTCCCAGCCAATTCAGATAAGCATGGCTGCCAGCGATAATAGGAATAGCAATAATTTCGGGAACTTCATAGGAATGGAGTTCCTGAACTTTTGTTTTTAAAGCCTCAAATTTAGCCAAATCAGTTTTAATCAGCAACTGCCACTCTGACTCGGCATGAATCTCGCCTTGCCAAGTATAAATAGAGCGAATTGGCGACAAACTCACACAAGCAGCCAGCTTGTGTTCAACTAGAGTTTTAGCGAGATTCTCCGCCTCCGCCTCCGATGCCGCAGTTACCAGCACCACCCCAAAATTAACAGTCATAACGATTTTAGATTTGAGATTAAAGAATTGATTTCAACAGAAAACTTTGAGCGCAGTCCCTTGTAGAGACAGGGCAATGCCGTCTACGGCGCGGATATCTGCCACTTTTAATAATTCTAGTTCGCGATCGCACGGGTGTCCATCACCTTGGTTTTTTAACCCAAATACACGCGGTTAAAAGCCTCTATAAAAGTTAAAAAGCCCGGTTTCTTTGTGGGCGAGGGCGATCGCCAACTAAATTCGTATAATATTGAGGATTGTAGCAATACTTTTTTAAATAGATATTAGTTTTTAGTTTTCATTGGGTGAGAACCAACAATTTCCCATTCCCCATTCCCCCTTACCCATTTGAAATCTCATTAACTTCCCAAGAATTGACTTGGCCCGCCCCAGCTAAGGAAAAATAGCGCCTAGTAGATTCCGGCAAAATAGCTCCCGCCAACAAAGCATTATCTAAATTAGCTCCTATTAACGTCGCCTCGCTCAAATCTGCTGCAATCAAATCTGCTTGACACAGCTTTGCCCAATTCAGATTTGCTCCTCTCAAACAACTTCCCCTCAACTTAGCCCCGGTTAAGTTTGCTCCCGCTAACTTCACCCCCCGCAACTGAGCCGCGCTGAAATTCGCCCCCGCCAAATTCGAGCCTTCCAAATTAGCTCCCATCAGTTTAGCTTCGCTCACGTTGACGCCGCTCAAATCTGCACCGCAAAGATTCACCCCTGTCAACTGCGCTCGCCGCAGACTGACTCCGGTTAATTGAGCTCCAAAAAGTTTTGCACTATTGAGCCTTGCACCGTAAAGGTTTGCCCACTTAAAATTAGCTCCCGTCAGATTCGCGCCCAGCAAGTTAACTAATTGCAAGTCGGCGCTGCACAAATTGGCATTCCACAACACAGCACCGCGCAGGTTTGCGCCCGTTAAAGTTGCCCCGCTTAACTTTACCCTCGGCATTTTTGCTTTTACCAAAAAAGCTCCGCTCAAATTGGCTTTTGTCAAATCTGCGCCTGAGAGTTTGGTTTCACCCATTTTGGCAAAACTCAGATTTGTTCTGTGCAGCAGTGCACCTTTGAGTGTTGCTTTGGTAAGAAATGCTCTACTGAGGTTCGCCCCGGAAAGATTAGCTCGCGAAAGGTTGACTCCGATTAAGATTGCTCCGCTCAGGTTTGCCCCGCTGAGGTCGGCTCCAGTAAAGTCTCTTTCTCCTTTTTCGTAATTGTTGAGCAGTTCGCTAACTTCCATAGGGCGTGATACCTTCTATGATTGGGGGGTTTCGATCGAGAAATCTTTACTCTTAAGGTTTTTTCAGAAATTAGACTGTTTGAGAAATTAGACTGTTTCAGCGTTTGCCTCAAACGGTAGAAATCCCATTAACATCACTTTCTGTTTAAAGGCACTCTCTTAATAAAGATTTTATATCTTCCTCGGGGTAGCGATCGCGCTTTCGGTATTTTTGAATTAAAAGTTAATGTTTTTTGACATAAATACTCATTGCTTAACGATCGACCGTAATTTGCAACTTCAGGCGCAGCGTACCCTTGAATCCTGCGGGAGGTTGCCAGGAACTCAAGGCTTTCTTGAGAGTCTCTACGGCGTCTGTTGCTTGCAGCGTCGAGGTTTGAGTGTCGATCGCCAGTCGGGCAACGCGGCCGTCTTGTACCGATAACTCCCACACCGTTTCACCGCTAACCCCCGCCGGGAGATTAACCGATTGCAGGTATTGAGTCAAAGCGGCGATCGCCCCGGCATCCAACCCTTCAGCGCTAACTACTTGCCAGCGAGAAGCCAAAGGCTTCTGGGGTTGCAATTGGCTGTTACCTTGCTGCGGCACTATAGCAGGAGCTGGACTCATCGGTGCCGAGTTGCGATTCGAGGTAACGCTGCGAGTGCCGCCTCTAGTTGGCTCCGCCCCTCCAGACTCGAAAATACCTTCATAGCTGACACCCTGCGGCAGTTCTACAGGCACTTGCACGCGACGACGAGATCCATCTGGTTCGACTCGGACTTCTTCGCTCACAGCCACAAAAGCCGTGTATTCCGACAGCAAGCGATAAGTCAGAGCAGTATTAGTCACAGCTTCCACCAGAGATTTAGTCTCGCCGCCAAACATTTGATTCATTAAATCTTTAATGCGCGATCGACCCCAAAGTTGAGCTACCGCCGGATTGCCAAAATCCGTAGCGGTTGCTGCGACTGAAGTTGACTCCCGCTGCCGCCCGCCGGATTGAGCAAAATTGACAGGTAAAACTTGCTCGTAAGCTTTGCCGCCTGCAAGAGTGCCGCGGATGCGAAGTTGGCCGTTAGCTCGATCGGTCTTTTTGCCAAACAAAACCAGCGGCTGACTCGCAAACAAATCCGGCGCAGCGATCGGATAAATCTCCGGTTTTTCCCCCACTCCTTCCCAACTAATTTGAATATTAGTCAATACCGGACTATTAATTTGACTAAAAAACTTTTCTGCTGCTTCTGCTGACGGTTCATCTTGACGAATTACTTGACACGTGCCTCTTCCCACTTCTGCCAAACGGTTGAGCAAAAACCGATTCACCGAACCGCCGACACCAAAACTATAAAGTCGATTTCCCGGTTTCAGACTCTGCTGAACCAGCGCCAGCACTTCATTTTCATTACCAATGTAACCGTCAGTAATTAGTACAATACTCCGCAGCCTTTCCGTTGCCGCCGGAAAATTCCTCACTGCTTGAATGCCGTTAAGCAGTTCACTGCCTCCGTTAGCCTGCAACTTGTCAATATAATTAATTGCCCTTTGTCGATTTTCCGCAGTATTCGCTAAAGGAGTAGTTGAAAGCGCTTGCGCAGTATTGGCAAAATCAATAATAGTAAAAGTATCGTTGGGATTCAGCCCTTGAATGAAGCGGCGCATCAACTCCTTAGATCTTGCCAGCGGTTCGCCCTGTTGAGAACCGGAAGTATCCATCAAAAACACGACATCTTTAGGTACAATTTCATTAGTTTTGTAATTTAATGCCGGAATCAAATAAGTAGCAAAATGACCGCCCCGCTTGTCCGATTGAGTCAAGACAGTTGAGCGCGTATTTTCGCCCGCCACTCGATAGCGCAAAATTAAATCTTTATTGGGAATTTTGTCAGAATTGGCTAATTGGACTTGCACAATATTGCCGCTGCGGTCAGTTGTAATTTGATGGGAAGTAGAGCGGACATCGCCGATCGCAACTCCGGCATCTATTTCTACCGAAACAGCGATATTGTGACCCGAGATCGTTCCCGGAGGCAAGACAGGCGGGTTAATGCGATCGGCATCGGTATTAACCCCCCCCTGCCCCCCCCTTGCTAAGGGGGGGGATTGAGAATCGCCCCCCCTTACTAAGGGGGGGGATTGAGAATTGCCCCCCCTTACTAAGGGGGGGTTGGGGGGGGTGGTATTTCTCGCCCCTGGAGACTCAGAACTATCGCCCTTCCTTGGTAAGGGGGGGTTGGGGGGGGTCAGATTTCCCGAAATATAGCGCGGCCCAACCACCATTGGAAACACAAATTCGTAATCGCCACCGGCAAACTTGAGACTTTCCGTATAGCGAATCGTAACTTCAATTTTTTCTCCCGGCTTGATATTCGCCAGAGACTGAGTAAAAATATTGTCGCGTTCTTGTTCCAACAAACCCGCAGTCCGGCCTTGCTGTCTGGCTTGTTCGTAAATTTCTAAAGCTTCCTCGCGGAGTTTGATATCAGCTTTAATAGTGCGATCGCCTATTTTAATTTCCATATCATCCACCGCCGCTTCGTCGGGCAAAGGAAATACATAAACAGCTTCTAAAGATTCGGGAAAAGGATTCTCAAACTTCTGAACAACTTCGACACGCGAAATATTGCCAGCAATTTTGGCTTTAACTTCAGTCTGCTTGAGAGGAAAGACTTGTTCTCTGGCTGTATTTTGAGTTTTGACGAACAAACCGCCGACTGGACACCGATTTTGTGGCGATCGCGCCCCATTGCACTTAACATCGTTGTTACTAGCGAGGATTTTCGGCGACAGAGACGAATAATTTTCCCCCGCAGCTTTTGCCCGCGCCGCATTTGGAGCGAGCCACGCGCCACACTCGATCGCTGCGAGCAATGCGATACCAGCAGAAAGCAATTGTTGGGGGGAGAGAACGCAGACAAACTTCATAGCTGTTTTTTTTAGCAGACTTGAGGAGCTTTGTCTACCATGACCTTACCGTTGGCGAAACGTTCCTGAGTTAGCTTTTTGGGAAAAATGACTGAGGGGGTAGGGTCGATTTTAGATTTTAGATTTTAGATTTTAGATTTTAGATTGACTCCAGAGGGGCGGACTGGGGGCTGGCACTTTTGTCTAAGCCATGATTGCTCTGGGCGGCTGCTGTCGGCTTGCATCCGTATTGGGGTGATGTCGGTTGGGGCGATCGTCCGCGAACCCAAACTACAAGATTGTATGATAGTTAAATAATTAAATAACTCTAATCTCAACCTCTTAACCTTTAATAAATTGAAAAAGCCATGAATTTTATTAACCCCAAAACCGACTTTGCCTTTAAAAAAATCTTCGGCTCTGCTGAGAGTAAGGACATTTTGATTAGTTTCTTGAATGCCCTTCTCTACGAAGCACAGCCAGTCATCGAAGATTTAGAAATTATCGACCCTTATTTAGCTCCCAAAATTAAAGGAGTCAAAGATACTTACTTGGATGTCAAAGCTAAAATTGATGGAAACAAGACGGTAATTATTGAAATGCAAGTATTGAATGTAGAGTCATTCGAGAAGCGGATTTTATACAATGCCACTAAAGCTTATTCGATGCAGCTAACCACAGGAAGCCGTTACAGCTTGTTAAACCCTGTGATTGCTCTGACGATTACCGATTTTCAAATGTTTGATCACCTGGAAACAGTGATTTCGCGCTTTGTGTTCAAAGAAAAAACTTTTTTAACAGACTATCTAGCTGATGAATTTGAACTTGTGTTTGTTGAGTTGCCAAAATTTGACAAGACATTACAGGAGTTAGAAACGCTGACAGATAAGTGGATATATTTCATGAAAAGCGCTCAAATTTTAAGGTCTGTTCCCGAAGAGTTGGGAAATGTGCCGGAACTCCGACAGGCTTTTGCAATCGCGAATGAAGCGAATCTCGACCCTGATGAATTGGAAGATTTAGAAAGGCGAGAAATTTTTATTCAAGACCAGCGCGGTGCAATTACCAAAGCTACCAGAATCGGGAGAGAACAAGGCATCGAACAAGGCATCGAACAAGGCATCAAACAAGGAAAGTTGGAATTAGTTATGCGGCTGTTGGAGCGCCGTGTCGGCCCGTTGTCGTCGGAGATTCAAACTCGCATCAGTCAGTTATCCGCTGAACAATTAGAGAATTTAGGAGAGGCCGTCTTAGAGTTGGCCAGTGTGTCAGATTTGACAGATCGGTTACAGAGATTTTCCTGAAGAAAGGAAAAGAATCCTTGGTGAAGGTTGTTCCTTCAGCAGATCGATCGCCCTTGACTGGTGTTAGCTGCAAGCGAACTGAGGAACAATCACCTGTTTTGAAATTGGCGATCGAGCTCAAAACCCCTGCAAACGGCGCGATCGAGCAAATGGGCTACTCGTCGTATCCCCACCCGTATTTGAGAAATGGTCAAACACCGCTGGACAATTTTTGATTTTAGCTCTTAGAGTTGAGTGTTACCTTCTTAAATGAGAAAGATCTAAAGTCGAAAATCCTATGAGCAAATTTGTGTTTGTGACCGGCGGCGTGGTTTCCAGCATCGGCAAGGGAATTGTCGCTGCTTCCTTGGGCCGCCTATTGAAGTCGCGGGACTATTCGGTCTCGATTTTGAAACTTGACCCCTATATTAACGTTGACCCCGGCACTCTCAGCCCGTTTCAGCACGGAGAAGTCTTCGTGACGGAAGACGGTGCGGAAACAGACCTGGATTTGGGGCACTACGAGCGTTTTACCGATACTTCCATGTCTCGTCTCAACAGCGTCACCACGGGTTCCATTTATCAAGCGGTGATCAACAAAGAACGCCGCGGCGAGTATCAGGGGAGTACGGTGCAGGTGATTCCGCACATCACTAACGAGATTAAAGAACGAATTCACCGAGTAGCAAAAAATACTAATCCCGATGTCGTGATTACGGAAATCGGCGGAACCGTGGGAGATATCGAATCTTTGCCGTTTTTGGAGGCAATTCGGCAGTTTCGCAAGGATGTCGGCCGGCAAAATGTTGTGTATATGCACGTCACGCTGATACCTTGGATTCCTTCGGCTGGAGAGATGAAAACTAAACCGACTCAGCATTCGGTGAAGGAATTGCGGTCGATCGGCATTCAACCAGATATTTTAGTCTGTCGGTGCGATCGCCCGCTGTCTTTGGGCATGAAACAGAAATTGTCGGAATTCTGCAACGTGCCCGAAGAATGTGTCATCACCGCTCAAGATGCCAAAAGTATCTACGAAGTGCCGCTGATGATGGAACAGGAAGGTTTAGCGGAACAAAGCATCAATTTGCTGCAACTCGAACCGCGCCGCCCCGATTTGACTCAGTGGCAAACCTTAGTCAAGCGGCTTTACAATCCCAACCACAAGATTGATATTGCTTTGGTGGGCAAATACGTGCGGTTGAACGATGCTTATCTTTCGGTGGTCGAAGCTTTGCGGCACGCAGCAATCTCGATCGGCTGCGACCTGAATTTGCACTGGATTAACTCAGAAGATTTAGAATCGGGAAACATCGAAAGTTATCTTAAAGATATCAAGGGCATTCTTGTGCCCGGAGGTTTTGGGGTTCGGGGAGTAGACGGCAAGATAGCGGCGATCGAATATGCCAAACACCATAAAATACCCTTTTTGGGATTGTGTTTGGGGATGCAGTGTGCTGTGATTGAATGGGCGCGCAACATCGCCCAACTAGAGGATGCCAACAGCGCTGAATTTAACCCAGATACCGCAAATCCGGTAATTAATTTATTGCCAGAACAGCTAGATGTAGTTGATTTGGGCGGTACAATGCGACTGGGTTTATATCCGTGCCGTGTCAACCCAGACACCCTCGCTTTCAAACTTTATCAGAAAGAAGTGATTTACGAGCGGCACCGCCACCGGTACGAATTTAACAACGCCTACCGCAATCTTTTCTTAGAATCAGGTTATGTAGTCTCCGGGACATCTCCTGACGGTCGATTGGTAGAAATGATCGAATTGCCCAACCATCCCTTTTTCATAGCCTGTCAATTTCACCCCGAATTTCAATCTCGACCTAGCGCCCCCCACCCCTTGTTTCAGGGGTTTATCCAGGCGGCGAGCATCCAGGGAAAGCAGGATTTTTTAGAAGCTGAGGGGCGCGACTTGGTGGCCGGGAAACTTGCAGGAAACTGATCTCATATCATGTCCGATCGATTAGTTCTGATATATTAGATGTCTGTAGGGGCGGGTGAGAGTACACAATATTCAAATCAGGCAGACAATCGATCGTACTCTCACCCGCCCAACCCAACAATCGGATTTGATTGGGGCCGCACTTACCGGACTAGATATCGGGCAGCATTCTCAACCAGTGAAAAACCTCACCCCTCAGCCCTAGCATAGAGGTTGGGGGGCTAGTACCCGAAGGGAGAAGGCAAAAGGCAGAAGGTAGAAGGCAGAAGGCAGATGGTAAAAATGCTGATATTTTTACTTAAGTTTTTAGCTTTGATTTCAAAGGTGATACCAGTTAAAAATAAAATGCAACTTTAGGCAAGTTCCAAACCCTGATACTCATCAGTCATGCCCAATCTAAAATCTAAAATCTAAAATCTAAAATGGTATGAGTTGTCAAACTATCCTAAAATACCAGGAAACACAGGTTTGAGGAGGCTTTGTGGCTTATTGGAGCAAAATTACTTATGAGAAAAGTACATACATAATTGACCTTGACACTATTAGTGCTTTTTCTAGCGAACTGGATAACAAGCGTATCACCTTTTGGCTGCCTAATAGCAGTCAGCCGATTATCCTCAATCCCCAAGGCAATTATGAGGCTTACAAGCAAGTTCTCGATTACCTAAAAAAAACAATAGACCGCAATTCTAGAGGCTCGTGGATTAAAATTAATTATGACCGCAAAGAATTTGCGATCGATATGAGTCGAATTAGCTCTTTTGCTTGCGAACAAAACGGTCGCCTAAGCTTTTGCCTGCCAGACAGCGCAACTAATATTGTTATCCTCCGCCAAAGCAACCCGGACGCTTATCAAGAAATTCAGGAATACATTAAAAATACGACCGGACAATCTCTGCCATGAATAATTCATTAGTTAGAAGGATGGAGGGAGACTATTTTTAGTAACTCCTAACATTGATTTTAATTTCTTTGTGGTAAGGTGCTTTTGCGCCCTAAGTTTAGGTATGAAAAAAGCGCAGTAAAATGCGCTGCCTTTTTAAATTTTAACTATTGAGCGAGCTGCCAAGCTAATTTGGCGGCGCCTACCATACCTGCTTGATTGCCCAATTCAGCAACCAATAACTGCAAATCTTCGCGAGAACTCGGCAGCACCCGCCGCTCGATTTCGGCTCGAACCTGCGGCAAGAAAAATTCTGCACCAGCACTAATTCCGCCGCCTATAATAATAGCTTCCGGCGTTAAAATATAAATTATACTTGCCAAACCGATACCCAAATAGCGCCCGTAATTTTGCCAAAATTCTAAAGCTTTGGCATCTCCCGACTTAGCTAAATTTGCTAATTCTACAGGTTCCAAACCCGTTTCCCGGCGAATTGCCTGCACCGAAACGTACTGTTCTAAAGAACCGCGATTGCCGCTGTTGCACTCCGGGCCGTCGGGATTTATAGTAATCAATCCTAGTTCTCCGGCCGCGCCTTGATGGCCTGTAAATAGTTTGCCGTCTAGGATAACTGCACCGCCGACTCCTGTACCTAAAGTTAGTAATATTAGGTTTTTAAAGTGCTTTCCTGCGCCCAACCAAGCTTCTCCCAATCCTGCACAGTTGGCATCATTTGCTAATATAGTCGGCAGTCCGGTTTTAGCTTCCAACCAGTCAGCTAGGGGGACATTTTGCCAGTTTTTGAGGTTAATTGCTACTCTGGCTATGCGGCCGGCGGCGTCTGCGGGGCCTGGAGTGCCGATGCCGATCGCACTTACAGCATTTTCGACCGGATTCAGTTGCAAAATAGCATCCGTCATTGTGCCTAAAACGGCTTCTGGCGTTGCGGGTTGAGGGGTTGGGACAGTTAAGGATTGGTGACAAATGCCGTCTTCGCTAAATCTGCCGAGTTTAATTGCGGTTCCGCCTAAGTCAATGCCGATTACTTGTGTCATTCGATTTGGGTTGTGGATGCAAGGATTTGGGATTAATCTTAATAGTATAAACGTATTGTAGGGTGCTTATAACTCACATTTTGTACCATTCTCAAGAACAGGCAAGATGCCTGTTTCACAACAAATAAATTTTCTGGTGGGCCGTTGCTCTGAGCAACGCCCTAAAACGATTATTGAGAATTGTCTAATATCTCAGTTATAACGCACCTTAGCAATTAAGTTTTTAGTGAGAACTTTAGTCCTAAAACTCCTCTTTTAACTCTATGAGAATTAGCGACAGAAACCGAGCTTAATTCTTAATATTATCATATCGCTCGCCATACCTAGCAAAAATTATAGATACAAGCGAGTTCGCCTATTTAATTTCGCCTAACTTACGCTGCGCTACCTCTCGGTTGTGCAAAGCATCGTGATAGTCTGGTTTCAGAGCAATTGCCTGGTTATAAGATGCGATAGCCTCGGAAAATAGTCCTAAATTATATTGCTCATTCCCTTGCTCGCACCACGCTTTCGCCTCTACAACATTCTCTTCAGATTCTTCCTCCGCACCTTCTGGGCTTCTGCGGTTCCCTTCCCCAGAAAAACCCAAACCATTCCCAACAAACACCGCCTCAATTACCCTCCCCTTCCCACCATCATCCTCAACCTCCGGCAGCGGAAATCGTGTCAATATCTCCCGCCCAATTTGCCTCGCAACCTCTGACAATTCCCCGCTGCCAATTCTACCTAACAAAACCAGCCGCTGCGCCAATTCCTGAAGCGATCCCACCGCATCCGTAGCAGCGGTGTTATCATGTTCCCCCTCTAACAATCTTTGCCCAAACCGTCCCAACCAAGCCGCCAATTCACGATCTTTAAGGCGTTTTGCGATTAAGAATCCCGCTACATCCCCTCGACTCCAGCCTGCATTCACCCCTTCCAGGATTTCCATGAATTTCGACTCGTATTCCGCGTCAGTTAGTGTTGGGCGGATGGCGGTATATTCCGGCGGGGTGGGTGGGGTTGGGGTTCCGAATATTCGCTGAAATAGTCGTTTGAAGAATTGCCAAATTTTGTTTAGCATTTGTGAGGTTAAAAAAGTGGGGTATTTTCTATTTTATAGCAATTATCAAAAGTAGGATTGCATATAGATTGTCGGCGATATCTGTAGGGACACGGCACTGCCGTGTCCGGGATTGCGACGCACAACGAACAATCACATGAAGTAGAGTTAATCTACTTTAAAAGCGGATAATACAGTTCTCCTGTTGAGTTGATATAACCGGCCCGATCGCCCGCTAAATCCCCCGTTCCCATAAATACGTCAACTCTCCCCGCGCCTTTGATTGCACCGCCGGTATCCTGATCCAAAACGTACCGATTTACCGCATTTTGTTCGAGTTGTCCCGCCGCATTCGGATAAGGGAGTTTTGTACTAATTAATGCTAGTGCACCGGGCGGCATTAAGGCTTTGTCGGTGGCGATCGACCTTTCGGCAGTTACTGGCACTCCAATGCTTCCTGTGGCTGGAACTCCATTAGTATCCCGGAAGAATACAAAGCTTTGATTTTTCGGCAAATACTTGTCCATATCTGCAGGAAAGGTGGTGAAATATTCCCTTAGTTTCGGCAAATTTAACTCTTCTAAAGTAAACTTTCCGTCTTTAACTAATTCTCGCCCGACTCCTGTATAACTGTGACTGGTTTTGCCTGCAAAACCGACGGTCATCACGCTACCATCTGTTAGCTGCAATCTCGCAGAACCTTGGACGTGCACGAGAAATGCTTGGAATCGATCGCGCAACCAAACTAATTCTAATCCTCGCAGCAATCCTTTGCTTGCCTGCAAAGCATCTGCGCCTTCCAAATCCAATCTTGTCGGGTGAGGTTTCGGCCAAGATGCCATGTTTGGCGGCATCCGGTACAGGGGATATCGGTATTCGGAATTAGGCGTGCGAGATGCTGCGTAAGTCGGCTCGAAATAACCGGTAAATGCAACTGTTCCTTTGCCGTCTTTGCCCGTGGATTTGTAAAATACAAACTCGCGCTTGACAGATTCCTGAAGTTGCGCTGGGGTGGTGGAACTGACAACTAATTGGCGGAATCGATCGAGGGAACGCCGAACTCGATCGCGCGTAACTCCTGCTACTGGATAGCGGCTGTAAGCACTGGCGGCGGCCGATGTATTGAGATAGCGGAGGCTGTTGTCGATCGACTTTAACAGCAATTCCCGATCGCCCGGTTTGCCATTTTCGCCCCAGATTTGAGCGTCAAAGGCGATCGACTCCAATTCACTCGCTTGTAACTGATTTACACTAATTGGTTGCAGCGGTGCAACTGCAACGGCGGGCACCGAAAAAGCGATCGCCAAAATGCAACAGGCGATCGCTAATAGCTGATAGCGAAAAATCTTGCTCAATTTCCAATCTTCCCTACTCAATTGATAATTTTCCTTATTCATCGTATCGTTCGACGCTAGAAGTAAATATCGGTTCTACGCGAATTGCGAGAACGCTGGTAGGCCGAACTACCATGTATTCGCCTTGAATATTTTTGATCGGGACGTTAAGAAATTCTCTTGAATCTTGTTTCGGTACCAGCGTACTGCTGTACCACTTTTGAAAATCTTGCAGCGTTGCGAAACGCACTTCTTCGCGGTGGCCGCCCTCAAGCAGCAGGTGTACCGAATATTCGCTGGGTGTTCTAGGCATAGGAGATGGGGAGAGTAGTTGGAGGACAATCTAAAATCTAAAATCTAAAATCTAAAATCTAAAATTGATGTGGTTGCCCTCAAGCAGCAGGTGCACGGAATATTCGCACTTGAGTTCTAGGCATATCTTTATTTTTGATTTTTGATTTTAAGCTTTTGGAACGATTCCATATTTTACCTCTTCCTCGGCGCATTCCCTCATCTAGTAGGTTGGGTTGAGGGAGAGGGAGAGACGGGAGACGGGGAGAGTGGGAGAAGGGGAGAGTGCGAGAGTTGTTGGAGGAAAATCTCAATCTAAAATCTAAAATCTAAAATCTAAAATCGATTGACGGCGGCCCCCTATGCGGCTACGCTGTGAAATTAAGGCTGCTTTGCTCAAAGAGGAAGCAGCCCGCGTCGCTCAAAAATCTAGTTGCACTCCCTCCGCTTCGCTCCGCCCAAAGCTGCTACCAACAGCAATGGACAGCTAACCGCCAAACTGATTACGGCAGTCTGGAGGCTAACGGAGAATTTTAACACTCTCTGTAGCCGCCCTGCTTTGCGTTACCGTGCGGGGCGGCTGGGTTTTTGGGTTTTCCTAGAAAACCAAAAACCAGGAAACCATATTATGTCACAGGAATTCGTGCCTGACGATAACTTTTCCGCTCGTCCAAATGACGAATCAGCAGTATCCGAACAGGAAGTCGTGCGGATCGCGGTTGTCGGTTCCCGCGCAGCCGTGTTAGAAACCATCGACACCTTGTACCGACTGGGATTTGCCGCCGTCGGGGATTGGAGCCCGCCGCAGCGAGGTGCAAAGCCGGGACAAGTGATAAGTGTACTCATTCGCCGATCGCGCAAAGCCTAAAAATACGCTGAAATACGGTATGGACAAGGCAATGCCTTGTCCTCCATCGCCGCGGCTACATGGCTGGATCTGTGATTGTCACATCCTCCGAGGGCGACGATCAATTTTTTTGGGTAGGGACACGGTATTGCCGTGTCCTCCATCGCCGCAGCTACATGGCTGGATCTGTGATTGTCACATCCTCCGAGGGCGATGGCGTCCCGCCCCGCAAGCTACGGGAAATTTCATCATCCAACCCGGTTAATTTTATCCGTTCCCCACAGTCAGGACACGCCTTCGCCTAAATCTCTACAATGATTAATGGGGCGGAATACAGGGATTGTGTATTTTAGAACACGATTTGACCGCAACACTTAAAATAGTCTTGATTTACCGATCGACTGCACCCTTTTCTCATCAATATTTCTGGTTAGCTGGGGGTGTCTGTCAGCCGGAGTTGCGAGGTTCTGCTTCCAAAATGCTGAGAATGGTGCACAATTTCAAATTAACAACAAAACTTGCACTATTTTGAGTAAGCTTTTGGGGGAACAGCTTAGAAAGCCTGTTTCTAAGACTGATGCAAAATATCAAATTAATCCTCAACCTTGTCCAATTACTAATTACGAAACTATGCCCCGTCGTCAAGACTTAAAAAAGATTCTTCTCATTGGTTCCGGCCCTATTGTTATCGGTCAAGCGTGCGAATTTGACTATTCAGGAACACAAGCGTGCAAAGCTTTGCGAGAAGAAGGTTTTGAAGTAGTGTTGGTGAATTCCAACCCGGCAACGATTATGACAGATCCGGAAACTGCCGATCGCATTTACATCGAGCCTCTAACGCCGGCCATCCTAGAACAAATCATCGCTAAAGAAAGACCTCAAGCAATTTTACCGACTATGGGCGGTCAAACGGCGCTAAATTTAGCAGTTTCAGTCGCTAAAAATGGCGTTTTAGAAAAATACAACGTCGAGTTGATTGGCGCCAAGTTGCCAGCAATTGAAATGGCAGAAGACAGGCTATTATTTAAGGAAGCAATGGCGCGAATTGGCGTCGCAGTTTGCCCTTCTGGAATTGCCAACACTCTCGACGAAGCCAAAGAAATTGGTCATCAAATCGGCAGTTATCCGTTAATTATTCGTCCTGCTTTTACAATGGGCGGCACGGGAGGTGGCATTTCTTACAACCAAGAAGAGTTTGAAGAAATGGCACAAGGCGGGATTGACGCCAGTCCGGTATCGCAAATTTTGATCGAACAATCTTTGATAGGTTGGAAAGAGTACGAACTGGAAGTGATGCGGGATTTGGCAGATAATGTGGTGATTATCTGTTCGATCGAGAATCTCGACCCGATGGGCGTCCACACCGGCGATTCTATCACCGTCGCCCCGGCGCAAACTCTCACAGACAAAGAATATCAGCGCCTGCGGGATGCTTCGATTAAAATTATCCGCGAAATCGGAGTTGAAACCGGCGGTTCCAACATCCAATTTGCCGTCAATCCAGTCAACGGAGATTTCATCGTTATTGAAATGAACCCTCGGGTTTCCCGTTCCTCCGCCTTGGCCTCGAAAGCAACTGGTTTCCCCATTGCAAAAATGGCAGCCAAATTAGCGGTAGGTTACAGCCTAGACGAAATTTCCAACGATATCACAAAGAAAACTCCGGCGTCTTTTGAGCCGACAATTGACTACGTGGTGACGAAGATTCCCCGATTTGCCTTTGAAAAGTTCCCCGGTTCCGAACCGACTCTGACAACGCAAATGAAGTCAGTTGGGGAGGTAATGGCGATCGGGCGCAGCTTCAACGAATCTTTCCAAAAAGCGCTGCGGGGATTAGAAACCGGCCGCGCGGGTTACGGGTGCGACAAACCGGAAAAGTTGCCGAGTTTGGAACAAATTCGCGCCGGATTGCGGACGCCAAATCCCGATCGCATTTTTACAGTCCGCCACGCGATGATGATGGGAATGTCGGTGGAAGATATCTTCGAGTTCACAGCAATCGACCCTTGGTTTTTGGATAAAATGCAGGAATTGCTGGAAACTGAGAAGTTCTTGAAACGGACGCGGTTGGAACAGTTGACAAAACAGACAATGTTTGAAGTAAAGCAGTTGGGATTTAGCGATCGCCAAATTGCTTACGCCACCAAAACATCGGAAGATCAAGTCCGCGCTTACCGCAAAGAGTTAGGCGTAGTGCCGATTTACAAAACAGTCGATACCTGTGCCGCTGAATTTGAAGCGTTTACACCTTATTATTATTCCACCTACGAAGCGGGAGCGGCAATTTGGGACGTGGGCGATGAAGAAAAGAAGGTTTCGTCTGTGGGCCACAGTCTCGCGCCGGAGTCGGAAGTTTTGCCTTCTACCAAGCGAAAAGTCATGATTTTAGGCGGCGGGCCGAACCGGATCGGACAGGGAATTGAGTTTGATTACTGCTGCTGTCATGCTTCCTATTCTCTAGGAGAAGACGGGTTTGAGACTATTATGGTCAACTCGAACCCCGAGACGGTTTCGACGGATTACGATACGAGCGATCGCCTGTATTTTGAACCGCTAACAAAAGAAGATGTTCTCAACATCATCGAAGCCGAAAATCCCGAGGGAATAATTATTCAGTTTGGCGGACAAACCCCGCTGAAATTGGCGCTACCTTTACAAAAATCCCTGGAAAATCACCCGGACGTACAAACAAAAATCTGGGGAACTTCGCCGGATTCCATTGATACTGCTGAAGACAGGGAGCGATTTGAAAAGATTCTGCGGGAGTTAGATATTCAGCAAGCTGCTAATGGTCTGGCGCGCAGTTTTGAGGATGCTTTAATAGTAGCTCAACGGATCGGTTATCCGGTAGTGGTGCGACCGAGTTACGTGTTGGGCGGGCGAGCAATGGAAATTGTTTATTCCGATACGGAATTGGAACGTTACATGACCTATGCCGTCCTGGTAGAACCAGATCATCCGATTTTAATTGATAAGTTCTTGGAGAATGCGATCGAGGTGGATGTAGATGCGATCGCCGATGTTACTGGCAATGTGACGATCGGCGGTATTATGGAGCACATCGAGGAAGCGGGAATCCACTCCGGCGACTCTGCTTGTTCTATCCCTTACCAAACGCTTTCGGCCCCGGCTTTAGAAACAATCCGCCGCTGGACTGTAGAATTAGCAAAATCCCTGAAAGTGATCGGGTTGATGAACATTCAATTTGCCGTTCAAGGGGAACAAGTTTTCATTTTGGAAGCTAACCCGCGCGCTTCTCGGACAGTACCTTTTGTGTCCAAGGCGATCGGAGTTCCCTTAGCAAAAATGGCGTCGCGAGTCATGTCCGGGAAAACTCTAAAAGCTTTGGGTTTTACTGAAGAGATTATACCCAGTCATGTTTCGGTAAAAGAAGCAGTATTGCCCTTTGCTAAGTTCCCTGGAGCTGATACCTTGTTAGGGCCAGAAATGCGATCGACCGGCGAAGTAATGGGAATTGACACCGATTTTGGCAAAGCATTTGCCAAAGCTCAACTCGGCGCCGGACAAATGATGCCGCTGTTTGGAACCGTGCTGGTTTCGATGCGCGATCGGGACAAACTAGCAGTTGTACCAGTTGTCAAGGAATTCTTAGAATTGGGTTTCAAAGTAGTCGCAACCCACGGGACACGCAAAGTTTTGCGAGAGCAAGGTTTAGAGGTAGATTTGGAATTGAAAATGCACGAAGGGCGGCCGAATTTGTTGGATTCGATCAAGAATGAGAAAATTCAACTAATTATCACCACACCTTCCGGCGAAGACTCCCGAGCCGACGGAATCTTTATCCGTCGCACAGCTTTGACTTACAAAATTCCGATTATTACGACAATAGCCGGTGCCAAAGCGACAGCAGCGGGAATTCGATCGCTCAAATCTCACCCGATGGAAGTAAAAGCAATTCAAGACTATTACCCGCAAATCTAGACTGCGAAACACTCAAATGTAGGGTGTGCACCGCGCACCTTACCCACAACGTAGGGTGCGCACCAACAAAACCTAAACGTAGGGTGCGCACCACCCAAACCTAATCTGCATCAGAATCTAAAACTGCGCTAGACAGCATCAACCTCGGCCAAACTAACAAGAAAAAACCCATCCAAGCTAATAAAGGAATCGCGACTAAAACAGTTATCCAAACAGTTTTTAACAAAAACCAACTACCCAAAATCAGACTCGTGCCCGTCAAAAGAATCGACCAAGGCTGACACCACCAAGGTTTGTACTCCCAAGGACTAATAGCTTTTTTTTCAGAAACAGATTTCATATTTTCAGTGATTTTTTATAGATAATAGTCTGGCTAGGTGGATTAAGCGAATTTAAACATTCATCACCTCTTCTGCTGTCAGCGTTAATTCGGGAAAAGTCCGCGACACAATTCGTTCGCTGCCTTTAAACGCGCTTCTTTGATAGTTGCCATCTGCATCCAAAAGGTGAACCAAGACAGTTGGAACTTTGGGATTTCCCAGAAATTCCCTGCTGCCAATTGCTAAATAATCGACAATCCAATACTCAGGAATTCCGAGACGCCGATATTCGTCCAATTTGTCTATATAATCGTCCTCCCAATTTGTTGATGTTACCTCCACTGCCAATTGAATTGGTTTCCGCAATGCAGCATAAGCAGAACGGTTCGATCGCCACAAATTGCGATCGATTACGCTGACATCCGGTCTCCGCCCTTGTTCGATGCCGCCTTTACTTACAGTTCTGATAACTGGCGTGAGCCTGACAACATAATTTAAGTTTAGCCGTTTAATTTCATCTTTAAATGAGTCCGATGTAAAATCAGCAACATCATCATGATTTCTTGTGGCATTCATCTCTACAATTTCCCCATTTACCAGTTCATAGAGTCCATCTTCTGGACATTCTACAAGGAATTGGTCAAAGGTTAATTTTTGCGTGACTGTTGCAATCATAAGATTTATCCTTATTTTGCAGTAATACTATTAGTCTATAATACCACAGGCAGGAATGAATTTGTTTTTTTGACCGCAGACATCCAATTCTCAAATCTAAAATCTACAATTAAAAATCTTAAATCGATTCAGGTAAATGGTAAAATACGATCGCCATCGGGCAGATTGAGTTAAATATGTCACCTACTTGCTAGGGTAGAAAGTAACAAACCTAGAAATCGAGCCACTCCCAGGTCAACCCCGAACCATGAGACTAGACGAAGCCGTAGAATTTGCCGAAAACCCAGAGCCGCGCTGTCCCTGCGTCCTCCTGCTGGACACCTCCGGCTCCATGCAAGGCGCACCCATAGATGCCTTGAATGAGGGGCTGGAAATTTTTAGGAATGACCTAATTAAAGACGAACTAGCTAAAAAGCGAGTCGAAGTCGCGATTATTTCATTTGACAATCATATCAAGGTCGTGCAAGACTTCGTGACCGCCGACCAGTTCGAGACGCCGCTGCTGACAGCTCAAGGGCAAACCCACATGGGCGCAGGCATTCAGCAAGCGCTAGACACCATTGCCGCCCGCAAATCCGAATACCGCAACAACGGCATTACCTATTACCGCCCGTGGGTATTTATGATTACCGACGGCGAACCTCAAGGGGAATCAGACGATGTTGTGGAAATAGCAGCACAGCGGATTAAAGAGGAAGAAACTAATAAGCGCGTCGCATTTTTTGCAGTCGGAGTGGAAGGTGCTAATATCCCCCGTCTCGCGCAAATTGTCGAGCGCACGCCTGTAAAATTGAGAGGATTAGACTTTAGAGAGATGTTCATCTGGCTGTCGGCTAGTATGCAGAGAGTTTCTCACTCAAAAATTGATGAACAAGTAGCACTGCCGCCACCCGGATGGGGAACAGTTTAGTCATTAGTCATTAGTCCTTAGTCATTGGTCATTAGTAAGTGACAAGCGGTAAGGTGTGGTGTGCATCGCCCTACATAATTAGTAAGGTGTGGTGTGCATCGCCCTAGATAATTAGGGATAAATAAACCCGCCCTAACTTTTCATAGTTGTGAATTTACGAAGTTTTGAATTAAAGAGCTATAAATGCAGAATTCATCCTTTAATTGGCAAGTTGTAGGGGCTTCGGTGATAGGTACGAGCCACGAAAAACGATCGCAGCCCTGTCAAGATGCCCACTGCTGGCGTCTCTTGCCGAACGGTGTTTTAGTAGCCGCAGTTGCCGACGGCGCGGGCTCGGCAGCACTCGCAGAAGTTGGGGCTAAAATTGCTGTGGAAGCGGTTGTCGAAACGATTTGCGGGCAAGAGGAAAGGCTGCCTGAAAATGACGACGAATGGCAGGTATTCTTGACAGCATCACTGCAAGTCGCGCGGGCGCAGGTGGAAGCAGAAGCGGCTGTGCGGGAAGTGGCTGCGAGAGATTTAGCCTGCACTTTAATTGCGGTTGTTGCTACGCCAGAATTAATCGCAGTTGCTCAAATCGGCGACGGTGCGGCGGTAGCAGGTGACAGTGCAGGAAATGCGATCGCCCTGACTGTACCTCCCTGCGGCGAATACATCAACGAAACTATCTTTTTGATTTCGCCGAATGCGATCGAAACAGCGCAATTTCAGGTACTGCGGGAAAAACTGCCGCACTTGGCCGTTTTTTCCGACGGCTTGCAAATGCTAGCTCTCAAAATCCCGGAAGGCACGCCGCACAAGCCGTTTTTTGCGCCTTTGTTTCGGTTTTCTGGCGAGTGGAAAGAAGAGGAAGATGCGAAACAGCAATTAGAGTCATTTTTGCGATCGCCCCGCGTTTCCGAACGCACCGATGATGACTTAACATTATTGTTAGCAACTTTTTCGAGTAATGTCTGATCTGTTCAAATCCACTTACAAAAGCCGGATAAAAAGTTATGACCGCTCAACGAATTAGTGCCAGAAGCTTGTTGCGAGAAACCTTGGCTGTTGTGGGCTCTGTATACCCAGCTCTGTTCACAATCAACTCTCCCCATTTGATATGGTCCGTGCTGGAGACTTTGGGCCGAGATGCCCTCAATCTCCATATCATTGAGAGAACTTTATCCGAACATCCGGGCGCCGGAACTTTTCCGGTGAATCCTATCTACAGGTTGGCGGAAGTTCCTTTCTGGATCTACTGGTTGGTGGGAGTTCCTTTATTGTGCGGAGCTACTATTTTCTACACTTATCGAAGTTTGACGGGAAATCAAGTAAGTGTAGGTGAGGCTTTCAAGCACGCATACAGAAGAGTACCGCAACTAATTTGTGCTTGGATTCCGAGTGCTTTAATGTTATATATTTTCTTTTCTGCTTTGGGATTTTTACAACCACTCATATTTATTGCACTAATGATTTCTGGGTTGTATCTATCGATTCGCTTGCAGTTTTCACTTTTCGCTACGGTCATTGATAACGCTGCGGCACAGGATAGTATTAGCAGCAGTTGGAAATTAACTAAAGGACGCGAGTGGTTGCTATTTAGAGAAACTTTTTTAATGGGTATTGTGACGGCTGTGCCCCTACAATTAATTTCCTTATTAATCTCTAGATTGATGAGCTACCTGCCATTTTCCTCTGGTCTTGGGCGGATATATCAGCTTGTGTTTATTGTACTAGAAAGTTCACTCGAAATTTCAATGGGAGTGTTGATAAGTGTTTATTTTGTTCTATTATATCGATGCCTGCGGGACTCGGCAGCAGCTATTCAATAGACATCTCCTCAAATAAAGTCAAGGGCTGTCAGGATACCTAGCCCACAAAAATTGTTAGCCCTGTCTGGCGATCGGTGAAAATTTGGCGCGGTTCTATAATAAAATCGACGTGTCAACAATTCTGCTTTAATTTGTACAGTAGGTCGTCATTTGCAAGCACAAGAGATTAAGGATCAGCTCAACTCCCTAATTAGCGACGCAGATCTAATAGATCCGAGTTTAGCGAGAAGATTGGATGAAATCAATCGCTGGGTGAAAGATGTTAAACCCGGTTCGCTAACTGCTAAGAAATTTGTGATGGCTTTTTTGCTGCAGCTTATCCGAGATTCTCAGGTTTGGCTGGCCGTTCAATCTCTACCTTCAGAAAGAGAACAAAAAGCCGCGTTTGAGTTAATGACGCCGGGGGAAAGGTATTGGTACAGCTATCTATTTCCTAAATGGCTGAGCGAAAACGATCGCAAATTTTACATCTGGAAACAAAAACTGAAAGCCGGTAAATTTGATCCGGCTGACGATCTTGTCATTCGAGCGATCGCAGCCCGAATTGTCGATCGCCAAGGCACTGTTTTGTATCGATATGTTGCCGATCTTTCTATGGCAACCGATTCCATCGTTAGCAACCGCCAACAGCAGCCCCTCTGCATTCAAGTGACTACTCTTTCCGATGAGTTTTCTGAACTAAAATATCAAAATTGGCAACAAACTCTTCAAGCTTGGGGGATTGACAGAGGATTATTTTTAAGTTATGATAGAAACGATGCAAATTTCTTGAACCAGTTAGTTAACATTGCATTATATAATAGTGATAATTTGCCCGCAGGTCGTTACCTCAAGTTCCCGTAAATCAAGCAGATATGCTGCTGAGAATAATTCGACTGCTCCCAACTCGGTGAAAAATAAATTTTGACTAACTCACATATTGCGCAATTCTCGACAATGCCAAAAAGCTAGTCCCCAGCCAGATTCCCGCAAAAGGCAAAACAGACTAAAATTATTCCTCCCCCTTTTCTGGTTCCGGGAGGGGTCTGCCAGACGGCGACAACTGGTGCTTGATACGAAGGCTAAGCAACGGGAAGATTTACCGCAGCAATCAATAAGAGTGAAATAACTAGCAACTCGGCCTAAATTGAATTGAGATTTGATTTAATCGCGGTGAAATTGTTGGAAATAAAATCAAATTACATCAAAATCAAATACTATGACTGTACAAGGTACGAACACCGTCGAAAATAACCTGCATAAAGTCTGGGAAGAACTGGAAGCCGCCCGAAAAATGCAGGATGAATGGATGAATTACGGGGTGGATTTTGTGGATTTGTATGTTGAAGATGCTGGCGGTGATTGGTTGGAAAAGTGGGGAAAATGTGAAGAAGAATTAGAGTTAATAAAAATTAAAAATGTAGATATTGAAGCAGTCAAGACAGCGATCGACATTTCCAGCTTTCAGCAGACAAAACTGCTGGAAATTGCCTTGAATTGCCGTTACTCTACCAGCTATTACCCCGATCGCCCCGAGGAGTCTCCCGCTTGGCAAGAGGTTAAGTACAAACGGCTGTCACTCCTAGGCGGAGCGATTTTCGGTGCTGTTGTTACCGATTACCTCTACCGCGAATATCCAGAACTCGCTCCCGATGCTATCTCAACCTTAAAAGCTCGTTTAGCAGATCCGAAAAAACTTGCGGATTTTGCACAAAATTTGAAATTAAACGAACTTAATTGGCGAGTTTGGAATGGTAAAGAAACAGACAAAAGCGAGTACAATAGAGTTTTTTCGGAGACTTTTGAGGCTTTGTTTGGCGCGATTTACTTGGAGTTCGATCGCGATTTTTTTCGTGGGGAAAACTGGCTGATTCAGCACTTGATTGAACCAAACGTTAGCCAGCCTCGGGATCTGACACAGCGGCGACAAGTAGGGCCCGAAAACGAGGTGAAGCGGCGGGAAATCCTGGGTGCGGATATTCTAGATGCGATCGCGATCGACTATTTGTACAACCGCTTTCCCGAACGCAACGCCAGCCAGCTAACTCGCTGGAAAAATATGTTAGTCGCCAAAGAGATTTTTCCCAAAGACTTTAAGGCAAAATTAGGCAGTCATTACCTGGAATTGCAGAGCAATTTCTCGCGTACCCGCGACTGGTTGGTGGATAACTTTATCAAAAGCGCAGTTGACGAACTGCTAGAGGAAACCGACACTCAACCAGAATATCTGATTGACAGTGCCAACCCGGAATCGCTGCCAGAATTGGTCAGCCGGATTACAGACAAAAAGTGGAAAAATGAATTTGTGAGAGTTGTCAGCATTTTGCAACCTGCTGACGAAATTTTGCTGCTGATGCAACAAAGACTTGACTGTATGGCGGCTAAAGATGAAACTTTGCAGCAGTTGCTAATTTGGGCAAATCACAAGTCTCAGTTAGTGCAAAGGAATTTCAAACCGGCGGAAATTAGAGCTTTTTATGTTGCCTTAGTTTGCGTCCTCGATTTGGCTTTGACTCGCGTCCTCGATCCGAGTCTGAAGTTTGATAGATCGAAAGTTCGCAAGTTGCGGAATTGTTTGGCAAAAGCTCGAAAAAATGTAAAATTTGCGGAGGTTAACGAGTCTCGGAAATTGGCTTTTGATAATGATGTGGTGGATATCTTGGTTGGCATTTTGGCCCTGGATATTGAACCAGAACTTAAACAACTGCTGGCACAATTTCAGACTCAGATGCCTGACTTGCAAAACTGGAAAAAGTGGCGCAAAGATTGCGGTCGCTGTTGGCTGGCAAAATTCAAAACTGCGATCGGCTACAATCGAGACTTTCGCCCCCAACAGAAAACTTTGCTCAAACAGTATTACTATGCGCAAAACTTGCTGGTAGAATGCCTCAACAGCGATAATTGTCAGGTGACACCGGCCGTCAGACAAAAAATTGAGGATAAAATGTTGTTATTGTCGGTGGATTTGAAGCTGGTTCACATTTAATTTTGATAGCGCGGACGGGCGGGACGCCCATCCCACCAACAGACGGACGGGCGGGAGGCCCATCCCACCAATGGACGGACGGGCGGGACGCCCATCCCATCAATGCACGGAGGGGCGGGAGGCCCATCCCACCAACAGACGGACGGGCGGGACGCCCATCCCACCAATGAACGGACGGGCGGGACGCCCATCCCACCAACAGACGGACGGGCGGGACGCCCATCCCACTAATGGAAACAGGGCTTACCGACTCCCACCCAAGAAACCGGGTTGTTTAACGAATCTGCGGGCTGCAACGCGTCTTTTGGTGAAAAACTCGGTCTCTCCTCACCCGTGCCTAAGTCATAACAAAGGTAAGATTTAATGGGCAAGTCAAATTTATTGAGTGATGACTTCCAAATCCTCTATCCCCTAACGGAATTCTATGCAGTTGCAGCGCCAATTTAGCGGACAACTGATTGCGATCGACACCAAAACCGCGATCGCCAGCGGGGGTGAAGGTCGCATCTACCCGATCGCCCAAGACTCGTCCCTTGTAGCAAAAATCTACCACAAACCGACAGACGAAGACGGCGACAAACTCACAGTCATGTTCAGTATGCCGCCGGATGCGCCGATCGCGGAACCCGGGCACGCTTCCATTGCTTGGCCGATCGATTTGCTGCATACTGTCGGCGGGCGAGAAAAAATCGTCGGTTTTGTGATGCCGCGCGTCAACAAAGTGATGCCGGTACACACTTTCTACACTCCCAAAACGAGGCGCGAACAAAAACCGCTATTTAGCTATCTTTACCTCCACCGTACCGCCAGAAATCTCGCCTCGGCTGTAAACGCCCTCCACGTCAGGGGTTACGTCATCGGCGACGTGAACGAGTCGAACATTCTCGTGACGGATACGGCGTTGGTAACGCTGGTAGACACGGATTCGTTTCAAGTGCGCGATCCTTATACGGGTTACGTTTATCGGTGTCCCGTGGGGAAACCCGAGTTTACGCCGCCGGAGTTGCAGGGCCAGACTTTCCGCGATATCGATCGATCTCCCGAGCACGATTTGTTCGGTTTAGCGGTATTAATTTTTCAATTGCTGATGGAAGGTACGCACCCGTTTTCGGGAGTTTATCTCGGTAGCGATGAACCGCCGCCTTTGGAAGCGAGAATTCGATCGGGCCATTTCCCCACAGGTACGAAGCGGATTCCCTACCGCCCGATGCCCGCTGCGCCTCCTTTCGAGATGCTGCATCCGCGACTGCGGCAGATGTTTGTCCGCTGTTTTGAGGAAGGGCACGGCAATCCTTCGGCGCGCCCGGATGCGAAAAGTTGGGTGAATGCAATTCGGGAAGCGGAAGATGCTTTAGTTACTTGCAGCAAAAACAGTCAGCATAAATATGGAAATCATCTCAGTCGGTGCCCTTGGTGCGATCGGGCAAAACTCCTGAAAGGGCGCGATCCTTTTCCTTCGCGGCAAGCAGTCAACAACGGATTGCACTTGCAGCCCGCGAAAATCAAGCGTAAAAAGCCCCAACCACCGCCTGTCGTGAGGGAGCCTGCAGTGCGCCGGCAACAGCCCGCCACGGGGCTGTCGCGCCCCCTCGGCCAGTACGCAGTGCCGTTGCTACCGATGCCGATGTCTTCTCGGAGTCGGACTCCTGCGCCTCGGGTTCCCGTGGGCAAGTTTGAGCGCATTGTTCAGGATGCTGCTTGGGGAGGTGTTTGGGGCAGTTTGTGTTTGGCCGCGATCGGGGGGATTTATTCGGTAATAGCTGAAGGCGGCGGCGCTATTTTGGGGGCGATTTTTGTTGGTACGATTTGGGGCTGTTTTTTTGGGATGATGTGGGGCGTTTTTACTTTGGCGCCGAATCAGATTTGGCGGAAGTGGGGCGGAGTTTTGGTGGGGGCGGCTTGGGGGGCTTTTTTGTTGGCGGCGATCGGCGGTGCGGTGTTTGGTGCGATTAATAGCACTCCGGGGATCGGGGAGAGGATTTTGGCTGGGGCGGGGGTTGGTGCTTTCTGGGGCTGTGTTTGGGCGAGTTTTCGGCCTCCTCTGGCCCTGCCGGCGGGGAGAGTGTGGGGTCGGCGCGGAGGGTATTTGGGGGCGGTCTGGGGCTCGTTTGTGGGGACTCTGGCTGGTGTTTTTTTGGGGGTTGGGCTGGTGGTTTGGCAGCAATACGGTGTCCAGATGCGGCCGGTGGATGAGTTTGCGCGTTTGCTGCTGGGTGTGGCGATTGTGGCTGCTGGTGTGGGTGCTGTTGGAGGTGTGGTTTCTGGGGGTTTGTTGGGTTTGTGCGGGTTTTCGCCGAAGCTGCCAATTTCGTTTCAGCCTTCGGGCTTGAAGGGTGGGGCTTTGGGGGCGATTTGGGGCAGTTTTTTGGGGACTTTCGCGGGTGCTGTGTTGGGTGCGCTGGTGTCTGCGATGTTTCCGGCTGTTAGCGCTGGGGTGCCGGTGGAGTTGGGGCCTGTGGCGGGGGCGATCGTGGGGGCTGGTTTGGGGGCGATTTGGGGGGTGGTTTCGGGTACTGTTTGGGGGGCTTTGGGTAAGTGGTGATCGGGTTGATGTGTGTTTTTGGGTGGAAAATCCGTGAATGGGTAGGTGTTAAAATGGGGGTGTTAAATTTTGGAGCTACAATGTATGTGCTGCAAGGGTTTGAGGCTCTGTGTCTGAAAAAAGGATTCACGCAAAGGCGGAAAGTATTACAGGATAAGGCTTTGGGGTGAATATGAAATTTTTGGTATTGACAAGTCGAAGGCCCAAATGGTACTTTTGTTTTAGATTCACGGAACTGAACCTTGAAAACTAAATACACCAAGGCTTCTGCAACCGGCGGCCGCAATTAACCTAACTCCCTATCAGGGATTGAAACCCGATGTTGCAGAATCACCAGCGCCGCCAGATGTTGCGCCGCAATTAACCTAACTCCCTATCAGGGATTGAAACACCAAAAGTACAGTTAGAGCGTCGGTCAGAGTGTATAGGCCGCAATTAACCTAACTCCCTATCAGGGATTGAAACAGAAAATGGGCAAGGGAGAAGGTCAAAACAGGAGTTAGCCGCAATTAACCTAACTCCCTATCAGGGATTGAAACCAACAAATACCATTTACCCGTTTTGCAACGCAGGGAAATATAGGCCGCAATTAACCTAACTCCCTATCAGGGATTGAAACGAGTAATTGGATAGGATGCAACCTGACCTCTATGGCCGCAATTAACCTAACTCCCTATCAGGGATTGAAACGGATAACCTTGTTAATCCTAGGCTTTTTATAAAAAACACGCCGCAATTAACCTAACTCCCTATCAGGGATTGAAACATCGTAATTAGTCATGTCTGTTGTTTGTTAGTTGAAGCCGCAATTAACCTAACTCCCTATCAGGGATTGAAACTAAGTTAGTTTTAACTCGTGGGAATGCCCTCTAACTGCCGCAATTAACCTAACTCCCTATCAGGGATTGAAACATTTTCTGCGGCTGCAATCGCTTTTAGTGCTTCCGCGCCGCAATTAACCTAACTCCCTATCAGGGATTGAAACGAGTGGGGAAATTTCCCGACGTTGTGGTTTTCTGGTGAGCCGCAATTAACCTAACTCCCTATCAGGGATTGAAACTTGCCAACATTGGAAATTCTCTTAACTGAACGATAGCCGCCTAAGCCGCAATTAACCTAACTCCCTATCAGGGATTGAAACGTAAGCCATACCCTACCAGGGATTGAAACTCCGTTTAGCCGCAATTAACCTAACTCCCTATCAGGGATTGAAACAAATTTACTTCTTGAAAAACCTCTCGATTCCGCTCCTGAGGCCGCAATTAACCTAACTCCCTATCAGGGATTGAAACATCAGCAGGCTTACTCAGCCGCCGCCAGTTTTTGCCGCAATTAACCTAACTCCCTATCAGGGATTGAAACGTAGAAGAGGCGCTTTTCACCGTTGCCGATCTGGAGCCGCAATTAACCTAACTCCCTATCAGGGATTGAAACACAATATTACCTGCAACCGAGAACCCTCCTGCTAAGGCCGCAATTAACCTAACTCCCTATCAGGGATTGAAACTAAACGCGATCGGATTGGGGGGACTGGTACGCTTAGCCGCAATTAACCTAACTCCCTATCAGGGATTGAAACAGACCGCTAGAGCGCAAATTGATTGACGCAATGATCGGGAGCCGCAATTAACCTAACTCCCTATCAGGGATTGAAACGGAAAAATGGTCGAGGAATGGGGCAAAGAAGGGCAAAGCCGCAATTAACCTAACTCCCTATCAGGGATTGAAACTTCTGGCTCTTCTGGACTTGCTGACGAAGCAGCAATTTCGCCGCAATTAACCTAACTCCCTATCAGGGATTGAAACAATTTAACACCAGTCGGATCGGCTTGACTTAACTGCTGAGCCGCAATTAACCTAACTCCCTATCAGGGATTGAAACGAATTCCTCTGGTTCCTTCAAAGGGGGTAAAACCCCCAATGCCGCAATTAACCTAACTCCCTATCAGGGATTGAAACTTGCCCTCCCCTGGAGAATTGCTAGAACGATTTGGGCCGCAATTAACCTAACTCCCTATCAGGGATTGAAACGTGATTCTCCAAACCCTATAACCTTCCCACCCTCAAAGCCGCAATTAACCTAACTCCCTATCAGGGATTGAAACGAAAAATAGCTTTTTAGTCCTAATTCTGCGAGGGCTTGCCGCAATTAACCTAACTCCCTATCAGGGATTGAAACAAATCCCTCTGCATAACTTCATGCAAGGCATCGCCCGCCGCAATTAACCTAACTCCCTATCAGGGATTGAAACGTGGAAGCCTCACACTAATATCTATTTACTAGGCCGCAATTAACCTAACTCCCTATCAGGGATTGAAACTAACAGGAGGAGACGATGGCTGAAAGGAGGAGAGCCGCAATTAACCTAACTCCCTATCAGGGATTGAAACTTTGCGTGGAATTGACTTGGTAAACGCCCAAGGGCCGCAATTAACCTAACTCCCTATCAGGGATTGAAACACCTAAAGACTGCGCCGTATAATCTAAATTCAATAAAGCCGCAATTAACCTAACTCCCTATCAGGGATTGAAACCTAAAAAACTCGGTAGATGTGGGACTTCTCCCTAAGCCGCAATTAACCTAACTCCCTATCAGGGATTGAAACGAAATCCGACGGCAGAGAGTTGATCGTAATTGACCATGCCGCAATTAACCTAACTCCCTATCAGGGATTGAAACGACGCTTTGCGCCGTCCACTATTGCAATCTCAACGCCGCAATTAACCTAACTCCCTATCAGGGATTGAAACTTTAGAGGAACAATTTTTGAATTCTGCATTAGCAAGCTCAGCCGCAATTAACCTAACTCCCTATCAGGGATTGAAACCTCCGCAAAATTCTTTATTCCTTCATCTGATATTGCCGCAATTAACCTAACTCCCTATCAGGGATTGAAACTTGGCTGTAGCAGTATCAGTCCATTTATGCGGGCCGCAATTAACCTAACTCCCTATCAGGGATTGAAACATTAAAATCAATGCTTTGGGATGTGCTTGAGCAACGCCGCAATTAACCTAACTCCCTATCAGGGATTGAAACTTTGATGACGGCAGGTATATTCTCCCAAGCATCCATGCCGCAATTAACCTAACTCCCTATCAGGGATTGAAACGGTGCATTTAATCGGGCCGCCAAGAGCAGGCAAGGGTAGCCGCAATTAACCTAACTCCCTATCAGGGATTGAAACAGCGAGTACACATCTAACGTTCAATCTGACAAAGGCCGCAATTAACCTAACTCCCTATCAGGGATTGAAACCAAATTTTCTCAGGCAACTGCGCGAAATTATTGGGCCGCAATTAACCTAACTCCCTATCAGGGATTGAAACGGGGAGTAGCAAACATAGCATTTACCCTTACATCGGGCCGCAATTAACCTAACTCCCTATCAGGGATTGAAACCCTGGCGATGGAACACTAAACGTGTTGCCCGGACTGCCGCAATTAACCTAACTCCCTATCAGGGATTGAAACAATCCCTGACGGGGTAAACCGATCGGACTACTTGAGAGCCGCAATTAACCTAACTCCCTATCAGGGATTGAAACCGAGTTTTGCCCTACCTTCAGCAATCTGGATAGACTCTGCCGCAATTAACCTAACTCCCTATCAGGGATTGAAACCCAGTCGGTAGCTTCAGGGATAAATTCTTCGGGGAAACCCGCCGCAATTAACCTAACTCCCTATCAGGGATTGAAACTATCCTGAAAAAGGGCTTCTAATTGAGCCAATTTTTCAGGGGTTAAGCCGCAATTAACCTAACTCCCTATCAGGGATTGAAACATAAGCAAGCGCTTTGAGATGGTCAATCCGACGATAGCTGGCGCCGCAATTAACCTAACTCCCTATCAGGGATTGAAACTTTTGATAGCCATAATTACACCAATTTTTTAAGGGCTGCAATTAACCTAACTCCCTATCAGGGATTGAAACCTGCCACCACGCCCAGGTTCTGGGAAATCATCCGCCGCAATTAACCTAACTCCCTATCAGGGATTGAAACAATCACTAAAAATAAATTTAATGCCCAAACCCATGAGCCGCAATTAACCTAACTCCCTATCAGGGATTGAAACCCTCTTTCCATTCAATATCCACAAAATTCTTTTTGCCGCAATTAACCTAACTCCCTATCAGGGATTGAAACTATCGCACCAAATAGCCATACCTTCAGCATAGAGTGCCGCAATTAACCTAACTCCCTATCAGGGATTGAAACTTGTAAATCACATTAGGAATGATCCGACCTTCGCCGCAATTAACCTAACTCCCTATCAGGGATTGAAACTGTTATTCCTCGCACCTCCCGATGGACTTCGCTGTCGCCGCAATTAACCTAACTCCCTATCAGGGATTGAAACGTTTTATTTGAAACGGGATATGAAAACCCGCCTAATCCGCGAGCCGCAATTAACCTAACTCCCTATCAGGGATTGAAACGAGGAATAGGAGTTGCCGTACCAGTAGGCGGCGTATAGGCCGCAATTAACCTAACTCCCTATCAGGGATTGAAACCTTCGTAAAACAGCAGGCTTTAACCTATGATGCTATTACGCCGCAATTAACCTAACTCCCTATCAGGGATTGAAACCTCCATAACGGCAGCAACCAATACTAGCAATTTTTGGGCCGCAATTAACCTAACTCCCTATCAGGGATTGAAACCCACTACTCTCGTACTTAGTGGCACGCTCCGACCTTGAGCCGCAATTAACCTAACTCCCTATCAGGGATTGAAACAAAGTTTCATGCTAGCCCCTAGGCTAGCCCTACTGCCGCAATTAACCTAACTCCCTATCAGGGATTGAAACCGTAAGGGCTATAGTTTCCCGCCCATAAAAATGCAGCCGCAATTAACCTAACTCCCTATCAGGGATTGAAACACGAAGTGCGGACGGAATATTTAAAACTCAATCAGCGCCGCAATTAACCTAACTCCCTATCAGGGATTGAAACAGCAGCTAAAGCTAAAGCCCAGGAGCCGACACAAAAGGCCGCAATTAACCTAACTCCCTATCAGGGATTGAAACGCACGCGATGGTACGGGTGTCTTGGTAATGAGCCTAGATGATGTTACGCCGCAATTAACCTAACTCCCTATCAGGGATTGAAACGAAAATCGGGGGCTTGGAAACTACGGATTAACTGCCGCAATTAACCTAACTCCCTATCAGGGATTGAAACTGCCGTAATGCTTAATTATCATTTGACCATCTTTATGAGCCGCAATTAACCTAACTCCCTATCAGGGATTGAAACCGGGTCACGAACCGGACACGAACCGGACACAAGCGCCGCAATTAACCTAACTCCCTATCAGGGATTGAAACGAAGCGCTGAGCGATATCTCGATTGAATACGGCTATGTGCCGCAATTAACCTAACTCCCTATCAGGGATTGAAACTTTGCCACAACTCGAAGCTTTTGGGATGCGCTAAGCCGCAATTAACCTAACTCCCTATCAGGGATTGAAACTTGAATACTTTCGCAGCATTCTTGCAAAGATTTTAAGTTGCGCCGCAATTAACCTAACTCCCTATCAGGGATTGAAACCTGGTTTTCCCAAACCATCAAAAGCAATGCAATAAATGCCGCAATTAACCTAACTCCCTATCAGGGATTGAAACAGCAACAGATCGCTTTGGGCATTCATGCCAATAGCCGCAATTAACCTAACTCCCTATCAGGGATTGAAACGTGATGTTAACGCCGTAAGGCAATCCAGCACCGATCGCGCCGCAATTAACCTAACTCCCTATCAGGGATTGAAACATAAAATCTGCCAAATCTCGCGGCTTCTTAGGCTCGCGCCGCAATTAACCTAACTCCCTATCAGGGATTGAAACTTACGTTACTCGCTGCCAGCCGAATACTCGATCGCTCGCCGCAATTAACCTAACTCCCTATCAGGGATTGAAACAATCCCGTTAAGGTGGCGGGAGTTATTTTTAAGCTTTTTCGTGCCGCAATTAACCTAACTCCCTATCAGGGATTGAAACATCGATGAGTGGTCGAGTCTGTATTCCGCACTCAGGCCGCAATTAACCTAACTCCCTATTAGGGATTGAAACAAGAAGTGCCGCAATTGTAGAAGCGATCGAACTGTGGATTAAGCGACAATTAACCTAACTCCCTATCAGGGATTGAAACCTATAAGTAGCTTGTTTAACGTAGCATTCTAATGCTACCAGCCGCAATTAACCTAAATCCCTATCAGGGATTGAAACTTTCGGAAGTATTCAGGAGAGAAGGAGACAGGAGGAAAGAGGGTATTCTGCTCCTGACTCCTGACTCCTGACTCCTGACTCCTTCTTCGCCGCAATTAACCTAACTCCCTATCAGGGATTGAAACGTACCGGAGCAAGCCGTTTGCGACTGCTGAGAAATTAGACACGAAAAACGGCTAAAATCGAGGCAGAGCAAGAGTGAAATGCCTTCCCCGACAGAGCCTGGGAACGAGAATTTTCTCCGCGTTCATCTGCTGTTTAAAAGTCCAAATATTAAGAAAAACTACAATTTGTGTTTGCGTCACTCAAAATACGCTAGCGTCAAAAGTATAGAATCATACCAAAATCTGAAGTTGCTCGAAATGCAATAAAAATTAACCTAGAAAAAGTCTAGAAAATGGTATAGAACAGATTGCACCAAGAGCAATGGAAAACAAGTTTTCTGTTGGAGGCAATATGAACGAAAAAGTCATTGGGGCCACGCGGAACGTTGCAATTGTTGGCCCTTATTTAAGCGGTAAAACCGCACTGCTAGAAAGTTTGCTGTCGGTGACAGGGACAATTACCCGCAAAGGAAATGTCAAAGATGGCAACACAATAGGTGATAGTTCGCCGGAAGCACGCGATCGCCAAATGAGCGTAGAAGTAAACGCCGCCACCGCTGAATATCAAGGCGTCCGCTTCACATTTCTCGACTGTCCGGGTTCGGTAGAATTTGTCCAAGAAACTTACAATGCGCTGATTGGTGTGGATGCGGCGATAATTGTTTGCGAACCCCAAGCCGATCGCACTTTAACCCTCGCACCCCTGTTTAAATTCCTCGACGATTGGGAAATTCCCCACTTAGTTTTCATCAACAAGATCGATCGGGCTTACACAGACGAAACTACTTGCGGCAGCAACTTCACCGAGGTGATCGACGCGCTCAAATCCGTTTCCAGTAGACCGATCGTACCTCACCAATATCCGATCGGCAAAAACGAACAAATCATCGGTTTTATCGACTTAGTAACCGAACAAGCTTACCACTACCATCCGGGCGCCGCCGCAGATCCCGTCCCGCTTCCAGAACACCTCAAAGCACAAGAAAGCGCAGCGCGGCAGCAAATGCTCGAAGAATTGGCGAATTTTGACGACCATTTACTCGAAGAATTGCTCGAAGAAATCAATCCCGACGCCGAAGAAATTACCCGCGATTTAAAGATGGAATTAGGCGCAGATTTAATTGTGCCAGTATTCATCGGCATGGCCGAACAAGATTTCGGCGTGCGGCCTCTGCTGGAAGCTTTGCTGAGGGAAGCGCCGACACCGGAAACTACAGCCGATCGCCGTGGCATTATACAAAGTGAAAACAAAGTTCTGGCTCAAATCCTCAAAACCTATTACACGCCGCAGGGAGGCAAACTATCCTTAGTGAGAATGTGGCGGGGGACGCTGGCAGACGGAGCAATTTTGAACGGCGTTCGAGTTAACGGTTTGTACCGCTTGACCGGCCAGCAAACGCAAAGTTTGCAGTCCGTCAGCGCCGGGGAAATTGTGGCTTTGGGAAGGCTAGAAGGCGTGAAAACAGGCGATACGCTGGCGCTAGACCGATCGGAAGAATTGCCAAAAGCCGAAATCATCCCGCCTGTCTACGCACTGGCGATCGTCCCAGAAAAGCGCAACGATGAAGTTAAGCTGAGCTCGGCTTTAGCTAAATTGTTAGAAGAAGACCCATCTTTAGTCTGGGAACAGCACGGCGACACTCACGAAATTATACTTTGGGGTCAAGGCGAAATCCACCTGAAAGTAGCCTTAGACAGGTTGCGCCGCAAGTATAACTTGCCGATGGTAACTCACTTACCGCAAGTGCCGTACAAAGAAACCATCCGCAAACCTGCATCTTCCATCCACGGGCGCTACAAACACCAAAGCGGCGGACACGGACAGTTTGGCGATGTGTACCTGGACATTCAACCGCAGCCTCGCGGAGAAGGTTTCACCTTTAGCGACAAAATAGTCGGCGGCGTCGTCCCAAAACAGTACATTCCCGGCGTGGAAGTGGGAGTGCGCGAGTATTTGGATCGCGGCCCGCTGGGTTTCCCGGTGGTAGACGTAGCGGTGACGCTGACGAACGGTTCCTACCATTCTGTGGACAGTTCCGAACAAGCTTTCAAGCAAGCGGCGCGTCTGGCGATGCAGGAGGGAATGGCGAAGTGCGAATCGGCTTTGCTGGAGCCGATCGCCAAAGTTGAAATTTGCGCTCCGAACGAGTGTACATCAAAGGTTTTGCAGTTGCTCAGCGGACACCGCGGTCAAATTCTCGGCTACGAAGGTAAACAAGACTGGAAGGGATGGGATGCAGTTTCTGCTTATTTGCCGATCGCAGAAATGCAGAATTTGATCGTAGAATTGCGATCGCAGACAATGGGAGTAGGATTTTTTAATTGGGAGTTCGATCGATTGCAAGAAGTGCCGGAACCTTTAGCTAAGAGGGTTTTGCTAACGACTGGCGGCAATGGAAACGGCAACGGTAAAAGTTAGGTAATTGTCTTAAAAAACCCGGTTTCTTCAAGAAACCGGGTTTTTGCACGAGTTGCCATTACAATTCATTGGGGTCGATTCCCATTTCTCGGAGTCTTAATTCTAAAGCTTGCGATCGCGATCGTTCTTGTTCCAGCAAAGTTTCTGCCTCAGTAGCCCGTTGCTGTGCATTCTGAGCCTGTTCCTCTGCTTCCTGTGCCCGTGCTTCCGCCTGCTGCCGCAGTTGAGCGAGTTCCACAAAACTCACAAACGGTTCTCCCGACGGCCCGAACATTTCGAGTCCAGTTTCAGAGAATCCAAAGCGCACCCCCAGTCTGGGACTAATCCAACCGTCTATTTGTTCGATCGCCTCTAACTCTTCCTCAACCCGCTGCCATCCTGTCAATTCTAATGTTTGCGGGTCGTACAAATAGTATTCTTCCACACCGTAACGTTCGTAAAATTTGAACTTTTGAATCATTGGAGCGGGCCGATTTCCCGGCGACCAAATTTCAAACACAACTTGTGACCCAATATTATCTTCATTCCACTGTTGATAGGAACCACGATAACCTTTTGGTCTACCAAAAACTACCATCACATCTGGTGCTTGGCAAAGTTTATTATTTCCTTCCACAGGATACCAAAGCAAGTCGCCGGCCACGAAAACATTCGGTTCATTCGCAAACAATAGTTCGGAATTTTCCTTAATCCAGACGATTAATCTAAATTGCTCAGTATTATCTGACATTGGTTCGCCGTTGTCATCGGGGTAGATAATATTTGATTTGTCGGGAGATTGCAGTTGTGTAACCATTGCTGTTTCCCAAATTTACTGCTAATAATATTGTATTGTAAATGATATCTATTCCGTGCTTCGTAGGGGCTAATTCCACCAGAAATATTTGCAATCATTCAAAGGATAAATAAACCCGCCCCCGCCCCACGGCCAATCTGAATGTAAATTTCGATTGTTCGTTGGGTGGGTGCGGGTTTTCGAGATTGTTTTTTTTCGGCGATTCTGGTTTGGGAAAGCCACCACTACGATCGCACAAATTATACGATCGCGAATCAAGGAGACATGATATTAGAGAACTCGATAATTCATCCGTGTATCCGTGTCAAAATCCGTGTCGTGCCTTCTTCCTTACCCTAAAAAGAAATAATCAAGTAACCGTTTTGGAACTTAGCACCAGTAACAGATTTCCCAGTCAGCGCCGGAGGCAGCAAAATATTGCGCCGCTGATCGCCCGCTTCGATCGTCACTTCCGGCCCGGATTGAATCAATTTAATTTCTTTCTTGTCAAACCCAGGCAAAAACAAACTAACTTGACGCTGTGCAGTGTTTATGTTAATCGGTTTAGGAGCTTTTGCGGCCTGAGAAAAATCGGGCAAAGCATCAATTAGCGGCTGCCAGTTATTGTCACTGTGCGCCGGAACCGAAACAGCCGTCAAAGGCTCAAAATCGGCAGTAATAGCTTCTGTAACCGGTGCTTGATTAACAATGACACCGCCCACAGTCAAGCCAACTTGTTGAGAACTTCCCCAAAGATAGCGAGCAGTTGCGATCGCGCTTGCATCCCCAGTCGTCACCAAAAAAGCCGCCGTGCGGTTCGGATCTGCCAGCGCTGCCTTACCCTTATCCAAAAGATTATCGACTTGCTTAGTAGATTGAAAAGCATTGTCTCCCGACAAATCCACCGTCAACACGGTACTCACAACCGGTTGAATAAAAGGTGAAAGCGCTTTCCCCAAATCCGAATCTACCAAAGCTTGACGGAACCTGCGGATATACCAACTCAGAATTTCCGGCAGTCCCAGCATCCGCAGCGTATCCATGCCGCCATTGCCGTCATAAACAATTACATCGTATTGTTTGCTGTCGTCGTATTCCCGAAGTTCGTTCAACGCCAGCGCGCTGTCCATTCCCGGCAACACTCCTAATTCTTGACCGTAAATCTCCTTGAAAAACGGAGTGCGGACATATTGAGCTTCTAGTTGTTTAACTTCGTCCCACCTGCGTTCTAGCAGCGGCGCGCTTTGCACCTGAACTGCTTTGAGGTTGGGGGCAACTTCCTGGGGGCTGAGAGTCAGAGGAACCCCTAGCAGAATACCCAATGCAGGGCCAGGATCTTGGCCGAGCAGCAGAACTCGCTTGCCTTGAGCGGCATATTTTTTAGCTGTTGCGATCGCGATCGTGCTGCGGCCAGTGCCGCCTTTGCCCAAAAATGTCAAAATCAAAGCCATTTTCTGTCCTCACTGCCAAAGCTTACTACTTAACATTTAAGCGCAACCTTCAGCCAGAGTGGGGGAGGGGGAGAGTGGAGGAAGAGGAGAGTCGGTGAGTGGGAGAGTGGGAGAGGGGAAGAATTGGGAAAATTTTTCCTCTTCCTTCTTCCATCGGACTGACATCCGTTACATCCGTTACATCCGTTACATCCGTTACATCCGTTACATCCGTTACAGAATCCGTTGCCGAACTTCCTTCTTCCTTCAATATCTGCTAAACGGGTTCTAGCTCATCTTCAAAGAACCAAGTCGAAAAACCGTCAAACTTGACAACCACGCCTACTCCGCTACCGTCAACCATTTTGAATCCGTCAACAGTCCCTACTGGATTCTCTTTTATCCTGCCCACCATATTCGGAGGTATCCGATCTCTGAGGCGGCGCACCTTCACTCTCTGACCTACTTCTATTGCCACTGAAATTGTTCTCCTGCTCTATATAACCTATATACAACCGTTTATTTTACAGTTTGGCGTCTACTTCGGAACAGCAACACCCGCAGGCGATCGCTCCCTATGATTTTCCCTCGAAATTTCCACCAACTTTCCCTAAAAGACGGTATTCTAGTCAGAGTTGGTCGATCGTGTACCCTGATTCCCTTAGGTTTGCCTCATAAGGTTCCACCTGGACAAGTTCCACTCCCAGAGCCGGGCGCACCACTTAGATAATTATTTTTTATCGCTCCGCAAAAAGAATCTTTTTATTAATTGCCACAACTACAGGATTTCTCCCCAGTTAGTCATCCTTCCGGCAGAAGCCAAAAGCCATTCAGAAGCTGTAATTAATTTTATGTTTGCTATATATAACTCGGCGCTCTCTAACGTTGACATCGGCTAAAATTAATGCTGCAAAGAATTTTGAGTCTGGTTGGCAAAATTTTCCGAAGCTCATATTTTAGTAAATTGCCACGTTGTAACAGTTTACTAAAATATGACAATAAAAAGAAGATTTAATGCTAAGATTTCATGCTGAGAAAGTGGATTTTTGCTGCGGTCTTACAGCAGAAAAAGTGGAACGATTGCCGGATTTAGGGAGTCTAATAGAGGAAATGAAGTCAAGGAACTTCAACATCACAAAATTGAAATAATGAATAAAATTTTTACGTGCTGGCGATCGACCAAAATTCCGCTCCTAAGTTTGTCGTTAGCTGTGTTCGCCTTTCTGCCGCTTGGTCGGGGGACGATCGCCAGTCCGTTCTCTCCATCCCCCAAACAGCCGTCGAACGCTACTAAAATTGTCTCGGTAGATCGACCGCCAGCATTGCCAACAGGCTCAAAATCTCCCAAAAACCCGGCAACAGTGGCGGCGAATTCATCGCCAGCACAGACGATAAACGCTCAGGGAACAGCGACCGGGCGATCGCTGGAAATAGAAGAAATTCGCGGTAAAGTAAGCTTTAAAGGGCGGCCAGCGGTCGTGGGCGATCGGCTCCTCGCTCCCGGAGACGAAATCATCACCGGCCCCGATTCCACAGCCCGCTTAGCAATCGACAACAACACCGGCATCGTGGAAGTTGCCGAAAAAACCGCAGTCAGAATATCCACTTTGTCAAACAGTGCAGGTGGCCAAAAAGACACAGCGATTTTTGTCAGCAGGGGGCGAGTCAGGTTGTCGGTCGGCAAAACTGCTGCGGCAACTCCCGCAGCCAACACCTCAACAATTATCCCGCCGAATCAAATAGCCGCCCTCAATAGCCTCAGCGGACTCGGCCAATCCAGTCAAATTGCCCAACAAAAAAGGTCTGCCAGAACCGCCCCAGTCAGGGTTGAAACCCCAGAAGGCGTTGCCGGAGTCCGCGGCACCTCCTTTGGCGTCAGCGTCGGCGGGGGCAAAACAGCAGTCGAAACTATTCAAGGTGCAGTCGTAGTATCCGGCAGCGCCGACTCAGAAGTAGTTGTCAACAGCGGCAACTCCACGACAATTTTCCCTCAAACCTCGCCCGTGGCGCCCTCAGCGAGCCCTCGCCTAGCTCAACTCAAAGTCCGCAGGTTGTTTAGACTCAGCGGCAATATCTATCGCCTCAGCGGTCAAATTAACCCGATCGACACAGTTTATGTCAACAACGAAGAGATTAAGATCGATCGAAAGGGCAACTTCAAAATCCAAGGAATTTTACCTCCAAGTCGCCGCCTTAAAATCGTAGTGCGAGGCCCGTCAGTCACAGAAAGGCATTACAGCCTCGCAGTTCGCTAAACAACCTATGTAAGAGTAAAGTGGGGGGGCAGCCTCTGAAGACGTGAGTTAGAGCCTAAGTCCTATCTGGGTTGATTATTTTGTGTAGGTGCGAAGCATTTCGCGGTGAATCTCGGTAGTCAAAATAAATAAATTTTGCGCCAAACCTTCGCCCTTACAGTATTGTAAAACTTCATGACTCGCACTCCTCTCGAAATTCGGACTCGAATGTCAATTATTGCGTCAAATTAATTGCATGAAGTTCAAAAAATGGATGGATCATCTCAAACACAATCAACTGATCGGCCTCCGGCAATATATAATCACAAATCCTGCCTTGATGACAGGCGCCCTAGCAGGTATAATGTCTGTCGCCATGCTGCAAGTGGGAATGTGGAAACCCCTTGAATATTTGGGATACAAAACGCTATTTCAAATTCGAGAATCGGGACTTTTGCCAAATCCGGGATGGGATCAGAGAATTGCGGTAATTGCGATCGAACCGCATTCCTTGCAAGAATACGGTCAATTTCCTTGGCCCCGCAACCGCTATGCCGAACTGCTAGAAGCACTGAAAAAATCTCCCCCTACAGCAGTTGGTTTTGACATTCTTTTCCTCGATCCGAGTCCGAAAGATGATATTTTAGCCGCTGCAATCGCCGCCAACGGCAAAGTTGTACTCGCCCGCACCATCAAAGAAGAACCCGTAGCATCTTTAAAAGCAGCCGCCGCAGGTGTCGGCAACATCGGCCAAGAAGCCGATAGCGACGGTATTACCCGCGAGTCAAAAATCTTTCTCAACGGGATTCCTAATTTCGGTTTAGCAATGACTCACAGGTACAATGCTGCTAATCCCCAAGATCCAGTATTGCTCCCAAAGTCAAAAAATAAGCAGGAAAAAAAAGTCTGGGTTAACTGGCCTGGGAAAACAAAAGATCTACCCACCTATGCTTTTGTTGATGTCGTAGAAGGTAAAATTCCCGCAGATGCTCTGAGCAACAAGTTAGTTTTAGTGGGCATAGTTGCTACCGGTTTCGACCCGATCTCTTCACCTCTCAACAAGACTACGGCTGGGGTTTATTTATATGCAGCGTTGGTTGACAATTTGCTCAATCACCGCTTGCTGCAGCGGCTGCCGGTACTCCTAGAAATTTTGTTATTGTTGGGGATTGGCCCGCTTACCGCTTTGGTTCTGGGCAACCGAGGTGTTAAGGAGAGAATTGGGATCGCTCTCGGTTTGCCTATAGTTTGGATTGCGGCTGCTGCTTTGTTATTTGGCTTCTTTTTTTGGTGGGTTCCGATTGCCGCACCTATCGGCACCCTCATTTTATCTGGCACTGCTTTGCAACTGCGGGAACAGTACGAAAAGCAGCAGTTAATGAGGTTATTTGAAAAGCACGTCGCTCCGGAGACAGCTCAGCTTATTTGGGAACGCAAAGCTGAGATATTTGAACAAGGAGAACTCGAACCTCAAGAACTTACAGCAACGGTGCTGTTTATGGATATTCGTAGTTTTACTTCGATTTCAGAAAAAATGCGGCCGCGGGATTTGCTCACCTGGCTGAACAATTATTTGGAAGCGATGACCGACTGTATTATGGATCACGGCGGCGTTGTAGATAAATACATCGGCGATGCAATTATGGCAGTTTTTGGGGTGCCTTTTTGCCATACCGAATATCGACAAATCCAACAAGATGCTTTGAATGCAGTTGCGGCTTGTATTGCGATGCACGAACGGCTGCACCAACTTAACCAGCAGCTTAGAATTGAACGCAAACCTTTAATTAAGTTTGGCATCGGTTTGCATACCGGACAGTTAGTTGCTGGCAGCGTGGGCGGTTCCCGGCGTTTGAATTACTCTGTGATCGGCGATGCTGTCAACGTTGCTGCTAGATTGGAGGCGATGAATAAGGAAATTGTTTCTGACAGCCCTTTTAATTTGTTGGTGACGGGGAGGACTTTTGCTTACGTGCGCGATCGCTACGAAGGTCAAAAAGTAGGGTCGATTCAATTGCGCGGCAAAAAAGAACAGACTGTGGTTTATGCTATTTTGGGCGAAAAGCATTAGCCATCGGTCATTAGTCATCAGTCATTAGTCATTAGTTGTGATATTATTTCGGATTGATTAAGCCCAATTCCCAATTTCCAATTATTTTACCCAATACTTCGGGGAAATTAAAGGGGTAATTAAACTACAATCTCATCTAATCAAATACACTCAGCCGCAGAGTTTTAGCTATTTGTTCTAACAGAAATAAGCCGCCGACAGAATTTCCCTCTTTATCCAGGGGCGGGCTGTAAAAGCCGATCGCACCTTGACCCGGAATTACCGACAGCAAAGCCCCGCTAACTCCCGACTTGGCAGGCAGTCCTACCCGCAGCGCAAAGCGGCCGGATGCTTCATACAAACCGCAAGTTGCCATCAGTGCTTTGACTGTGCGGCAGTTTTCCCCCATTGCTCGATCGCCACTATTTACCAAAACCAATCCCAGCTTAGCTAAATCCTCCACAGTTCCCGACAGACAGCAAACGCGATTGTAGGTTTCTATAGCAATTTTAGAGTTTTGAATACAACCAGATTCTACCATTTTCAAGGCGAGATTCCAATTAATTTGATTCGGCATTGCATTCACTGAATCGAGCATTAACTCGTCAACAAATAACTGACTGTTTGCCTGTTGATTCAGCCAGCCGAGCAAGTTTTGACAGCGCGCCACAGCATTTTGACCGGGAATCAAAGACGCTAGAGCGATCGCCCCGCTATTAATCATCGGATTTCTCGGCTTCCCTTGGTCTATTTCGAGTTGAGTTAAGGAATTGAAAGGCAGTTGCGAAGGCTCGCAGCCAACGCAGTCAAATACCGTTTTTTCGCCCAATTCGCACAGCAAATAAAGCAGCACGAAGGGCTTGACTGCGCTCATCAGCGGGAATGTTTGAGCAATGCTACCCCAGGTCAAAATTTGACCTTCAATTGCCCGAATTTGCACGGCAAAGTTTTGTCGGTCGGCTCCCGCAAGGAGAGGTATGTACGCGGGGATGTGACCGGATTTACTGTGATTAATTGCCTCTTTTGCCCAAGCTTCCAGTTGTTCGGGTTGCAGGCAAGATAGTTTGCTGGCGGATATTTTCACTCTCGATTATTTAGATATTTTTAGATTTTATATTTGCAGTCCTGGCGCGATATTGAGTCATAAACCCGATTTATTAACCGAATTTGGTCACTTCCAATCCTGGAAGAAACCGCGTTTCTTAGGTGAGATAAGCCAAGCTCATAAGCCCAGGCGCATCTAAATTTTACAGTCAAGTTTGATGAAATTCTTGTGCGGTGTCCCGCCCGCCCGAAAAATACCACGCAAGATGCGGGACAGCTTATTTAAGGCTGTTGACGTTTCCACCCGCCGGGAGTAAATAAATTTATTGACAATTTTTGATAAAAAAACCTGTACTTTGCATAAAACCCTCCCCTTCACCCAGATAGGTAATTAGCAGCTTCAAGGCAACGCTGCTAGCCCAAACAAACAAGCACTAGCTTGAAATGCCTTCAGATTCTTATGTTTAAGCCCCAGCAAGGGGCAGGGTGCATCTTTAACTTAATTCTTTCAGAGTTCGCGCAATCCTTTCCGGAAACCCCCCGAACCTCTGAGAATGTACTATCCAACCGAATATACCAAAACCTGGATAAAAAAATGGCAGAAGCTAAAGCAGAAGCACCAAAACCCGCTCCAATGATTTTTAAGGGTGTGTGCAGCGACGGAGTTCTCAAAGGCAAAGAAATTGAAGGCAAACTAGACATCAAAGTCAACGTTGAATCTGTCAAAACCCCTGAAACAAAGACCAAAAAATCCGAGTGGGAGCCAGTTATCTTTTGGGTATTGTTTGCATTCATGGCAAACTTGATTGTCGGCGACCCCGCCGGAATGAGAAAATACAGCTCCCCACAAAGGTCTCATTCTCATCAGATGTTAAACCAATCTGGGGAGCAGTCGCTGTTGCCTAAGAAAAACACCAGCAACTCGCCACTTTAGGCCCTGGGAGCCTGCCAGCCTCGCAAATAGTAATAGAAAGACCCGAAATATTCATCGAATACTCGCGTCGTAGTTACCAAAGCTTCTGCACTAGGCAAAAAATCTCCCGCGTCTAAGCGGAGTCTGCTGGATTTCCCTCCTGCGGTGGGTTGAAAAGTGTAGAAGTCGGTAGCTCTGGGAATCACCTGAATTCCCATATTCGCAAAAGCTAGGCTGGCACGGCGCATCTGAATCGCAGATGTTACGAGGATTACTTTGCGCCCGACGCCGCGGCTGTCGAGTATCTTTCTCACCTCTTCAGCGCTGGTGCGTATGTTGCTGCCGTTATCGTCGAGAACGATACTGCTGCGCGGCACGCCCATGTTGTTTGCCAGCAAAGTCTCGATATCCTTAGCTTCGCCAACATAACCCTCCAACTCTGGTCTCGGGCCAGCGGTAACGATGACCATAGGTGCGAGTTGTTTTCTGTACAAAACGGCAGCATAGGGCAGGCGATTGCCTGTATCTGTCAGTTGAATCGCCACTCGGTTGGGGATGTGAGGCTGAGTGGTTCCCTTGCCCAGCAGGACGATCGCCGCTGCGGTTTCGTCGCAGCAAACTGTCCGGACGGCTGCGGCGGCGTCCCGTTCTGCTTGCTCGGCGAACCAGTAAGCGACAACGGGCATACTCGAAAGGATCAAAACTAGCAGCGCTGCCAGGATCATTCTCGGCGCCGGATTGCGGATGCCCCCGTTCGTGATCAGCGCGGATGCAATCACCAGCAGCGTGATTGAAAAACCCAGCGGCTTAAAGAAGAAGGCTATGAGGCCGAAAATCGCTGCTCCGACCGGGGTGTCTGGCGCAAAAAAAGCTAGGATCAAAAGGCTGATCAGCAGCAAAACGCGCAGCCGATCTAATAACGGATTGTCTTTGCCTCCTGATTGCTCCCACCACGATCTGAGCAGTGAGAACAGGAGGAATAGAAATAGAATGCGAGCTAACAGTTCTGGCATCTTGCAATATTCTGTGTCTTCATAAATTAGTACGGAAGTGTGGAAACGAGCGCGACTTTAGCTGCGGGAAAAAATACGGGCATCGGTGGGTTTTTAACTTTCGCCAATAACGCAGTCCGATCGCATTTATCCGGATGCTCGATTCCGGTCAGCTATCAACTATTGGCTGCAGGGTGCAACCCCGCTACTTCCAGTCACAGATTGCTGACAGTTAATTGGTAATTGATAACTGGTAATAGTTGATTGGTAATTGGTAATGGATCGATCGCAGGCAGGTAGAATTGACTATTGAAGCCTGCTTTCTTCTGCCTACTTTTTTTCCCATTACCTGTTACCGATTCACCAATCCCAATTTATCGGCGCTTCAGTTGATTCCGAATTGCCTGCGTTACCGTTTGAATTACTTTAACACGAGCATAATACTTGTTATTGGCCGCAATTAGCGTCCAGGGAGCAGCCGGCGCGCTGGTGCGCTGAATCATTTGATTCACCGCTACTTCATAATAATTCCACTTTTCCCGATTCCGCCAATCTTCCTCGGTGAGTTTGTATTGTTTAAATGGATTGTTTTGCCGCTCTGTAAACCGCTTTAGTTGCTCGTCAGGACTGATGTGCAGCCAGAATTTAACTAAGACACAACCGAAACTGGTGAGTTGCTCCTCAAATTCGTTGATTTCCTGGTAAGCTCGGCGCCATTCGGGTTCGGTGGCAAATCCTTCGACTCGCTCGACCAGCACTCTACCATACCAACTGCGATCGCAAATACTGATTTTACCGGCAGTTGGCAGCCGCCGCCAGAACCGCCAGAGGTATTGGTGCGCTTTTTCTTCGTCTGTCGGGGCCCCAAAGGCATTAACGATGTAACTGCGGGGGTCTAATATGTCCGTCAAGCGTTTGATTGCTCCTCCTTTACCCGCGGCGTCCCAACCTTCAAACAGCACTAAAACGGGGATTTCCTCTTCGTAGATGCTTTGTTGCAGTTTGCCAAAACGGGTTTGTTCTTCGCGAAGTTGCTGTTTGTATTCGTCGGGCGACAGCGATTGAGTTAAATCTACTTGGGCCAGCAAGTCTGGTTCGGTGGGTTGCAACCTTTCTTGAGGCGGCAATTTCACGGGTGCAGATTGCATCGGCAGTCTGTCTAAGGCTTCTGTAATTGTCGCTGCCATTTGCGTTAAAACTTTGACTCTCGCCCACCGCTGACAGTCGCCTTCTACTAACGTCCAATGTGCGGGGCCCGTGCCGGTTTGGGCTACCATTTCTTCGGCAAAAGTTGTGTATTCTTCGTATTTTTTGGCTTGTTTCCAATCTTCGGGTCGCACTCGCCAAGCTTGTAAGGTGTCGTCTTCTAGTTTTTTGAGCCGGTGCTTGAGTTCTTTTTTGCTCAGGTGAATCCAAAATTTGGCAATTGCCGCGCCGTCATCTACCATCTGTCGCTCGAAGGCGTTGATTTGCCTGATGGCTGTCGGTACTTCTGCCTCGGAGACTCGATCGAACAATCGGTCTTCTAAAATGTGAGTGTACCAACTGTGATAAAAAAAGCCCATTTTGCCGCGGGCGGGGAGTTTCTGCCAAAACCGCCATAGGAAAGGATAGCCCATTTCTGCATCTGACGGCGGCCAAATCGGGTGGACGGCAAACCCCCGCGGGTCCATGTACCCCACCATTTTTTTGACCAGCGCGCCTTTACCGGCGGCCGCCCAGCCTTCGAGGACGATAATTGCGGGCAATTTTTTTTCCCAGCAGGCCAGTTGGAGCGATCGCAACTGTTTCATTAAAACTTCTATCTTGGCCTCGTAGGTTTCTTTATCCAGGGAGATATCTAAATCGAGGTTGTCGAGCATATTTACCTCATATAAATCTGAAAAAACAGTTTAACGTTAGTTTAACGTTTGGATAAAATTAAATCCTCAAGTCCGGGAAAAACGTTATAAAAATTACAGTTACGGGTGGTTAAAAGCCGGAGCGCTCCTGCAATCAAATACCACCCTCGTTCATACTAGCAAGAATCCCTCGATTTCAAACTTGCAAAAAAAAACAGCTCAGGTTATAGTTGAAATAGGGAACTTTTAAATAAGTTCAATTTCTCCCCTCCCCCGATCGGGCGAGTTAACAGGAGGAGCCAAAAATCCTTGAAAAAGGATTTATTGTAAAACAGAGCAAAAGTAAAAATTAACTACCCGGTGGGGGTGACAACTTCTTTACTTAGCTGTAGAAACTTTATTCAAACAATAGTAGTTACTTAAGCACCAAGCTTGGTAACGAAAGAGAGCGCGACTCATCGACATCCAGCCATAAACTCACATACAAAACTAGCCCAAAAGGGCAAACCAATTTTTATGATTGCGCTATAAGATAAAACCTGAAAGCCTGGGTGATATAAACAGGTTTCTGAGTTTTATCGACACCCCAATAAATCTGCAAAAATCCGCGTTTATCTGCGGTTAATAATCAAAAACTCGGATTTTTGCAAGAAATTCACTGTACTTGTTTGCCAATACCAATTAAGAGGAACAGTCCGAAATTACGGATTGCAAGTTTTTTATGAATATCTTGACAACACGCTCGTACAAGGGCGAAACTGACTGGTGCGCGATCGCAAATTTGATCGATGCTTGCGAAGCAGTGGATAGACTCGGCGAAGAAGTCTCAGCAACTGAACTCAAGCTCGTACTTGATGCACCCAAACTCGACCAAGCCCGCGACGTGCAGTTGTGGGAAGATGGTAATTACAAACTAATCGGTTTGTCACTCCTAGATATGCCCGATTCCCCGAATGAAATAGACGCTTGTCTGTGGTTTTACGTGCATCCAAATCTACGTAGGGAAGGTTTAGAAAAAGACATAATTAAGTGGGGCGAAAAACGGCTGCGCGAAGTGGCGAAAGAACGGAATTTGCCCGCGAAATTGCGTACCTACAGCCGGGAGGATAAAACCGATGAAATCCTGCTGTTAAAAAAACAGGGCTTTGAGGTCGATCGCTATTTTCTCACAATGGCCCGATCGCTCGCCGAACCCATACCAACACCCGAATTTCCCGCAGATTTTGCGCTGACACACGTATCAGGAGAACAAGACATCCAACCTTGGGTAGAGATGTTCAACCAGTCATTTATCGATCACTGGAACCACCACGATTTAACTGCGGAAACCGTGCGCTACTGGATGCAAGATCCGAATTATCAGCCGGAATTAGATTTGATTGCTGTTTCGGGCGATCGCAAATTTGCAGCTTTTTGCGACTGTCAAATCAAACCCCAAAAAAACGCCCGCAGTGGCACAAAAGACGGCTGGATTGAATTGTTGGGTACGCGGCGCGACTTTCGGAAGATGGGTTTAGGAAAAGCGATGCTGCTGGCGGGTTTGCACTCCTTAAAAGCGGCGGGTGCAAATACTGCTAAACTCAGCGTCGATGCTGACAGTTTGACAGGGGCGACAAAGCTTTACAAATCAGTCGGTTTCCGCCCGATGGAAACTTGGATCGAGTGGGCTAAGACAGTTTAGAAAAGGTTGGCCATGAAGGCGAGAAGCCCGACGGCTTACAGAAGTCGGGGTTCTCAAGTGCGATCGAATTTGGCGATCGACTTTTGGGTCAAGTGCGAGCTCCCTTTTGGATCGAATGGGATCTCGCACTTTTCTTCCTTTCCTAAATCAGCAGGAAATTAGCAGATGTAATCGCATTGGCACTCACTCCAATCATCAGGCCTAACTCCTCTCCTGTCAAGACATTTTTGAGGAGAGTTCCCTGAGTATTGTGAGTTATTTCTAACTGACCCAAACTCAAACCACCGCTTAATCCAATCAAATCTTGACCCAGGGTAAAATCAGCGATAATATCAAATCCTTGACCAGCTTTTAAGACAAAGAGATCATTGCCGCTACCGCCAATCAAACTATCATTCCCCAAGTCTCCGTAAAGAATATCATCACCTTGACAACCAGTGAGAGTATCGTTGTCTTCGCCTCCGTAAAGAGTATCATTTCCTTCGCACCCTCCCAGGATATCTGCTGATTCGTCACCACTGATTAAGTCATTACCTACACCGCCGCAGATGGTATCCGAGCCTTGGTTTCCAAACAGGTAGTCATCACCTTGACTACCAAGCACTATGTCATTTCCTTTGCCTCCATGTAAGGTGTCATTATCCTTGCCACCATCGATGAAGTCATCATTTCTATTGCCATAAACGATGTCATTACCTTCGCGGCTATTTATGGAGTCATTGCCTTTGCCTCCAAAAATTAAATCATTGCCCAAGTCGCCAAGAATAATGTCATTATTTTCATCTCCAAATAGGATGTCCTCGCCACTACCACCGCTGATAAAATCATTGCCTGTGTTGCCGTTGAGGATGTCGCTGCTGTCGCCACCATATAAGTTGTCATCCCCGGATTTGGCATCGAATATATTGCCGCTGTTGCTGCCTAGTAATTCATCGTTTTTGGCAGTGCCTATTTGAATTGTCGATACACCGAGTATGGTGTTTTCAACCCTATTCGGTTGGTTTAAATTGGGATAGGCAATGTCCTCGCAGATGCAGTCATCATTGGGGATGTTGTTGGTTGTTGGTGTGGGTGTTTCCGCAGGGCTTGGTGCGGGTGTTGATGCGGGCGTCGGTGTCGCTGTTTCCGCAGGGCTTGGTGCGGGTGTTGGCGTTACCAATGGTGCAGGAGTTAGTGTTGGCGCAGGAGTTGGTGCTGTTACAGGAGTTGGTGTTGGTACAGGTGCAGGAGTTGGTGTTGTTACAGGTACAGGTGCGGGAGTTGGTGTTGGTACGGGAGTTGGTGTTGTTACAGGTACAGGTGCGGGAGTTGGTGTTGGTATAGGTGTGGGAGTTGGTGTTGGTATAGGTGTGGGAGTTGGTGTTGGTACAGGTGTGGGAGTTGGTGTTGGTATAGGTGCAGGAGTTGGTGTTGGTACAGGTGCGGGAGTTGGTGTTGCTACAGGTGCGGGAGTTGGTGTTGTTACAGGTACAGGTGCAGGAGTTGGTGTTGTTACAGGTGCGGGAGTTGGTGTTGCTACAGGTGCGGGAGTTGGTGTTGGTACAGGTGCGGGAGTTGGTGTTGGTACAGGTGCGGGAGTTGGTGTTGTTACAGGTACAGGTGCGGGAGCTGGTGTTGGTACAGGTGCGGGAGTTGGTGTTGGTATTGCAATATTCACGCCAAAAGTACCTAAACTGCTAGTAGCAGACAAGTTGCCAACAGCATCCTTCACCTGCGATGCTTGCAAATTAACTGTGTAAGTACCATTGTCAGCATTATCCCAAATTCCACCAGGGGGAGTAAACGAATATGTCGCTGTTCGCGGGGTACCATTGCTATTAACATCAACACTAACAAAGGTAGCAGGAATAGCCCCATCTGACCAATTTATAACAACGTCAGCATTATCCAAACTGCTAACATCAACTCCACTACTATCGCTGAAAGTAACTGCCAATGTCTGACTTGTACCACCCGCTGTAGTAATGTTAGAAATTGTACCCAAGTTAGCAGTAGGTGCGGTGACATCAGCAGTGCGAGTTAGTTGAGTAGCGGCAGTATTATTATTACCCGCAGTATCTGTAGCTTTAGCCGCAAGTACATCAACAGTGACACTACCATCAGCAGTAGGAGTCACATCAAAGGTGTAAGTTTTGGCGTCAACTGTGACAAAGTTACCGACAGTCGCATTAGCAACAGTAATATCAGTGGTATCAAACCCTGTGACATCTTCACTAAATGTTGCTGTTACCGTAAATGCACTGTTAACTGTGGTGGCTGAAGTTGATGCTAAAGTAACATTAGGTGCGGTGACATCAGCAGTACGAGTTAGTTGAGTAGCGACAGTATTATTATTACCCGCAGTATCTGTAGCTTTAGCCGCAAGTACATCAACAGTGACACTACCATCAGCAGTAGGAGTCACATCAAAGGTGTAAGTTTTGGCATCAACTGTGACAAAGTTACCGACAGTCGCATTAGCAACAGTAATATCAGTGGTATCAAACCCTGTGACATCTTCACTAAATGTTGCTGTTACCGTAAATGCACTGTTAACTGTGGTGGCTGAAGTTGATGCTAATGTAACATTAGGTGCAACAGTATCAATAACTATGGCTTTGCTACCGCCGAGGGAGTTGGCTGAGGCTAGGGCGGGCAGGGTTAAGATGGCATCAAAGGCTGTACCAACAGTCTCTTTAATTGTGCCGCCGTTGAGGGTGAGGGCGTTGGTGGTGAGATATTCTAAGTCGGCAGAGGTGTTTCCTGCTTGGACTACATAGTTGAATGTGAGGGCTGTACTGCCGCTACCAGATGCGTAGTTGGCAAAAGAGTCAGTTGTGCCGGTTTCTAGTTGCAGTTGAGGTGTACCGGTGACGTTGACAGCGGCATCGAAGGTGACGGTGATGGCGATGGTGGAACCGACGCCGTAGCTGCCGTCAGCGGTGGTGGCGGTGACAGCGGTAACTTTGGGGGTGGTGTTGAGCAGGATAGAGACGTTGTTGCTGCCGTAGTTCGCCACAGCTAAGTCAGGTTTCCCGTCGCGGTTGATGTCGCCGATGCTGACGGAGCTGGGCCTAGTCCCAGTAGCGAAGGGGACTTGGGGGGCGAAGGTGGGGGTGGTGGCTCCTGTGGCGGTGGTGTTGAGCAGGATGGAGGCGGTGTTGTCGTACAAGTTTGCCACAGCTAAGTCTGGTTTGCCGTCGCCGTTGATGTCGCCGATGCTGAGGAATCTGGGGCGAGTGCCAGTAGCGAAGGGGACTTGGGGGGCGAAAGTGGGGGTGGTGGCTCCTGTGGGGCTGGTGTTGAGCAGGATGGAGACGTTGTTGCTGCTGGCGTTCGCCACAGCTAAGTCAGGTTTCCCGTCGCCGTTGATGTCGCCGATACTGACGGAGATGGGATCAGTGCCAGTAGCGAAGGGGACTTGGGGGGCGAAGGTGGGAGTGGCGGCTCCGGTGGCGGTAGTGTTGAGCAGGATGGAGACGTTGTTGCTGCTGGCGTTCGCCACAGCTAAGTCAGGGAAGCCGTCGCCGTTGATGTCGCCGATACTGACGCCGAAGGGGCGAGTGCCAGTAGCGAAGGGGACTTGGGGGGCGAAGGTGGGAGTGGCGGCTCCGGTGGCGGTAGTGTTGAGCAGGATGGAGGCGGTGTTGCTGGTGGCCTTCGCCACAGCTAAGTCAGGTTTTCCGTCGCCGTTGATGTCGCCGATGCTGGCGGAGCTGGGGCGAGCGCCAGTAGCGAAGGGGACTTGGGGGGCGAAGGTGGGAGTGGCGGCTCCGGTGGCGGTGGTGTTGAGCAGGATGGAGGCGTTGTCGTTAAAGATGTTCGTCACAGCTAAGTCACGGAAGCCGTCGCCGTTGATGTCGCCGATGCTGGCGGAGTCGGAACCAGTGCCAGTAGCGAAGGTGGCTTGGGTGGTGAAGGTGGGGGTGGCGGCTCCGGTGGCGGTGGTGTTGAGCAGGATGGAGGCGGTGTTGCTGAGGTAGTTCGCCACAGCTAAGTCAGGGAAGCCGTCGCCGTTGATGTCGCCGATGCTGACGGAGCTGGGACCAGTGCCAGTTGCGAAGTCAACTTTGGGGGCGAAGCCTAGTACACCGCTGTAGGTTTTGAGGGTGGTTGCTGTGAGGGCAAGTTTGAACCTTTGCGGGGATGGGGGGACGAGTTGAGAGATATCCCAGTTGCCGCCTAGTTTGCTGTTACCCGTGGTAGTGGGGTTAGCGGCGATGTTTGCGCCTGTGAGTTGGTAAAGTTGATTCAGGAATTGGTGGCCTCTGTCCCCGGCTCCTACGTTACATCCATATAAGATGATGGTGGCGTTGGCCGTGAGGCTGTTACGCCACTGTTGCAACTGTTGGCTGTAGTTTTGGATGTTGCTGCAGTTTAGTTCTTTTGTGCCTAAGTACAGGCTGCCGGAACCGCCGTGCGTGATGATGTGTAGGGCTTCGATGCTTGTATGCTGAGCTAGCAGTGTAGTGATTTGCTCTAGGGCATCCGGCTGGCTTTCGAGGATGTAGGTTGCTGTGCCCGGTTTGATGCCAGAGGCTATGTGGTGGCTGTCTGGTATTGTGGGGTCAAGGATGACTATTTCCGTTCCTTGGTTGCTAATGTCACAAGCCGTGGGAAAAACTTTTTTTTGAGACTTAATTTGAACGAGAGTTTTCATATGTTTTTACCTCCAGTAGAATGCTTTGTTGAGCAGCAAAGGCTCTGTCACCTGATTTGAGTAGAGATGCGGGCTTTCTACCTGGTGGCAAATAACACGCTAGATTTTTAACTACTACTTAGTAGGATTGGAGCGCACTGTCAGTGCTTTAGTTCCCTCCTGTACAAATCTTTATATACTTCTAAGTATTTTTACAGGAATTATCAAAAGTCGAAGCGATTTACCGTGGCGCGGCGACGGGTTTATGAGATTATTGATTTTAGGCAATTACGCTCAGTGATTCTATGAATAACGATCGCACAAATTTCAATACAGTCTCCGAACACGAAATTTTTGGCGATCGCGATTTTCCATCTTGGTTAACCCAACAACAAATCAGCCTCGCTTGCACTACCTATCAAACCAGCAGGTTAATGTTAATCGGTGCTGCACCAGAAACGAACAGAATCTCGGCTTTTTGGCGAATATTCGATCGTGCAATGGGGCTTTACTGCACGCCGGAACGCCTTTATTTAAGTTCAAAATATCAACTGTGGCAATTAGATAATGTCTTAGAATTCGGTAAATTATACCAAGGATACGATAAATTATATATACCAAGAATCGGTTATACTACAGGTGATATCGACATTCACGATATCGCTGTAGATAAAAATAATCAAATCCTTTTTATTAGCACTTTGTTTAATTGTATCGCTACAGTGAGCGATCGCCACAGTTGCAAACCTCTCTGGAAACCAGGTTTTATCTCACAATATATAAATGAAGACCGCTGTCACCTCAACGGTTTGGCAATGGTAGCTGGGGAAGCGAAATATGTCACAGCGTCGAGTCAGTCGGATGTGGTGGATGGCTGGCGCGATCGCCGACAAAATGGCGGTATAGTTATTGACATCCAATCTAATGATATTATCGTCACAGGATTGTCAATGCCGCACTCACCCCGCTGGTATCGAGATAAATTGTGGCTGCTGAATTCGGGGAGAGGAGAATTCGGTTATGTGGATTTAGAAACAGGGAAATTTGAGGCAATTACGTTTTGTCCGGGATATGTCAGAGGACTAGCATTTTGGCAAAATTGGGCAATTGTTGGACTCTCGAAACCTCGGGGAGGTGACAACACTTTTAGCGGTTTAGAATTGGATGAGTTGTTGGTAGCCAAGGATGCTGAGGCTCGCTGTGGTATGATGGTGATTGATTTGACGAATGGGGCGATCGTTCACTGGTTGCGGTTTGAAGGAATTGTCACGGAACTCTATGATGTGCAGGTGATTCCTGAAGTACAAAAGCCGATGGCGTTGGGTTTTCAAACGGATGAAATTGCTCAGTTAATTACTTTGGAACTTTAACGGCAGATGGTGGCGGATGTACGCAGATGGACGCAGATTAGGATACAGTTTGTTTAGTTACTTCTACATAAATATGTTCTAACCGCACCGGATACCGAGCAATTGAATCAATAGAAATCCCGTCGAACAGGAAAATAATCTCTTTTAATTCTAAACGTTCCGGCAGCCAAAAAGCCAAATCGCTACCGTAGCGGCGGGGAATGAAACTGTATTGTTTAGCGCGGGCGATGACTTCAGCTTCTTCATCGGTTTTTACCACGATAATCTCTTGAGCCGGAATCAGTCTTTGCAACTCCTCCAAACTGCCCTCAGCCACAATACTGCCATTCTTTAAAATTCCAATTCTCTGACACAGCCGCTCAGCTTCATCCAACAAGTGAGTTGTCAGCAAAATTGTAATTCCTTGCGATTGCAATCGCTGAATTAACTCCCAAATTTCATAGCGAGCCTCAATATCTAAACCCGTTGTCGGTTCGTCTAAAATTACTAATTTAGGCTGGTGTACCAAAGCTACCGCAATATTCAAACGGCGCTGCATTCCTCCGCTCAAAGTTTCCACAGGGCTTGTAGCTCTATCTGTCAAATTTACTGCTTTCAAACAGTGTCTTACTTGATAGCGGCGCTGTTTGCGCTCTAAACCATAAATTTGAGCAAAAAAGTTGAGGTTTTCTTCGCAGCTAAGGCTTTTGTAAAGCAAATTTTCTTGGGGTGCTACACCGATTAAGGATTTTGTAGAGTCAGAAACAGGTTCGCCATTAATAAAAACTTGACCGCTGTCCGCATTTAGCAAATTACATAAAATATTGATAGTTGTAGTTTTGCCCGCCCCGTTTGGCCCCAGCAAACCGTAAATTTCTCCTGATTGAATGTGCAGTGTTAAATCTTTAAGCACTGAACGCTCGCCATAGGACTTATTTAGCTTTTCTATTTGCAGCACTGCTTTAATTCTCCGTATTATTTTATATATTTACGGTTTTTTCTGAACGATTAAACCGCAGAGAGCGCAGAGGGCACTGAGTCAGAGAAGAGAGAGATGAATAATTACGACATAGTGAGATAGTTTTAAAGTCTTCTTTCTACTCTCAGCATCCTGCGGTAAGAAAGCCATCCACCTGCAATCATTAAAACAGCAAAAATACACAAAAACCCGAAGTGCGACGAAATATCAGCCAAATCTTTGCCGTCAGCCCACACACCCATCAGCGCTTCGTTCATGTGATAGATTGGATTGTACTGGGCGAGGTCCAGCAAACTTTGGGGAAACAGCGAAGTTGGCAAAAAGGCGCCTCCTAAAATCAACAAAGGAACGCCGAAAGCCGCTACTAGCGAGTTGACATCTTCAGTGCGCCTCGCAAACTGGGTGCCGAGAATAAAGCCTACACCTACATAAGATACAATACTCAGCAGAATAATCGCACATCCTAACAGAATAGAGCCTTGAAATTGTGCTCCTAAAAAAGAGGCGATCGTGTATACTAAAATTACCTGACCGATGCCGATGCAACTGTGAGCCAGGAAAATTCCTAAAAAGTAGGAAGTGCCGCTCAGCGGGGAAATAAACAAGCGTTTGAGGGTATGCTGTTCTCGCTCTGCTACTACCGTTGCGACACTCCCGCCGAGACAGCTAAAAAATAAAGCCGCTCCTACTAAGCTTGCAGGTGCAGCCACTTCAAAGGCTTTTGCTGTGCTGAGATTAGCGCGTTCTTTTAAAATTAAACCGTTAATTAGCAAGATAGAAACTGGAAAAATACTCCACAATACTAAGCTGCGCCGCCGCCTCCCCAATTCAATTAAAATCCGCTGTGCTACTGCGAGCGTTTCGTACCAGTATTTCATAAGAAATCTATTAGTATTGTTAGAATTGGGAATTGGTAATGACGCCACCGCATATCATACCATAGAGATGCTAATAAGTTGAACTCTCAATAAAAAACCCGCCGAAGCGGGTTTTGTGATTTTAGGGGAATAGGTTTTACAACAGTTAAAAAAAAGAACGGAACTGTAACAAGTTCCCAAGCCATATCGACTCAGTTATTCCCAATTTTTTAATCGAAAATCGAAAATCGAAAATCGAAAATTGTATAACTTGTCGCCCTCTGTCGCTGCTCTCAATTAATACTAAAGTTCTTACCTCTGTAGCATCCTTGAAAAGAAGTTAAACTGGTGCCGTTTCCCTGTTCCAATTTAGTTACGAGGGAAGAAGTATTGGAACTTTCAGCGGTAGCACCCCACTTGTAGATAAAGTCGCCGAGATAGTTTCCGGTTTCTTCGTAGCTGTGCTCTTCTACCGGGATTCCCGAAACTCCTGAAACAGTTTGGTTGTGGTATCCGTTAACAAGGATTTTTTCGATAACGACTCCCGGTTCTGCGGTAATGTTCCATTGCACCGGTTCGTAGGCTGAAAGTGCGAGAATTATGGGCTTGTTTCGGCGTTCTACTTTGATTTCGATCGCTCTTTTAGATAAATCTCGGTTCCCGTGATCCGCATTAGCTTCGTAAACGCCTATTAAATGAAGTTCTTTATTTCCGCTTGAGGAACCGATATAAGCTGAAAAATCGTCGGAACCGCCAAGCCCGCAGTTGGCGCCAGAACTAATTGGGGAAATAAAAGCTGTTTTTTCGGCTAGTTTCTGCTGCACCGCCGGCACTACCCACAATCCGGTTCCGATCCCTAAAGCACCTATCAAAGCGGCCGCGATACCGAAAGGAAGGGCATTTGTTAGGTTGCGAACAACTGGTTTAGCTGTTAGTTGAGATAGCGTTTGCTGCCAAGTTTCAGCAGTTCGATCGGCATTGCCGCCATCGAGACAGGCCAATAAAGCTAAACTTTCCGGCTGTTCGAGCAGACTTTGAACTGTTTTCCCTTCGCCGACATAGAGATTTCTAGTTGCGGTGTCTAAAAGCAGCCAGTAGCGATCGCCCTCGCCGAGGTTGTACTCTTGTACCGCAGGATCGACTAAATCGTGCTGCAAAAACACCAGCCAAGCCATATTATTGCCAGTGCCGACTGTTTTGCCGTCGCTGGAAATAAGTTGGTCGATGTCGGGCTCCCAGCGCCAAGCTACCCAGCGACTATCTCCTCGATAGCCGAGGGATTTTTCAAGTTGCGGATGAGCGGTTATTTCTAAGCGTTGAACTAAGTTTGACACTAGATGTCCTCCTCAAGTGCGATCGGGTCTAGAGCAATTTTGTTCCAATTTATTAAAACAAATATTTTGCTCATGAAGAGCCTCCGAATAATCGGGTTAATTTTGTCTCGCTAATGTTATCAGCCGGTACTTTCCCAACCACACTGGCTTAACAAAAATATGCCTGTTGAATGGTTTAGCTTGAGAACTTGGAGCTGGCGAGCACCCGCCTGGTAATAACTTTAACCTTTGCTGATAACTAATCCTGTTACGGATTAAAGCGGGCTATCTATCACTGCTTCTACCTGGTTGTCCAGTTTTGAAAGAGTGGTTGACCGATAGCGTCTACAAGTTCTTAGCTTAACTTTTATTTGGCTACTCTGCTACCAAATATGCCGATCGCACCTGACATCTATATTACGCAGGCAAATAAATATTCCGGCTTTCTCGCGCGTGAACTATCCCTGAAAAAGAGAAGGTTTGAGAGAAACCCGGTTTCTGTGATGAAAGTTCTGACACTTCGCCTATTACTGGCGGGGGCCATTAATCGCATCTCTAGTCGGTGCCACACCTCCGGGGCTAAAGGAACTCGGCGGCACTCTCGGAAGATTGAGATTGGGATTGGGAACTAAATCGCCGTTGCTGCCGCCAGCAGTTCCACCCGTGGGAGACGCACTGTTATTGGGACTGGTACTCGGTGAACTTCCCGGATTGAGATTATTCTGATTGGTATTCGGCGAAGTTCCCGGATTAGCATTATTGGGGGGAGTGATATAGGGCGAACTTCCCGGATTGAGATTATTGGGATTGGTACTCGGTGAACTTCCCGGATTGGCATTGGGAGTACCTGCGGGCGAAGTTCCCGGATTGGCATTGGGAGTACCTGCGGGCGAAGTTCCCGGATTGGCATTGTTGGGAGTACCTGCGGGCGAAGTTCCCGGATTGGCATTGTTGGGAGTACCTGCGGGCGAAGTTCCCGGATTGGCGTTGGGAGTACCTGCAGGCGAAGTCCCCGGAGTGAGATTATTGGGATTGTTGGGATTTGCCGTGCCTGCAGGAGTAGTTATCGGCGTGCCGGCACCATCGATGGTGATGGCGTTGGGGTTCGGGGGAGGAGGCGGAGGAGTGGCTGCATTGGGGTTATTTGCAGGAGCATTGCCCGCAGCAGTGTTTTGGGGAGCAGCGTTGCTGCCGCACAAGCTGACTAAATCAAAAGTTGTGCCGCCTCGGGTTTCTATGAAGCAAACCGGCACATTTACTTGGGGGTTTGAGGCTCTGGGAAAATCGGCTGTTCCCGGCATGGGACGGCTAAAGGCAGCTTCAGCCATCAGTGGGGTCAAGGCCGCCGATAGAGCGGCGATTGTTCGCAATAATCTCATCAGCGTTTCCTCAAATGTTGAATTTTATTTTCTCCAGTATTGCCCATAAATTGCCAAGTGTCGTCACTCTAAAAGCCGATCGATCTTTTTGACAACTGGTTCTACAGGGCCACCGCTGGCTGCAACATCTCGCGAACGCAGAAAGTACAGGTAGAAAAAGGCTTAGTGCCACAGTCGCGCATCCGTTGCCCTTCTTCCTTGATATTTTTAGTAGCGAATTCGCGGGTCAACGTAAGCATTCAAAATATCAATTACAATGCTGGCAATTACCACAATTGCTGCAAAAAACACCACAATACCTTGAACAGTTGGATAATCCCGCAAGCTAATCGCTTCGTAAAGACGATTTGCCAACCCCGGCCAAGAAAAAGTAACTTCTGTTAAAATAGCACCGCCCAACAGTGCAGCAAAAGTCAATCCTAAGACAGTAATCACCGGAATTAGCGCATTTTTCAGAGCGTGAGCCCATAAAATCTGCAATTCGGGAATGCCTCTAGCTCTAGCTGCTTCGACATAATCTGCTTGCAAAGTTTGCTTGAGATTCACCCTGACAATGCGCTCGAAAATGCCGCTCAAAAGAATGCCCAACGTCAAACTCGGAAGTGCCAAATAATGCAAAGAGGTGAGAAACTGACCAGGGTTAGCGCTCAGGAGACTGTCAATAGTGTATAGTCCTGTGTAGCCTTCGGGGGCGGGGAATGTTACGGGAAAGCGAGTTCCCAAGGGAAACCAGCCCAACTGCACCGCGAAAATCAACTGCAAAACCATGCCGGCCCAAAAAGCGGGCAGCGAGTAAGTGATAATGCCAAACAAACGGCCCGCAGCATCGAAAATAGTGTTGGGGCGGGATGCTGCCAGGGAACCGATACTGATGCCGACAATTAAAGCTATGGCCATGCTACAAACTGCTAATTCCACTGTAGCGGGGAAATAGTCTCCGATAATTTGCCACACTGTTTGTCCGCGAGTGGTGATGGAGGTTCCCAAGTCGAAGCTCAACAAGTCTTTCATGTAGTTGAGATATTGCTGCCACAGGGGTGCGTCGAGGCCGAGTTGAGTTCGCATTGCTTCTTTGGCGCCTGCGGGAGCTCGTGAGCCGAGAATGGCATCTATGGGGTCGCCCGGAGTCGCCCGCAGCAACAAAAATACTGCTGTGGTGATTGTCCACAACATTAGCGGTGCCAGAAGCAAGCGGACAAAAATATAAGATTGCAGGGCTTTGGAACGAGACATAATATTTGGGAATTGCCAATTGCGAAGTCATTAGTCATTAGCCAGATGTTGAAGGCATCAGGCAGATGGAAGGTAGAAGCTGGAAGAAACAGATATTTTATATCTGCGACTTCCGTGCCGCGAATCAGGGGAATTGGGAGTTGCGAACAGACAGTTGAGTTGATTTTTGCGAAAAAGCCGATCGACTTTTTCGCAATTGGCGATTTTCCTATTCGCCCAGCAGCGATTCAAATGCAGCTTGCAAAGACTTGATATCGCCTACTCTCGCTACTAACAAGTTTTCGCTGCCTGCATCATGCAGCCTGTGCTTCCAATACTGGATGCTATCCGAGTTGTTCATCCAGAAACTAATCACGGTGTCTACAACTCGATCGACATCCCAGCCGCGAGCCGGAGAAACTGTCTCCACTGATGCCACAAACGCATCGAGAGTACACTTCCAGTTTCCCAAGTATTCTACACCCGACGGCTGCTGTTGTTGCAGTAATTCCTGCTGCTGGTTAAAAAACGTTAAAGTTGGAGATACGCCCAGGATTTCAAATGTATAGTTCATGTCATCCTCCAGAAGTATTATTTTGCCAAAATGTCGGTCGTCCAAAAAAGCCAAAAACGCTTTACTTTGCTGCCCTCAATGAACTGCAGATGTTTCAATTATCCTATGAGCGCTCGATCGGGATTTGGGTCGATTATCTTATTAATAGCAAATTTTCCAACAGTGGATTGTCACATAATTTACATTTGTCCTGGCACTGTAGAAAAAATGAAAATCAAATTTTTATTAAGCAGGGGTAAGGTGGGGCATCCGCACCCGGAGGAAGTGATACAGTTTTAGATTTGAGATTTTAAATTTTAGATTAAAGAATTGAATAATTGGGAATGACTGATGACAACCAGGGTTGGGATCGCGGGCCTAAAATTGCATTTTTTCTAACCTGGTGTGACTTTTTGGCCGCGAGTCCCCAGAGCGATCGCCACATTCACACAAGTAGTGGCATCATTAATATTACAAATTTTTACAGTAGCGGTGGAAATCTCAGCCAAGTTTTGAGCGGTCAGCCACCCCACTTCACTATTGTTGTACAACTTTGTAAATTATATCTAGGGCATCTTTTAAACGACAAACGATTTGCAAACCCGGTAAGTGTCAGAATATTGATGTTATTGAAAAATCTGAGCAGTTGTCTGATGAAAAGCTCCCCCAAGATGTCACTGAGCCTAGTCTTGTTGATACCGCTGGTGGTGCAAATCTCCGTAGCAGTCGGCGTGACTGGATGGCTTTCGTTTCGCAACGGCCAGAAAGCCGTCAATGACCTTGCTACGAGGTTAAGCTTGGAAGTCGCAGCGAGGACTAAAGAAAATTTCCGCAGTTTTGGGGATGTGTCTCATTTATTCCTGCAAATGAATAGTGCTGCGATCGCCTCTGGAAACATAGACCCGGAAGACTTCCCCAACTTAGAGCGCTATTTGTGGAACCAGACCAAGCTGAGCGATCGAACTACAACCATCTACTACGGCGACGAACAGGGCAAATTCCTCTTGCTCAGGCGAGAAGCAGAAGACTTAGTATACATCAGAGACGAATCAACCGCTCCAAACCGCCAAATTTATCGCCTGGACAGCCAAGGAAATCGCACTGAGCTAATCCAAACCGTGTTCTATGACCCCCGTACAAGACCGTGGTACCAAGCTGCCAAACAGTCAGGAAAAGCCACTTGGTCTCCCATCTACGTCTTCGCAGCCCCGCCAGTTCTGGGGATTACGCCGGTGATGCCTATTTACAATGAAACAGGAAACCTGCGGGGGGTATTGGCAATTGACCTGACTCTTTCTCAAATCAGCGATTTTCTCAAAAGTATCAAAATTAGCCCGTCGGGACAAATTTTCGCGATCGAACGCAGCGGCCAAATAGTCGCCAGTTCCACAGACGAATTGCCCTTTGTCACCGACAAAGACGGACAAAAACGGCTGTTGGCGACACAGAGCAAAAATTTGCTAATTCGATCGGCCTCCACATATTTGCAAAAACGATTTGGTAGTTTTGAACGCATTGACAGAAAAGGACAGTTTACCTTCGAGATAGACGGCAAACGTCAATTCATTACCGTTGCTCCCCTGCAAGACGGTCGTGGCCTCGATTGGCTGGTTGTAGTCGCAATCCCGGAAGCAGACTTTATGGAGCAAATTAACGCCAACACTCGCACAACTATCTTATTGTGCTTTTTTGCCTTCGTACTGGCGATCGGACTCGGAATTTTTACCACTCGCTGGGTTATCAAACCGATTACCCGATTGTTGCAAGCTTCCAAAGCTTTAACCAAAATGTCCGAGTCATCCGACTTCACCTCCGCAGAATTAAACGGCGAAGTCGAAGTTCAAGGCGTCAAAGAACTCGGCCTCCTAGCTCAGTCTTTCAATCAAATGGCCAGGCAATTGCGATCGTCTTTTATTGCCCTAGAACAAACCAACTCTAGTTTAGAACAGCGAGTAGCAGAGCGGACTGCCGAACTCGAAGCTGCCGAAGCAGAATTGCGGGCTTTGTTTGCAGCCATGAACGAATTAATTATAGTTGTGGACTCCACCGGGCGCTATTTAAAAATCGCCCCCACAAATCTTTCCCTGATGTACAAACCAGCCGAAGAATTAATTGGCAAAACAGTCGGAGATATGTTTCCGCAAGCTACAGCCGACAATTTTCTCAACCAGATCCGAGCAGCTTTAGATACTCAGCAAACTGTCAGCATCCAGTACGATTTAACTATTGACGACCGCGAATTTTGTGTGGCCGCCAGCATTTCGCCGCTTTCAGAAGAATCAGTCATTTTGGTAGCCCGCGACATTACCGAACAGAAACGAGCCGAAGCCTTGCGGCGCCAAGGGCAAAAACAATTGCTCCAACAAAATACGGTTTTGGTAGAATTGGCAAGAAATAAAGCGCTGTATAGAGGCGATTTGCAAGTAGCATTGAGGGAAATCACCGAAGCGGCTGCTCATACGCTACAGACAGAAAAAGTCGGCGCGTGGCTGTATGATGAAACTCGATCGAAACTCCAATGTATCGACCAATTTAGGCGCAGCAACCACCAGCATTCTCAAGGTTCCGAACTGACAGCAGCAGACTATCCAGCTTATTTTAAAGCTTTGGAAGAACACCGGACGATCGCAGCCGACGACGCTCTCTCAGATATTAGAACCAGAGAATTTGCCGAATCTTACTTTTCACAAGCTGGCACTACTTCTACCTTAGATGCGCCAGTGCGACTCGGCGGACAGACAGTGGGAGTCATCTGTATCGAACAGGTGGGAACTGTTCGCAACTGGACGGTGGAAGAACAAAATTTCGCTGCTTCCCTCGCAGATTTAGTATCATTGGCGATCGAAGCCAGCGAGCGCGAGCGCACACAAATCGCTTTGCGTCAAGCAGAACAAAAATACCGCAGCATCTTTGAAAATGCCGTAGAAGGTATTTTTCAAAGAACCCCCGAAGGTCACTTCTTGAGTGTAAATCCAGCTTTAGCTCGCATTTACGGCTACGCCAGTCCCCAAGAATTGACATCAAATCTCACAAACATCAGAGAGCAAACTTATGTCAATCCTCAGCAGCGCGAGAAGTTTATGCGGGTGATGCAAGAATCCGGAGAAATTTCGGGGTTTGAGTCAGAAGTTTACCGCGTTGACGGCAGTGTAATTTGGATTTCCGAAAGCGCGCGTGCAGTCTGCGACGCGGACGGCGAGGTACTCTACTATGAAGGCAGCGTCGAGGATATTAGCGATCGAAAAGTCTTTGAATCCGCCTTGCAACTCGCCCTAGAAGCAGCCGAAGCCGCTTCTACCGCAAAAAGCGCATTTTTGGCAAACATGAGCCACGAACTGCGAACACCTCTGAATGCCATCATCGGCTACAGCGAAATGCTCCAAGAAGAAACGGCAGAATTGGGTTACGATGAACTCACCCCAGATTTAGACAAAATCCGCACTTCCGGCAGACACTTGCTGTCGCTAATTAACGACATTCTCGACATTTCTAAAATCGAAGCGGGCCGCATGGATCTTTACTTAGAAACCTTCGACATCGCCGCCTTAATTGAAGAAGTCGCATCCACAGCCGCGCCGCTAATTGAGAAAAACGGCAACACTCTAAACTTGCACCAAATTAGCAATATCGGCACTATGCACGGTGACATTACCAAAGTGCAGCAGATTTTATTAAATTTGCTGAGCAATGCCGCCAAATTCACTCAAAACGGTACAATTACCCTCACGGCCAGCCGAGAAAAAATTGCGGGCGACAGCAGCGAAGCACGACAAGAAAACACTTCTGAACCTGCGGCCAATTCTCAATCTTCAATTGCTAGTAAAGAATTTTTAGTTGTTAATTGTACAGATACAGGAATTGGGATGAATCCAGACCAGTTGCAGCACATTTTCCAACCCTTTACCCAAGCAGACGCTTCCACCACGCGCAAGTACGGCGGCACCGGTTTGGGACTAGCAATTAGCCAGCGTTTTTGCCTAATGATGGGCGGCAATATTTCCGTAAAAAGTCAGGAGGGTGTTGGTTCTACTTTTAGCATCCGCTTACCTGTTAATCCGCCAAATTAGGGCGGAGCGCACACGCAGGATTCAATTTCAGAAAAAAAGAATGCTGGCGCACCTTACAAAAGAAGTTCCCCTAAAGAAGGGAGACTTCAAACCAAGTAGGGAAACAAAAAGTAAAAAGAACATTCTTTTTATTTTTTATTTCTTACTTTTATCTTACTCATCACGGCTCTGTACTTGGCTGAGATTCTGGAGTCACCACCCCACTCGTATCTATATACTCAATCATCTCTCGTTTTTTCTTATCAATAAACCATTTATACTGATCGATCGTTTCGGGACGAGCCTTGCTCATACACTTTTTTTCCCAGTCCAATTTCTCTTTTTGATCGTCCGCTCGCTGTTTTTCTTTTGTTTGATCTTTTCTCCCTTCCATAACCTTTTTCATAGCCTCTGGGAGTAAGCAATAAGCCATGCCTCCACCGAGCTGTTTTTCTAGAATTTTTTCGTCGATATCAACTGCTTTTCGGAGTTCTTTTTCAGCCTCCTCGTAAAATCCTTGTTCGAGCAGTACCCAGCCCAAGTTTAGATGCAGTTCATAGTTGAGTTGATTGTCTTGTTTTCTAGCTCCTTTAGTAAACTCTTCTAATCCAATTCGCAGTAAAGATTCAGCGTCAATCAGTTTCTTTTTGCTAATATAAACGCGACCTAAATTATTAAAGGCGCGGGCATCTCCTCGCTCTACAACTCTTTGATACAGCTTTTGAGCTGGATCTAGATCTCCCAAAGATTCGTATATTTCTCCCAAGGCAATTAGAATGTCAGAATCCTGGGGAGCTATTTTGGCCGCTTGCTCGTATTGCGCTTTGGCTTTTACCAGTAAACCTTGTTTGTAGAGTTTTTTTCCTTCTCGATAGTTCCATTTCCCAATCTCAGGCAAAGAGTTATTGACTCCCACAGAAGCCAACAATAACATTGCGGTAATTCCCAAGGTTGCTTGACTGTGAAACTGGGGAGAAATATTGAGTTTTTTGAGCAGGTTTTTAATCTTTTCTTGTCCTGTGTTCTGCAAGGTGCGGATTACCGTGAGAATTAACCCTCCTTGTCCCAGCAGGCCTAAGGTCTCCAAGAAACCGAATCCTCCCGTGGCAAAGAGTTGAACGAAGGTTGTCATATAGGCCGCTACCGCCGTCAATCCAGCGATAGTCAGCCCGTTGAACAAAGGATCGAGGCGATTTGAGTGGGAAACTTCCTCGTCGGAGGTGGGTTCGAGAAACCACCACCAAGCTTCTGTGGAGGGGTGAAATGTAGCTCGCCATTCTGCTAAATTTGCTCCTCTGGCGATCGCATGGGCTTGTTGTTTCAGGAAGTTGTCCAATTCGAGTAGTTTAGCCAAACTTTCCACAGAAAGCTGGGTTTTCTCGCTGAGTGCTTCTTCGATCGCATCGCGAGTAACTAAAATATGGAGAATTTCTATTTCTGAAGGTTCAGACTTTGCCAATTTTAGGTTAGTGAGAGCATCAGTATATTGAGCTAAGGCAAGTTCTAATTTCACGATCGGACTTGAATAATTAGATTACTGAAAAAAGTTTACAGCAAATTGCAGGTTGATACTTTAAGATAATTGTAGCGATGCAACTGGTATAAACAGGGCTAAGTCAGCCACTATAGGGCATTAGGATACTTTACAATCGTTTACATAGTTGCGTTTTACAGTGCCTACCTATTTACCGCGAATATTTTGAGAGTTTTGTTTAACGGGACTTAGAGAAAAAATGAAGCTTAAATGGCTTCAAACCTATATACAAAAAGGTTTTTAGCTCGAATGGGTAGGAATCCAGTATATTTAATGGTTTCAGGCATTTTTGGGCGATCGACCTCTTTGACTTTCTCCGAAGGGTTTTCAGCTTTTTTAGGGGCTAGAAAATATCTAATTCCCAATTACCTTTGAATGCTTCTAGGATCGAGAGCATCGCGCAACCCATCTCCCAATAAATTAAACGCCAAAACAGTCAAAATAATCAGTATCGCCGGAGGCCAAACCAGCCAAGGCTGCAACACTAAAATTGAAGCATTAGTAGACAGGGATAGCAAATTCCCCCAAGAAGGATCTGGCTGTTGAATTCCCAACCCAATTAAACTCAAAACCGACTCCGCCACAATAAAACCAGGAACAGACAAAGTGGCAGAAATAATTACGTAAGTTGCAGTTTGCGGCAACACATGGCGGACAATAATATAAATTGGATTAGCGCCCATTGCCCGCGCCGCTTGCACGAATTCTAGCTGTTTAATTGACAGTACCTGACCGCGAATTACCCGCGCCAAACTCGCCCAACTGATAAATGAAGTAATCAGCACAATCAATATAAATCGCTGAGCGCTTGTCAATCCCGGGGGCAGCACTGCTGCTAGCGCTACTAATAAATAAAGGCCGGGAATCGTCATCAATACTTCGGCGAAGCGCATTAAAATACTGTCAATCCAACTGCCGAAATAACCCGATATTCCTCCGATAAACAATCCCAAGGGAAAAGAAATTGCTATTCCTACTAAACCGATGCAGAGGCTAATTCTGCTGCCGTGTACTAAGCGACTGAATTGATCGCGAGCTTGTTCGTCCGTACCTAAAATGTTAATTTGGCCTTCTCCTGCAGTACCAAACAAGTGCCTGTCTAATGGCAAAACTCCTAAAAACTTATAGGGAGAACCTTTGACAAACAAGCCTAGAACCGAGGGTTTTTGCCAGTCTACAATTACCTCGCGGGCGCCGGTATCCGCATCCACAGGCCCCTGAGTAGTCGGATAAACGTGGGGCCCGATAAATCGCCCGTCTTTGGTGCTTAAATAAATCTGAGTCGGCGGCAGCAATGAACCGTTTAATTGAGAGTCGTATGGGTCGTAAGGTGCCACAAATTCGGCAAAAAGTGCGACTGTATAAAAAATTAACAGCAGCACTGCTCCCAACCGAGCTAGAGGATTTTTTCTAAGATTTTGCCACCATTTCATAAGTTTTTAGGTTTGAGATTTTAAGTTGTTAGTAGTAAGGACTAAAGCCATTAAAAGTTCTTAGTAAGGACTTTAGTCCTTTTTTAAGGATATCAGCCGCAAAAACTGAATTTCTGACTGATAAAAGTTTTCATTACTGAAGTCATTACTACAATAATTAGACTATTTTTGTTCATCTGCAACCAAAATAATTCTACTTTCATCTTCTGCTATTTTTCCCAATTGCTCGCCGCTAAAAGGATTGTAGAAAAATGAGCCTGTTTGGGGCGGCAATTTGGGATTGAGTACAATTTCTACTATACTTTTTACAACCCCAGTGAGCGGAATTGCCAGGATAACTCCCAACAATCCTCCCACTCTACCTCCTAACAGCAAAGCTGTGAAAATAACTACCGGGCTCAATCCGGTGAGATTGCCCATGATTCGGGGAGCTACTAAATTATCCTTGATTTGCTGGAGACCGATCGCCACTACCAACACTTGCAGCGCCAGCCACCAATCAATAAACGCTACAATTATACTAACAGTACCAATTCCCAAAGTGGCTCCAATAAACGGGATTATTTCCGTCAATCCTATAAATACGGCAAACAACAGAAAAAACGGAACTTGCAGCCACCAAAAAGCCATAGTCAACGAGATAGCCATAAATAGTCCCAGCAATAACTGTCCCGATACAAATCGCTGGAGGTTTCGCTCCAAAGTCTCTGTTAAAACATAGCGAATTTCTGGGGAAAAAATGCTGGTCAAACCCTGCCACACTCTTTTCCCGTCTAGGAGCATATAAAAGGAAATCACGACAATAAAAATTAAGTCCAAAAACCAGTTAACAGTACCTACAACCAAGCCTAAACCCGTACCGGCGATCGCCTGAACTTGTCCCTGGACTCTAGCTGACAGTTGCTGCTCCAATATTTGCACGTCAAACGGTAAATTGCGCTCGGCACTCCAGGCTTGAAATTCACCTAGCTGCAGCCGCCCCGACTCCAGCAATTCCGGGAGCCTCACGCCCAACTGGCTCGCTTGGTTGAACACCGGCGGCACAATAGTTAAACCGAATACTACTACTACCACACCCGCAGTTAAATAAACCAGCCCCGCAGCTAGTCCCCGCGGCAAAAATACTTGCAGTCTTTTTACTGCATAATTTAATAAAAATGCAATGAGTCCCGCTGTTACTAAAATGCTGACCAGTTCCCCAACATAACTGACAGCAGTCAGGGTAAACCATCCCGTTACTAGCACTAGCAGCCAAGTAATTAGAAACTGTTGGAGGGGAGAAAAGAGACTATTCATGGTGATGTTTTTTTAATAAACTGGCACAACTTTTTCAGCCGATGTGCCGTATTCTACAATAAACACATTAGAGTATAGATTAGCAATAATCAGTGCAAGATTAGACTGACTTTTCTCAGCATTGATAGATAGGTGACGGCCAAGCCACTTGGGGAGAGACAATGCCAGCCCGATCGACCCCACGCTCGGAAATCACGCTAATATTCAGTATGCCCCAGAGGCAGATCAAATTAAATGTCGATCGAACAAACTTTGATCGAATTTAATCAAAATCGCCCTTCTCAGGTAAAACGGCGCCGCACTCACCCAAAAGGGGGACGCGGGATTGCTCACGCTATCCGCTAAAATGAATCAAATATAAAAACCGCAATCTTTCTTTACAATAAAAAAACCAAAGGCTAATAGCGGCGAGAGGAACTACCGTGACCAATCAAGTTTTTTCAGAAGCGGAAGAAAAGAAACCTATTCCCCCCGTGCAGAGCGGGCGCGACAAAGACTCAGCAGTGGATGTACCTGAAAGTGGGGTCTCAGACCGCTCTCGCTGGCAATTCTCTCCTGAGGAAGATGAACGAGAAGTTGCCCTAGAAGTTCCAGAAATGGAGGCGGAACAATCAGAACTTTTGGAACCAGAAGAGCCAGAAGCTGCGCCCCGTAAAGAACTCAGTTGGCCGACCATGTTGGCGGGCGCAGGCATTGGCGTGGCTGCAACGCTGCTAGCAGTAAACTTGACAGCCGGCAAGCAGAATGCGCGTCCCGCAGTTCCAATTCCACCGGCAACTCAGCAGGCGACGGCTCAGACTGTGACCGTGGCGCCTGTGGAATCTGCCCAGGTGGGTGAAACTCTGGAAGCGACGGGTACCGTCGTGGCCTACGACTTGCTGCCGGTGCTGCCACAGGCCAATGGTTTGCAAATCAAGCAGGTGTTGGTGAAGGAAGGGGATGCGGTAGAACAAGGTCAGACGATGGCGGTTTTGGACGATTCGGTGCTGCGATCGCAAATTGCCGAAGCCCTTGCGGGAGTACAAGCGGCTAATTCTACGGTAGAACAAGCGGAAGCTCAGGTACAGCAAGCCCAGTCAGCCCAACAAGAAGCCCAAGCAGGCGTTGCTCAAGCCCAAGCAGGGGTTGAAAAAGCCATTGCTGACGCTGCGCAAGCCAAAACAGGCGTCGGCCAGGCCAGGGCCGGTGTGGAGCAAGCTAAAGCCGGTGTCACTCAAGCTAAAGCCGGCATTGCCTCGGCCCAGGCTAAATTAGATCAAGCTCAAAGAGAAGTAAATCGCACCCAAGATTTGGCTTCTCAGGGAGTAATTAGCCAGCAAGATTTGGAAAGACGCAAGACGGAACGGCAGACTGCTGTTCAAGACTTGAACAAAGCTAAAGCTGACTTAAATACAGCTTTGGAAGAACAGAATAAAGCAGCGGAAGAAGTGCGATCGGCTGTTGCTAAAGTAGCTACTGCTGAAGCTAATATCAGTACGGCGAGAGCGGCTCTCAGCAGCGCTCGTGCTAAAGTGAATACGGCCGGAGCGAGTGTCAGCAGTGCCAGAGCAAATGTCGGAAATAACGCAGCAAGTGTCCGCAGCAATGATGCACAAGTCAAACAGTTACAAACTCAACTAGAACAAACTATTGTTCGAGCACCCGATAGCGGCACTGTTGCTGAAAGAATTGCTCGCGTTGGCGATGTTTCTTCGGGGAGTCAAAAACTCTTTTCGATTATTCGGGGGAACAAGCTGGAACTGCAATTGAAAGTGCCAGAAACTCAGGTTGCGCAAGTGCGGCCGGGAACAGCGGTGCAGATTACTTCGGATTCTGACAAGCGGATTAAGTTGTCAGGAACTGTGCGAGATATTTCGCCGTTAGTTGACCCGCAAAATCGGCAAGCTACGGTGAAGATTGATTTGGCGGCAAGCGAGTTTTTGCGATCGGGAATGTTTTTGCGCGCATCCATTTCGACGGCAACGGCTCAAGGTTTGAAAGTGCCAGCTAAAGCTATTGTGCCGCAATCTGACGGCAGTTCTATTGTTTACAAACTTGTGGGCGAGGACAAGGTGCAGGCTCAACCAGTGGAAGTTGGGGAAATTTCCGGGGGTGCTGTGGGCGATTTGACTGCTGCTAAGGTACAGATTAAAAAGGGTTTGAAGGCGGGCGATCGCGTGGTTGTTACTGGGGCTGGTTATCTTAAGGATGGCGATCGGGTTAAGGTTGGTAAATAGTTATTGGTTGTGGGTTATTTTGAGATTCTTGCCTTTTTTTAACCGCAGATGAAGGCAGATAAACGCTGATGAACGCAGATAACCAATATCCGGTGACGGTTATGGCGGCCTTGCCTTTATCTCTGGGGCGCTGCTGGGACTGCTGGTGGGACAAAAGTCTCTCGGGCTGTACGCTTTGATTGGCGTGGTTTTGGTAATGGGAATTGTGGCGAAAAATTCGATTTTGTTGGCAGATTACGCGATTGTGAATCAGCAGGAAGGCAAGCCGATGTACGAGGCGACGCTGGATTAGGGGGTGGCGCGGTTGCGGCCGATTTTGATGACAACGATCGCGATGATAGCTGGGAATTGGCACCGGTTCGCAAACTCGCAGCCCGATGGCGATGGCGGTAATTGGCGGTTTGATGACTTCTACCCTGCTGACTCTGGTGGTGATTCCGGTGGTTTTTACTTACTTTGACGGTTGGTAAATAAATCTAACAAAAAGGGTCATATTTCGCAGGCGTGGGGAGGGTTATGAATGCGATCGCACTTGAAGCTAAAATCACGAAATCATGCTACCCAAATCCTTTTTGTTTTTTCGGTTGTGCTAGAAAGGTTGAATCCTGACGGCTCATAATATATTGGTCTTCAGCAGGAACCTCTGGGTAGTCAAGATGTGGTATGTTTCGTAAGTCAATCATTATTTCGCAGGTTTCATCCAAGCCTTTTACTTTGTCTTTGGGTATCTTTGTGAAATTTATTGGAAACGAAGTTGGCTTATCCCAAACTACCCAAAAAGCCAGGGGATAAAATTTGAGCAAACAGCTACCAGAAATAAATCCCTCTCCAACAGTTGATCCTATGGCAAGTGAACTAATAACGATCTGTTTATTCGAGGGATATAACCAATAGTAGATCTCAACCTGGTCTGGTATATTGCTAGACTGATCCAAGAAATAGTTTCTCAAAGCATCTGGGAAAGGTGCTGATATAGGAGGCTTTCCTGCAATCGGTAACTTCCCAGCTAAAATATGTCCAATAACAGATCTAATTAACCTTTGAGGTTTGATGATCAAATTTATTTGGTCTGGCAAAGATAGTCCTAGCTCCCGCTGAACTCTCAGCATATTATCCACCTTTTTAGACACCTCAATCAATTCTGAATCGTATTTTGTGCCAAGTAAATTATTATTACAGTTTCCGCAAATGGATAGCATCTTAAGTCCGCTTTGAGAAACCGTTGCCTTCGTACTTGATTTTGTAATGTATTGTGTTAGCGTTCTTAACTCTAGGGATGTTGGTCTGACACAGCCTTGTGGAGGAATATGATCGCGCGTAAGTTGAGAATAGTTACAACAAATATTACAGTATCCTTCACGGTCGCCCTCAAATTTTATTTTCTGGTGTTTGTTCATTATAAACTTTTGAAAAAACAAAAAATTCAATCCTAATTAAATATAGTACAATACGGTTCAGTAAGCGCTCTCAGACGAATTTCATATCACGAATTAATGGGAGATACAGACCTCCTTTTCCTCTACAGCAAAGAAGGTAACGACATCCTGGTTGGTGTTGACTATACCGGTGCTAATCCCGGCTGCTGCGAAGTAAATACGCTCATTGGCGCAGAAGGTAACGATATGTTCTGGTTGGGAAATGCAACCGATTTATACTACAAGGATGGCAACGATATCGGCACTGGCGCCGGCGACTACGCTTTGATTGTCGGTTATGACCCCAGTAACGATATCATCCAACTTCAAAGCGCTCCCAGTACCTACTTGCTCGGTACTTCTCCCGCTGGTCGCCGGAGGGAGCGGCTATTTTCAAGAAGACTGTGGCTGCTAACGAATTGATTGCACGAGCGCAATCTGTTTCTCCCCTGAGTCTTGATGGTAGCTCTTTGCGGTTCGTCTAAGGGTGGAGGGTGATCCATCGCATGACATAGAGGACACGGCAGTGCCGTTTCCCTACCTGAAAACTGCGATCGCCCGCTCAATCGTTTCTCCAATGGCCTCGGCGGTTGAAACCTCCGCTACACACACAAATGAAGTCCGCCTGCGCGGACTGAAGAATAGAAGTCCTGCCAGTGGTGCAGGACTTTTTTTGTCTGGTGGATGGGCGATCGGCTGTCGCCCCAAATTGATTGTCAAAATGGTATACTCAAAATCAGAAAATAGTTGTACAATGTTTTTCTAGTCGTTTTTTACCGCGACGCCTCCAAGGTTAAAGAAGGTGAAAACAGGTAAAAAACACTAAGCGCGGGCGTAATTCAGTGGTAGAATGTCAGCTTCCCATGCTGAACGTCGTGGGTTCGAGTCCCACCGTCCGCTTTGAGTGAATTTTCATATAATTAATTATGAAAATTAATTAGTGCTATCTATTCAATCTATGGCTTATTTCTTAACCGCTGCTTTATATAAGTTCGTTGAACTACCGGATTTTGCCGACCTGAAAGCACCGCTACTCGATTGTTGCAATAACAATCAGGTCAAAGGCACTATCTTGCTGGCTCAAGAAGGCATCAATGGTACTATTGCCGGCTCGTCTGAGGGCGTACACGCAGTGCTGGCATTCTTGCGTAGTGACCCCCGTTTTGCCGATCTGGTACACAAGGAATCTTTCTCGGAAAAAGCACCTTTTTATCGCCTGAAAATACGCTTGAAGCGCGAAATAGTCACGATGGGGGTACCGGACATTAATCCCCGCCTCATGGCTGGCAAATATGTTAAGCCTGATGAGTGGAATAAGCTGCTTGACGATCCCGATGTTGTGGTGGTTGATGTGCGTAACGACTTCGAGGTATCTATGGGTACTTTTGAAGGTGCTATTAATCCAAAAACAAAAAGCTTTTCCGAATTACCTGAATGGGTGCTGCGGGAAACTGCTTTACGCAATAAACCCAAGGTGGCAATGTTTTGCACGGGTGGTATTCGCTGCGAAAAATCTACTGCTTTTTTGCGTACTCAAGGTTTTGATGAAGTCTATCATCTCGAAGGCGGAATTTTAAAATATTTAGAAACGGTGCCGGAAGCAGAAAGTCGTTGGGAAGGTGAATGTTTTGTCTTTGATGAACGGGTTTCTGTTGGTCAGGGGTTAAAGCCGGGAAACTATGAACTTTGTCGCGGTTGTCGTCACCCGATTAGTCAGGAAGATAAGGCTTCTGAATTATTTGTACTTGGTGTGAGTTGTCCTCATTGTCATGACTCAAAAACTGAAACCAAAAAACAAGCTTTATCTGAGCGTCAACGTCAGATTGAGCTTGCTAAGCGTCGCAACCAAGTACATATAGGCGCGCGCTACGATGCGAAGGAAAAAGTAGATGGTGATCTCGACTAATAGTATTAAAACTAAACTCCCAGAAACCCGGTTTCTACGAAAAATCTTGTTTGGCGACGAGAAATATAGAAAGAAACCGGGTTTCTGGCCCGAAAAACCAGATCGTGCGATCGACTAAACATATAATATGTCAGCAACATACCCGATTTTGTATTCCTTCCGCCGCTGTCCCTATGCTATGCGCGCGCGCTTGGCCTTAATGGTTAGCAATCGGGTGTGTGAGTTGCGGGAAGTTGTTTTGCGAGACAAACCACAAGAGATGTTCGAGGTATCTGCCAAAGGTACGGTACCAATATTGATTGATGTTGACGGGCGCGTACTCGATCAAAGTATCGATATCATGTTGTGGGCATTGAGACAACACGATCCTGAAAAATGGTTGATGCCACAGCAAGGTTCTCTGGCAGAAATGCTGGAACTTATCGCTCTATTTGATAATGGGTTTAAATATCATCTTGACCGTTATAAGTACCCGGATCGTTATCCAGGTGTTGAGGCCCAAGTACATCGGTATGAAGGTTCTTTATATCTGGGCCGACTAAATGCACAGTTAAGCGCGACTAAATATTTGTTTGGTAACAATGTAGCATTGGCTGATATGGCGATCGCACCTTTTGTTCGTCAATTCGCTCATACCGATCGAGCTTGGTTCAACCAACAGCCTTGGCCTCCGCTACAAGCTTGGTTAGCAGCGTTCACAGACTCTCAAATTTATAGCAGTGTTATGGAGAAATACCCGAAATGGGAATCCGGTAATGCAGGCGTTATTTTTCCTTCATCGTAAGTAGGTATTCTTATTCGCTGCCAGCATATTTAGTGAATTCCAAAATGTTAGTTACCATGCTAAACTTATTGTTTTCCGAATAGCAGATTGACTGTCATTTGACTCGAAACGGGACGCAGACCAAAATCGCATTTTGCTAAAAGTTTTAACGGGAAAGGATTTACTGTAATCTAGTAAGTATTGTCAGGCTGAAATTATGATTGATGTTGGTTCGTTAGTTCGATCGCCCAGAAACGATTTGGGAGTCGGAAAAGTTGTCGAGGTATCGCGTACCGATGCCGTAATTGAATATTTTTGCTCAGTTAAAAACCGCATACGCAAAACTGTGCCCTTGGGTTTGCTGCAAGAAGCCAGACTTCAGCGCCAAACCCGCTGCTACCTCTGGAGCACAAGTCAGGAAAGATGGATAATTGGGCGAGTTTATGACTGGGATGAAGATAAATTAGAATACGAAATTGACCTCCCCGACAGCCAAAGTTTGCAAGCTGTCGAAAGCGAACTTTATGTCCGCTGCAATATCCCGATCGCCGATCCGATCGACATTTTAGCAGTCAAAGGCCAAGAAACGCCGTATTTTCACGATCGCCGATTGGCATTCGTTCAATCAGCGATCGAACAGCGGGCCGTCAGCCGCGGCATGACAGGTTTAATTTCTGCTAACATAGACCTCTATCCGCACCAAGTTGAAGTCGTCCGGCGCGTCCTAGAAGACCCAATCGTGCGCTATTTATTGGCAGACGAACCAGGACTGGGAAAAACAGTAGAAGCCGGCACAATTCTCCGCCAATTTCTGCTCGACGATCCCAACGGACGCGCTGTGGTACTGGTTCCCAAATACCTGCTCGAACAGTGGCGGCAGGAGTTGGAAAATAAATTCTATTTGTCTCATTTTGCTGACAGAGTGCAGCTTGTGGCTGTTAGCGAAATCAATCAAATTAGCCGCAACGCTAACCTAGATTTTCTAATTGTTGATGAAGCCCATGATGTGGCGGCAATGGCAAATTCTAGCGATCGCGCTCAGCAGCAGTGCTTTGAACTCTGTCAGAAACTAGCTCACAAAAGCAAAAATTTATTGTTATTATCTGCAACGCCAGTTCTCGGCCGCGAGCAAGATTTTCTAACGATGTTGCACTTGCTAGAGCCGACAAGTTACCGTCTTGATGACCTGGAAAATTTCAAAGGACAGGTGCAAAACCGTCAGGAAATCGGCCGCGCTTTGCTTGATTTTCGAGAAAACGCCAAGCCTGCTGTTTTGCAAACAAAACTCGCTCAACTCCGCACTCTTTTTGCAAAAGATGATTATTTAATCGGATTAGCAACAGAGTTAGAAAGTTGTTTGAAAACTAAAAAAACCGCAGAACAGGCTCGGCTTGTCCGAACTATTCGCACTCACGTTAGCGATACCTACCGCCTGCATCGTCGCATCCTTCGCAACCGCCGGGATGCGGTTGAGGATGTGATTTTCGATCGAGATGCTGTCCCCAAAGTCGAGTACGATCTGAATGACGAGCAGTGGTCGGCAATTCACAGCATCCTCGATAAGTGGCGCACAGCCGCTCCCAAGTCTAGCGAATATCAGAGAATTTTTCTGCTGTTTTTCCGCGCTTCCGGTACTTGGCTGAGTGTTTTAGAACGGGTTGTCAAAGCTCGCTTGCAGAAAAAATCGACTCCAGAACTCGATCGCGAATTTGGACAAAATGACACTGCAATTTTGACCAAAACTGCGTTGTTTCCCGAAGAAAAGGAAATGCTGGAAACCTTGCTCAACACCCTGGAAAAGCCCCAGGAAGGACTCGATCGACTGAGTTTGTTACGAATCGCGGTTCTCCGATTTCTGGCAGTTGCTTTGAAGGTTCCGCGCGAGTATCACAGCAATCCCCGCGATTTGCTGTCGAGAATTCAACAACAAATTAAACGGCCGATTCCAGGCGAGCGTTTCCCGAAAATTGTGATTTTTACCAGTTTTACGGCAACTTGTAAAGAGATTGCGGAAAATCTAGCTAAAATCTTTGGTAAAAATGCGATCGCCAGCCATGACACGAGCAAATCTGCGGATGAGGTTGAGGCTAGTCTCAAGCGGTTTAAGACGGAGCCGCATTGTTTTATCTTAGTGTGCGATCGCTCGGCGGAAGTAGGGGTAAATCTGCAATTTGTTGATTGGTTAATTCACTTCGATTTGCCGTGGTTTCCCAACCAGTTAGAACAAAGACTGGGCAGAGTCGATCGCATTGGTAGCAAAATGGGAGTGCAATTTTGTTTGTTTGCAGGCCCGGATTTGCCAGAGAGTCCCCACGAAGCTTGGTTTCAAGTTTTAAAAGACGGGTTTGATATCTTCAACAAATCTATTGCTAGCCTTCAGTTTTATGCTGAGGAAAAACTTCTCAAACTTGAAGAAAAGTTGTTTGCTGAGGGAGCAAAGGGCTTATCCAGCGAAATTGAAGCGATTAAAGCTGAAATCGAACAAGAGAAAATTAAAATCGACGAACAGTACGTTCTCGATGAAATCGATACTCTTGATGACAGCGCATCTCAGTATTTTGAATCTCTCGACAACTGCGACGCTAAGCATAAAGAAATGCAGCGGGCTGTGGAAGGTTGGATTTGTCAAGCTCTCCACTTCAAACAAATCGAACATCCGAGTGTATCGGGGTTGCTGCGCTATCAACCTACTCAAAAAACGTTGATTCCCTCGAACGATTTGAGAACCAGATTGATTCCTTATTGTCAGCAGTATGGTAGTTACAATCGCCGCATTGCTCATCAAAATGCGGATGTCGCTCTTTATCGAATTGGTGAGGGATTGATCGATGCGCTTAGCTCTTATATTCGCTGGGACGATCGGGGTCAAGCTTTTGCCATGTGGCGGCATGATGAAACTTGGGATGCTGCACCTGGGAAGGAGTGGTTCGGCTTTCAGTTTAATTATTCAATCCAGACTGATGTGCAGCCGGCCCAGCAAGTTGTGCAAGCACAAAACATCGAAAATTACAACTTGAAAGCTTTGCAGCGCCGCGCTGATGCTTTGTTTATCCCAACTTTTGAAACTGTGTATGTAGATGCTCGTAGCGAGCAGATGTCTCTGGTGGAAGATGCGGAACTTCTGGCGATTTTGCAGCGGCCTTATAAGGGGAAAGGCGGGCCAAATCGGGATTACAATTTGTCAAAAAATCGCACCTCGCTTATTGACAGTTTTGTCGATCCGCTAGATTGGGATGATTTTTGCCAAAAGGGGCGGGTGGTATCAGAGGAATTACTGCGCGGGCGATCGGCTTTTGTGGAAATGTGCGAGCAATCTGCTGTCAGTGCTGCAATCCAACTCGAAAACCGGGTGAATCAATTGCAATTGCGCTTGAATCGACTTTCTAAATCCGAACAAGCTTTAGGATCGGTTTTGGCTGATGAAATCAGTACGGAAAGTTTGTTGAGTCAAGCGGTTTTAGCTGGAATTCGCCACCCGCACATGACTCTTGAGTCTGTGGGATTTATTGTGATTTCTGGGCGTGCTCCTGTAAAGTCGGAGGATGAAGGATAATTTGTTTGGGAGTTCGATCGCTCTTTTTGAGGGCGATCGCTTTTTTTGAACCGCAGATGCAGGCGGATAAACGGGGATGGATACAGATGGATCAAAGGGCTCTCGCGCTTACGGACTAAACTTCCTCAAAAATTGCGCCTCGCTGCTGTAGATTCACCTGCATCTCCTCATCGATTCCTGAATTGTTCCCGAATCTGGCGAACTCGACATTCACGCCACTGAAATTAGCATTTGTTAAGTTCACTTCCAGCAGATTTGCGCCCCTCAAATTGGCACCGCTGAGGTTAGCTAAAGCCAGACTTGCTTTGTGCAAATCTGCGCGGCTTAAATCAGCATTTCCTAAGAAAGCACCACTCAAATCTGCACCGCCGAATTTGGCATTTTGCAGGTTGGCGTCGCTGAAATCGGCATCGTTTAAGTTTGCACCCCGGAAATTTGCCCGATGGAGATTTGCGCTGCTAAAATCCACTGCACTTAAAGTCGTTCCGCGCAAGCTGCTACCCGCGAAATCTAGTGCTGGATTGAGATTGGCGATTTTTGCCAACTCCACAAAGTTGTCGGTTTCAGCGGAGATTATGCGATCGACCATTTCCTGCAATTCCGATTCAGCTTCCGGGACAATTTCCGCTTCGCGCGGTTCAACCGGAGGCAAATTGTAGGACAATAGCGCCCAACTGAGAGCAGGTTGGAGTTTATTTGCTTGCAGGTATATAGTCAGGATTCTTTCTAAAACCGAATGTTGATTTGGCGTGATATCGTGCGGCCACAAACCCTCCGCATCTGTGAGATTAATATCTTCTTTGGCAACTTCAAAAGCCGCTGCCATTCTAAATTCTTTGGCAGCCACTTCTCCCAGCTTAGCACTTTTTAGCAAACCTTTTAATACTGATTTACCCTGTTCTACTGCAAAAATCCAAGCTGGCGTTGTATCATCGCTTATTGTGGAAACGTGACAAAATATGCTCTCTGTTTCCTTGATTTTTTCCGTATTCTCGCCGCCCTGAACTCCCCGCTGGCTTTCGGTTACTAAAATTTCTGCACTGCTTTGAATCAGCAGGCTTTCTTCAATTGGCAAAAGCTTGAAAGAACCGACTAACTGACGCGATGCTACCGGAATTTCGCAGTTTTCTAGATAGAGCTTGAGCGTGCCGCCTTGCAGACCAAACTTGACGCGACCACCTAGCAGGGGTTCCCAATGCTCGTTAAAATTCAGGCTCAAGTGAATGTCGAGCTGCGGGGTTTGGGCTGCAACCGATGGAACTGGAATTGCTTCTAATTGCATCCACAAGCAATCTGGGTATTTGTTGTGAGACTCTAGCGATCGCATATCGGGTAGAATTGCTGGCACTACCAGTTTGTAATTGATATTTAAATTAGTTTATCATCTCTATTTTATCACAACATAGCTTTTTTTTGTGGGTCAAATTGTAAATTTTGTTTAATTTGATCCGCAAGTCATTGGTTTTGCTGAATTTGGCTTTTTACCCAATTCCGAAATGCTTTTACTAATTCCAAATAGTCCATTGTTTCTGCTTGTTCCAAAAATCTGACAATCTCTAATATCGGTAAGCTAGGAAATGCTAAACTGATCTCGCCCTCAACGTATTCTCCATTTTCTAATCTGTTGATTCTGAGTCGCGATCCGTTATAAATCCAAACTTCCGGCACTCCCAGATCCGCATAAACTTGCAAGCTATTTTTTGAACTGCTGGTAATATCAATTTCCACCACTAAATCCGGCGGCGGATCTTGATTCAGGTCGATTCTTTTTTTGCCTTTAACTGCACTAATATTCTGGATGTAAAAACATTTATCTGGTTCTGCACCGCTAAGTTCAGGACGTTTGAATGTGGTAGAACCAAGAGGTTCAATTCTCACATCTAATTCTTCAGCTAAGGTTTCAACAAATCGACCCAATACTTCTTTGAAACGTTCGTGTTCTGGGGAGGGTACCATAATTTTCAAATTGCCACGATTATATGTCAGTCGCAGTCGCCGATGACTGAGTTCCGCCAGCAAAGTTTCGTAAGTTTGCCAACTGATACCCGATAGCTGGACAATTTGTTCGTGCGGGGCGAGAGTTTGAGCAATCATAGGGCTACTTTGTTGAAGAGTTCGATCGCACTTTTACATTATATCATCGAAGCCAGCTCGATCGCTCTTTAATTACTGAGTTAAAATATGTGCGGTACAGCCAAATTTTTTACTCACCAATCTGCGCGGGAAATACCGAAGACAAATTTAGAGACAACTCTGGAAAACCCGGAATTACCACCATCTGATTTGGCAAAACAACTCGTTGCAATTGATAACTAAAACTCCCGTTTTGTTTCCGATAAGGTTCGCTGTGCATTTCCAGATGACGAGCGACCAAATTAAATATCCAATAATTAGAAATCCCAGTTTCCGCATAGAGAGACAACTTCGTTTTGCGATCGTACTTCAAAGTAGAATCGGAAACCTCAATTACCAACAAAATATCAGCAGGCTCCGGGTGAGAAGATAAATAATTGTCAGAACGATTGCGGGCAATCACAACATCGGGTTCTGGTTCGCTATCATCCGTCAAAGTAATCGGCTCTTGTGCGCGCACAAGAGCGCGTCTTGCCAGTAAAATGATTAACTCCTGAACTAAAAGACTGTTACAAAAAGAGTGCAGCCTACCTTTAGCAGACATAATGATAATTTCTCCGCGAATCAATTCAACTCGGTCATCGGGGGCGAAAAATCCCAGTTCTCCCAAACGGTGATATTCGGCGATCGAGAATCGTTTTGCAGTTACAGCATTCATAGCTTTTCTTACCCTCTACAATTACCAACCTTTCCAATTAATTCTACTCAAAGATCCCGCCCCGTGCCCTCAATTCAACCTTCAGGGCTTCCGAAATTCCCAGACAACAAAAAAACTTCGCATTGTCAACCACCGTATTTGTCAAATCAGCGCGGCTCAAATCAGTACCATTTAAATTCGCGCCACTCAAATTAACACCGCTCAAATCAGCATTCTTAAAATCAGTATTTGTCAAATTTGCATTTACCAAAATAGCATTCGGTAAATAAGCACTGCTCAAATTAGCGTTAGTTAAATTTGCACCGCTCAAATTGGCCCGGGGCAGCTTTGTTCGCAAATCTGCACCGCTTAAATTTGCGCTGCTGAGTTCAGCATCCCGCAAATTAGCATTGCACAAATTAGCATCAATTAAAATAGCAGCGCTCAGCAAAGCACCGCTGAGATCCGCCAAGGTCAAATCAGCCCCCCGGAGATTTGCCTCGCGCAAATCTGCACCGTTAAAATCAGCGTAATGCAAGTCAAAACCGCTTAAATTAGCCCCGGCAAAATCCTCAACCGGATTCAAACCAACTGTTTCTACAAGTTGTAGAAAATTCTTATTTTTATCAGTTAAAAACAGTTCCCGAACGATCGCCAATTGTTGCTGCCGATACTGGTTAGCCTTGTCGTAATCTGCTAAATACTTGTAACCGAGCTTCAAATTCTTGAGAGCATTGCGCTCAATGCGATCGTCCTTGCTGGCGCGCGCGATCGACAACTGCTGGTGATAACATTCGATCGCACCAGCCAAATCTCCATTAGCATCGCAAGCTAGCGCCAAATTGCCCAAAGTTTCCAGCTCAGAGCGCCCGTCGCCAGTTTCCCGCGCGATCGCCAAACGCTGCTGCTGGTAATCAATAGCACTAGAAAAATCCTCCAGAGCACAGCAAGCATTGCCCAGATTTCCCAAAGCATTCGCCTCGCCCCGGCGATCGCCAATTGCGCGCGCTAACACCAAATGCTGCTGGTAGCACTCCATCGCCTGAGCATAATTTCCCAGCGCTTCGTAAGCTACCCCCATATTGCCCAGCGCCGCACCCGATCGCCGCTTATCGTCCATTGAGCGATACAGCCCCAGCGCTTCTTGCCAAGAATCCAACGCCGCCTCAAATTGGCGCGCCTGATATTGCGAAATCCCCTGCTTGATTAGCTCGCTAGCTTGTTCGCTCATACTGTCACAATTAGTTAATAACTAAAGTTGATATTAATCGACTCAAAGCGGTAATTGTTAATCGGTAATCGCTCGCTCGGTGGCCTCTTCTCCCCTCTCCCCTGACAGAGATAGGTTTTTTATAGCTACGAGGAGTTATAGCCAGAAAATTCCTTCTATTAAGTGTGAGCGCCGTAAACACTTTCGCTAGAATGACGTAACCCATAGCAGAGAATGTCGGCTGACTGGGGTTTTAGTCCTATTGAGTCCGTCTAATCAGATTAACAATCGCCCCCATCAGTTCATGCGGTTCAACGGGCTTGGCAATATGCCTTTGGAACCCAGCAGCAAGCGCTTGCTGCTGATTAACATCCCCCGCATAGGCAGTTAAGGCGATCGCGGGAATTTGCCCACCTTGCTCTGGTGGTAAAGCTCTCACTTGCTGCAGCAGCATATAGCCATCCATATCTGGCATCCCAATATCGCTCAGTAGCAAGTCTGGCTTCGATTCCATTAACGCCGCCAAGGCTTCGCGTGCTGAGTTGGCCGAGATTACACTTGCCTGGGCCTGCTGCAACAGAAAAACCAGAAACTCCCGCGTATCGGTATCATCATCGACCACTAAAACTTGAACGCCTTTCAAATTGAGCGATGCCTCAGAGGATCGATCGTCCTGATTGACGGCTGGCTCAATCTGCATCAGCGGCAGCCTGACGGTAAATGTGGCTCCTAGCCCTTCACCAGGGCTGTCTGCCTGAACCGTTCCGCCATGTAGTTCAACTATGTAACGGACGATCGCCAATCCTAATCCCAATCCCCCAAACTTGCGCGTCGTGGCGCTATCGGCTTGGCGGAAGTAGTCAAAGACGTATGGCAGAAACTCTTGAGGAATGCCCTTGCCGTTGTCGCGGATGGTGATTTTAGCTTGATTGCCCACTTGCTCTAATCGCACCTCCACCCGACCGCCTGCGGGGGTAAATTTAACAGCATTGGAAAGCAGATTCCACACCACTTGCTGCAAGCGGGTTGAATCACCTGACACATAACCCACGTTGGAATCAAGACTTACCTCCACCTCAATGGATTTGGTTTGAGCCGCCAGCCGCACTGTTTCGATCGCCGCTGTTATAGTCGATGGCAGATTGATCGGAGTGGGATTCAGGCTGAGCTTCCCTTGCAAAATCCGGGAGACATCGAGCAAGTCTTCAATCAATTCAGATTGCAACTTAGCGTTCCGTTCTATTGTGGCGAGGGCGTGTGCCGTCTTCGTTTCGTCGAACTTGCGAACTTGTAGGAGCTTTGACCACCCCAAAATGGGATTCAGGGGCGATCGCAGCTCATGGGACAATACTGCCAGAAACTCGTCTTTGATGCGGTTTGCTTGTAGCAACTGCTGGGCTTGTTGCTGTAATGAAGTTGTCAGGTTTGCCCGTTCCAGAGCGATCGCTACCTGATCGCAGGTTACTTGCAGCAGGTCAATTTCTTCTGAAGTAAAGCCAGTCCGGGTCTGACTGCCGAACGAGAGCGTCCCCCATAACCGTCCCTGAGCAATCAGCGGTTGAGCTGCATAAGCGGTAATACCCGTTGAGCGGATAAATTGAGCATGAGGCTCAGTGGCAATTTGCTCTCGATCGAGAACAATTTGCCGCCGATCGCGGGCCACCAGTCCACAGATGTATTCACCGAAGTCGATCCATTCCATCGTGGCTGCCGCTTCCTCAGAAAGCCCACTAAAGTTGCTCAGATGCAGAAGAGGCCCATTGTCATTCTCCTCAACAAGTAAGTAGTTGTAGTAACAATGCAGGTCTAGCTGGGCTGAAAGCTTGCTAAACAAGGTGTTCATCAGCGCTAGGGGTTGTTCGGTGGCAAGCAAATCACTGGTCATTTCATACAGCAGATGTAGCCGTTGGTTTGCCTCTCGCTGCGCGGTCTTGTCTTGCAAGATATTAAGAAATCCTTGCGTGTTGCCCGTTTCATCCTGTAACGGCATCATTAAACCACTCGCCCAAAAGCGGCGGCCGTCTTTCCGCACGTGCCAGCGTTCGTTCTCTGCTTGTCCCTGCGTCAGAGCAATTTCCATCTCCTTAGCTGGTCGTCCCTGTTCCTTGTCTTCGGGCGTGAATATGATGCTACCGCGGCACCCGATCGCCTCTGCGTCTGTGTAGCCCAAAAGCCTTTCGGCGCCAGAATTCCAACTAGCAATCGTGCCATTGAGATCCAGGCTAAAGATCGCATAATCTTTGGCACTCTCAATAATCAGACGGAGGCGGGATTCACTCTGGCGCAATGCGACTTCTGCTTGGAAGCGATCGGTGATGTCAATACAAGAACCGATGTAGCCCAGGAAATCGCCTTCTAATGTAAACCGGGGGATTCCTGTGTCTAGAAACCAACGGTAGACTCCATCAAAGCGTCTGAGGCGATACTCCATCTGAAACTGTTGTCGAGCATCAAAGGCAGTGGAATAAGTATCTAAGCAATGTTGCAAATCATCGGGATGGACTCCTTCTGACCAACCATTATCGCTTTCTTGCTCGATCGTCCGTCCAGTAAAGTCTAGCCACGGCTGATTAAAGTAATTACAGAGTTTATCAGTTCCAGACATCCAGATGAGAACAGGAGCGGTATCTGCCAGTTGCCGAAAGCGAACTTCACTCTCGCGCAGTTCAACTTCTGCTTGTTTGCGATCGGTAATGTCAATGATAAATTCCACACCCTCTGCTTCATTGAGCCGCGTCGCAGCGAACAATGCCCACCAGCGCGAGCCGTCTTTGCGCATATATTCCTTTTCATAAGGAGTCGTGCGCCCGGTTGCTTCAAACTCCTCGACTGCTCTCAGGGAATGGGGCATCCACTCCGGCGGTGTCATTATGTCCCAGCGCACCAATCCTTGCTCAGTATCCTCACGGCTGTAGCCGCTCATCCGGAGGAAAGCGTCGTTGCTTTCGGTGATAGTACCGTCGGTTTGGAAAAAAATGACCCCGACCGTTTCGATCGCCATCGCCCGACGCAGACGCTCTTCGGATTCGCGCAAGGCAAGGATCGAGCGATCGCGATCTAATATGATGCTGGCGACTTGGGTGGCGAAGTCGGACAGTCGGTAATCCCAATCACTCGGCATCCGCGCCTCGTCGAAGCACAGCATCAGAGAACCAAGGGGCCGGTTGTCTGCGCCCTGTATGGGCGCGGAATGACACGCCAGCACGCCATGAGCCACGCATAAGTCTCGCCATCCTTGCCACCAGCGATCGTCGTTGGCGATGTCCCCACAGGTGACAGGTTGGCCGCCATACACTGCCTCGCGGCACGGACTGAAGGCAAGCTCATTAATCCGGGCATCCTTGAGTGCTTGAGCGAATGACGGCCCAAAATCCGGGGTGATGGAGTAGGGAAACGTCAGTCGCTCGGCATCGGCTACCAGGATGCAGGCTCGCGCCCGCGGATTTAGCTTGGACACGGAGGCACACAGGGAGGAGAGACATTCCTCCAGCGGGCGTCCAGAGGCGGTCAACTCCAGCAGTCTCTTCTGCTCGACCTGCACGAGTTCCGCCTGTTTGCGATCGGTAATGTCAGTAGCAAAAATTGTCAGCCCATCGGCCGAGGGGAAAACCCGGTACTCAAGCCAGCGATGGCAAAGCAGATAAAGATACTCAAACTGGATGGGCGTTTGTTCGCTCATCGCCCGATGGAATTTAACGTAAACATCGGTGTCAACGGTATTGGGAAACAAGTCCCAATGGTTATAACCGAGCAGTTCTTCTGGCTGCTTAAAAGTCATGGAGCACAAGCGATCGTTGACGTAGGTGAAGTGCCAGTTGCGATCGAGAGTAAAGAAACCGTCACTGATGCTAGAGAGAATGCTTTCAACCTGCCCACGAGCTGTTTCTGCTTCTCGCCGCAGCACCTGTTCCCGCTGCATTGCTTCGCGCCGCAGTTGCGCCAGCTTCAAATTTGTTTCCACTCGTGCTAACAATTCACGGGCCGAAAACGGCTTAGTCAAGTAGTCGTCGGCTCCAGCTTCCAATCCCTGAATTCGGGCTTCTTCTCGCGCACGGGCAGACAGCAGGATAATCGGAATGTCTTTGGTTGTTGGGTCTGCTCGTAACTCCCGTAACAGCTCGATGCCATCGAGCCGAGGCACGAGCGCATCCGCGAGGATGAGGTGGGGTATCTGTTGCCCAACCGCAGCCAACGCCGCCATCCCATCTGCTGCCGTTTCCACCGCATACCCGCGATCCGTCAACAACCGCCTCAGGTAATCGCACATATCGGTGTTGTCATCCACCAAAAGAATTCGGCAAGAAGAGGCAGAGGTGTCCCGGGACAGAAGGGCTGAGGGAGGTGTACATTCAACTGCTCTGCCGTTCCCTTGCTCTCTATCTTCTTCTGGTAGCAAGCGCAGTGCCTCTTCCACATAGGTCGCAGCAGTTGTTGAGGTGGATGTGAGGGTGCCAACTTGCTCGATCGGGCGGGCGGACAAGTGAGCAGATCCAGCAGGAATGGATACCGTGAAACTTGTCCCCCGATCGACCGCGCTACTGACTTGGATCGTGCCCCCATGCAGCCCCACAAACTCCTGAACCAGGGATAACCCAATGCCGGAGCCTTCGTAAGTTCGTCCCTTGGCTCCCGGCGCTCGATGAAACCGCTCGAAGATCAGGGGTAGCTCCTGGGCGGGAATGCCTATGCCTGTGTCCCGCACCTCTAGTTCAATCTGGCGATCGCGCTCGCGCAAAACAACGGCTATCTCTCCCTCAAACGTAAATCTGAAGGCATTAGACAGCAAATTCAGCACAATCTTCTCCCACATCTGGCGATCGACACAGGCAGATTCAGAAAGCGGCGGACAATCGACGACGAGGCGTAGATTTGCCCGTTCTATCGCTGAGCGAAATACGCTCGCGAGTTCGGCGGTAAACGCTGCCAGATCCGTCAGTTCGTAAACTGGCTGAATCCGTCCAGCTTCAATGCTGGAGAAATCGAGTACCGTGTTCACCAGCTTCAGCAACCGTTGCCCATTGCGCTGCACCACCTCCATCCGTTCTCGCTGCGGAGCGGGTAGCGGCACGTTTCGATCGGTGAGAGCCTCCTCGGTTGAACCCATTATCAGGGTGAGGGGAGTCCGAAATTCATGGCTGACGTTACTGAAGAAAACCGTTTTGGCGCGATCGAGTTCTGCCAGCCATTCAACTCGTTTCCGCTCTTGTTCATAAGTACGGGCATTGTTTAGGGCTGTTGTCACCTGCCCTGCGATCGAGTCAAAAAAGCCTTTGTAATCATCATCCAACACTCTGAATGGATTCACTCCGGCAATCAAGAACCCGAACGTTTCTCCCGATCGGGCGAGTGGTAGAATGACCGCTTGATGGGGAGATTCAGACCGTGCGCCGCCTGGTAAAAGTCCAAATCGCGCTTCTAAATCCTCAACAATCTTGCTTTCACCCGTCTCCATGACTTGCGTCAGTTGCCACCCCTGGGACGTTTCAGCGGATGTCAGATCGATCGCCTCGGGGCTGGCGATGGTTCCGGCCGCTAACCTTGTTGTGCCGGAAAGTCGTGCTTGAGTGCGATCGCCATCGAGGAGATACAGCAGCGCAAACGGGATGTCATAGGCGTTAGAGGTCAATGCGGTGGCGGAAACAAGGCAGGCGGCTTCTACCGTCTGGGCGGTGATTGTTTCTGCGGCTAATTTACGCAGCGTCCTCAAGCGGCGATCGTTCAACACCCGCTCAGTTTCTTCGGTGACAGCGCAAAACACACCACCTGGTCTACCATCATCGCCGGGGACAGGACTGTAGGAGAAGGTGAAGTACGTCTCCTCTGGATACCCGTTGCGCTCCACGATCAGCAATGCTTCTTTATTCCATGACGATTGGCCTTCATTTAAGACGGCTTCCGCTTGAGATCCAACGACCTCCCAAACGTCTGCCCAGATATTAAACGCAGATTCACCGAGGGCCGCAGGATGACGCTGACCCAGGATAGGGATGTAAGCGTCGTTGTAGAGGTTAATCATCTCGTGTCCCCACCAGATGAACATGGGGTAGCGGGAACCCAAGACAATTCCCATTGCGGTTTTTAAGCTCTGCGACCATTTCTCGACAGCGCCCAGGGGGGAAAGCGACCAATCGTGCGATCGGATCAGCGCCCCCATCTCCCCACCACCGGCAAAAAGCTCTTGAGGAATTTCCTGTGATTCATTGACGCTCATTTTTTTTTATTCCTATCTAAAAATATTTAGTTCGCAGTGCCCCAGGTTCACAAAATCCAGACAAACTCGGAAAAACTAGGTTGTATAGGTTGTATAAGTTTCTTAAGCATTCTTCTCTAATGCTTGCGCTTGCTTTTGACTGCGCTCAGGGTTTGCTAGGAAACCTGAGTTAGAGATCTAATAGTAAGTATGTGTATTTGTTATCATGCCGGAATGCTTGATTTTATTATTCACTTGATTCCACAGGTTCCCAACGTGCTGTGTTGAAGTGAACTCAACCAAGGCGCTTAATGAGGCTGCTAACTTTTCAGCCAATCTCATACCTCGACGAGCAATCACCAAACCCGCTGCTTCATCACTGGCCAAGCCATACATTATAAGGTATTTAACCAAGCCAATTATACTATCATAAGTTGGATTTACTGTCATCACTTCAATCCCAGGATTATAAAAAATAGAATTTAACAACTTGAACAACTGAGAATCAGCCCAACCAGTCAGCATCCTAGCATACTTTTGGCCTCGTTTTCTGAGTTCTTATTTCTTAGCTAAAGATTTTCATTGTTCACAAACAATTGGACATGGGTAAATGATAGCTAATACTGGTAATCGGTTAAGATCTCGCGGAAAATCTCCCATCTTAGACTATACACACTTTCCAGATTTAAATTCTAAATATGCAGGCACTCTGACTATTAAATTATTGCCCTTCTCTTAACATAGTTGATTGCCAAGTGACTCATTTTCAGCCCAATTACAAAGGCTTAATTTTGAGAATCGGAAACTTTAATATGACCCCATCTAAAAGCTGCTATTTTTGGCTAATATCTGTGTCATTTATGTTTTTTGTTATTCCTATGAAAAAGTTTCCACCGTTTTAGAAATATAACCGCTCTGTTTAGTACAAAACAACTAATTGGAAACTTACCTATAATCGAAAATTAATTTTTTTTCAGACACAAACGAGATGCAAAAGCTCAATCTAAAAGGAACGAGAGACTTGCAATTTTATCAATTCGACCAGAGCAAGCGGTTTAGACTGGTGAAACGTGCAGATGGCTATTATGTCCAAGTTTGCCTTCATCTAGACAGTTTTGAAGTAATTGAAATAACCAAAAATGCAATTTAATTAGATGTGAAACTAAAATAGTTTTACACAGATTTCAATGGCATTTTTGTTGAGAACCCGCGTTTCCTCCGAAAAGGAGAACGCAGGTTAAGGAAATCCCATAAACGTTTATCAAAGCGCGTTAAGGATTCAAAACATAGGACACAAGCTAGGGTGGTTTTATGTAAGCGCCATCTAAAAATAAGTAGGCAATCGTATTGCACCATGCAACTAAGCTCGCACGGTGCGCAGTTTAGTCTAATGACTCGATCGCCTACGAAAATTTGAATATCAAAAATATCATGAAAAATTCTTGTCTAGCTAAGTCAATTAGCGATGCTTCTTGGTATCAGTTTCGAGTGTGGTTGGAATATTTTGGCAAAGTGTTTGAAAGAAAAACTATTGCCATCACGCCGGATGGAACCAGCCAGGAATGCTCTAACTGCGGAACGATTGTCAAAAAAAGCTTAAGTACAGGTATTCACGTCTGTAATTGTGGCTGTGTAGTCGATCGCGATCGTAACGCCACTAGAAACATCCTAAGCCGGGGATTGGGTACGATCGGGCACACCGGAACCTCTGGATTAAATCTAGGTAACGCTTGTGGAGACATGAACTCTACTGAAGAAGAGAGAAATCCTGTATCCGCAAATCGCCTCAACGAATCAATAATCGAGCGCGTATGAAAGACCTGAGAGTGTCAAACCTTTTAGGGGCCTGTCCCTCTCCCTCTCCCGCATCCATATTTTCACGTCCGTGCCCCGAAAAAATAGACAAAAAAAGAGAGAGCTACCTAAGTAACTCTCTCTGCCATCAGGGTGCATCTACATAACACAATATAACACAGTGGGGATGAGGGGTGAAACCCCCAAGTGTAAAAATGTTGTAAAGAAATGTATATTGATTATAAAGTTATGATACAGCGTGAAGGGCGAGAGGGCGGCGGGATCGAGGAAAACCGATCGCCCGCCGCTGTATCCGCTACACGACCCCTTAACGACTGCTTAGGCTGGGTCGTTAAGCTTCGCCGCCAGCAGCTCATTGGTCAATTTGGGATCGGCCCGGCCGCCCGTTTCCTTCATCACTTTGCCGACAAAAAAGCCCAGCAGCTTAGTTTTGCCGGCTCGGTACTGTTCGAGCTCCTTGGGATTGGCGGCCAAAACTGCATCGATCGCCCGATCGATCGCGCCAGTATCCGAAATTTGAATCAAACCCTTGCTCTCTACGAACTTCTGAGGAGAACCGCCGTTGGCGAGCAACTCCGGCAAAATATCCTTAGCAATTTTGCCGCTGATCGTGCCGGCATCAATTAGCGCCAGCAGTTCGGCTAAATCCTGCGGTTGGAAAGGAATTTCTGCGATCGCCAGCTTTTCATTTTTCAGGTAAGCAGTGATATCGCCCATCACCCAATTCGCAGCTTGTTTCGCACCAGCACCGGCGGCGATCGCCTTTTCAAAATACTCCGCCACTGCTTTGTCGTCAGTCAGCACCCGCGCGTCGTAGGGAGAAAGAGCGAGCTCAGTTTCGTAGCGATGGCGCTTTTGAGCCGGCAATTCCGGCAGTTTAGCTTTCCAATCCTGCAATTGCTGGGCCGAAACTTCGATCGGAGGCAAATCCGGTTCTGGGAAATACCGGTAATCGCTCGCACCTTCCTTAACCCGCATACTAAAAGTACACTGCTTGTTTTCATCCCAAAGCCGCGTTTCTTGGATGATGGTTTCGCCATTTTCCACAGCTTGAATTTGCCGCTCGATCTCGTAATCGATCGCCCGTTCGATCGCATTAAAAGAGTTCATATTTTTAATTTCGACTTTCGTGCCGAACTCTTTTCGGCCAACGGGGCGCACCGAAATATTCACGTCGCACCGCAGCGAACCTTCCTGCATATTCCCGTCGCCAACACCGATGTAGCGCACGATCCGGCGCAATTCTTGGCCGTATTCGGCAGCTTCCGCGCCCGATCGCAAATCCGGTTCCGAAACAATTTCGATTAGAGGCACACCGGCGCGGTTGTAATCCACCATTGAATAAGTAGAACCGCTGAGCCGGTCGCTGCCGCCGTGAACCAATTTTCCGGCATCTTCCTCCATGTGCAAGCGAGTGATCCCGATTTTTTTTCTAGTAGAATTTCCCGTCTCGTCTACCAGTTCAATTTCTAGCCAACCGTTAGTAGCGATCGGCAAATCGAACTGAGAAATTTGATAATTTTTCGGCAAATCGGGATAGAAATATTGCTTGCGGTCAAACTTACTGTAAGGTGCGATTTCGCAGTTGAGAGCCAGCCCTGCTTTCACCGCATACTCCAGCACTTTTTGATTTAATACTGGCAATACTCCAGGCATTCCCATACAAATTGGGTCAATGTTAGTATTTGGGGTATTGCCAAATTCTGTAGAAGAACTGGAGAAAATTTTAGTATTCGTACTCAATTGACAATGAGTTTCGAGGCCGATAATGGCTTCGTACTGAGTTTGGTTTTTTATCGAAGAGGGTGCAGCAGCAGTCATAAGCGATTTAAAAGACTGAATAACTTTAGATTTTATTTTAGCTTTTTATTGACCAAACCGATTGGAGATTCTTTGTAGGTAGGGGCGGTTTCATTGGTGTCAACAACCCGGTCAAACCCGCAGTCCGACAGGGGGTTAAAGCCCTGCCGGACTGTGGGAAAGCGCGTTAAGTTAAACCAATGGGAATCGGCACACACAACGCCCTGCTAAAGATTCGCGATCGCTCCACGCCCCGAACCCGCCGATATCCTTTCGATCGCCCCAAACAACCCTGTGCGAGAATATACTTAGCTTAGCGCCCGATTGCGCCCGATCGCTTGCCCAGGAGAGTTTTAGATCGATCGACCACAATTGCCGATCGATCTGCACGCCAAACCCTTTTAGTGGCAGTCTTCAATAGCACCGCCCGCCTCCAACGATCGGCTCCGCGCACAAATTAAAAGTTAAAAATGTATAATTTGACATAAAATTACATATTTTTAATATTTAAGCTTTAATTTTGAATTGTAAAAGTAACACTTGTCTAAGTGTCAAAAATATGCCTGAAATTCCAGTTAAAAGTGCCACACTGTTTCAGAACAGCATCACTGAGCTAGAGCAGGCGGAATCAGCCCTCGAACTCGCTTGGAACGAACTCGAAAAACAAACAGCAGAAACCATTGCTCGCATTGCCAGCGCCGGCTCAGCAAACACACAGGAAATCAGTGACCGCTTGGCCGGGGCGAAGCAACTCCGCCAGCAACTTCAAACCCAAATAAAACAAGCCAACTTGCGGCGGGAATTTCATCTAGAAAACTCGCCCATGGCAGTTATAGAGTGGGACAGGGAATTTCGGGTAGTGCGGTGGTCGCCAATGGCCAAACAAATATTTGGCTGGAGTGCAGCAGAAGTAATCGGCAAATACTGGCACGAATGGTCAATAGTTTATCAAGAAGACTTCGAGGAAGTGTGCGCCGTCACAAATCAACTGTTAGACAGCAGAGAAACCCGCAACGTTTGCCGCAACCGCAACTATACCAAAGATGGCTCGATAATTTACTGCGAATGGTACAATTCTGCACTAATCGATGAATCGGGAAGAGTAGTTTCAATTCTCTCTTTTGCCAGAGACATAACCGATTGCCACCGCATTCAAGAAGAACTGCACCGACGCGAACAAGCTTTCAGCGCCCTAGCCGAAAATGCTACCGATATCATCGCCAGGTTCGATCGAGAATTCCGCCACCTTTACATAAACCAAGCAGTAGAATCAGCGACCGGAAAACCCCCCGCAGAATTGATTGGCAATAGCAACAGACAATCAGGAATGCCGCCACACTTGTGCGACCTGTGGGACGAGACTTTTTTGAAAGTTTTTGGCACGGGCAAACAAGAAACCATAGAATTTGAGTTTCCCACTCCCGAGGGCATAAAACATTACCACTGTCGAGTCATTCCCGAGTTTGCTGAAGACAATTCAGTAGAAACAGTTTTATCCATCGCCCGCGACATCACAGAACTAAAACAAGTCGAATCGCAGTGGCGACAAAGCGAATCCAAATTTAGAGCCATAGTTGATTCTAACATGATTGGCCTAATCTTTTGGGATCTTAACGGCAGCATTACAGATGCCAATGCCGCGTTTTTGAACACGGTAAACTATACGCGAGACGATCTGCTTTTAGGAAGAATTAACTGGCAAGAAATGACGCCGCCAGAATACGTGCGTTTAGACACAGAAAAAGTTGCCGAACTGAAGGCTAGAAATACCGTTGTTCCCTTTGAAAAAGAATTTATACGCTCCGATGGTAGCCGCGTTCCGGTGCTGTTGGGCAGCACATTTTTAGAAGGAACTCAGCAGTTAGGCGTTAGTTTCGTGCTGGACTTAAGCGAGCGCAAACAAGCCAAATCAGAACTGCAAAAACATCAACAACTTTTAGAAAGCATTTTGACAACTATCCCTAACTTTCTCTACATTTACGATGCAGTAAAAAACAAAAATATTTATGCAAATGAATCTGTCACAGCCATACTCGGCTACACGGTCAAAGAATGGCAAGAGTTGGGTACAGATGCTATCGTTAAGTTAGTTCATTCCGAGGATCTGTTAAAGGTAATTACAGGTATGGATCGGCTAAAACATAGCAGCAATCCCTATGAAACAGATGAGATAGACTACAGAATCAAACACAAAAATGGGGAATGGCGCTGGGTACACGCTCGGTCTACAATCTTCAAAAGAACCCCAGACGGACAAATGAGGCAAATTATCGGTTCCGTACTCGACATCAGCGATCGCAAACAAGCCGAAGAATCATTAAAACAGCAAAAAGAACTGCTGCAAACTATCTTCGACAACGTGCCGATTATGCTCGCATTCTTAGACAAAAACGGTCAAATAAACTGGGTAAACCGCCATTGGGAACAAGTGCTCGGCTGGAGTTTAGCAGAAATCAAAGACCGCGATATCTTGGCGGAATTTTATCCGCAGCCAGAATACCGTCAATACGTTTTGGATGAAATCCAAGCAGCAAATGAGAACTGGAGCGACTTCAAAACACAAGTTAGAGACGGGCGAATTATCGACACTTCTTGGGCAAATGTTCGCCTTTCCGACGGCAGGTGTATCGGCATCGGTCAAGATATCACCGAACGCAAACGAGGCGAAGCTGAACTCAAAGAACTCAACGAAACTTTAGAAGCTCAAGTCGCCCAGCGTACCGCAGAATTAGAGACTTTTTTTGATGCTTTGCCCGATCGCATTTTTGTGGTCGAACGCGAAAATATGCGCCAGCCTTTTGTCAACAAAAATGTTGCCCTACTTTGCGGTTTCAACAACACAAAAGAAATGCAGGGCAAAACAGTTTTTGAATGTTTTCCCGCTGAACTTGCAGAACGATTTTGCCGGGAAAATTTGCACGTATTTGAAACAGGCGAAACTCTGCACTTCCAGGAAAAATATGTGATTTCCGGTGGTAATTTTTACTACGATACTTTTAAAGTTCCCCTCCGAAATATCAACGGCGAGGTTTATGCTTTAATTGGCACTTCTCGCGATATCACTGAGTTGGTAGAGACAAAACAAGCTTTGTCAGAACGCACAGAGCAATTAGAAGCTGCCAATAAAGAATTAGAATCTTTTTCTTACTCAGTTTCTCACGACTTGCGCGCACCTTTGCGGCACATTTCAGGTTTTGTGGATGCCTTGAAGCAGCGGCTAGAAGCAACTGAGGCGTTGAGCGATCGCAAAATAGTTCACTATATGGAAATAATTGAAGACAGCAGCCAAAAAATGAGCCTGTTGATTGACGGTTTGCTCGCCCTGTCGCGGGTGAGTCGCACCGAGTTGATGTACATTCCGATCGATCTGACCCGTTTGGTACAAACTGCGATTAAATTGACTAAACCCCCAACAGTCGCAGATCCGGCTCAAACTCCCCACAGCGTTGAATTTACCGTCGGAAATTTGCCGAGGGTAACGGGAGATCCAACCTTGCTGCAACAGGTATTCAGCAACTTGATTAGCAACGCCGTCAAGTTCAGCCGCGGACGCACTCCGGCTACAATAGTTATTGAGGGTCTACCCGATGGAACGATTTTTGTCAAGGATAACGGGGTGGGTTTTCCGATGGAATATGCCGATCGGTTGTTTGGAGCCTTTCAGAGGCTGCACTCCCAGAGAGAATTTGAAGGTACCGGCATCGGTTTGGCGATCGTCCAACGGATTATTCACCGCCACGGTGGCACGATTTGGGCAGAAAGCCTACCTAGTCAAGGAGCCACGTTTTACTTTAAACTAGGGCAAACAATCTCAAGTGGTAATATAGATTCATAAGTTAACAGTATAGAAGTTTTAAATTCTGAATTTAAAACTCTAATACACTTAAATAAGTCACAATCGGTGAGAGCATCCGAATTTTGCTTTCACACGAGTCTTCGCTGCCAGAGATCGAAACGATAGAGAAAGGCTTTGCTGTGCAAGATGCTCGCACTCCTAAAAAACGCTTTTTACAAAATTGGGATGCTCCCCAATCCGTTCGTCAGCCCTCGACTGCGGGTGCTACATAAACGTTTTGAGAGTAGAGTATATAATTAATAATTCTTAATAAAAACAACTAAAGCTCTCGGAATAAAATTAACCAAAGTCTATGTAAAAAATGACATTTAGCAACAACACCAATAACCCATTAAAAACTCCCGAATCCCTCATGTTAGATATAAGTCAGACCAACTATTTACTAAAAATGGTAGCGGAATCAACATTAAAGTTGTTGATTATCGAAGATATGGCAGAAGATATGGAATTAATAGTGCTCGCCTTAGAATCGGGGGGAGTAAATTTTAATTGCGACACTGCCGAAACAGCAACAGAGTGCAGAAAACTGCTCCAAAATTGCAAGTACGATGCTGTACTATCAGATTACCGCCTGCCAGGGTTCAACGGTTTAGAAGTGTTGAAATTAATGCAGGAATTAGGGCAAGACATACCATTGATTTTAATAACGGGAAGTTTGGGAGAAGAAGCGGCTGTTGAGTGCATCAAAGCCGGAATGACCGATTACGTATTAAAAGGGCGGCTGTTTAGGTTGCCAACAGTCTTAGAACGATCGCTCCAAGAATACAAAATGCGGCGCCAGCAGCAAGAAGCGATCGCCCAAATCCAGCGGCAAGTTCAGCGAGAAGCGATCGTCAACCGCATCCTGCAAGCCATGCGCTTCACCCTTGTACTCGACGAAGTGCTGCAAACCACCGCAGATCAACTGCACGAAGCTCTAGACATCAGCGCCTGCGCCATCTTGCAGCCAGATGCCGAAGGTGGCATCAGAATTCGCTACATCAGCAAAGCAGCCGGCAGAGAACGGCTGCTGGGGATAAATTGCGAATTTGCCCAGCACTACCACTCCTGGCTCGCGGCCGGGGAAATCCTAGCCCTCGACGAGTTATCGACCCTGTGCCAGTCGCTGCAAGCATCAGCAGATTTTGTAGGGTTTCGCGCCGTCGCGATCGCGCCGCTGCTTTACCAGCAGTCATTTTTGGGAGGAATTGCTCTCTATCAGTGCGATCGGGCGCGCTCTTGGAGCCCGGAAGAACTCTCGCTACTCAAAGCCATCGCCGATCAGTGCGCGATCGCAATCCACCAAGCCGAACTCTACCAACAAGCCCAAACCGAACTCGCAGAACGCAAGCGCGCCGAAGCAGCAGTCTGCGGCATCCAGCAGCAGCTAGCAACCATGGCAGCCAACATTCCCGGCTCAGTCTACCGCACCGTGCTGCATCCAGACGGCACAATGTCGATGCCCTACATCAGTCCGGGCGTGCGCGAAGTTACTGGGATCGGGGCCGAAGAAGTAATTTCGCGCCCGGAACTCCTGACCGAAATCATCCATCCAGAAGACAAAAGCTCGTGTGACAGCAGCGTAGCAGCATCGAGAGCGAGTCTTTTGCCCTGCGATCGCCAGTACCGCATCGTTCTGAGATCTGGGGAGGTCAAGTGGGTGCAAGACAACGCCAGATTTTCCAAAAACGAAAACGGCGACGTAATTATAGACGGAGTAGCACTCGACATCACCGATCGCAAAGAAGCCGAATCAGCCCTCAGACAAAGCGAACAGCGATTTCGCTCGCTGATTGAAAACGCCACAGACATCACGATCATTCTCGACGCCCAAGGAATCTTCCGCTACATCAGCCCTTCCGTCAAGCGAATTTTAGGATACGCGCCCCACCAGGCGATCGGGCGCAACGCCTTAGAAATAGTTCACCCCGACGACTGCGCTACGATCGCCCAAACCCTCAACAAAGCCATTGAAAACCCCAAAAGAAGCCAGTCCCCAGTTGAGTACCGAGTCCGCCACCGCAACGGTTGCTGGTGTTATATAGAAGCTGTAGCAACCAACTTGCTGTACGATCCCGCAGTCAAGGGAATCGTGATTAACTGTCACGACATCACTCAGCGCAAACTCGCCGAGGAACAACTGCTGCACGACGCTTTTCACGACGCCCTCACCGGATTGCCCAACCGATCGCTATTTACCGATCGGCTGGAACACGCTCTGAGGCTGGCAAAACGGCGCAAAGACTTCTTGTTTGCCGTGCTGTTTCTCGATTTAGATAGATTTAAAGTAGTCAACGATTCCCTCGGCCACTCGATCGGCGATCAACTGCTAGTTTCGATCGCGCGGCGTCTGGAAGCTTGTCTGAGGCCCGGAGATACAGTGGCCCGCATCGGAGGAGACGAGTTCGTGCTGTTGCTCGAAGACATCGACGGCATAAATGAAGCTACCAGCATTGTCAACCGCCTGCAAAAGAAAATAACCTCGCCCCTCGTTCTAGACGGACACGAAGTATTTATCACCGCCAGCATCGGCATAGCTTTGAGTTCTGGCGAATACCTGGAACCGACAAACCTGCTGCGCGACGCGGACACAGCAATGTACCGCGCCAAAGAACTCGGCCGAGCCCGACACGAAGTTTTCAACAGTTCCATGCACGCCCACGCTTTGCGGCTGTTGCAGCTAGAAAACGACTTGCGGCGGGCGATCGAATCAATTAGAGACCCGGCCAGAGAAGAAGACTGTCCCCCATCCCCCCAATCAACCTTACCTCCCTTATCCGCAGCGTCCCAGTTTGTCCTTCACTACCAGCCGATCGTGTCGATCGCCAATAACACAATTACCTGTTTTGAGGCCCTAGTGCGCTGGCAGCATCCAGAACGCGGCTTAGTTTCCCCCGCCGAATTCATCACAATCGCCGAGGAAACCGGCTTGATCGTACCCCTCGGGCGCTGGATACTGCGCACAGCTTGCCAACAAATCCGCCAGTGGCAGCAGCTATTTCCCAGCAACCCGCCCTTGAGCGTCAGCGTCAACCTTTCAGTCAAACAGTTTTCTCAGCCAGATTTAATTGAATACATCGACCAAGTTCTCGCAGAAAGTCACCTCGACGGCAGCAGTTTAAAACTAGAAATTACCGAAAGCGTACTCATAGAAAATTCCGAATCAGTAACAGCAATGCTGGTGCAGCTCAGAACCCGAAACATACACTTGTGCATTGACGACTTCGGCACCGGCTATTCATCGCTCTCCTACCTGCACCGCTTCCCCACCAATACCTTAAAAATAGACCGCTCTTTTGTTAGCAGGATGGGAGGTGATTTCGACCTCGGCAAAGGAGGCATTGACCCCACAGAAATTGTGCGATCGATCGTTACTTTGTCGCACAATTTAGGCATGGATGTAGTAGCCGAAGGAGTCGAAGAAGCCTCGCAACTATCTATACTCAAAGGGTTAAAATGCGAGTACGCCCAGGGATTCTTTTTCTCAAAGCCAGTAGACTCTCAAACAGCAGCAGCTTTAATCAGACAGCAAGCTGAAAATCAGAATTTGCTGACATTTAGTTTGTTAGAGAAAGGCAATTAAAAAAACACGGCACTTTGTGCGTCCCGTTTCAGCATAAAATCTTAAAATATTTTAAAGCTGTCCCTAACAGGCGTCAGTTAATAACTACGGCATCCAAATCATTATGACTATTGGCTACCTCGCCCTCGTTCTCCACGCCCACTTGCCTTTTGTCCGCCACCCCGAAAGCGACTACGTTTTAGAAGAAGAATGGCTGTTTGAGGCGATCGCGGAAACCTACATTCCCCTGCTGCAAGTCTTTGAAGGGCTCAAGCGCGACGGCATCGACTTTAAAATTACCATGAGCATGACACCGCCTTTGGTGGCAATGCTGCGCGACCCCTTACTGCAAGACCGTTTCGACGACCACTTGGCTAAACTCGAAGAATTAGCGGATCTCGAAATCGAACACAACAGCGGAAACGGTCACCTCCGCTATTTAGCAGAACATTACGCCGCCCATTTCTCTCAAGTCCGCAACTTTTGGGAAAGGTACGATCGAGATTTAGTAAAAGCTTTCAAACAATTCCAAGATACCAACAACCTTGAAATCATCACCTGCGGCGCCACCCACGGCTATTTACCGCTGATGAAAATGTACCCGGAGGCTGTTTGGGCGCAAATACAGGTAGCCTGCGACAACTACGAAGAAAACTTCGGCCGCCGACCAAAAGGCATTTGGCTGCCCGAATGCGCCTACTACGAAGGCTTAGAACGGATGTTAGCCGATGCAGGCCTCCGCTACTTTCTCACAGACGGTCACGGCATCCTCTACGCCCGCCCGCGTCCGCGCTACGGCAGCTACGCCCCGATTTTCACCGAATGCGGAGTAGCAGCCTTCGGCCGGGATCACGAATCTTCGCAGCAGGTTTGGTCTTCCGAAGTCGGCTATCCAGGTGCCGCCGAATACCGGGAATTCTACAAAGATTTGGGCTGGGAAGCTGACTACGATTACATTAAGCCCTACATCATGCCCAACGGCCAGCGGAAAAATACCGGGATTAAATATCACAAAATCACCGGTCGCGGATTGGGTTTAGGCGATAAACAGTTGTACGATCCGTACTGGGCACGGGAAAAAGCAGCCGAACACGCCAGTAACTTTGCTTTCAACCGGGAACGCCAAGTCGAACACCTCAACGGCATAATGCAGCGTCCGCCGATTATCGTTTCACCTTACGACGCCGAACTTTTCGGTCACTGGTGGTACGAAGGGCCTTGGTTCTTAGATTACCTGTTCCGCAAGAGTTGGTACGACCAAAATACCTACGAGATGACGCACTTAGCCGATTATTTGCGGGGAAATCCGACTCAGCAAGTGTGCCGCCCGTCTCAGTCTAGCTGGGGTTTCCGGGGTTTCCACGAATATTGGCTGAACGATACCAATGCTTGGATTTACCCGCACTTGCACAAAGCAGCGGAACGGATGATTGAGTTGGGAAGCATGGAACCTGCGGATGAGTTGCAGTGGCGCGCTTTGAACCAAGCGGCGCGGGAAGTGCTGCTAGCTCAATCATCTGACTGGGCGTTTATCATGCGTACAGGGACGATGGTGCCCTATGCAGTGCGGCGGACTCGATCGCACTTAATGCGCTTTCACAAGCTGTACGATGAAGTGAAAGAAGGCAAAGTCGATTCCGGTTGGTTGGAGAAGGTAGAAGAGATAGATAACATCTTCCCCGAGATTAATTATCGCGTTTATCGATCGCTTTAAGTCTCGTTTCCCCTCGCATCCCCCTTAAAAAGGGGAGTAGGGGTTGACTTCTAACTAAACTCTTGTCCCCCCTTTTTTAAGGGGGGCTAGGGGGGATCTCCATATTAGTATTACACCTTTTTTGAAGCCCTTCTCTTCCACCACAAACCCATTCCCGCAGCCACAAACGTACCAGCCACAGTCATCGGTTCCGGTACAGGTTCATACTCATAAATTCCACTAACTGCAATATCAGCCGACACCAGACCCCCAAAACTTCCCCTAACAGGATTCCCCTGAATTTGAGTAAAACCCGTTGTCACCAAACTTGCGATAAAAGTATCACCATCGCAGCCACTTAACGCACTCAGAGACTGCTGCGAATTATAACCCTTCGACACACTACCCGAAGCCGAACCGCTAACACTTCCCGTACCGCCACTAGCAATCTTCGTTTCCGGCGGACTCGCCAAAACACTCAAAGTCAAATTCGGGTCAACTTTTAGCAGCGGAATATTCACAGCAATATTTGCATTAGTCGCCGCCGTCCCCATAAAATCTCCCGTCAAAGGAGTAATGTTGACACTATTATTAACAGTAGACTTAACCGTAACATAAGCCTTTAATAGCGTTCCCAAAAGCGAATTAAACTTCGGCAAAACCACATTCGTACTGCTATTTAACGGCTGGGAACCCAAATTCACAGTATAAGTTTGAGTAAGAGTAGCAGCTTGTACAGAAAAACATTGACTAACAACTGCAAAACTCAAACTTCCGCCAACAATTCCCAACTTTTGACAAACATTCATTTCAGTAAACCCCTAAAATAATCAATTTGCATTTCGTGGCACGGGCGTCTCGCCCGTTAGGTTAATCGTGGCACGGGCATCCCGCCTGTGATTAATCTGCGGTTAAAAACTCCAAACCCGCAAAACCAAATTACCCAGCAATGACGCTAGATAACTCAAAACCCAAACAGTATAAAGTATACTCAAAGGCGCGTAAGCCGCCAAAACCCATTGCGTTTCCGCTGCTTCCTCAATCTCCTCCCTCCGCAACAAGTCCACATAAAAATCAAACGACCTTTGTCGCAGATTGTTAATGCCAGTTCCAGCTACTAACAAATAATAACCGTCAAATCTATTCAACGGATTCAAATTAATGGCAACTGTCAGCAAGGCGGCCACCATCAACAAATAACTAATTTGATGCCAAACCGGATTTGACTGAGAAAACAGCCACATCCAAACAGCAAATGCCCAAATTGTTACTTGGATTAATACTCCAGCGGCTACTACTAAAACCCGCTGTTTCCGCCTGACTAAACTGTATTGATCGGTTGTATCTGTGTAACATCCAGGGATGAAACACATAAACAACAATCCAATTTCTTTAACTATGCCGCCGTAGTGTTTGAGCGTGAAAGCATGACCGAGTTCGTGCAAAGCTATTACCAGCATTGTCAGCAAGACAAATTTGAAAATAGTGTCATTTTTTCCCGCTATCCACAACTGCTGATGTGAGGCTGCGACTTCGGCAGAGGAAGCCAACCACACTGCTACAGAGGAAGCGATGAAAGCGCACAGAAAAAAGCCCAATTCCCACGTCCACATCCAGCGAATTTTGTCGATGTTTTGGGATAGCCAAACATCGGGATTGACTAGAGGAATTGTGAAGGATAGCAGGTTAAATTTGGCTTTCGGTGGCTTGGTTCCTTCTAGCATTCCTGCTTGTGCTAAGTCTCTTAAGAGATTTTGCACATCTTCTAAATCGAGGTTGTATTCAGCGAGAATATTAGTTATTGGCTTTTGGCTTAATTGCAAAATTACCTGTTTGTCAATGTCGTCAACTTGAAGACAGGTAATGTCTTCGGGATTGCGAAGTATCCAATGACCGTCGGGATGAGGTATCCACTGCACCGCTGATTTGAGTTGCATGGTATGGAAGAAGGAAGAAGGAAGAAGGAAGAAGGAAGAAGGAAGAAGGAAGAAGGAAGAAGGAATTCGCATTTTAGGCCGAAACTCGATCCCCCCTAGCCCCCCTTAAGAAGGGGGGGACAAGAGTGTTCGTAAAGTCTCCCACAACATCGGGGGGGACAAGAGTGTTCGTAAAGTCTCCCACAACATCGGGGGGGACAAGAGTGTTCGTAAAGTCTCCCAAAACATTGGGGAGAACAAGAGAATTTACTCAAAGTCCCCCTTACTTAAGGGGGATGCGAGGGGGATCTGGACTTTTCGATCGACCAGGGGGAACTGTGCGTGAGTATTATTGAATTGTCTTGAATCGATCGCCCTATTCTGTTTTTTAGCTTTCTCCGCTGGGTTTTTGAGCATTTCGAGCCGGCCTAAGTCTTCCTGAAAACGGAAAGTTTAAAGGCTGAGTTTGCCCCTATTTTAATGAAGCAGGGAAGTATTGAAGTAGTTTGTGAAGAAGCTTTAGTGATATTTGTTTGGGCTTTAGACTTTAATCCAAATTTCACCTTGGTGTTCATATTATCAGAAAGTATAAAAAAAGCAAGTGTAAATTCTAACTATTTTAGGAATTACGCATTGTCCACCTGTCATTGCGTGGGAAACGAGCGTGTAGCGGATGTTTCTGGTTGAGGCGGGGATTGCTATCCCCTTGCAAGGCGTAAGTCATAATTAAGTTGCTCGAAAAAACTTTACACAAACTTTACGAGCGCCAATAGAACTTGGGTGTATGATAACCGTGTGAAGAAGCAAAAAATCATAGAAATTACGCATTAACAAAGTATTTGTCCGATCGCCCGCCTGACCGTTAGCAAAGCGCGGCAGATGTAAAGCGATCGCCTATACAGAAAATTTGTTAAGTTTGCGTAAATTCTCAAATAAACAGAAATTTTTGACGATTATTGAAAAATCCTTGTCAACAAAGGATTTTGGTTGAATGTCTGAAGGCATTTAATTAAGTTCTTGCGATCGAATTCATATTAATCAGGGTGCAAAAGTTATGGGCTGGCTAAATTTTGGTGGCAAAAAACGCAAACAGGCTCAAGGTTTTGGCAATTCCAAACAGGGGAAAAGCCGGAAACGGCGAAAAACTTTTATATTAGAAAAAATTGTGACTCCAAGTGCGGGTGTAGGGGGTTGGCTGCAAGATTTTGACTCGCTGCATCAGTTATTGGGTTCTTTGTCGCTGTCAGATTTACATTTACCTAATTTCTTGGCTGATAGCGGTGTTTGCCCGATCGACCCGAATGGAGCACCAACTAACAATTTACCCCCGCTGATTGATTTTGACCCGCTGGGTTTGTACCATGATGGGATTGCCACTCAAACTCCTTACAATCCGGGCGGTGCGTTTGAGACTTTGCCGGTTGCTTTAATTCCTGTCGATCCGCATTCGCCGAATCCTAACAATCCGAATGCAATCCGTCAATTGCTAGATTCTCCTTTTGCTTCTCAGCCGTATGTAGGGACAATTGATACTGGTGTGAGTGCGGATAGTCCTTATTTGAATTACGCGAATATTAAGAAGGGCCGCGATTATGTGGGCGGGGATGACAATCCGTTGCTGAAGCCTGGGGAAGGTAGCGAGCACGGTACTTTTATGTTGGGGATTATTGATGCGATTAATAAGACAGCGCCGAAGTGGGTGGGAAGGGCGATCGATTCTGGGAGATGGGCTGATTCTTTGGTAGAGTTTGTGGATGCTGCGAAGGCTTCTGGACAGAAAAATGCGATCGCGAATCTCAGTTTGGATTTGACTCAGAAGAATGCTGACGGGAGTGTGACAACGCGCTATGAGTTGACTCCAGCAGAACGTAAGGCGTTAGAATATGCGCGGCAAAATGGGGTAATGCTGGTAGTGGCGGCGGGTAACGACGGCGGTGTGATGTCGGTTTTGGGTCAAGCTTCTCAGGAATTTGACAATATTTTTACTGTTGGGGCTGGGGATATTAACGGGCGATCGATCTATTCTAGTTATGGCCGCGGTTTGGATATTGTGGCGGATGGGGGCACAACTGAACACCCCGGTTTATCGACTGTGGGAAATGATTTGGGCACGATGGCGGGGACTTCGGTGGCGACTGCTAAAGTTGCGGGGGCGGCTTCTTTGGTTTGGGCGGCAAATCCTGCTTTGAACTATCGCCAAGTGATGGAGATTTTGAAGTCTACGGCGAGGGATTTGGGGCCGTCTGGGTGGGATGATGAGACGGGTTTTGGGTTTTTGAATACGTTGGCGGCGGTGGATTTGGCGAAGAAAACGAAGCCGGAAGTTTACGAAATTCCGGCAACAGTTGTTCCTGATACTTGGAGTGGCCAAGGGAAGGTAACACCTGGAGAACGGGCAGTTAATTTCAATGGAAGAATCAATAATGTTGGTGATGTCACGGTGACTGGGTGGTTGAGAATACGTTCTCAGCCTAATACTAGCTCGGCGGAAGTTGCCAAAATAACTCCTGGTACTCAACTAGAATTCTTAGATCAGCCCGTTCAAGGTGGAATGGTTACGGATACAAGCGGACTTGGTAGCAGCAGCACTTGGTATCGTCTGGCTAATGGTAGCGGGTATATGTCGGCCTTGTACATTCAGAATGTTGGCTCAATACCAACACCGACACCAACTCCGACACCAACTCCGACACCAACTCCGACACCAACTCCGACACCAACACCGACACCAACTCCGACACCAACACCAACTCCTCAAGTTCCGATTAACTCTAATAACGCACCTCCCGCAAAGCCTGGTCAGCAGCGGCAGTATATTGTGCGTAGCGGCGATACGTTATCGGCGATCGCTCTGCGAGAATTGGGTAATGCTAACCGTTGGCAGGAAATTAAGAAACCAGGTGGCGGTACATTTACGGAAGCAGAAGCACGTAATTTGCAGGTGGGACAGTCGGTTTATTTGCCAGTGAGTTATCAGAGTGGGCCGGGTACTCCAAAAGGCTCATCGGCTTCGCCAACTTCCCCGTCTCCTAAACCTCAGCCTGTTAGTAACAGTAAAAAGCCTCTGTTCCAAACCCAGCCACCCAAGACTTTACCTGGAGTTTACTTTGCCAATAGCATTAATAGTTCAGGCTCCAGCCATGCTTCTAGTAGCAGCAGTCCTAGCAATAGTTTTAGTGGTAATATTTCCTCTAACTCCACTTCGAGTTCTGCTAATGCTTCCAGCGCTAGCAACATTTCAGAAAGCACAGGTAATAACAATGGGTACAACTCCTTTAGTGATGTGGGTCATGGTATTCTGGATGTTGCAGGGTTTTTGGGTCCTATTGGTCCTTTTGCAGATGCGATTAATACTGGTTGGTACGGAATTGAAGGGTTGTTTGGTAAAGAAGGAGCCTGGGGAAATGCTGCTTTATCAGGCATGGCTATTCTTCCTCTATTTGGTGATGCTGCAGCAGGAGTTGGGAAAGGTGGAAAATATATCAATAAGGCTGATAATTTAATTAGAGTTACTAAAAAAATTCTTCCAGGAGAAAGCCCTATTTGGACAGGTTTTAAGACCTTTAAAGGAGCAACAAAGACAAATGGTTTGAATGGTAAAGAAAGAAGATATTACGAGTGGGACTACACACATAATGATATAGAGATGTATGATCCAAGAGGAAACCATCTGGGTACGATAAATCCGGAAACAGGGTTACTGATTAAAGCTCCTGTAGCTGGTAGAGACATTAAAAATAAAATTAAGTAAAAATTGTCAAATTACTGAATGTTATGAATCATTGTTGTGAAGAAATGAAGAGGCACATTTCCGAAGGTGAAGTTGCAATTTGCTACATTCCAAGACTTCGGGAATACGGGATTTTAATTTTAGATGGAGGAAGTGCTAAGCAAAGCATTAAATATTGCCCTTGGTGTGGAAAAGAATTACCAAATAGTCTTTCTGAACAATGGTTCGATGAACTGGAAAAAATAGGGATAGAACCCGGTGATTCACGAATTCCAAAAGAGTTTCTTTCGGATGAATGGTGGACACTAAAAAAAGAGTAAAGCTTTTGTGGAATAATAGGGGCGATCGCCCCTTTGTCATCAGTCAAAAGATGCGATGCTTGGGATTGCAGAAAGCCGATCGCCCTTTCCTCCTCTTTCTCAAAAAAGGGCGCTCTATCTCCTCAACTCAACGTCGGCACGATCGCCCTTTTGGTTACGAGTGTTTTTGCAGGAAAGGGCGATCGCCCTTCATATATAGCAGATGCCAAACCTGCGATCGCCCTTTTGGAATAAGTCAAAAAGTGCGAGCGATCAGAATAGTCAAGTATTATTTCTCAGTGAACAACCTGATGAATAGATTCAATATATCGCTCAATTTCCTCATCCGTGCAACTGATTCCATTCTGCCAAAGTTCATATTCACTGATATCTATCTCGTCATTCCAAACCAGTGCATAACCACCAGGTTCAATTGTAAAACTTCTGAAAAACCCAGGATTGCGTAATGTCGCATACATCGGATTGTCCAATAACTTAGAGATGTGGTATTTTTTAACTTCTAGATTGGTAAACTTTACCATCAAGGTGCGATCGTCCATAGCTTTAGCAGAAACAATGCGCTCAGGTTTCATAAAAAAATCCCAGTTATTTTAATGGTGGAAGTTTACTAAATTCTTGACTATTCCACATATCCAGCAGTTCTTTCTGGTACAACGTAGCCCATTCTATTACCAACTTTTGAGCCCGATTCGGTAAATCTCCTTCAATAATTTCTAAAGACTCAATACCGATCAAAGCATTGTACTCACCGTAAACTGCGTGAAAATGAGGAGGTGGGTGATCCCCAAAGAAAATTTTGATGATTATTCCGTAAAATCGTGCAACTTCTGGCATAAAGCTTCTTTAAACAATGATACGAGGACTATTATAGCCGAGCTAATGACACAATGACAGTCGATCGCCCTTTTGGAATAAGTCAAAACGTGCGATCGCTTTTTGGCTATTTTTGGCTATATGGAAAGGGCGATCGGTCTTATGGATGGACAGGGGCGATCGTGCTGTAGGATGAAACAACTGCAAACTCTCCCACTGCTATGCCTGAATCCATCCAGCAAGAAGCCCAAGCCATACTAAATATTCTTGCATCCACTCCCTTTCAGGATTGTATTGCCCTTTCCAAAGAATTTCGCGAACTTCCGATGAGGGCTGGTATCTACGCTGTCAAACATCGCAGCCTTGGAATCCTCTACATTGGCAAAAGCAGAACACTGCGCGATCGCTTTCGTGGTGGTCACAAAGCTTTACTTTGGGCATTCATTGAAGGATTGAAAGCCACAGACATCCGCATCGCCTTTTACCAGCTAGATTTTACTCAATGGATTCAGTTATCATCAGAATTAGAAAGCCTCATCATTCAAGCCGTTAACCCACCCTATAACGTGAAAATTCCAGCGAGGGACTAATTCTATGCAAACTCCGCCTATTATCACCGAACATCTGTCACCGGAATTAGCACAAATCTTCCTAGAAGGATTACCCAAAACCATTCGTGAAGCACTATCCCTGCGCGCTCAAACAATGAACTATCCAGTTTGGGCAGTAATTGAAATGGCGATCGCCGGTTATCTCGATGAAGAGGCTTTATCCTTTGTCGATTGCAAGCCCAAAATCGACTAGCGATCGTACAGTGCGATCGCCCCGATCGCATCCAGCCACCCATTCAACTCCCCTCCCTTCATGTCCCCCCCTTCTTAAGGGGGGCTAGGGGGGATCAGACCTCAAAAATCACCCTCAATCAAACCCAACAACTCCCCACAAACCCCCTCAAAACTCTGCAACACCTCAACATTAGTAAACCTGACAACCTTCAATCCATACCCCTGTAAAATCCCGGTTCTTTCTGCATCATATAGTTTCCCTTGTTCCGTAAAATGACTCTCCCCATCAATCTCAATTACTAACAGTAAAGCCGCACAATAAAAATCTACAATAAAATTGTCGATGGGGCGCTGTCTCAAAACTCGAAAAGGGAAATTTCTCAGAAAATCCTGCCACAGTTTTTTTTCCGCAGGAGTTGGATTTTTCCGCAGTTGTTTGGCGATGGGGATGAGTTTTGGGTTGTATGGTAGGTGGAAGTTGGAGTCTTTTAATAAAGGCATGATCCCTCCTAGCCCCCAGATCCCCCCTAACCCCCCTTAAGAAGGGGGGAACCGCTTAAGAACTGTAGTTTAGACTAAATAAAGATGAGAACGGTGGCCAAAGAAGAACTAGAGCCACCGCGCCGGGAGAGAATAAGGGTGAAAAATAAAACCTATCCACTCCTTAAATGAACA
>JACJNY010000066.1 GCA_014695295.1 Microcoleus sp. FACHB-61 | reverse complement strand
GGTGATGCGATAATTGCACAGCTCTTTGGGTGTTTTTACTCACTATTATCTCGGATGATTCACTTTTACCCTCTCAATCCGCGTATGTGCCAGTTGGGGGTGCGGAATGTGGGTTTTACCAATTCCTCAGGTTCGACAGGCTTCGAGATATGCTTCCCAAATCCGGCAGCATGGGCTTGCTGCCGATCGATCTGCTACATAAAACTGACGTGCTGCGGGAATTGGTAAGAGGGTTGAAGCGGAAAATACCGAAAAGTACCGAATTGTCCTAGAAATTAGGGATTAAGTGAAATTTCTCCAGCATAGGCACTAAGAGGATTTTCTCCATTCAAGCTGAGTTGCTTCCTAAGGAATATCTGCCTTAAGGCAGATGCTTTGGCGAGATGGTTCGGTTAGGAGGACGTTCAAATAAGATGGATATCGCCGGTATCAACCCCTTTGGTTCAATTGGTGTGGCGATGTGCCTTAACTCTTTAGATGCACATCAGCTTAGCCACACCTCCGGCATTGTGGACTCACTTCTCCTGCAAGGTAGATAAATATATCCCCCTAATGGCAGACAATTAGATATAGCAAATGTTATATTTTCTTGAATTTGTCTAATTCCTCCTCGAACTCTCGTGCTTCAAGAGGCGATCGCGCTTAAGCCATCAGACGTTACACACCCTGATTGATGCCTGTGCGGTCGCCATTGCTTTCGCCGCAGGCTTTCAACAGCATATTTCTAAACCTGTAGAGTCAGAAGACCTGATTCAGGCGATAACTTCGTTAAGCGCTGCTAACGCTGCCTCGGTCAGGCACCTCTGAATAACGCAACCTCATTCCCCTGGCATTTCCCATTCTCCACTCGCCCGTTGGCTCAAAATCCATGACTGAAACTTCTTCTAAACCCATTGCAATAACCGCCCCTTTGCCTGCAAATGAGGTGGAACGATTAGAGGCACTGCGGCGATACAAGATTCTTGATACTCCACCTGAAGCGGCATTCGATCGCATTACGTCACTTGCGGCTCGTCTGTTTGATGTGCCAATCGCCCTAGTCTCTCTGATAGACGAATCGAGAGCCTGGTTCAAGTCCGGCTACGGCTTTGAGGTACGGGAAGTGCAACGGGATGCTACCATTTGCAGCTTGGCGCTGTTATCTGACGATGTTCTAGTCATTCCCGACACCAGGCAAGACAAGCGCCTCGCCTGTAATCCATTCGTACAAAATGAACCAGGTCTGCGGTTTTATGCGGGTGCACCGTTGATTACCCAAGATGGCTTTAACCTCGGCACGCTTTGTTTGTTAGATACGAAACCGCGTAATGCCTTAACTGATGAGCAAAAAGCGACTTTGGCAGATTTGGCGGCAATGGTTGTGGACGAATTAGAGCTACGGCTAGCAGCGCGTAAAATTGCTCAACTGGATGCGGCTCTACTAGAGGTGACGCAGGGCGTTTCTACCGTGACGGGTGAGGCATTTTTTTCGGCTCTGGTACAACACTTCACGAAGGCACTGGGAAGCGATTATACCTATATTGGTTTGCTCGCTGGAGACGACAAAGAAGCGATTACAACAATCGCGGCTTGTGCCCAAGGTCAAATTATCGACAACTTTGAATATCTGTTGCAGGACACACCTTGTCAGACAGTCATTCGACAACGAAAAATGTGTTGCTACCCCCGTGGTGTGCAAGCGTTATTTCCCAAAGCTCCCCTTCTAGAACCCTTGAACGTGGAAAGCTATGTGGCAATTCCGTTCTTTGACTCGGCAGGCAAACCGTTAGGGTTGCTAGGCGTGATGGACGGCAAGCCGTTGGAAAATGTTCAGCTTGCAGAATCCCTGCTGACAATTTTTGCCCTACGGGTTGCCACTGAACTAGAGCGGCAACAGACCGAGGAGATGCGAACACAAACGCTGATCAAAGAGCAGCAGTACAGCCGCCAACTGCATGGCTTGACGCAGGCAGCATTAGCGATCAACGCAACCCTTTCTGTTGAAGAAGTGCTGCAAGTCATTACCGAGCAGGCATATCAAATCATTGGCACTCACCAGTCGGTCACAAGCCTGACAATCGATCAAAACTGGGCACAGGCAATTAATGCTGTTTACCTGTCCGACAAGTATGCCCAGTGGCGAGACTATAACGACCAGACGGATGGATCTGGAATCTATGCCTGTGTCTGTCATTTCAACCGCTCCATGCGAATGACCCAGGCAGAACTCGAAGCTCACCCCAGGTGGAAAGGGTTTGGCGAGGCAGCAGACAGGCATCCCCCCATGCGCGGTTGGTTAGTTGCTCCTCTCGTGGGGCGAGACGGACGCAACATTGGGTTAATCCAGCTATCCGATAAGTACGAAGGTGAGTTTACAGAAGAAGACGAAGCGATTGTGGTGCAACTGGCACAAATGGCATCGGTGGCTGTTGAAAACACTCGGCTGTATCAAGCCCAACAGCGTGCCCGCACACAAGCAGAGTCAGCGAACCGGATTAAGGATGAGTTTTTAGCCGTGTTGTCCCATGAGTTGCGATCGCCCCTCAATCCGATTCTGGGCTGGACAAAGCTCCTTCGCCAGGGCAAGCTGGATGAAAAAGCCACAGATCGTGCCCTAGCAACGATCGAGCGCAACGCTAAATTGCAAACGCAACTGATTGAAGATTTGCTCGATGTCTCTCGAATTCTTCAAGGAAAGTTGAGCCTCAATGTCTGTCCCGTTAATTTGCCATCCATCATTAAAGCGGCAATGGAAACAGTCCGTCTGGCAGCAGAGGCAAAGTCAATTGAAATTAAGATGCGATTTGAACCGGGTATGGGCCAAGTTTCCGGTGATTCAACCCGCTTACAACAAGTGGTGTGGAATCTGCTATCCAACGCGGTTAAGTTCACCCCAATTGGGGGACAGATAGAAATCACATTAGAGCAAATCGGGTCTGAGGCACAAATTCAGGTGAGTGACACCGGCAAGGGAATTTCTCCAGACTTTTTGCCCCATGTGTTTGAGTATTTCCGACAAGCGGATAGCACTACAACACGCAGGTTTGGGGGATTAGGGTTAGGGTTGGCGATCGTGCGCCAGCTCGTCGAGTTGCACGGAGGAACTGTTGCAGTAGACAGTCTAGGAGAGGGACAAGGGGCGATTTTTACCGTCAGACTGCCGTTGAGAAGGGAAAGTGCCGCGCCGAACAATGAAACAGCTACGACTAACTCTCGCACAACTGTTTCTGATACTTTACCCCTTGCAAACATCCGCGTTCTGATTGTCGATGATGAAGCAGACTCGCGTGATTTTCTCGCTTTTGTCTTGGAACAAGCAGGCGCAGAAGTGACGGCAGCAGCGTCTGCAAGCGTTGCATTACAAATACTGAGCCAATCAAAGCAAGATATTCTACTCAGTGACATCGGGATGCCGGAGATGGACGGCTATATGTTGATGCGTCAGGTGCGATCGCTGGAATCAGAGCAAGAACATAATATTCCTGCGATCGCACTAACTGCCTATGCTGGAGAGATGAATCAGCAACAGGCACTTGCTGCAGGTTTTCAACGGCACATCACCAAACCTGTAGCCCCAGAAACACTGGTTCAAGAGATCGAGAACATGGTTAGCTGTATTTAACTGGCCGATCTCAGCAAACGCGCGATCGCTTTCACCAATTCCTCAGGTTCGACAGGCTTGGAGATATGCATCCCAAATCCGGCAGCTAAGGCTTGCTGCTGATTGATTTCTCCGGCATAGGCAGTAAGGGCGATCGCAGGAATTGTGCCTCCCTGTTCAGGTGACCACTTTCTAATTTGCCGAATCAGGGAATAACCATCGATCTCTGGCATCCCAATGTCACATAACAGCAGATCGGGGACAGATTGATTCAGGAGGGTCAACGCCTGTGCAGCCGAAGCGGCTGTCGTAACTTGTGCGCCAGACTGCGTTAGGGTGAATGCTGCCAACTCCCGCATATCTGCATCGTCGTCCACAACCAAGACATGAGTACCTGCCAAATTTATCGCGCTTTCTGGGTGTCTGCGATCGTCCGAGGGTTCCGGCTCGACGATGTTTAACGGTAGCCGGATGGTAAATGTAGCTCCTAAGTTCTGTCCTAAGCTGCCTGCTCGAACGGTTCCTCCGTGCAGTTCGGTAAAATGGCGGACGATCGCCAGTCCTAATCCCAATCCGCCGAATTGTCGGGTCGTTGTACCATCTTCTTGGCGGAAGTAGTCAAACACATAGGGTAAGAACTCTGGATTGATGCCTCTTCCAGTATCTTTGACTTGAATCTGAGCATAGGTGCCAACTTGCTCTAGTTGCACCTCGATTCGTCCTCCCGTTGGGGTGAATTTCACGGCATTGGAAAGGAGGTTCCAGACTACCTGTTGGAGGCGATTCGTATCGCCTGAAACCGTTCCTGAAATAGGATTAAACGTGGTCTGGATTTGAATGTGTTTGGCTTCGGCTGCCAGTCGTACCGTTTCCAGGGCGGCTTCAATCGTTGCTGCTAGATTCACAGTTGCGACGTTTAACGTCATTTTTCCTTGCAGAATGCGGGAAACATCCAACAAGTCCTCAATTAATTGCGCTTGCAGCTTGGCGTTGCGCTCGATCGTTTCTAGGGCTTGCTGGGTTTTTGTGGCATCGAGTCGCCCAGTTCGTAGCAATTTTGTCCAGCCCAGAATCGGATTGAGGGGCGATCGCAATTCGTGGGACAATACGGCTAAAAATTCGTCTTTAATCCGGTTAGCGGCTTCTGCTTTTGCGCGATCGCGTTGAGCCTGTCGGTACAACTGAGCATTGTCGATCGCCAAAGAAGCACGACGAGCCAATTCCTCTGCCAGTTGCAAATCTGCTGAGGTATACCGTCGTCCAGATTCGGCACCGATAAAGGAAATGACCCCTAGAATTCGTGCCTGAGTTCGTAGTGGCACCGTCATTACCGAGGTGAATCCAACCTGCCGCAGAATCTCTAAATGCTCTGGGTCACGGGCTGCCTGTACTAACAGTTCATCGGGAATATCCGGCACTAAATCAGGTTGCCCAGTTCGCAATGTAAATGCAGCACCGCGAGGGTCATCGGGGTTTATAGGATACTTGTCTCTAATCTGATAGGCCCATTCCAGTTTAGCCGGGTCGATGTGAGCAACTGCAATCTGCTCGATCGCACCATCCTCTTCTATCATGTGAACCGTACACCAGTCCGCTAATTCCGGCACTGTAAGCTGCGCGACTCGCTCTAGAGTCGTTTGATAATCCAGTGAGGATGCAAGCACCGCACTTGCCTCAGAGAGAAAGCGTTGGGCAAGCTCTAACTGCACCCGTTCCGTCACATCTACCACATACACGAGAATGCCTTCGACCTGACCATTTGAGTCAACGGTCGGAAGATAGTAAACGTTGTAGTAACCGGGACGGCGATCGCTGCGTCCGGGAACATTCACCGCAAAGTTCGGTGAGATGAAAGGATTCCCTGTGGCGTAAATCTGATGAAAGACTTCAACTAATTTTGGATCGGACTGACCAAAAAGATCGGGAATTGAATAGCCTAAGTGTTGCTCGCGGGTTAATCCATTAATTTCTGCTAATGCTTCGTTGATGGCAATAAATCGCTGCTCGGAATCTAACAGAGCAAGTCCAATGGGTGATGTTTCAAAGATGGTTTCCAGTTGGCGCTGTGCGACTTCCGCTTCAGATCGTGCAAAACGCTCGCGTTCTAACAGTTGTTCTCGTTCTTGTTCTGCTTGCTTGCGCTCCGTCACATCCAGCACCAGCGATAACACCGAAATCATCCGTCCCCATTCGTCCCTGAGGCTGGAGTTATACCACTCGCAATGCACAATGTTGCGATCTTTCGTGTAATTGCGGTTGTATGAAAAAATATGGGGTTCTTCACCATAGACCAGCCGTTGGCAGGCTTCAGCAACCGCTTCCAGGTCTTCCTCCAAGACAAAAGGTATCTCTGTTAAAGATTTGCCTAGAATTTCTTCGGCTTTCCAGCCCAAAATCCGCTCTGCACCAGCAGACCACCGAATGATTTGAAAGTCTCGATTCCATTCAACGACTGCCATTGGAGAGTTTTCAACATGGAAGTTGAGCTTTTGTAGGGTTTGACGCAATGCCTCTTCTGCTTGCTTGCGTTCTGTGATATCAATGACAACTCCGATCGAGTGCTTGGGATTTCCCTGAGAATCATAAGTAAACTGTCCTCTGGCTTCAACCCAGTGAATCGAGCCATCTGACCAACGCAGGCGATATTCATGGTGATACTCCGTCTTGTCAGCTATGGCTTGCTGAAGTTGTGCTTCGGTTTCTGCTAGGTCATCGGGATGAACCCGACTTGCCCAAACCTCATAGCAGGGTTCGCACTGATTGGGTTGCAGACCCAGCAAGGTGAAATGCCCTTTTGACCACTGAAGTGCGTCTGTTTGCATATCCCAGTCCCACGTTCCCATGCGTCCGATCTTCAGCGCGAGTTGCAGACGAGCTTCACTTTCGCGCAATTCCTCTTCCGCCCGCGATCGCTCCACGGCTAGCCAGGTTTTTTGAGCAATTCGCTCCATCACCGCCACATCTTCCTCCGTCCAGTGGCGAACAGAGACATGGTGCAACACCAACAATGCGACAAATTTCCCCTCTTTCACCAATGGAACACATAGCAGAGACTTGGTTTGGATGGCATCAAAGCCAGCCGCCCCAACTCCGGCAGTCCGAGGATCGCGATCGACATCATCTACGACGATAGTTTTGCCCTGCTTTAATTCAGCAATGAGTTCAGAGCCAAATGAATCCATGTGATGGCTACCTACGATGCTGATCGCACCATTGCAATAGTCGCGATCGACATTGACATATTCCTGAGTAGAATCAATTTCACCGTAGGTACAGCGAGTGACTTGGAAGTGCTGCCCTGTGGCACAAACCACCTGCCACATAATTTTCTTAGGGTCTTGAATGGCACGAATCGCGTCATTCAATTCGATCAGAAATTGCTGAATTTCTTCTTTCTGCTGAAGCTCTTCGAGCAGTTGTTCAATTTGTTGCCTTGCCCGCACCTGGGCTGTCACTTCAATGTTATAAATCAACACGCCCTGAATGGTTCCCTCAGCATCCCGCAAAGCTGCAAAGATGCAGTGGAAAAATGCTTCTTCCAACACACCATCGCCGTTTCGATCCCAGTAAGTAGGCGATTCATTCCGAATGAACGTTTCTCCCGTCCGGTAAACGCGGTCGAACGCTTCAAAGTAAATTTTTCCCTCTATCTCGGGGAAAACATCCCGCATTGATTTACCGATAATGCCTGGAGTGCGCCCAGTCCCTTGCAGATAGGTTGGATTGGCAAATTCATAGACAAGATCCGGACCTTTAACAATTCCAATCATGGCAGGCAATTGCATCAGGATGTCATGCAACCGCTGGCGTTCGGTTTCTGCTTCCAGTCTGGCAGATTGTTCTCGTTTTAAAAGGCGATCGCGCTCTGCTTCCATCTGTTTGCGTTGGGTGATGTCAACCGAAACGCCAATCATACGAACTCCTCGCCCCGTTGCATCCCGATAGACTTGTCCCTGACTGTTGAGCCAGCGCACAACTCCGTCCCGACTAATTACTCGGTACTCCTGCACGTAGGACTGTTCTCCCGCAATTGCCCCTTGAGCCGCTTGGAGCACCCGTTGTCGATCGTCTGAATGAATGAGTGCAAAAAAGTCTTCTCCTGAGCCTTCGTGAAGACCCCAAAGGTCTAGAGCATTGGCAGAACACACCACTCGATTGGTTTTTATATCCATATCCCAGACAACCGTCTGAGCCGTCGTCAATGCCAATTGCAGGCGTTCTTGGCTCTCTCGTAATGCCTGTTCAACTTGTTTGTAATCCGTCACATCACGAGCAATACTCAGTACCGTTTCAACAGAATCATCACTGGCAAATTCGGGAACAATAAGCGCCTGATACCATCGAATACCATTTAGAGTCGGAAACTTAAATTCAATCGTCTGTTCCTGCCCGGTTGCAAAGACTTGCCGTAAACTATCATGCCAAAAACGATAGAGGTCTTCTGGCATTCCTAGCTCAACATTGGTCTTGCCAACAAATTGCTCTGATGGAATACCTGTTGCCAATTCTACTGAAGGGCTGACATAAATATGGCGAAATTCTGCATCAACTCGGCTAATAATGTCTGGGGAATTTTCAGCCACCATTTTGAACTGTTGCTCTCGCTGCAGCAGTTCTGATTCCAAGCGTTTGCGCTCTGTTAAGTCGATCGAGAAGCCTACACCTAAATCGTTAGCTCCTCCTAAATAGGCAGTCCCAATTAAAACGGGAACCCGGCTACCATCTTTACGAATGTATTCCTTCTCAAACGGCGCATGGCGACCAACTTGTTTCATCTGTGCCATTGCTTGTTGGTCTAAATGCCGAAACTCCGGTGGAGTAATCTCAAGGAAGTTTACCTCTCCCAATAAAACTTCTTCTCGCGTGTAACCTAAAGTGGCAAGCCAAGCGTCGTTGACTTCTAAAATATTGCCTTGAAAATTACCGATGATGATGCCAATGAGATTTGCATCAAATAAACCTCGTAGCCGCGATTCGCTTTCGCGTAAGGCTTGCTCCATCCGTTTGCGTTCGCGCAGCGCAGCTTGCTGCTCGCTCACGTCTTGGAAGATAACAACGGCTGCAACAATCTGCCCTTGGTTATCTAAAATCGGTGCTGAGTTAACGTTAATGAAAATGCGGCTACCATCATTTCGATGAATTTCTATCTCTTCGTTGGTGACGACCTCACCTGTTTTTAGCGATCGCACCAATGGATACTCGTGAGGGGCATAGAGCTGACCATCTAAGCGAAAGAATTCACATGGAATAATTGGTGCATATTCCTCAATCTCAAGCAACTGTTCGTAGCCATACCCAACAATTTGCTTGGTTTGTTCGTTCGCCAGAACTAACTTACCCGATGCCGCATCGGCAATCATTACTCCAGCAGGCATTTGTCGCAAAACGGCTTCAAATCGGGTACGTTCAATTTCAAGCTCGTGCAACAAGCGTTCTCGTTCTGCCTCCGCTTGCTTGCGATCGGTCACATCTCGAAAATAAACGGTTACCCCTGCTGGTGACGGATAGGCATTCGCCTCTAACCAACACTGGATAGGTTCCCCAAATTCTTCCCAGGAAACAGGAACCTGTTGTGCCACTGCCCGATGTAGTTCCCGATAGGCAATTCCACCGACCAACTCAGGAAAAACCTCGTTCCAAACGTGTTTTCCCACTAGCTCTTCTGGCGTTTTGTGCAGGATTTTAGCCGCCGCCCGATTCACGTAGGTGTAGCGCCAGTCGCGATCGAAGGCGACAAAAGCATCCGTAATGCTTTCAAGAATCGTTGCTACCTTGCCCTCAGTTTCTTGGGCACAGAACAACTGTTCGCCTTCCAGAGTGCGGGCAAAGCGTTCAATGACTTCAGAGCGAGAAATTCCTCGCCTGTGAGCCTCTTTATCGAGCGATCGCCATGCTGTATTAGTCAGAGATACGCTTACTCGTTGTTTCATCTCCGAGTTCCAATTGCTAAGAAACTTGCCTGTGGCGTCGCGCTTCATGAATATTCATCCGTATACATACACGGTCTTCTCCATTGAAGCTGAGTTACTCACTCAGGAGAATCTGCCTTAAGATAGATGCTTGGGCGAGAGGGAAGATGGGAAAGAAGGATCTCAATAAAGATTGCGCTGTACTGGCTGCTGAATTTCCCTTTGCACTCGTAGACATAGAGCTGGGCTAGAGGGGAGAATCCCACGGCTTTAACGTAATCCAGCCGTGGCAGTGTCAAATAAGTTTCTTCACGGATGCGGATGGTGCCTACGACAATCGGGCTAGCGTTCCTTTAGCACCGAACTGATGCAAACTGCGCCACTGGTCAGCAACAGTCTCGACGAAACGTGGCGAGTGTACTAAATCTCCAAAAATTTCAGATAGGCCCAGTAATGGTCTGGGATCTAATTCACTCAAACTGGCGCGTTGAGTAAGGATGTCTGCTAATGGGTCATCAATGGGAATAGGTTGCCCTTGTTCATCATGACTATTGATGTATCGACACCAAGCAGCAATCGTCAAACTTAGGTAATCGATCGCACCTCCAAGTTCTAATTTATCGCGGAGCGATCCCAACACAAACTTAGGAATTTTGGCAGATCCATTCAGGCACAGGCGCGGAAGCTGATCGCGAATTTTGGGATTGGAAAACCTTTCAATTAGGGTCTTTTTATAATCGTCTAAATCAATCCCAGGAACGGGTTGGAGGGTTGGAGTCACCTCGTCCATCAAGCTAGCGACTGCTTGCCGGAATAACGGGTCTGCCATGACTTCATAAACGTAGGTATAACCGGCCAGAGAGCCGAGATAGCCAATCAACATATGACTGGCGTTGAGCAGCCGGAGTTTCATCATTTCGTAGGGATGAACATCCTTGGTCATCTGTACGCCAACAGATTCCCAATCGGGTCTGCCTGCACAAAAGGTATCTTCGATTACCCACTGAAGGAAAGGCTCCGCAACGCCTGGAAACGCATCATCAATACCAAACTGTTCCGCCACCATTTTGATATCTGCTGGGGTTGTCATCGGAGTAATGCGATCGACCATGCAGTTAGGAAACGCAACCTGTTCAGCAATCCAACGTCCTAACTCTGGATCGCGCATTTGGGCAAATGTCGTTAGCATTTTCCGCACCACGTTGCCGTTGCCCTGGATATTGTCGCAGGACAGTACCGTAAAGGGTACCAACCCCTGTTTACGCCGCTTTTCGAGTGCGGCTGTCAAAAAACCGTATGTCCCGATTGGTTGGTCAGGATGTTGCAAATCGTGCTGAATCGTCGGGTGGTTCACATCCAATTCGCCACTTCCTTCAATGTAGTAGTAGCCGCTTTCAGTGATCGTCAGAGTAACAATTCGGCATTTGGGATCTGCTAATGCTTCAATAACTGCTTGACGATTGTCTGGTGCAAACAGGTATCGAGTGATTGAACCGATGATTCGAGCGCGATCGCACTCAGGCGATCGCTCCACTAAGGTATACAAACAATCTTGGGATTGAAGCGCATTCCGCATTCGCCTGTCATAGTCATAGTCCAGCAATCCAACACCACAGATTCCCCAATCACTACCAGGATTCTGATGGAAATAATCATCGAGATAAAGCGCTTGGTGCGATTTATGAAATCCACCAACCCCAATATGCACAATTCCATTAGTAATTTGATGGCGATCGTACTTGGGTATGGGAACGTTTCCAGGTAAACGAAACAGAGATGCTTCATTCAGCTTGATTGTTGAGCCTGTGCTGGTATTGCTGTTCATTCTTATTTAACGATGATGGTATTACTTAAGACGAGCGTCGAACTTTACGGGTAGCGAATCGAACCCCTTCAAGATCAGAATTGAATGTTTTGTTGGAATAGCTTGCTTATCCGGAGCGAAGCTGAGATTCGGTAGTCTTCTAAGTAATGTGGTCAAGCAAATAGTTAACTCCATGCGAGCTAAAACGGCTCCCAGACAAAAGTGAATGCCTGAACCAAACCCAAGGTGTTCGTTGGGCGTGCGTGTAATATCGAAAACCTCCGGTTCCTCAAACTTCTCGGGGTCATGATTTGCCGCCCCAAGCCCCAGTGCGATCAGGCTACCCGCCGCGATCTCCTTACCGCCAATCTTCAGGTCTTGTTTGGCAATCCGAAAGAAAAAAGGAACGGAGGTATCGAAACGGATTATTTCTTCGACAGCGCTATTGATCAGAGTCGGATTTTTTTTCAGTTTTTGCAGTTTTTCCGGATGGCACAGCAGTGCATTCACCCCATTGGCAATCAGGTCTGTGGTGCTCAACAGACCTGCATTTAAGATTTCAATACATAGAGATGGGACTTCCTCAAGATTAAATCCCTGCTCTTGGTAAGCCACACTCAGCAGGCTAATCATGTCGGTTCCGGGTTGCCGACGCCGTTGTTCAATCAGTTGCCTGATTAGTGAACAAAACTGTGTGGCTGCCTTGTCTGCCTTGCGTGCCAATTCTTCCATTTCAATAGTTGAGCCGCGCGCTGCGCCAAAAAATGTGCCTATATCCCTTGCCCATTCGAGCAGGTTCGCTCTGTCGGTTTCTGGCACGCCAAATATCTCAGGAAGAATGAACCCTGGTAGTGGTACCGACAAATCGGATACAACATCCATGCCGCCGCGATTTTGAACGTTATCCAACAATCGATCCGTGGTGTTCTCGATAATATCGCGCCAGCTTTCTATCGCACGAGTTGTAAATCCCGGATTGGCTAACTTCCGCAGTCTGGTGTGCTGCGGTGGATCTTTATCAACCATCATTTTTGATGTCAGATGAAGGAAATTCTGGATTAGGTTGAAATCCAAAGAACCTAACTGATTGATATACAACGCTGTGCGGTCTGAACTCAAACGCTCATCCCGTAAAGCCGCCTCAACATCTCTATAGCGTGTCAAAATCCAGTAACCTGCAGACTCACAATAGTGAACGGGGTCTTCTGAACGCATCCGTTTGTAGAGTGGATAGGAATTGACCAAAGCTTCGGGTGCAAACAGATCGTACGTTGGCTGGTTGGCGAATGCTGGCATATTCTTGTGTTGTGAATTCAGACGCGGGTAAGCAGCAGGCAGATTCCTAGAAATCCTCGTCAGAGTCAACAGTTAATGCTCGTCGCGACTGCTTGATATTTCTCATCCTCTAATGATGTACTCGATCGCTTCCCTCCCCTTTACATTTATTTAGAAACAGCCTCTAATGACGACCCTTACGAGTTAAGTTTAATTGTGCCGACCTACTTCTGCTAGGTGGTGACGACGAGTTTTTAAAACGGCTTCACCCTGTAAGTCAAACAGATGGCAAAGATCGCCGCTAATGTGGACAGGAACAAGATCGCGCAACTGGCTGGAATTATCTCCGTCTGTTTGCACGACTAGGGTATCTCCACCTGCAATCTTGACATAGAGATAGGTTTGTCCGCCCAGTCGTTCCACAACTAACACTTCGCCGTTCACTGTTGCGCTATTGCGATCGAGTCGCAGGTGTTCGGGGCGAATTCCCAACGTGGCTCTCTCCCCAACCGACAGCTTTCCAGGGTTGACCGGAATAGTCACATTGGCATCACCAGGAAGTTTGACAGTGATACCAGAGTCATTAACGGCTGTCACAGTAACCGAGACAAAGTTCATCTTAGGTGAACCAATAAATCCGGCGACGAATAGATTGCGGGGATGGTGGTAGAGTTCCAACGGCGAACCCACTTGTTCTACAATGCCACCCTGCAACACCACAATCTTGGTGGCAAGCGTCATTGCCTCAACCTGATCGTGTGTCACATAAATCATGGTGGCTTGCAGGCTGTCATGTAAGCTGGCAAGTTCGATCCGCATCTGCACGCGCAAGGAGGCATCCAGGTTTGACAATGGTTCGTCAAACAAAAACACTTTGGGATTGCGAACCAGGGCACGACCAATTGCTACTCGTTGGCGCTGTCCACCGGATAACTCTTTGGGCTTGCGGTTTAACAGCGGTTCCAGTTGGAGGACATGAGCGACTTCACGCGCCCTTTCATAACGCTTGGCTTTTGGAACACCCGCTAGGCGGAGGCTAAATGCCATATTCTCCGCTACGGTCATGTGAGGATACAAGGCGTAGGTTTGAAATACCATTGCCAACCCGCGTTTATCTGGAGGCACATCATTCACTACCTCGCCATCAATCATCAACTTGCCGGAGGTAATTTCCTCTAGTCCAGCAATCATGCGTAACAAGGTCGATTTGCCGCAACCGGATGGACCAACAAATACAACAAATTCGCGATCGCCAACATCAAGATCGACGCCTTTAATGATCTCTGTATCGGCATATGTTTTGTGAATATCTCTTAAAGCAACTGTGGACATGAAAGACTCCTATTAAAGCATTAAAAATCAAATGATTATTTCACTGCACCAAACGTGAGACCGCGTACTAATTGCCGTTGGCTCAACCAACCAAAGATTAAAATGGGTGCGATCGCCAGAGTTGATGCTGCCGAAAGTTTTGCCCAAAACAAGCCTTGAGGACTGGAAAAAGAGGCAATAAATGCCGTTAAAGGAGCAGCATTAGCCGTTGTTAGGTTGAGGCTCCAAAAGGCTTCATTCCAGGACAAAATGATCGAAAGCAATGCGGTGGAAGCAATTCCGGGTAATGCCAGTGGCATCAGCACATGAATAAGTTCTTGCTGTGTGTTTGCCCCATCCATGCGATCGGCTTCTAGGATATCTTTGGGTACCTCTTTGAAAAAGCTGTAAATCATCCAGACAACAATTGGCAAATTGATCAGGGTGTAAATAATAATCAACCCGATGCGGGTATCCAGCAAACCAGCGTTGCGACACAAGATGTAGATCGGCACCAGCACGCCAACCGGTGGCAGCATTCTAGTGGACAGCATCCACAGCAAGGTACTCTTAGTACGTTTGGTTGGGAAGAACGCCATCGCATAAGCGGCAGGTACGGCAAGCAGCAGCGCGAGTAGCGTCGATCCGAGCGAAACCGCCACACTGTTGAGCGCATAGTTGAAATAGTTTGCCCGATCTTGTATCGCTACATAATTTTCTAATGTCGGCTGGAAAAATAACTGAGGGGGAGTTGCAACCGCCGCCACCTCGGTTTTGAAACTGGTGAGAAACATCCAGAAAATCGGGAAAAACAAGCTGCAAGCGACAAACCAGCCGAGCAAGGTAAATAGCAAACGGCGAGAAGTTTTTTGTGCCATTGTTAGGTATCCAAATTACGAGCAACACTACGCATCAGAAAAATTGCCGCGATGTTGGCAAGAATTACCGCGATTAATCCACCTGCTGAGGCACCGCCTACATCAAATTCGAGCAAGGCTCTTAGGAAGATGTAATAGGCAAGGTTAGTGGTTGCCACTCCGGGGCCGCCACCTGTGGTAACAAAGATTTCTGCAAAGATAGTCAAAAAGAAAATCGTCTCGATCATGGCGACTACGGCAATAGCCCGGCTCAGATGCGGTAGCATGACGAAACGGAATAAGGCGAGAGCATTTGCTCCATCCATCCGGGCTGCTTCTAGCTGGTCATGATCTAACGACTGAATTGCTGTTAGCAAAATCAGCAGGGCAAAAGGAAGCCATTCCCACGAAACAATGATAATGATGGCAAGCAGTGGAAAATCTGCAAACCAATCGATCGCCCCCAAACCCAAACTTCTTGTGAATTGAGCAAACAGCCCATTCACTGGATGCATCAGCATATTTTTCCAGATTAGGGCGCTGACTGTGGGCATGACAAAAAACGGAGAAATCGCCAGTACCCGCGCAATCCCCTGACCATAAAAGTCCTGGTCAAACAGAATTGCCAGAAGTGTGCCTAGACCAATCGTGATCGCCAGAACAGACACGACCAAAATTATGGTGATGCCGATCGAAGTCCATAAAGCTGGATCGCTCAAGATGAACGTGAAATTTTCAATTCCGATGAATTTGCGTGCGCCTGGATTAAGCAGGTTATACCGCTGAAAGGAAAACCATACCGTCATCACCAGAGGCACAATCATCCACAGCAGCAAGGCAATGACGGAAGGCGCAACCAGGGGTAATGTTGATGCCTGTCGCTTGCTTCGTTGCTGGGCGGGTGGCGTTTCGCGGTGATGTTTTACAGCTACTGAAGAAGACATAGCTTAATAGAATTTTTGATTTTTGATTTTGGATTTTAGATTGTGAAAGTTTTATGGGTGAGCATTTGCGTTTTTTCTTGTCTTCGCCGTCAAATTTAGATCCCCCCCAGCCCCCCTTAAAAAGGGGGGAGAATGAGCCTCAAAGTCCCCCTTTTTAAGGGGGATTTAGGGGGATCTCCGGGTTTAAAAACATAACCTAGCCGCTCTTTTCACTCGATGTAACCCGTGTGTTTCATAAACCGTTCAGTTGAATTCTGCGATTGTTGCAAGGCCCGATCGACGGAAAGGCGATTCGTCAGCGCTGCTGCCATCGTTTGTCCAACCGAAGAACCGATCGCCTGAAATTCGGGAATATCCACATATTGAATGCCCTTGTAAGGCGTTGGTTGTGCGGCTGGACGGGTAATATCGGCAGATTGGATCGACCTGAGCACGATCGAAGCAAACGGTGCGGCTTTTTGATAGTTGGGATTGTTATAGGTGGAAGTCCGCGTACCTGGTGGTACAGCAACCCAGCCATTTTGGTCAGCCACTAATTGGATGTATTCTTTTGAGGTTGCCCAGGCAACGAACCTTTGAGCCGCTTCGGGTGATTTTGAGGTTTTTGGAACCGCTAATGCCCAAGCCCAGATCCAATTCGAGCCGTTTGGATATTTTTCAATTGGTGCACGGGCAAAGCTAACTTTGTCATAAACTTGAGATTCTTTTGGATTGGATAACAGTCCTGCTGCAACCGTTGCATCTACCCACATCCCGCACTTGCCGGTCGAGAATAGCGCTAGATTCTCATTGAATCCATTGGAACTGGCACCCGGCGGGCCATATTTGTTGAGCAAATCGACATAGAAGGCGATCGCTTCTTTCCAGGCTGGAGTATTTATAGTGGGTTGCCACTTCATGTCAAACCACTGTCCGCCAAAGGTGTTGACCAATGTGGACACAAATCCCATGTTTTCGCCCCAACCGGGTTTTCCACGCAGACAAACACCGTAGACTCCATTGGCTGGATCGTGAACCTTACTCGCCCATTCTTTGAGCTGGGGATAGGTTGGCTGTTCGGGAACCGTAATCCCTGCTTTTTCAAACAAGTCTTTTCGGTAGTACAGCATGGAACTCTCCCCATAGAACGGCACAGCATAAAGTTTGCCGTTGTGGGAAAGCCCTTCTCTGATGGGTTTTATCAGGTCATTTACGTCGTAGCTTGCGGGTAGATCTAATGGTCTTAACCAATCCCGTCTCGCCCAAATCGGCGTTTCATAAGACCCGATTGTCAGGACATCGAATTGTCCGCCCTGGCTAGCAACGTCTGTGGTTGTGCGTTGGCGCAACACGTTTTCTTCTAGGACAACCCACCTCAGTTGAATGTCTGGGTTGGCTTGTTCAAACTTGCTTGAAAGACCTTGCATGACGACCATATCGCCATTATTGACAGTAGCGATCGTCAGTCTGGTTTTCCCTGCTGCTTGGGAACCTGTCGCACAGGCATGAAGCAGTTGGACAAGCACGACTCCAACGAGGAATGCAACCAGCAATTTAGCGAAGCGGGGGATACGCATCGCATAACTCCTTTGATATTAAAAAAATCCGACGATTAAATTGTTGAGTTTATGCCTAATATTGAGCGATTGCTCAATAATTGAATTATACTAACTCACCTAAAATACTGGACAATTAAAGAGTATTTGCAACATATATTCACAAGGGGTTAAATATATGACAGCTAGAGCAAGCTATGACTTTGCTGGTAAAACGATTCTGATTACGGGCGGTGCTGGTGATATTGGTCTGGCTACCGCACAGCGTTTTGCCGCAGATGGTTCAGGTGTAGTAATCCTAGACTTAAACGAAGCGAAGATGGCAGAGGCTGCTCACAAATTAGAAGCCTATAAAATTCCAGTTGCTACCTTTCGCTGCAATGTCACCAATCCTGACGACGTTGCTCAAGCCTTTTCTGGTGCTGTAGAGCAATTTGGGCGGATCGACTATGTTTTCAACAATGCGGGTTATCAAGGAGTTTTTGCCAAAACCGACGAGTATCCCGAGGAGGATTTTAAAAAGGTCATAGACATCAATGTTGTCGGAGTTTTTCACATCCTCAAAGCGGCGGCACAACACCTACGCAATTCGGGTGGAGGAGCGATCGTCAATATGGCAAGCCATGCAGGAGTGGCTGGTCCTCCAAATATGCTCGCCTACTCAGCCTCGAAGTTTGCCGTAATTGGGATAACTCAGACAGCAGCGAAAGACTTGGCTCCCTACCACATTCGGGTGAATGCCGTCTCGCCTGCGCTGATTGGCCCCGGCGTGATGTGGACGCGGCAGACTGAATTGCAGGCGGGTGTAGGGTCACAGTATTTTGATGCCGATCCTAAAGTGGTAGAGCAGCAAATGATTAATTCAGTACCAATGCGGCGTTTGGGGAGTCTTGAAGAAGTTGCCAACGGTGTAGCATTTCTCATGAGCGAGGAGGCAAGCTACATTACGGGGTTTAACTTGGAGCTTACTGGCGGACTCTAGGGAAAATGGTAAGTTGTTGTGCATCTAAGTTACATATTGAACTAATCGATTTAAGGGAAAAGGAGCAGGGTGAAAGGTAAAAGGGAAAACCTTTTCCCCTTCCCCTTTAACATTTTTCCCATGAGCGCATATTGCTTTCTTAAATGTGTGCCAGCTTATTGCTAAGTTAGCAATGTTGTCAGCCTCCAAGATTGGTACTGCAATGTTTTGCTGCCTTGGAGTTTTTTAAGACCACTTTCATTAACTTAGAGCGTGATAACCTATACCTAATAGCTTGAGCAAAAAATGTATCTTTGAGCAGATACTCAAATAACTCATCTACTGTTTTGGGGAAGCATACTGCCTATACGTGGAATATGAGAGAACCCTTCTTAGAGCGGCGCGATGCCAGCAAAGCTGGCTTACCCCTTCGGACTCGGAAGTTAGACCAGGCAGCTCGTGCGGCTTGGCTCTACTACATTGCTGGGAACACACAGGAAGAGATTGCGGCAAAGCTGAACGTATCGCGGCAGGCGGCACAGCGTTTGGTCGCACTAGCTGTGAGTGAAAAATTGATCAAATTTCGGCTCGATCATCCCCTGCGTGAGTGTATTGCTCTAGCTGAATCACTCAGAGACAAATTTGAACTATCGCTTTGTGAAGTGGTTCCAAGCGATGCAGGGAGTGGCGATAACTTGAACGGACTTGGTGTATGTGCTGCCAATCATTTAGAGACGTATCTTGTTGCTAAAACTCCAACAATCCTGGCATTTTCCACGGGTCGTACTTTGCGATCGATGGTGGAGCAGATCCCATCCATGCACCAACCTCAGCATAAGATTGTCTCAATTGTTGGGAATATGTCTCACTATGGGCGTGCGGGTCGTTATGAAGTCGTGATGCACTTGTCCGATCGCATTGGTTCGCAGGCGTATCCAGTTCCTACCCCGGTTGTAGCCACCAGTATTGAAGAACGAGAGCTCTTGCAGACTCAGCGATCGTTTATCAGCGTAAAAAGCCTTGCAGAGCAAGCAAAAGCAACATTTGTCGGGATTAGCCCAATTGGCTGGAATGCACCGTTACATCAAGATGGGTTCATTAATGACGATGAAGTGACCCAATTAATCGAATTGGGGGCTGTTGGGGAGATTGCAGGTTGGGCATACGATCGTCAAGGAATCTTGATTCAATGTGTAACTAACAGCCGAGTTGCTGGCGTACCGCTCGAACAACCTGCTCAACGGCTGATTATTGGTATTGCAGGAGGTGTGAAAAAAGTGGAGCCAATTTTGGCGGCTCTGCATGGCAAGTTGATCACAGGACTGATCACCGACGAAGTTGTCGCCCAAGCTATTCTTGAGAATATCTAACTTTTCAGGGGTTGCCGATCGCAGATGAAAAGGCAACCCAGATACCCGACTTCTTTGTTGAAACCCGGATTGGCCTGGATCAATTTGATTCAGAAGTCGGGGCTCGGCCGGGAAGCATAATCAAGTTGGGTACATCAACTAATAGTGTTCGGTAAACCCCTATGGTTCAAAACGTTGTAATTATTGGAGCGGGCCCGGCTGGACTGCTACTGGCACATTATTTATTGCGTCGGGGCAACTACCATATTGATATCTATGAACGTCGTCCCGATCCTCGGTTGGCTGATGTTTCAGGAAACCGCACATTTCCGCTCTCGCTTCAGGAACGGGGCAGAAAAGCAATTCGAGCAATTGTTGGGTTAGAGGAGGCGATCGCCGCTCAAAGTGTGTTCTGTCAGGGGACGATTATTTATCAGAAAAAGGGCAAATCCCGACGGCTTCCTCGCCAAAATCCGGTTCTCACAATTGACCGCAATCGCCTCGTGACGGTTCTGTTGAAGCAATTAACCGAAACCTCTAGTCCGAATCAGGTTAAAGTACATTTCAACTGTGAATGTACGGCTGTGGATGGAACGGCTAAAACCGTGATTTTCAAACCTTCAGAAGGAGATAGCTTTACCGTTCACTACGATCTGCTGGTAGGTGCTGATGGGGCGCGATCGCAAATTCGAGAGTATTTAGTCGAGAATGCAGGCTTGCCGTGTTCCCAAAACTATGTTCCAGATGCCTATAAATCTGTGTTTTTAAGTCTGCTCAATCCGAATGCAGCAGTGGAGTTAGAACCCAATAAAATCCATGCCTGGAATTTGAATAATAAAACCCGGATGGTGATGGTACCCCAGCCAGGAGATCAGTTGAATGGCGTGATTGTTTTTGATGCTGAGACTAATCCCCTAGAAGGATTATCCACGAAAGAAGAAGTCAAGACATTTTTTGAGGAAAATTTCCCGCTGTTTGGTCAGTTGATGTCGTTGGAAGAAGCGGAGGCGTTGCTGAAGCGTCCGGTGGCGAGGGTGCTAACGGTACGCTGCGATCGCTTTCATGAGGGCGATAGTGTGTTGCTGATTGGCGATGCTGCTCATGCGGTGTCTCCCTCTATTGGGCAGGGGTGTAATTCTTCGTTAGAGGATGTGCTGATTTTGGGACAATTATTGGAGCAGTATGGGGATGATTGGGGGAAGGTTTTGCCGCACTTTTCAGAGCAGCGAGTCCCGGATGCCCATGCCTTGCAAGAGTTATCAAATTATTCGTTTCCTCGCACGAAGTTTTTGATGGTTGAGTTTTTCTTGCGGTTGACGATGGGAAGGCTATTTCATCGATGGTTTCCCCGTTTAGTTAAGCCGTTTGTGTTTGATTTGGTGTTAGATACGGACTTGTCTTATTCGCAGGTGTTGAGTCTGAACCAAGGGTGGATTCATAAGGTGAAGCGTTCGATGGCCCAGAATTCTTGATATTCAGCAACGCCATTTTTCACCATCGTAACTAAGGGCATCAAGCCTAAGCCTGATGCCCCGTATCCTTACACTGGGGTTGCTGATAATAGACCCATAAGATCGTCCATCCGCTCGATAACTTGGTGGGCACCAGCCGACTCAAGAGCATCTGCACGGCTGCTTCGTTCATCCTCGCTTATATGAGTTCCCCCTACATAACCGATAATCTGCCCAATTCCAGCGGCAACCGCAGCCCTTACCCCACTGAGAGAATCTTCAACTGCGACGCAATCCGAAACTTGTGCGTCCAGACACTTCACTGCATATAGGTAGATGTCAGGAAGCGGCTTGGGCCGCGGAACCGGGAGAGAGTCGTGAGCGCTAAATATCTGCTCGCTGGGGAAATAGTCGGTCAGGGCTGCAGCACTAAGGCAAGCACTCAGGCGCTGTAAGCTGCTGTTACTTACAAGTGCATATTCAAATCCGTCGTCGCGCAGGGAAGACAGCACTTGGGGCGTTCCGACCGTCGCTTTTGCCTCTACAGTAAGGCGTTCAATTGCTCTCTTTTCTTCTTCAGCCACTAGCCTGTCAATATCCTGCTCATTAAGACTGGTTGATGAATCTGGGTAGAGCTTTTTGAGTATTTCCCTGTAGGGTTTCCCGGCGAAGCTTTTAACAAAGTCCTCAAGCTCATAGTGTTGAGCGCCAGGGAACTCACGAGCCACTTCATTTGTCAGCCTCCATGCGCTCTTAAGTGCTATGGTTTCACTATCAACGACAGTTCCGTCATGATCGAAAAGCACCATCTTAGGATGCTGATAAAGCGGTTTCATTTAAAAGGCCTCCCTCACTGTAATTTTTAAGCGTAGTCAATAGTCCTTGGGTCTGGATATCTCGCAAAGCTTGGAGACATTCATTATCTACGACCTCTGTTTGTTCGCAATTCTCCAATCCCAGAATCCCGCTAATTACCGCGCCTTCTTGAATCGCTGTAATTGCGTTTTGGGTATCCTTGGCATGATAGGGTTGACCAGACTCGCTCGCCTCCTCTCTGACTGCAAGAAGCCACGCCGCAACAGGAAGTATAATCCGCTTCATGCTGACTTTTCGGCTATAAGCATCCTGAAGTATGGGAAATATATACTTGCCTACTTTCCTACAGGTTTCTGAAGAGATTCTCTCAGTAGTATCGGGAAGATCTTCGTTACTCAGCCTTAGTAACACCTGCTCCATATATTGTTCGCACATCTCGCGAGGGACTGGTGTTGCTGCTGCGATATCGTCCATGAGATGCCGAGTAAACAAGTGGAATTCCGGTAGCCCGATCGCCTCGTGCATATACTCTATACCTGCTCTTACAGCTAAACAGGCTATGAAGGAGTGTACTGCATTCAAGAATCTCGACTTCATATACAGGAAGGGAGTGATGTCGCTAGTCATAATCACCCCCGTATCTTCCCACTTGGGGCGATCGCCTGTGAATTTGTCTTCCACGACAAACTGCCAAAATGGTTCGGTTACAATGGGTGCGCGATCGCGAACTTGCAACAGTCGGTTGGGATAGTTATAGTCGGATTCTTGCTCTTGAGGCACAATTCTGTCTACAACTGAATTAGGGAACACCGCGTTATCCCTGATGTATTCTGCAAGTTGAGGATCGATCAGGTCAGCGTAAGCTAGCACTGCTTTTTGCAGGATATCCCCGTTTCTTGGGAGGTTGTCGCAAGAAAGTGTGGTGAAGGGGGTCATTGAGCGATCGCGTCGTCGGCGTAGCGCCTCTACGATAAAGCCAATTGCAGTTGTTGGATTGGAAGGATTTTGCAGATCGTGCGCGATGTCTTCATTCGCTGTGTCGAGATTAAAATTCTTGTCTAGATGGTACCCTCCTTGAGTAATTGTAAGAGTCACCAGATGCACAGAGGGAGACGCCATCTTTTCAAGCACATACTCGCACTTCTCTCTACCATTAACGATTTCCCTGATAGAACCGATAACTTGCGCTTCCTCACGATTTTGAGCGCAACTAGAATGTTTGGTCAAAGTGTAAAGGAATCTCTGCGGTTTCAACCTAGTAATGGTCTGTTGACTCTTGAGGCTAACCCCACAAATCCCCCATCTCTGCTCTTGGGAATCCTTCTGTGCAAGATAGTTATGTATTATGTAGGCGAGGTGGCCCCGAAAAAAACGACCAGGCCCGAAATGGACGATTCCAGTATTAAGCGCCCTTCTGTCGTAAAGAGACTCTTGTCTCCACAAACCCGTTACAGTACCGAGGCGAGAAGTTGAAACACTGGGCGGTCTGAGTAAGTTAACCATGATATTTCTTAAATAAGTGTGATAAGGTAAAATGAAAGTGGTTAGTCTGGGTATACCCAATGACCTACAAGCAACACAAATGTCTCAAACTGCGAAAATTTCGGGCATCCTTTGTGGCATCTACAAAGAAGCGTATTACCACATGGTAATTAGGGTCTGACACGTAGAGCAGAGAAAGAAAAAATCAGGTAAACCTAATTAAGAATCAAAGCTCAATTGGTCATTAATTGAAGTAAGGCACAAGAGTACGCGACCTACTGCAACTTTGTTCAACTTTGGCAAGTGCGTAAGTCGAATGTCTGTCCTATAATGCGCAAATAGAGTGCTTTGAATTCTGCGTTTAGATTCCCCAATTACTCTATTGGCTTTGATGTTATATACCTTGCTCGCTGCTATCCTCTGTCTTCAGGAGAATCTACAAACAATTCTTTAGAGGTACTTATAACAGCAGGGTAATTAGGGTCTAACAGGTAGAACAGAGAAAGATAAAATCCGGTAAACCTAATTAAGAATCAAAGCTCAATTCGTCATTAACCTGAATTAAGGCACAAGAGTACGCGACCTACTGCAACTTTGTTCAACGTTGGCAAGTGCGTAACTCGAATGTCTGTTCTATAAGGTGCAAATAGACTGCTTTTAAATTAGGCTTTTAGATTCTCCAATAACTCTGTACACTTTGTATGTTATGTACCTTGGTCGCTGCTATCCTCTGTCTTCAGGAGAATCTACAAACAATTCTTTAGAGGGACTTATAACAACTATTAAGTGTAGACTTCGCTACAAGCAGTTAAGGTAGAGTTTGGCGTTTGTGTAGCAAGCGTCCAAACAACAATGGGACACGGTTCAGTGCGTTGTCCAGAGAGGGGCTGGTGGACTGGTGGGCGATCGGATTTTAGATGATTTGTTACTGTACAGGGTGGGTTGAAAGGTCACTAGATGCTTTGACTAGATTTTTAGAATTTTCTGTTTCAATGACCATCCCGACTAGGGGTGGGTTTAAAGTTCTTCGACGAGTTTGATGCGATCGCCAGTAGTAGAGTTTCAACGACCATCCCGATTAGGGGTGGGTTGAAAGATTGATCAGCTTGCCTTGCGCTTGGCACATCTGAGGCTTCAATGGCCATCCCGACTAGGGTAGCTTCTTGTAAGTTAGTTATGATTAAAATTGCAACGGTGGGTTGAAAGCGAGTCCTGTTGTGTCCTCAAAACATTAATAATATTAATTTCTCAAAGAGGACAATAATCTGTCAACGCGGACAGGTAATTTGTTAACAGGACATCAATCTGTTATCAGTGACAAATAATTTGTTACTGTACAGTTGTAGAAACAACAAAACCCGCTTTGTGGGCAGGTTTTAAATATGGACACAACTGGACTCGAACCAGTGACCCCTACGATGTCAACGTAGTGCTCTAACCAACTGAGCTATGCGTCCTCACGAATTCCTAATGTAGCAGAACATTCGATCGCCTGTCAAGCATAAATATGAGATTTTTTAAGCGGGCACTCTTGACATCGCCCCTAATGCCCACTCCCGCGCCAAATCTTCACAGTTCGATCGCCCGCACCGCTAGCCAAACTCCCCCCATCAGCACTAAACGCCACCGACAAAACCTCCCCCCCGTGCCCCGTCAGAATTTCCAGCAAACCCCCCGTACCCGCATCCCACAAATAAATAGTGCCATCCCGACTCCCTGTCGCCAAAACCCGACCATCGGGACTGAACGCCACACACAAAACATCCCCAGAATTGTCCCTCATACTCCGCTGCAGCGTCCCTCGCCCCTGTGCATCCACCCGCCACAGCTTCGCCGTACCATCCCGGCTCCCACTAGCTAAAATCAATCCCTCTCCTACTCCCCCCCTTACCAAGGGGGGTCTGGGGGGGGTCGGAGCAAAAACGATCGCCCGCACCCAATCCCCGTGCTCCGCCAGAGTACAAATCGATCGACCCTTTTGCCAATCCCACAACTGCACAGTCTTGTCCCGGCTGCCGCTAGCCAAAAACTCCCCGCCAGCACTAAAAGCCACCGCCTCCACCCCGCCAGCGTGACCAGTCAAAGCCGACATCCGCCTTCCCTTATTCAAATTCCACAACTGCACAGTTTTGTCCCGACTGCCGCTAGCCAAAACCTGACCGTCCCGACTAAACGCCACAGCAGAAACCCTGTCAGAATGACCAGCCAAAGCGTACCACCACTTACCCTTATTCAAATCCCAAATATGAATCATTTTGTCCCGGCCGCCACTAGCCAAACTCGCGCCATCAGGACTAAACGCTACACAAGTCACCCAGTCAGAATGACCCGTGAGAGTGTACCACCGCTTACCCGCGTCCAACTTCCACATCTCAATCGTCTTGTCCTCACTGCCGCTAGCTAAAATCGCGCCATCAGGACTGAAAACTACCGACGTGACAGCATTAGAATGCCCTACCAGAGTATGAACACACCTCCAAGTAGGCGCGCGTGCCGGCACAACCCGCTGCATCGGCGGCACAGGTATAATTGTGCCTGCAACCGTTGACGGCACTGCATTCTGCACCACAGGCGTCCTCTGCGGCACGGAAATTTTAGGCGCTGGTAGGGGCGGTGCCCCCGTGCCCGCCCCCGCCGACTGCTGCGGCTGCAAATCTTTCAATACCTCAGCTACAGATTTGTAGCGGCGACTGAGACTCGGTTCGATCATTTTGTCGAGGATGCGACTTAATTTCGGATCGATTGGAACCTTCAAAAAGTCTCGCCAAACCCAAGCATCTCGATTGATATCGAACAAATCAAAAGGAGATATTTGAGTCAGCAAATAAATGCAAGTTACTCCCAAACTGTACAAATCGCTGGCATAAACCGCTTGACCTCTAATTTGTTCGGGCGCCACGAATTCAGGAGAACCGATGACTGTACCGGTTTCTCTCAAACCCTCCACAAGTTTTGCAGCGCCAAAATCAACTAAAACTAATTCCCCGGTTAATGTTGGGTAAGTATAAATGATAGGAGTTTGAGAAATGCGGCGGCGGATAATATTGGGGGGTTTAATATCTCGGTGAATTACACTGCGATCGTGCACGAACTGCAATACTGGCAATAAATCCTTCAGCAGACTGAGAATCTGACTTTCGCTGAAAGGCCCAGTCCGCGCCAACTCTTCTTGTAAATTCTGACCTTCTATAAATTCTTGTACCAAATACTGATAGCGTTCCTGCTGAAAGTGCGCCAACAATTCTGGAATTTGCGGGTGTTTCCCCAATTCGTCCAGCCGCACCGCTTCTCGGTTGAATAATTCTGCTGCTTTTTCGCTGCTGCTGGTACCTTGGGATAGCGGGAAAAACTGTTTAATTGCACAGCGCGGTTTTGAGGGTTTGTCTTGGTCTATTGCTAAAAAAGTGCGGCCGAAACCGCCGCGCCCGAGGGGTTTGATGGCGCGGTAACGCTCTCTCAGCAACAGTTTGGAGCCGCAATTCAGGCAGAATTGGGTACGATCGGCATTTTGCGGGTTTTGACAGGCGGGGTTTAGGCAATAACTCATAACTGAACCGAGAAGGAATCAGCAGCATCTCTCTATGATACTGAGGCAAAAGGCCGATCGACTCTCGCGTTCCAATTATAGTCCTGGACGCACGGGCGACCAGAAACCGGGTTTTCAACCAAAATATTTGCTTCAAACTTTCAATCTCGGTTCAAAAACCCGGTTTCTTTGTTCGGGTGCATAAGTCCTAAATTAGAAATTAAAGGACTGAAGTCCTTACTACAAACAGGTTAGTAGTTATGACTTTAATCCTCATAATTTAAGATGTCGCTTTCACTTCCAGAGCATACTCTTTAAACCTTTCCAAGTCAGCCATAAGAGTCGATTCAACTACTCGCGCTAGAAATGAATTGTCCATCAATTTTGCCAGCCAGCCGGGAACTCCATAAGCTACCGTCAGTTTGACAATGCTGCTGTTTTTGCGATCGTAAAATCTTATCGCACCCCGATTTGGCAAACCGTCTACCGACTCCCACTGAATTATCTGCTTCGGCACTAATTTGATAATCCGAGAAAGCCAGCTAAATTCTAACCCGCCAGTTGCGAGTTTCCAGCGCGACAATTCCGGGTTGTCTTCGAGAATGCGAACTGATTCGATCCACTTCATCCAGCGCGGCATTTGCTCTAAATCTGACCAGAGTTGCCACGCTAATTCGATGGGAATTGCTACTTCTACTTGGACGCTGTGTTCTAACCAATCAGTCATGCGATTTTAGATCTTAGATTTTAGATTTTAGATTTTAGATTTCTGGTTACCAGGCTCTGCCTGGTAACGCATTTCTAGAGGCTCTGCCTCGCATTTTCTGTCTAAATACTGGAGGCGGAGCCTCCTGATAGGCATTCCCAGGCAGAGCCTGGGAACGAGAGAAAACGAGAGAAAACGAGAGACGACTAATGACTAATGACTGTAAGCTTCGAGGATTGCCTTAGCCGCTTGATGGCCTGAAAGTGTCGCTCCTTCCATGCTATCAATGTAGTCTTGCTGAGTGTAACTTCCTGCTAGAAAGAAATTGGCGATCGGAGTTTTTTGAGCAGGGCGGAAAACATCCATTCCCGGTGCTTCGCGATACAAAGATTGAGCGAGCTTAACTACACTGTACCAAGTCATGTTTAATTCCCGCGCTGACGGGAATAAATCCTGAACTTGCTTAAGTACGTGTTGGGCGATCGCCTCATTGCTTTGTTTGATAAACGGATCTCCCGGTGTTAGCACCAACTGCAACAGCGAACCTTGTCCTTCTTGATAATAATCTTTGGGACTTGTCAGTGCCAAATCTGCAAAACAAGAAAAATCTGCATCTGCTGAATATAGCAAATTATCGATTCCTACAGCGTGGCTCAACTGTTTGCGCTTGGCTTCATCTTCCAGTTCCGTTACCCAACCGTCGAACCGCAATTGTACTGTAGCGACCGGCACAGCATCCAATTTGTAAATGTTGTCAAATTCCGACCATTTCCGCCAAGCTGGGGGCAATATTTTCTGAATTCCGGGGACATCTAATGCAAAAACATAAGCATCGGCGGTAATATTTTCTTCGGTTTCGCCGCTAGCTATTGCCAAACCAGTTACGCGAGTTTCTGCCCCTTCTTGAAACTGAATTTCTCGCACTCGGCGCCGCGTGTGGATTTTCGTTCCTTTGCTTTCCAAGTATTCCACAATTGGTTTGTGCAAATATTCGTTGGGAGAACCGGCTAGCATCCGCATGACAGAGGCTTCGGTTTTTGACGCAAAGAATTGGAATATTGTCAACATACACCGGGCAGAAATATTTTCAGTGTCGATAAAACCCAGTGCGTAGGCGATCGGATTCCACATTCTTTTGAGCGAGTTTTGGTTGCCACCTTGACTGCGAAACCAGTCAGCGAAGCTAATTTTATCCAAATCGCGGATAGTTTTCATTGCCCCGTCAAAGTCTATCAAACCTCGGACGATCGGGCTAGTTCCCAGGGCGATCGCATTTTGAATTTTGTCTTGTACCGATAGCTGGGATGTCGTGAAAAACGCCTTCAATCCGTGCAAAGGAGCACCCACCGGAAAGCGAAAATCTAAAGAACCGGTTTCGCCGCCTCGATTGATAAAAGTGTGGACGTGTTCTTTGAGGAGCAAATCGTCAAACGCTCCCACTTTTTTCATCAACGCAAATAAGTTATAATAGCAGCCGAAGAAGACGTGCAAACCCATTTCAACGTGATTGCCGTCGGGATCTACCCAACTTCCGGCTTTGCCGCCGACAAAGGGGCGGGATTCAAAAATTTCTACTTCGTGGCCGGCATCCACTAAATCGACTGCTGTGGTCATTCCAGCCAGTCCCGCACCTGCGATCGCAACCCGCATTTTACCTATCCTTTCCCGTATTTTTACAAATTGTAACAAAATTTAGAATTTCCGAAACGTTCAAAGTTCATAAATGCCGATCGACAGTTGTATAGGCCTCTGTATTCTTGCTAGGACATCGGCACTAATTTCACCGTAAGGGCCTTGTTCTAGGAATGTCTGTCGCAAAGCAGAAACGTTTTTCACATACAGCTAGAGAATCAGCTTGCAATCCTCCCTCATCCGCAGGAATCAAGACACGAGTAGGATTTTCTACTCCTGCAAGGTTACTTGTGAAAGGAACAACAATTACAGAATCAGTAAACTCATTGCGGATATCGGGAGAAACCACAACTACAGGTCTTTTTTTGGTATCTCCTAACTGACGCAAAGCTCTTGAAAGGTAAATCTCACCTTGGCGGGGATAAGTTTTTGCTGTTGAGTTAGAGTCCATCACCGATCCATGCTTCTTCTATCTGTTCCTCTACAAAATTAAACCACTCTTTTTCATCCTCAATATCTTCTTGGCTGCGGTTTTGATAAAACTTCCGCAACTTATCTTCTATTTGCTTAGCGTACCAGAGACGGAGAGCTTGTTCGATCGCCTCCGTCCAATTATCAGTAAGCTGGTCTATTTTATCAGCGAATTCAGCATCAAGGGCGACTAACACTTCTCGTTTTTGAGTAGAATTTGACATAATCATTCTCCTTAATAATTTAAAAACTAAGGTGCGCTGCAGCGCACCTTACAAATTACTTTTACCTCTTCCTTCTCACAACACTCAACAGTGAACAGTCAACCGTCAACTAACTTTAAAACATCGGCATCAACTGAAGCGGCCCAATTCCCAACTCTTTAGCAGACACCCAGCGCACCTCAAACAAAGCGACCATATCCTTAAACTGAGGCTGACCGCGAGAAGCACCCATCAAGCCTTTAGCAATCACCAAACCGCACCAACCGTTCGTTAATTTACAGCGACGCTCCCACTTTTGGCGAGCTTCCTGATGCACCGGATCATTTTCATTAAACTCCCCAAACAAATACAGATCCCCATTTTGAGTTTGCAAAATACCCAAGTCGTATTGCTCATCCTGAAAAGGATTTTCGCCCGGGTTAAAACCAATTGCCTTCACCCCTCCCGCTTCTTTCAAATCCTGAATCATAGTTTTCGCTTTCGGATGAGAAGTTTGGATCATCACCACCGGCAAACCATCTCCAGCCGTATTAATATCACTTTCTGCCGCTTGGTGAAACTGGACACTTTCGCGCAGGAACTCTACCGTTTCCCAAGGTACGGCGCCGAGACTCAAAAATGAATTTTGCGGCACCAAATCGTCCCGCAGCAGTGGCATTTCAAATTCATCATCATCGTCATCATCATCGTCATCACCGAGCATCTGTAATAATTCGTCGGATACGTCGGGCAGTGTCGAAACTTTAACGGATACCTGTTGAATTTCTCCGTCAGACTGCGGAACCGGGATGCGGTAGCGACTGTTGAGATTGGGAAACGTCTCTGCTCCCAATTTCCGGCGGCCGTTGCGGAAAAAGCGGTGAAATGCTTCGAGAGCAACTAACATCGTCAGGGCTTCTTCTTCGTAAAGAATCGATCGCAATCCTTCTAAAGGATGCAGGTTGCCAAAATTTGGTTCAATTTCCGATGGAGGCAAATCAGCTAAATCAATTTCTTCTTCGTCGTCCTCATCAATATCTCCAGCACTTTCAAAGGTGAGAAACAAACAGTCTTGCCCTAAAAAAGCCTGTTCTAAATCTTCAAAAGATTCATCGTTGACGACTCGTTCTCGAAACCGCTTCAAGGATTCTAGAGAACGGTACAGTAAAACTCCGTAATCCATTCTGCCTTGCCCCAATACGGACACGTAGAGGCTGGCGACATCCCACTGATTGATTTCAATAGATATAATTTGGTGTTCCCTCAAAGTCCGCCACGGAGCATCTTGCCAAATTTGAGCAGCTTTTTCCATTAAAACTTCAGCATACTGAGGGGGCAACTCAGGAGGTCTGTTGATCGCCACTTCTTCCATGCCGCGAAATATTTCGTCAATTAAGGGCAATTCCGGCACGTAGTCAATGGAAATGCTTAAATCTTGAAGTACGCCCCGCAGATAAAATTGAATTTCTCGGTTTTTGACTACTATTTTTTGGGGCCGGCCTGCAGGAGCTGGACTTTGGGGATGTTCCATTGCCCGTAGCAGGGCCCGGACGATCGCCTCTGGGCCGGCATCTGGGCCTACCATGTCCATAGCCCTCACGATGCCTTCAGAGCCGTCCACCCAGAGAATACACTCGCCACCAGCTTCTGGATCGTCGTCGTCCTCTAGCATCATGTGCGAGTCAGCATTAGATATAGGTCGGCGGTCGCCCTCCCACACGCTGGGAATTTGAGGTAAGTTTTGTAGCCGACGAAGAGTAGTGCGATTCAGCGCTGCCATAGAGTAAGCCCGTTGGGTGAAGCATGGTTGCGGTGCCGGTAGCCGGTCAACCGCTGCTTATCAATCATAAACCCTATAGGGGGAGAGGACATCGAGCTTGGGAACGAGGCTCCACGGGAATTAAAAATTAGAAGGTAAAAATTCTGCCTTCAGCATCTAACGGAATGCCTTCTGGCGAATGCCTGTACAATGGAGGGATAAGATTAAACTCTTAGCATTAGACAATCTCAGGAGTTCGGCAAATTATGACTCAAGCCATTTCTGAAAAGCGTGGAATTCAAATGACGGACTCTGCTGTCCGCCAAGTTTTAGCCCTGAGAGAAAAACAAGGTAAAGACCTCTGCTTACGGGTAGGGGTGCGCCAGGGCGGCTGCTCTGGAATGTCCTACGTGATGGATTTCGCAGACCCCAGCACTGTGAAATCCGACGATGAAGTGTTCGACTACGACGGTTTTCAGGTAGTTTGCGATCGCAAGAGCATTCTTTATCTTTACGGTTTGGTTCTCGACTTCAGCGATGCTATGATCGGGGGCGGCTTTCAGTTTACTAACCCCAACGCAACTCAAACTTGCGGCTGTGGCAGTTCTTTTTCTACATAAATCGGAAAATAGGGCGTGGGGCAGAAAGTTATTAACTGCCCCACGCCCTTTTCCATGCAACATCCCAAATCTAAAATCTAAAATCGAATGACCCCTGAAGAATTGTTTAAAGACGGTTTCGATCGCTACCAAGCTGGCGAAGCCCCGGCTAATCTGATCCCCGTGTTTAAAGAAGTGTGCGAAAAAGCTCCCAAAAATGGCAATGCCTGGGCTAGCCTCGCGTGGCTCTACCTGTTAGAAAATAAACCCGCACCGGCTCAAAAGGCAGCGAAAACCGCCGTTAAATTGAACCCTCACGACCCCCAAGCTCGCATCAACCTAGCAGTAGCGATCCTCGATCTCAAAGAAAAAGGAGTGCGCCCCCACGTAGAAGTGGCTCAGCAATTACTGATGGCTTCCGAAGAGTTACTCGACGAAGTTAAAAAAAATTTTGAAGAAGGATTAAGCAGAAAACCCGACTGGAAGAGTCTCGCCCGCGTAAAACAGTGGCTTCTGGAGCCATAACTGCGCAAACAAGTCGATTTGGGGGCGGGGAGCAACGAAACTGGCTTTGGAGTTTATTACGATCTCGTAATAAATCAATAAATAACTTTATGGAAAACTCAGGAAGTCAGTGCTAGTATTTGAAAACTTAGATGATTCACAAACCCGCTCAGCGGTTTTCAGATTTTACTACGATAATACTAGGAGTTGTAAAAACATGAGCAATGAGAGCCACGTTAACATCAAACCAGCAACCCGCAACCACAAAGGTTTCTTTATTCAGCCCGCTTCTTACAAATTGATGAGCATCGATAAATCCGGCTGGGCTTTGATTTGTATGGACAAAGCAGTTTGTCACTATGTAGATCCGGATGATTTGCAATTGCCAAATAAATCGGGAATGTCTGAAGGTTAATTCTGAAGTTTTGAGAGACTTTAAGATGCTTTATTTGAGTAGCTGCCCTCCCTGGAGAGGCAGCAACTTTTTTTTGTCGGATAAAATCCCGCAACGAAGCCGTGTACGGGATTTAACTGATAGAAGGGAGAATTACAAATTCCCGATTACCAATTACCCATTCCCAATTCCCTAATTGTTAGATTTCAAGGCAAAAAGCATCTCAAGCTGAGCAGTTGTCGGTTCTGTAGAAGCTGTGGCTACGCTAATTCCTCGGAGAGAATTGAGCAATTCAGCGACGGGCGGCGAAACTAAATTTGGCTGTACTGCGAGCAAATATTGGTTAGCCCAAGACATGGTTTTTTCCATATCTATGTAAAGGTAACCTTGGTTGACTTGCGGTAAAGAAGTGGCGATCGCCTGAAAACTCGGACTGCTGCTTAGCGGTTGCGGTGGCGTGGAAGTAATCACATCGACTAAAGGGCCGCCGAAAGCTACAAACACAGAATTTTCATTCAGCCAACCGTGCCCGAATAAAGTGCCTTGCTGGGGTATTTGCCACTCCGTAACTTCTTTGCCTTGAACTTGTCTGGGGGCGACACTGACTGTAGCATTGCTTTTGGCGATCTCATCGAGTTTTTTCAGGGTTGCTTCAGCAGCAGGGCGATCGCTTGTTTCAAAAATCATCGCCGCCCCCATTCCCAACTGAGACAAAATGCCTTGATCCGAACCGATCACCCCGATCGCAAATTCTCCATTCATCCAACCAAAAACATCACGATCCGCATCCAAATCCAACCGCTTAAAACTACTCCTCACCTGCTGAATCCCCCTATCAACTTCCGGGCTATCTTTTGCCTGAGCCGTCGCCTGCGACCAAATTTTATCGATGCCCTTGCCGCCGACTAAAGCAATGGTTTCGCCCGGAAATCTGGGTAACAATTTCGATGCGGCTTGTGGATTTTGCTGCACGAATTTAGGGTCTAACTGAGCGATAGTTTTTACCCTCAATCCCGCACTATCCGCCCCAATTCCCGCAACCAAAGACTTAACTTGTTTGAACTGCGAAAACACTGTCCAAGGCAACTGGATATCTGCGGGCAAATTAGCTTTTAATTGCTCAATTGCAGCAGGATAATCAGCAATATAAACAGTTGCGATCGGATTCTTGACACCAGCACTCTCTGCAAAAAACTTAGTTGTGCTCTGCTGCGTAGCGAGAGAGGGTTCTCCTTTAAAAGTATCGATCGCCAATTCCACAGGCTTTCTCAAAGGAGCCATCACTAATTGGTCGTTCAGCAAAGCCACACTGTAGCGCTTGCCAGTTGGCTCTGCAATCTCAAAAATTTTAACTCCTTTATACTCGGTTTCTTGAGTTGTTGCACCTGGCTGAGATTTTAATTTATTGGCAAAATTCCAAGCGCTAATTTTATTTTTGACGCTGACTACAACCAGCAGCTTAGGAGGCTCGGTTTTTGCCGCAGCATCAGGGGGCAACAAAGCGACCATCGCCCCCCCCAGCCAAGGTTTTAAGTCCCTGTCAAAGTCGATTTGAGTGCCTGCCAAGCTTTGTTCTTGAAAGGTCTTCAAACCCAGGCCGACCAACTTTTGAGCCCCAGGCGTGCCAAATCGCTGCAACTCGGCCAGCGCTTGGGGATTGGGTGAGATGAAGGCGGCCATCATTGCTTCGTCGGGCACAACTTTGGCGCTGTCTTGAGGGTTGGATACTTGTTGGCTCAAACCCTGGAAGTAAAAGTAGACCGCAGCGCTACCTGCTGCGGCGATGGAGGCAGCAATTAGAAGCTTTGATTTTTTTGCAGGCATGGTTTGTGTTCCTCGCGTCCCATATCAGTTTAATCAAAATACAGAAAGCTTGTGGGGAGGCGATCGAGGCTGCTGTTTATTTTTGTATGATTTAACACAAGTTTGGACGATCGTCTAAACTGCTAGAACTGTGCATTATGGGTAAAAGATGAAAGTAGCGATCGCGGGAGCAACGGGATTTGTAGGTAGCCGGCTGGTGGAGAAGCTGCAAGCTGCGAGACATCAAGTTGTGGTTTTGAGCAGGGATGCGACGAAGGCTGGCCGAGTTTTTCCGGCTTCAGCTTATCCGAATTTAGAAGTTGTCGCCTACACTCCTGCGGAGTCTGGTGATTGGCAAAAGTCGATCGCGGGCTGCGACGCTGTTGTCAATTTAGCAGGGGTTCCGATTGCGGAGGAAAGGTGGACGGAGGCGCGCCAGCAAGCAATTCTCGACAGTCGCAGACTGACGACGGCAAAATTGGTCGAGGCGATCGTCAATGCTAATCCTAGACCATCTGTGTTTGTGAGTGCATCGGCGATCGGCTATTACGGAACCAGCGAAACCGCTGAGTTTGACGAAACTAGCCCTGCGGGAAACGATTTTTTAGCAGCAGTTTGCAAAGACTGGGAAGCAGCCGCCCAACCTGCCAAAAATGGGGGAACGCGGTTAGCAATTTTGCGGCTGGGGATAGTTTTGGGAATGGGAGGCGCGTTGGCAAAAATGCTGCCACCTTTTAAACTATTTGCAGGCGGGCCGCTGGGCACTGGGAAACAGTGGTTTTCTTGGGTTCATCGCGAGGATGTAGTTGATTTAATTTTGTACGCTTTGCAAAATTCGCAAGTTGAAGGCGTTTTGAATGCGACAGCACCGAATCCGGTGCGGATGAATGAATTGTGTCAAACTTTAGGAGAAGTTTTGCAGCGGCCTTCTTGGTTGCCCGTGCCAGGTTTTGCTTTAGAAATGCTGTTAGGAGACGGGGCAAAACTTGTTTTGGAAGGGCAGAAAGTGTTGCCGAAACAAACTTTAGCTAGTGGTTTTCAATATCAATATCCGACGCTGAAATTAGCACTCGAAGAGATTTTATCGAGAAGCTAGAAACTTTAAAAACCGCCGAATATAGAAGCCGCCGAATATAATTTGGATGCTCCACAAACAAAGTCCGCCTGCGCGGACTGGAAGAAAATTCCTCGTTACCAGGCTCTGCCTGGTAACGCATATCCAGAGGCTCTGCCTCGCTTTGGCCGAAAGCAGATGAACAATGAAGAAATAGCAATCGCATTTAAAATTCCCGCAGAACTTCCATTTCTTCAAGCTATCTGCTGGCAAATTGCTGATATCAAAAAATTGACTCTCAAGGAAATGCTATGCCGCTACGAATCTGGCTGGCATTATTGGGGAGTTTTGGGAACACCTAGCTTTCAGGAACTGGCTTTTATTCAACAAATCAGCCAACACTATCAGTCTTGGTTAATAGCAGAACTGGGAAGCAGTTTTCCGCCAAAAAATCCAGAAAATTGGGTAAGTTCTCAAACAATGTTTAAACGCGAAATTCATCAAAAGATATTAACTGTACTCAGCCACTTGAATGTCGAATTTCTACAGGAATGTCGGGCGTATTTTGGCGGCGGAACGTTGGTAAGTATGGAACACGGAGAATATCGGTTGAGCCAGGATATTGACTTTATGTGTCCGATGGATAATGGCTACCGTCTCCTGCGCCGCAAAGTTGCAGAAGGAGGCTATGATGCGATTTTTGCTAGTCGCGATTCCCTTGGGGATAGCTTCGCTTCACGCATTGTTCTCCCGAACGATATTCAAGCCAACCAGTATGGCATAAGATTTCCTGTTATTGTTGACGGCACTACTATTAAATTCGAGATGGTTTGTGAAGGGCGAATTGAGTTTGGCGAACCCAATTATCCAAATTGGTCGCCTGTTCCTTGTTTGAATCAAATTGATAGTATAGCAGAAAAGCTTTTGGCAAATGCCGATCGATGGCCGAGCGATCGGGTAAATTCTAGAGATTTAATCGACTTGGCTATGCAAAGGTTGGCGAGTGCTATTCCCCAAGAGGCGATCGACAAAGCGGAAGCAGCTTATCAAGTTATGGAACCGCTCGATCGAGCGATTCAGTATTTTCAAGATCGTCCCGATTATCGGGAAAAATGCTATGAGGTTTTGAGTATCGCAGAGCCAAATAAAGTTATTGACGGTATCGATTTACTAGCTCAGGATTTAGGCGGGGAAATCACTGTCAGGACCTTTGGCGAGACTCACTAAATTTCGTCAATCTTATTTAGGGCTTTTTGCACTTTCTCTATTTGCTTGGGGGCTTCCATTTCGGTAAAAATGGTGATGGCTTTGTTAAAATTTTCTTGATTATAAGCAGCATTTCCCATCGTTTGATAAGTCAAGCCTAACTGGTAGTAAGCCTCCGCTAAGTTAGCTTTAGCACCAATTTTTTCTAGAATTTCGATTGCTTCTGAATGATGGGAAAGGGCTGTTTGAAAGTCTTGTTGCATGCGATATATCTCTGCTATACCAGTCAAAGCATTCCCTTTCACTTGAGTTTCTAAATCTAGTGAGATTGCTTGGTTGTACATTTTGAGAGCTTTTTCCGGCTTTCCTAAGTTCTTATAGGTCATGCCTAAGAATAGTAGTCGATATCCAGTAGCACCAGTAGTATATGATTGAACTTGACATTCAAAGTCCTCTGCTATTTTAGACAATTCAGTTGACAATTCTTGACATGATTTTAAGTAACAAAAATAAATATCTATTGAAACTCGGTAAAAACCAGTTTTTTTAGAGTCATCAATTAGCTTTTCAAAAATTTTTGTAGCTTCTAATATTTCACCTAATTCTATATAGCACAGACCGACATTAAGGAAATAATTTGATTCAAAAATATTCATCCATTTTTGAGAATCTTCTGAAATTAAGGTAATTTTATCTTTAAATATCATTCCTGAATTTAAAGAGTTTTTATGACATTCAATGGCTTTGTGAACTTTGCCATTAATTCGACATGAAACTCCTAGGATACTGTAAAGTACGCTCAAGCGATAGCCACAGGTGATTTGAGCAATGAGCTGGTTAATTACTGCACTTATTTGTTGGATTAATCCTAATCGATAAAAAGAACGCCCTAACCTGTCTGCTTCTGCTAGCTTTGTATTCCTCCTTTGTAAAATTACATCTCCAGCTTTCTCGAAATCAGAAATGTTGACATAGTGGTAGTAAGCTTCTAAAGCTAGAAAAGCATCTTTAATAGTTTCAATTTTTGGAACTCTATTTGACCAAAAATCAGCATTTTTACGGTTACCTGTTTCCCAATCTTCACTTTCCCTGAGCCTACTAATTGCCTCTTCCCGAATCACCGGATGCAGCCAAAATTCCGCGTTATGAAACTCCATTAATGACCGATTTCGCAACGATTCAATCACCCGCCCCTTCTGTCCTTCTGGCACATCCCACAACAAACATAATAACCCCTCAGTCGGGACTCTCGGCACATCTTGATAGCGATAGCATCCCAAACGGCAGAGGAGTTTATAAGCTGCCGAGTCAAGTTCTTGCAGGCGATTAAACTGACTGGTAACTAAATTTTTTAACTCAGTTTTAACCAGCAGCTCGGTGCTATTCGCTTGCCAATAAGCTACCATATACCCATCAAAATCTTCTCGAATTGCACCGCAGAGGATACCCATTGCTTTCGCATTGCCACCATAGGCTTTGTGCATCGCCTTCAGCGCCAGATCATCTATATTAATATGGCGATTGGTAAAAAACTGTTTCCACGCTTCATGATCCAATCCCGGCAACACATAACGGTCAACCGTTACATCAGGTTCGCACAGGCGAACGCGGCTGGTTATCAGGGTCACAGACTGCACCGTTGCATCAGCCAAAACTCGCAACAATTCAACATAGCGACGATGGGGTTCAATAAATCTGCCTTGTGCATCTAAGGCAGGTTCTAAGTTATCAATCAACACGCCTATTTTGCGAGTTTGAAGTTGCCGTTTTAGCCGCCGCAACATCTCCCAAAACTCTCGCCCCGGTTCTTCATCAAAGTCTTGTTTCAGCCATCCTTCAATTACACTCTCTACAAGTTGGATGTTCTCTTTTTCCTTGGCCATCGGGAGGTCGATCACTAACTCAAAACCCTGAGAGTTGAGATATTCCTGGGCCAAAGTCGTTTTGCCCACACCGCCCAGAGCTTGGATGACGATAATTTTTGCGCCTTGGTTGATATGGGCGTTAAGGTCGTCTATCGCCTTTTCACGTCCCACAAAATTCTGGTTTTGCACTGAGGGATGTGCCTTTGCGGTAGACACCGCAGGTAACTCTGTTTCCTTCATTTCGCTAGGTTCAGCAATCTCTTCCCAGTTAACACCTACAGCCTGACAAATTCCAATAAAGGCATACCGATCAATGGCAGACTTTCTTGCCCAAAACCTCCTCAGTGTGGCTTCTGAGGTGGGGGCAGTTTCTACCCATATTGAAGCGTTTTTCTGCCAGCCCTTCTTGCGTCTAGCTTCGTCAACGATTTTTAGCCCCTGTTCTGATGCCCTCAGCGTATCAGCCATACTTCACCATTACCCCTACGGTGCTCCGATCCGATTTTAGCTCACTTTGGTTCAGTAACAGAAGCAGTGAGCTAAAAACATGAGCTAAAAACATGAGCTAAACTGAGCCGCCAAGCCAACTTATATCTGAGATATTAGAAATGTGGGAAGAAAATCTAAGTAAAAACTTTCTCAGTCAATTCAATAGAAAAGGAGCAGATGCAATGCCTTTACCTACAAATAGTAATCAATGGGATCGCGCTAGTGGTGATGATATTTTATTTGATGGAAACACCTCTAATGGAGAAAGTTCAGGCGAAGTTCAGCAAGTCTATCGCAACCTTGTGAGGACAATTATGAAGCGAGAAGTTAGCCCCCAAGTCAAGATAACTGCTGGTTATGCCTTCGACCAAAGTTACCGTAATGGTTTTGGTACTTGGCACGCTGGAATTGACATTGGCGCTCCATTAGGAACACCAGTTCAAGCTGCTGTAGGCGGTACTTTAATAGAGTTGCAAAGAACCTCACAAAGCAATAACCGTTTTGTGGGAATTCAAGGAACTGATGGCAACCTTTGGGTCTACGGTCATTTGCAGAATCTTCAAGTCCCTATTGGCAGTCGAGTCAACCCTGGGCAGCAATTTGCTAGTATTGGCAACCCAGGAGCGCCACACCTCCATTTGGAAGTCCAGCCAAACCGCCGTAACTATACAGTTACGAATGGAGCAAGCACCGATCAGAACTTTATTTTGCGAGAAACTATGAGTCCTCTCGAAGCATTTTCAAAGTTAAATAATGGTGGCGGTGGCGGTAACAACGGCGGTGGAAATACTAATCTGAATCTAACTGGCGGGCCCGGCAACGACATTTTAACTGGTTCAGGTGGGAATGATAAACTTTCTGGTTTAGGTGGTAATGACACCTTAATTGGCGGTGCAGGAAACGATATTCTTGATGGTTTCTTATATTCTGCTAGTGGCAATGGGGAAGTCGATCAACTACGTGGTGATTCCGGTGCTGATACTTTCGTGATCGGGGATTGGTACGGGAAGGGTTACATTGGTGGCAGTTGGGGAGTTATTCAAGACTTTTCCAGCGCTCAAGGTGATAAGATAAAAGTTCAAGGGAGCTTGAGTCAATATGAACTCCGACCGGGGAATCAATATGGGTATTCTGCTAATGATACAGCGATTGTTTTGAAAAGCAATCCGAGGGAAGTCTTTGCCGTTTCGCTGAATGTCTCCACCATAAACAATACCATTCAGTTATCTACTAGAGACTTCATCAGCGCGTAATTCCTAATTAAATTTGGCTAAATAGCGGCTCCATAACTAAAGGCGATCACCCTTCCCAAAGAAGCGCGATCGCTTTTTATCAGGAGTTAATTCAGAATAGCAATCGCTTCGGCTAAAGTTATGATATAATTACTCATAAATTCTAGCTATACTTGTCCACTTCTTTTGATATAAAAGAGTCCTTACCTAGAAAGTCAGGCAATTAAATTGCTAGAAAATCTAACTAAGATGATCCTCACGCTAGAAAGTCATTCAAATGCTTATACTGCTTGATGAAAATATCTTGAGTCAAAAACTCTCTTCAGCCTTTCTTAGATCAGGGTCATTCAATCAGCAATGTTTATGACATGAGGTGGAGAGGCCTAAAAGATAGGGAAATTATGCAGAGATAAGAGAGTCATCCTTTTGATGTTTTTATCACCGCGATTAATCCAAGAAACCGGGTTTCTGCGATAATTTTGGCATCCTCACAAAGATTTGGGTAATAAACCCGGTTTCTGAGTCATTGCGACTAGAAAGAAACCGGGTTGCTGTGATAAATTTTTCATCGTCACCGGGATTTTGTTAAGAAACCCGGTTTCTGATTCCCTGCGCGATCGCCCAAGCATCCTCGAAACCGGGTTTCTGCGATTATTCTGGCATCTTCACGCCCGATTTTGTTAAGAAACCCGGTTTCTGAGCCCGGCGCGATCGTGAGCTTTGAGCAAACTCGCCGGATCGGGCCCAGCGGGGATAATGCAGCCAGGATTCAGCGGGAACAAATTGCCGTAATAATCGCGCTTCACAGCCTCCAAATCGCAAGTGCCAGCAACTCCCGGTAACTGGTACAAATCGCGCAGATAAGCTCCCAAATGCTCGTAATCTTGAATGCGGCGCAGATTGCATTTGAACAAGCTGTAGTAAACTGCATCAAAACGGAATAGAGTAGTAAAAAGCCGCACGTCTGCTAATGTCACCCGATCGCCACAAAGGTAACGACTCCTCAAGAGCGAGCGATCGATCTCGTCTAAAACAGCAAACAATTCACTGCAAGCCGAGTCATAAGCAGCTTGAGATTGCGCGAAACCGCAGCGATAAACGCCGTTATTCACCGATTGGTAAATCTTCTCATTCCACTCGTCAATTTGTTCTCGCAAATCCAGAGGATAAAGATCCATTTGAGGATTGCTAGCAAACTCGTTAAACTCCGAGTTTAGCATTACAATAATTTCCGAACTCTCATTATTGACGATCGCCTTTTTCGAGTCATCCCACAGCACCGGCACCGTACACCGCCCCTGATAGCCCGGTAAAGCCAACTGGTAAAGTTCCGGCATCGTGTTGCAGCCAAAAGTCTCCGACTCCATCACCCACATTCCCCCTTCAGAGGGATAGACAATAGAAACGGATATCGCCTCTTCAAGCCCTTTGAGCGCCCTCGTCACCAGAGTGCGGTGCGCCCAAGGGCATCCCGTACCCACGAAGAGGCGATACCGTCCCGCAGCGGGCCCGTGAGGGTTGTCTGGTGCAGTGCTGACAAAGTTGCGGAAACTGCTGCTAGGGCGAATGTATGCTCCGGTGCGATCGGGCGGCGCTAGTTTTGACATCATTAATTGCCACATTGATGTCCAGACAAATTTGCCTAGCTTGACTGTTACGGATGAAGGAAGCGATTTGTTTTTCACAATGCGATTAAAAGAGGTTTGCTAAACATAATCAGCTTATTTTAACTCACAGCCGAAGGAAGAAGGAAGAAGGAAGAAGGAAGAAGGAAGAAGGCAAAGTAAGCAATGGTTTCCCTCGTCCCCAGGCTCTGCCTGGGAACGCATATTTAGAGGCTCTGCCTCGCTGTTCGCTGTTTTCCCTCACCTGAGAACGACTTTTCTAGGATCTGCCAGAGGCTATTTCAGCATAAGCTCGATCGATCAATCGGCGAGCAACGGTTTGAATTCCCGTGTGTTCGTAATAATTGGTAGTCATGTCTAAAAATGCCGCCACATAATCCAATCTGTCATCGGTAACATCAACGTATTGCTTGAGATTGCGTAAAACTAGGGCGGGAGTTAAGCCGCGAGACTGTACTAAATTGTTCATCCAACCTTGCGCTGAGGCGAAAGTTGATGTCACAAATCCGAACTTTTGTGAATTATTTGCGCCGGGAATTAGGTTGCTGATATTTTGGAATGTTGAGTTTTGCTGCAAGGTTGAAGGATTCAATCCGCCGATGGTATTTTGTGCTACTCGAATGAAGTCCGGGCCAAGGGGAATTAAACCGTCAGCACAAACTAAAGCAGCCATCCGCATCAGAGATTCGCCTTTGTAATGAGATAAATAATTACCAAAGCTTCCCACATTGTCAAGGGAAATATTGTTAAGTTTGCAGTAGGCAATTAGCTCGATCGCCACTTTGACGCCCAAGTCGATCGTTTGAGTGGTGTCAGCTTTGGGAGTGAGGCGGTTGAGAAAGGAAAGAAACCCGATATTTTCGCCGATTTTACTGGCCATAGCCGTTGCACCTAACGCACTGTCGGCGCTGTCTGCTAACTGGTAAAGCCTGACTACGCCTTGATATGGCTCGTTGGGGTTAGCGTAAAGCTCGATCGCGCGATCGCGAATTTTACCAACTAATTTGCGCTTTGTTTCCCCTGTGACCGCTTCAATAGTATTATCAAAACCCGTGAGATTGTTCCACTCCCCCGGAACCACAAAATCGAGAGATTTTAACATCATCACAGTGACGCCACCCGACGGCAAATTATCAACCAATTCCACAATAGATTTGCTCATCACAAACTCCTAAATAGCCAGATTTAAAGTGTTCTTCCAAATACTCCAACTTCGGCAAATCCGATTCCAGATTCCCGGTGAATTCCCCAGAACTAAGTAGGTAAGCACAAATAAATATTATACCACCCGAGCCACTTTTGCCCTACTCCAATCTTTTCTCTCTTCTCTAACTCTGCGTTCTCAGCGCCCTCTGCGGTTCATTAAAAAAAGTCTTTTTCCCAAAACATTTGCATTTCACTTGCCAGCAAAAAGTTAAGTTTCATTATATTGACCAACTCAAAATCGCCCAAATATGTTAAAATAGATGGCGCTAAATAGAAAAACCTAAAATATGACGGTTGCAGTTAACAAAACTCCGGGATTAGCCTCGCGTTTAGTAAATGGCGTCCTTTCCATCAAACCTTTGGCTAATCTAGCCAAGCACCAAGCGCGGGAAATGATGATAAAAAGAGCAGAAAAAATCGGAGTGCATTGGCGACAAGAAGCCCACGAACTTTTAGCTCGAAATTGGGAGGCAGAATTGCTCAGCGTCCAAAATCCCGATCTGGTTTACCCGAAATATTATCTAACTTCATTTCACGCTTACGAACAAGGTAACATGAGCTGGGAAGCTGCTACAGAAGTAGAAGTTGCCGCCCGTACAGTTCACGCGGGAATTTGGCCGGAAGCGGGTGCAGAAGGCGATGCAAAACTCCGCGCCAGCTATCACGAAGTCATCAAATCTCAAATTGCTTCTTCGCCACAGGATATTGTTGATTTGGGATGCAGTGTGGGAATGAGTACCTTTGCTCTTGGGGATGTTTACCCAGAAGCGAAGATGACTGGGGTGGAGTTGTCTCCTTATTTTTTAGCAGTTGCTAAATACCGTTCCCAACAGCGAGAATCCCAATCTTTAAATCAAAAATCTCCGACTTGGGTTCACGCTGCTGCTGAATCTACTGGTTTGCCTGCGGCTGCTTTTGATTTAGTTTCTATTTGTTTAGTTTGTCACGAATTGCCGCAGAAAGCTACTAGAGAAATATTCCGGGAAGCGAGGCGTTTGCTGCGTGTTGGCGGACATTTGACAATTATGGATATGAATCCTCAGTCGGAAGTTTATGCCAAAATGCCTCCTTATATTTTGACTTTGCTCAAGAGTACGGAGCCTTATTTGGATCAGTATTTTGGGTTTGATATCGAGCAAGCTTTAGTTGATTCGGGTTTTGCCCACCCGACAATCACTTGCAATACAGTCCGACACCGAACTATTGTTGCTGAGGCAATAAATAGTCCGGTTTGATATTTGAAATATGTTGGCGGTATAATAAATTTTTTAAGTCTATTATACCGCAACTGCGGTACAATTAATAGTTACCCTGCTTCATCCTATGGGCGAGGAACTTCTAGTAAAGCTATCTATCAGTCTCCGAGGCTCATCAGGAAGCAGTAAAGCGATCGCATATCTAATTGGTCTTGAGTAGTTACAATCAATTATAAATTAACAGGTTACTGCAAATGTCTGACTTGTCGAGCATTGAAAAAGTAAAACTTGAAAAAATGTTTGACATGGAAGCTGGTTATGTTCTTGATTTTTCAAACAGAACTTTCCAGGAATTCATAATTGAAAATACAAACATTGACATAGCTGACGGCAAGTACGATTACGCTAGCGGATCTAAAGCTAATCGATTAAGAACCTTTTGGGCTAAAGAAGCTAACTATATTGTTGGAAAAATAATTTCAGCTTTTTTGGAATATTGGAAAACAAAAAAACTGATAAATCACATAGAAATAAGCCAAGCCGAACAAGCCTTGTTTGATGATTGCTATACAATAGCAGAACGACTTAAGCAAGATAGCATTGTTGAAAATATTGATGCAATCCAACCATATTCTAATGACAAAGAGTTTTCTGTATTAGCAAAATCAATAAGGGAAAGTATTCAAAATAATGAGCCAGAAGTAACATTAGATAGACTGCATACTTATGTGGTGAAGTATACAAAGAAGCTATGCGATAAATATGGGATTAGTTATGACAGGAACAAACCCTTGCATAGCCTTTTTGGAGAATATGTAAAGTATCTAAGACAGAACCGCTTTATTGAGTCACAAATGACCGAAAGGATTCTAAAATCTTCGATTTCAATTCTGGAGTCTTTTAATGATGTTAGAAACAACCAAAGTCTGGCTCATGACAATCCTATTTTGAATTATCATGAGAGTGTTCTGATATTTAATAATGTTTCAAGCGCGATTAAGTTTATAGAAGCCATTGAAGCAGAACAATCAGAAGTTGACGAACAAGACGAAGTTCAAGCAGAGTGGGATGAGATTCCCTTATGAAGAGGTTTGCTGTTTTTGTCAATCCGCACCCTAACAATCGTGTTGCAAAAGTTATCGTTCCTGTTTACAGGATACCCCATCCTGGTTAAATACTTCCTCGATCTCTAAGTCCGCGCAGGCGGACTTCGTTTGTATAGTTGCGGTTTCAACCGCCCGATGCTCTTTTTACTGAGATTAACATATCGCGCTATGCTACCGTAGATACTTTTTCGTATTCTTCACTGTGTTTTTGCACTGCATCCCAAATATCAACTTTTTGCTGAAGATTAAGCCACAGTTGAGGACCATTCCCTAACGCTTTCCCAATCCGAATTGCCATATCTACTGTAATTGGTCTTTGACCTAAAACAATTTCGTTGACACTACGGCGGGATACACCAAGTATCTCAGCAAACCTGGTTTGAGTCATTTCAAGATCTTCAAGCACATCTGAAATGACCTCGCCCGGATGTACTGGTCTTACTTTCCTCCCTTGAATAATGTTTTGTATGTCTTTCATGCAATTTTCCTTACGCTTGAAGTTAAATTTTTAGATTTTGTTTTATGGGCTAGTGATAATCTTCGAGATCTATATCGTATGCGTTGTTATCCTGAAATGTAAAAGTTATACGCCAGTTACCTGATACCTTTATTGACCAAGTTCCCTGTCTATCACCTTTAAGCTCGTGTAAATCATAGCCTGGTATTCTAATATCATCTATAATTATTGCTGTATCTATTACTTCAAGTCTTGCTCTTGTCCTTTTTTCAAGTTCTTTAGGAATTCCTTTTGCATTACCTTCCCTCAATAATCTTTCTAATGCTTTATTTTTAAAAGTTTGTATCATGTGAAATAATCCTTCAATCAAGCCTGAATATCCAGTTCATAGCACTTATATATATTAATTAAAAGTTTTTTTAATTTTTGAGATTACTTTACCAATGTAACCTATGAGGTTACAGATGTCAAGCCTAAAATGATTGCAAAAGCAAAAATCGCTCCAATCTACTAACAGGGCTGGATCTGGGAGAACGAAAAAGTGATCGTAGCGGCTGAGCTAAGCGGAGGGTGTTGGCGGTCAATGACGCTCCAAAACTGGATTCGATCGCAACTGCGGTACAATTAAGCGTTAGACAGCAGCCTGAGCTAGAACATTTTAATAAAATCCTAAAAGAAAGACATTATTATGAACCCGACAGCCCCCTCTCAAAACGTCCTCGATTGTTTGCAGGTTATTTTGAATGCGACTGCATCGAAAAATTACGAGCTTTTTACGACAGTGGGCGATGAAGGCTACAAAGCGAGCATTACACAACAAATGTTTGACGATGTTAGCGAGCAGCTCGCTTCACGCCTGCAAAAGGGATATTCAATTACTTATTTTGGTGACCTAAAACAAGGTAATAGTCAGATTTATTTGTGGAAGCTGAGTTTTGAAGATGGTGGAGATGAATTTGTGGTACACATGACTATGAATGGAGACAAAGTTGCTGGGATTTTCATCGAATAACATATCTTTCTTGACACGGCGTTTCACTGAATCTAACGCCGATCGCCCACAACCGTTAATCGAAACCGATCGGGCGGCACAAAGGTGATTCCCCGGCGCGCCGGACGAATTGGCCGATCGAGATTCGATACAAACTCACGGGAAGACAGTACCGTTGCTAAAACGAGCTTCATTTCAAACATTGATAACGCCATCCCGATGCAGCTTCGACTCCCGCCTCCAAACGGTAAAAATTCAGAGGCGGAAAACTTGCGATCTAAAAAGCGATCGGGGTTGAACCCGGCGGGATTTTCGTAGGTTTCAGGGCGACGGTGGGCCAAATAGACACAGGGGATTAAAATCGTTCCCGGTTGATATGTATAGCCTTCGAGTTCGATCGTCCGTTTCACCTTGCGCGGCTGCGAAATTAAGGCAATTGGATAAACCCGCAGCGCTTCCTTGCAGACTGCTGTTAAGTAGGGCGACTGCGAAAGTGCGATCGGATCGGGATTCTCGCCCAATTCATCCAATTCCTTCCGCAACCGAGCAAGGCATTCGGGAAACTGATGCAGCCAGTAAAACGCCCAAGTCAACGCCGATCCAGTCGTTTCATGTCCCAACAACAACAGCGTCATCAACTGATCGCGCAATTCTCGATCGCCGAGGGATTCGCCGGTGTCGTCGCGGGCCATCATCAACACCGACAGAATATCCGTGCGAGACGAATCGAGAGAATGCGATCGCCTCTCGGCAATTTCCGCATAAATCAGCGAGTCAATCTGCGCCATCTGCTCCAAAAACTGCCCCCAGGGGCTCCAAGATCCCAAATTTTGCTGCAACGGTTCAAAGAAAAATTGTATTGAGTACAGCTCAGAGGTAATGGCCTCTAAAAGCTTGCTGAGCAATTGTTTCAGGCGTTCGTAGCGCTCTCCCGGCACTAATCCAAACACGACTTGCAAGATTACTTGCAGCGAAATTTCTGACATTTCTTCGCGGACTGCGATCGCATCTGGGGCTTTCCAGTCGATCGTCTGCTTTTTCGTCAAATCAACAATCAAATGCCCTTGACTGTGCAACTGTTCCCGATGCAGCGCAGGCATTAATAGCTGTCGCTGTCGCAGATGTCGCGGCCCTTCATTCATAATTAGGGATTCATTTCCCACCAGCGGGCGAAATACGTTGGTCACTTTGCCAAACTCAAAGGCATCGGCTAACGTCGTAAACACCGCCTGAATGGCTTCTGGACTGCCCAGAAACACCACGGGGGGCGAAGAGGGCCCCAACACGCGGGCGGTAAATGTATCGCCGTATTTGGCAGAGTAGCGATCGAAAAATGCGATCGGGTCAGCTACCAGCGAAAGCGTTTGGAACAGAGCAGGAGAACGAGATCCGGTAGGCAGCGTCATTGCAAAACTGGCGATACACAATATTTCTAGTGTATTTTGACATACTCCGAAGTCCTCGATCGACCTTGCACCCTGAAATTTATCTGCGATCGATTGCGAAGGCAAGTAGCAAAAATAGTAATGCTATCGGGATCGATCGCAGATTGTACGGCTAGCTTCCCAACCTAACATGACTGTTTTACGCTCTACTCCCCAGCAATAGCCACCGAGTTCTCCAGATTCTCGAATGACTCGGTGACATGGAATTAGATAGCCAATCGGATTGTTACCGATCGCATTTCCTACAGCTCTAGCAGCAGTTGGGCGTGCTACCATTTGAGCTATAGTCTGATAAGTTGCGATCGCACCAAATGGCAATTTCAAAAGTGCTCGCCAAACTTGAATCTGAAAGTTACTGCCTTTTACCAAGAGCGTTAGTGGTTTTTGCTCGCTGAGAGTTTCTGAATTGAAAATCAGGTCGCGCAATGATTGAGTGGCTTGCTCATCACGAATGATTTCAGCGTTTTTCCATGCCAATCGCAGTCTTTGTGCGGCGGTTTGTTCGTCTGTTGTCTCCAAGAAATAAAGATTACAAATACCACGGGTAGTTGTAGCAATTAGAGATCTGCCAAACGGGGTATCATGAATACCATAGCGAATTTGTAAACCTGCTCCGCCTGCTTTGAACTCCCCTGGTGACATTGCTTCCAAGGTGACAAATAAATCGTGTAATCGTCCGGGACTCGATAGTCTCACGTCCAATGTTAGGTCTAGAAGGCTTTTAGTCTGAGTAATTTTTGACTTGGCATATTCAACTGTCAGATATTGCAAAAACCGCTTGGGGCTAATGCCGGCCCATTGAGTAAATAGCCGTTGAAAATGATATTCACTCAGTCCTATGTGTTGGGCCACAGTTGCCAGATTGGGCTGGTTTAGGTGGTGTTGTCGCATAAAGGCGATCGCCCGAGCAATCCGGTGATAATCTTCGCTAGCATAGACACTCGCATTCTGCATCGAAATCATCTAGTCTAAGTCAAGGGAATTTTGATGTTTCCTCACTTTAGCCATAGGGTAGGCTTAAAGCCACCCGTTTCTTGCGGTGAATGCAGTCAGCCGATTTTAGATTTTAGATTTTAGATTTTAGATTGAAGAAAGCGACCTCACTGATAAACCCGGGGGGTGGCGATGAGGATTCATAGCTTTTTTCTCGATCCACGGAGGCCTCGGGCGACTTGTAACCAAATTTCTTTCGGTCAGTCGATTAACCGAACTTTCGCTCTCACCCACCCCGCAACTGCGTCACCAAGTGCACTAATTCCGGTAAAATTAGCTTTTCCACAGCTAGTTTCACGCCATTGCTAGAGCCAGGAAGAGAAAAGACTAACTTGCCTTGATACACGCCTGCAACAGCGCGAGAGGCGATCGCCCTCGAACCAATTTCTTGATAGCTCAAAAACCGAAATATCTCCCCAAATCCGGGTAAAATCCTGTCGAGCAAACTCTCCATCACATCGTAAGTGGTATCTCGGGGAGCGATGCCCGTCCCGCCGTTAAAAATGATTGCATCCACATCTTCACGCTGGGAAAACGCCTGCATTTGCAATACAATTTTTGCCGCATCATCTTTAATAACAGTGTAAGCTACCACAGAATGACCGGCATCTTTTAGCAATCTCTTAGTTAACAAGCCGCTATTGTCTGTTTCAGCCGAGCGCGTGTCGCTAACAGTAATGATAGCGCAATTTACGGTTATTTTAGATAAGTCTGGGTGAGGAATTTGCGTCATAGTTTCTTCTTCTCAGTAATCGGCAACCGGCAACGGGCGATCGGCTAATTACCAATTACCAATTACCAATTACCAACTACCCATTATGCCTTGCTAAATCCTAAGCCGTTTGCTTCCGAGTAGCGTTCCATGAAACGCATAAATCGATCCCATTCTGCGGAACTTTTCATTATATAAAGAGCTTCCAAACCCGCAGGCTGACCGTTGATGAACTTAGCATTAACCTCGCGAGTGAGGAGTTCGCCTTCGTCGTCGATCAAGTACATTCCAGTAATGTCTTCGGTACTGGTGCTGCTGAGAGCTTTGGGATTTTCAAAGATAAACCTGGCAGTGCCTTGCTCTCCGCTTTTAGAACGGGTTAGGCGCACTTCGGGCACAACATCTTCGTCTATACCCCGAGAAAATTGAATTTTAGCCATAATGTGACACTCGAACCTTAAGGATTGCTTAATTTCTTAATGTTCAATCATAAAACGATTCGGGTACTCGCAAATCAAGACTTGCGAGAGTGGAAGCGGGCGAGAGTGGGTGAGAGTCGGCGAGAGTCAGGGAATCGCAGACAAGGGCGAGGGGAGATGGGTTGGTTCTTTGTACCCCAAGTTATCCTCTCCCTTGTCTCCCAATTCCCTTAGACGATGTAGGGAGAGTTAATTGGATCGGCGCGGTTTGTGGCTACGAGAGTTTGGTAGATGAGGGCGGATATCTCGCCGCGGGTGATGTCGCGGGCGGGGGAAAGCTTTTCGCGCGCGGGATAGTTGACCACGATTTTGCGCTCTGTGGCGGTTGCTATCTCGTCGGTGGCAAAACTGGGAATTTGAGCTCGATCGACATAAACGCTCAAAGAATTGGGGGTGCCGCCCGCAAATTGCAAGCCGTTTACCAAAGATACGATCGTTTGAGCTTTAGTCAAATTCTGATCCGGGCGAAACGTGCTGTCTGGATATCCAACCAAAAAGCCAGCTCGATTAGCTTGGGCGATCGCACCTTGCGCCCAAAAATCCGCCGCCACATCCTTAAAAGCCGTCGCCTCACGGCGCGGCACCAATTCAAACGCCTTCGCCAACAAAGCCGCATACTGAGCCCTAGTTAAACTCTCGTGAGGTTTAAAAGTGCCGTTGGGAAACCCGCTAACAATATTCATCTTTGCCAAGCGCTCGATAAAATCTTTGGCCCAGTGCGTGCTGATGTCGCTGAACTTTACCTCCCCAGGAGTCGGAGTTGGCGTCACATTGCCCAAGTCAAATAAACCTTTCACCCGCGAAGAATTGAGCTGATTTCCCACCGCAAAAATTTTAACCCCAGTCGTATTTTGCAAGTCGAATCCGCCGTTATCCTTAAAGATATTGCCCCCCAAATCTTGAGCCGTACCAATATCTGGCAGCGACTTCCCCACGGCAGTCAAACCGTCTGCGGTATTTTTTTCAATGCGATTCTTGCGCAAAACCGGCTTAGATTCCCCCGCTAAAACTATACCAGAGCGATTTTCCAAAATTTCGTTATTAGCAATCAAAGGAGCCGACTGAGCTTGAAGAGAGATGCCGAAACCCGTCTTTTGAAAAAGATTGCGCCGTATTACTCCCTTAGCAGTTCCCGCCGTAATTACGCCAGCCGCTGAGTTTTCCACAAATATGTTGTCGAGAATCGCAGCATTAGCGGTTCCCGTGGCAAAAACGCCTTCGCGCTTGCAAAGCGTGAAAGTGCAGTTAGTCACACTCGCAGAAGTTGACTCAATCCACACTCCCGTGCCGCGACTATCAAGATTAGTGACAGTTACTCCGCGCAATTGCGCATCAGTTGCTAGGAGTATAGTGATATTTTGAGCCGTAGCGGTAGGACTGACAAATTTGCCGCTTCCTTGAATTAGAGTGCCGCTACCTTTGTTAGCTTCATTGCCAATAACTTTTACTCCTGAGGGAATTTCCAGGGGGAATTGTTCGCCGCTAGCTGCGCTGTAAGTTCCCGGTGCTAGGTGAATCGTAGTTCCTGATCCAGCGCGAGCGATCGCGCGGGCTATAGTTTTGAATGGGGCCGATTGGCTGCCTGCTGCGGCATCGCTGCCTGTTTGCGGGTTGACGTAAAGTGTTGCCATGTTTTTACCCAAGAGATAATTGGCGATCGAGCTTTGGTGCAATTTTCATTGTCGGCGAACTTGACCCCGGATCTATATTCACCTTTGATTGCGGAGATTATTTAATTGCACGATATCCGCAACATTACCTCTCAGGAGTGGCAACCGCAGGGGGATTGCCCCTACAAATCACTAAATTACTAATTTTAGGGTCGGAAACCGGGTTTTGTGCCTCCGGTTAAACCTAAAAACCAAGATTTTTAGCTGAGAAACCCGTTTCTTTCTAGTTCCCCGGCAGAGCCGGGGAATGCAGAGCGTCTGGCTCTGCCTCGCCTTAATTCCCAGCCTATTTCACAATACAAGACGCATCCAAAACCACTACAATTTCATTCTGAAAAACAGCACAACTTGTCATTGCTGAAGCTAAGACGGGAATTTTCCCTTGTTTGAGAGAAAGCATCGCCTCCGGTGTAGTATCAAATTGATTTAGCCAGCCATCATCCTTTACATACTGAAGAGTCAAAGCATTGCGATCGACCATCCAAAAATCAACTCCATAGCTGTTAATGAAGTTTTGCAATACAGCTCGCTCGGGAGTGTATTGAGCGCGAATTAAATCGTTAAGTCGCTGCCGATATTTGTTGTAGTAGCCTTTCTGATAAGGCACTGCATATTCCTTTGCCACCAGAACCGAACGCTGACTAAATGTTGGCAAATGATCCGTATCGGTCGCGATCGAAGCAATCAGGATATCTTTAGGTTGTTGCTCAAAAAATTTGTACAAAGCCGGCATTTTACCTTCTACATACCCGACTGTGGGAAATTTTTTAGCAAAGCAGGGATAAAGCACCACTGCGACAGCGATAATCGCTGTCGTAATTAGTGCAACTAGACTTTTTAAATGAACTGTTGTTGCGGTTTTTGATGCCCAATAACCGACTCCATCGATAATTAAAGTGAGGGATATCGCAGTTATTAAAACAACAATAAATCGCAAGCTGTAAGCCGTATAGCGACCCGGTTGATACAGTTTAAAAATGGTAGCGTGAGCAGCCAAAAACATCGCCGAGGATGCTAAAAATAGCTGAAGCAAAAGCCAAACTTTGCTTTGAATCTGATTTGCTAAGGGAAAAGCAGATCGCAAAAACAGCAGTAGCGGAAATAACAATCCGACACAGTGAGTTACAGGCGTAAACAGCGACTTGGGAAACATCCCGCTGCCCCGCCCTGTCAACCAATAATCTTTGGGATTTGGACGAAAAAAAGCATTTCGGCCGCTGGGGACAAATTCGGCCATTTGCTTCGCTTCTGCTGCGGTATAAGTTGGGCCAAATTCAGAGTTATCTAAGGCATAGGGCAGCATTACTAAAAAAATTACTCCCAAACCTGTACTGCAAAATAGATAATTAGTTCGATCGCCCGACAAGCGCAAACGGCCGTTTTTCCAGCATAGCAGCCGCAAAACTAAAATTCCAGCAGCAACCAAGGCGTAAGGAGGATAGAATAGTCCGATGAGGGCGATCGCTCCCAAACAAGGCAGCAAGGAACTGCGCGACAAATAATATAAAAAAGCAAGAAATATCGGATAGATAAAAGCTCTTGGCGTTGTGGAAGCCAAATCGTCGGTCATCCACATATGCTGATTTAACAGCAAAGATGCAATAAATCCAGTCATCGGCACTGGCAGCATTTCTAGGCAAAGACCAAAACAGTAATAAGTCGAGATTAAGCCGAGAAATAGCGGCAATATTTTGTGAAAAAATAGCGGGTGAATGCCAATTGTTGCGGCTAATTTGTAGAGCGTGCTGTATCCTGCGGGGGCGACTGATTGAAAATAATTAGCAATGAAATCGTTGGGGAATAATTCAGGATCGACAAACCGCATCATCCAGAAAACGTGCTGCCTCGCATCGTCTTGCACCATATACTCGGCGCTAAAGACTTGCGTGAGTCCTAAAATAGCATAAACTGTGGCAAATGTCAAGCTCAGAGTCAACCAAAATATTGTGTGCGATCGGGATGTGCGATCGACTGTAGCAGTCAGAAATTTGTGCAACCGAGCTATTAATACCATTTGAGATTTGAGATTTTAGATTAAAGAATTGGCAAGGAGTGATTCTCAAAACTAGGATTATATCATGCCCGGTCAATTACCCCTAATAAAAAGTGTTTGTCGTGAGGAATTTAGTCCTCACGACAAACCGCTTTACTTTCAACTTCGCCGTATTTTAGATTATTTTCCCGGCCGCACACCCGCAATTTTAAGGCGAATCCGATACAGACTTGTATTTGCCGTAATGTAAAGCGTTTTGCGATCGCTTTCTCCCCAAGCCACATTAGTCGCCGTCTCAGGCACAGAAATCTTCCCCAAAAGCTTGCCATCCGGCGAGAAAATCCACACTCCCCCCGGCCCGGTGGTGTAAACATTCCCCTCTACATCAACTTTTAAACCGTCGGGTACTCCGCTTTGACTGGCGTCTTTTAAATCTGCAAAAAGCCGCTCATTTGTAACAGTTCCGTCTGGTTTTACATCGAAAACGGCAATGTATCCCGCTTCCGAATTGTTGACATAAAGTTTTTGCTCGTCTGGTGAAAAGGCGATGCCATTGGGCAGCACCAAATCCTTAACCAGTAGAGTTAATTGTCCGTCGGATGCCAGCCTGTAAACACCGTAAAAACCCAATTCTTCCTGATCTTTAGTAACACCGTAGGACGGATCGGTAAAATAAATGCTGCCGTCGGATTTAACAACCAAATCGTTCGGACTGTTGAGCCGCTTGCCCTCGTATTTATCCGCCAATGTGATAACTTTGCCATCTTTTTCAGTGCGGGATACGCGACGATTTTCGTGTTCGCCAGTAAGTAAGCGGTTTTCTTTGTCTAAAGTATTCCCGTTGGCTTTTCCCGAAGGGGTGCGAAATACCTCAACTTGCTGATTTGAGGCTAATTTATAGATAATATTGGCGGGAATATCGCTGAACAGCAAAAAGCCGTCTGGATGCCAAATCGGGCCTTCTATAAATTGGAAATTGCCAGCGACTTTTTCTAATTTAGCACTGTCATCAAGAATATCTTGCACGGCGTTTTTTTTCTCCCTGTTTTCCGTCTGGGCGGTCAACTTTGTTAAGTTACCCCTGAGTTTTTTGCTGGGGTTGCTGACTGCCAAACTTAATACTATCAACAACAAACTAATTGTAGCAATTTTGATTGTCATGTTTGCTCATAACTGAATTACTCCCTTCCCACCATAAGATTACCTATCTTCTTCTTTACTTCTTCCTTTCTTTTGGATAAGAGCGCTACCGCGCCGCTTCGCTAACACGTCGAAAGCGGTTAGTCAACTCACTATTTTGATAAAAAAGATAATTTAGAGCGGTATTAAATTCTATAGTACCGTATGTAACAAAAAAAAGAAGCTCGCATTTTCGAGCTTAATTATATTTAACTTAAAACGTTTCACCTGTCAACTGTTAAGCAGCAAATGATATAAATAGCGAGGCAATACCGATCGCGATCGCCGCTATACCCATCACAACAGACCAGAAGCGGTGATAACTCTTAACCGTCGTACCGCTATCGCTTTCAAGCTGAATCAAATCCATCCAAGGTGCAACACCCCGGCGGAACCAACCCAAAGTCCTAACATCCATTCCAATCAAGCTTTCAACCCGTTTCATGCCAAACAGAAAATTACCAAGTGGCCCAAAACGAGAAGCATAGCGCAGATAAATCATTCCCGTTCTGTCTTGCAGTTTCAAATCAGAACCGAAGGTATAACCCGCATCGCCGCGACCAATTAATTCGCCTTGTAGTTGCGCCGGTTGACCCCGCAAAGGACTTGCGTAAGGATCAGACATTAAGGTTAAAACATCCAAGTGTTCTGCTTGTTCGTAATTCGGGAACATCACCAAAGTCTTGAGCAAAATTCCTGCACCCAAAGCGATTAAAGGACAAGCAACCATCATCATCGGGTTTACAGCATACAGCGAAATGCCGATCGCAAAACCCACCGCTAAGCCCAGAGTTTCTGCACTGTACAGCAGCAAATCGAACACAAAATTTCCGTACAATTTCCGCTTGCTCAAATCGTTGCCTTCACCGACAATCCGGCCCATGTCAAACTCAACATCCAAGCCTAATTGTTCGGCATAAGTGCTCAAAGCGCGAACTCGTTTACCAGTCAGCGGGTGAGTAGAGTTCAACTCCATCCACCAACCCCACGGATTAAACATATCCCACAGAAACACTCGCCCAATTTTTTCCGGTTCCGAAGTAATCCTGTAAGCAGTCCCAGTAGATGTGGCAGCTTTCGCATCGTAAATGCCTAAAGCGCGAGTTCCTTCTAATAAGTGGCTGGGTTCTGTTGCCCTTTGTCCTTCTTCCAAAATACCGTAAGCAATTTTTACCAAAGCGCGAGACAAAGCGTTGGGATTTCCGGTTGTTTCGGCTGCAAAATGGTCGGCAAAATATTCTCGCGTCCGTGACAAATACAGTAATAAATAAGTCCCTGCGATGTAAAAAAAATAAGCCACAGCAGCTACAGTACCGGCAGCATCTTTAGCTTTGTTGCCACCACTTCGACCCATCCTGTGAGCTGTAGTGTAAATTAAATAAGTAATCTGCACCAAAGTCGAAGCTAAAGTCATTACTGCAAAGTCCCAGTGGACGATGTGACCGAGTTCGTGGGCGTAAACAGTGGCAATTTCCTCGTCATCTAAATAGGTAAAAAGACCTTGACTGACAACTAAGCGAGCGCTGTTTGGAAATGAACCGTAAGTAAAAGCAGTAGGGTTTTGGTCGTCGATAATTCCTAAACGCGGCTGCTGGAGTTTTTTCTGCTTGCAAACCTTCTGAATAACTTTCGCTGTTTCGGGACTGAGGCTTTCAATTTCTGCTAAGGAAACCCAGCGAGTATGGTATAGCCAATTTTGGCTTAAGTCCATCAAGTAAGGCGATAGGAAAAAAGCAGCGATGTTAAAAATCAGAGTTATGGGAAGTGCGATCGCCAATCCGGCGACTGGATCGGGACTGTTGAGAATCAAAACTGAGGCTAAAGATAGCGCTAACACCATACCAAACAGCAGGCTGATGGTGACGCCGGAAGCTAAAACGAGATTTCCGCCAGCTTTCTGTATCAGTTTAACGCCGGCTTTGGCGGCTCGCCCTGCCTTGCGTAAAGGGGCGTGAGATGACATAATACTCTCCAAAGGTTATTGACAAATGGAAATGACCGTGGGATTTTATCTATACTTCACTGTTGTAACCTGTTAATGCGGATTGCTGTAAGGGGTCTCAACAAAAATATAGAATTTCCTCTAGAATTGTTAAGACTGAAAACCGCCCCGAAATTTATTTGTGCGGATTCAATTCAAAACTCAAAATTCAAAACCCAACAATCAAAACTATTTAAAAGTTACTGCCATGTCTATTATTGAAATTGCCCAAAAAACGCGCGTATCTGCTAGAAAATTGGCAGTTTTGTCCGCTGATGCCAAAAATCAAGCTATTGAAGCTATTGCGAAAGCTTTAGAAGCTGCTGCGCCGGATATTTTGGCGGCGAATGCGGCTGACTGCAAGGCGGCTGAGACGGATGGAATTGCGAAACCGCTGTACGATCGCCTAAAGTTGGATGAGAGCAAGTTGAAAAGTGCGATCGCAGGCGTGCGCGACGTTGCGAAACTCCCAAACCCGATCGGTGTAGTGCAAATTCACCGTGAATTGGATACAGGATTAATTCTGAAGCGCGTCACCTGTCCTTTGGGCGTTTTAGGCATTATTTTTGAAGCGCGCCCAGAAGCTTTAATTCAGATAGTATCCTTGGCAATCAAATCAGGAAACGGCGTCATTCTCAAAGGCGGCAAAGAGGCAGTCCGTTCCTGCGAAATATTGACAAAAGTGATACATCAAGCATTAGCTGAAACCGCAGTCAATCCCGAAGTCGTGCAGTTGCTGACCACGCGGGAAGAAACAATCGAACTGCTCAAAATGGATGAATATGTAGATTTGATTATTCCCAGAGGTTCTAATTCTTTCGTGCGTTTTGTGCAAGAAAATACGCGAATTCCCGTGTTGGGACACGCAGACGGAATTTGTCATTTGTACGCAGACAAAGCGGCGGATATTCAGAAAGCAGTAGAGATTTCTGTCGATGCAAAAACTCAGTATCCAGCCGCCTGCAATGCCATTGAAACCTTGTTAGTTCACAGTGCGATCGCCGCCAAATTCCTGCCTGCTGTCGCCGCAGCTTTGCAGCAGAAAAAAGTCGAACTGCGGGGAGACGAAAAAACTCGCGCCATCCTCGAAAATATGGCCGAAGCAAATGAAGCCGATTGGTCTACAGAATACAGCGATTTAATTTTGTCAATCAAAATAGTAGATTCTGTGGAAGAGGCAATTAACCATATCAATACATACGGTTCCCGACATACAGATGTCATTGTCACCGAAGATAGCGAAACCGCCGAAACATTTTTAAATGGAGTAGATGCGGCCGGAGTTTATCACAATTGTTCGACTCGATTTGCCGATGGTTTCCGCTACGGCTTCGGTGCAGAAGTGGGGATTAGCACGCAGCAAATGCCGCCTCGCGGGCCTGTTGGTTTAGAGGGGTTGATTACCTATAAGTATCGAGTTGTTGGAGATGGCCATATTGCCGCGAGTTATGTAGGGAAAGATGCGAAGGAATTTACACATCGGGATTTGTAAAATATATAGTCGGGGATGCACTCGCCCACAAAGAAACCGGGTTTTTAACCGATATCGAGGGTTTTAAGCCCGTGTATTAGGGTTAAAAACCCGGTTTCTGCTGGATCACCGTGCATAAGTCCTAATATAGCAATGACTCTTCTCTTTTCTTTTCTTATGTTCTCTGCGCCTCTGCGGTTCTTTCAAAAAAAAGTATAGGAAGTGAAAATCGAGGGTTTCAGACTACGAGCTCAAAACGCAAGTTCACGATCGCACTCGCGACCTCAGAAACCCGGTTTATTCGTAGATTTATCGTGACTCGTCGCCAAACTCGTAATTAAATAATTTAAAACAAGATACTGAATCTTAAGCGAAGTGTCTTTTCTCCTTCATCCTTCCCAAAAAAAGCGATCGCCCTCGCATTCAAACAAACTTAGCTACAATAAGCTATACTGTGCTCCGCGACTGCCCAACTCGAAAATTTTTGCGTTGTTTATGTCTAACTCCTCCCTCCTCACCCCAGGTTCGACTCTCGAAAAACGCTACCGCATCCTCCGCGAATTGGGCCGGGGTGGCTTCGGCCGCACTTACCTCGCCGAAGACATCAACCGCTACAACGAACCTTGCGTACTCAAAGAGTTTTCCCCGGTAGTTCACAGCCCGAAAGCTGCCGAATTGTTCGATCGCGAATCGAGTATGCTTTACAACCTCCAACACCCGCAAATCCCCCGCTTTCGAGAACTCCTGCGAACAGATATCGGCGGCAATCAATCTTTATTTTTAGTACAAGATTATATTAAGGGTCAAACCTACGAAGAAATATTGATATCGCGCCAGCAGCAAGGTAAAAATTTTACCGAACCCGAAGTTACTCAACTGCTATTTCAGCTTTTACCAGTTTTAGAATACATCCACTCAAAAAATTTAATTCACCGCGATATTTCCCCGGATAATATTATTCAGCATGATGCTGACAAACTACCATTTTTAATTGATTTCGGTTCTGTTAAACAAATCGCAGCCAATGCCGTACTTCAGTCTAACGGACAATCGGATACGGCGATCGGCAAACAGGGTTATTCGCCCACGGAACAAATGCGGCAGGGTAAAGTGTCTCCGGCTAGCGATTTGTATGCTTTAGGAGTCACGGCTTTAGTCTTGCTAACTGGCAAAAAGCCTCAAAAATTGTACGATATTAACGGCAAAACTTGGGATTGGCGATCGCACGTCACACTCAGTTCAAATCTCGGCACAGTGTTGGATAAGATGTTAGCAGAACAACCGGGCGATCGCTACCAATCCGCAAAAGAAGTCCGCGAAGCACTCAAAGATCCAAAACTCTCTCAAATTGGCAGTATAATTTCCCAAATGGTGACAATGAACTTTGTCGGCCGCCCCTTCAAAAACACCACTCAAACTGCTACCAGCAATCATACTCCTGTTCACCAAACTCCTCAAATTGTTAAAAACAACAGCACATTCAAGTTAATTCCTTGGAAATTTATAGGGAGTTTAAGTGTCGTTTTGGTGCCAGGAATGTTAGCTTTTAGTGTAGTCAAATCTGGTTTCACCTTGCCAAAGTTGCCTGATTTACCTAAATTTTCTTCGCGCCAGCAACCTCCCGATACATCCTTAGAGCAAGCAGAAATAATTCGTCAAGAAAAGATTGGTAAACGGCGCAAAAATCTTAACATTAATCAAGATATATTCTATCAAAAAGTTGATGAATTATATTACAATAAATATCCCGAATTCCAAGGTCGTACCTTGACAGAAAAGCCAGAAGATGCAGAAATTAGGCGGAAATGGTATGAAGTTGCTGAGGATTTACTGGACAAGTTGGAGAAAGGAGGACGGTTGTGAAATTTAAGATAGAATAAGAGTGATTGAACCGCAGAGGGCGCTCTTGGCGCTGAGGGAAGAGGAAAAGGGGGCAAGGAAAGAGAGGGAAGAGAAAGATAACTTTATCTGGTTTAATACAAATTGGTATAGGCAACGCACTTTTAGTTTATTACAAAATGGATTCTATTCAACTTACAGGAATTCGCTGCTACGGATATACGGGCTATCTGCCTGAAGAGCAAGTTTTGGGGCAGTGGTTTGAAGTGGATGTTACTCTATGGCTGGATTTATCGCAAGCTGGAAAAAGTGATGATATTCAACATACTCTTGATTACCGCAGCGCAATTACTCTGATTCAAAAGCTAGTCAAAGACTCGAAGTTTTTATTAATCGAACGCCTAGCAGATACTATTGCTCAAGCGCTTTTACAACTACCGTTAGTCGAGAGAGTTAAACTACAACTCTCGAAACCTGCTGCCCCCATCCCTGATTTCGGCGGCAGAATTACTCTAGAAATTACTAGAATGAAAGACAGTAATTAACAGTAGGGACACGGGAGTGCCGTGTCCCTACAAATGTACCGCGTCTTACAAATATAATTTGCAATTAACCCGATTTAAGATTACCACTTCAGCAAATTAAATTCTTCCATGTCTACGGTATTGCGGTTGCGATAAATCGCCAACACGATTGCCAAACCCACCGCAGCCTCAGCAGCGGCTACGGTAACTACAAACACCGTAAATACTTGACCTTTAATCTGTACGGGGTCAAGATAATTGGAGAAAGCCATCAGATTGAGATTGACAGCATTCAGCATCAACTCGATCGACATTAACACGCGTACTGCATTTCGGCTAGTAATCAAACCATAAACACCAATGCAGAAAAGTGCGGCGGCTAATAACAGAAAATACTGGAGTTGCAGTTGCATAAATTTTGCGATTTTCTCTCAATCAATATTACTACAAAACAAGCCGATAGGTGCGCAGCGCGCACCTTAATGTTACTTAGATTCGGGAGAAGAAACATCTCCGGCAGAAACTAATTCGCGAGGCCTTTCTTGCAAACTAAAAGCTGGTGTTTCAGATAGCTTGTTCGACGACAATTCATCTGGCAAGAAATCGCGGCGTGCTAGCACAATTGCTCCTACCATTGCCATCAACAAAAACACTGATGCTAACTCGAAAGGTAGCAAATAGTCAGTGAAGAAATGTTTGGCGATCGTCACGATCGAACTTTCGGCTGGTGCTCCTGTCGTCGCGACAATAGTCCAAGGAGTATACACCACCATCGTACCCAAAAGCGCAAACAAGCCTACGCAAACTACTGCTGTTGCTACTTGACGCACCCAAGCGTTGGGAATCGTGCGGAAATCTTCTCGCTTGTTCACCAACATAATCGCAAACAAAATCAAGACGTTAACAGCGCCAACATAAATCAATACCTGCGCTGCTGCTACAAAGTCGGCATTCAGCAACAGGTACAAGCCCGCAATGCTGGTAAATACGCCGCACAGCAAAAAAGCTGAGTAAACGATGTTGGAGAACAGCACTACTCCTAATGCTGCTGCAATCATCATTACGGACAGTATGCCAAACGAAACAATTTGAACCCCTTCGGCTAGATTCACAATTTTTAATCCTCAATCATTAGTTTTCTATTGTTCGTTTTTACTGATTAGTTAGCAGTCATTCATAATTGTTATTTCACTAATTGCTGATGACTGCTGACTAATGACTAATTACCTATTTTTCGATTATTTCCTCTGAAGGAAGACCTGCACGCCGATCGCTGCTGGAAACTTCATGAGGGTTGATCACACCTTTCGGCAAATAAGCAAATTCCCGCAGCGGTGTCACCATCGGGTCATCTGTAACCTTGTAGGGCAAACGTCCCATTGCCACGTTGTCTAAATTCAATTCGTGGCGATCGTAAACGCCTAACTCGTATTCTTCTGTCATCGACAAACAATTAGTCGGACAATATTCTACGCAGTTGCCACAGAAGATACAAACACCGAAATCGATACTGTAGTGCTTGAGTTGTTTCTTCTTAGTTTCTTTGTTAAATTCCCAATCCACTACAGGTAAGTTGATCGGACATACCCGAACGCAAACTTCGCAGGAGATGCACTTGTCAAATTCAAAGTGAATTCTGCCCCGAAAACGTTCGGAAGGAATTAATTTTTCGTAAGGATACTGCACTGTAATCGGTCGGCGTCTCATGTGGTCAAAAGTAACAGATAGCCCTTGACCGATATACTTAGCAGCTTGAAAAGTTTCTTTGGCGTATTCGCCTACTTGATTGAGGAATTTTAGCATGGTGTTCTCTCTCTGTACTTGAGTTTTTGGTAATTGCTAATTAATAATAGGTAATTGGTTAACAGTTATTTTTTTTACCTGTTGCCATTTACCTATTATTAATTAACCGCCAAAAGCAAAAGGAAAGGCAAGCTTCAAAGCTGCGGTCAATAGCAAATTAACTAAAGCAACGGGCAGCAAAAACTTCCATCCCAAATCTAGCAATTGGTCGATCCGAACTCGCGGCAGAGTCCAGCGGAGGAGAACTGCCAGAAACAGGAAAAAGTAGGCTTTCAGCATGGTCATCGTAATGCCCAGCGTGCCGGTAATTACCTGCAACCAAGGAGTCGTCTCGCTCAATCCCAGGGCATTTGTGATGACTCCGACCGGAATCGGGCATTCCCAGCCGCCGAGGTACAAAACTGCTACTAGCAGGCAAGAAAGGACGAGGTTAACGTAGGAAGCGATGTAGTACAAAGCAAATTTCATGCCCGAGTACTCAGTCTGATATCCTGCTACCAATTCTTCTTCTGCTTCCGGGAGGTCAAAGGGCAACCGTTCGCATTCTGCTAGTGCTGAGATCCAGAAAATCAGGAAACCTGCGGGTTGCCGCCAGATATTCCAGCCGAGAATGCCGTAGTCGGCTTGCTGGTGTACGATGTCGATCGTACTGAGGCTGTTGGACATCATCACAACTGCCAATACTGCCAAAGCTAGGGGAATTTCGTAGCTGATGGATTGAGCGGCTGCTCTGAGTCCGCCGAGGAGGGCGTATTTGTTGTTTGAAGCATAGCCGGACATCAGCAAGCCGATCGGCTGAATGCTAGAAAGAGCAATCCACAGAAATATCGCTGTCCCCATATCGGCGATCAGCATATGCTCTCCGAAGGGCACGATTAAGTAGGAGAGAAAAACTGGAATCACTACAATGACCGGGCCCAGCGTGAACAGCAGCGCGTCAGCTTTTGCCGGTACAATGTCTTCTTTGAATACCAACTTCAGACCGTCGGCCACGGGTGCTAGCGTTCCCAGAGGGCCGATAAATTCCGGGCCTACCCGCTGTTGAGCGGCGGCGGAAATTTTCCGCTCTAGCCAGACGCTAGTAAGTACCCCGAATACAGCACCGACAATCATCAGCACCATTGGCAGCGGTAGCCAAAGCACTTTGGCGATGTCCGCCGGCAAGCCCCAATTGATTAGGGCTTCTACGAAACTTCCTTGTAAGTCAATTCCTGGGTTCATTTTTCCAGCTTTTGAGCGATCAGCATATAATTTTTCACCCGTCCTTCGTAGGAGTAGGCTTGGAAATCGGGGTTTTTGTAAAGAATTTTAATGCTTTACCGCCTAATAGTATATCGCCCGACAGGCTCCAAGAACGCACAGACACGGTGAAGTTATAATTATATGAGCCCGCAGCCTAGCTAATGGGTTTGCAACTTATGTATTTTTACTTTGCCGATCGATCTGCTCGATTTTAGATTTTAGATTTTAGGTTTTAGATTGAATATTGAATGCCAAACAAAAGGGCCCAGAGTTAACTCTGGGCCCTTTTAATGGTGGAAAGTGGCTTTCAAATGGCTTAAACCATTGATTTTACGTCACTTCTTTTATGGAACTGGGCAGAATCGAACTGCCGTCCAAAGCGGGTATTTACCTTCCGATCGTTCACAGGTTTATCCCCTCTAATCCTCGGGGCGGGAACCATCTTTATCCCAAATGGGGGGATTTTCTAGTGATTGCTTTCCTAGCTAGCCGACTAGAAACGTTTAGCTAGGGCATCCGTTGGGGGTTGTTATGCTACCTTTAACGGAGTTAGGTGGCATACACTCTAAACCAAGCTCAAGAAGTTTTTAGGCTACAGCTACGGCTTTGCGAGCGAAAGGAACGATGTTGTTCGCATTTACTATTTTTTTTGAGCCGATATTAACGAGAGTAGACTCCCTCTCGACCTGCATCACGGAGCAGCTTTCGCCACCCTGTCGAAACCATTACAGCCCCTCGTGTGTTCTTTAATCATAGACAATATTTCGTGTTGCGTCAAGCGATTTTAGATTTTAGAGTTGGGATTTTGGATTTTGGATTGGGGATTAAAGAAACCGGGTTTTTTGCGGTTAAGGCCGGCTGTAACGAAAGTATCTGGCAAAAAAACCCGGTTTCTGACCACCCGTGCGTAATTCCTAATTAATGCAAGTTGTCGTCCCAGACGCCGATGTAAATCCGATCGCGTTCATTGCGTTCGATCGTCCCTTCGAGCGAACCCTTCTTAAACGTAAACCGATTAGTCCGGCGCTGCTGCACGTCGCCGAGCCCTTGCAAAATCTCCCGGCTGGCGCCGCCCACCATCCCGTTTAAGGCGGTTCGCACTACCAAATCGTCCACCGACTGGGCAAAAGAACCCTCTGTTTGTACTAGCTCGCCCGAATCGCGATCGTAAATGTAGCCGAGAGTAATCCGATTTGGCAATATTTCGTAAAGTGCGGTGCGAGTATTCGGCCAATAGCCCCGGGCTTGAGAGTCAGTGGGTTCTCCCAATTCAGATAAAATCTGACTTTCCGGCGTACCAACCGCATACCCAGGGATTGTGGGAGCCTTCTGATAATTGGTTCCCGGTTGTTCGGGGCTGGGTGCGGGCGATCGATCGGGCGGCAACTCTTTGTCAACAAGTTTTTCTGTTGGTGTAGGTTCGGCAGCCTCGGGAGAAGGCGCTGGAGTTGGCTCTGGGGCTGGAGTTGGCTCTGGTGTAGGAGTTTCAGCAGCAGGCGCTGGAGTTTCAGCAGCAGGCGCTGGAGTTTCAGCAGCAGGCGGCGGAGTTTCTCTGCGACTCGGCGCTGGCGTTGGTGTGGGCGCGGGAATTGGTGTGGGGCTGGAGCGCGCGTCTGGATCTGCAGGGGCCGAAGTGCGATCGTCCTGGGCCACCGGTGCGGGTTCCGAAGACGGCCGGTTGAGGAAAACCCTAGCAATACCGACCAAACCTGCAACAATAAGTGCGATCGCCACCAACCCCAAAATCCACCAAACCTTGCGGTTGCCTCCCCCAGAAGACACCACAGCAGGCGCTGTTCTGGAACCCGCCGGCGACTCAGGCCCGTGTCCCGGAATCACCGCCACCGTCGGCCCGGTGCTCGGCGACGCTGCACCATGAGGCTGCCCATGCAGCAGCGACAGCCACTCATCCACGGTAGCAGGGCGATTTTGAGCTTCTACCGTCATCCCCCGCATCACCGCAGAGCTGACAGCCGCACTTAGCTGAGGCCGCAAGTCGCGGGGTGAAGGCATCGGCTGGCTGGTGCGTAAAATTGCCGCCACCGGCACCTGTGCTGTCAGTAAAGTGTAAAGCGTCGCCGCCATACCGTAAACATCTGTTGCGGGGGTATATTTTCCTTGAGCGAAATACTGTTCTGGGGGCGCGTAGCCGTCGGACACCATATTAGTGTGACTTTGGGTTGCACCGGGAGTAAACTCGCGGGCAATGCCAAAATCAATCAGCACGACTTCCTGAGTACCTTGGCGCAAAAGAATGTTTTGCGGCTTGACATCTCGGTGCAGCAAACCCTTTTGATGAACAACTTTTAAAGCAGCCCCAATTTGAGTGATGTAGAGAATTGCAAGATTTTCTGGCAGCGGATTATTTGAACCGACTACATCGCCCAAATTCTGACCGGCGATGTAGTCCATCACCATGTAAGGCTGCCCGTCTTCGACAAAGAAATCGCTGACGCGGACAATATTCGGATGAACGCAGGAAGCCAACCGCCTCGCTTCGTCTTGAAACTTGCGATCGAACTCAGCAAAATTGGGTTGCTGCCGCAGAGATTCGTTGAGCGTTTTAATGACTACAGGCTGTCCTAAATAGCGGTGATTTGCCCTGAAAGTTATTCCAAAGCCGCCGCGGCCCAATTCTTGTTCGAGGGTGTACTTTCCACCCTGTAAAGTTTTGCCGATTAGCGCATCCATAGGTCGTCTCACAAATAGGCTTTAAATTACGTCCCAACCGAGGTCATAAGCAGGCTAACGGTGTAACTGAGCGGTGGCAGATAACTTCTACGTCCCCACCAATATCTCCTGACCGTCCTCTCCAGCGCGTTGTTATACGGCTGACACTACTTTAAATGATTATGTCCATCTTCACTTAAATCTAGGCATAATTTTTGCAGCTATTGAATTGGTAAATCTTTAAGCTTTTTCTTCATAAGCAAATTCTTAACATTTTGCATATCCACACATTTGTCCTTATAGAATTGCAGTGCATTGGCTTGTAAAGTTTCCTCAGCGTTGCCAGAAGCAGATACACGCACCCGTTCAAGCGCCGACGCAGTATCAGTGAAAAGGCTGATAACGTTATCATGAGATATGTAAGTAATATCTTTAAGATGAGGTATTGTAAGGCTGTCGATCGTACTTCGCGGAGAGATAACTACAGTGAAGCAAGGCACGAAGTTAGGGATAAGTTTATCTGCTCTAACTCTGACTTCGTGCCTGCCTGCTTGTGTAACTGTATCTAGTGAGATACCTTTATCTGGTTTCTCATTAGTTTTAGCTTCAAATACAAATGCACACCACTCCCCAAAAATCCATAACCCATCAGGAGCACCATCTTCTTTCCACTGATGGATCTTTGCCCCTAACATTTTTCCAAGACTAGCCAACCCACTTTCAAAAGTCTTGAACGCTTTGCTTTCGATATTGGATTGAACCTCCGCTAATTTCTTGGCAAATTTGCCACCTGATATTCCCCACTCCTCAAGTAAACCGTTGATCTCTAGGAACCAATCTTGCAAAGGTAAAGCTTCCTCACCAACTTTCCCAGACTGCCCCGAAACATGAAAACGTAATTTTTCCAGCCAAGTGATATGTGAAGAACTAGCTGCTGCTTTCTCCAAGTATGAAATAGTTGTAGCTTTAAAAGCCTCGTTGCCCGAATGCTTCCAAGCCAAAAATGCAGAAGTAGCAGTTTGATGATACCAAAACGCCCGGTATGGCTTAAGGTCTGAGCCTCCTTCCAAAGCTTCCAGGATTTTGTTAGCTATACTCAGTGCCTCCTCATGTCGTCCTAGCCATGAAGCGTACACGTAATCAATCTCATGAGGCATAGCTTTCGCAAGAGCTTTGGCTGTAGAATCTGAGACTTTCTCAAACGAGTCACGTTGCTTACGAATTTCTTTTTCTGCTTCTTGCCATTCTGGTTCACGATTCAGCAAAGCTTCGGAAAGCTCCACAAAATCTGCTGTTGCGTGATCTGTAGAGTTATTCAACCCGAATTCGATTTCAGCCTGTAGTTCAGGGTGCATACCTTGAGTAAAAGTTTTAGTGCAGCACCGCTTCGTCAGTTTATCGTCAAGAATTACTACAACAGAATAATCACTCTCATCACGAGTACATCGTCCCATTGCTTGTGTGATTCGCGTTCTGATGCGGTTATGTAATTGGGAAGATGCACCGAGTCGAGTCCGCATATAGATTTCTTGTAGTCCTGAAGCAGAGGGTTCACCATCTAGTATCATGAAGCGGCAATCGTCTCCTGGTAGATCGATGCCATCATAACGAGTAGCTAAGAGAAGAACAGATGGCTCTGCACACTTGGTAAACTTATCTAAATTCTGCTCAATATTTTCAGATTTAATAGTGGTGTAAGATTCGGGCAAATTTTTTTCCCATTGCTGAAGAGTTTTGTTATCAGGAACAAGAATCAAAGCACGATGCACCTTTTTGAGCATCTCAGTTGCAGTATCTACTGGATTTAGATTAGACGACTGCCCGGGAAATAGAATTAACCGTCTACCTGTACTACGTTTATGCCACTCTTCAGGAATTGGCGAACGCTCAATTTTCTTGACACCAAATACTCGCTCAATATCTCCATCTTCCCCCAGAGTAGCTGACATATAGATACGTTGCTTCGCTTCGGAAAATGGTTTGTGGGTTTGCGTTGGTGGGATAATAGGTCGAATCTCAATAGTCTTAGAAGAGATATAAACTGAACAGGCTTCAAGATGAGAAGAAAGTATGTTCCACGAATACTTCAAGTCTTTATGCTGCGGGGCAAACTCTCCTAATAAGTGTCTAATATCAACAAGGTATTCATAACCATAAATAGTGGAAACTAGATCTACTGAATATTCATCAAAGCTGCTACTTCCACCTGTTTCGATGTGATAATTTATGTGAGGTGGTATGACTGAGTGAAGTAACCTGTGTATGGATGTATACAATTCTTTGTGTATCGAGCTATTAATAGAGAGTGTCCATAAGTCAGCAACATAATTGTCTGCCGCATGGGCATCATCGCAAATAATTACTTCAGGATCACCAATACGAGGATTCGTATTGAAAACTCCGCTGTAGGTTGTTATGGCAATTGCCTTACCTTGCTGATATTGATAGAACAGGGCTGGATTGTACTCATTCTGAGGGCCAATGAGCAAAGCAGTTGTAATGCCGTAGCGACGAGCCTGGTCGTTAACTTGGCAACAAAGTTGCTTAGTTGGACACAAGAACACGATGCGCTCTTTCAATGCTCTACGACGATACTCAGCAATGAGAAGACCAACCAGAGTTTTTCCCGTGCCTGTGGGTAGCTCAAGAGCTAAATCCTTACTCTGAAGGTGGTTTTGATAATATCCCTCAAGCACTCTGTCTTGATGAGCATAAAGGTACTTCACCGACGAGTCACGGTCAAGATCCCTGAACATGAGTACGATGGACTGCGGCTTTGGTTCTTCAGAGGCTGAAGTACGGAATTTGACCATTGAACCCTCGACGAGTAATCTATAGATTATCTTTGGTATCCAGTCTAACCGCTACTGCGGTATAACACTTTCATTAACAGATCCTACCGCGTGATCGCCAAAGTTATGTTTCTAAACAGTATTCACATAAATAGCTCGCTCTTTCTCGAACCGCCTGTCTCGTCGGATCGCTGATTGACATCTTCAGCCACCATCATTGCATTGATATGGGTAAAGATGCGATCTAATTCCCCAATGGCGTCGAGTTCGGCTGCCTCTTCTGCCATTAGTTGGTCTGCCTTCTTCTTCTCTAACAAATTTTCCATACGCTGTTGCAACGATTCACTAAATTTGAACAACTTCCACCGATCGACTTTTTCAATGCAAATTTCATGGATTAACGAGGAGGGTTTGTTGAGAATTGAAACCATTGTACGCTCCGAGCTTCGGGTTTTAGGTAGTGACTAGATTATAGCTTTTATTCAATCTGCCAGATTTAATGAGCCAACCGAGAACCTTCAAATTACCGCCAAAACCAGTGGCTTAAACAGCGAAACGGCGTTACAGTTCAAGTCGGATGATATTCATCCCTGCTTATTTGCCATCGCCATATCTTGCCTTCTTCAGGATCGTCCACCTCTGTAATGAACTTCATTCCCACTTTTTGCAACACGCTATTCGAGGCATTTTTTTCAGCTAAAGTATGAGCGATGACTGCTTTCACCTCCTCGTGAGCGAAAGCATAATCGATCATTCCCTGTGCTACCTCAGTTGCAAATCCACAATTCCAATATTCGGAAGCAATTTCATAACCTATCTCTATAGTCCCCGACTCATCAGGTGAGCCTTTGAAACCTCCATTGCCGACAAGCACTTCATTTTTTGGATGAATAAAGAAGTAGTTGCGCCAGTCAGTTGGAGGCGGATTGGATTCGCAAGAGTCGTCAGCAGGGAGGGAAAATGCTTCCGGGAAATGAGGCCAGCTATTAGGCACTACGACATTTAAAATTGCTGCAAGCTCGCTTTTATTGCGTAAGAAAGCTTCTACGTGAATCCTTTCGACGGGAAGTAGTTGAAGATTCTTAGTTTTAATCATTTTTCTACATTGTTTAACAAGTATGAGATCACACTCTAGGTACTATCGAAACGCTTGTCTCGGAACCCTGGCGAGTTGGTAAGCGCCCCGACTGTCCAACAATTGATATTGATTTGGCTGCAATCCTAATTGCACAAATTTCTCTGGATATCCCAGCACCAAAACAGAGGGAGAAGTTGGGTTTTTAGATTCCTTAATGTAGTCGATCGCCTTTTGGACAGCTCGGTAGTAAGTCACCGGCCCTTCGGTATAAAAAACCAGACTGGGTTTCCAGAAACCAACCATAATAAACTCTTCCCCCGGCAGTTTTTGTTGAACCGCAACCTGCGCTAACTGTCTCAGAGGTAACTGGCGGTTGATATCGACCACTTTGTAGGCAGGAGTAAGACCAAAGATGATAAATGCTACTAAGCCGATGAGGTTAGCAACCAAAATCCAGCGCTGTTGCCACTGCCAAAGTAAAAGTGCGATCGCCACCGCTGCAGTTATCCAAATCGCACCGCCGACAATCAGCAATCCCGACTGCTGAATTGCTTGGGGAAAATTGGGCATGGCCGGGTCATCTCCCAGCCAGTTGTAGCTGTATAAAGTTGCTCCGGCTACAATTAATAAAAATATGACATTGAAAATGTATGTAACTAACAGCCCTCGCGGTAAAGAATTAGGTTTTTTTTCTAACTTTGCCCGCCTATTTTCTGGTTCGTTGCCTGCAATAATATCGCTCCACAGCAGCGTTACTAAAATCGCAGCGGCGGGGATTAAAGGCAATACATAACTTGGCAATTTGGTAACGGCGATCGTGAAAAAGCCAAAGATGCAGCCGAACCAAAATAGGGCAAATAAACTCAACTGAGCCGATCGCGGTTGACGACGCCAGTAACTGCGCTGCCAAAAACGGGTGCGGGCGATCGCCACTGGCAAATAAATCGACCAAGGTGCAAAACCAACTAGCACTACAAAAAAGTAAAAATACCAAGGCGCCGAGTGCTTGTTGACTACTCCAGTAAAACGCTGAAAATTGTGATAGCCAAAAAAGCTGTCAATATAAGTTTGACCGTTGTCTAAAATAACGAAAATGTACCAAGGCAGGGCGATCGCCAGAATAATTAAGATTCCCGACACCGGACGCATTTCGCGCCAAAGTTGCCGAAAATTTCCCAAATAAAGCCCGAAGCAGCCAACAATCAGGGCTGGGACGACAATTCCCACCGGCCCCTTAGCCAGAATTGCTAAGGCAATTAGTACGTAAAAAGTCAGATACCACTTATTGGGAAATCGCGAAGGGGAAACGGTGGAAAATTCTGCTTGTTCTCTCTGTTCTTCGAGGGTGTAACCGAGGAAAAATGCGAGCAGTGCCGAACACATACAGCCGACTAATAGCATATCTGAAACGCCAGTCCGTCCCCAGGCAATAGTTTGGGGATTTAAAGCTATTAGGGCCGCACCAATCCAAGGAGTAGAAAAAAAGAGCGGAAGACGGGGAGTTTTGAGTTTTGAGTTTTGAGTGGGGAAGAATTTTCCTTCTTCTTCATCCCCTCTTCCTTCTTCCTCCTTCCTTCTTCCTTCTTCCTTCGAGAGGGTATAAAATCCGAGGCAAGTCAGACCGATCGCGCACAAAGCCGACGGAAGACGCACGGCCCATTCGTTAACGCCCAGAGTGCGGTAAGCCACCGCCATCAGCCAGTAAATCAACGGCGGCTTGTCAAACCTGGTTTCGCCGTTGAAATAAGGAGTGATCCAATCCCCTGTCAGCGTCATTTGACGGGCCGCTTCGGCAAACAACGGTTCGGTTTCGTCAACTAAACCGATGTTGCCGAGATTCCACAAGAAACCTACCCAGGCGATCGCGCACAGCCACAACAGCGACAGCAGCTTTGGCGCGATCCTCTTCGAGGGCTTCGCTAACGGGCGCTTCCTAAACTCTGACAAACTTTTAATAACTTCCTTCACCCAAACTTCCTGCGATTTTAGATTTAAAATTTTAGCTCGCATAGAGAGTCTACCGAAAGATTCGCATTCTCGAAACTCCCAACTCGATCGAATCGGGTCCACCTCAAATAGTGGCACCCTTCTCAACAAGACCGGATCGACCGGGTTTCTCGACCAAAATTTCGGCACCTGCAGCTAAGGGTTTAAGGCTGCAAAATTAATAGCCATTCTCTGGCTGTGCTGTTCCAAGCGGGCGAGGGAGTCTCCCCGGCGACGTAAGGCCCCCAGTAGTTGCGAGAACCATCCTGAGCAAAAACCACTAAAATGTCTCCCCGTTTGACTTGTAACTTGCCTTCCGGCAGCGATAGCATCAGTCCCTTGCCGCCGCCTTCCCCCGGCGCAAAATCCCAGTGCGCCGGTTTGCCGTAGGATGTCTCGGCTTGCTGTTTCGACAGCAGGGCCACTCGCACTGGGTGTTCGCTGCGGTTGCTGACGCGCAGACTGCCTGTGGCTTTAGTATTTGCAGGGATTGACGAATTCCTTTCCTTAAGAGGCTGTGGCGGGGTTGGTATTGAGTTGGGTTTGGGCTTGTTGGCGGTGCCTGCAGAAGCTGTCGGGACTGGGGGAACCAAGGGTGTGGGGGGATGTGCGGTGGCTTGTGAGGGCCAATCGCTCGACTGATTTGAACCGTTGGAGATAGTGATTTCAAAACGTCCTAGAAACATTCCTGTGATTAGGACGATCCATACTCCAATTACGATCTGGTAAATTTTAAGATTCATAAATTTTAGGATTAAAGGATAGACTGCACGCGCAATTAGTCTTAACTATTTTTAATGTAAAACCAGGGGCTGCTGTGCCACAAGATACAGTTACACTTAATTTATTGACCGTTCTCGGCTATAAGTCCGCGATCGCTCAATACCATTTTAGATGTTAAATTTGAGATTTTAGATGGCCGCATACTCAGCGGGGTAAGAATTTGGAGTGTGTCGGGCGCGGCATTTTTTGACTCATCGGTATAACTTTTAATACCAGTTTAAAAGAAGAATGCAGCTATAGGCCCGCGATCGAAACCCCAATAGTCACCAGTCATTCCCAATCTCAAATCTCAGATATCGAATCTCAAATAATATAGCTTTTATGCAGAATACCCGAATTAACAGATTGATTGATATTCTGGGCGATCGCTTCCGAGGCTGGCTGAGCAATCCTTGGCGGCGGATTTCGCTCCTGCTAATTAGCCTGCTGTTCGGCACTTTTTTGGGAACAGCTATTTCGACGATCGCCGGACAATCTGCTGATTGGGATATTATCGCGGCCGGGCTGTTGGTGTTTTTGACAGAATTGGCGAGCTGGCTGGTTTACGGCGGCCGGCGGTCTGCAGCCCGTTCTTTGTGGGTGGAGATGCTCAATGCTCTGAAAATTGGCGTAACTTACAATTTATTTGTGGAGGCTTTCAAACTCGGCTCTTAAAAAATCGTGAAATATTTGTCAGTTGTAGATAGTTTTTATATAAACCTGCTTCAAAAAATTTGAATTTGTAGGGACGGGTTTAGCCTCAGTCCCTTTGAGATTTTAGACTTCGGCGTGAGCGCTCAGTCGAAGGATTGGAGATTTGAGATTTATTCCAAAGATGAATCTGGTAACTTGAACTAGGGCCGAAATTTTTGATCTCTCCAGGACAAAAGTCGGGGGCTTGTATCGGTTTTTGGGCGGGGTCAAATATTTGTCAATTGCAGATAGTATTTGTACCAAACCGGCCCCCACCTATAGAGTTTTTAGGATATGGCTCGATCGACTGTAAACCCTGTTGACATATTACGCCGCTGGCAAGCGGGCGTTAGCGAAGCCCTCGAAGAAGATCGCCCGAGCGCTCCCGACTTCGAGCACTTGGCAAGTTGGGAACTTGCGGATGATCTGCGATCGCGCGCTTTTGGCATTACTCCCGACAATGCAGCCGATGTTGTCCGCTGCAAAACGGATTTATTCTTTTCTATTCTTGATGAACTGCATACTTTCCCGCTAAAGTCAACTGTTTTTCTCGAAACTTTGTGGAATCTTTGGCTGCCGCTGGCAATGCAATTATCGACTGAAAAACAAAGTTTAAACCGTCCTTTAATTCAAGGAATTTTAGGAGGGCAAGGAACGGGAAAAACTACTTTATGCCAAGTTTTGAGGCTGATTCTGGGAAAATTGGGATATTCTACTGTCAGCCTTTCTTTAGACGATCTTTACAAGACTTATGCCGATCGCCAACAACTCCAAAAAGCAGACCCGCGTTTAATTTGGCGCGGCCCCCCCGGCACTCACGATATTGACTTGGGAATCGCAGTTTTAGACAAGTTGCGCGGTTCTCAAACTCGCGATTTAGCAGCAGTTGACAATCCCAAATCTCATGCCCTCAAACCGGATATAATTAAAAATATAGATATAGAAATTCCCAGGTTTGACAAATCTGCCTACGGAGGTGCAGGAGATAGAAGTCAACCAGAAATTATTTCCGGTGCGGATATTGTACTTTTTGAAGGTTGGTTTGTCGGCGTGAATCCGGTGCTTGATGCCAAATTAAACGAGTTTTTGGCGGGTGTACCGTTTCCGATTTCCACAGAGGGCGACTGTCAATTTGCGCGCGATATGAATGCTAAGCTGCACGACTATCTGCCGCTGTGGAACCGATTAGATCGGTTGATGGTTTTGTATCCCCAAGATTATCGCATTTCTCAAGTGTGGCGCAATCAGGCGGAACGGGAAATGATGGCGGCGGGGAAGTCGGGAATGTCAGAGGCGGAAATTAATCGGTTTGTCGAATATTTCTGGAAAGCGCTGCATCCCGAGTTATTTATTAAGTCTATGGTGGAGGGCGATCCGGTGGATTTAGTAATTGAAATTATGAGCGATCGCACTGTCGGCAAAATTTGTCGGGCGATCGACTTAAAATTAAGCGATTAAGGAGACTTAAAATTAACGCCTCAAGGACACAACAATGTTGTGTCCCTACTGTATTGCAGCCTTAAGGACACAACAATGTTGTGTCCCTACTGTATTGCAGCTTATCGTGCGCTCACTTGAGAATTCAGGACTGATGCAAAAAGTGGTTTGACGCGCGAATTATTATACGGGTAAAGCGCGCCACAAGCACCCTACAATACAGAGGTTTTGCATCAAGGATAGAGAATTTTTAAATTAACTGCCGGGAGTACCAAGATCGAGCGCTTTCTGGATCAAATCGTCGGTAACTTCGCCCGGTGTACCTGCAGGCGTAATGTCCTGAGCCATCGAACGAAAATCATCGGGATTGCCGCTTGTATCGGCCGGCTTTGCGAACTCTGTAGGAGCGGGAATAGGAAATTTGGGTGCAGTTGCAGCGGCGGCAGCTTCGGCGCCGGCACTCGTGCGATCGATGTCACTAACGCTGAATTCTTTTGAAGCTTCGTAGTCTGCTGATACATCAACGGTCGGCAACTTTTGTTCTCCAGCTTCCGCGCTTTCAGTGATCTGCTGAGCGTCAAAGCTTTCAGTGTCATTTGGTTCTGTATTGATTTCAGACATAGCCGACTCCTTGCTAGTTTTATTTAACAATTCACTTTATCAAGTATTACTTAATTTTTTAGACTGTTTCATCTACCCGCAGATGTATCTTTGGCTTCTATCTTAAGAATGATTTATTCGAGGGTGGCGGCTCAACTTTACACGAGTTTCCTAAAATAATGCAACTTTAGGCAAGCTCCCAACCCATACATACTCAGCCATTCCCCATTGTTTAATCAAAAATCTCAAATCAAAAATCTCAAACCGTATTACCTCTCGGGGATGGTGACTTGGACTTACAAATGTTGATACTTATATATTCTGGAAGCATTTTTAAGGAATTTTATTTATGAACTCACCCGCCGCGACCAATCCTCACTCTCTCTCCAACGACACTCAAAACATAGTTCAGGCAATCAACGGGTTGGGTACAGATGAAAAACTGGCGCTGCTCTACTTTGTTTATGAAAAAATGGGAGATTCAGTTACACCAGCCGCTCCCGCCGCCGCCGACCCAGAATTAGCTCCCATGCTGCTCGATGATTTTTACAAGCTTTCCCATGACCAACAACTTAATATAATGCGAGGTATTGTCAACGGCGACGACACGCCGTATTCTCACGCTTACGGAGCTTTAACTGCTAACAATCAGTTGGTGGTTTGGTATGCTTGGGCTATTGGTATGGGAGAAACAATTGTCGATATCCCCGAAGGATATGAGGCAACTGAGGCTGTCAATGGCGTGTTGGGTCAATTTGAAGGTCTTGAGTTTGAACAGCAAATTACAGTGCTGCGCGACGTAGCTAATACTATGGGCTACACCGATGTTAAACCAATTGCTACTCAGGCAGAAGTAGGGAAAACTTCTAGTCTTTAGAGAAGACTCGGCGGTTCAAACCGCTGCATAGAGTCAAACGCAGCCTGCGGCTCGACTGAGCTTCGCCGAACTTCCTCCGCAGACTGAAGAATAAAGGAGGCATTAAAACCAGATTTTATAGAATTAGCGGACATAAATAAACCTCATTATGTCCGCAGCTAATTATACAAAATCCGGTTTTAATACTTGCTTTTTTTAGTTGCATGGCTATAGTATGGCATTGCGAGCCATAGCAAAGGAATCGCTATCGCTCGCAGCAATTACATCACTTTTAATATCCGCAATCTGCTGTAAATATAATAGCAGTTTAAAAAAGTCTTGCTACCATCATCAATTTTATACTAATTATTAAAAGCCGCAGCACTCCGCGCCGGACTTAAGGCTTGCCGTTTCCCGACAAAGGCTCGCGTAGAACTTATATATAGCCCTATTTTTCAGAATTTTTATAAAAAATGTTTGCAGTCATGACTTGAGTTTTTTAGGGTTAACTTTTCGCGGGAATTCTATCCGAAATGTCGAACCTTTTTTCGGTTGACTTTCGACCGAAATTGTGCCGTTCATCATTTTGACTAAACAGGCACTAATCGCTAGTCCTACACCGGTGCCTGGATATGGGCGGGTTGTGGTTTGGTCGGCTTGGCGGAATTTGTCGAAAATGTGGGGCAGCTCGCTTTCAGAGATGCCGATTCCTGTATCCCGAACGGTGATAATTAGCCGATCGCCCTTTAATTCCCGCGCCTCAATGAAAATGCTGCCCCGATGCGTGAATTTAACTGCGTTGGAAATGAGATTGACCAAAACTTGCCGCAGGCGCGACTTGTCATTAACTATAAGCTGATTCTCCAAGCACACGCTGACAAGCATTGCTACATTCTTGTCGGTAGCTTGATTTCCGAATTCCAGGGCCACATCCATTAGTAAATGCCCTAAATCAAATTCTTCAGTTTCTAATTGTGTGCGGCCGCTCTCGATTTTGGAGAGGTCGAGGATATCGTTAATCAGCCCTAGCAGGTTTTTGCTGTTATGTAAAATGCGCCCCACCATGTCTGTTTGCTTGGGGGTCAGCAGTTGTTTGTGCTGGCGCAGCAGCAATTGGGAAAAGCCGATAATCCCATTCATGGGAGTTAGCAATTCGTGGGACACAGTGCCCAAAAATTGCGATTTTAACTTTGCTGCTTCTAGCAGTTGCAATTTTTGCTGTTGAATGCGCCGGCCCTGATTTTCCAGTTCTTCCTGCTGGCGAATTAGCAGCTCGTTCTGCAACTCTAAAAGCTGTTCCTGCTCTTTTAATTTTTCCATCGCCCGCGCGCTGTGAATCGCGAGCGCAGCTTGTTTTCCCATCACCGCCAGCAGTTGCTGACTTTCCCAGTCAATAGCCATGCTGTCTTTCCCGTTGCCGATCGCCAACACGCCCAAACGCCCGCTTTCCCCCGCCTCGATCGCCGCTGCACAGGCCGCCGCCGGCAGCGGGCCGCCGGACTCCGACCGCAACAGTAGAGGCTCTCCCGTCGCAAATGCTTCCCACAGCAGCTTGTTTTGCACGTGAGGGGTTTTCCCCGCAGCAAAGTTTTCCGTGCCCCCGACAGCGGTGAGTTTGAGGTCGCTGCTATCGCTCTCCGGGAGCGCAACCAGGCAAAATTCAGCTCCTGCGATCGCCTCCACAGTCGCGTCCGCGATCGCTTGCAACACCTCGCACAAGTTACCCGCGCGCCGGCTCAACACATTTATAAATCGATCGATCGCCTGCAACTCCCGCCCAGCGTGCATTTCCGTCGGGGCTTCACACAAATTTTCTGCTCTGAAGTGAACTGCCGAGCGCGGTTGATGGGGCCAAAATTCTGGTTCTGCTTGCGGCTCGGCTTGAGTTTGTTTGATCGTGTCCATATCTATGTAGGTTCCCAGCCACTCCAAAACTTCCTGACTCTCTGAGTTAGCGGGCGCTCCTCTGGCTAGGTTCCAGCGGTAAGTGCCCTCTCGCGTCCGCAGACGAAATAGAATTTCGTAACTTTGCCGCGAGAACTCAGAAGTGTGCGCTCGCGCCAACAGACGAGGGCGGTCTTCTGGGTGGACGCGCCTCAGATAGCCGAAACCCAAACCTGCTGCTGCTGGCACCCCCGTGTACTCCTCCCACCGGTGACATAAATAAGTCGCGCAGCCGTCGGCATTTGCTTTCCAAACTATGTCAGGAATTGCGTCCGACAGGTCATCGTCCTGAGTTTCGCGACCGCCAACTTGCTTTAGGGGGGATGTTATTTCACATACTTTGTGTAATATTTCCGCGTCGGAAAATTCCGAGCGAAAACAGTTATTGCCCTGATAGTGAGTCATAAGAAATTTTATCAATAAGCATTGAACTTGAGCCCTAACAACGGTTAAAGACTCGTGCTGCTAGCTTTATTGATTTTGACAGCCCAAGTGCATCAAAATTTTTTATACTTTAAATCTATCTGGGTAGTGGTATCTTTACCTCTATCAAGGGGCGGACAATGGGATAATTCAGTTAAACTATTGAAACATTGAGAGCTTACCTGGCCCGAGGAGGGCTCGTGCAGGCGATCGCCGCAAAATAACTTGAAAATTAACTTGCAAGAGCGCGGCTGCATGAGTATGCTTAAAAATGATGTCCGACCTGTCAAACCCTAAATCAGGACACATTCTCACATTTAGTCAGTTAGGCTGAGTCAATTGACGATATTTTTAATGTTTACTGGACTATTGGAAAAAAGATGAGTAAAATTCGCGTTGCTTTGATAGAAGACCACGACCTGACAAGAGTTGGCATCCGCACAGCTTTACAGCAGCGTGACACCATAGAAGTTGTCGGCGATGCCGCTAACGCTACAGAGGGATTGAAACTGCTTCAGTCTTCAAAACCTGACGTGGCAATTGTAGACATTGGCTTGCCGGATTTTGATGGCATTGAACTCACACAAAAATTCAAAAAAACGGTAGCGGAGTCCGATCCGGATACCAAAATTTTGATTCTGACTTTTCAGGACAATGAAGAAGAAGTTCTGGCAGCTTTTGCCGCCGGAGCTGACTCTTACTGCATGAAAGATATCAGCTTCGATCAGTTGTTGGATGTCGTAAAAGTAACTCACGAAGGTAACTCTTGGATCGATCCGGCGATCGCCCGCATCGTCCTGAAACAAGCTCGCACTCAGGAGCCGGCGCCGGAAGAACCGAAGGCTGAGGGCAAAAGAGTCACAATTAAGGCTGCCGAACCCGAGTTCAGTCACATCATTGAGACTTACCCTTTAACCGAGCGGGAATTAGAGGTTTTGGAACTGATCGTGCAGGGTTACAGCAATGCTGCAATCGCCGAAAAGCTGTACATTACTGTCGGTACAGTCAAGACTCACGTCCGCAATATTCTGAACAAGCTGTGCGCTGATGACCGCACTCAAGCGGCCGTTCTCGCCCTGCGTTCTGGCTTGGTTGGATGAAGCGCGATCCTAAGGTAAAATCAAGTTAAAACTAGGGTGCGCACCGCGCACCTTACCGCCGAAAATTTAGGGTGCGCACTGCGCACCAGTCGGCGAATTCTTCTTTGTTAAAAAGGTTTTAGTTTCAGATTGCATCTATCCCAGCGCCGATATTTTAAATAAGATTATTAGAACTAAATCTACCTTAAGATAGATGCAAATTAAGGTTGAGATTACTAATAGTTATTGTTGAGCAATAACAAGTTAGATAAATTCCGATCGCACTGCCGATATGGCACGATTTCACTTCAGAAAATGCAGCGGGTGGGCCCGGATACTCATACTTTTAGGAATATTTAAGCAGTTAAACAACTTATATCCGCAGAGTGATGCCTGAGTTCGCTTAAATTTGCGAGATTAAAAGCATCAACTGTTACAGGGATATCCTAGAAAGAGGTACTATGTCCGCTCCAATTGAATTCAAGTTATTTGCTCCCTACAACAAAGGAGCGGCCTTGATTGGATCTTTTTCTAATTGGGAAGAGATCCCGATGGAAAAAGACGAAGAAGGTTTTTTTCGCACGCGAGTTGAGTTGGAGGATGGCGCTTATCAATACAAATTCCGCGTTCAATCGAAAAGCTGGTTTCTGGAAGCAGATCAGTGGGTAGATGTGGTCGATCCCTACGCCACTGACATCGACGATCCAAGTCAAAACGGCATTGTTCGGATCAAAGACGGCGATCGCATTGTCGATACCTACGTGTGGCAGCACGACGACAAACCGCTGCCGGCCGATCGGGAATTAGTGATTTATGAAATGCACGTTGCCGACTTTTCCGGCGGCGAAGCCGATCCCCTCGCCCGCGGCCAGTACAAGCACGTCGTCGAAAAACTCGATTACTTAGTCGAACTCGGCATCAACGCGATCGAACTCATGCCCCTCAAAGAATACCCAGGCGACTACAGTTGGGGCTACAACCCCCGCTACTTCTTCGCTGCCGAGTCCAGCTACGGAACCACAGAAGAACTCAAAAACCTGATAGACGAGTGTCACGGGCGCGGCATTCGCGTCATCATCGACGGGATTTACAACCACTCGGAAGCATCGAGCCCCCTCACTCAAATCGATCACGATTATTGGTTTCACCACGAACCCCGCGATCCCGACAACAATTGGGGCCCGGAATTTAACTACGAATTCTATGACGAAAACTTAGGAACTTTCCCGGCGCGCAGATTTGCTGGCGATACAGTCCGCTTCTGGATTCAAGAATATCATCTCGACGGCATTCGTTTCGACGCGGCGCGACAAATTGCTAACTTCGATTTCATGCACTGGATCGTTCAAGAAGCCAAAGATGCCGCCGGCCCAAAACCGTTTTACGCCGTTGCCGAATACATTCCCGAAAATCCCAGCATCACCAATCTAGACGGGCCGATGGACGGCTGCTGGCACGACAGTTTCTATCACTCCATAATTCCACAACTCTGCGGCGACAATTTTGATTTAGAACGGCTCAAAGAAGTAATCGACTGCAAGCGGCAAGGTTTCTTGGGTGCTACGAATGTAGTCAATTATTTGAGCAATCACGACCACGATCGCGTTTTTGCCGAATTGGGCGATCGCGGAATTTTGGATGAAGCCGCCTTCAAGCGGGCGAAGTTGGGAACCGTGCTGTTAATGACAGCAGTTGGCGTGCCGCTGATTTGGATGGGCGAAGAATTTGGCGAATACAAAGCCAAAACCATCGAGCAAGCTAAAATTGACTGGACGCTGCTAGGAAATGACATGAATAAAGGTTTGTGGGAATACTACAAAGGCTTGATTCACCTGCGGAAAAATAACCAAGCACTTTACACAGAAAACATCGATTTTTTCCACGAAGACCCCGACTCGAAAGTTTTCGCTTACACTCGCTGGAACGATGAAGGTTCGAGAGTTGTAGTAGTGGTCAATTTCTCGGAAAATTATCTAGCGGGTTACACGGTTCCCAACTTCCCGGCAAACGGAAATTGGCACGAATGGACGGGCAATTATGATATTGAATCGGGCGATGATAATATTATGATCGACTTGCCGGAATACGAAGCAAAAGTGTTGGTTTGGCAGTAAGCTGTCATATCGATTCCGGTTGCACCGGAATCATTGTTGACTGTTGACTGTTGACTGTTGACGGTGAGTCAAAAAAATGAAAATTGCGCGAATTATTTGTTGGCAGTTTGATTCGACTTTACGCCCGACGATGAAGCGCGGATTTGATATCATTCCGGCGCAACCGGAATTGATATCAGACCTCGAAAGCACTGATTCGTAATTCAAAAATATGAGGACTTCAGTCCTCACTACCAACCCAAAAAACAATGTTTGTAGTAAGGACTTGAGTTTTTCCTTAATTCCCCCAAACTGCGAGAACGGATGTCCTCACTACAAACTTATAAGGGTTATTTGACAGGTTCCGATCTAATTCACAACTCAAAACAGAAACTCTTTTTTTGTTCCGCTTCCTGATGGTTAATTTAAATTACTTATTTTCTTCCCAGGCTCATTTTCTAGGCACAATTGGACTATAGCTGCCGCCGGTATTGGTTTGCTAAAGAAGTAACCCTGACCCATATCGCACTGATGCGACTGCAAAAATTCCAACTGTTCTGCTGTTTCCACTCCCTCAGCAATCACCTGTAAATTCAGGCCCTGTCCCAAGGCGATCGCCAGTTTCACAATAGTAGCACCGCTGCTGCCGTTCACCAAATCGGCCACGAAGGATTTGTCTATTTTTAAACTATTGAGCGGAAAGTTTTTTAAAGACCACAGCGAAGAATAACCCGTACCAAAATCGTCCAGAGAAATTTTAATTCCCATTTCCTGCAACTGCTGCAATACCGACACCGTTAAATTCACATCTGTCATGGCAATGCTTTCGGTAATTTCTATTTCTAAATACTCGGGATCTAACTTGGTTTCTGACAAAATTTCAGCGATGGTTTGTACCGTGTGAGGTTGCAGGAACTGCCTGGCTGATAAATTCACAGCTATCCGCATCGGCGGCAATCCCAGTAACTGCCACGCTCGATTTTGCAAGCAAGCAGTCCGCATCACCCATTCGTCCATTTGGCAGATTAATCCTGTTTCCTCAGCTAAGGGAATAAATCGGTCGGGAGGAATCAAACCGCGTTCGGGATGCTGCCAGCGAATCAGAGCTTCCAGGCCGACTATTTGGCCGGTAGTTAAGTTTAGTTGCGGTTGATAGTGCAGCACAAACTCGGATTTCTTCAGAGCTTTGTAAAGATAATTTTCTAAGTTAAGATCCTCGGAGACTTTACTGCCGATCGCCCGCGTGTAAAACTGATAATTATTCCGACCTTTCTGTTTAGCTTTGTACATCGCAGCATCAGCATTTTTCAGCAAAGTTTCTGCATCTTCTCCGTCATAAGGAGCCAAAGCAATTCCCAAGCTAGCCTTAGTATAAAGTTCTAGACCCTCAAAATCAAAAGGAGTGCTTAAAGTCTGGATAATTTGCTGGCAAATCTTAGTTGCTTCATCAGGGCTGTTGATGTTGTACAGCAGCACAGTAAATTCATCCCCGCCCCAACGGGCAATCGAATCCCCCACGCGCAAACAGTTCGTCAAACGCCGAGATACACTTTGCAGCAACAAATCGCCCACTGGGTGACCGAGAGTATCGTTAACATTTTTAAATCTATCCAAATCTAGAAAAATCACCGCCAGCATTTCTGCGTTTTGGTGAGCGCTAGCTAAAGCTAAAGACAGCCTTTCATTAAACAGCAATCTATTAGGTAAACCCGTTAATGGGTCGTGAGAAGCTTGATGTCGGATCATCGCCTCGACGCGCCTCTGCATGGCAGCCATGTACAGGTGAGTTCCTAAAGATTTTGCTAGCTTCTGTTCCTCGCTGCTCCACTGTTGAGCTTCGGCGGTTTTGATTTCTTTCCAAGCTGCAAAGGACTTGCGGGGACGATCGATCCGGGCGTCGGAACTGCAACGGCCCGCCCACAAAATTTCGGTTTCTATAGGGCTGCGAAAAATGGTGAGACAGCCGATGCACTGTTGGCCGTATTGCAGCGGTACTGCTAAAAATGAGCGAATGGAAACTTCAAAAAAATTGGCAGATACAGATTTGAGTTGAGGTTCTTTAGAAATATCGGGAATCGCGTACAAGTGCGGTACGATTAAACTGGAAATATTTTTGTCTATTGAATTGTAATGCTGGGAATATAGATTTTGAAAAACATCGAATTGGCTGGTATCACCAGTTTTTGGTCGATCGTCTTGGTTTGCCAACCCCATGATCTGCTGCCAAAACGGGCTGAGTTCAAGGTCGATGTCCGGGGGCTGTTGGCCGCAGGTATAAAGTAAAGCCGGTCGATCGCCAAACTCGGCTGCAATGTAGAGCCGCCCTCCCGAACCGTGCAAATGCTTGACAGTTTGTTCGAGAACTGCTCGCCGAATTTCGTTTACCTCCAGAGGAGAATGCAGCAAACTGCTAATTTGGTTGACAACGGCTTCGTCGCGCGCTTGCTGTCTAGCTTGACTCAGCAGAAAGGATTGGGCGATCGCAATTGAAAGTTGATCCACAAGCAACTGCACCATTTTCATTTCTCGATCGCTAAACCGTTTCGGTTGGCTGTGGTGAGAAACCAACAGCCCCCAAAGCTGATTTTGATGCAAAATCGGCACCGTCAAAGAAGAACGCGCCCCCATAGCCTTGAGATATTCAGCGTGACAGGGGTCTACAGGACAATAGGTAATATCTTCAACTGCTAAAGTTTTGCCGGTTTCAGGACAATCTAACCGATTAATTGTTTGATGCCCCAATCCCACATCTACAATCACTCGCTGCCGCGCTTTGAGAAACATTTCGCGGGCACTATTGGGAATGTCCCCTGCTGGAAAGCGCAAACCCAGCAGAGATGGCAAGCTGTCGCCGTTGGTGGACTCAGCAATGACCTCACCGCTACCGTCGGACTCAAAGCGATAAACTTTTACCCGATCGCTCCCTAAAAAACTGCGGATTTCTCGGGCCGTTGTCGTCAAAATCTCTTGCAATTCTAAAGAATTGCGGATGCGATTTGTAATTCGATTGAGTAAAATCTCTTGTTCTAAAGTTGATTGTGACATTTGTCTAAATTTTGTGCGGGCCATCCCTTTTGAGCTCCCAGGCTGTTAACAGCATTTTTGCGAGCCACAGTCTTAACTCGCCCTGTATTATACATTACAACACTTTCGCAACATCCATTGGAGGTATCCAACGCGGGAGCGCGAAACTCGGTTTCTGGAGATATTTCTGGTTTATTGACAAATTTCGCTGAGAAACCGGGTTTTTCACAGCATTTAGAAGGCAAGGAATGAGCGATCGGACAAGTAGTGAGGACTCAAGTTCGATCGAGTTCGATCGAGTTCGATCGAGACTGAAGTCCTCACTAAAAAACAATTGCAGAATTACAGGGCAAGACATATAGAGAAACCGGGTTGACGTAACAACATTCTGGCTCAATAGCGCAGAATGTTGGTTCGTCAACCCGGCTTGTAAGTATTTATACCCGGAAATGTTGCGTTAAGCCGAAGCCCAAAGTTCCCGAATTCGATCGGGCAAAAAGCCTGCTATTTCCTGAATTCGCTCCTCGGACAGCTCATCCTTCGTTGCCGAAAATACAGCGGCGATCGCAGTTTCCGGTTTTACTCCTGAAGGAAGTGCGCCTTCTAGTTCCACCCTCCGTGCAAACAAATTGCCATCGATCCCCGCAGGTGCAGGCGGGCCGGTCAAAGGCTGACGTATCCGGCTCAGCAATCCCACCAGCGGATTGGTATCTTTCCAGAGGTCTGCTATTTCTTGTTGCAGGGTTTTGTCATCCGTAGGCAAAACTTCTTTGTGCAATTCAGATTCCACGTGCTCGATGGCGTCTTTTGTCATCACGTCGCGCATGACCCGGTACACTACTTCGGTAATGTCGCGGGCATCAAAAATATCCTCCAAGTGACCTTTTACCAGCACTTTTTCCAAAAACGGCATATCCTTTGAAGCGATAGGAACTGCCGATCCTTCGTGGTGGAGCGAGGTCGGAGGATTCGTCTCCATTTTGTGTAACAGTTTGCGGCCTTTTTCTGTTAACTCAGCTTCTTGAAATGCGACTAAAGGCGGCAAGAACTCGGGCCCTCCGTAAGCCTGTCCGCTAAAATCCGCTTTGATAAATTCCCTTTGGTTGAGGTAGTCCAAATGACCGAGCAATTCCGCTTCCGCCACCGGGTGACCGACATATTCTTCGGCTGCGTTTCTAATTTCCGACTCTCCCCTGCCGTGTCCGCTGCCAATCTGTTTGAGCAAAATGTAAGTCAGGTCGTCTCTGATTGGAATTGTCATTAAAACCTCCTAGGTTAATATCCGGTAAAGCTCAAGTAAAAACTGAATTTTTTTCCTGGCTCAAATTGTGATAATTACTACTTAAAAACATTGAAGTATAAAGTAGAGTAACAAGTATCTCTCAGCAGGTGGAAGTTATGAAACTTAAGCCTCCGCTAGAATCTTCCTTTCGGTAGATCCATGTAGGGAAACCCAAGTTTAATGTGGTGAGTATCCTGAAAAGCTGCCGCCACTCTTAAATGCTATTGAGCGAAGATGCTTTAGTGGTAAGACTTTCCGCATTTATGGCGTGTGGTTGCCAAAACTGACGTACCTATATTGCATAAGTTCCTAATGGGCGCTGGGCTCAGTATAATTGAGCAGATGCTATCGGATATCGGATCGATCGACTCTAGCCGTTTTGGCCCCAGCTTGCAACGATATTGTACAATCTGGCTAGACTGAAGGCTTACCATCTGAGAGCTGCAAATACGAGCCAATCTGTTTCAAGTGCCGGAGCGCCACTTGAAGATTGCCTCGGGGAAAAGTTGTTTGATCCTTTTTTGATCGTTTTTCGATCGGCATTTATGAACTATCCTAGTTGGAAAATTAATTTGGAAACCTCATCTTTAGATAGCGGACAACAGGAGGCTGACAAGCGTCCTTTAGTGTTGGCGGTTGACGACAATCACGACAACTTAGAGCTGCTGGCACAAATACTCGATTTATTCGGCTGCGAGTGCATGGGAGCGGTTGACGGGTACGCAGCTATTTCAGCAGCAGTCGAGCGCCCTCCCGACCTAATCGTACTCGACATTTGTCTGCCGGATATAGACGGTATAGAAGTAGTAAATCGCCTCCAAGAAAACCCCGATCTCAGACATATTCCGGTTGTGGCTGTCACAGCACTAGCCAAAGCAGAAGACCGCGCTCGGATTCTAAAAGCCGGCTGCGTTGAATACATTTCTAAACCTTTTAATATCAAGGATTTAGAAACAATTATCCGTCAGCACATCCACCCTCAGGTGCTTCTAGTTGAGTTTTAGGTTGAGTTTTAGACTTAGAACTAGAATCGCGAACTTTAGGGGCAGACTCCAAAATAGCGATCGTTCCGGTGCGGCCAGTCTCCAAGGTCGCATCGCTGAGCAAATCAGTTACTCCCACACCCAAAACCTCTTTGATTAAGTCTTTCATTTGCACTTCTAGGACTGATTCTAGTTGCAATCGTACCTGCAAAGCCAAATCTTCCTGACCGTTCTCAGCGAGCAGTTTTTCTGGTTGAGTAACCCCATTTTCGATAACAATTATCAATTTGTTATCCAAAAGATGGCATACCACCTGACTCGTTTGTTGTCCGAGTTGAGAGCGGTACAAAGCTTGAATACCCTGGGAAAGACTCCGTTCTAATTTCCCGCGAGTAGGTTCTAAGGTTTCCCCGGTCATATTTTTTATTTAAATTAAGATAACTCAAATAAACATTTATAGAAGAAACAATAAGTCCGATGAAAGTCGGAAAAAGGAAGACCGAAGGGGAGCATCTCTTGGGAGTGCAAAAAGCGTTTGATAGGAGTGCAACCTTAATAGTTCGCTTGCTTATACAGCAGATTCCACGTTTATGAATGACACCCGTCTGTCGATCTATCCCCGCCGTAGGGACACGGCATTGCCGTGTCCCTACTTCATAAACCAGGAATACGCTGTATATCTTTGCTGTGCGGCGACGTTCGCACTCCTATCAAAATTTGCACGCTTAATGCTCCCCACGTCCGTTGCAATCTACCGCATGGGGAAAGTGCAATTAAGAACGCCTAAGCGTCAGGGCGGTTGCTATAATGGTTAACTGCTAAGAGTTAACTGTTATAAATAACCGTCGCGCTAGCCGACAGTAACTTGATCGGTTTCCACCCCAGTTGCACCCTTAACACCTTTAGCAATTGTCACCAACTTGTTGACCATTCCTTGCTCGGGAACTGTACCTTTGAGAACCACCGTACTGCCATGTTGAGCCACATAAACAGTCTCAATATCGGCAACCTCTGGATTTGCATCGAAAGCCTGAGCCACCCGTTTAGCTAAACCGCTTTGATCGTATTCTCCATTCAATCCCATGCGTTCCGGCGGGACTGTCTGAGCGCTTCCAGCAGATTGAGCTTGAGCTTGAGCTTGAGCTTGAGCTTGAGCTTCAGCTACAGGTGCTTGGTAAGCAGGAGCGTCAACAGTTTCTTGATTTTCAAGTTTTTCTAAACCAAACAATCTTTTTAGCCAGCCCATAGATTTTGTCCTCCCACAAAGTTTGTGTTAATTGATGTGTTAATTGACCTGTTAATTGACTGGTGGCAGGTCGCCGTGCAATTGTTATTCTCAATACCAGGAATTACGATCGCACTCTGGGACGCAGAAACCGGATTTTTCTACAAAAAAGTATCGTTTCCGCCATCCGCCCCGCTATAAAAACCTGGTTTGTTGAGTTTGGATATCGCCAGTCGTAAATACAATTTACTGTTGTACAACTTCCCCGATCATCTGCCTGGAGACATAAATTCTCCGGCGCTCAAACAAATACCTGCGCTGACCATTCCGGCAAATCAAACTTAAACCCTTCTTCCCCAACTTCTACAATTTTGTTGTACATCCACTCGTGCCAAGTTCCCGCAGCCGGAAAGTTAGGAATGCTGTTACCAGATAGATAAGTATCGGAAAAATTGGCGACCACTACTGCTCGCGTTCCCTCATCGCTCCAGCCGTAATAAGCGAGCACTTTGGTTTCGGCATTTTCGTGGAAAAATTCAATATTTTCCGTGTAAAGTGCCGGAACTTTTTCCCGCAGCAAAATCATCTGTTTGTAGTATGCCAACAACTCAGGATATCAATTCCGCGCTTCATCGTCGGGCGTAAAGTCGAATCAAGCTGCCAACAAATAATTCGCGCAATTTTCATTTTTTTGACTCACAGTCACCAGTCACCAGTCAACAGTCAACAATGATAAGGAGTGCAACCGGAATCGATATGATTTGGGTGATTTTTCAACAAAGACCATTGCAGTTTATTCGGCTGGTTGGGAGTTTCCCGAGTAAACTGTCCAAACTCTTCGCCCATCCACAGCATCGGTATTCCTACTGCTGTTACTAACAACACCGCTCCCAACTTAGCGCGTTTCAAAGCAGCTTCTGGGTCGAGACTCCGAAAGCTTTATTCCGCCAGCAAGTGGTCGCATTCGTGACTGGCTAAATAATTGATAACATTAGTTGCTTTTTGATAGCCTTGTTGTTTGGCATCCAGAACTTGCTTGAGATTTTCTTCGATATCGAAAGTATTCCCCGCGAGATTTTTTATGGCAAAAATGCGAAAACTTTCGTGCCAGCACCCGTCCATCGGCCCGTCTGCAGCCGCGAGTTCAGGAAGTTCGGGAATGTGTTCTCCTATGTTGTAAAATGGCTTGTCGCCGGCGGTTTTTTTCGCTTCGCGAGTTATCCAGTGCAGGAAATCTCGAACGTGCAGTTAGTAAACGGCTAATTCTTCATTCTCGGGGAGTTTTTTGTCGTCGTGCTGCCAAACATAGGTATCAATAATTCGCGCCCCTGCTTTGATGCGAATTGTAGTTGTATGAGTAGTGCGGTCAATTTCAGTAGCGTAGGGGTCATTAACTTCTACCCATTCGTCCGGTTCAAAACAGGGACTTTGCGACTGAACTCGGAATTTGTATTGATAAATACCGTCTTCTAACTGAATTAGAGTCCAGAAATAAGCTCTATCATCTTTTTCTAAGGCAATTTCTTCCCATTTGGAAAAGGAGCCGAGCAGCGTAGCTGCTTTGTTGTTGGGAGCGAAGAGTTTAAATTCAATTGCAGCGGCCATGAATACTTTGCTTGCAGAACTTATAACTGTAATTAGTATCCATTTTTACCATTTTGCAAATCTGTCGCCACCGTTATTAAGAGTTAAACCTGTAATTCTTATGTTGTAAGGTATCCAGGGGCGCACCCAAAGGATTTACTCGTGCGCAGCCTACCGATTAAGTAAGGTGTACCCCCGGGCACCCGGAGGCCAGATTTAAATCAATCAAAAATGTAGTTAAAGTAACTAAAAACTATTAAGCGCTGTTTATGAAAAGTAATTTAACTTTTGATAACTAGATAAATCGTGATAAGAGTTTAATATTTGTAACTAAAGGAACATTTTTTAGCTAACAGAGCTAATACTGTAGAATGATGTCGTTTTAGGCGGAAAGAGCGAGGATCGGCTTGTAATTAATAGGCAAGGGAAACCAGAAAAATGAATGCTTTATTCAACTGGAGTTTGCCGCGATCGACTTTCAGTCAAGCTTGAGCCGAGAATAGCAATGATTATTTTTGCTTATGTCTTGGCAGCTCTTGTTTTCTAGTTTTTGACTAGCAAACTTGGTAGAACCAAAATCAGCTTTAACGACTGCTGCTACCTCAGTAATTGGTAATTGGTGAAAATTTCATTCGTCCCTGTTACCTATTAGATATTCCGAGCAGTAGCTCTAAGGCTCTAAAAGTTTAATGTGGGATATTGGCGAATTACCTTTACTGTAAAACTCTGGAGTGTTAAAAATGCTAAAACAAATGTGTTGGTTGCCCAGACTCGGAGGCAATGGAGAAAAGATATTGCACTTGCGCACCGAAGCCCGTCAAGCGTGGCGGCCTTACACAGCTTTTCCGCAGTTTTCTGTATCCGACTACCGGGAACCGGGCGGCTCTAAGGGATGGGCAACATTTCAGAAGCTGAAAGCTCAGGGGTGGAATTTAATTTCGACTCAAGAAGGGCAGCAGTCGATGTTTGACGAACAGAAAAGTGCTTAAAAAACCAGAAACCGCAAGAAAAAAAGAAGAGGTAAAATCCTCTTCTTTTTATTAGTTTTGGACGCAGCAACTGGGTATTTCATCCTCATACTTCGTTGAAGCGGTAAGGTGTGCACGGCTCACCCTACATAATATTGAGATGTTTGCCAGTTGCAAGTAAATTAGGCGAGCTGCCTTTGTCTCTCTGCTGATGTTGCTGCGCTATCATACACCGGCTGGCGAGTTTTCAAGTTAAACCGATATCCGTGGGGGAGGATGTGCAACTTAGCCCCGCAAATCGCTAAACCCTCATCCTTCAAGCGTCCCTCAATATTGTCGTGGAGTTTTTCCGACTCGTCGATGACAGTTACAGCGCTTTCGCCAATGACTTCCAACTCGTCACCGCTGACTAAAATAGCTGTATTTTCGTCAATACCAAATCCCAAGACGGCCGGTTGCAGCAAGAGTGCGGTAACTAAGCGTCCCAGACGACCTCGCTGGGCGAAATGCTGGTCGATGACAACTCCTGGAAGGAAACCCATTCCCGGGCCCATTGCTACCACATCAACGCGGGGATTTGTCTCGGAGTCTCCTTCAATAATCATCATGTCTGGCATCATCGCTGCGCCGGCACTGGTGCCACCAATGATAATCCCTTCAGAGAAGCGTTTGTGCATAGCTGCGTCGAGTTTGGTGTCTTTCAAGCAGCTAATAATCCGCGCTTGATCTCCCCCGGTAAAGAATATGCCAGTCGCTTGTTCGATCGCTTCTAAATAATCTGAATTGCTGGCATCTTCGGGTGTCTGGGTGTCAACAACTCGCACATCTTCAGCGCCAAGCCGCTCAAACACGCGGATGTAATTATCTCCCACTTCTCCCGGCAGGCTTGTCGCAGCCGTCATGATAACAAGGCGGGCTTTAGTGCCTCCGGCGCACCGCAAGAATTCCCGCAGAATTTTGCAGTCCCCCTCTTTGTCTTCGGCACCACCAATAATTAGCAACTTCCCCTGGTTTTCGCTGCTGGCCATATTATCTCCACTTTTAATTTATTTAATTTAACTAAAACACAAACTTCCTTTTTCCGAAAACGGCCCAAAGGTATATATAGATACCAAAAAAATCTCATGCTTCTACCACTCCAGGACGCACCCAGCTCAAGCTTTATGGTTGTTTATTACTCTGGCTACGGGCTGTAACGATGGTTTGGTAGACAATTCAGGAGGCACTAGACTAAAGAAACCGGGAATAGGAACGAAAATTATGCGTTGTTTGAACGGAAAAACTTAACTCAGAAACTCCGGTTTCTGAGAGAGCTTTTGCATCCGCGACTGGTAAAAAAAACCCGGTGTCTGCGTCTAGGACTATCTCTTTAGCCCATCCTCGACGATCGACCAAAAAAGCTTACCCCCCCTACAAGGATATAGGAGGGGTCAACAAATGAGCTTAAATTACAGGGCCCACGCGCGCGCGGTGATCGATCCGGTTTCTGATTCGATTATTCGCTAATCCTCCTCTTATTGCTCGTAGACATCGGATTGATGAGCGTAAGTCCTAAATTAGTACGATCGACCGTTAGTGCGATCGCTCGCCCGTTAGTGCGATCGCTCGATCAAATTGCTCAATACTGTACGCGCCCGTTCTAAAGGAAGGTGTCTGGGTTTGCCGTTCCAGACAATCTGATATTCGTTGCTGTTTTGACCGTCGCCGTAGCCAGAAATTAGCTTCCGGTGAAATGCTTTCTCAGCTAATTCGTGAACTTGATCCCTGAGAGCAGTTTGTGAAATACTCATAAATTTGCTGCCTCTTAAATTCTTCTCCACAGTCATAAACAATTATAAGTGGGCAGTACACCTCTCCAAAGTTATAGGTTTGTTTCTGGAGGGGGCAAGGAAGTAGTGATTAGTTATAACTGCTTAGTTATAAGTGCTTATCAAAAGTTATAGGTTTGTTTCTGGAGGGGGCAAGGAAGTAGTCATTAGTCATAAGTGCTTAGCCATCAGTGCTTAGCCATCAGTGCTTAGTTAGATGTTGAAGGAAGAAGAAATATTTTCCCCCTCTCCCCCTCTCCCCATCTCCCCACTATCCCACTCGGCCACTGGGCCACTCGGCCACTGGGCCGCTCCACCACCCCCCACTCCCGCTATGCTGAAGGCAGAATTGCTCGGAGTGTTTGTATCAACTGATACTGCAATATCTATGCCTGCAGGTAGTATCTAGTGCACCTGGCAGAGAGTTAATGTGAAAAATTAACGAAAAGGAGGTTAGAAAATGCTGCAAGAAAAAAGCACCGAAACAGCCCGCGTCAATGCTCGAAAAACCGATGTTTTTGATGTTTTCAACTTCAAACACTATATGGGGCCAAACCCTTATTTAGGAACAGCGGCTTTAGTTTTTGATTTGGCACTGACGGGCGCGAGCGAACCTTTGCCGATCGCACATTACCATGAAATTATTGGCGAGCGCTACCCGCAAATCCTGCAGGAAACTTTCTCGAACCACGCCCAACTGTTCGGCCGTACCGCCTCAGAAGTAGCAAAACTCGACATGGGTTTGCACTTCCAACACTGGAACGTTAAGCCATTTTCTCAGTTTAGCAGAATTAGCATAGAAGCACTTCACGCCCGCAGCGCCAGAGCCGTAATTTACGCTGTTTGGGATTGGTTTGAAGCCATCAATCAAAATCAAGATTTTCCCTTGGAAGCACAAATAGACGCGCTGCAAAATATATTCCGGCAGTCAGTTTACGGAGGCCCGACAGTTTATTCGTTAATGCGATCGGCATCCCAAAAAGGCATTCCCGTATTTTATTTGTGGGATGAAGGGTTGATGCAATACGGGTACGGCAAAAAACTTGTTCGTGGCTCTGCAACTACTTTTGATTCTGACAGCCATTTAGACTCAGATTTTACCACGCGCAAAGACGATTGTAAAGCTTTTCTCGCTACATTAGGATTTCCTGTCCCCAAGGGCGATATCGTCTCCACAGAAAGCGGAGCTCTGGCAGTTGCTAGAGACATTGGCTATCCAGTTGCTGTCAAACCAGTAGTCGGTCATAAAGGAATTGGCGTCACAGCAGATATCCGAGATCCTGAGGACTTGCAGGCAGCTTTTAAAAGAGCTGTTAAGGCAATTCCCGAAACAGAATCGGTGCGAGTAATTGTGGAAAACAGCATCAAAGGCTCGGATTTTAGGCTGTTGTGCGTTGACGGCAAATTTGTTTCGGCAACTGAACGCCGACCCGCTTGGGTAACAGGTGATGGGGACTCAACAATTCGCGAATTGATCCGCCGTGAAAACCGCAAATCCCAACGTTTGGATACGCCAACTTCGGCCCTGAGCAAAATTCAGTCCGACGAAGCGATGGAAATGTATCTGGCAGAACAAGGGCTGTCATTGGAGAGTGTCCTAGAGCGCGATCGCATTGTGTATCTCCGCAAAGTCGCCAATCTTTCCGCAGGCGGCGTCAGCATCGATGCTACCCGCAATATTCACCCGGATAACATTGTTTTGGCTCAAGATATCGCCCTACATTTTCGGTTAACTTGTTTGGGGGTTGATGTGATAACAGAAAGCCTTGCCAAATCTTGGAAAACCGGCAATTTTGGGATTCTAGAAATCAATGCAGCGCCGGGAATTTTTATGCACCTCAACCCGGCTGTCGGAGAAGGGGTTGATGTGCCGTCGCATATTATCGAAACTTTCTTTGACTCGGGAAAATCCGCCCGAGTTCCGATTATTACTTTCAACCAAATTTCGGTACACGAACTGCAAGAAACAATCGACCACATTCTTTTGCAGCATCCCGATTGGACGATCGGTGCTGTTTGTCGCGGGGGACTTTTTGTCAACCGTTCTGAAAAAGTTTTGCATAAAAATTACAATCTTAACGTGCAAAGTTTGCTGCGGAATCCCAAGCTCGATTTGTTAATTGCTGAATATCCCGAAAATATTTTGGAAGCTGAGGGAATGTTTTATGGGGGGAGCAATATGGTGGTCCTGGACAATCCCGGAGAAACTGAGATGATGTTGGTCAGAGAAAGCACCGATCACGATACTGTTGTGCTCAGGGAAGGAAATAGTATTTCTATTCGCCGCCAAGGGTTGATCGAACAGTATACTCTGGGAGATGACGAACCGTTCACACGGGTTTATTTGAAGGAAATAGGGACTGTTTTGTAAGCTGTTCCACATTTAAGTTGCCTTTGTAGGGCGGGTATTGAGTACCCGCCCCACCAGATCAACGCTTTTTCTCGTTCTCGGGAGCTTCCGGGGAAGTAACTTGGGGAGCGCCCAGATTTTAACTCGTTTCGTTACACTTAGTTACAATTGGTGGCAATCCCTCAGTCCTGGATGCACTATTCCTAAGAAACCCGGTTTCTCCCCACATTTGTCGTTACCACACCAAGATTTTCGTAGAAATTGGGTTTCTTACCCTAAGTCCTATTGCTGCGATCGTAAGTTTTTAAACAATTTAGTTTCTGGGCTGTCCTTCGTGTTATCAAGGAACTTCACAAGTCTTTAAACTAATTGTACTCCGGTGGCAGAAGGTGTGGAAATATGAATGTTGGGAGCAATTGGTTTAATTCGCTGACAGAAAGTTTACTGTCGCACCGTGGCTACATTCCAGCAGCGCTGACTCTTTGCATCGGTACGAGCTTGTCATTGGCAGCCTCCGTCCTTCTGTGGCATTCGGAAAACCAACGGCTGCAAGTTCAATTTCATCAGCAAGCCGATCGCCTGAATGTAACATTGCACCAAAGCATCAATCACAATTTAGAATTTCTTTACTCACTTCAAGCATTCTACAGCGCATCTACTGAAGTTAGCAGACAAGATTTTAAGCAATTCGTTCACCCTACACTTTCCCGAAATTCTGCCATCCATTCTGTTAACTGGATTCGGCGCGTGCCTGCTGCGCAAAAAGCAGCTTACGAAGCCGCAATTCGAGCCGAGGGTTTTCCGGCCTTTCAAATTTACGAGCGAACTCGTGACAAAAAGCAGGTCAAAGCAAAAGTGCGATCGGAATATTTTCCAATTGCCTACAGAGAAGCACTAGAAGAAGATAACAAAGTGATCGGTTTTGATGTGGCCTCCAGCCCCGATCGCAAAGCAGCTTTAGAGAAGTCGGTGAATACCGGGAAAATAGCTGCTTCCGCGCGGATTAGATTAGTCAGCAACAATCAACCGGGATTGCAAGTATTTCTCCCAGTATCCCGCCGCACAACTTCTCTAGATAACTCGGTCAACGGTCGCGAAAACCTCAGGGGAGTTATTGCGGGTGTGTTTCAGATCACCCATATGGTCAATTTCTCTTTAGAATCGCTGAATTTAGACAACATTAATTTTTACCTCTACGACAACTCCGCTACAGGGAAAGAACGCTTTCTGGTGCGCTACGACTCACAAGCTAAGCAGTTGATAGATAACCCAAAACAGGAAAAGCCCGAGTTAACTAATCTCCGAGGGAAAATCTGTCAAAATCCTAGTGCTTGCACTCGCTTATTTAACGTAGCAGACCGCCAGTGGATGCTGCTAGTTTTGCCGGGGAAGGGGTACAACGGTCTGAGGGCGCATCAGGGTTCGCTGGCAATTTGTGCGATCGGGCTATTGATGACTGGCAGCTTGACGGTTTACCTGTTGATGTCTCTAGAACGTACTGCCAAAGTAGAACAGCAAGTGTACGATCGTACAATTCAACTAAAAGAGCGCACCGCTGAACTAGAAACAGCACTAAAAAATTTGCAGGAAACTCAATTTCAACTAATCCAAACTGAAAAAATGTCCAGCTTGGGGCAGTTGGTGGCTGGAGTTGCCCACGAAATTAACAATCCTGTCAACTTCATCTCTGGCAACCTGATCCATACAGGCGAATATACTCAAAACTTGCTGGAACTTGTGGAAATATACCAGCAGCAATATCCGAACCCAACGCCAGAAGTGCAAGCGAAACTACAAGAGATCGAATTGGAGTTTATCACTGAAGACTTGCCTAAAATCCTACTATCTATGAATTTGGGAGCTGAACGCATCCGCCAGATAGTGCTTTCTCTGCGGAATTTTTCGCGCTTGGATGAAGCTGAAATTAAGTCGGTTGACATTCACCAAGGCATAGACAGCACCTTGATGATTTTGGATAATCGGCTGAAACCCAAAGCTGATTTTCCGGGCATTCAACTCATCAAAGAATACGGAAATTTGCCCTTAGTGGAGTGCTTAGCGGGACAATTAAATCAGGTATTTATGAATGTTTTGCTCAATGCTATTGATGTTTTATATGACGCACAAAATAAAAAAAAACTGAGCGAAAAAAGTCCCTCAAATTCGGGCTTCTTACCTACTATTCGGATTCGCACTGAACTTTTAAACTCTAATTGTGTATGCGTGCGCATTGCTGACAATGGAACGGGCATGACGGAGAATGTAAAAAAACGTTTGTTTGAGCCGTTTTTTACTACCAAGCCTGTAGGCAAAGGTCCTGGCTTGGGATTGTCGATATGCTATCAAATAGTGGACAAACATCACGGTTCGCTCAGGTGCGTATCGGCTCCTGGAGAGGGAGCTGAATTCTGGATTGAGGTGCCGGTGCGGCAACAGTCCGAGCAATCTGTTTCTAAGGTTTCACCTGCGGTAGGTGTCAGTTAGAATTAACGGGAGAAATCTCGCTTCTAGCTGAGTCTCGCTTCCCCTCGCATCTCCCTCTCTAATAGGAACGCAAGAGTGCCACCGTTCTCTATTTTTTTAATGAGTTTAGGAAAAGTGCGGATTACTATTTAGGTAAGGTGCGCAATCCGCATCCTACTTGGGGAAGGTGCGGATTGCGAACCCTACTGTTAACAGCTAACTGTTGACTGGTAACAGTAAACAGTTAGAGTTATTGGCAAGCGCGTGCTAACTTCGAGTCAAATATCGCCCAAAACAAATATTTTGGGTTTTACTCGCCGCGAGAATTTATAATTGTAGCAAGACCAGATTACCAATTACTAATTACGATGTCTTTACAATTTGTTAGCATTCCGCCAACAACCGCTCGCAAACCTGTCGCTTTGATTGTCGCTTTGCACGGATGGGGTGCTAATGCTCGGGATTTGACTTCCTTAGCACCCGTTTTCAATTTGCCGGATTATCAGTTTTTGTTTCCCGAGGCCCCCTTTTCCCATCCCCACTTAACCAGCGGCAAAGCGTGGTATAACCTTCAAACCAAAGACGCTCAGGGATTGGTAGAAAGCCGGCAATTGCTGAGGGAATTTTTGCTGTCATTGGAAAGCAGCACGGGTGTGCCTTTGTCTCGCACGATTTTAGGCGGCTTTTCTCAAGGCGGAGCGATGACTCTAGATGTGGGATTGACTTTGCCCGTAGCCGGTTTAATTTGTCTGAGCGGTTATTTACATCCGATTTCGCCAGTGGCCGGAAGTGCTTTGCCACCTGTTTTAATCGTGCACGGTACTCAAGATACTATAGTCCCCCTTAGTGCTGCTGTGCGATCGCGCGACAGTTTGACTGCTTGGGGAGCTGCCGTGCAGTATCGAGAATTTAACATGGGACACGAGATTCTGCCCGAAGTTATAAATCTAATGCGAAGTTTTGTTGTAGAAACTGTGTCTAAATCCGATTAAAGGCCTAGGATATAGTATGGCGGAAGTCTCGGGCAGGGGAAAAAAATGAAAACTTTAACCAAAGCATCGCGCGATATAGCTGTACTTACTTCTCAGGACGTGGCAGAATTGGCTGTTCGTTTGGAAGTGGACGATTATGCAGATCCTTTTGAGGGATTGAATGATTGGCATTTGTTGCGATCGCTTGCTTTTCAGCGGCCGGAGCTGGTTGAACCTTATCTCCACCTTCTGGATATGGAAGCCTACGACGAAGCATAGCCTTAAAAATCTAGCTCAAAAATTTCGACGGAATTGAGGAAGAAGTGAGCAGCATATTTTGTTGCCGATTGAACAGATGAGTTATGGATTTTTGTCTGTTTTTATGTCAACTTCTTTCTTGATTCTTTTTTATTTATGAAAAAATGATACGACTTTCAAAAAAAATGCAACTGTAGGCCCGTGCTCCAAACCTTGGTAGCGATAGGTCATTCCCAATTCTTGAATTATAAAACCGTATGACATGAAGGGCAGACGAATTTTAATCGGCGTTAGCGGCGGGATTGCGACTTATAAAGTTTGCGAAGTAGTTTCAACTTTAGCGAAAGCTGGAGCTGAAGTTAAAGCTATTCTTACTGATGCGGCCGGGGAGTTTGTCACGCCTTTGACTTTTGCTACTCTCTGCCGCCATCCTGCTTTTACTGACAAAGATTTTTGGCAACCAAGTCACGGGCGCCCACTGCATATTCAACTGGGAGAATGGGCGGAAGTTTTTGTTATTGCTCCCCTGACAGCTAATACTTTGGCTAAGTTGGCGGGGGGTTTTGCTGATAATTTGCTGACTAATACTGTCTTAGCTTCTAATTGCCCAATTTTGCTGGCACCGGCGATGAATACGGATATGTGGGAACAGCCGGCGGTGCAGCGGAATTGGCGGGAAGTGTTGACTTATCGGCGCTATCATGCTGCGAATCCGGGGGCGGGAATGCTGGCGTGCGATCGCGCGGGTGTCGGCCGGATGGCAGAACCTTATGAGATTTTGCCTCATATTGAATCGCTGTTGTATGCCAAGGGCGATCGAGATTTAGCGGGCATTAGGGTGTTGATCAGTGCGGGAGGAACGCGGGAACACCTCGATCCGGTGCGGTTTATCGGCAATCCTTCCAGTGGCAAAATGGGTATAGCTTTGGCGCAAGCTGCACAGCACCGCGGCGCGACAGTGACGCTGGTACACAGTATAACTGGCGAATTGCCGCTCTCAGGTGTGCGGGCGATCGCAGTTGCCAGTGCACAAGAAATGCGGCAGGCGATGCTGCAATGCTTTCACGATGCGGATTTGACGGTGATGGCTGCGGCGGTAGCGGATGTGAGGCCTGCCGAGTACAGTAGTGAAAAATTGCCAAAGCGATCGCTCCCGAATTGTTTACCGTTGGCACCGGTAGCGGATATTGTGGCAGAGTTGGGAAAGTTGAAACAGCCGCACCAAAAATTAATCGGGTTTGCAGCACAAACTGGGGATATTGTCAAGCCAGCTTTGGAGAAATTGCGGACAAAGAAACTGGATGTAATTGCCGCAAACCCGATCGATCAAATAGGTGCTGGTTTCGGCAGCAATACCAATCAAGCAATATTAATTAATGCCGCCGGCAAGCAAGTAGAAATAGCCTCTTGCAGCAAGCTAGAAATGGCTCACCGATTGTTAGACTTTGTGATGAAAGGGTGAGGGCGCGACTTACTCATTAACTGGGATTAATTACTACTGGTTCGGGCGATAATTCTGATTCCCCAAAATCCGTTGATTCCGAGTCAGCCGACAACTCAGTATCTGCGACAGTAATTTCTAGTTTAAATCCTAATGCTTCGAGCAATTCTACCAAACTATAGATTTCCGAACCTGCACTTTCACTCAGCATCTTGTCGAGTTTTTCGTGATGCTGTTTTGCTGACTCCGAAAGAGTATTCATCTTGATTCGAGCCTCAATCACCTTTCGGATGGCATTTCTCAAAAGTGCGGGTTCAGGGTCTTTTTCTTCCAAGATAGCGCCGATAAAACCAGCAGCTTCTTCCGGCTCGTGGAGAGATTCAATTAGGTACTCGCGGTAGCTATCACTTGTCGGTGCTTTCACGTTTTTCATAATCTGTCCAGTATTCTATAGCTTGTCGAATGTTCTGTTCTTGGGTGCTTTTATCCCCAGCTATGAGGATGACCACAATTATCAAGCCGACTTGTCCGAAGTAGACGCGGTAGCCCGGGCCATAATTAATTCTGAGTTCAAAAACTCATTGTCCCACTGACTTGAAATCTCCGAGATTACATTGATCAACTCGGTCAAGGCTAGATTTGATTCTAACTCTAACATTCCGATCGCGGAGGGCATCAAGCCACTCGGTGAATGGTTCCCTACCCTCTGCTGTAGTGTAACGTCGAATTTCTCGGGGTTGTACTTCCATGATTTTATCGTACTTGATTAACAATTTCTCTGGTAAGTGCGATCGACAGTCCATTCAACAAGCAAATCATACTTAAGACAGAGGTATTCGAGCGACAAAATAGTAAACCTTGTTTGAGGAAACAAAGTTTAAATCAAACAGGGCATTGTGAATGAATTTTAAATCGATCGCAAAAACCAATCTACTATTCGGCAGCCTGATAATTAGCCTCGGATTGCAAGCACTTCCAGCCACAGCGCAAGCAGTCACCGACGCGCAAGTTTCCGCCCTTGTAGAAGCGCTGCGACAAGCCGCCCCGCCACAAGCCGCAAATGACGGAATGTACAGTCAGTGGCAAGTTTTACCGGGCAATATTTCCCGCTGGGCAAAATTCTGTACCAAACAAGATTTAACACCGCAACAATTTGAGGCCGACGCGACAAAAGCTAAATCAATTGTTACCTGTATCGTAGGCGATTTGCTGCGCGACGAATACAAAGCTAGCAGCAACAATGAATTAACCGCTGTACGCCGCGCCGCTTGCTGGTGGATGACAGGGGACTCCGCAGCTTGTAAAAGTGGGGCAACTGCTACTTATGCCGATAAAGTTATCAGCGTTTACCAGAAGCAGCAACCTAAAAAGTAAAGTTTGTGCTGGCGGAATTTAGATTTTTTTGACCGCAGATGGACGCAGATGGTTTTGTGCTGATGGACAGATAAGAGCGATTTGATATCAAATTCAATTATCCTATAAGCGCCAAAGATTCTTGAGAACATTAATCAGCTCTTTCTGTCGTCGAGCGATTACTTCTGGCGTCCATTCCTGTTCCCGCAGCACTTGGGTAGTAAGTGCAAAGGGTGAAACACCTGTCTTAGTAGTGAAATACTTCTGTTTTTTTACATCAAAATCATAATTTTGTGCCAGAGTGTTTTTCGCAGAAGATAGCAAAACTAAGTTCCCAAGACGATGCACATATTGATCGCGCTCTTCCTGACTAGGAAACCACTTCATCCACTCACTATTAGCCCCTGGATTTTGGGGAAGTACGTGCTCGACAGTAATGTTGGAGAAGTTGTAAGATGCTTCACCTTCTGACAGAGCAGCATCTAGGCGTACCAAGACATAACGACGAATTTTTTGAATTAGGTAAAGGTCACTATCGAGGACTCTAAGGATATTGTTCGACTCTTCTGGAGTAAACTGGAGCGGTGAATAGGAATTGAATAAATCTTCCTCTTGCTCAATAGCAGTAAGCAATCTGCTGTAACGTTCAATGCGTTCATTGATATTGGCGCGGACAATCATTAAACCTGCTGCTAGGCGGTCTAAATCTATAAAGAAACGCACCAAATTATCGGGGTTATTACGGTTGCGCGACAGGTAGAGAATCGCAGGCGGTATCCAGTCAAAATTATCAATTTTGTTTAACCATTTAAATAGTTGATTAATTTCCTCGGCACGCCGCTCGCTTTCATAGGTTAACTTTTGAATTTCGGAAAAAGCCTTAGCATAAGGATATAAAATTTCATCAATGAATTGCTGAGACCCTGCGGCAGGATTGATGTTTTCCTGAAACTCTTTAAGGATACTCTTGCTAAGTTTTTTCTTTTCCTTAATCATCCGAATATGAGAAAACAAGTCTTTGAATAACTCGCGTCCCAGATTCTCCTCGGTATCTTCCCACTTTATAGTATATTTTTCTTGTTGGCTTTCGGGTATTTTTCCGATAATGTCCGCTTTCAAGATATCAGTTATGGAGAGATCCAATCCCCTGTTGTTCAACACAGAAAATATCCGATATGCAGAGTCAAAGTCAGGCGTAGAAACGACTACCAAGAAGCACTGGGTAATGAGGAACTGGGCAAGACGTATACGGTGGGATTCCGCGATAGTCTGCAAACGTTGCCAGAATAAATGTGCATTTTGTTTAATAAGCTTCTGAGTATCCATCAGCTCAGCATTGTTCAAGTTTTTGAGCTTGTTAATACCACCTTCATTTTGAATATATTCCTTGAAAAATTCTGCATCTCGCTCGCGCAAAGTCAGACGGTAACGATTATCTATACCCGCGATTAAGCTGCCTTTTTGGTATAGATAAGTGGTCAAGTCATTGGCGTGTTCTGTTGGCAATGATGCTCTGAGAGCAGCTAGTAGTATGGTGAGAGTTGTTAGACGTTGCTGACCATCTACAATTTCAGCATCTGGCTGCTCCGATTTGATCAAAACAATGCTGCCTAGAAAGTACGGGTTGAGTTTATCAATCGTGTCGTTACCATCTCCCAATGATGTTAGCAGGTCTTCCAGCAGTTCTCCAGCTTGCTCATTTGTCCAAGCATAAGGACGCTGGTAGAGAGGAATGGTGAACATAAAGTCATCGCTAAAGATTTTTCTAATGGGGTGTTCCTCACCCTTGATGCTTACACGGTTCATGCTTGGTTCCTGTGTTAGGTGTGGTTGGTAATTGCTTCCCGAAAGTCAATTTTCCCTGTTGCTAGAATACCATGCTCAAGCTTGGAAAGGCGAACTCTCAACTTAGCCTGTGCAGGCTGGTTTCATTCGTCCCACCGCAGGTTTCAATCTGTGACTGAATTATCCATTTTCTGCCTGACTTCTCATCAACTTTTGCACGCTGGCTAAAGCCCGATTTAATTCATAACTCTTTCTTTCTGAATTCTGCAAAAAAGCCTGCTGTTCTTCCTCAATCATTAACACATCCTGCCGCACCAAACCATCTAATAACTTTTGAGCAGCACCGAAACAACTATCTTTGATAAACTTGCGAAACCAAACAGGCAATTTGTGCAGCCGCCAAAACGCATTTAATGAGGTAAAATGAATTAAATAAGCGCGAGTTGCTGTCTCGCTCACCGGACAAACCAAGCAGTAAATCTTAAAGTCGCTTCCCAAATTTGAAACCCAGTGCGGGTAAATATAGCTCACCTCCAGCGGTTCCGGGTGCAGTCGGCGCAAAGACTTAAAAAATAACTGAGAAATTGACCAAATTTTATCTATTTTGTAATAACTTTCTGCCTGATAGCGAGCAGTTACTTGATGCTCGTTTTCTTCTAAAGTATCTAACACCGGATTTGCCCAAGCTTGCCAATCATCGTGCAAGTGCCCGTGGTACATATCCATCAAGTTTTCAATTAAAAATGAATAGTGTGCCTGACAGTCGATGACTGAAACAGTGGCAATATAATTGAGATGTTCCCACTCTGGCAAATCCAATAAATCTATTTTTTCGGCTTGCGTTTCGTCGCCGGGAAACAGCCAGATAAAACCGTTGTTTTCCTGGACTGGATAGGAGCGAATTTTGCACTTAGGTAGCTTTTGATTTTCTGCTAAATAATCGACTTCGGCGCATTCTCCCCTTGCATTTAAGCGCCATCCGTGGTAAGCACATTCGATTAAATCGCCTTTAACTTGGCCGTGGCTGAGTTTAACTTGCCGGTGCGGACATCTATCTTCTAAAGCGTTGATTTTGCCTGCACTGTCGCGGAAAAGTACGATCGCCCGATTCCAGATTTTCGCAGCTAGCGGCTGAGTTTGCACCTCGGTGCTGCGGGCGATTGCATACCACCGATCGAGATTAATGCCCAACTGGCGGATGTGAGTTTTTTGTTTCCTTGCAGCTACCGATTTTATCGCGTTGTTTTGCATTACAAATATTCCCAAATTACGCCCATAAAACAACCCAATCTTACAAAATAACAGCCGGGAAAGCAACGACTGTAAATATTTTTAAATTGCCGTTCTGACAAATACCTGTCGCTAGCTAAATGTTTCAACCAGCTTGGCGACAGTCTAAATCTTAATAATCTTAAAGCATTGCGAAATCCGTAGGTGGAACAGTCGGGCTTAAAATCTCTCGCTGCACCTAATATGTAGCTTATTGTAGCAGGTGTCTCGACTTCCGATATATTATCTACAAAGACGATTTTCCCGTGCGGATTTAACAATTTTTTAATTGATGAGAGGGCGGCGGGGATGTTTGGCAGGTGGTGAAAAGTAGCAGCACTAACTATTAAATCAAATTTGCGATCGAGCGCTAATTGACTGGCATCCATTTGGATGTATTCGATATTGGGAGCTGAGCGTTTTTGACGGGCGATCGCCAGCATTTTTGCTGACAAATCGACGGCGACTACATTATCGTAATACTGGGCTAATTCAAAAGCAAGAATTCCCGAACCGCAGCCAATATCTAATGCTGCACCTTTGCTGGCCGATAGGTTGTTAGTAAAGAAATCGTTCTGGTTTTGCAAGGTTGCGGCGAAATCGTATTCTGTTGCAAAAGCATCAAACATTACAGATTTATTGCGAATTTGGCAGTTACTCTTGAGCATCTATTATTGCTTTATACTCATTCAATAATATTTTAACCGCATATCCACCCCCCTCAACGCAGATATTTTTTTTGTTCGCAAGCTCTGCCTTTTCCCCTCAGCGAAACCACCCCCGCAAACCGTAAGTCATCTTAAAAAAAGAATGCAACTGTAGGAAAGCTCCAAACCCTTCTTGAATCAGTCATTCCCATTTCTTCAAATCTAAAATCTAAAATCTAAAATCTAAACTGGTAGGGCTGGGGGCGGGTTTCACCGAGAATAGCAGCCGATAATTGACGATTTATAAAGCCCGCCCCGCTGCAAACGTTAGATTTTTAACACGCCTTCGGGATTCACCGTCAAGAGCGATCGCCTCTGCAAACCCTCCTGATATAAAATAGCATTAGCTGCCAACAAACCGCTGCTAACCGCCCTTTCCATTAAACCGCAAGGAAACGGCATTTTCACCCAATCTCCCGCAAACAAAAGATTCGGAACAGCGCAGCAAGTTTCTGGTCTTTCTGCATAACTACCGGGCGGATATCCCGAGAAATTCTTTTGATTTACCAATTCCCGGTGCAGCATATTTGCCTCTTTTAATTCCGGTACAATTTCGTACAATTCTTGCTCAAAAGTCGCCAGCAAAACTTGCTGGTTCGGAAATTCCTTCTCCTTGTAACAATAAGCGTGCAGTTCCACTACACTACCGCCAGTTTTCTGATTCCACTCGATGAACTGATCCTGAATTTTGTGGTAAAGCGTAATGCTGTCAGTCAGTTTGTAGCCGGAAAGCGAACTGAAATTGCTGTGTTCCCAGGGAAATTCGCGATCGAACCAAAAACGACCCACCGCGAACGGATCGGCTATTTTCAAACTCTCGATCCGGCTCTGCACCTGCGGATTCACCTCACCGCTGGCCAAACTAAACAAATGCTGCATCCCCGGAACATCTGCCGCCAAAACATAATAATCAGCCTTCAATGTTTCTCCCAATTTTTGCGGCTGCGATTGGTTAACCGCTGCTGCTAACTGTATTTCATCTGCTTTTTTATCGACTACCTTAAATCGAGGCAAATCCCGCTGAGCAGGCCCGCTGACAACTCGCCCTTCGGCATCAAAAACTGCCCCGTGACAAGGACAGTGAAATTGACCGTCGTTCTGTTTATGAACAGTGCAGCCTTGGTGAGTGCAGCTCAGAGAAATTGCCTCTTTTCCCGACGGTGCGGCCGCAAATACGCTGTCCCCTGCGCCGAAATATTCGGTAGAGTTGCTGTCAGTTAACAGCGCGTTTCGCTTCACCCAAAAAGGTATTTTACTTTGCACGTCTCCAGACTGGTAACTCAGAGAATCAATCTTGCCGTTTTCCCAGCGAATCTCACTGACTGCGACATCTGTCAATACTTTGCCGCCTTTGCTTTCAATGGCTCTGGCAATAGGCTGCACCAAACTCGTGCCCATATCTTGCCGCGTACCGTTGAAGGCCAAACCCTCTGGATTTCCGAAAAAGTAAAAGTGGAAAAATTGCATCAATTCTCCCGCGCTCAATTCGTCTGGAGCGTTGAGGCTGGACTTGGCAAAAGGCAGAAAATACAAGTCATAAAGCCCGCGCGGAAATTCACCTTTTACCCAGTCGGCAACTGATATATTGTCGAGGCGATCGAAAGTTTTTTGAGTTTGAAAACCGCCGATTTCCCGAAATACTTGCCAGTGAGCGGGTTTTGTAAGATCGATTCCCCACTTGAGCCGATTGGGAGAAGATATCCCCAAGTCAACTATATTCCAGGGAAAAGCTGAATGGTTTGGACGAAAAACTTCGGGTTTGTATTTGCCGTCTCGAAACACAACGGCGTAGGATTCTAAAGATACAAAGTTATCGGTAATTTCTAGTTCTTCAACCACACTTTTGAGGTTGTAGTATTGCGGGAAAAAACCGTGGAAACCGTGTTCCATCATAAAATTTTCGTTCCCGACTTGTATCGGCCAACTAGCAATTTTACCGCCGAGTAGCGGCGATTTGTCCAGCAGCGTCACGGCGAAACCCCGCTGACTGAGCTCGTAAGCACAGGCGAGCCCTGCCAAGCCTGCGCCTACAACTGCAACGGTTTTGCGGTTATTCAGCATTCGCGGCAAGTCAAGAGAATCTTGCACAAAAACCGTGGGTTCTGGCTTGGAAAATCGAGAGTAGCCCAGCAGCCCGCCGGCGGCACCGATTCCGAGGAATTTGAGGGCGGTTCTTCGAGAAACTGGTTGGGATAGCGGTGAATTGGTTGATTGACTCATCAGCGGTACGCGGTAACGGGCTTTAAACACAAATACGCCATAAGGCATATATCATAGACCGAAATCAGGATATGTGAAGAAATACTAAGACACATCCCCCAATCGGATCGCATCGTGTCAAGTTCGATCGCACACAATCTATAGCAGAAGCAAGAAGGCTTTAATTATCTAGGAGAGAAGCAACAAAAAAGAAGGAAAAAGCGATCGACCGCATAGCGTAAAATTCTCTAAATAATTAAGTGTTTTTATTTATAATTTAGGAGTGTGTGTGATATAGGTCACACTTATTGGAGCGATCGGGAAAAATGCGATAAATTTTAGAGTTTTTAACCGCAGGGCGATCGCGCGCTTCCCCCCCTGCCACCCAAAAAAATCGAACAACCCGCATTAATTTATCTTTCTCAACTCTTAGCAAGCGCCCATGATGCTAAAAAAATAGGAGATTTGCCGGCCAAATCTTAGGCAAAAATCAGTCTCGGCGAATTGTACAAAATAACCGGGCAGATATCCGAGGCTAAACAATTATTCAGTCGAGCTTTAACTAAGTGGGCGCTAAAAAACCTAACTATTTTAAAATAAGTAAATACAGAGAATATATCTACTGAGGTAACTCAATATATCGGCGATCGATTCAGAGTATTCCTCATTCAAAACCAAGACAAAACCCTATTCAACCTGAGAACTAAGGATGTGTCCCAAAAAATCAAAGATGCCCGTAGAGGTAATGCCGGTTAAAGGCACCTAGCTGGTATGTAGAAAACAGGACTGACTTGAAGAAACCGGGTTTTTGCGTAAGTCCTGTTTATGCAAAACTTCGGCATAATTTACAAAAGTTTACATAAATCGCGAATTTCTTGGCGTGGGGCCTCTGTTGCTGCTGGTATCCACACCCTACGGTAGGTATTTGGGGTTGGTCTTGAAGGCTATAATCGTGCGGCGATTGCCAGCACAGTCAAAATTCCCACCCACATCCAAACTTTTGCCAACTGCTGCCGCCAACGGCGCCCTTAACCGCCCCAAAATCATGCACTACCAATCCCAGCAGCAACGCCAAAAACACACGACTCAGAAAAAAATTAAAACCGCTATTTTTTACTGTTTGACAGCAATATTTTTCTCCTGGAGCACCGCGAACCTCGCTACAATTGCCCAAAACACAAACCAGGGCGGGCTTAACGGGCAAGAAATGAGAAATTTGCTCGATCGGGGCAACCTCACCGAAGCCGTAACCAGAATCGAACAAAACTGGGAAGCAGACTATCAAAAATACTTTGAACAAGACTTTGCAGCCCGTGCGAAAACCGCCGAAGCAATATCAAAAACTCTCTCCCGCCTAGCAGTTCAAACAAAGAAAAAACCCGCTTTAATTTACGCTATCCCGCGCACCGACCAACTAGAATTAATCTTAATATTGCCCGATCGCCCGCCCATTCACCGCAGCGTCCCCGAAGCCAAACAACAGAAACTGCTCTCAGTAGTCAAAGAATTCGGCAGCGAAATCACCAACCCCGTAAAACTCAACACCACCAGCTATCTAGCACCAGCCCAACAACTCTACAAATGGATAGTTGCACCCCTAGAAACAGATTTGCAAACAGCAAAAATTGAAACCTTGCTGTTCTGCGTCGGCGCAGGTTTGCGAACCGTACCCCTAGCAGCAATGCACGACGGAAAGCAATTTCTGATCCAAAAATATAGCCTCTCCCGCATCCCCGCCTTCAAACTCACAGACAGCAATTACACCGACCTCAGAAACGCGCAAGTCCTAGCAATGGGAGCATCAGATTTCGCAGAAACGGCGAACAAAGAACCGCTGCCAGCAGTCCCGTTTGAACTCGGCGCGATCGCCCGACAGTGGCCAGGTCAATCCTTTCTCAACCAAGACTTCACCCTAGTAAACTTGCAATCCCAGCGACTGCAACAAAAATACGGAATCATCCACCTTGCCACCCACGCCGAATTTCGCCCTGGAACCCCAAATAATTCCTACATTCAATTTTGGGACACCCAACTCGGCCTCGATCAAATGAGAGATTTAAAATGGAACAATCCGCCTCTTGAACTGTTAGTATTAAGCGCCTGTAGAACCGCCTTGGGAGACAAAGAAGCAGAACTAGGATTTGCCGGCTTAGCGCTGCAATCCGGAGCAAAATCAGCCCTCGCCAGCCTGTGGTACGTCAGCGATGCGGGGACTCTGGCCTTGATGACAGAGTTTTACCAGCAGTTAAAAATCAGCAGGCCAAAAGACCCTCCCATCATTAAAGCTGAAGCAATCCGGCAAGCACAAATCGCTGCGATCGAAGGCAAAGTGACGATCGAACGCGGTCAACTGCGAAGTTCCCGAAGCGAAACTCCCTTGCCGCCGTCCATCCCCAAACTCGACAGCAAAGATTTATCCCATCCATACTATTGGGCAGCTTTCAGCACGATCGGCAGTCCTTGGTAAGTACCCGAAAGAAACAGGCTTTTCGGCCTGTTCCACAACGATAATTGTGCCCGAGATCCGTAGGGAAACGGCATTGCCTAAGTCCGGCGCGGGGATCTACCGATCGCACAGCAGAAACTAAAATTCTGGTTCTGTAATCCTGCGCGCTTTTTCTTGACCGATAGTGGTGATAAACTGTACGAGATAAAGTAATTCAATGCCTGTAGCTGTCGGCAAACAACCCGCCGCCAACCTGTGACGAATCAAGCGGGAGCCTTCAAGGGGAAAGAAAGATGAAAAAATTAGAATTTTTGCTACAGAAAGAAGGCGATCGCGCCTGGTTGCCCCTAGAAACCCCCGACGTGGAAATTCTAGAAGGCAAATACCGCGTCGTTGCTCGCATTCAGCACCCCAACACCGACATCGAAATTCGCGTTACCCATACTTCCTTCGACCAACCGGCGCAGCGGAAAGTCCAAAGCCGATCGGCCCGCACCAACCCCGAAGGATTAGTCGTGATCATTCCCTACACCAGGCTCAAACCCGGACTGTGGGAACTATCCTGCTTGCCAGATCCCAAATCAACACCACTAAAACCTTGGCAGTACGGCGTTCAGTTGGAAGTGTTGCCCGCAGAATCGGAAACCTCCGAACCCCTACCGCCGATCGACCAAGCCGAACCCGCAACTTCCCACTCAGACTCAGAAAACGCAGCATTGGTCGATCGCCCAGCCCCACAAATCGCAGCACCGGTCGATCGCCCAGCCCCACAAATCGCAGCACCGGTCGATCGCCCCGCACCACAAATCGCAGCAGCCGATTCAGCACAGCAGCAGACCAAAATCTACCAATTCCCCATTCCCCAAACCCCCGAACCGAAACCGGGCGTCAAACTCGAACTCGCCCTCGATCGAGAAACCTTCGTCACCCAACTCGGTCGCCCCTTAATCATTTCCGGCAAAATCGACATTCCCCAACCCCCCCAAACAACCAGAAAAACAGCAACTCTCATCCCCGAATCCGAAGCGCTAGAACTCAAACAACTCATCGGTTCAGCACAACTGCACATTTACTTGCGCGACCCCCAAACCTCAAAAATTCTCGCAGAAATCCAGCAGCCGATGCCAGAACAAGTTCCCCCCTGCATCTTTGCCTGCGTCACCTACATTCCAGCCGAGTGCAAAAGCCGCCTAATTTTAGGAGAAGCAATTCTCAGCAGCGGCAGCGTCACCCTAGCCACCAAACTATTCACAATTACAGCCCGTTTAGAGCACCTGCTACAGGAAATTAAAGACAATTTCATCGAAGAAAAGCATCAAGCCGAACTCTCCCCAACAGCCTCAAAACAGCCTGGGAGCGCCAAAAATCTATCATTCCTCAAGCTAGTAGAAAAATCCTTAGAGCCTCCATCTCCCGCCGAATCCCCAACAAACGAGCCCTTACCCCCTCAATTGAGTCCCCGTCAGACTCCAAGTGCAGGCGGTTTAGAATTGCCCGCATTCGGTAACAAACTTCCCGACAGCAGCCGATCGCAATTGCTCTCGGAAATATCCAATTCGCCTCGAACTGCCCCAGAGTCGATCGACCCACAAACCAAACCTTTAGACCTCCCAAATCCCACTCAAACAGCCGAAATCGAAGCGATCGACCAAAAACCTGAAAACAGCCCCCAACCCGAAACAACAGCCCCCGAAACCCCGCCAGCACCCACAAAACAGGCATTTCAAACCTTAAACGTCCAAAATAGATTTTGGTCGCGACTGAGTTCCTTAGCCAGCAACGGCGAATCCCCCGAATGGCTCAAAGCAACCACTCTGTCCCCAACTCCAAAAGCCGCGACTAATAGCAGCGACGAAATTGCCGTTGTGGAAGAAAGCAGCCCAACCCAGCAGCAAGCCGAAACCAGCGAAACAATTTCCGAGCCCCAATCTACTAGCCCGGAAGCCAGAGAATTTGTCGTTTTTGACGAGCCCCCGCAGCCGAAACAAGTTGCTCAAAAAACCGCAACTGTCGAAGCAGAAGTAACTCCCCCAACTCCCTACGTTTTGCCCGAAGACGAGTTAGTACCGATGCCCGTTTTGGAATTGCCGCGTACCGAAATCCTCGCGGGCCAGGCTGTAAAAGTGCAAGTGCAACTTCCGGAATTAATGCCCCGGATTTATGTGAAAGTTTGGGTGTACGATCGGCAAACCTACCTGATTCTCGACGGGCCGCGCTGGATTACCGAATTTAAAGCTAACGGGTTGGGAAATGTCCGAGCAAGTGTCGAGTTAGAGATTCCCTACGGCTGCATGGAAGTCGAATTTGAGGCGATCGCCGTCGAAATGCAAACTCAGCGGGAAAGTCACAAAGTAAGCGTTCACCGCCAAGTTTTACCCCCAGCCGGGCCAACTTTGCCTCTCGAAGGTTAACCCCAATTAACATCTTGGTTCATCGGCGATCCTCTGCGGTTAAGAAAAGCCTCTTGACCGAACACTATTAGAAAAAGCTGGATTTGGCGGCGAGAAATCTAGGGATATTCCCGGTCTCTCGCCCCGCGCGCGCAAGTCGTAGTCTACTTACCCGTCAACTGCCGAAACTTCTTCTTAAACTTATTCTTATACACGTAGATCGATCTCTGTAAATCTTCAGCTTGCAGCGACATATCTGCCGCCAAACCCGTGCGGTTCCAAACATCCTCCTGACACTTGCGGCGGCAAAAATTCATCGGTTCCGAGTAAACTTTCCCACTAGATAAAGTTGGCTTCGGCCCGCACCAGTGAATCACAGTCGCCTGAGTGCGATCGCCCGCAGGCCCGCTTGACTCAACCGGAAACCGCTTTCTCAGCAAATCCTGGTCAAAATCCGGCACCAACAACTGCATATCCACATTCTGCACCCGCAGCCGATTTTCTTGAGCCGCCCGGAAAATCATAAAGTTCAAAAACCCCATTTCTCCGTACTTAAATATCCCCGGATTTGCCGCTGTAAAATCTAAAATTTCTACGTATTCTTCCAAGCTAAAAACGCCGCGTTTAGCAAAGAAAGTACCCGTGCAGAAATAGTTCGATCGCGATTCCGACCACCGAAAATTCGGGAAATGCTTCTCAACCCCCGGAATGTCAAAGAAAAATTCCGAAACATCGGCATCCTGGTAATCGTAACAAGGCTTGTCTACAATAAAATCAAAGTCTTGAAAATTAGCCAACTTGAGGACATCGCCCCAGACGATCGTATCGGCATCCAAAACCATAAAATTTGGCCAAGGACTTTCCCAGAAAGCAATCATTTTAGTTTTGCCCCAACCAAAACTTCTTTTCCTGAGAACCTCTTCAGAAACGGTTGTGCGATCGATCACTCGCACCCCATAGGACTTTTCCAAAGCACTCACCGAAAACGTACCGTCAATCAACAGACAAATCGGCACATCTCCCAGGAAATATCGGATGCTAGCACAGCAACCCTTAGCAAACAGATAATCTTGGTCGCAGCAGGCAATAATAATACCAAAATCTTCCATAAACCCTCACTCTTTTACTAACTTGCCCACCCACAGCGTTTCGGTTTTTTGTTCTGACAGCAGCTCTATTTTTGAGTTTGGCATTTTAGCCAGCTTAGCACTAAACTCCTGCGATCGTCCTCCGGCAAAAACATCGCTAAAACCGCTAGGAATCTTGGATATAGTTGGTCTGTCAAGCAACTGAGCTTTCCCTGCGCCAACAGCGGGTTAAGCACTACCAATTGCAGCCGCACTCAAACAACAAAAAAGTTGTTTTAAATTAGCGGGAAATTAAACCCGCCGACGGGCGGTATCAAAAATGGCGATCGCCCTGGCAAGTCTCGACTGCTGGGGGCATCAGAAAACCAAAATTGCTCAACTATGAAATTCGGCTGGGACGAGGTAAATTTACCAGCATTGATGCCTGAGTTCCCGACATTTGGCGGGAAATAGCCCCTTCCGGGCCGCGAGGTTTAAAGTTAGGTTAAAAAGCTTGACATAATAGGAGCGAAAGCTGTATAAGGGATGCGACAAGCAGCCACAATCCTACCTATAACTGTCTGTTAAGTCTGGCGTAACCGAGGACTCTGGGCAGTTGTCAGTTTGAGGCAGATTGTGGTCGATCCCGTACAAGCAGTTGTCGATCGCCTGCAGAGCAACTCAAGCAAATCTGGCGATCGAGAGATGAAATTAGCAGGTGATGGTATAATCAACCGTAAGGTAAAGTGGGCTTGACCTGAATTGATGCCTGGGCGGTACAAGGGCCCAGCCCGCTACGTTCAAGCAGAAGTAGACACGCCTACTGTGAATCAACGGTGAATCAACAGTTATGGATAGGTTCTATTTTGGCAGTTATTGTCAACAGGCAAGCAACCACAAAAATTAGCAGTTGGGAATTGCTGCTCGTCGAGTTGAATAGAGTGTGAAGGTGTGAGGAAAATGAACAGAACTTTTTGGAATTTACTGCTAGTATCCCCGGCAATTCTGGGTCTATCATCAGTCGTCTGTGCCGCAGCGATCGCCGCAGAAGCTCCAGCAACCGCTGAAGCCAACCAGCTAGCTACAGCTCAGTCATCTGAGTCAAAAATTGCAGAAATAGTTGAAGAAATAGTTGCAGAACCAGTTGCAGAAATAGTTGCAGAACCAGTTGCAGCAGCCCCTGCGACCCCAGAAAAGCTGGCTTTAAACAGCAGCGCAGAGGCAGCTCAAACCCCGGTCGCCAACTCCGCAGACGCTGAAAAACTGGCAAAAATTGAACCAGACACCAGCGCAGCAGCACTGCAAACAACTGGGAGCGAGATCGAGTTAGCAGCCCCAAGCGCTCCCGCCAGCACAGCAGCAGTGACTGAACCCCTGGCAGCAGCAGGCACAGCCGAACCGTCGCCCCAAGCATCAGACTTGGCAGTGCAAAGCAGCCAGACAGACACCGCTGGGAAAATTGAAGTGCCAGCAGTCGCCAGCACCCCAGCTACTATCCCAGCTACTACCCCAGCTACTAAGGTAGAAATTGCTCAGACAGCACCGACAGGAATGGGCGGCCCGATCGTCCCTGTGGCTCCCCAAGCGCTGCCGGCCCAACCGTCGGGAACCATGTCCCAGGTGACATCAGTCACTCAGCTCTCCGACGTGCGGCCGACAGATTGGGCATTCCAAGCCCTGCAATCCCTAGTCGAACGCTACAGTTGTATCGTAGGTTATCCCGACGGCACCTACCGCGGCAACCGCGCCCTGACTCGCTACGAATTTGCAGCCGGCGTCAACGCTTGCTTAGACCAAATAACCCAGCTAATTGGGTCAACAGGTAACTTGGTCACCCAAGACGACTTAGCCATCCTGCAACGCCTGCAAGAAGAATTTGCAGCCGAACTTGCTACCCTGCGCGGACGAGTAGACGGCCTAGAAGCTCGCACCGCAGAACTCGAAGCCAACCAGTTCTCCACCACCACCAAATTGGCTGGAGAAGTGGTTTTTGGCGTCAGCGACACCTTCAGCGGAGATGGTTTAAGCCTTGAGGACGACGAAACTGTCACCAACTTCGGCTACCGGGTGCGCTTGAACTTATTGACAAGCTTCACCGGTCGAGACTTGCTCAGAACCCGCTTGCAAGCAGTCAACACCGCCCGCTACGACAGAGCCACGGCTACCGGTACCAACATGGCTCGCTTGGCCTTTGACGGCGATGAGGGCAGCCAAATCACACTAGACGAACTGTACTATCGTTTCCCGGTCGGTGGCGCTACAGTCTTTGTCGGTCCTAAAGGACTTGACCTAGATGAAATTGCAGACACGGTAACACCCTTTAACTCTACGGGTACTGGTGCAATTTCCAGATTTGGAGTTCGTAACCCGGCCGTATTCCGCGGGCCACAGGGAGCTGGCGGAAGTATCACTTTCAACTTGGGCAGCCTGCGAGCTACCGCGGGCTATCTCGCCGGTGACAGCGATGCTCCCGACCCCGCAAGCGGCAGGGGCGTTTTCAACGGTTCTTTCAGCGCTCTGGGTCAGATCGGCTTTTTTAGCGGACCGTTTGATTTGGGCCTGACTTACACCCGGAAATACAATCGGGCAGGCAATGTTGGCATCATGGGCGGCACCGGCAGTTCTTTGGCGGACCGGCCCTTCGGTCAATCACCCACTGAATCAGATAACTATGGCGTGCAAGTTAACTTCAAACCCAGCCGCCGCTTTCAGATTGGCGGTTGGTACGGTTATACGAAGGCTGAGCAACTACGGGGCGGCAACAATGACGCGACGATCCAGAATGGTGCTATCACTTTGGCCCTAGCAGATTTTGGCCGACAAGGCAACCTCCTCGGCTTCGTCTTCGGTGTACCGCCAAAAGTTACTGAGAGTGATGTCGCCAGAAACCGCAACACCTCTTATCACTTAGAGGGTTTCTATCGCTTCCAAGTCAATGACTTTGTCTCAGTGACACCGGGCGTTTACGTGATTATGAATCCAGAACACAACAACCACAACGACGATATCTGGGTAGGACTCCTCCGTACTACCTTTAGTTTCTAAGGTTCCCAAATATCTACTGACAAGTAAAAGCGGCAGGCGACTGCCGCTTTTAGTTATTGGTCATCAGCCGATCAATTTGAGATTTGAGATTTGAGATAGTTAACAGTTAACAGTCATCAGTCAACAGTTAACAGTCAACAGTTCCCAAATTATGAATTTTGACGGCAAATTCCGAATACGGAGGTGTAGCCGTGCAGAAATGTGCTGCCGCCGACGGGGCCGATTTCGCCGTTGCAGAAAAAGCCGCTCAAGGGGATGTTTTTGAGGTATCGGCCGAACAGTCTGGAGTCAAAGTTTGACTGGCCGTAGAGCCCTTCGCCGCGCCCCAGACAAGAGAACATCAAGGCGCCGGCACTGGATGTACCAGTGTACTCGGCAGCCCGCTGATAGCGATCGAGCAGCATTTCTAGGTCTTCTGCGGACGTGCGGGCGTCCCGCAGGTGAAATTGGATGCGCTGTCCGGGACGCACTCGATCGCCGATCGCAATCGCCCCCACTTTCGGATCTACTCCCAACAGATTGCGGATTAAAAAATCTCCCGGCTCTAATGTCAGCTTGAATTCATCGCTGACTAAGCCTACAAATAACGAGTGCTGGGCTAATTCTCGGTCTTCTTCGCTCAAAGTTTGAACTAACTCTCGCAGGGCCTCTAAGGGCGATCGCTCGATGCCCGCGCTGCCCGTATCGTCGGTTTGTTCTTCGAGTTTCAGCAAAATATTCCGCTCTCCTTCCGTCACCCGATAAGGATGCCCGATCGGTCTGCAGCCTTGAGCTACGATCGTTTCCAAAACTATATTGCCGCTCAAAGCTACCCCAACCGTCCCTTCTCGGTAAAGCTGATAGTCGCAAAACAGCGCCGGGCCCCTGCCCGCACCGTCCCCGCCGGCGAGCCCCCCTACCTTCGCCGCACCCGGATAGGCATAATCTAGCCCTTGCAGCAAATCGTTAATTTTTGCGGAAAAGGGGTCGGCCAAGATGATGAACTGCGGTTCTTCCTGGGCCGGCACGCCCAAGAGATCCACCCAAGTATCCGGGGGACTGTCTAAGTCCGGCAGTTCTTCGGCACCGACGTGAAAAGTTCTGACATTCACTCCCGGCAAACGGGCCAGACTGAGGCTGACTGCCGGAGCTCCCTCGACTTCTTCGGTGAGGCCGCCCCGGTTCGTGCCGATGACTCCTCCCCCGCCGCAGCCCAGGATCGCGGGCACTGGCAGCAGTTCTCGGAGTAAAGGCATCAGCCGAGAATATTCGCTGGCAAAGGCAGACGAGATAAATATCAGCGCTAAATCGGCTCGACCTTCTAGGTCGCGATCTGCTTGTTCTACAACTTCTTTGAGGGCGGATTCCAAAGACGGACGGGTTGATAAGGCGCTGACCCACTGCATTTGGTTTTCGGTGTACATCTGGCAAACTTCTCTATAAAACTATCTCTATACATTAGGCTAACCGGAACTGACCGCTGGGGGGACGGTATCCTTGGGCGATCGATTCCCCCTCGATCGTCCTTCTTGTGTTAACATAAGTTAACATGAGAGTCCGCTTAATCTGTTAACTGTTAAATGCCGTGTTCAGCTAAATCTTAAAAGATAAAGCTCAATACAGTTTGACACACCAACCTCGTGTAATGTTTTCATCAAAAGTAAGGTGGGCTCGACCTACATTAATGCCTGTGGACTAGAATCCGCCTACGGGCTAGTAAAGCAGGGAGTAGAGACGGCTACTGCGATCGTACTTATGGATGGTTTCTATCTGGGCTGCTGCAACAGCAGCGCATCTCAAGCTATTATTAGCTGGGGTCGCCAGACCGAAACTGCAAATCCAACCCAAACTAACATCCAAAAAGAAAACCTTTCTTACTTAATAAGGTCAGTAACTCAGGGCTAAAGCCACTGAGCTTGTAAGAGAGATCGAAGCAAGCTGTACTGACCAGCCTAAGTCTTCACTGACTACGTTATTTAGGTCATAACACCGGAGAATACGTCGCTAGTTTTCCGCTCTGTTGTTTACAGTTAAACAGTCTTAAAGTCACTGAGACAGTGCTGTAAGCGTGACAAGCCTTTATAACATTGGCGAAGCGAACTTTACCCCGAAAGGGAGATTGAGGCAACCATACCTCACTGGAGAGGTTGATTAAATTCCCTCTCCAACCCCGAAAGGGGATTCAAGGCGATTTTAATCGCCGCGCCGTTTTCCTCTCAGGGCTAAAGCCGCTGAGTTTCCCACTTACCGAGTTTTTTTATGACAACAACACCTGCAGGCAACATCCAAGAAAAAATTGAAGAAGAACTAGAAAGCGCTCGTACCGTCTGTGACGCCAAGGGCGCCACTTCCGGGGAATGCGCGGCTGCGTGGGACGCAGTTGAAGAACTGCAAGCAGAAGCTTCCCACCAAAAGCAAGTCAAACCTAAGAATTCTTTTGAACAATATTGCGACGACAATCCTGACGCTGCTGAGTGCCGCATCTACGACGAATAAACGAGCCATTTAGCTCTATGCCTTCCCTCCCGCGCCGAAATCTAACTTTTGGCGCGGGAGAATTTTATTTTAGGGGTTGAGCTTTTAGGTAATGGCGAGATTTGCTCTGTCTCCCAATACGGTTTAAATCAGCCAGCTTCTCCCCAGCCCCCCGAACCAAGGGAAACAAGAATTTGCTCTTGCGTCCCCCTTGGTTCGGGGGATGCTGCAAGGCAGATCCGAGGAATAAACATTTTTAATCCAAGCGTATTGCCCTCTATCGTGTCTCAAGTACCTTTCAAAGCGCGCCAAGTACCTTAGAAAAGGTAGCAGTAACTAAAACATTAAGACCGTGTTCAGGTTGCTGATTTTTTAGCATTTTTGTAGTAAAATTTGTGACAAATAAGTGAGTATATTTTCCCAAAGATGTTGAGTCTTTTATTGGCAGCCACCGGGCCTTGGTTTCAACCGCTAGTCTGGATGGATTATCGGTTGTCTGTGTTATTAACAATTTCGATCCCGCTGGTAGTGCTGATTTGGGCTGTTGTTGCAAAAGCTGAGGCGATCGTCCGTTTGTCGATTATTTATTGGCGGGTGGCGAGTTTGCTGGCAATTACACTTTACCTGATGATGGCTGCGCTGCCTGTGAGCTTTGTGTCGTCGGTGATTGGGAGGGCCTTAATTCCTGCTTGTCTGTGGTTTTGGGAGGATTTAAACGAAGAAATTGCCGATAGACCGCAGTCGCCCCTGAAACTGGCTTTTACAGCTTGGCGGTGGGCGATTACTGTTTACAGCGGTTTGGGCGCTCTAGCTCAACTTCCCTTCTTAAGCTGTGCCTTTAAATCTCAAATTCAGATAATTGACGAACCTTTTTGCCGCGTTTGGTTAGATCCACCTTGGCTGTACAAACAAATGTTTCACCCTACGGCAAACCCTCAATTTTTGGGATTGTTGGGTCTGATAGGTTTAGGAATCTATGTAATTTACTTGTCCTACTTTGTGCTAATTCGGCTAGGAAAACAGGGGAGGTCAGCTACCGGGAATTAAGTTGATTTTAAGTAAGTAGTTGCATCCTAAATGGCAGCTAAAGTCTTCAAAAAAAAGCTCAAAAATCCCAACTCAAAAACGCCGGGGCGCATCTACGAAAGAATCAAACTACCAGCATGGTGGCTGACGTGACCCCGCCCAAAAACGGATACTTGCGAACGACTCCTGTCGTGGAGATATAAAAATTTTAGACTAAGGTTGAAGGTTCCAGATTCATCTGTGGAGTAAATCTAAAATCTAAAATCTAAAATCGACTGACAGCAATGTTATTGGGAAAGACTGTGATGGATAGCAAACAAGCCTACTTACAGTGCTTAGAAAAGCTGATTTGGGCGATCGATCGCCTAGAAGCAAAAGTCGAACCAAGTGAACTCGCTCGGATTGCCGAACTGATTGTTCAGCCGATGATGGGGCCCTGGCGGTTTTTTCACACTCCCGAACATATTTTTGATGTGGGGGGAGATGAAGATGCGATCGAGGTTTTGGCAGCTTTATTTCACGATACAGTCTACGTGCAAGTCGATCGCAGCATTAACTTTAACGTCAGCTACTACATCACTCCTGTTGCAAAAGAGGTTAACAAACAGCTACAAATTCGGGATAAATCTGAACTGTCTGCAGATGCTATCTTCGAGATGGTAATGCTGGTATTCAATTTTCAGCCGGGCGAAGTCCTCAATCCTTTCGCAGGACAAAACGAATTTCTCAGCGCTGTGGTAGCAGTAAAAGCTCTAGAACCATTTCTCAAACGCGAGCAATTGCTTCAAATTGCAGGCTGCATTGAAGCAACAATTCCGTTTCGCGCCGCCGAGTCCGGAGTGACGGTAAGCCAGCGCCTTTATGACCGCTTGCAAGCAACAAATAGACTGTTTAACCTCAGTTTGACTGACGAGGAAATGCGGGAAACGGTGAAAAAATCTGTGCGAATTTCTAACCGGGATGTGATGAGTTTTGCTCACCATAGTTCAGCTCATTTTTTGGCAAATACCTGGAATTTACTGCCGGAAACCAATCACAATCTCATCTGCTGCGGTTTTTACACGGTTCGCGACTACCGAGTTGCTTTGCTGAAGATGGAAGGTTTTCTGAATTATCTCAAGCCAGAGATGATTTTCCGGCAGTTTGAGGGATATCCAGACGATCGCACGTATCAGCGCTGGGAAACTACTGCTAAGTACAATCTCGAAATTGCCAAGCTTTATTTGGGGTGCAAACTGCCTGCTCTAGCTCTGCTAGAAGCTCTTTCTTCGGACTTGGGGATTGAGGTTTCTCTGGCGATGATGATGGGAGGAATTCCGGATCAAGCTGCTAACTGCGTGCGCCTGGAAAGCTTTTTTCCCGAAATAGAGAAACCTTACAAACCTAAAATTAATTTAGAAGCGGAAGTATTGAATTTATTAGAAAATGGGCGCGCTAAAAGCACTTCTAATACCGATTTGGAGAACTCGCCGCTGACAACGTTTGTGATAAAAATTGTGGGCTTTGACGAAATGCGCTATCAGTGCGATCGAGCTAAGGAGTTTTTTAAACACAATATAAACGCCGATGACTTTATTTCCGGCTTTAACCCGATAGTTACAGAAATTGTTATTGATTCAATTCTCAAGTTGTTTGACAACCGCAAATCTACTATTTACCGATACTACGATATCACTTCTAAGTTAAAGTCTCAACCCCAAACCAATTTTCCCGATCGCCCTTTTCGATCACATGGTTGATTCGCTTTAAAAACAGTATTGTTGCCTCCTCTAGAGAAAAGACCGTTACTCAGCTTTTACAAGAGTGGATTGATTACACCGTGACACGATTGATTGACTCGCCAACCTACGTCAATCCGCCTATCCATCCCGACACCAACAGCCCTACAGGTATGGTGTGGGGCTTCCGGCAAAGATGCTAAAAATTGATAAAAAATGGAAATTGGCTGCTGTTTGCCTTTGACAATTACTCAGTACAAAACGGATGTGATAGCGGGCTGTCACTCATCTGAGCTACCCCAGATAAGCGTCACTATAAAAAGCGACTGTTAAAGCACTTCCCCCCACAGCTACAACTGGGGAATAGCAAGTTCAAACGACTTGCAAACCACTAATCCCCAATCAAACCATGCAAACCACAAATTCAATTTACGCTCAATTGCCTCTTTGCTCTTCACTGCCCACACTGAAACGAAATAATAGCACCGCTGCCAATCAAAACGTGCGCTATCTCCAACAATCCTTAGTTAAAAACGGATATCCCGTCGCAACTGATGGATTCTTCGGCCCAAAAACCGAACAAGCAGTCATCAAATTTCAAAAGGAAAATCAGATTGCTGTTGATGGCATTGTCGGCCCTCAAACTTGGAGTCTATTAGGCGCTTGTTATACAGATGAACCCGGATGTTAAATCCAAGTTAACTAATTCTATGGGCACGGGTAGCGAGAAACCCGGTTTTTTCACAGCAATCCTTGGTTTCAGCCTCCAGAAAGGCTAAAAAACTAGGTTTCTACCCGTCAAGAGTGTATCCAGGACTATTAACATCATTTGCGCCCTTCTCTGCTTTCAAACAACTTGCAAACAACCAATTGAGAATTAAACCATGCAAACCACAAACGCACTTCACATTGAATTACCTTCCTGCAGTTATTTTCCCCTACTCAAACGCAACGATGCCGTCACCCAAAATGAGGACGTTCGCTACCTCCAGCGACTCTTGAACGCCAGCGGATTTTCCGTAACTACTGATGGAGGATTCGGCGCGAAAACCCAACAAGCAGTCATCAACTTTCAAAAGCAACAACAAATCGTTGCTGATGGCATTGTCGGCCCTAAAACTTGGAATAAATTAGGCGTTTGTACAACTATATTTTAAAGTTTGTGCAACCATCTTTTAAAAAGAGTAGGGCGTGCAGTGCGCGCCCTATTTCTCCGTCGAAGTTTCCACGCCGGACCACCCCTCCGGGGCTCCGTACATTCGATACTTGCGAGCTCGTTTGAAATACAGCATTGCTACCCGATCGTCAGGATTGATTTGTAAAATATTCTGAAATACTTTTTGGGCGGCAACAAATTTTTGCTCGTAGTAAAAATTGAGAGCTTCTTGAAAAACCTCCGCAGTTTGCTGCTTGAGTACAATGCTCTGCTCTGTTTCTGTCTCGTAAATTTCAAACACCGACACAGCATTTGTCTTTCCTTTCACCATTACTCGATCGACAAATCTGTACTTATATTTTTCTGGATCGTCGAGGCGATCGATAATTGCACCGCTAACTAGAATTCCCGAGCCGTAAACCTTAGTCAATCCTTCCAAACGAGAGGCGAGATTCACCGCATCAGCAATCACGGTACTTTCCATTCGTTCTCTCTCGCCAATTGTACCCAACATCAAATTGCCCGCGTGCAAACCGACGCCGATCGCGATCGGACACAAACCATTTTTTTCTCGCTGCTGGTTGTAGATATTCACTTCTTTTTGCATATCAATTGCTGCTCGCACGCCATCAGATGGAGATGTAGGAAACAGTGCCATGACTGCATCCCCAATGTATTTGTCAATAAACCCGTTATTTTTCCTGATGGCAGGGCTAACCCTTCCCAAGTAAGTATTAATAAATGCAAAATTTTCATGCGGTGTCATATTTTCGGAAAGCGCCGTAAACGAGCGAATATCAGCAAACAGCACTGTCATATCTCTTTCCTGATGTTCGCCTAATTTTACTTCAATAATACTCGGCTTTTCCAGCAAACTTAGAAAATCGTGCGGCACAAACCTGCCGTAGGCTGCATTCAGTTTTGCAAGGCGAATTTGCGTGTTAATTCTCGCCAACAATTCCTTTTTGATAAAAGGTTTAGTTACATAATCATTCGCTTCTAAGTTAAAAGCTTCTACCAAGTCAGTAGTTTGATTTTTTGCCGTCAGCATCAGAATCGGCATTTCTAAAGGCGAGTATTTTTTGCGGAGTTCTCGACACACTTCATAACCAGTCATCTGCGGCATCATTACGTCGAGTAAAATTAAGTCTGGCTTAAATCCTGATTGAATCAGATTTAAAGCTTCTAAGCCGTTGCTCGCTTCAGTGATGTCGTAGTTTGCTAGAGAAAGACTGTTGATGATGACATGAATATTAATCGGCTCATCATCAACTACCAAAATTTTTAATTTTTCACTTTCTAGCGACTCGCTATTGGCGAATACCTGAGAATTTATTAGAGATGATTCGGGGGTCAATTCAGGAGTGATTAAAATGCGAGATACCTCAGTTAAACGCGGCTTTCTGCTGCTAAATTCCGGCTGACTTTCAGATACGGGCAAAGTAAAGGTGAATTGGGAACCGACGCCTATAGTTGAAGATACCCAAATTTTACCTCCGTGCAATTCCACTAATTGCTTGGCAACAGTTAACCCTAAACCCGTACCGCCATATTCTCTAGCAGTGGAACCGTCAGCTTGTTCAAAGGATTCAAAAATTTGCTCTAATTTATCTTCGGGGATGCCAATACCTGTGTCAGATACAGTAATCGCTAATTGGGAATTAGGCGGTGATTGTACGTTGCCCGTTACCAATTCTGCTGAAATTTCAACTCGGCCGCTTTCGGTAAATTTAATCGCATTGCCGATTAAGTTGTAAAGTATTTGCTGCAAGCGATTCTCGTCGGCTGCTATTGGCGGCAATTCAGGAGCGGCTGAGTTAATCAACTGCAAGTTTTTTTTGCCTACTAATGGCTGAGACAAAGTGAGAATCACAGAGACTATTTCTCGAATACCGACCGACTTAATTTGCAGTTCTATCGTTTTGTGTTTGAGCTGAGAAAAGTCCAGAAGATCGTTAATTAAAGAAGACAATCTTTTGCCCGAGGATGAAATCAAAGCTAAGTTAAAATTTGTTGGTTCTGGCAGTTGTCCGGTAGCACCGTCTATTAAAGATTCTGCAATACCAATAATGCCGTTGAGGGGAGTGCGGAGTTCGTGGGAAGTATTGGCTAAAAATTCGTCTTTCAGTTTGTCCAGTCGCTGCAATTCAGTATTTTTAGTTTCTAAGGCAGTAAAAGATGCTTGCAGTTGTTGTGCCATGCTGTTAAAAGCAGCGGCAAGTACGCCCAACTCGTCGGAGCGATCGAGCTTTACAGTTTTGTCAAATTGTCCTTCAGACAAAGCTATTGCTGCCTCTTTTAATTTTAGAATAGGTTTGATAATCCAGCGAGAAGTGAGAATTCCTAGAACAGTTGCCATGCCCAAAGCTGCCAGACATAGCAACACTGTAGTTCGGTTGCCGGCATGGATTTGTTGCATAAAGTCGGCTTCGGGAACGACGACGACAATCAGCCAATCTAAACCTTTGCCGTCTTGGAATGGCAGGACTTTTAAAAATTGCTGCTTGCCATTGATTTCAAAATAGAGTTGCTGCGATTTTGTAATTTGGTGCAAGTTTTGAAAGCGACTTTCTAAATATTTAGCTGTAGTTTGCGTTACGGCATCGCTGCTTTCTGTAACTTTAAACAATTCTTTTTTACCGTTTTGGGTGTGGAAAGGTTTTTCGGGTGTGGAAGTTGCCAGCAGCGTGCCGTTTCTTTCGATAATAAAAGTTTGACCGGATTTGCCTATTTTTAGGCTGTTTAAAAATTGACCGATACTGTCGAGACGCAAAGCAGCAATTAATACTCCTTCTAGCTGTTTCTGGCTGTTGTAAACTGGTTGCAGGGCGCTGACGATCAATGTGGGTTCTAGGAAGGATATATAAACTGAACTCCAAGTTGGTTTGGCTGCTAGAGCCGCATAGGCGTAGGAAGGGTGCTGCCGGATGTCGAAGTTTTTGACGGAGGCTGCTACTGCCGTGCGATCGCCCGTATCATTAGTATTGTAAGAATAAAAATCAAAATTAGTAGACGGGCCCGATGCGTTAATCAATAAAGTGCCGTTCGACATCTTTTCGCCAGTGCGATATTCTCCATCTTGATTAGCGATCGACGTAAAATTGATATAAGGATATAATTGCACTTGCCGCCACAAATATTTTTCCCAAGCTGACAAGTCTTTCATGTTCACAAAACCCAGTTTCACTGCATCCAGCTTGCTTTGATTGATTTGGTGCGGAGTTTGCAGATAAGTTCTCAAATTTTGCTCGATGCGATGGCTCACCTCCCCCATCAACTGATCGGCAAGGTCATTCACTGCTCTTTGAGAGTTCCTAAATGATAAATATCCCACAATACCCACCGCTGCAAATACTTGCAAGACAAACGGAACTATGAGTACAGTTTGGAGCGTCGCTTTTCCTGAAAGTTTTGCCACTAAGTGTTTGAGAGAAAGAGTGGACATAACATTAATTTAGCTTGCAAGACACAGTTAATACTCGGAGCGAAGATTTACCGCTGGTAAGTATTCTAAACCATTTTTTACTTAAACAAAACTTACGCAAGAAAAGCCTGATTTTTGGTTTTTTCCTGAATCGCTATCCAACCTGAGATTTTTCATGGAAACTGAGTTTATTTCTAGCATAGCTTTCCGCAGTATATTTGAGTTTGAAGTCAAAAGCAGCGCGCTCGACGGCGTATCTTTCAGGAAAACTCCCAATTTTGGGGCCGAATGCTTCGGCTTAGATGTATTATGACTGAGGCCCGGTACAAAAAACCGGATAAACACATAAAAATTTCTGCCCTCAGCTTAATGCTACTTTTACTACTTTTCATCCAAAGCTTCTATCCCCGACCATCCTTCAGGCACTCCGTACATTCCATTCTTCAGAGAGCGCTTGCAGTAAATTGCTGCTAACTTATCTTGAGGACGGTTTTCGCAAATATTCTTGAATATTTTTTGCGCTTTAGTAAATTTTGCTCAAAATAAAGTTCCAGACTCATTTAAAATTTAGTAGCAGTTTCCTGTTTGAGTCCAATGCTTTGTTGTGTTTCTGCATCATAATTTTCAAACACCGACACGGCAGATTTTTTTCCTTTTACTGTGACTCGATAGACAAATCGGCACATATATTTTTCTCGCTCGCCCAAACGCTCTAAAATAGAGTCACTAACTAGAATTCCCGCCCTGTAAACAGTTATTTATTAGCTTTGAGTTGCAACTTACCAGAGCTGATATCAAGCAAAAAACTAGCATAAATAGCAGCGTATATCCCCAAACCAAACGCCGTTTAATAAAATTTTTACTGACAACTATAATTGAAACTTAGTCTTTTTGTGGCTCATAAAATATCGGACAAGTAGGTTTGGTCGGATGAAAATCTTGCAGATGTTTTTTACAGGATTTATATTCTGTCCGCTTACTTCCTGCTGTTAAAAAAGGTCGAATTAAAAATAAAGTTTTAGCGGGCTGTCCCTGAAATTAGCCAGAAAATTAAGCTATATTATAGCAGATTTCAGGAAAGAGAGATTTGCTATGGCTGACTCTATTGCTCGCCGCTTGGAACAATACACGGTAAAACGATCGCACGAAGTTTTAATCGTCAAGGCCGAAATTGATGGCGAATTCGATGAAATTGCTATTTTTAAAGGCTTTTCTAGCTCCCTGACGCGATCGACCGCTTTCGATCCAGAGGTTCCTGTTTTGCCGGAGGAAGCAAAAATTGTCAGTGTCGATCGCGTGGAGAGCCCCTACAATCCAAATAACCCCCGCTATCTTCAGCAGGGGTTATCTTGGGAAACAATGCAATCTCTATTGTCCGAGGCGGGAGTTTAGCAAAACATTAGGGACACAACGTGAGAAAAACAGCAGGGACACAACATTGTTGTGTCCCTACTACAAAAGCACTATGTCCTTAGCCTTAACGCTAGAGCGTGCCGCCGGCAGCTTGGAAACGAGCTCTCGCGCGTTTGATTGCTTGCTTAGCTTGAATTTGCTCTTGCAAAGTGCCGTTATTGGCCTTTTCCAAACGAGCTTCTGCTTCGGTGTAAGCAGTACGAGCAGCTTCTTTATCAATGGTTTCGCCTTTTTCAGCGCCGTTGACAAGAATAGTAACTTTGTTTTCTTGGATTTCTGCAAAGCCGCCCATCAGAGCAATAGACACCCATTCCTTGCCAGGACGGACGCGCATCACTCCGGTATCCAAAGCCGTCAACATTGGAGCGTGACCGCTCAAGATACCCAATTGGCCTGTAGTGCTCGGCAGAATTACTTCTTCAGCATTAGAATCCCAAACAGTTTTGTCTGGGGCAACTACGCGCACAGTTAATGTCATAAATTGTCAGTTGTCGGTTGTCAGTTGTCAGTTGTCAGTTGTCAGTTGTCAGTTGTCAGTTGTCAGTTATCAGTTGTCAGTTGTTACCAATAACAAATAACTAATAACTAATAACGACTGACTACTGACTACTGACTACTGACTAATGACTAAAATTACTTGGCGTCAGCTTTCATTTTTTCAGCTTTGGCGATCGCCTCGTTAATATCGCCCACCAAATAGAAAGCTTGTTCCGGTAATTCGTCAAGTTCGCCAGCCAAAATCATCTGGAAGCCCTTAATGGTGTCTGCCAGCTTGACGTACTTGCCGGGGGAACCTGTGAACACTTCCGCCACAAAGAACGGTTGGGACAAGAACCGTTCAATTTTGCGAGCGCGAGAAACGGTCAAGCGGTCATCTTCCGACAGCTCATCCAAGCCCAAAATCGCAATAATATCTTGCAATTCCTTATAGCGTTGCAGAGTAGACTGCACCTGACGAGCAACACCATAGTGCTCTTCGCCGACAACGCTAACTTGCAACATTGTAGACGTAGAATCCAGTGGGTCAACCGCCGGATAAATGCCCTTCGCAGCCAAACCGCGAGACAACACAGTTGTAGCGTCCAAGTGAGCAAAAGTCGTAGCCGGCGCGGGGTCAGTCAAGTCATCCGCAGGCACGTACACAGCTTGAACCGAAGTAATCGAACCTTCGGTAGTCGAAGTAATCCGTTCTTGCAAGTCGCCCATGTCTGTTCCGAGAGTCGGCTGATATCCCACAGCCGAAGGCATCCGACCCAACAGAGCCGATACCTCAGAGCCCGCTTGCACGAACCGGAAGATATTGTCAATGAACAGCAGCACGTCTTGCTTGCTGACATCGCGGAAGTATTCGGCCATCGCCAGAGCCGACAGGCCCACGCGCATCCGAGCACCAGGCGGCTCGTTCATTTGACCGTAAACCAGAGCAATTTTCGACTTGGTGCGGTCTTCTTCGTCAATAACCCCCGACTCGATCATTTCTTTGTAGAGGTCATTGCCTTCGCGGGTGCGCTCGCCCACACCGCCGAACACGGACACGCCGCCGTGAGCCTTGGCAATGTTGTTCACGAGTTCCATCATAATCACGGTTTTGCCGACGCCTGCGCCGCCGAACAAACCGATTTTGCCGCCGCGACGGTAGGGGGCCAGCAGGTCGATCACCTTGATCCCAGTTTCAAACACCGAAGGCTTGGTTTCCAGTTCGGTGAAAGCCGGGGGGTTGCGGTGGATGGGCATACTTTCGGAAGTATTGACCGGGCCGAGGTTGTCTACGGGTTGACCGATGACGTTAAAAATGCGGCCGAGAGTTGGGATTCCGACGGGAACTTGGATAGATTCTCCGGTGTCTACCGCTTCCATGCCGCGCACCAAGCCGTCGGTGGTACTCATGGAAACTGCACGCACTTGGCTGTCTCCGAGCAGTTGTTGAACTTCGCAGGTAACGGCAATGTCTTGACCTGCTTCGTTTTTGCCGGAAATCGTGAGAGCGTTATAGATTTGGGGCAGTTTGCCGCCTGGGAATTTTACGTCTACAACCGGCCCAATGATTTGGGTGATGTAGCCTACGTTCGTTTTTTCTGCGGTTGATACCATGAATAGTGCCTTTGTTAGGATGCTATTTTTCCCGTTATGGAAAAAGTCTTAACATTTAGAAATGCTATTTCTCAGAGTACCACTGAACAGACGCACTATTTAGATTTGTATGGGGCTGGTTAATAGTCATTTTTATCGTTGCTGCCCTCGCTTTTTTTTCCTGCGAGCCGCAGCCAAAGCCCCGAGCCCCAGCATAGTCCCGAATACTGTGACTGGTTCCGGGACTGGTTCGGAGGCTAACTCAGCGGACATGGGGAGGTCTTGGGAGCGAAGGTTGTTTCCTGGGCGATCGCCCAAGGAGATTGGTGTGCGCTGAGCCTGTTGGGTCATTGTTTCGGAGGCTAACTGAGCCAACACGGTGAAGTCTTGGAAGTCTTGGTCGTTTCCTCCGGCATCGTCGAAGGAGATTTGTGTGCCCTGAGCCAGTTCCGCCATTGTGACGAATGAATATTGCCCTGGGCCATTAGCGCCGTTGATGTTTGTAAATGAGCCGTTGGAGTTGGGGTCGAGCAAAAAGTTGCCAAACACGGCTTGCTGACAGCCCCCCACCAGACAGTCATCTCTCTGGAACTTGCTGCCGGCGGCAAACCATTCGGGGCTGTTCATGAAGCTGCTCGACGAGACGTACTGCTCGAGTGGTTGACCGGTGCCGGTGTCGCTCCACAGCAGCAAGGCATAAATTTGATCCTGCAAAAATGTGAAGGTTTGGGTGATGGAGCCGTTTTCGGAGGTGACTGCGTTGCCGAAGGTTCCCTGCCAGTCATCGGCGCTGGCGTTATCTGAGGGTTTAGTCTCGTAAAACAGTCGGGCGATGTTGGTGTAGCCGGTGTTTGCTGACTGAGCTTGGGCTACCCACAAGCTCGACTGGTAACCGCCGTGAGATTCCTCGAAGGTAAAGTTTATATTGGTATCTCGATCGAACTGGATGCCGCCAGTGCCAAACATGAAAGCTCGGACGGGCGTGCAGATGCTGAGCAACATTGTGGTTGCCAAGCTGGCGACTGTAAAAGATGTTTTTTTGACTAGCGTTAAAGTAGTCATAACCCTGATTCCTCCAGTATTGTTAGGTAGTAAAGCGGGAAATCCCATGTTGCCGTGACGCGAATACGACGATCGCGAGCGTGCGATATTTAGGACGATCGTCAAACTTACAGAAGAGACTCCACACCAGTGAATCTACACACCGATATCACTTAAGTGTGTTTTTGACTAAATGAGTGCTTCTTCTAAGAGTTTTCACTGATACTAGATTGCCACACTTTAATCTATAACAGCAAGATTTTCATCCTCCCTAGGCTTCCAACCTACTACATTTACTTCGTTTCCGTACCCGTCTAAAGTTGAGTGCAAGACTTGCAAATATTGGCTAGTATCAAAAATACATAAAAATTTTACTCCAGCTTTGTAAAGTTTTGGTAAAGATAATCGAAAACTTATAAAGTTTCTGAGAGAAATTCCGCTGTTCGGCCAGTTCCTCCTCAAAGCGGATTGCAAGCTGCTCGTCGGCTGCTGTCTCCTGCAGTGGGCGCGAGTAGGGATTTGAGCGAGTTTTTTGCTACTGGAAGCAAGCTGGAGAACAGGCGATAATACTTACGTAATTTTGACTAATATTTCGAGTTTTTTAAACCCCTAACTCTCGCGTGCCACCTCATATTTTCGCCAACATTTCCGGACGCATAAACCCGGTTTTTTAAGGTAATTGCCTCATGGAAGCTGTGAAAGTGGAAACGAGAAACCAAGTTTCATCGCGCGATCGCGCCTGAATACAGTAGGGAAACGGCATTACCCTGTCCCTACCCGATATCTGTACTTCACTTAACTGAAAACCCCTAAGTAGGTGGTTACAAATAAACATTAGATGGGGAGGGGGGGTGAGAGCATTTCTTTACTCGCTTGTATATCTTGATACTCACGCTTTCGGCTTCCTAAAAAATACTAGGTTTTTTGCCATTATTATATATTTATAAATACATACATTCCCTTCAGATTCCCTCCCAATTTTTTAGGAATGAAAAATAGGTCTATCCTATTGACATGACGAATTTTTATGAGTAAAAATAGGAGTGATAAATACGATAAGCACAATCTTTAAACACAATGACAGCCAACAAACTACATTTGCTCGGATGGTTATTCATTGTTGGCTGGCTGAGTGCAGCGGCGGGTTCGGCAAACGCGCAACCCATCGCCCCGGCAGCGGATGGCACTAACACAGTTGTTACTCCCAACGGCAACCGCTACGACATTTCCGGGGGGTCTTTCAGCGGAGATGGGGCTAATCTTTTTCACAGTTTTACTCAGTTTGGCCTCAGCGAGGCTCAAACGGCTAACTTTCTGACTAATCCGAATATTCAAAATATTTTGGGAAGGATTACTGGAGGTAATCCTTCTTTAATAAATGGCTTAATTCAAGTTACGGGCGGCAATTCCAATTTATTCTTGATGAATCCTGCCGGCATGATTTTCGGGCCGAATGCCAGTCTCAACGTGCCTGGATCTTTTAATGCTACTACGGCGACAGGGATTGGTTTTGGGAACAATCAGTGGTTTAGTGCGATCGGCAATAACAATTGGGCAAGTTTCATCGGGACACCGAACAGTTTTGCGTTTACAAATTTTCAAGGGGGAAGCATTGTTAATGCCGGCAATTTGACTGTGGCACCAGGTCAAAGTTTAAGTTTGATCGGCGGTACGGTTGTCAATACGGGTCAGGTTACTGCGCCTAGCGGCAATATTCTCATCAGCGCCGTACCGGGTAACAATTTGGTGCGAATTAGTCAAGCTGGAAATTTATTGAGCTTGGATATTCAGCCGACAGCAAATCAAAGTTCGCTGCCCAACAATTGGACGCAGCCAGTGTTATCTTTGCCAGAGTTGCTGACTGGACAAGGTGTGGCACAGGCGACGGGTTTGACGGTAAATCCCAATGGCGAAGTTGTGTTGACGGGGAATGCTGCTGTGCCGGTAACTGCGGGAACTGCGATCGCATCCGGCACTCTCAATGTCTCTGGTAACACTGGCGGTACTGTAAATATTTTAGGCGACAAAGTAGGAGTTATTGCGGGCAAGATCGATGCTTCTGGGATTAACGGCGGCGGTAATGTACTGATTGGTGGAGATTATCAGGGTTTGGGGACTGTTCCCAATGCTTTGCGGACTTTTGTCAGCAGCGACTCGACGATTAATGCTGATGCTGTTAGTAATGGGAATGGCGGGCGAGTTATAGTTTGGGCTGATGAAACTACTCGCTTTAATGGCAATATTACGGCGAGAGGTGGCTTATTTTCTGGGAATGGCGGCTTTGTGGAAGTGTCTGGAAAGCAATCGCTGGATTTTCAAGGATTAGTTGATTTGCGATCGACCTTTGGTATTGCGGGAACCTTATTGCTAGATCCTACTGATATCACTATTAGCGCCGATGCGGATGCAGGCGGCAGTTTAGCAGGGGGAGCATTTACGCCCTCGGAGGGTACTTCTACAATTAATAATGGGACGCTGCAAACACAGCTAGGTTTGGGAAATGTGACTATTTCCACTGCGTCGGATTTTCTGAGCCAAGGCGATATTACAGTCAGCGCTCCGGTATCTTGGACGAATAGTAATTCCCTAACTCTGAATGCTAATAACAGCATACTTGTTAACAAAAATATCACGGCTAAGGGCGGCAGTATCACCCTGAATGCAGATGTAGATGCCAGTGGTGCAGGGGCGATCGCCATTACCAATGCTATCATCAACTCCAACGGCGGCAACATTATTTTAGGAGGCGGCAGCAACCCGTCAAATTCCCCAGCAGTAGGGACAGCGCCCAATCCCATCGGAGTTAATCTCACCGATTCCACCCTCAATGCCGGCACTGGAAATATTTCTATTAGAGGTCAAGGACTCGCGGGAGACAGCGACAATGACGGCATTTCTGTTTCTAACAGCGGAATCACGACGGCTGGGACTGGAAGTATTACTCTCAACGGCACTGGCGGTAATGGAACTGGAAGCCAGAACAACGGAATTAACATTAATGCTAATGATATCAGCACAGTGCTATCGACCGGGGCAGGAAATATTACTCTCAACGGTACTGGCGGTAATGGAACTGGAAGCGACAACAACGGGATTAACATTAACGGGATTAACATTGATATTGATGGTATCAGGACAGTACTATCGACCGGAACAGGAAGTATTACTCTCAACGGTACTGGCGGGAACGGGACAGATGGTAATCAAGGGATATCTATTAGCAGCAGCACAGTGCAATCGGCTGGGGGAAATGTCAGCCTGACTGGCACGGGTGCGGGGACAGGAATCGGTAACATCGGCGTTAGAATCAACAACTCTACAGTCGAGTCAACACCCGGGAATGGGACTGTCACCATTACCGGGACAGGGGGAAATGGGACGAGTGGCAATCAAGGGATAACTATTTTTGGTTTTGGCAGCACAGTAAAATCGCAGAATGGAGATATCACCCTGACTGGAACAGGCCAGGGGAGCGCGGAAAACAACAGGGGCCTTTTGGTGGAAAGAGGGGTGGTGAACTCCACAGGCACCGGAAATCTGACTCTAACCGGTGTTGGCGGCAATGGGACTGATGGCAATCGAGGGATATCATTAGGGATATCATTTAGTGGCGGCACAGTAAAAGCGCTCTCTGGAAATGTCACTCTGACTGGTACAGGTGGTGGGACGGGGACTTTCAACGACGGTATATTTCTAGGCGAGTCTAGAGTCAACAGCGCAGGTCTGGGAAAGGTGACGTTGACGGGCACGGGCAGTGGAGGGACGGGCAGTAATTCTGGGATCAGGCTCGACATAGGCACGATAGGATCGCAGGATGGAGATATTGCTTTAACCGGTACCGGTGTAGGGACTGAATCTAGCAGCTATGGGATTGACTTAGGCCCGGGCTACGAGAGTCTTACTAATAGGGTGCAATCTACGGGAACAGGTAATATTAACCTCACGGGAAAGGCTAATAACAATTCCATTGCAATTAACCTCATCGACGCTGTGATTGACGCGACTAAAGGCGGCAATGTCACTTTGACGGGCGATGAAATTCAATTGTCAGAAGCAAGTCAAGTTAAAGGTACTGGGACTATCCAGTTGCAGCCACTTACTCCCACTTTAGATATTACTGTGGGTGGCAATACTACGGACGCTCGTTTGAATCTCAGTGCAGCGGAACTCGCACCTCCCGTATTGAATGGGTTTTCCAAAATGATTATAGGGCGCACGGATGGGACGGGGGCGATCGCAATTGACCCCTCTGGTGTTACTTTTAATTTCCCCGTCACAATGCAAGCTGGGACAATTGCAGTCGATGGAAACATTACAGGCGTAAACAACGCTTCAATTACTTTTAATGCTCCAACGACTAACTTAAATGCAAATATTCTTACCAACGAACAGAATATTACCTTTGGTGAGCAAGTCTCTCTCGGTACGGGTTCTAATGTCACTCTCGATACTGGGTTAACGAATGCAGGCGACATTAATTTTGGGGGAACGGTTGACGGAGATGGCAACCTAGTTTTGACTACGGGAACAGGCGTTATTAATGTCAACGGGCCAATTGGGGAGCCTACAGGTTTGCGTTCCTTGACAACAATCAATTCTTTCGAGGTTCAGAGTCCGATCGATTTTTTGATTGAAACTACAGGGAATATGACCGTTGGTAGTATGAGAAATCCCGGACGGGCGATCGCCCTTACCAGCACTAATGGTGATATTGATACGACTGCAGGGGCAATTGATACCACCTCCACTACCGGAAATGGTGGCCCGATTACACTCACTGCCAACAATATTAATGCTAGTAATCTTAACTCCAGTTCCACTGCTGGCAATGGCGGAAAAATCACCCTCACAGGTCAAACAGGCAACATTTTTGCATACTCAGGAGTGGTTAATTCTAGTTCTACTTCTGGTGCCGGTGGAGAGATCGCGATCGCAACTCCCACTGAAGTTGGGATAAATAGCATTGATGCTAATGGATTGCCCGGTACTGGAAATATTAGCATTACTGGGAATGAGATTGGCTTTTCGCTAGGAGGTTCCGCGCAGAGTAAAGGCACTTTTTCAATTCAGCCGTTTTCGCCGGATTTCGGAATTCGCTTCCAGGCTGAACTTGGTGACGATCCGCAGGCGATCGATATAGGAGCACCTTTTTTATCCTCATTGCGTAATGGCTTTAGTGCCATTGTTTTCGGAGGGAAGACTACTACAGGCAATATCACTGTAGAGAATTTGCCAGTATCTTTTGCCGATCCTGTGAGTTTCAATACTCTAGGCACTATTTTTGTCAATCCCGATGGCTCGATTTTGGGAACTGATAATGCCTCAATTACTCTCAATGCTACAACTAATAACCTGAATGGAAATATTACCACCCTATCTCAGGATATTACACTTAACGGTAATACCTTAGTTGGAAATAACGTCTTAGTCAGTAATGGCACTTCAGCAGGTGGCAATATTCTGTTTAACAATAACATTGATGGCACTGGCAATCTCACTTTAGAAACAGGTACTGGAAAAATTGAGGTTAAAGGTTTGATCGGCGACGCGACAGTATTAGGAAATCTCACCGTCAACAGTGCTGGTACAGCTACATTTAATGCTGTCAGGGCTACCAGTTTCACCACCAATGCTGGCGGTACAACTCAACTTAATGGCAATGTGACTACAACTGGCCCTCAAACTTATGGAGATGCAGTTACAATTGCCAACAATCCCATTCTCTCCGGCAGCGGCATTACTTTCAACGATACTGTTAACGGCAGCAGCGATTTGACGGCGAATGCGGTTAGCGGTAATGTTACATTCAATGGTGCAGTTGGTGCTACAAGTGCGCTCGGCAATTTAACAGCTAACTCTACAGGAACAACCGAATTTAATCAAACAGTCAATGCCGCAAGTTTGACTACAGATGCTGGGGGCACAACTCAAGTCAAGGGAAATGTGACTACAACCGGCAGTCAAACTTATGGAGATGCAGTTACAATTGCCAACAATCCCATTCTCTCCGGCAGCGGCATTACTTTCAACGATACTGTTGACGGCAGCAGCGATTTAACTGTGAATGGGGGTACTGGTAATGTTACATTCAATGGTGCAGTTGGTGCTACAAGTGCGCTCGGCAATTTAACAGCTAACTCTACAGGAACAACCGCATTTAATCAAACAGTCAATGCCGCAAGTTTGACGACAGATGCTGGGGGCACAACTCAAGTCAAGGGCAATGTGACTACAACTGGCAGTCAAAGTTATGCAGATGCTGTGACTGTTGCCAATAATCCGATTCTTTCAGGTGACAGCATTACTTTCAACGATACTGTTGACGGTAGCAGCGATTTGACTGTGAAGGCGGCTAGCGGTAATCTTACCTTCAAAAGTGCGATCGGCGAAACAACTCCTCTCACAACTTTAACTGCCAACAGCAAGATATCTTTAGGCGGCAATGTGACTACAACCGGCACTCAAACTTATGCAGATGCAGTGACTGTTGCCCCAAAATCGGTGTTTTCAGGCAGCGACATTACTTTCAACAAGACAGTTGACGTAGCTGGCAATCTGGGTATTGCTGCTGATAATGTCAATCTCAAAGGAACTGTAACAACCACCAATGACGGCACGCTCACAATTGCCAATAAGGTGAATCTCAATATTGAGAAAAACCTGAACCTAGACGGTGAATTTATTCAAAATGGCGGGGGAACTGTTGCAGTTAACGGAAATATCACCACAACTAATGATAACATTAGTTTTAGCGACCCGGCGACATTAACAGCTCCTGTAAGTTTTACGCTGGGAAATGCAACAATTGCTTTCGGTTCTACTTTATCTGCAGGTAGTAACCCGCTGAATTTAACAGCCGGTGAAATTGATTTTTCTGGGAATGTTTCGGGTACGGGCGCGTTAACGCTGCAACCCGCAACAGCCGGACAAAATATGGTTGTTGGCGGAAGTGATAACAATACTAGCGGTTTAGATTTGACTGCATCGGAAATTAGTTTAATTCAAAATGGATTTAGCTCGATCGCGATCGGGCGATCGGATAGCAGTGCAAATGTTAGTATTTCCTCTAATCTTACATTTTTAGACCCAGTAAATATTCAAACGGGAACTGGTACGATCGCACTTGATGGCACTCTTACCGGAAATGACAACAGCAGCATAGCTCTCAACGCTTCCACCATTAATTTAAATTCTGGCATCAATACCAATAAAAATCCGATCGCTCTCAACGGCACTGTCCAACTCGGTAACGATATTAATCTCAGTACCGGCGGCGGAGATATTAAGATAATTGGGGCGATAGACAGCAATCATTTGTTGAACTTAGATGCAGCTACAGGCAATGTGCTGGTGCAAGGAAATATCGGAGGGACAGCACCAGTTTCTGCTTTGAATGTTACGGCAACGCAGGCGGAATTCACAGGTAATATAGCGAGCAATTCTGGTTTAAATATTGTTGCTGCAAGCACTAAGTTAGGTGGCAATGTTACTACTAATCAGGGCAATATCAATATTAACGGTGTTCTCGGGTTGACGAAAGATGCGATATTGAGTACAGCCGGGGGGAATATTGCCTTTGGAGGTGCGATCGACAGTGACAGCATTAATGCCAGCAACTTAACTCTAGCCTCCGGTAGCGGCAGCATCACTTTCAACGGTGCGGTGGGTGCCACCAGCAAGTTAGGAAATCTTGCGATCGAAAATGCTGGCAATGTGACAGGAAACTCGACAATTAACGCGCAACAATTGACAGCACTAAACACGGAAAAAGTCAACTTATCGGGAGATGTCACCGCAGGCAAAGTCGATATTACTGCCAAGGGCGATATAAGTGTTAAAAATATTACTGCTAATGGCGGAGAAATTCTCTTTACAAGCGGTAACAATTTCACCGCAGGCAATTTGAATACATCCGCAAACAGTGGCGGTAACATAACTGTTAAGGCGATAACTTCAATTACGGCCGGACAAATTAACTCTAGCGGTATAGTCGGAAATGCCGGCAATGTGTTCTTAGATCCGATCGGCGATATTCAAGTAGAGTGGATCAATGCCCAAGGCGGTACTGGCGGCACCGGGGGCGAGGTGACAGCAATAACAGGCAATTTTTTCCGCGCTACGGGTACTTTTTCAACCCCACTGTCGCCGACGGGATTTGCTAGCATTTCTACTGCTGGCGGTGCAGGTGGTGGCAAAATTACAATTGTACACGCTGGGGGAGATGGAGGGACGCCGATTCAACCGTTTGTGGTGGGGGATGCTGCTAGCAACGGTACGGCGGGTGCAATTACAACAGGACAATCTACCATTACATCGCAGTCGTTTCCGCGTTCTAGTAGTGTTGGTAATATTGTGCTTTTGACTGATGACGCGATCGACCCGACGCCAATAATTCCGCCCACAACGGAAACAATCCCCCCAACAATTCCGCCCACAACGGAAACAATCCCCCCAACAATTCCGCCCACAACGGAAACAATTCCCCCAATAATTCCGCCCACAACGGAAACAATTCCCCCAACAATTCCGCCCATAACGGAAACAATTCCCCCAACAATTCCGCCCATAACGGAAACAATTCCGCCAACAATTCCGTCCATAACGGAAACAATTCCGCCAACAATTCCGCCAACAATTCTGCCAATAACGGAAACAATTCCCCCAACAATTCTGCCAATAACGGAAACAATTCCCCCAACAATTCCGTCCACAACGGAAACAATTCCCCCAACAATTCCGTCCACAACCGAAACAATTCCCCCAATAATTCCGCCCACGACGGAAACAATTTCCCCAATAATCCCGGCCACAGTCTCGTCAACAACCCCGCCAACAACTCCGCCAATAACGGAAACAATTCCGCCAATAATTCCCCCAACAATCCCCCCAATAACGCGAACCGTTCCGCCAACAATTCCGCCAACAATCCCCCCAATAACGGAAACCGTTTCGCCAATAACGGGAACCGTTCCGCCAATAACGGAAACAACGGGAACCGTTCCGCCAATACTTCCGCAAACAACGGGAACCGTTCCGCCAACAATTCCGCAAACAACGGGAACCGTTCTGCCAACAATGCCGCTGACAACGGAAACAAATCAGCAGGTAATGGAAACAAATCAACAGGAAAATCAGCAAGTAACGGAAACAAATCAGCAAGTAACGGAAACAAATCAGCAGGAAAATCAGCAAGTAACGGTCATCAATCAACAGGAAAATCAGCAGGTAACGTCAGCCCCAGAATCTGTACAAGAACCCTTAAAGCCGATCGCACCTGTGACAACACTAGCATCGCCCACAGCCGCAGATACACCCGCACCGCAACCTTCAACCCCTGATTCAGAAGACTTTCAACCCCCGAAAACTCCACCGCGAGACAATCCCCCTGTTGCTGCTGCCGATCGAATTTTAACCATCGATCAAAGTATCACCCGTCAATTACCCGCCGACATCGTACCGTCCCTACCAGAATCAAAAAAACCACCAACAGTCAACCCTACTTCTAATTTAGTTCTGGGATATGTTCCGTCTCCCGATCAACTTTTTGAAGGTAACGACATACAGAAAACAGTCTGGGGAATCGAAGAAATGAGGAATCAAGAATTTGGAGAATACCTGGGGGTAAAAGCCAACCTCCCCGAGGAAAAAACCTTGATTTCGACATTCCAAGAAACTTTACAAAATATCGAACGGCAAACTGGCAAGCGGTCTGGTATTATCTACATAGTCTCGCGAGCCGATCGACTGGAACTAATTTTAGTTGCTCCCGTGGGGCGGCCGATTCACTACAGCGTCCCCGAAGCCAACAGAGCAGCTCTTTTCCCCACCGTCCAAGAGTTGCGCGCTGAAATCACCAATCCCGCAAAACGCGCTAGTACCAGTTATCTAGCCCCCGCGCAGCAACTATATAAATGGGCGATCGCACCCCTAGAAAAAGACTTAGAAACCTTAGGAATTCAGACTTTGTTAGTGTCAGTCGATGCGGGATTGCGAAGCCTGCCCTTTGCCGCTTTGCACGACGGTAAAGGCTTCTTGATGGAAAAATACAGTTTCAGCCTAATTCCAAGTTTTAGTTCGACTAATACCAATTATAAAGCTGTTAGAGACGCCACAGTGCTAGCAATGGGAAGGTCAGAATTTGTTGAGCAACAGCCCTTGCCCAATGTGCCGATCGAATTGCAGGCGATTGTGGCTCAGTGGCACGGCCCATCTTTCCTCAATTCCACTTTCACTTTAGATAATCTCAACTCGGAACACGCCAAGGGAGGATTTCGGATCGTTCACCTAGCAACTCACGCTGAATTCAAACCGGGAAAACCGAGCAATTCCTACATTCAACTGTGGAATTCCAAATTGCAGCTCGATCGCATGGAGAGTTTGAATTGGCGCAATCCGCAGGTAGACTTGTTAGTATTAAGTGCTTGTAGAACTGCTATGGGCGATCGGGAAGCAGAGTTAGGTTTTGGAGGTTTAGCGGTAAAATCCGGCACGAAATCTGCTTTAGGGAGTTTGTGGTATGTTGACGATGGAGGCACTTTGGGGCTGATGAGCGAATTTTACCACCAGTTGCGAGGAACCACCACTAAAGCAGAAGCTTTGCAACTGGCTCAACAAGCAATAATGTCCGGTAAAGTGCTGCTGGAAAACGGACAGCTAGTAACAACAGGCGGCAAGTTAAATTTACCTGCTAATTTACAACAAGCAAACCAAAATTTTTCTCATCCTTACTACTGGAGTAGTTTCACCATGATCGGAAGCCCCTGGTAAGCTCCCATGTTTATTGTTCAGTCTCCGCTTCTTAGGGACGAAACTTTCTACAGTAGGGGCAATGCTCGCTTGGGAGGGTTGGGGGGGTTCCCCCGTCGCTGCCCCAATTTCAAGGGCCGATCGAGCCAGGGGGTTTGGAACTCTATTTCTGTTTCCTCACCACCAAAGTAATATCATCAAAAACCTTCGGCTCGCCAATATACTGCCGCACATCATCTATCACAGATTACCTAATGACAATAGCAGGTAAGTCAACTTACCTGCTAATTTACAACAAGAAAAACAATTGTTTTCCGATCTTTATTGCTGGAGTATTTTCACGGTGAGATTTTTTTGGTAAGTCCCATATTTTAAGTAGCAAATCTGTTCCTTCAACAATCATCTCTAACCCGCAGATGCTCTATCTAGGGCTGACTTGTCTCGGATTTGGTGCCGCAGTTCCATAATTGACTCGACAGCCGATATTGAACAAACTCGAACTGCACTCAAGAGGGACAATCTGCTGATCGAGGAGGGCGCTGCAACTGACATACTCGTCGTTATTAGTATCTCTTACCATACATTCGATCGGCTGAGCTCCCGATCGCGCCGACCAACTCTTCATGCCTACGACTGCAATCATATGCTGCCAGTAGAAAGCCAATAGCAACACTGCAAACAGTACAGCAACGGCTAATCCTGCTTTCAACTTCCAACTATTTAGGACGTTTCCCAAACTATTTTTCACGTTTTCCACTCCAGAAATTGAGTTTTCGGTAGTTGTTTCTGGAGTTGTCAAGTTTGTTCGTGTTTGTTCTGCTGGAATTTCAGGCATAATGTATCTCCTATGATTGCTGGGATTTGGCTAAGCTCGCAGTTGCGATCGAGCATTCTTACAAATTATACAAAATTTTAGCAAAAGTAGCGTGTACTCAGGGGCGGGCCTAGGAGCAACTGCCCCCAAAAACATTTAAATCTTTCTTGTGGAAGAGGCATCCTGCCTGTTTTTGAGAACTGAATCCGTTGCTGAACTTCCTTCTTCCCTCTTCCTTCCGCTATAGCATGGACAATAACTCGGACTCCGAAAGTTGAGCTATTCCCAAAGATAGAGCCTTCTCCAACTTAGAACCCGCATCTTCTCCGACAACTACATAGTCAGTTTTAGCACTAACAGAATTTGTAACTTTTCCTCCCGCTTTTTGAATCAAATCTTTTGCCTCATCTCGTTTCAGAGTTGGCAGAGTTCCGGTAATTACAAATGTTTTGCCCGCTAGCGGTAAACTTATCTCTACTGAATCTTGACTTTTGACTTCTGACTGCAACTGCAAGCCAGCAGCAATTAACCGTTCAATCAAACTCTGATTTGCAGGCAGTTGAAACCACTGATAAACAGATTGAGCAATTTCTGGCCCAATACCGTAAACGCCTTCAATAGCTGCGGCTGATGCAGAGGCCAAATCTGTCACATTGGTAAATCTTTCTGTCAGCAATTGAGCATTCACGCTGCCGACATGGCGAATTCCTAAAGCATACAATACCCGCGACCAAGGTTGAGTTTTGGAATTGGCGATCGCACTTACCAACTTTTCGGCCAACTTCTTACCCATGCGTTCCAAACTCATCAATCTTTCCGCAGTCAAATCGTACAAATCCGCCGCAGAATGCACCAGATTGCTATCAACCATCTGCTGCACCAACTTTTCCCCAACACCGTTAATATCCAGAGCATCCCGGCTGCAAAAATGAATCAGCGAGCCCCTCAAAATCGCCGGACAAGATGTATTAATGCAGCGAGTAACGGCCTCTCCCTTTTCCCGAACCACAGGCTGTTCGCATTCGGGACAGCAACTAGGAATTTGGAAAAGTTGAGCATTTGGGGGGCGAAGTTCCGGCAAAACTCGCACAACTTCTGGTATAATTTCCCCAGCTTTTCTGACAATTACAGTATCGCCAATGTGCAGGTTCAAATCTGAAAGTCGATCGCTATTATGGAGAGAAGCCCGCGAAACCGTCGTCCCCGCCAACTGCACCGGTTTAAGTTCCGCTACAGGCGTCAGAGCCCCGGTTCTCCCTACTTGTACGGTGACAGCTTCTACTATTGTAGGGACTTCAGCAGCGGGATACTTCAGGGCGATCGCCCAACGCGGAAACCTCTGAGTAAAACCCAATTGTTTTTGCAGCCAAACCGAATTAATCTTAACAACAACCCCATCCGTCATGTAAGGCAAATTCCGCCTCTCAGTATCCCAATATTCGTAATACTCCCGAACCTCATCCAAAGAATAGCAAATTTTGCGATAGGGATTTACCTTAAACCCCATTCGTCGCAACAATTCCAACGATTCCCACTGCGTGTTACCCTCGTTACCCCGATCTAAATGCAGAGTATAAGCAAAGAAATCCAACCGTCGCTTATCCACAATTTTAGAATCCAACTGCCGCAGCGTACCCGCCGCAGCATTGCGAGGATTAGCAAACAATTGTTCCCCCGCTTTTTCCCGTTCCCGATTAATTTCTTCAAACACAGCTAAAGACAAAAAAGCCTCTCCTCGCACTTCCACAACAGGCGGCGGATTATCTAAATTGAGCTTTAAAGGAATCGAGCGAATAGTTTTGACATTTTGAGTAATTTCCTCTCCCCTAATGCCGTCTCCCCGCGTCGCACCGCGAACTAAAACCCCATTTTCATAGGTTAACGCTAAAGCAGAACCGTCAATTTTTAACTCGCAAACATAGGAAACCCCCCCCAACCCCCCCTTGCTAAGGGGGGCAGTAATTTCCCTATTTTCCTTATTGCTAAGCCCAGGTGCATTTCCATCTACTCCCCCCCCTTGATAAGGGGGGGTTAGGGGGGGTGCATTTCCTTCTATTCCCCCCCCTTGATAAGGGGGGGTTAGGGGGGGTGCATTTCCTTCTTGACCGGGGGTTAGGGGGGGTGCTACCTTTTGCCAGCGTTCCTGCCATTTAGCAAATTCCTCAAAATTAAAAGCATTTTCCAAACTGTAGAGAGGAATATTGTGCTTGACGCTAAAAAATTGAGTAGCAGGCTGTTCTCCCACGCGCTGAGTCGGACTTTCCGCAGTAATTAATTCAGGATAATCTGATTCTAATTCTTGCAACTGGCGATAAAGTCGATCGTACACCTCATCTGGCATAATAGGCGCATCGAGAACATAATAAGCATAGCTAGCTTCCTGTAGCTGCTGCCTCAACTGTTGAATTTGCTGCTGAATCTCTGCTGCCATATTGATTTAAAGTTTTCTATTAAAGGTTTTCGATTTTTGATTATAACTCTCGATTTTAGCTCAAAAAAAATGAGCGAGCAACCTTTCTGCTGCCAGAACGATTTGAGATTTGAAATGATCGCTCTCTATTTGAGCTAAAAAAAAAGAGCCAGCAACTAGAAAATCAAAACTTATCCTAATTATGACCCCGCCCAAAAACGGATACAAATTTCCGACAAAAGTCGCCAGCCGCCAACAATTTTCGACCCGAGTTCAAGCTCCCAGATTCATCTGTGGAGTAAATCTAAAATCGTTCGACAGAGCGCTCGCCGAACGTCTCACGCCGAAGTCTAAAATCTCAAATCGCCTGAATCGCCTTTATAGGTGCCGAATTATGGGCGTGAATCATCACAAATTCAAGTCGGGAAACTCGGTAAATTTCTTGTTGTCCCCGGACATGGAAGCTTGAAGCTTCTCATCATCTTTTTCGCCGTTTAAGTTGCTATTGGCGCGAGATTTGATAAATTCTTGAGCGTTCGGCTTGGTGAAAGCTAGCGGTTCAGCGTGTTCTACCTGAAATACGTTGGCGTAGAGGTTGGCAATAATCTGTTTGCCTCCCTGGGTCAATTCCAAGTAGTTCAAAGCTGCTGGAATGTAGGGAAAAACTCCATTCCAATAAAACTTGGCGTAATTTTGCCGCAAATCTCCCGGAGACTTGTAGCCCAAGATTTTATTAGTGCCGACTTCCTCAAATTCGTAGAACAGGGCACTTATTTTTCGCAGGTAATTGGGGTCGCTCAACTGACCGATCAAATCGGCGGCCCTGGCGAGTCCAGAATAATTGTTTCTGTCTTGATGAGTTTCGCTAGCAGGAACTGGGAAGCGCGTCAATTCAATATTGCGCTTGATTTGTTCGGCATCAATTAATGTGTGGCCGCCGAAGCGTTCGTCAATTACGAGTTTTCCTCGATCGACATGATAAGGAGTTAAACTGGCAGAAGTGGCGCCGATAGGTACAGAAACCATGCCCCCGTCAATACCCGTAGCGTAGAGTCCCACAGCTTCTTGGTCTTGGCGACAAACACCTTTCACGTAGCCGATATCGTGGCACAGCAGTGAGATCAGGTAGTGCAGCCAATCTTCCGGCGACACTCCTCCTTCGCGAATATGCTTGCCGCGGAGAATCTCTTGTCCCACCAAAGCCACGAGCATTGTGTGTTCCACATTGTGGTAGAGAGCATCGCAGTTAGCGATATTTTCCAGAGCCATAGTCCCTGCCCAGGCGATAATTTCAGGGTAGTCAGGCTTGTACTTGCCGTAGGTGCGACGGTAGCCGGCCTGCAGCTCTTGAACAAAAGCGTCAATCAGGATAGCAGTTGCATTGAACATCATAAATTCTCTCACTCAGGCTGTAGTTACAAACTCGATCGAAAATATCTTGCAATACTTCGGACATTTTTTGATTGCCAACCGTAGAATAAGGGTTTCAAGGCGATTTGGCAATCGAGCTACCAACGGAAAATCGATGGTTTCAGACTACTAACTAAAAACAGTCCGCACTATGGATCTTGCATAGCTGAAAAAATAATCAATGGGCATTCCCGCAGGTTTGACCCCTCGGTGTTGAATGTTAAATTTCAGCTAGTCTTGTCAGGTCAGAAAATTGCTCTTTTGGCTATGCTTCCCAAGATAACCTAATTTCCGAAGCATCCGAAGCAACAGAGTGATTTTTCGGTATTAAATTTTGGTGAAACAATTTACATCGTTTCACAGACTAATTATTAGAAGTCCTAGGTTTGAAACTTATGAACAGTCTGTTTCGGAGTCTCTCCACTGCTGCCCTTCGCACTCGGCGGTCGATCGCCCAAAAATACCTAGGATTGTTTGCATTCACGGCTGTTTGCACCGCCGCACCGGCAATGGGTGCCGAGCGAATTTACGTAACTTACGGGCCGCTAGAAGAATCAGTTCCCATCGAATCCCTGGCACTCTTCGCCGAAGAAGGCATAATAGACTCGAACTTGGACGGCTTCGCTGAGTACATCAAAGAATCTCAGCTAGCTGAGATTCGCAGCGCCCTGCAAGCGAAATCTGAAATCAGCCACGTGACGATCGCCCAATTCCTTTACACGCCTCAAGGAGAAGTGCTGCTAAAACGCTTAGGCCGAGTAATTCAAACCAAAGCTCGGCAGCCCGGATTTTATGCCATGCGAGCGGCCCTGATTTTAGCAGCCTCAGATCCAGAAGGCCTGACAATTCTCAACGTGCTGCGGAAATTCCCCACTTATGGCATCAGGATTGACATCGCCCGCGGCTTGGGTATCGCCAACGAGCTGACATCGCTGATCAACCGTTCCAATCAGACGATCGCCGGAGTTGCCCAGTTGTCCGAAGCACAAGCAGCCTCTGAACCCGCCATACCGCCCGCCGAAATGCAGCAGCCCCAGCTACCGGGCCCCTATACTTGGAAAAAATCATCGGTAACTGTGACGAGTCCAAATCGCGCTCGCACCTTTGATATGGACATTTACCTGCCACAGGGGAGCCCGCAACCGGCCCCAGTAGTAGTAATTTCCCACGGTTTAGGTTCCGATCGCCTTTCCTTCGAGTATTTAGCCAAACACTTAGCCTCCTATGGCTTTGCCGTCGCCGTCCCCGAACACCCCGGCAGCAACGCCCAACAAATCCAAGAGTTAGTAACAGGCAGAGCCAATCAAGTATCAGAACCAGCAGAATTTGTCAACCGCCCCCTCGACATCAAAGACCTGCTCGATTATTTAACCAAACTTTCTACAACCGATCCGACCTACCAAGGGCAGCTCGACTTGCAGCGAGTCGGCGTCATCGGCCAGTCCTTCGGCGGCTATACGGCTTTAGCATTAGCCGGGGCGGGGATTAATTTTGCACAGCTAGACAAAGACTGCCAGCTCGAAAACGAAACTTGGAACCTCTCCCTGCTGTTGCAGTGCCGCGCCCGCGGCCTAGAGCGCAACCAGTACAATTTCGACGACCCGCGCATCAAAGCTGTGATCGCCGTCAACCCGATCGCCAGCAGCATTCTCGGAGAAACAAACCTCAGCAAAATCCAAATCCCAGTCATGCTAATCGCAGGCAGCGCCGATACCGTCGCCCCCGCTTTGCTCGAACAAATTCTACCGTTCACTTGGCTGACATCGCCCAACAAATATCTGGTACTGATGAACAACGGGACTCACTTCTCAACGATCGAGGAATCCCCTCAAAGCCTCTTTCTGCCACCTCCACAGGCCATCGGACCCGAACCCACTTTAGCCCGCCGCTACCTCAGCGGACTCAGCCTAGCTTTCATGGAATGCTATTTGAACAACAAATCAAATTTCCGCCCGTATTTGGATCCCTCCTACGCTTTAAGCATCTCCCGAGACACTCTCGGACTGAGAATTTTGCGATCGCTCACCCCGCAGCAACTCCAGCAGTTCAGGATTTCTCCACCTGCTCGCAGGCCAGTCTCTCCACCCGTCCTCGCTCCTGTTCCTCTACCTTCTCCACCTCCCATCGCTCCCGTTCGTTAGGGTTGAGGTGCGCCGAAGAACACGCTGGCATATCTTGTCGCGCGGGGACGATGGCGTCCCGCCCCGCAAGCTACGCCCATCTCTCTCCTTTCATCAGCTTTCCTAATCACACTCATCAGTTTAACTGTCGTTAAACCCCTTTACAAACGTTAACAATACCGTTAATAATAGAAACATCATCCGAACATTGAAAACCAAATAAAGCAATCATAAACAGATGACAACAACCTTACAGCAGCGCGAAAGCGCCAATCTGTGGGAGCAGTTTTGCAACTGGGTAACATCCACCGACAACCGCATTTATGTAGGTTGGTTCGGCGTCTTGATGATTCCTACCTTGCTGAGCGCCACCATTTGCTACATCATCGCCTTCATCGCTGCTCCTCCTGTGGACATCGACGGCATCCGCGAACCTGTTGCTGGTTCCTTGATGTACGGTAACAACATCATCACAGGTGCTGTTGTTCCTTCTTCCAACGCCATCGGCTTGCACTTCTACCCAATCTGGGAAGCTGCTTCCCTCGATGAGTGGTTGTACAACGGCGGCCCTTACCAATTGGTAATTTTCCACTTCCTGATCGGTGTATTTTGCTACAT
>JACJNY010000065.1 GCA_014695295.1 Microcoleus sp. FACHB-61 | reverse complement strand
TAGGTTCCAAAACTCGTCAAAATCCATTAGTTAACCTAGGAAGCTCTCTCTAAATTCACCACAATTTCTACTCAGCGTTAGCTGAGTCAATTTGTGCTTAGTCTAAACTCCAAGATTTAGATGAGCAAGGAAAAAAAGAATTTCAACAGTATATTCAGCGTCTAGTTGCTCCTATGAAGGAAGCTTTACAGTTAGTGCGAGATACAGAGGTAGAAATAGAAAATTTATTCGGGGAATTCTCACCTTCTGACTATGAAAACCGTCCAAATTTAGTGGCTGTAGTGCAAGCTTTACAAGCTTTACACAATCAGGTTTTACCAACTTCCGATTTTCAGGGTCAAGTGTCAATGGATTTAGAAGGAATGGTTGAATGGGCTAATCGACTAGAAACAGGGAAACAGTATGCTTTTTTAGCGTATTTGTTTTGGGCCTCTGATATTGTAAATATAACCCCTTCCCCCAAGTAACTCAAAGAGCGATCGCCCTTATTTTCCCTGCATTGCGATCGCCTCTGGGACATCTCAAATCCAAAAGTGCGATCGGCATCCCTAAGTTAAGATATAAACTGAGAAATCACCCTGATAGTAATACGACAGGAATGTGCGATCGGAAATTCTCAAAATCTTTATCAGTAGTGAAAATGGTGTAGCCGCGACGATGAGCAACGGCACATAACAGAAAATCAGTATTTGAACCCTGAACACCATTACTGCGACAGGTATTGAAAAATTCCGCGGCTAACTCATAATCTTCAGTTGTTAGCTCTAAATCAGGAAAAGCACGAAGATACTCTCGCAATCGAGCAAACTGTTCCTTGTAGCGTACACCAGAAAGTACCTCCTGACGAATCGCCCCCAGTAAAACAACTCGTCCATCTGCAATCAAATCACGCAGTACATTAACAATAGAGAGCGCCTCATTTGTTGTGTTGCGCCGCAAGGCCAACGACCAAACGGAACTATCAACAAGAACATTCATAAAGTTTGTCGCTGTTCCTTGTAGTTATAATCTTCATCGTAGTCAATAGTACCAAACAATTCCATTACTTTTAGTTGTTTGCGACGTTGAATGTACTCGCGCAAAGCTGCTTCGATTAATGTAGTAGGTGTTGGATGGTTACTCAAATCAAGGGCTTCTTGAAGGAGAGTTTTGTCAATTTCGAGCGTAGTTACCATATATTTTCCTCGTGCAAGTAGGGTATCACGCAATTGCCACCGAACAATGCTGTAATTTTAGTGTAGCACTGAAACTCTATCAATGGGCGATCGCTTTCTGCATTTAGTTCGCGGGAGGAGTAAGTTTTCGATGCCTATTAAAACTAACTCTTCTATCGATACATTCAAGCCGTTGGCGAGTTTTTGTAACTTCAGGAGTCGCTCATCTGAAAGGGCGATCGCGATCGTATTCATCTGACTTACGCTCCTAGCATGATGCCTTAAGTATAGCCAATAAATTACTCACCTTTAGTCACCGTTCAACCAAATTGTAGGGTGCGTTAGACATTAATTCTTCCGATTTCAACAGGTTTGAAGGATCAGACGCACCCTACGAACAGTATTTCGATCGCCCCCACCATCAACTAGATGCAAGCTAGATCCAGTCCGGCTTGAATCGGGGGGAGTCCAGAAGTATAGAATAGAGGTTGCGGAACCGGCACACCGCCCGATCGCTCGCCCCCAGCAATTTGTTACCCTAAAAGTAGAATCTTCCCTCCCTCAACTCCTTCCCATGAACAACGCTTCTCCCCTAATTCAAACGATAACTCCAGAACGCTGGGCCGGGTTTAGTATGGACTTTATAGGGGCGGGTTACACGGGTGTGTTGGTCAAAAACGGCCGCGCCGTGCGTACCCTGAAATCCGGGCGACATTTCAGCTTTGCCCTTCCCCTGCTGGAACAGTCTCAAATTGTCCTCGTAGACACCAAACTCCGCAATTTGGAGGTGCAGTCGCACGGAGATTTTTTGTCTAAGGATCGATTTTTAATTGATGCCACTCTGACCGTTATTTATCAAGTGATAGATCCGAAACGGGTAGCTTTGGAATTGTCCGATCCTATAGGTGCTTTAGCAAGTGCAGTTAAGGATTGTATGGGATTAGCGATCGGGCAAATACCCCTACAACAGCTTATCAGTCAAGGACGGCTGTTGCTGCGCCAAAATTTGCTCGATCGCGTCCAAGATTTTTATACCCTGGGTTTTAACTTAGAAGACGTGCGAATTGGCGATGTCAGCTTTCCCGAAACCAACGGAGTTATTCGCCAAGTTGAGGGAATGAGTGCCCGACAGGAAGCAGAAAATGCCGCCGCCCTGCAAATGAGAATTGCCGAAGCCGGCCGTCCGATTGTTCCTCAATCTCCCGTACAGCAGTTAAACTTAATTTCAGGTAATTCTCCTGCGAGTCTTCCAGCTTCAGACACAGCAGCGGGGTTCGATCGAGATTTACAACAACTGACACAACAACTTGCCCAAAATAGTCTCCCTCCTGGGAGAAATACTCCCCAACTTGCACCGACGGTACTCGGAAGCAGCGATCGCAAAACAACCGCATATTTAATCTACAAACTTTCTGGAGAAGCGATCGCTTTAACGGCTAATCCTTTTACAATTGGACGCGAACCAACCAACACTTTAGTATTACAAGACCCGCAAAGTTCGCGCTACCACGCTCAAATCCGCCGGGCCAATGACGAACTTGGCAAACAGCGATATCAGCTTGTCGATAGCGGCAGTTCCAACGGCACTTTTGTGGGTGGGCAGAGGCTGGCTGCTAACGAGCCTTTTTGGCTGCCAAATGGCTGCGAAATTGCGATCGGCGACCAAAAATGGATATTTCAAAATTCGTGAGTGAGAGAGATGAAGATTTTTTTAAACAGCAGATAAACACAGATGAATCCCATCGGCGTTCATTTGTGTTTATCTGCTGACATCTGCGATTGAAAAGTCCCAATCTAAGTAACTTGCTTTAAGCACGATATAAAAGTAATAGATTCCGAATCTACCGTCAACAATATGAATGTTTTTTTTCACCGCAGATAAACGCAGATAAACGCAGATAAACACAGATAAATTCCATCGGCTTTCATCTGTCAGGTTTCTGTAGGGGCGTTGTCAAGAGTCCCCGCCCTTTCAACACAGCTTGACAACTTCTCCCTCCCCAATTCCCTATACTCCCAGGTAGAAGTCTCTTGCCAACCCTAGGGGGGATATCTCCACAAGCATTTTGAGCGACAATTTGTCAAGATTAAAAATATAAGTAGAGGACAACCCCATGAACTTTTCTATACAATCTGTTTACAACTGGTACCGCGACACCCTCCGCAACCCCAAATACCGCTGGTGGATTATTCTGGGAACGCTGGCATATTTGATAAGCCCGATCGACATTGCCCCAGATTTCCTGCCAGTCATCGGACAAATTGACGATGTGGCAATTGCTGTCTTGCTGATTTCCGAAATTTCGCAAATGTCGATCGACTACTTTAAATCCCGCCAAACAGAGACAGCCTCAGCATCCGAAGCCACCGGTACCCATTATTCTGAAGCCCAAGGCAGCACCGTTGACGTAGATGCAGTTTCTGTAAAATAATTGCCAACAATAATCGAGCGCTACAACCCCGACTTCTTCAAGAAATCGGGGTTTTTGTTTTTTAAATGGCAACTGCTCAGATCGTGCTCCAAAGCTGGTAATTTTAACTTTGACATCCTCACCGACCTAAAGGCACGGTGATTCCAAGAATCACTTCTTGAACCTTTCTGCTTCTTAGCAGCGGCCTCCACCCTCAAGGAGATTTGGTCTTATGCTCGCTCCACAGACTAACCCCGCAAGCCCTGCGGTTTTTACGTGTCGAATACCAAAAGGAATTCTTGTATACTATTTGATTCTGGGGGTGTTTACCATTGCCCCATCCTCTTTTCCCGGTCTACCGATTTTTCTTCCCCGTTGCAATTGTTGCAAGCTTTGGTGTTAGGGTTTATGTCTCCATCGTCACGGGTGGGTCATTGACCACTCAAATTATACCAGTAAAGCCGTCCTTTTAGGACGGGGTTTCTACCCAAATTTTCTGATAATCCATCTGTGTTAACAACAAATTTTTTTAGAGATGAAGTTTAGCGAAATACTACAAAAACTTAACTTAGCCACCAGTCGCACCCTCACAGCGTCGGTTGCTGCCGATCCGGAAATTACGGGCGCTGCCCCTGTTGATGAAGCTCCATCGGGCACAATCAGTTATATAGAAGGTGCTAAATTTGCCGTTCATACAGCCACTACAAATGCTTCGGCTTTGATTTTACCCTTAGATGAAAGCCTCCAAGCTCAATGTACCGATCGCAACATTGCTTGGATTGCCGCAGCAGATCCGCGATTGCTGTTTGCTGAAACGATCGCCATTTTCTATCAACCGTTTCGCCCAGCATCCGAAATTCATCCCTCAGCCACCGTTCACCAATCAGCAGAAATTGGTGAAAATGTCTATATAGGCCCCCACGCCGTTATTCAAGCAAAAGTGAAAATTGGCAGCAACGTTTGCATTCATCCAAATGTTGTAATTTACCCAGATGCGGAAATAGGCCCCGGCACTGTTTTACACGCTAATTGTGTCATTCACGAACGTACTCGCATCGGTGCAAATTGCGTGATTCACAGCGGTGCGGCGATCGGCAGCGAAGGTTTCGGGTTCGTGCCGACAGCCACAGGATGGGTGAAAATGGAGCAGTCTGGCTGCACTGTATTAGAAGAGGGCGTTGAGGTTGGCTGCAACAGCACGATCGACAGGCCCGCTGTCGGAGAAACCCGCATCGGCCAAAATACAAAAATCGACAATTTAGTACACGTAGGTCACGGCTGTCAAGTAGGCAAAAATTGCGCCTTTGCTGCTCAAGTCGGCATGGCTGGCGGAGTAAAAATTGGCAACAATGTAATTTTGGCAGGTCAAGTAGGAATTGCTAATCAAGCCAAAATCGGAGATGGGGCGATCGCCACTGCTAAAGCCGGAATTCACGGCGACGTGCCCGCAGGTGCGATCGTGACGGGCATTCCAGCAATTCCCCACAAACTATTTCTCAAAGCCACAGCCGTCTACAACCGCTTGCCCGAAATGTACCAGTCTCTGAGGCAAATTCAGCGCAAGCTCGATCGGTAATCAATTGGCAGTTGGCAGTAGTCAGTAGTCATTAGTTAACAGTCAACAGCCAACAGTCAACAGTCAACAGTATTATAGTTGCAACCCCTTAAATGTGGAATAGTATAACTAACCTGCGACTGCTGTCGCCGTCAATACCAGCAATTGTCAAAATAATCTTCTTTTTCTCGACTTGGATTGTTGTGTGGCTTCCCGCAGCAATTGTGCTAGCGATCGCCCTTAAATGGCATCCACCCCAACCCCTGGGAAACAAAAAACTACCTTTACTAGCTTCCCTCTACGTGATTGTCCCCTTCATTTTATGGGCGACAAGTTGGATTGAAAACACATCTTTTGCCAACTGGGGTTGGGAATTGCAACCCGCAGTTTTGATGTCATTAATGCGGGGATTAGGATTAGGAATAATCAGCTTAGTAATTTTGTTCGGTCTGCAATTAACCGCAGGCTGGATTGAGCTAAAAAACAGCGAAACTTCCACCGAAACAGGCGAAAAAAAAATTAATTTTTGGACTTTAATTTTTAACCCTGCTAGTCTGCTGACTCTGTTATTAGCACTCTGGATTAGCGGCACAGAAGAGTTAATCTTTCGCGGCTGCTTGCAAACAATCCTCCAGCAAGATTACTCAATGCTAATCGCAGCAGCGATCGCCAGTTTCATTTTCGCGATCGCCCACCTAATTTGGGCAGCCAAAGAAACTCTACCGCAACTGCCCGGATTGTGGCTGATGGGGATGGTTTTAACATTAGCCCGCATCGCCGACAATGGCAGTTTAGGATTGGCGATCGGCATTCACGCAGCTTGGATTTGGGGTATAACTACCGTAGATACAGAAGGCGCAATTAATCCCACAGGCCGCGCACCAGAATGGATTACAGGAATAGCAGCGAAACCGCTAGCAGGTGCAGCCGGCATTTTATTGCTACTAGCAACCGCAACCTTACTCTTCCTGACTCAAATCAGCGTTAATCAGGGCTAATCAGCTTAAATCAGCGGTAAAAATTCCGACATCAATCTAATCGTCGATCGATCGTCACAATCGAAACTGGCCGCAACGCATCAAAACGAGTTGAATTCCCCCCAGCCACAGAACGCGACAACTGCACTTGCACGATTCGGTAACTCCAGTGCGGTTCCCGGCGCACCCGATCGCCCATCCAGCTCAAAACAGTAGCAATATCCTCAAAAGCATCCAAAGCCAGGACTATCGAGCCTCCAGGAAGCAGCCGCAGGGCGCAAACGCCCAAAATTTTAGTCAAGCCTCCGCCACTACCGCCAATAAAAATCCGGTGCGGAGGACGCAAGCGGTGCAAGATTTCCGGGGCGGTTCCGTAAATCGAGAACACATTTTGCAGCCCAAAACGGCCGTAGTTGAACTCTATCGCCGAAGTACCAGAAACCGTTTTTTCGATCGCGTACACCTCAGACTGCGGGAATAAACGAGCAATTTCGATCGACACAGAACCGTTACCAGCACCCACATCCCAGACAACTTGTCCCGGTTGCAAAGCCAATTGTGCCAGCACCAACACCCGCACTTCCCGTTCCACCGTCAAACCAGGCTTGTCGCCACAACCGATAAAAGCTGCATCCGGTATTCCCAACAAAGGCAACTTTTCCAAATCCAAAGGTTCTGCCCTCGGCGGGGACTCCCGCAGCATCACAACCACGCTCAGCGGTGCAAAAGACTCTCCCAGCAATGCTGACAGAGAACGGAGGCCTACCCGCTCGTCAGCGGCACCCAAATTTTCGCAAACCCAAAACTCGTAGCGTGTAGGCAAATCTAGAGCTTGGACAAAACTTGCCAGGGTCGCCGGAGTATGAGTTTCGTCTGCGAGCACAGCAATTTTCTCGACACCGAGTTTGAGTTTTGCCGTCAGTTCCTCAAAATAACGTCCTTGAGAGCCAACAAAATGAGCGTCTTGCCAAGGGATTTGCAAGCGGTTAAAAGCCAACTGCACAGAACTGACGTGGGGGTGAAAAGTCAATTTTTCTGCCGGCAATTGGGCAATTAACAACTTTCCCCAGCCGTAGAACAGGGGGTCACCCGCCACCAAAATTACAATGAGTTGAGGCGAGGGAGTGGAGGAGGGCGAAAAAGTCCCTGTATCTGGCTCTAAATGCGCATCTGTCGCCAACCAGCGCTTAATTTCTAGAATGGCCGCCGTCAAATCTTCCAACACCCAGAGCTCGCAGGAGTGGTGCGGAAAATAGCTCAAATGGATCTCGCTCCCTATTAGCAGAGCGGCCCTTTCTACTACCTGCCGCGCCGATTCGCTCAGCCCAGCAGCTCCATCTAAACCTATACCAACAACGTGTACTGCCACTTTTTCAGCAAAGCTGTTTTTTTCTGATTTTTCATAAGTTTTTTCCTTGACTTTGTTGCCAAGCCCAAATAATTAAAGCATTTAATAGGCAATATCCTAACTGTTGTGACAGGGGAGAGTGGGCGAGAGAGTGGGAGATGGAGAGAGTGGGAGATGGGAAAAAATCTTCCTTCTTCCCTCTTCCTTCTTCCCTCTTCCTTCTTCCCTCTTCCTTCGTTAAAACTCAAAAACCGGCCATTCCGGTTGCCGGAGGTAGGTGGCCATGTCCTCAAACTTCCGCAGTTCCACTCGGTTTACGGACTGTTCTTGCGGCGTGTCCAGCCATTGCTCGTTTAACTCGGACAGCAAAGCGCACAAGCGAGCGCGGTCTAGGTTCGGCCCGGTGTCCCCAAAATAAGCCAGAGTAATGTGTGCCGTAAAATGATATTGCTGTTCGATTCCCAAAGCAATTAAATCGCGATTTTGGTAGATCGATCGGCGAAACTCCAGAATTTGCTTGTAAGAGTTTTCGTCACTCGGTGCTAAACAAACACCCACAGCTCTAGTCATCACCATCAATCCCAGCACTATCCAGCGAATGGGAGGGCCTCCCGCCAAGGGTTTGCAGGCGGCAAAACTATCGGCCATGCGCGAGCGCAGTTGCTCCTCAAATTCTGGATTTTTATCAGAGGCATCTCGAAAAGCGCTGTTCCAAATCAAATCGGCTACGGTTAAATGGAAGCTATCAGGAGGCAGTGCGACGATCGCACCCTCCGCTATTTCCTGCAATAGCCGTTGTTGGATCGAGTGCAAATTACTATACAATGCAGCATTTTCTGCATCTTCCCCGGCAGGCGGCGTAATCACTGAATAACCTGGAAAAGGTACAGGAGTTCTCCGGCCTGCTTCGTCGGGCTTAAATTTTGGAGATTCCTGAATGTGTTCCACCTGGGACTTGTAGGAGTCCAGCAGCGTCATTCGCGCCACCCGATTTACGTAAGCTTGATAAGTATCATCCAATCTTGATTTCCTCGCGGTGACAAACTCCCACACCAAATTTTATATTATGGTGCGGGCTTCCAACAGTCCTATTCAGGATATGTTGGACTTGCAGAACGTGCAACTCTGATTTTTTTTGCTACTGAGCGTTTTTCATGCAAATTTACCTGTTTTGGGGGGAAGACGATTTTGCGATCGCGCAAGCTGTGACAAGTTTGCGCCAAAGTGTCCTCGACCCCAACTGGGCTAGTTTTAACTATGACAAAATTATTGCCGATCGAACCGAGGCTGTGATCGAAGGGCTCGATCGAGCTTTAACGCCCCCCTTCGGTACCGGCAGCCGTTTTGTCTGGCTGGCAAATACGACTGTAACGCAGCAGTGTTCTCAAGAACTGTTGGCCCAATTGGAACGAACACTGCCAGTGATTCCCCCTACCACCGTGCTGCTGCTGACATCCATCAAAAAACCCGACAGCCGGCTCAAGTCTACCAAGTTACTTGTCCAGTCCGCCCAAGTGCGGGAATTTTCACCGATTCCGCCTTGGAATGACAAAGAACTAGCCCAGCGGGTGCGCCAAGTCGCCGGCGAAATGAACGTAAAATTGACAGCCACAGCGATCGAACTTTTGGCCCAATCCATTGGCAGCGATACCCGCCTGCTATACAGCGAACTGGAAAAATTGCTGCTGTTTGCGGGCAACCGCAGCCAACCTCTGAACCCGGAGGAGGTTGCAGCACTGGTACACTGTCACGCCCAGAATACCTTCCAGCTAGCCGATGCGATTCGCGAGGGCAATACCTCGGCGGCTTTAGATTTATTAGCCGGCTTAACTGGCCGCAGCGAGCCTGGTTTGAGGATTGTGGCTGGCTTGACTGGTAAGTTTCGGATTTGGCTGTGGGTAAAGGCGATGATCCAAGCGGGCGATCGCGATGATAAAATTGCTCAAGCTCTAGATCTCGGCAATCCCAAACGAGTATACTATTTTCGCCAAGAAGTCAAGAACGCCAGCTTAGAAAAACTGCAAAAAAGTTTGCCCTTGCTGCTAGAGTTAGAAGCTTCTTTAAAACGGGGGCGAGAAGAAATCTCAACCCTGCAAACCAAAGTTATAGAACTTTCTAGCTTGTTTCGCTGATGTCGGGCAGGGCACAGGAGCTGTCCCTTACTGTAAATTTTTACAACAAATTTCGAGATCGGCTATGTGCTTGATGCCGGATCGCGAGCTAAAAGGTCAATAGATACTAGAAATAGTCTCAGAATGCCAAAGTAGAAGTTAATGTGGTAAATAAATATTGTCCGCCGAATGCCGATCGGTTAATATTATTTGCCGGCTCTCCACCCCCCCCAAAAAAAGAGCGCTACCCATGACACAACAGAACCCGCGGGAACTGCTCAAGCACGGCGATCCAAACGCGATCGCATCTAGCATCAACCGTACACTCAAACCCAAAGGCATCAACGCCGATGTAACGCGGGACAACGGCTGCCTCCACATAACTCTGGAGGCAGACAAAGTACCGGATCAAATGGTATTGGTGGATTTCATCCGCACCGGCATGACGAAGCTGGGACTCGAATCAATTCACACTGTAAAGGTTTACGGGCGTCGAACAGGTGACGGATCGCCTGCGTGGGAAGATGAAATTGATCTGATGCCTGCGGAGTCCATGCCTTACGGCATGGATAGTGGAATGCCTGACGACTCTGTAGGTTTAGATGATGTCGAGCCAGAAGGCGAAGACTATTATCAAGATGGAGAATTCGATCGAGATGACGATGAGGAAGACGAAGACGAACACGAAGAGCAAGCCCCGCCTCCGAAAAAACAATTCCCCAAATGGATAATACCTGTGGGTATCTTAGTGCCTCTGGGGGCGATCGCAGGGCTTTTCTTGACTGGAAATTTCCCCTTCGGCGGCGACTCCAACCCAGAACCGAATCCCCCCGAAGCAGCTTCCCCTTCCCCAAAAGCCGCATCTCCGGCGTCTAAAGCCACCGCACCCTCTCCAGCCGCATCTCCGGGCACCCCACAGGCAGCCTCTCCTGCACCAAAAGTCGCTCCCACTGCTGCTGCACCAGCAAGCCCATCTCCGACATCTCCACCACCCCAAGCTGCACCAGCATCTCCGGCGCCCAACGCAGCCTCTCCTGCACCAAAAGCCGCCGCGCCTAAGCCTGACTCTTGGAGGGAAGCAGTTAACAAAGCTCAGAGGGCAGCAATTTTGGCCCAGACGGCTCAGTCTCAAAATGAGTGGATCGCAGTAGCAAGCGAGTGGCAGCAAGCGGTTAAGCTCGTGAGAGCCGTGCCGTCAACCAGCCCTAACTATCAAAAGGCTCAGCAAAAAGCGCAAGAGTATCAGGCTAATCTGATTGTTGCCAACCGCCGGGCGGCGGCAGCGCCTTAATAGTTTTGAGTTTTGAGTTGAATACTCGATGTGCTAAAAGTCAAAAGTCAAAAGCCAAAAGTAAAAAATCTTGTTTTTACTGAAAGCTTTCTTACCTTTTGACTTTTTTCAATTTTATTAAAATTTCCTTTAACTTTACCTATTGCTTTAACTCTAAAAGGGGTATTTTTTTTCCTTTAAATCGTTTTCAAGCAAATTATAGTTTCATCTTGACACCAATATTTTATCCCATTTTTTCCTGACTTTGGCGTAGTAGACTCTCACCAGCAAGCTACTTTGAGCAATTCTTTTAGTTGTTTTTGAACTCGATAGAGCCCGGCTCATCTTTTTTGTTACTAAAACATCTTGGTACATTTTATTTGGCTTTCAGGCGATGTAATTGCTTGTGTCATGTTTGATACTTAACATAAATTTGATAGTTATATTCTAGCCATGCAGCCATTTCTTTGTAATTCTTTAAATCCCAGGATTCTTCACTTAATTTTTGGGAAATTCCGGCTATTACCGTTGAGGGGATTACTCCTGTGCTACCAGTTGCTGGTCGTATTTGTAACAGTTATTGTAGACCGCCAGCACTATATTGTTTGAACCATCTATGTACAGTAATTCGATGTACACCTCGCACGTTCACCTACATCTGTAAGGCTTTGACTCCATCCAGCCTTTAACCAATGTCGGTTCCTGAATTTTTGGTAGATTAATTATAGTTCACGGCGCTGCGACAAAATAATTTTTAACTCGTCTGCCGTTAAACCAACTATTTCTTAGTAGTTTAGTTTCATAAAATATTCCTCAAACTCTCAGCGTCATTGTAGCAATTTTTTGGGCAACTGGTATTAACATTCCTTGATTTACCTTGATTTTTTTCTGCCGACTTACTTATATGTATATATATAGCCAGCGTCTCGCTCGCACTCCTGTAAAAGCAAAACTAACTCAAAAAACACAAAAACAACCCGGTTTATCAAATAAACCGGGTGCTAACTAAATACAGAACTTTGGTTAAATCTGTTCTTCGCCTTGATTAAAACGCTGAATTTCTTGATTTTCCTCGACGCGACCAATAGCATCTTTGGGAATATTGAGGATGCCTGTGAATTGCTCTTGACTTGCTGTCAAAGCTTCTTCCTTGTTTTTGCGATCGGCAATTTCGCGCTGCAACTTGTCAATAGTCCGTTGAAAACGAGCTGCTTGTCTGAGCATCTCTTGTTCCGAAAAATCCAGCAACTGAATCAGATTAGCAATTTGATATTCCAGTAATTGGTTTTCGGTAACATTGTTATTTGTAAAAATGTTACTAGCATTTTCTGAAGACTCAAAAACACTTTTTCCGTCAGAAACGGACAGGGCTGATTTGACACTAAGTGCCAAATCTTTAAACATTTCAGCAGTGCTTTGGGGAATTTTAACTTTTAGGAACATCACTACAGCAAACAAACTTCCCGATCGCAGAAGTCCCCCAAATGCCAAGACAGACTTGACTTGGTAGGGGATAATTAATGAATCTTGCTCCGGAATAAAGGGGCTGCCTTTTGCCTCTGGTACGTAAAAAATATTTAATACTGCGGGTTCTAATTGCAGGAACCTTTCTCGCTCGATTCCGACGAATGTAGGAATGTCTAAACCGAACTGCCGGATTATTTCCGAAATCGCCGGCATTTGAGCCACTAATTTTGTATTAACTAACGGAATAGCTGTATTTTCTGCTGCTGTGTGCCGAGAATTCCACTGCGGTTCTGTGCCTGCTGCTGCTAGCAGAGTCCAACATTTCATGTCGGCGGCGGGAGAATTGCCGTTCATCAAGCGGCGGGCGGATTGTTGCAATGAGTCTTCTAATTCCGCGTAGGGATGAGTTTTGAACAAACGCACTAAGGCACAGGTATTTTCTCCTGTTTGCGAATCGCAAAAATGTTGGTAAATATAGTTAACAATCTTCTGGCTGCTGGCTTCCATACTAGCAGTATTTCTAGCTAAGTAACGCAGGACTAAGCTGCATTTAGCCATGTCTTGCGGGGTAAATAGGGTAATATCGTACATTAAAAAACGCTCTCCCAGAGCTCAAACACTCTTTTTCATTTATCCTTAAGCTCGCTACCGCATCCGGAATCCTACTGAGAGTTTTGAACAAAGCGTTAGTGAAAATATGTAGAAAATTTGTCCGCAAAATGCAGCGGTTGTGTGGAAGGATACAGAAATTAAGATTAAGGCAAAAAAAATCTATCCCGTAGGGTGCGCCACGAGGACAGGAAAGCGGATGTATAGTGCTTGAAAGAATTTTTTACGAGGACTGGCGTAGAGGGATTAAAGAAACGGGGCTTTTCAACCGATATCCCTCGCGTTTTAAGTAAGTGCGTAGAAATAAACCTAACGTGGGGAGGGCGGGTTTTGCACTCATAAACTCGGTTCTAGTATAGATAATACGCGCTTTCGCGCCCCTACAGAACCTACAAGATATTATTGTTTTTGCTTGCCGTTATACTTAGTGCGAATTGTCGTACATCAAACTCGGTTTCTGCGTAAGTAACATTCACCGAAATTCTAGAAAGCCAAGCTGCAATTTTTCTGGCGGCCGATCGCGCGCCGATGTCGAAAATTGGTTTAATTTCGGCAGTCTTGAACGCAGGAACAGGGTTTTTTCTCCGTAAAAAAACCCTGTTTCTGTGGTTTTGGTAAGTAGATGCTTGGTTCAAAACTTTTAACCAACCCAAACAACTCTACTCAGCAGGTTGAGACTTTGCTTGCAGGGCATCTTTAGCAGACAATCCCTGATCTTGAACGCCAAAATACCACAAACTAGCAGCAGCTTCGGCGCGAGTCACGGATTTCTTCGGCTGAAACAGAGTAGTAAAACCAAAAACGCGGCGAATATTAGCCAAATCTCCATTATTGAAATCAGCTAAAACTGCCCGCGACGCCTGGGAATCAATTTTAGAAGCATCTTGAAAACCCCACTTTTCTTTAACTCCGTCAATGTTAGCTGTCGGCAAAACTTGACGAGTATCTAAAGGGACTTTCCATAGAATCATTGTTTCGCGAGTTAAAGGTGCATCCGGGCGAAATTTTACATCTTTAGTTTCTCCAGAAAGCGAACTCGGAATTACACCTGCTTCTGCTAAACCTTGAATTGCTGAAAAGTCCGGGTCAGTTTTGGGTACGTCAGAAAAAGCCGGTTCGCTAGAGGCTACTGCTAATCTAATTTGTTTGGCTTGACGGCTAGCATAAATCTGATTGTTAGCAGCTACTAACCAGCGGGCGTATTCGCGGCGGGTGATAATTTTGTTGGGTTTGGGCAAAGTGCTGCCAGTTTCTAAATTAGCACTTTCTGCCGTTAGCGAAGCCCTCGGAGAGGATCGCACTTTCAGCACTTCCAACTGAGTTAAATCTGTTACATACTGCCGCAACTGTTGAGGAATTTGACCCTCTTGTTCGCTAACTTTTGCTGATGGCGAGGCGGATGGCGTTGGAGTAGTTCCCTCTGAATTAGATGGAGTTGGTGAAGGTGTTGGAGATGCGCTAGACTCGGAATTATTAGGTTCGGGACTGGCGGCAATTTCTGCGCTGTCTTTGCTGTAGTCGATCGCAAATTCTGTAGAACCCCCTACTTTTTTAGTAGGAGAAAGCGACACTGTTACCCGCAAATTATCTCGGGTTGCTACTAAAGAACCTTGTCCCTCGGCGGTTGGGCGGCTGACTATTTCCCAGTTGCCGCGCCCAAACTCTGTGGAGTAAAAGTTCTGAACCGAATTAACCGGATCTGTGCTCTCCCAGCGCAGCCGCACATTTTTTTGCGAGGGATCGGTTTGCCCGCCAACTTCGATTAACTCAGCATTAGGATAGAGTGGAATCTCTGTCGGGAAATCTGGAGGAAGTTTGGCGGTAGAGTTTGTCTCAACTGCTGTCGCTGGTGGCGGGGAAGAGAAAACCACTGGATTTTGTTTTAATTTGGGATCGGCGGCTAAAGCTTCTTCGAGCACCTTACTGTTGGGGCTGTTTGCACAAGATGTGACAGCAGCCAGCAGACACACAGCCACCCAAGTATTTACAGCAGCTAGTATATTGGTTTTATTGGTTTTAGTGGTTTTAGCTGGCGATCGCCCTTGAGAGTTGCCTCGCCGTTGAGTAAATATAATATTCAGCATAAATCCCCCCTTTGCGGATATATTTCTAGGCTAACGCAGATCGATCTGTCAAATATATTTTTTATCAAAATGAAATTTTTGTATTTACTCCTAGTTACTGCTACATTGCTTGTCTGGCCTGTCAAGTTTGCCAGTCCCGCAAAAGCTCAACGAGCCCCGCTGCAGGCAGAACTTCCGACGCCAGAGTGGCAGCCATTTTGCTCGGCGATTGGTCAGTTTGCGATCGATATGCCGGGAACTCCCAAAATTAATTCCGAAACTTTTTCAACTCAAATTACCGCTCATACATACAGATCGATCTTAAAAAACAAAGAAAGTTATTTACTTCAATACTTTGACCTAGATTTCCGGATCGGCAACAATAATATTAATAGTAAAATTACTTTAAATAATGCCGTTGATTTCTTTGTCGTGGCGGCGAATGCTAAATTGTTGCAAGTGCGGGATATTTCCCTCGGAGGGTACCCGGGAAAAGAGTTTGAGTTTCAGTCGCTTTCCCCCACTGAACCTGTAGGTGTAGGTCAAGTTTTTTTGGTGGAAGCGCGCGTTTACGGGCTGGTGGCCACTACCCCAGAACCAGAAAATGCTCAAAAATTTCTCGACTCTTTTCGTTTGTTTTGAAGCAGGAAGTTTAGCAACCAGCAGTGTACGGGATTTAACGGATTTAACGGATGGATGTTGAGGGAAGAAGTCAGAGGTACGAGGGAATAGGGAAAAATTCCTTGGGAATGGCGATCGGATTTATTAACTTACGCTTTTAAACTTTGTTTCTAGGAAAATATTGGCTTTCGCAACAAAAAATGTCGGTATCAACCGGGTTTCTGAGCAATTATGCGGTCATAACTAATTAAGTTAAATTTGGCTTAAGACCTTATTTTGTTTTTTGTACTCTATCTAACGACATAGATAAATTTTACACCCGTGGAGCGATGTAGATACTTCATCAAATCTATATATTTGATATAAGGATTGTTAAATCGCAGAAAGCACAAATAAAGATGCTGTCTTGCTCCACCTGGCTCAACGAAGCCAGGCTCATCGAAAGCTTACCCGGAGGGTATTAACATATTATGAACAAACTAACACCAATTCTCCTCAGTGGCATCCTATTATTTGGAGCTGGTGCTTGCAGCGACGCAGCTAAAACTAGCGCTGATGCTCCTAGTTCTACCACAGAAAATACCAACAGCCCGCCTCCAGCCGAGACAGTTCAAAAAACTCAGAGTGACGCAACTAGCGATATTCGCAAAGCACAAGCAAATTCTGATATCAGGGCCAGAGAACAGCGCAACAATGTGACCGGTGGCGATGCAATAAGAGCCGATGACGACCTCAAAAGTGAAGTTCGCTCCAAGTTAGAAGTAAACATCACTAAAGGTGCGCTAACTGTTGAGGCAAAAGACGGGCTTGTCACCGTAGGGGGCACAGTTCCCAGTCAAACAGATTTAGCTAAAATTGAGCCACTAGCTAAAGAAATTAAGGGTGTCAAAGAAGTGAATGTTACGGCTGTTGTCGCCCCTGCTGCACCCGCCTCGCCTAGCAGCAATCAATAAATTAGAAGGAAAAAGGAACAGGGAAAGAAGGCAGAAGGCAGAAGGAAGAGGGAACAGGGAATAGAGAACACGGGAAGTATGGCATTTTAAGATTGCTTTCGGAGTGGATAGCAACGCTTACGTGACTCTTTAGGGGGAGCGGGGTTTTAAGTGAAAAAGTTTAAACTTTAAAGTTTACGCACTCAAAACTAGCGCACTACCTGCAATTTCCAATTGCCAATTTCCGCTTTCCAATTCCTGAGAATTAGTTAGAAACCAGCCAGAAGATAGAGACAGAGGTTATTCCCAGCGACCGATGAAAATGTTGGGAAAGAAGGACTAAATGTGATTGATGGCAGCAAGCAGAGCAGAAATTCTGTAGTTGTGAAAAAGTAGTATATTTTGCAGGAGAAAGAAAATGGCTTTAGGTCAACACAAGCGAGCTGTAGGAGCATTTTCTAATTACCGAGATACGGAACTAGCCCTGATGGAACTGCAAAGTACCGGGTTTCCGATGAATAAAGTTTCGGTAGTTGGAGAAAAGCTAGATAACAGCGAAATTGCGGGCGCTAGCGCTGGTAAGAGTACCGACGAGAAAGTCGGCGGCGGCGTAAAAGCAGGCGCGACAGCGGGAGTCGTGACAGGCGGTTTGATTGGGTTGCTCGGAAGTATTGGGGCGCTGGCGATTCCGGGAGTTGGTTCGGTAATGGCAGGGGGCGCGCTCGCAACTCTGCTGGCAGATACTGTGGTCGGAGGCGCGATTGGCGCTGCAGCGGGCGGTTTGGTCGGCGGTTTGGTCGGTTTGGGAGTTCCTGAAGGAAAAGCTAAAGCTTATAGCGATCGCGTCTCGCGCGGAGAATATTTGGTATTCGTAGAAGGAACAGATGCCGAACTTGCCACAGCCGAAGGAATTATGACCGTGCGGGGCATTCAGGATTGGGGCATTTACGATGTGCCGGCAGACACCGGCCGCAAAGCTTCGGCGCACCACAAGCGCGCTGTGGGCGTATTTTCAACCCGCCGGGAGACGGAACACGCGCTGGGAGAACTGAGAGCTGCGGGTTTTGACATGGATCGGGTTTCGGTCATCGCTAAGGATTCGGACTCGAAAGGCGACATCGCAGGCATTGACGTGCAGGAAAGCGCGGACAACAAGGCCGATGAAGGAGCCACTAAGGGCGCACTCACAGGCGGCACTTTGGGCGGTTTGACAGGCTTGTTGGTAGGTCTGGGCCTAGTAGCAATTCCGGGAATCGGGCCGATTATGCTGGCAGGAGCTTCAGCTACGGCGATCGCCACTACACTCGCCGGTACGGCTTTGGGTGCGGCTGCAGGCAGCTTGATCGGAGCTTTAGTCGGTTTGGGAATTCCCGAAGAGGAAGCTAAAGCATACAACGATCGCGTGGCAAGCGGAGATTACTTGGTACTGCTTGACGGCAGCGAAGCAGAAGTCGCTAAAGCTGAAACCATTCTGAGCCGCGGAGGCATTCAGCATTGGAACACCTACGACTATAATCCCAGCGTCGATAGTGCTCGGGCTGATTACGGCGCACCTGGCACTCCAGGCGTTGATACTACCGCTGGTATTTACGATCCCACTGGTGGCGCTACCGGCCGCCCTCTGATTTAATACTTCAGAGTCTGTTTGGGTATTGTTTCTACTTTCTGCAGGGTAGTCGCATTCGCGCGATCGGATTGTGGAAAGCGATCCAACCCACACCGGCGAGCTAGGGGTTTTGCACTTCGTCGGTAAAATTATCTCAAAAGTCGGCTTTTTCTGTGAAAGTCGGCTTTTGTTTTGTCCGGGAAACTTAAAAAAAAAGCGACCTGTCACAAGTTTAATTTTGAGTGGTGGCCCCGGCCGAGAGCTGGGCTTTGCGCGGGCACATCGATCGGCTCCCTTAATTTTTACACCCTAAATCCGCAGTGTTTTTTTAGTCTGTAACACTCACTACAGCTCGATTGCAAACCCCGCAGTATTATCAAATTTGATGACATAAATTACAGCAGATATTGCCCAGTTAGTCAAAGAGCGACTATCTTTAATTATGGGCTGGCTAATTTCAGCAACTTATACAGGTGAAGTAGCCAGTCCCGCGCGCCCAGAAAGGCCTGCGGTGCTCGGCAAATATTAGAATAGTAATAATTGTCGGAGCCTTCGGGCAAGACTTAGGCTGGTCATTAGTTAGCTGTAGCAGCCGAATTGCCCTTGGCAAGACCTGCTACAGGAATACAGTTTTTCTGGGAATGCCTCAGCGAAACACTTGAGAAGCCCAGGAACAGCTTTTATGTCCGGGAGCGCGTCTGGTGTCCGGTGTTCTGTTAATTAGAACCGCAAGCGCTCATGGATCGAGTCAAGATTAACAGCAAGCACAGCAGCGCGGGAGCACAATGGCTCGCGGCTCATTTTTTCGCGAAATCTCAGGCTCAGCGCAGCGTATTGTTTGCTTTGCCTGCGACTCGCTCAGCACTCCGAGGGAAACAGCCTTCCTGTTGGATTTCACTGGCGCGCAGCACAGTGGGGGGAGGTGAAACTAGCTGAGCTGGCCGGGCTCTGCTTTCATGGGCGATCGAAGATAGAAGGCACTTATTTAGAAGGCATTTGGGGTTGAAGCTCCGATATCTTGTTTATTGATTGCACTAATAAATTCGATCGCCTGTACCAGCAATTTTTCCGGTCAGAATGCGGCGCGGATGCCGCCAGCAATACCCCAAATATGCGATCGACCTTGACAAGATCGATCGACAACTTCTCGGTATTTTGGTAAATGGTTAGCAGTTTATAGTTAGTGATTAGCAGTTAGTATAAATACAACTAACAATTAACAACTAACTTCAACCGCCAACTAATTACTAGCAAAATAAGACTTACAGGGCTTACACGCGGCGAGAAACTCGGTTTCTTCATGACGGCCGCGCTGAAAACACCCAGATTATTTTACGAAAAACCGGGTTTTTCGTGAGTTATAACTAGGTGAGCAGGGTGATGCTAGGAATCAACCAGTTTTGACAATTGTTAATGTGGCAGTATTGGTTGAAAAAACTTACTGTCAAACACGATAGTACAAATTTTCAGACAACATAGGACATCGAGAAATTAAGGAAACTCACTCATTTTTTTTATGAATTTCACAGAGCTTTTAAGTGCCGATGAACTTTTAACTAGACATAGAAACGGGGAACGAGATTTTCGAGGGGCTAACCTCATTGCAGCTCATTTGAGTGAAGCTAATCTCAGCCGAACAAATTTGAGCAGCGCTAATTTGAAAGGCGCCAACTTAATTAAAAGCAAACTGATTGGAGCAAATTTAAACAACGCCGACTTGAGCGGGGCTAATTTGTCTAAGGCCAAATTAATTGAAGCTAACCTCGGGAGTTCTAGTTTAACTGGAACTGTGGCGATCGCAGCAGATTTTAGCGGGGCCAATCTCAGCGGAGCAATATTGTCTCAGGCTGACTTGACCAAAGCGGTTATGACAGGAGCGAGTTTAGTAGGAGCTTGTTTGCTAAGTGGCTCGAAACTAACTGAGGCTAATTTGAGCGGGGCGACGCTGAGCCGAGCAATTATGAGCGGGGTTGATTTAAGCAGAGCAAATCTGACTAGAGCGATTCTCAGCGAAGTTGATTTGAACGGGGCGAACCTAAGCGGAGCAACTTTAATTCGGGCTTATCTCAATCGCGGAAATCTCAGCGGTGTCAATTTGGTTGGAGCTTCTTTGAGCGAAGCAAGTCTGCGGGAGGCTTCTATTTGCGCTGCTAATTTGAGCGGTGCTGACTTGAGCGGTGCTGACTTGCAATCGGCCAATCTAAATGGCTCTAATTTGAGCGGTGCTGATTTGAGTCGAGCTAATTTGAGTAAAGCTAATTTAAATGGTTTGATTCTGCACAATGCTGATTTGAGGGCTGCAAATTTGAACAAAGCTTCTTTGCGGGGAGCTAATTTGAGCGGTGCGAATTTGTCAGGTGCTAGCTTGCTGGAAGCGGATTTGCGGGGGGCGAATTTGAGTCACGCTAATTTGTCGGGAGCGGGTTTACTGCTGAGTTCTCTGACAGGGGCGAATTTGACTGGAACTAATTTGTCCGAGGCTAATTTGATTGGGGCGAGCTTGAATGTTGATAATTTGAATGAAGCAGCTTTGGGCGGGGCGATTTTGCCGAATGGAGCTACTCACAGCCGGGATTGATGGGTTGATTAAGGGAAAATAGTTTTGAGTTTTAAGTTAAAGAATCTTTAATTCAAAACTCAAAACTTTTAACAATAAAGAATTCAGGAGTCAGGAGTCAGAATTCATTTATCGTTTGTGGGGGGCGGGTTTATATAGATTGTTGGCGGCAATCTATATAAACCCGCCTCCACCAACAGGATAAATCAGCACTCTCCGGGGCCAGTTTCAACAACAATAATTGCCGATCGCCGACAATCTATTACAATTCGGAGTCAGCGATTCAGTTTCCTTAGCAATGTCACGATTGCTTGGACTAACTCATTCGGTTCGACAGGTTTTGCAACATGACTTTGAAACCCAGCAGCAAGAGCTTGTTTCTGATTAAAGTCTCCAGCATAAGCAGTCAGGGCGATCGCCGGAATTTGCCCGCCCTGCTCTGGTGGTAGAGCTCTCACTTGCCGCACTAGCATATAGCCATCCATATCTGGCATTCCGATGTCGCTGAGGAGGATATCGAAGGCTGTGGTTGAGAGCAGTTGCAGCGCCTCGATCGCAGACCCAACGGCAGTCACTTTGGCTCCCGCTTGTTCCGCTACAAACGCCACAAACTCGCGTGAATCCAGTTCATCATCCACAACCAACACGCGCAGAGAGGCCAGGTGAAGCTCGTCCGATCGAGCTTCAGCCCGGCCGACGACTTCTTCCACCGGATTCGCGGTATGCAAGAGGGGAAGTTCAAAGGTGAAGGTGGCTCCCTGTCCTTCACCCCTACTCTCAACCCAAATTTTGCCACCGTGCAGTTCCACAATTTGACGCGCGATCGCCAGCCCCAATCCCAAACCCCCAAATTTACGAGTTATGGCTCCATCCTCTTGCCGAAAATGCTCAAACACATAAGGCAGAAACTCAGGATTGATGCCTTTTCCAGTATCGGCCACAAGAATCTGGGCATAACTTCCAGTTCGGGTTAACCTAACGGTAATTTGCCCGCCTTCAGGGGTGAATTTCACGGCATTGGATAAAAGATTCCAGACTACTTGCTGCAAACGCCCGGAATCGCCCATTACCATTCCGATGCCGGGTGAAAAGGTTGTGTGAATTTCCAGTGACTTGGCTTCGGCTGCTAGTCGAACGGTTTCCAAGGCGGCCGAGATCACCATATTCAAATCAACGGACATCGGATTCAAACTCAGTTTGCCGCTCAGAATGCGGGAGATGTCGAGCAGGTCATCAATCAGTTGTGACTGGAGTAGGGCGTTGCGTTCGATCGAGGCAAGGGCGCTAGCCGTTTTTGCAGGGCCCAGTTTGTTTTGCTGCAACAGCTTCGACCAGCCGAGAATCGGATTGAGCGGCGATCGCAACTCGTGAGACAGCACCGCCAAAAACTCATCTTTAATTCGGTTGGCAGTTTCGGCGGCTTCCCGTGCGGTTTGTTCTCGTTGTAGGATTTGTTCTCGTTCGGCTTCGATGCGCTTGCGATCGCTAATATCTTTGAACACGACGGCAACTTTTCGCGCTTCTAGCTGCCCGGTGCGGCAGGCATAAACGTCGAACCAACGGTTCATTGCTTCAGAGCCATTCTCCAACCGAACAGCTTCACCTGTCAGGGCGACTTGAGCGTAAATCTTAATCCAGTGGTCTTCAAAATCGGGGACTAACTGACGCACTGTTCTACCAACGGCTTGTCGAAGTCCCGTTTGTTGCTCGAACGCCGGATTGGTTTCTAAGAAGCGGTAATCGATCGGCGTGTCATTGGCATCAAACAGCATTTCAATGATGCAAAAGCCTTCATCGATCGACTCAAACAGCGTTCGATAGCGTTCCTCCGATTGGCGCAGGGCTGCTTCCGCTTGAATTCGATCGGTGACATTCCTGAAATAAACGGTGATTCCCTGTGCGGCAGGGTAGGTGCGGACTTCGTACCAACGATCGTGGTCGGGATAAAACGCCGTCAGTGACCCAGCCACGCGATCGCGCATGGCGCTCCAATAGATCGGCTCAAACTCGCTACCAATGAACCCTGAGTATTCTTCCCATAAATTCTTGCCAATCAAAGCACCCGGAATGCGATCGAGCAGTGTTCTGGCGGATTGATTGACGTAGGTGAACTGCCAGTTCTCATCCAGGGCAAAGAATGCTTCAGTAATGCTCTCTAGAATATTCCGGCTCTGCTCCTCGGTTTCACGCAAGGCTGCTTCCGCCCGTTGGCGATCGGTGATATCCACCACTATTCCTAACAACCGAGTCGGCGTACCACTGGAGTCACAATAAACACTGCTGCGTACCCAAATCCAATGCACGCTTCGATCGGCGTGGATGATTCGACATTCAAAGTTCCAGTTGGTATTGGCTAAGAGGGTTTCTTGAAACTTCTCATTCACAGAGGCGCGATCGTCGGGATGAACGTGGCTCAAGAAAATGTCGTAGCTCCATTCCGGCACCAGCGACTCATAGCCAAAGATTTGATCGTGTCTGAGCGAGCGATGAGCAGTGTAAGGCTGCGTCGTAAGATCGAGATCCCAATCGCCAATTTGGGAGGCATCTAACATAAATCGCAGCCGCGCCTCACTCTCGCGCAGTGTCGCCTCAGCCTGCTTACGATCGGTGATGTCAACGGCAGCGCCGTAAATCACTTGTTCTTCTGGGTAAGGCTGGGCGTTCCAGAGAAACCAGCGGTAGGAACCGTCTTTGTGGCGGTAACGGTTTTCAAACGTAAAGGTTTCGTTACCGGAGAACAGACTGTCGGCTTCTGCTGTGGAGGTGCCGAGGTCGTCCGGGTGGACAAACTCAGTCCAGGGGCGGGATGTCATTTCCTCTGGTGTCCAGCCGAGGGTTCGTTCAAAGGTTGGGCTGACCCAGTGGAAATACCCGTTTATGCCCGTAATCACTTGCAAATCTGAACCGACGGCAAGAAACCGTTCCCGTTCCTCCTCAATTTTTTTGCGATCGTTGATATCCCGAAAGAAAATAGACAGTCCTGTCGGGGAAGGATAAACGTGAACCTCAACCCACAAATCAAACGGAGCATAATATTCCTCAAATTCCACCGCGATTTGATCGCTGAGCGATCGGCGATACTGGATTTCAAACTGATTGCCGATCGTGCCTGGGAAGCCTTCCCACATCGTTTTGCCCAGCATTGCTTCTAGAGGAGTTCGCGACACTCGTTGTGCGGCTTGGTTGGCGTAGGTAATGCGAAAGTCGAGATCCATTGCCATAAACGCATCGGTTACGCGCCCCAGAATGGTTCGCTCTCGCACTGTTGCTTCCTGTCGCAGCCGTGCCAGCTTCAAACTTGCTTCTACCCTTGCCAGCAGTTCACGCGCCGAGAACGGTTTAATCAGATAGTCGTCGGCTCCGGCTGCGAGTCCTTCCATGCGGGATTCTTCGCCGGCGCGGGCTGATAAGAGAATGATCGAAATGTCTTGGGTTGCGGGATTAGAACGCAGCGATCGCAACAACTCAAACCCATCCATCCCCGGCATCATCACATCTGTCAATACCAAATCGGGTGGATTCTTCTCAATGGCAGTCAATGCGCCAACGCCATCGGCGACGGTTTGAACAATATAAGAACCGCTCAGGAGTCGTCGAATATAATCGCGCATATCAGCGTTATCATCTGCCAGCAGAATTTTAGATTTTAGATTTTGGATTTTGGATTGAGCGGGTTGATTGACGAGTTCATTAGTGGATGGAGCCATGCTCCATTCTTCTAATCTAAAATCGCCTTCTGGCAACCACCGTTGAGCTTCTTCGATATATGGCATCGACCCTAACGCCGTTGATGCTAACGTGCGACTGGCGCCAATGCGCTCCGGCGGCAGATGAGCTGTTCCGGTGGGAATCGTCACTGTAAAGCAACTTCCCTGCCCAAAAGTGCTGCTGACATCGATCGCTCCCCCATGTATTTTGACGAGTTCTTGCACTAGCGACAGCCCAATGCCGGAGCCTTCAAAACTCCGGCCTTGCGAGTTTTTGATTCGATGAAATCGCTCACATAAATGCGGTAGTTCTTCGGAGGGAATACCGACTCCTGTATCTGCAACTGATAATTCAACCCAATTTTCGACGCACTGCAATCGAACAGTAATTGTTCCCGCTAAGGTAAACTTAAAAGCATTTGATAATAGATTGAGAACAATTTTTTCCCACATTTCGCGATCGACATAAATCGCTTCTGGCAAGGTTGGACAGTCAACAATCAGCGACATTCGGGCCCGTTCAATCAGCGATCTAAAGGTACTGGCAAGTTCCGCCGTATAAGTGGCCAAATCTATAGGTTCATAAGCTGCCTGCACTCGACCTGCTTCGAGGCGTGAGAAATCGAGCAAGCTATTGACGAGTTTGAGCAGTCGCATTCCATTGCGCTGCACCAGTTGCAGTTGTTCGCGTTCTTGAGGTGGAATTGTTCCCTTCAAATTCGCGATCGTGTCTTCTAAGGGAGCCAGCATTAAGGTCAGCGGCGTGCGGAATTCGTGAGAAACATTGCTAAAAAAGGTGGTTTTAGCGCGATCGAGTTCTGCCAGTGCTTCGGCGCGTTTGCGTTCTGCTTCATAGGCTTGGGCATTTGCGAGCGCGGTGGCAATATTGCTGGCAAGCAAGTCAAAGAAGCCCCGGCATTCATCATCAAATGCACGTCGAGGGCTAATTCCAAGGACTAGAAATCCTGCTAATAGCTGCTTTTGACCCGCCATCGCGATCGGCAAGACGATCGCCTCGTTCGACGGTTCATCCCAGGCTCCACCAGAGAGCATCCCAAACCGGGTGATTAATTCATCAACAATCTCAGCATCCCCAGTCTTCTTAACCTGTGCAAACTTCCAGCAATCGCCTTCAGTAGCCAAGTCAACCTGCTGGGGACTCGCGGGTGTCCCAGGGTTTATCCTGACTGTTCCCACCAACCGAGCTTGTTGCCCATCCTGTTCGACCAGGTACAGCAAGGCAAAGGAAATATCGTAAGGATTGTTCGCAAGGGTGGCGCAGGCAATGCGACAGGTTTCCTCAACAGACTTGGCTTCTGGGGTACTAGCGGCGAGTTCCCGTAACGTTCTGAGCCGCCGCTCACCAATCACTCGTCGGGTCGTTTCAGTCACAGCCGAAAACGCCCCTCCCACCTCGCCTGTTTCTAGGAAAATTGGGCTATAGGAGTAGGTAAAAAAAGCTTCCTCGGTGTAGCCGTAGCGATCGACTGGCAGCAGCATATCGTCAGACCAAGTTGCCTCTGTCGTTTCCACTACGCTCTCTAGCTGCACCCCAATAATGTCCCAAATTTCTAACCAAACCTCTTGTCCGGGTCGTCCTAGTGCCTTTGGGTGTTTAGTCCCGAGGATGTGTTGCCAAGCATCGTTATAGAGCAACACGAATTCCTTACCCCACCAAATGACCATCGGAAAGCGAGAGTTCAACACTAAAGATACAATAGTGCGTAAGCTTTGAGGCCAGGTTTCGACAGCCCCCAGTGGCGTTTGCGACCAGTCGTGCGATCGCATCAGCATCGCCATCTCGCTATTGCCTGCAAAAATCTGTTCAACGAGTTGATACTGCCGGATCATGCGCTTGTCTTTCCATTGGGCCCACACAAACGGGCAACGATCTTCATTATCTCTGCTGACCGGGCGGTTTTACGTAGGTGACCCCAGAAATCCAGCGGAGATCGCCGGTTGCTGGTCAACTTCTCCAGCATAGGCTGCAAGAGCGATCGCACGAATCTGCCCAAGGGCGATCGTCTAGGATCTGTCGAATTTTACGCATGAGAGCATAGCCGTCCATCTTTGCCGTTTCGATATCATATCAATTCCGCCACAGCCGGAACGATCGAGCTTTGGTTTTTTTGCCGCCAAGTAAAACAAGAGATCGCTTTAATCAAATAAGGTTGTTTGATCAGAACAAGGCAGCGCTGAAATAACACGAATTCGATTAGTGACCTCTGCTTGTGAGACAGTTTGAGGGAGCATCTCATATTTGTAAAAACACTTCTTCTGGCTCCTTCGTTCTTCCTCCTTCTTTCTGACTCTTTCCTCCTGGCTCCTAGCTCCTGGCTCCCAACTCCAATTTCTAGCTTGGCTGCTTTCATTGAGATGCTCCCCAGTTTGACCCCAGCATACCGTCAGCGGTTGGTGATGCGTACTTCTCCTAATCTGCATCTTTCTTTGTGAAAAATACTTGCAAAATTTTTGACATCGTGCTAACGTTAAAAGGTTTGAGACTTAAAATCAATAGAGGTAAAACCCCGCAGAATGAAACAATTGGGAACCCATCTGGTCGCTGATGCTTGGCAGTCTCCTGGAGACTTGCTCAACGATCCTGAACGTATCCGCCGCGCTATTCTCGATGCGATCGAAGCCGGAGGAGCTACTCTCATCGATTTATGCGTCCACCAGTTTAGTCCTCACGGAGTGACAGCTACTGCTACTTTGGCAGAGTCTCATATAGCAATCCATACTTGGCCTGAACACGGTTATTTTGCCGCAGACTTATTTTTCTGCGGAGCCGGCGACCCTCACCGAGCCATGAAGGTGCTACAGACAGCTTTGGAAGCTAAACAGGTAAAACTCACTGAGTTCACGCGCGGTTTCGAGCCAGGGGTGGGCATCGTAGGTTCTGCTTGTGAAGAGCAGTATGCGCCTCGTTCAGTAGAAACGATTGCCGCCAGAGGATGATGGCCAATTAGCGTAACTTTAAACATTTTATGCTAGGTTTTGTTTAAAATCCCACGGATCGAACCGTGGGATTCTTGTTGGAATTTACTTTTTCATTAATAAAGGGCGGACAACTAAATAACCTGCGCCGAAAGCTGCAATGACAATCAGAAAAATCGCGATGGCCAACCACAATCCGCTTAAGTCTGAGGCTTTTTTGGGTTTAGAACGCAAACGGTAAGGAATTTCCGGCATCTCTGTAAATAATTTTTCCGGAAGCGGCTGCGGCGTCGAGGCGGGTGTTGGTTCCGGTTCCGGTATGGGGAAGGGAAAAGCCACTGTCTGAGGTGGTTGAGGTACGGCAGAGTTAGTCTGTGATGTTGCAGGTGCTGGGGGCGCAGGTTCAACACTGAAATTGAATTTGACAGGGGGCATTTGAGGCATCCCTGTCTGGGTGACGCTCTGAGCCGAGTTGACTACTTGCTGTAGCTGTTGGGATACTTGAACTACTGTTTCTACTTCTCGCCGCAGTTGTTGATTTTGTTGGACTAATTGCTGGTTGTGGGTTTTGAGGGAGTCGAGCATCGCTTGGGCGGCTTGCAGCTCTGCCGTGACTTCTCGATAGAGGGAAATCGGTACCGATGGAGAGTAACTATTTGAGTTTTCAGGGGAAGTATTGTCAGATAAGGTAGTATTTTGCATAATTGTAGATGGCGAGGGTGAACTTGTTTTAGTTTAGCCTGAGAGTATTTGCAATTAGAGCGATCGCAACACAATTCGTCAACCTATTTGTTACCGATATTGAGCGTAAATTTAATTAAATGTTACAAATTATTAGTCTATCGCTATGAACAACTACGCAGCCGAACAAAGTATGTCCCAAAAGTCAAGCACCGAGGAAATGAAATACGGCGAACGCCAGATTTTGGAAGGGGAGTTAATTACTTTCCCAAATCCGCGAGTCGGGCGGCGCTACTCGATTAACATTACTTTGCCGGAGTTTACTTGCAAATGTCCGTTTTCTGGCTATCCAGATTTTGCGACAATTCACGTTACTTACGTGCCCGACGAGCGGGTGGTAGAGTTAAAGGCGCTAAAACTGTATGTTAACAGTTATCGCGATCGCTACATTTCTCACGAAGAATCGATCAATCAAATTTTAGACGATTTTGTGGCAGCTTGCGCGCCGCTGGAAGCGACGATTAAGGGCGATTTTTCGCCGCGGGGGAACGTGCACACTGTGATTGAGGTGTCGCATCAGAAGTAGGGCGGGTATTAAGCTGGTGTGTCATTGATATTTAATTGTGGGGCGGCGTCGGAGCAACGCCCCACAATTGTTTTAAGAAATACGATTGTTAATAAAATTAGTAAGTAATTGTAGGGTGCGTCAGGGCCGCCCTCTCAAAGTAGTCAAAAAGTTCCTCAAACGCTTAGAATCTCGTAGTTGGTAGGGTGTGCGCTGCGCATCGGTTGAGTTTGTCGCCCGCCGGAGAGTAGCGGTTGACGGGCGTTTCAGCGTTTTGATTTTGAAACCAATTTCCGTATAGCAATTTTCATTGCTTGAAATTTGAAAAATCAGAACGTGAAATAGCGGTTTTATGATTTTTCTCCGGTTCAAATTAACCACTTCGACAAATCTGGCAAGGCGCACCCTACAAACTCAACTAATCTTTTTGATATTTATCGTTGGCGTAAGGTGCGCCATAAGCAGCCTACGGTTAGGTTTGACTTGCAACAGAAGTCGGGGCGATCGCACTTTTTTCCTCTGCTGTTTTCGATTCTGCCAACTTGTCCAAAATCTCCACAACTTCTCTTTCAAAAGTCACCTGAGCGCGATTAGTCCGCCCGCCGACGTATACTTTGCCGTTTTTTTCCAAAGCCCAAATCTGCGAGTGAGACATATAGCTCATCAGCACGCTAAGCATCAACAACCCGAAGCCAGTATAAACGATCGGAATGCCCGGATCGGCTTTAATTTGCAATCCCGTACTGCCTACAACTTCGTCAATTGCCAGCATCACTCCGTTAACTTCCACCGCTGTGCCTGCGCGAACTGTAGTTAACAATTTGCCATCCGTACCGTACACTAACATCGTTCCTTGCAAGTCTTTTGCTAGCAGAGAAACTCCTGCACTCAAATCGGGTTTTGTGGGAATCCAAGCTCCCCAAATTCGGCCTTTACCTTGAGTGTCTAACTGAGCCATTGGCAGTTGTAAAACCGGGCTTTTGTTGAGGCGAACTCGCACGGCGGCTATTGCCCAATCTGCTTGATAAAAAGTGACTCCCCGGTATCTTAGGGGCTGGTTAACGTGAATGGTTTTGCGATCGACCTCTTGGCCTGTTTTGTCCAAAACTGACAGGTCAGAGTAAAATTGGTCGATGCCGCCCTCGGGAGTATAATCAATCCAGAACCGATTAACTCGCATCGACCAATCCTTCGGTATTTGCGGCCCCGCCCAAGGCCCCGCATCCAGGATATTCTGCACCTGAAATGTTTCGCCGCTGGGAACAATTTCTTGACCGAGAAATCCCGTCATTGCGCCCCATATCGAGCCAGCTAAAATAATTAGCATACTGGCGTGAACAATAATCGGGCCTATTTTGCCAATTATTCCCTTGCGAGCATAAACTTTTTCGCCTTCTCGAAATATGCGGTAGTTTTTTTGCTGCAAAAGCTGTTCTAACGAAGTTAAAGCAACTGTTTCTAATTCCGCACTGAGAGCTAATTTTTCAAACTGCTTTGGTTCTTCATAAAATTTCCAGCGGCGGGCGGCTTTTAATGCGGGAAATTGTCGGGTAAATGTACAAGCTGTTAAGCTGCTGCCGAACAAAATTAAGATTGACAAAAACCACCAAGTGCGGTATACGTGGTCGAGTCCTGCAATTAGCACAACTTTCCAAGTTAGGAAGCCGAACAAAGCGGGGTGTTCTGGATAGTTAGATTGGTAAAAGGGTACTGATTGGCCTTGTTCGATAACAGTGCCGGAAATGCTGAAAAATGCGATCGTCAGCAGCAAGATAATTGCCAGCCGCAAATCTGCTAGCACCGGCAAGATTTCTCGCTTGAAAAACCTTTGAGGGGCATTCGCCCAGTTTGAGAGTTTTGATAGAAATACTTCTTTTGATGTCATTGGTAATTATGAAGAAAGTTCGGCAACGGATTTTGTAACGGATGGAAGGAAGTTCGGCAACGGATTGTGTAACGGATGTAACGGATGGAAGAAGGGAGAAGGAAGAAAAAGGAGGGAAAAACAAAAGATGAACAAAATATTATTATTTTTATTGAGAAAGTCTCAATCAATTTTGAAGTCTTTCTCTTTTCTTTTTTCCTTCCTTCGTGTTCTTCGCGTCTTCGCGGTTCGTCAAAAAAAACTTAATTAACGCATTCCGTAGTGATTGCTATATCTCTAAATAAGGACTGAAGCCCTGACTACGAACATTACGCGGGAAGGATGCGGGACAGCAGAGAGAAAACGCCAAATCCTACTAGCAAAACACCGCTAACAGGCGTAATCCAACTAGACCACCGACGCAATTCTAACAACTTTTTAATGCTGGCAGTAAAAGTACCTGCTATTATTAGCGGAGCGACGTACCCAGCAGCGTAAAACAGCAGCAATACGCCCCCTAAAACTGTATCTCCCGTTTTGGAAACCCAAGCTAAGAGCGTAGCTAAAACCGGCGTGCTGCACGGAGACGCTACTAAACCAAAAGTTAAGCCCAATAAGTACGATCGCACCCCCGCCGGCAAATTTTTAGGAACCCACCCCACAGCGTCGAAAGACGGCATTTGCAAGGGTAAAGCTTCGAGTAAATTCAGCCCCATTAGAATAGCGATAATGCTGACAATAATCGGCAAACCCAGGCCAATTTTGCCGTAAACTTGTCCGGCAAATGATGCTACAATACCTAAACCCGCAAGGGTTGTCGCCAATCCCAGGGAAAACCACGCTGACTGGGCGGCGGCTTGCAGGCGGCTTTTTGCTTCGTATCCGCCGATGTAGCCGATCGTGATCGGCAACATTGAAAGCATACAGGGCGTTAAGCTCGTTAGCAACCCTGCCAGAAAAATGACTCCGACGCTGACTAAACTGAGGTGTGTCAGTTGAGTATTTACTAAATTATTAGCAAATTGTGCGAGTTCGTAAAGTTGGGTTTGCAGGGTTTCCATCAGTCAATTTTAGATTTTAGATTTTAGATTTTAGATTGACTCCACAGTCGATTTTAAATCGATTTTAGATTTTAGATTAAATAATTGACTGCACAGAGTAATCTGGGAGTTTAAACTAAATATCTAATTTTTTTGCTCTCCACAGTCGATTTTAGATTTTAGACTGACTCTACAGATGAATCTGGGAGCTTAAACTAAATATCTAATTTTTTTGCTTTTCACGACACGAGTCGGGGGGTTGTATCCCTAGGCAGGTGAGTTCAGGCTGGGTGCGGTTCAGGCTCTATTTCAAATTGTAACAGATAGGCGACGGTTCGGTTTAAGGTTGGATATTTTAGCGAGATTGACTGGTTGGGAGTTGAAAGGTCGATCGCACCCTGGTTTAAATTGATATCTTGACACCCTCTTCAACAAGCTGTTTGCAACGGCCGAAGCCTATGGCACGTGAAGATAATTCATTGATTGATTGCGAAACAGGCTGCAAAGCCTTTTATTGACTAATTCAGACAGACTTTAATTTAAGTTTACTTTAAATTAAAGCCAATTTCTTCATTAATAGAGCCGTCTGGCATTATTGCCCCTGCCAGCACAGCACCTCTGAGATTTGCGCCCGTTAAAATAGCGCCTTCTAAATTAGCATTGCTCAAATTTGTGATTTGTTTGGCACCTCGAAACAAGAAGCTGTGCAAGTCAGCACCTGTCAAATTGCTGTCGGCCAAATTAGCATATTGCAAGTCAGCACCGTGCAGGGTCGCATCAGTTAAATTAGCTTCGGTGAGATTGCTTCCCCAAAGTCGAGAATCTAACAAATTAGCATCTTTTAAATTGGCGCGGCTTAGATTTGCCAAAGTGAGATTAGCGTCCCACACTTTCGTGCTGTTGAAATTAGCTTCGGTCAAATTGGCTCGACTGAGATCCGTGCCTAAAACATCAGCATTTGCTAAATTAGCGCCGCTGAGGTCTGCGCCAGAAAGGTCAGCATTTTTTAAATTAGCCCCGGACAAATTGGCCCCGGACAAATTAGCCCCGCTCAAATTGGCTTCTTTGAGATTAGCTCCCCGCAAATCGACAGCGCTCAAATCGCACTGCTTCCACAGAAAGCTGACGCACCAATTATCTTTTAATAGCTGACTTAAATCCTCCGCATTCGCGGCCATCACAGGAGGAGTTAAGTAGAGAGTGAACAGGACGATCGCCAACACTGCCGCGAAGAAAGTTTTCAACCTCATAACTCTTTTCATTGACACTAATTTGCGCAATAGATTCTTGATGTCTAATCAAAGCATAGCAAATAACCTGTAACTTTCCTCCGAAATATTACTCAAAAATATTAGTTAAATCTTAATCGGGGGTTGGCGCAGGCACAAACTTAACTCTGGCAGTCTTAGACGCGCTTTGAGCTAGAAACCCGCTTGCTTCACAGATGCCTCGCTGCCAAACTAAGATTTTTCGTTAAAACCGGGTTTTAGATGGCCGCAAGTTCGATCGGCATTTGCTGCTGGAATATCTCTACAAAGTAATACTTGCGGCGGGCTGCTACCATCGATCCCCCAGGGGCTTACCTCAAAACCATCCCGGTAAAAACTTCTCAATATGGGAAGGAAGAAACCGCCCAGCTAGCCTGAAAACGTTATATTTAGCAAATTGTAGACGCAATTTTTCTTAAATGCGATCGTTATCACTAACTAAGCCCAACTCTCCTCACACAAGTCCAGCCCCAGCATCACCAAATCTCATCAAACTTATCACGTTCCTGAGAGTACGGATATCACTGCCAGTAGCTGAAATATCGAGGAAAATGAGAGCATACAATTGAACACCAGCCGTCCTATGCCTACTATCCCCATTCTCCCGAGTCAATTAGTTGTCACAACTATTTTCAATTCGCTCGAATCTTTGGGATTCGCTAATATTGCAGGCCAAGTATTTTCGGGCGAGCAAGCTGAATCCCGACAAGAGACCCATTTAAAAGTTAGTACAAAAAAGTTTTACACTCAGGGTTTAAAAAATCTCGAACAACAAGACTTGCACGGTGCTATTAAAAATTTTACTACCACAATTAGCATTAATCCCCAATTCGCGTCAGCTTACAGCTCTCGTGGTATGACCCGCTACAAATTAGGCTACAAGCAATCTGCGATCGAAGATTTAACTACCGCCATCGAGATCAATCCTTACCGAGCCAAATATTACAGCAATCGGGGGTTTATGCTGACTCGTTTAAAAGATTATACTGGGGCGATCGCAGATTACAACTCGGCACTGCTGCTCAACCCAAATTTAACCCAAGCTTACTTTAACCGAGGTGCTATCCGCCTGCAAATGGAAAATTCCCTGGCAGCACTAGCTGACTTTGAGTCAGCAATTCGCCTCGATGGCGATTTTGCTAAAGCTTACTTCAACCGAGGAGTGACTAGATATAGATTGAGAGAGGTTCAGGGAGCATTTGAGGATTTTCAGAAGGCGGCAGGGCTTTTTAAGCTGCAGGGTAAAATAGATTCTTATCGAGATGCGGTTTCTAAAATTAGACAGCTATGGTATTAGTTGACTTTGGGAATTTGCACTTTGCAATTTGTAATTGATAATCAGCTAAGGTGCGCCGAGGCGCACCCTACACCTATACTTAAAGTTAGCCAATTCTCAAGGCGGCGTCTCCGGAGGGCAAGTTATCGACAAGGAAAGGACCAGGAGAGTTAATTGCAAAAGCAGCGTTTTGAACTGCTGCGGGGGTGGCATTTTGAACGACAGCCAAAGTAACTCCTCCAAATTGAATGAGTGTGTTGCTGCCAGATTGGGTGAATGAGGTGTTGGATAAACCGCTGGTCAAGCCAATGCGATCGCCATCTCCCGGTCTAAAATCAAGAATTATATCGCTCGACGCATCCAACTCCAGATTTTCACCCGTAACCAGAACAAAAGTATCTGCCCCGGCGCCACCAGTGAGAGTATCGCTACCAATATCGCCAAGTAAAATATCGTTACCATCGCCGCCGATTAAAACATCGTTACCTCTGCCACCTCGCAAAAAGTCGTTACCAGCATCGCCATTGAGATTATCGTCGCCGAGATTTCCGTTGATAATATCGTTGCCAACACCCCCGCTAATGGAGTCGTTACCTTTGCCACCTCTGAGAAAGTCGTCGCCTGCTTCGCCCGTGAGGGTATCATTGCCTTGGCTGCCGTTAATTGCATCATCCGTGGGTGCACCGAGGATGCGATCGTTGCCGTTACCTCCCACTACACCGCTGGGATTCTGCTGAGAGTCTTGGGAAGTGACTTGATAGTTGTTGGGGGTGTTTGGCAATCTGAGCGCTCGCAAAGATAGATTTAGGAAATTGGTAGTATTGATTAAATCGTTGAGGACATTAACATCGCTAATTATGCTAGAAACCCGGCTGGGGACGATTCCTTGAACGACTTTTGCAGTCGAAATGCGATCGCCCTGCTGCACCGCATTCACCGTTTCAAAACCTTGAATAACGTTGCCAAAAACAGCATAATTACCGTTTAAAAATGGCAAATCATCCAAAGCAAAATAAAACTGCGAAGAAGCACTATTCAAAGCACTAGAACGAGCCATTGCCACGGCCCCACGAGTGTGTTGCAACTGCGGTGCCTGGGTTACAACTTGGTTGTAAACAGGTTGCGCGGCCCCTTGCGGCTTGATTTCCAAAGGAATAAAACGACCCTGATTGGTATCCGGGTCAATAAAATTACCCGTTCCCAATTGGCTGGCTGGAATTGTCCTATCCCTGCTGCGCGGATCGCCTCCTTGCACCACAAAAGGCTCGGGCTGACGCACAACTCGGTGAAACATTACTCCGTCGTAAATGCCGCGTTCAACTAAGTCAACAAAATTGCCAGCGGTAATAGGCGCATTAGTGCCATCGACTTCTATAGTAACGGGTTGACCGTTAATTACCTGGACTACTATAGCTTTGCCTGGTAAAGGGAGTGCAGCGCTCATAGATAAATTGCTATTTGAGTGAGTGATCTTTGGGTTTTAGAAGCAATCCGCGAATTGCCCCTACCCATTTAATCAGAAAACTGTAAACTTGTGTTATGTACAGTTCTACTTCTAAATTTATGATATCCCGCCGCAAGTTTTTTAGCACTTTATTGGCAATTTGTCTAGCCTTTTTGAGTTTCAATTTTGCCGCACCTGCATTTGCCCTCGGCGGCAAGCTTCCGGCGGTGAATGAAGCCGCACCGGATTTTAGTTTGCCGACAAACAGCGGCGACGGACAAGTGTCCCTGTCCGATTATCGCGGTAAGTGGCTGGTAGTCTATTTTTATCCGAAAGACTTTACCTCGGGTTGTACGATCGAGGCGCGGAGATTTCAGCAAGACTTGCCGAAATACTTGGCAAAGAATACTCAAATTATTGGTATTAGCGCTGATGATGTCGATTCCCATGCGGAATTTTGCGATTCCGAAGGTTTGAAGTTCCCGCTGTTAGCTGATACGGATGGTAAAGTGAGTAAAGCTTACGGTTCTTGGATGAGTTTTATCTCGGCGCGACACAGTTTTATTATTGACCCTGAAGGCATTTTGCGTGAAACTTTTGTGAAGATTAATCCGGCGATTCATTCTAAAGAAGTGTTTGCCCGGTTGCAGGAATTGCAGGCTAACGGGTAATACGTGCGATCGCATAACCTCAATCAAATAGGTTTGTAGTGAGTACGACCGTCCTCACTACAAACGTTATTAGGGTTATTTTACGGGACACGGTGCTTGGTAATACCAAATGCGGCTTTAATGCCCTCTTTATTCTTTAGTCCTTCTCTGCTAGCACGAAAGTTGGTTTAGGAGCGGTGTCTACCGCCGAGTTTTATCTAAAATCTCAAATCTCAGTGAGAATTAAACTTGCTATTGACTGCAACAGGCTCGCAAGAAGATTCAGGCTCTAAAAATTTTCGATTTCTGTTAGCAAAGCGGCGTTCCGGGTCAATTCCTTCAAAAGTTGGTGGCAACCCAACTCTGACTACTAACAATATTTCCAGAACTAACAAAAATGCGCCTCTTGATAATATTTGAACTCAGGGACTTTCCAGCACTCCCCGCACGATAACTTCTCGCAAAACTAATACAATACAAACTTCCACAGCCACCCCAATCGAAACGCGCTGCTCTTGCCAGTAAATAATTAGCAGCCGAAATAATTCCACACAAACTAATAAAAATAGAATGTTGGCAGTCACTTACTTAAAATTCAAAGGAGGCAGCAACGAGAAAAACATTTCTCGCAGTTCGAGTACCATGAAACAGAACCAACCGATGATACACACAGAAATTACAATTAAGTCTTGAACTGTTTCGATAGCGCTGACTATTAGTTTCAGATTCAACCATTGCGGGGGGTGATTAATCTGGTCATTTGAACGGTTTTGCATAGACGGGTTCTGCAATCTGTTTGACTTGCTTACAGCTTAAGTTAAAGTGAGCTTATCTTTGGCAAAAAAACAGTTTAATTTATTTATAACCATCATAAAACTTCCCTCTGTTGACAATTTCCCACCAACTTTTATTTACCGCGCAGGCGGGTTGACATTTTGCCAAAGCTTGTGCTATTTAAGACCGACTATTAGTAGATTTGGTTGGCTAAAAGCAGAAGTCAAAAGCCTAAAATGCTGCAACTGCTATAAAATATGAAAATTGTAAAGAATTATTTACCAGAGCTTGATAAACTCAAGCTAGCGACTCTCGGCTTTAATCATACAAAAGCCGGAAAGTTAACCCAAAAACCAAAAGTAATCCAGAGAGGATTGAACACAATGGCATTTGAACTCGCACCGTTACCCTTCGCCGCTGACGCCCTAGAACCAGCTCATATGTCGGCCAACACTTTTTCGTTCCACCACGACAAGCACCACGCTGCTTACGTCACCAATCTGAATAAACTGATTGAAGGAACTGAAATGGCGAGCAAATCCCTTGAAGAAATTGTCAAGGAATCTGCTAATGATCCATCCAAAGCCGGCATTTTTAACAATGCAGGTCAAGTTTGGAACCACAATTTTTTCTGGAATTCCCTCAAACCGGGCGGCGGTGGCACTCCGACAGGAGCTTTAGCTGACAAAATCAACGCCGACTTCGGCAGCTTCGACAAATTCAAAGAAGAATTTAAGACTGCTGCGACAACTCAGTTCGGTAGCGGCTGGGCTTGGCTGGTTGTGGACAACGGCACTTTGAAAGTTACCAAAACAGCTAACGCCGACACCCCGGTAGCACACGGCCAAACTCCGTTGCTGACTTTGGATGTGTGGGAACACGCTTATTATTTGGATTTCCAAAACCGCCGTCCCGATTACATTGCTAACTTCCTCGACAACTTGGCTAACTGGGAGTTTGCGGCCCAAAATTTGGCTGCGGCTTAGTAGCATCTGAGCTTGAGGACAAAAGTCCTCACTACAAACTTCATCGGTTCGTAGTGAGGACTTTTGTCTTTGTTGAGATGAGTATTAACTTGAGTTTGACGGGCGCGGTGCAACGCAGGGCCGAGCGGTGAAAATAAACCTCGAAGCCGATCGAACTACTTCGTAGTATTTAAAAAACTCTGAAATTGTGTTATACTGTAATTGGTAACTCTTTTACAAATCTTGTAGTTTCAGTGGCTGTTCGCGCGATGACCTCTTCACCAACCATAGCACCCGTTCGATCGAGTCAAGTTACCCGCAAACCTTATCCCAACTATCGGGTAATAGTCCTCAACGACGATTTCAACACCTTTCAGCACGTTGTGGAATGTTTGACCAAATACATTCCAGGGATGACGAGCGATCAAGCTTGGAAACTCGCCAACCAAATCCACCACGAAGGCCAGGCCACTGTCTGGGTTGGCCCGCAAGAGCAAGCAGAACTTTATCATATGCAATTGAGCCGTGCTGGACTGACAATGGCTCCGCTAGAGTCAGCTTGACATTTTTTAATTGACATTTAGAATACTGACTTTGAAACTTGCCAAAATGGCAACATCACTCCATCCTCTTGATTTAGATTATTTGTAAACACACGTAATCTTTTACTCAAGTAGGATAATTTTATGAATCATCCTTTTGATTTAGATATTGCTGACCTGGAAGCAATTGATTTGGATTTTGAAGAGACGCTAACTGATGAAGATGCCGCCCGCATCGGAGGTGGACTAATGGCTACCACTCTAGCTATAGGTGAAGAAGGTGGTGGGATACTGTGTATCTCAGCTCCCTGTCTTGGAAGTGAAGGAGGAGGAGGATTTCCTCCCCAGCCTATTCCCATTGACCCTCCGATGACCACTATGGCTATAGGTGAAGAGGGTGGAGGACATTACACGGAAGCTTGGTTTGAAGGCGGTGGAAGCCCTATTTATTGGTAATCTCATTCGTGCCGACAATTGTAGAGATTCTGCCTAATCCCTGAACTATTCAGATTGCTTCTGTAATGAGATTTTCAAATATTCCGCCTCATTTGAGTGCTTTTTTTTAAATATAAAAAGTTGTAACCCTTTCAAAACAAGTGATGCGACTTTTCATATCTGTACTTGATTTTAGCACATTTTTAAATTTCAAATTTCCCATGAACATTTTAATTCTGGGTAATGATTCAGATGCTCATGCTGCTCATATAAAAGATGCTCTCACCCAAGCCGGTGCAGAAGTAGATTATTTAGATACCTATCTGTTTCCAAGACAGTTACGTCTGTCTTGGCAACCTGATACCCTGGTAGGGTGCTTGACGCTCCCCGGAGGTCGCCAGTTGAATTTTCAAGATATTCACAGTGTATTTTGGCGCAATTTCTCCGGTGTTTACGTTTCACCTTTAAAAGATGCAAATCAACAGCAAGTTGCATTTAATGATTCAATGAGTACAGTGCGATCGCTCATACAAGCTGGTTCGGCTCGCTGGATTAATTCCTGACAGGCATACCAATTTCATAAAGAAAAACCCTTACAACTGAGTCTGGCAAAGCAAATAGGAGTTACGATTCCTGCAACTTTAATCAGTAACAATCCAGAGCAAGTTAGGGAATTTGTCGAAGCTCATGAAAAAGCAATTTTTAAGCCTGTTTATGGGGGCGCTCATACCAAGTTGGTGACAGAGGCGCATTTAGAACCTAATCGGCTGGACGTGGCTTTGAGTATTTCTCCTGTCACAATACAAGAGTATATTCCTGGCACAAACATTCGCAGTTATGTCATGGGTAAATCAGTCTATTCTGCGGAAATTCGCAGTCAAGCTTTAGACTTTCGGGAAGATTTAGAGGCAGAGCTAATTCCGATAGATTTGCCAGAATCAGTTAAAAAACAATGTTTGGCAATATCAAAGGCATTTATGCTAGATTGGACTGCTATTGATTGGCGTGTCAAGCCAACGGGCGAGTATCTGTTTTTAGAGGCAAATCCTAGTCCGATGTTTATACACTTTGAGCGTCAGACTGGTTTTCCGATTACACAAAAATTAGTCAATCTCTTAATGTATTAACTTGGATTTAAGAGGCGATCGTAATTTTCCCAATCATCCCCGCATCTGTATGTCCGCCTACCGTACACCGCAGGTTGTAACTTCCAGATTTAATCGCCACAAACACCCATTCTGCCATAGCGCCCGGGGTTTAAGTTCCAATTCGTGAATACTTCCTTTAATTTCCACATTACCAGCTTCAATTTTTTGAGTCCAACTCGCATCAGCAAAGTTTTTAGCAGTGAAATAATGTTTCTGCGAACTGGGATTTTTCAGCACTAATTTATAGCGTTTTCCCGATTCAAATTCTAGCAGATTGGGAAAAAACTTAAGTTTCCCAGCTTAGTTATCTAAACTAACAGTAATCTCGGTGGCTGGTTGGCGAGACAAATCACCTGTCGCACTAGCAATTGCCGCCGGAATCAAGATTGTCCCCAAACATAAAATTAGTCCCAAAACCACCTTGAGAGGTTGTTGTAAATGCTGGGTGCGCTAGAATTTGGCTAATTCCAAACCGAGTAAATTGATCGTGGCTGTTCGGACTACTGTTAACTGAATAATGACTAAGGACTAATGACTTAATTTGATCGCCAAACTTCATCCCAAGGCCCGCCCCCAACTTCCAAACCCGATAAAGAACTTTGAGCCTCTAAGATAATTCTAGAACGCTGCTTGCCATTTTTTTCAACATTTCCCCCCAACAACTCTCGCAGTTGCAAGCGCAAATCGCCGTGCGTCGTATCCCGGCAGCAAAAAGCCATGCCTTTTTCTGTAGGAGTTCGCACATAAGTACCAGAACTGTTTGTAGTACCAATTAACTCAATTTCAAACTGACTATTTCTAGCCTGCATTTTCCAGCTTCCCCAAGGTTCAATATTCCAGCTAACTTGCGAATTCCAAGGCACAAATTCGTAAAATTTTCCTCGGTAATGCAGACAAATCATTGCTACCGATTCCATCCACCACAGCACGCCCCGCTTGCCGCCGCCAGCAGTTAAAGCTAAATCCTTTTCGCCTTGAAAACAATTGCAATTAATCCAAAACCACTTTTGCGGAAAAGCACCGCCCCAGTTTTTTTCGCTGTAAGCGGGAGCATCTTTAAATTCGTAGCGTTGGCCGTTCCAATCAATCCAGCCCGTGGCTAAACCGTGAGCCATTAAAATTTGCCATCCCGGTTCAAATACGGGCAAGAAAGATAGCATTCCCGCCGTAGATTTCTGGAGTTGATCGGAGTTTCCCCAGCCGTAAACAGGTTGGATTTCGTACTGCCAAAAACAGCGGCTGCCGCTTCCCGGATCGTGCAGATAACCTTGATTCAAAGTAGCAGTAGCTTGATAGCCTTCTTCGACGCGGCTGTCGAATACTTGCGGTTCTAAATATTGGGGTTTTATTTGTAAATCTGTTCTGCCCCAATGTCCGAAACCCAAGCCTTCTCGGTGCGCCCAAAACTTATTTACATCGGGAAATGTGCGGCACAAATAGCTATCTTCCGGTCCGAGAATTTGAGTGGCACCGCCACTGTAAGGTTGACCGCCTCTGGGGTCTTCTATTGAATACATGAATGCAAAAGATTGTCCGTGAATCGGTAATGTTATTCGATAGTACCAGCCTTCAAAAAAGCGGCGGGAACTGCCGTCCCAGTGGTAGCCACTGTGGGGAGTTTCAATAGTTTTGAGTTTTGAGAGTGAATTTGACATAAAATTACCAATAGCATGACAGGGAATTCACGGATAACTGTTTCTTCCTTCTTCCTTCTTCCTTCTTCTTTCTTCCTTCCTTTATGTCTTTAGCACTTTGGCGATCGCCCTTAGCTCGCGCGCTCCACCGCAACCGCAGTCTTGCTTTTGCTCGCTACTTGCAACTAGCAACTGTTCGGGCTACCGGGCGTCCGGCCAACCGCACTGTGGTGTTTCGAGGTTTTTTAGCAGATACTAATCAGTTGAAATTTATTACAGATATTCGCAGTCAAAAGGCCGAGGAAATTAACCTCTATCCTTGGGGGGAAATTTGCTGGTATTTCCCCACAACTCGCGAACAATTTCGGATTGCTGGACAACTGATTTTGGTAGGGGCAGATTATCCAGAGGCAGAGTTGTACTCATCGCGCCGCACAGCTTGGCAGGAGCTTTCTGAGGCGGCTAGAGCGCAGTTTGCTTGGCCGCATCCGGGGGAAGACAAAGCCCAGGCTAGTGCTTTTGATTCTGCTTCCCCAAATGCGATCGAGCCGCTGCCTAATTTTTGCTTGTTATTGTTGGAACCGGAAACGGTGGATTTTTTGGAGTTGCGGGGGGAACCGCAGAATCGGTCGCTTTATTGGCGCGACGGGGAGGGAAATTGGTCTGTGCGATCGGTGAATCCGTAAAAAATTAAAAATTAAAAACAGAGATTGGGATTTTTAACTTTTAATTTTTCACTCCTCAGATGCCGCTGCCGTCAAAAAACTCTTGAATTGCTTTATCTTTTAACTGACAAGTGGCGGCAACAGCTAATTCGGTTTTTTCAGCTACAGCTACATTGCTGGTTTGATTTAAACTTGGGAATGCTGAAGGGGAATTGGGAACAGAAGTTAAGGAGACAGATGCTTGAGGAAGCAAACTTTTTACTTGCTGTTCGAGGGATTCGATACGATCGAGCAAAGAGCGAATTACCACAGCTTCCGAATCCGGCAAACTGCCGTGTTCTAGGGGATTGACGCGCACTCCCGATCTATAGACGATGCGGCCGGGAATCCCTACAACCGTACAGTCAGATGGTACGTCCCGGAGCACGACGGAACCGGCGCCGATGCGAACGTTGTTGCCAATTTGAAGATTGCCGAGTACCTTGGCGCCGGCACCGACAACTACATTTTCCCCGACCGTAGGGTGACGCTTGCCGCTTTGTTTGCCTGTGCCGCCAAGGGTGACACCTTGGTAAATTAGGGCAAAATCCCCGATAATCGCTGTTTCGCCGATCACAACCCCCATACCGTGGTCGATGAATACGCTTTTGCCGATCGTTGCCCCTGGGTGAATTTCAATTCCGGTCAAAAAGCGAGCAATGTGGGAAATCAAGCGGGGGATGAAGGGAAGCCCCAGCACGTAAAGCCAGTGTGCGAGGCGGTGCAGCACTAGGGCCTGAAGACCGGGGTAGCAAAACAAAACTTCCAACCAGTTGCGAGCGGCAGGGTCGCGATCGAAAATTATACTGAAGTCAGCTCTAAGAGTCTTTAGCACTTTCGGAGTTACCTATTTTGGTTAAACACGCCACTTTCGATTTTACATTTTACTGGATGGCGGAAGTGAGCGGTCGATCGGGAGATTGGAGAGTGGGAGATTAACAGATGGGCAGATTGGGGAGAATTTGATGATATTTTATTGTTCCCATCCAACAGCGCCGCTGCGTTCTATTCCTGTACTGAGATTGTATAGTTAGACTTGACTCCGGGTTCGAGTGTACCGACCCAAATCCTGTAAGAGCCTGCTGGCCAGTCTGAATCCACAATGCCAGCATCTTTATTCTGACCTGCATCGTCTCCGCAGCGCACCGCATTACCGGGGCCTTGTACGAGTAAGGTTGTGTCCTTGCCTCCGCTGTTGACTTGGAGTGTGAGTTTTGAAAAGTTTTGCTGCAAGACTATGATGTGGTCGGGAGTTGGAGTGGCAAAGCCCAAACATTTGTTTTTGTGGCGATCGGCGTTGGCTATGGCAGATAGAGAGTACGATCCGCCTGTGGAACCTCTGACAACTGCTGTTGGGGCTGCAAAACCTCGCGATAAAGTTAAAGTGCCGAAATTGGCTGTTTCTGCTAAAACTGGTAGGGCGGCGATCGCGGCGATCGCAGCCAAGAGCGCACCGTTTTTGAAATTGGCTCGCTGATTAAACAACATGGCAATACTCCTCGGTCACAAATTAAAATCCCAACTCAGAATTTACCCATCCCAGCCCCTAGAATACGAACTCTGGAGGAAGAATAATTTTTTTTAAATTAGTTCAAAACCTCCTAGCTTCTCTTTTTTATGTCTATCAGGACAATCCCTGTGCGATCGCCCTCACCTGTGCCACTCCGATTTCTGCCACAGGCGCTCGACTCATATCCGAAATTGTACGGTGTCAGAATGATAAATTTTATACTCCTAGCCTTGCTGTTGGCGATCGGTTCCCTATTGACACAGGTTTTGGTATTGTTACCTATAGGCCTATCCGGCTGGCTCCACTTCCCTAATTGGCTGAGCCTGGCCTTGATTGTGGTGGGTATTTCTTGGTGCTTGGGGGATTAGTCAAAATTCAGCACTCAGCAGTCGTCACTCATGAGTTATTAGTTATTGTCAAAAGCTAATTATCAATCATTCCGCTTCCCCCAACGGTCAATGCCCGATCGTCCCCGGTCTGATGATGTATACTTCACAATTGACAATCACGAATCTAAAATTTAGGATTTGACATCTACCTATAGAATGATGCAACGACAAGTTTATTCGATATCAGCATTTCACTCTTCTGACAAAACCCTGGGGGAAACTCCTAAGAAACAGGATCGTCCGATACACCGGGCGATCCTGTTAATGCTGGTGGCAACCGGTTTGCTGGGCCTGCACGCTAGTCGGCTGGTGGAATTGCAACTGATACAAGGGAAGCAAAACCGGGAACGAGCCGAAAACAATCGCGTTCGCCTAGTGCCAATGCCGGCGAATCGCGGACACATTGTCGATCGCAAAGGCAAGCTGCTAGCGGCCAACAATTTAGCTCGATCGGTATATTTGTGGCCGAAAGAACAAACGCCGGAAGAGTGGAAAGCGACAGCAGAGAAGTTGAGTCCGCTGGTTAAAATCCCGGTCGAAGAAATTTTACAAAAATTAGAAGAGGTCGATCCTCTATCCTACAGACCGGTGCGAATTAAGCAAGCGATGCCGCCAGAGGTGTTTGTACCCCTAGCAGAAGAGGTGGGACAAATACGCGGAGTGGAAGTGCGGCCAGAAGCGAAGCGCTATTATCCCGAAGGCAGTTTGGCGGCTCATGTTCTCGGATATATTGGCGAAGCTACCGAAGCAGACTTGGCAGCTCACCCGGAATATCCGATGGGGATGATTGTCGGTCAGATGGGCATAGAAGCGAGTTCTAACAAGAAGATTGCGGGAGTTTGGGGCGATCGGCTGATCGAGGTAAATGCCCAAAATGAAGAATTGCGGCTGATGGGAGAGACACCGCCCAAACCGGGCGAGGCGGTGCAGCTAACCATAGACTTGGAAATGCAAAAAGCAGCCGAAAAAGGCCTGGGGAACCGGCGGGGGGCAGTAGTGGCCCTGGATGTCAAAACTGGCGCGGTATTAGTTCTGGCCAGCCACCCGACTTTTGACCCCAATCTGTTTACGCGAAAAATGACTAAGGATGACTGGGCAACTCTTCAAGACCCGGAAAATTCATTTTTGAATCGTGCTATGCAAGGCTATCCCCCCGGCAGCACTTTTAAAATTGTGACTTCCGTCGCGGGCCTGGAGTCGGGCAAGTTTTCGCCGGACTCAATTCTCGGTACTTCTTCTTACATTACTGTGGGGGGAATTGATTTTAACGAACACAGCGGCGGTTACGGCTACATCGGCTTTCGGGATGCTTTGGCTTTTAGCAGCAATACATTTTTTTATCAAGTGGGGATTAGTACGGGGCCCGAGCAAATTTCTAAGTGGGGACACCGCCTGGGAATTGGCAAGGATACGGATTTGAATCTTTTGGGGCTAGGCGGCGGCAATCACGGTCAAATCCCGACGCCGGAGGAGAAGGAGAAAATTTATCAAGAACCTTGGTATGCGGGTGATACGGTAACGATGTCGATCGGGCAGGGGTTGGTGTTGGTGACTCCTTTGGAGGCGGCGGTGATGGTGAGTTCGATCGCTAACGGCGGCTATCGGGTGAAGCCCCATCTTTTGACTTCTATGACCGGCACGCCGGAGACTCAACGGGTACATACGGGGATGAAACCTTCAACAATTCAGGTGGTTAAGGAAGGGCTGATCGCAGTGGTTGCCGAGGGTACGGGACAGGGGATGAATGACGGTACGATTCCGATGACGGCGGGCAAAACTGGGACTTCCGAAGTCATCGGACAGAAGGATCACTCTTTGTATGTGGCGTTCGGGCCCGCTGACAAGCCGGAAATTGCGATCGCCGTGGTTGTGGAAAATGGCGGTTATGGTTCTGTTGCCGCGGCCCCGATCGCCAAAGATGTGTTTCAAGCTTATTTTGGGAAACCTAAAAAGGTGAAGGAGTCAGTAGTGATTACTCCTTAGTTATTGGGGATTGGGAATTGGGAATTGGGAATTGGGCATTGGGCATTGTTTCTTCCTTCTTCCTTCTTCCTTCTTCCTTCTTCCTTCTTCCTTCTTCCTTCTTCCTTCTTCCTTCTTCCTTCTTCCTTCTTCCTTCTTCCTTCTTCCTTCTTCCTTCTTCCTTCTTCCTTCTTCCTTCTTCCTTCTTCCTTCTTCCT
>JACJNY010000064.1 GCA_014695295.1 Microcoleus sp. FACHB-61 | reverse complement strand
TTATCTTATGGTTGAGTCTGATAGCTGATCGCCAGCGACCATTGCCGTTCTTGAGAACTGTTCGCTAGTCTCACAGCGAGCGTATTTTTTGACCTGCTTAGTCTAAACTCCAATTGTGAATGCACAGTCACTTTTTCGAGTGTCACTCATTTGAGTGTCACTCGTTTGAGTTACCCTTTGGTTTGTAGTGAGGAATGCAAGTCCTAGGATTTTTATGAACACTTCCGTCGTCACTAAAAACCAACGGGTAAGGTACGCGGTGCGCGCCCTACAAAATACAAAGGTGCGCGGTGCGCACCTAACTAAAAACCAACGGGTAAGTTGCGCGGTGCGCACCCTACAAAATACAAAGGTGCGCATCCTACCAACTACTGTTGATTGTTTACTAAGAAAATTCTCGCAATGTTGGAATTAAATACTGTGTCAAAGTAAAGGCATCTACTCCTAATTCTGTCCGTTCTTTGGCAGCCATGATTCCGGCTTGAGCGTGCCACCAAACTGCTGTTGCTGCAACTGATTTTTGGGGAGAATTGTGGGCGATCGCTGTTGCTAATAGTCCCCCTAACAAGCCTGTGAGAACGTCGCCGCTGCCGCCTCTGGCGAGGGCTGGGGTGCTTTCGGGATTGAGGTAGGTGAAGGTACGTGAAGCGTAGCTATCCCGTAGGGAATCGCCCTCATCTTGACAGCTTATGCAAACTTTTGCTCCTTTGAGCAATACCGTTGCACCGCAAAGCTGAGCTGCTGCTTGAGCTGCGGCAATTCGATCATCGCCCGTTTGCTCGGCTAATTCGGGAAATAAACGCTTGAATTCGCCCGGGTGAGGCGTGATAATTGTCACTGCTGAGCGTTCGGACAAAATCGGGACTGTGCCGAGTTGAGCGAGGATATTTAAACCGTCAGCATCTAAAACCAGAGGTCGATCGCTCTCCAGTACAGATTCTACAGCTATTGCCGCTTCCAATGTCAGACCAGGCCCTGCGGCGATCGCATCATAGCTGCTCAAATCTATTGCTACTGGCAATTCGCTAATTGCACCGCTCTGGGTTTCGGGACATCCTATAACTAATGCCTCTGGCAACTGACTGCTCAACATGGGTTTAATCGACTCAGGAACGGCAATTGACAGCATTCCGATGCCGCTAGCTCTTGCTCCCAATGCTGCCAAAATTGCGGCTCCGGTGTAGCGGCGGGAACCTGCAATAATTAGTAAGTGACCGTTGGTGTATTTGTGCGAAATTGGCGATCGGCGTAACGGCAAATGCTGAGTTGCCCATGCTTTTGTAATGCGTTGTATTGCTGGCGTTTCGCCCAATATTGCTGCAATATCTGCTGCAGGAATATCAAAATCAATTAATTCTGAACTGCCGATATATTCTAACGCTCGGTCTTGCAGAAATGCCATTTTCCACAAACCCAAACATAATGTATGTTTTGCCCGGATTGCTGTTCCCAAAACTTCTCCGGTATCTGTATGAATTCCCGAGGGAATGTCTATACTGAAAACGGGGATGTTTAAATTATTTATTTCGTCAATAGCAGCGGCTGTGGGGTTAGTAATTTCTCGTTCTAATCCAAAGCCAAATAAACCATCTACGAGCAAATCGCAGTTTTTCAGCCGTTCAATTTTGTCAACAAATGGAATATTTAAAGAACGCGCATAATCAGCGTGAGTTTTTGTGAGATCTTTGAGTTTAGAAAACGGGCAGTAAATAACTACTTGAAATCCTTGAAAGTGCAATTCGCGGGCAACAACCAAAGCATCGCCACCGTTGTGTCCCGGCCCTACCAATACGCCGATAACTGGCAATTGAGAATTAACAATATTTTTCCCTTCTGGGCTTTTCCTTCTGTCCGTTAAATCCCGTACACTGCTAGTTGCCGAACTTCCTTCCCCCTTTAAAAGCGCCTGAATGCGTAGGGCAATCAGTCCCGCGACTTTTTCCATTAAAGCTGCTACTGGCATTCCAGCGGCAAAGATTCGGGTTTCTATTTGCCGCATTTGGTCGGCGGTAACAACAAATTTTTGAATAGTCATTTAGATTACAGTGGTGGTAAGCGTTCAGCTAACAGCAGCAGTCGCAGTTTGTAGTATTTTAGTGCTACAATGAATTAGCTCGATCGAACAAAGTAACAGTAAAATAGCAATTTCTCTCCAACCGTCAACGACCCAGCTCTAAAGACACTGGGCTTTTAGCCTAAGACTTAAGTCACAGTTGACCAGACTCAGTACCTCGCGTACTACGTTAACGGTAAGAGTTCAAGACCTACCAGGGGATGCGAAGCTAGTTCCTTGCTCTAGAAATCTAGGATTAAACAGACTTATTGGGTTAAATCAGTGTCCTAGATATAGTACCGACCGTTAACTTTGTCGAAGCTAACATCACCCCGAAAGGGAGGCTCATAAAGGAGCAAACATTATGCGTACAGGGTTGCAAAATTTGAGATGGTAATTGTCCCATCGAAAGTACATAACAAAAGTACACCGAATCTAGCAATCCCAAGGCGGTAATGGAAAGATTCACTCGCTTATTGAAATCCCCGAGCGATGCCCAGAGCGTAGCCGAAGGGTCGTTTCCCTCTGTACACTCTTTGTGACGCTCGTTTCCCACTTACCGATTTTTTTTATGAACAAGATTGTTGTAGGCCTCTCCGGGGGGGTCGATAGTTCCGCAGCAGCCGCAATTTTACACCATCAGGGATATGAAGTGGTGGGTTTAACGCTGTGGTTGATGAAGGGCAAAGGTCAGTGTTGCTCTGAGGGAATGGTCGATGCCGCTAAAATTTGCGAAGATTTGGGCGTTCCCCACCACATTGTTGACAGCCGCGAGGTCTTTCAGGCAAGTATTGTCGATTATTTGGTGGAGGGTTACAGTGCAGGAGTTACGCCTCTGCCTTGTTCGCAGTGCAATAAAACTGTGAAGTTCGGGCCGATGCTCAAGTATGCTCGCGAAGAACTGGGAATTGAAAAGATCGCTACAGGGCACTATGCTCGGATTACTTACGATGCTGAGACGGGTCGCTATCAGTTGCTGCGGGCGATCGACCCTGCGAAAGATCAGTCTTATTTCTTGTACGATCTAACACAGGATTTGTTGGCGGGTACGGAGTTTCCTTTGGGGGAAATTACCAAGACAGAAACTCGCAGAATTGCGGCGGAATTTGGCTTGACGACTGCTGATAAGCCGGAAAGTCAGGATTTGTGCTTGGTGGAAAGTAACGGTTCGATGCGGGCTTTTCTGGACAAGTACATTGCGCCGCAAAAGGGTGACATTGTGGACAAGTCAGGGCGGGTGCTCGGACAGCACGACGGCGTACACCACTACACTATCGGTCAGCGGAAGGGACTCGGTATTGCTGCACCGGAACCGCTGTACGTTATTGAACTCGATGCTGCTGGCAATCGGGTAATTGTGGGCGATCGGCAGTTGGCGGTAGAATCTGAATGTACAGTCCAGAAAGTGAATTGGGTTTCTGTGGCTGCACCGACAGCTCCGATTCGGGCTCAGGTACAGATTCGATATCGATCGCACCCCGTGCCCGCTACTATTATTCCTGTGGAACCCTCCCAAGCAGAGGAAAAAGCCGGCAGTACAAGAGTGAAGTTGATTTTTGACGAACCGCAGTTGAGCATTACCCCCGGACAGGCGGCTGTTTGGTATGACGGGGATGTGCTGTTGGGCGGCGGCATCATCGAAAGAAACCAACTCCCAGGTTGATGTAAGGGGCGGACTCGCGTGTCCACCCCACAAAAAGCTTCCCACAAGAAAATTTACTTTTGGTGGAACAGGCAAGATGCCTGTTCCACAAAGAGTAAATTTTTTATTTCACAGGAGTACATTTACCTAACTACCTTTTTTTTCCAAACGCAAGATATTTCCCCTAGCATTAGTGCGGTAAACCCACGTTTGGCGGCCATCAGAAACCACAACCCGCCAACCTTCGACAATCATTTGACCGCAAATTTCATCAGTTGTCTCGAGCCCTAAGCAAGTATTCGACCAGCTTTGTCCGCTCGATTCAGTTACTTTCAACTTGTCAGCAGCAATGCCAGTGGAACGTGACAACTCTCGGCGAACTGCTGCTGCTACGGTTTCGGGCAATTTGTTCGGTGGATTTTGGCGCGTACCCTCGGCCAAATTTCCCGGTTCGGAAGTTGGACTATTGAGTGCAAATACCGAATAGCTGATTTTTGGGGGCACCGCCGCTGAGGAAAATTGCTGCGCGGTTTGCTGCTGTTGGCTTTCCAACTGGGCAAGGGAATTTTTGAGAGCGCCCGTGTTAGCTGCTGCGGTGTGTATTAGCGCCGGATACATTTCCCACGCCAGAATTCCTGTTAGCACCGAAGCCAATATTAAGGGATTGGGCTGCTTTTCACCTCGGTATTGATTGTTTTGAGAGTTATTTTTGGAGATTCGTTTCATGATACGCCCTCTGCCTCACTTTACACAATGCGCGATCGCTCCTGAACACTCAACTGCAGATTCTTATTTAGACACTGTTGCTGGTGCGGTTGGTTCCTTTGTGCAGAACCGACTTGACTGCTGGTGCGGCGCAAGTATTTTCTACTCGCTGCCGGCAGTTGTGTTTCAGGAAACTTGCACAACCCAGTTATTACTTAATTTTTACTCTTTGTCTCGGGGTATTAAGAAAAATTTATGCTTAAGTAAATATTCTTAAAAGTCTCTAATTGTCCCCCAGAATTCCTGTACAAATGATTATTCATCGTTCCAAAACTGCTAAAGGTGTTTTAGACGGTGGGAGGCGAGCTGAGCCGGTAATATGGAAGGGCTGCCCCACAATTTGTTGCAACAGGAGGGAAACACATTAGAAATTAAGCCAGCTATGGCTGATTAATTCTAGTAGCATTGTAGTTTTCAATAGCGATCGCCCCCACAACTATTTTAGTAGCGATCGCTACTTTTTTAGTTAAATCTTGTTTAAATGTATCAACTATGAACAGAAAATCCCTAGGAATCCATTTAATGAATCGGCTGAGCTATCCTCAAAAATTTACCTTAATCGGTTTTCTATTTGCAATACCGTTAACCTTGGTCATGTACCTGCTGATTTCCGAAATTAACAGCAGGGTTGATTTTTCCCAAAAAGAAATCTACGGTAATAAATACCTGCGCCCGCTGCGCCAGTTGAGGGAATACATACCGAAACTTCAACTATTAAATTATCAGAGTTTAAATGCCAACTTAAGCAATTCAGAATCCAGGGCAAATTTAGAAGCTAAGATGGACGCGAACTTTCAATCCCTAGCTAATACCGATCGCCAGCTCGGAAAGATATTAATGTGTACTGAAAAAATTAATAAAATTTATCAAGATTGGCAAAATTTTAAACTGCGCCGCAGCCAGTGGAGTTTAGAAACTTACGATTTTGTATATCAACGTTTAGCTGCCGACATTAATAGACTGAGCGCTCGCGTCGGCGATACTTCTAATCTAATTTTAGACCCCGATCTAGATACCTATTATTTGATGGATGCTACTTTGCTGAAGATTCCAGAAATCCAAAAAATCTTGTCAGAGATTAGGCTGATTTCTCAAAAAATTAGCCTGCGTTCCGATGCCACACCAGAGGAAAGAGCGCAACTCATTACTCTTTCCAGCAGATTGAGAGAAATAAATGATGATTTGGCAATTAATATGGAGGTGGCATTTAGCAATAATCCTCAGGGGAACCTGCGACCGAAATTAACACAGGATTTAAAAAATTTTAATTATATGATTAAGCAGCTAACTAAGCAACTAAATAAAACAATATATCAAACTGTATCAATCAAATATTACACTTATATCAATGGGAGCCAGGTAGCGTTAGATGCAAGCTTTCTGATCGGGGATAAAACTGTAAACGAGTTAGATTTTCTTCTACAGAAGCGGATTAATACTTTTGTTAACCGGAGACAATTGATTTGCATTTTAGTATTAATAATATTAGCCCTGGTTATTTATCTATTTGTGTCTTTTTACCGGGCAGTTATGCAAACTGTATTTGTTCTTGACGAAGCGTCAAAAAAGATGGCAAATGGCCATCTAGACCACAAAATTATTTTTGCTAACAGAGATGAACTGGGGCAAGTTGTGGGTGCGTTTAACAAGATTGCCGATGCCTTAGTTGGTGCAAATCAAGAAATTACTTTGCTCAACGATCGCCTAAAAGCTGAAAATATCCGCATGAGCGCCGAACTAGACGTTACTCGCAAGATTCAGCAGATGCTGCTGCCAAATGACCCAGAACTCAAGGAAGTTATCGGCTTAGATATTGCGGGATTTATGGAAGCTGCTGAGGAAGTAGGCGGCGACTATTACGACGTACTCCAGCACAAAGGTAGAGTAAAAATTGGCATTGGCGATGTGACTGGACACGGATTGGAGAGCGGCGTTTTAATGATTATGGTTCAAACGGCAGTCCGAACTTTGCTCGCCTACAATGAACCAGATCCGGTTAAATTTTTAAGCGCTATTAATAGCGTAATTTACGATAATGTGCAGCGCATGAAATCAGATAAAAACGCCAGCCTTGCTTTGCTAGACTATAAGCAGGGAATGCTGAAGTTGAGCGGCCAGCACGAAGAAATGATTGTCGTGCGCTGTAACGGTTCTGTCGAGCGCTTTGATACGATCGATTTGGGTTTCCCGATCGGGCTGGATGCAGATATTGCTGAATTTGTTGCTGAAAAAATTGTGCAGTTGCATTCAGGAGATGTGGTAGTGCTCTACACTGACGGGATTACGGAAGCTGAAAATATGGATAAACTGCTTTATGGTTTAGATAGGTTAATTGAGGTAATAGAGATTAATTGGCAGCATTCGGCTGCCGAAATCAGGCACGCTGTAATTAACGACGTGCGATCGCACATCGGCGAACAAAAAGTTTTTGATGATATCACATTGCTGGTACTCAAACAAAAATAGCTAATTAAATCTCACTTCTCAAGTTTAAAATATATTCAGTGATGTTCCTCATCTCACATTTTACCTCTCACATCGATATGATTCAGACTTTCGGCGATTTCATCGAGTGGTCACCTAGCCCAGAATACTTAATAATTGGATTTTCTCCGAGTTCGCTTCCCCTCAAGCAGCGGTGGCGGAACAACGGTTTGTCGGCGGATTTTCTGGCTGACTACTTGACGACTTTTTTTCCTGGAAACGAAGACGACCCCTCGACAATTGAAAGACAAGCTGAAATAAAAAGCGCTGTTAGCTACATTGCTAACGAGTTATTAGAAAATGCGATGAAGTTTAATGATAAAACCTCAGAGTACCCGATCGACCTTAAACTGCAATTAGAGAGCGACGGAGTGATTTTCTCAGTTGCTAACAGCATCTCTCCGCAAGCTGTGGACAAGTTTCAGGCTTACATTCAGCAGTTGCTGGCTTCCGAGCCGAGCGAGCTTTACATTCAGCAGTTGGAAAAAAATGCTGCTGACGAAAGCTGTATCGATTCTGGATTGGGTTTGTTGACCATGCTCACCGATTATACCGCCAAAATCGGCTGGAAATTCCAGACCGTGCACAAAGACCCGGAAGTAATTGCGGTGACAACTATGGTGCAATTAACAGTATAAGCAACGCTTGCGATCGATAATATCTAAGGAAGTTTTTTTTTACGCAATGGAAATTAAGACAGAAGATTACCGGATCTGGTACGATCCAGCAACGGCAACCGTTAGTTTTGTTGGCTCTCTCAGGCTGAGGGGGCCTGCGGAGTACGCACCAATAGTGCAGTTGCTGGGCAAGGTGGCCGAGGTGGAACCGGCAAAAATTACCCTCGATTTGCAGCAGTTAGAATATTTGAACAGTGCTGGCATCAATATGCTGTCGAAATTTATTATCGAAGTGCGGCAAAAAGCCCGGGTGCAAATGGCGGTACAAGGTTCTCAACACATAGCTTGGCAAGGTAAATCTTTGAAGAATTTCCAGCGCCTGATGCCTGGTTTGCAGTGGGAATTAATATAGACAACAATGACTTTTAGTGTGCTGGCTGTTGAGCAATTTTTTGTTAGTCGAGGCGCAAATTCTGGGGTTATGCTGGAAGAAGAACCATCTAGAGAACACCTACTTTTAGAGATAGAAAGATTGCGCCAGCAAGTGGAAGACTTGAAGGAGGAAAAAGCGGATCTGGAAATCTTGCTGGAAACTACTGCTGAACATTCCGATACGGTTGAAACAGAGTTGCGATATCGGGCATTGGAGGCGGTGCGGGAAGGCGAAATCAAGCTGGCTCAATTTCTGGAAGCGATTCCGATAGGCGTGGCCGTGCTCGATTCTCAAGGCAGACCTTACTACATCAATCACGCCGGACAGCAGTTACTCGGTCAAGGGGTTTTGCCGTTAAATGCAGTTGAGGATTTGTCAGAAAGTTATCAAATTTATATCGCGGGAACTGATACTCTTTACCCTTACGAGAATTTGCCGATCGTCCGAGCTTTGAGGGGCGAAAACGCGACTGCTGACGATCTGGAAATTCATCAACCAGACAAGAAAGTTCCCCTTGAGATTTGGGGAACGCCAATTTTCGACGCTGGCAAAGTTGCTTTTGCGATCGCAGTTTTTCAAGATGTCACGGAACGCAAGGAAGCTGAAGCCGATCGCCACAAATTTATTAAAACACTATTTGAACTCAATCTAAATTTGGAAAAATCCCTGGATGCAGAATCAGAGTTAACTGATGCTTACGGGCGATTTGTGCCGCATCAATTTCTAAATTTGTTGGGATATGAAAGTATTATAGATGTCAATTTAGGCGACCAAGTACAGCAGGAAATGTCGGTGCTGTTTGCGGATATTCGCGACTTCACGGCGCTTTCGGAAACTATGACGCCGCAACAAAATTTTAAATTTATCAATGCTTATCTTTCGCGGATGGAGCCTGCCATTACTAGCAATAACGGGTTTATTGACAAATACATCGGCGATGCAATTATGGCACTGTTTAGCGACTGTGCAGATGATGCAGTGAAAGCGGGTATTGCGATGCTAAATATCCTGACAGATTACAACGAACACCGTCAAACAGTCGGCTACATCCCAATTCAAATTGGCATTGGCATCAATTCGGGTTCTTTGATGCTGGGGACAGTCGGGGGTAAAAGCCGAATGGACAGCACTGTGATTAGCGATGCTGTTAATTTGGCATCTCGCATTGAAGGATTGACCAAAGATTACGGCGTACCTCTGTTAATTTCTCAGCAGACTTTGGAACGGTTGCGAAATCAGGCTGATTATGCTATTCGGATTGTGGATAAAGTACAGGTAAAAGGAAAATCTCAATATGTCGTAGTCTATGAGGTATTTGATGCCGATCCTCCGGAAATTCGGGAGGCAAAGCTAGCAAATTTATCCGTATATACTGAAGCTATGTTACTGTGCGATCGCAAAGAGTTCCGAGAAGCGGGAAAATTGTTTGAAGAGTGTTTGCGGACAAATCCGAGCGATCGGGTAGCTCGTATTTACCTAAAACGCTGTCGGGATTGGCGATCGCTCCTCAAAGGAATTTAAAGCAAGTCATTAGTCATTAGTAATTAGTCAACTCCTCGGACAGTTTTTGATTACCAACCGTAGAATGACGGTTTCAAGGCGATCGGTATCACGCCAACCCTTGCCGAGGCACAGGGTATGGGAAAACCAAGAGTTTCCGACTAGAAACTCAAAACGCAAGCGGAGGCGATCGCACTCGCCACCTCAGTAATCAATCCGGTTTCCCACTATATTGCTCGTTAATAATAAACCTAGGATGTTTGCGAAAAACCAAATTTCTAGCCCACCTATGAATAAACCCTGAAACTCTCCGGAGTGTTGTGATAATATGATGAGTAATTTGGAGTGTCAAAAAAAGACGATGAGAATCAACAAGCAGCCGCCTAGAATATCTATAAAACCTTCAGTTCTTAAAGCTATAGCTTTGTTCTGTCTGTGCTGCTTCTTAACTGCAAGCTGCGGACAGAGGGCTAATCAAGCGCCTACTTCGATCGCGGACAATGCTAATAACCGCGTTACTATTGGCACAACCTTGAAATTGCGGACGATCGACCCTGCCGACGGTTACGAAACCTTATCAGGACAATTGCTGCGCAATTTGGGCGACACTCTCTACACTTACAAGTCGGGAACTACTGAGTTAATCCCCCACTTAGCGACAGCAATGCCAAAAATTAGCCAAGACGGATTGACATATACAATCCCCTTGCGTCAAGGCGTTATTTTTCACGACGACACACCGTTTAACGCCGCAGCAATGGAATTTTCCTTGCAGCGGTTTATCCAAAATGGCGGCAGTCCGGCTTTGTTGTTGAGCGATGCAGTAGATTCGGTGAAAGCCACGGGCGAATACGAATTAACTTTTCAACTCAAAAAGCCTTTTGCTGCTTTTCCTTCCCTGTTGACATTTTCCGGTATGTGTGCAGTTTCTCCGAAAACTTACGAGATGGGGGCGGGTAAATTTAAACCCGATACCTTTGTGGGAACTGGACGTTACAAGCTGGCGAAGTACGGCAGCGATTCTCTCAAGTTAGACGTGTTTGACAAGTATTGGGGGGAAAAGCCGGTTAATCAAGGAATTGACATTTTGCTGCTTTCTAGTTCGTCAAATTTGTTCAATACTTTTCAGACTGGTGCGATCGATGTGGCTTATTTGTCTCTGGATGCAGACCAAGTTCGCAGCTTGGACGAGGGAGCAAAAAAAGGGAAATGGCAGGAAATCGCGGGGGAAAGCAGTACGGTTAATTACATGACGCTGAATATGCAGTCTAAACCGCTGGATAAGTTAGAAGTGAGACAAGCGATCGCAGCAGTGATGGATCGCCCGCTGATTAACGATCGCGTACTGCAGGGACAAGCACAACCGCTTTACAGTCTGATTCCCACAACCTTGGACGTTCAAAAACCGGTTTTCAAAGAACTGTACGGCGACGCCAACACGGCAAAAGCCAAGGAACTTTTAACGAAAGCGGGATACTCGGCCACAAATCCTTTTGTTCTGCCAATCTGGTATGCTTCGGCTTCAAGAAAAAGAGCTTTAGTCGCCAGTACGATCGAGGCGCAAACTAAACTCAAAATGGACGGGATAATGCAGGTAGAAATTAACAGCGTTGAATCTCCGACTTTGTTTCAAAACATAGAGAAGGGAATTTATCCTGCGGTTTTAGTGGATTGGTCCGCCGACTTTTTTGACGCTGACAATTACATTCAGCCGTTTTTAGATTGTGCCACAGGTACGGAGGCTGGGGGCTGCTCCAAGGGTGCCAGTCAAAGTCAGGGTTCGTTTTATTATAGCGATCGGGTAAATCAACTGATCGACAAGGAGCGCAAAGAAACAAACCCTCAAACCCGCAAAGGCATATTTGCCGAAATTCAAGACATACTGGGTCAAGATGTACCTTTCATCCCTCTTTGGCAGGATAAGGACTATACCTTTGCTCAGAACAGGATAACAGGCGTCCGTCTAGAACCGACGCAATCTTTTCCTTTTTGGTTCCTGAAAAAGCAATAATTCGTTACAATAATTTGGGGGAGTTGAAACGTCAGTAATTATTGCATATTTTGTGCACAACAGGGTGATGATTGTCACAGTTTATCAAAGAGACTGATCACCCAACTCTCTTTAATAAGGTGGGATATTATTAAAGAGAGATATTGCTGAGGGCGGGTATATGAAACTTGGGATTTTAACTACAACAGGGTTGGTAATTGCGATGGGTTTTGCCTCGGCAGTAAAGGCAGAAAACATATCACACGTCAAGCAACTCTTAGAAACTAAAAAATGTAACCAATGTGACTTGACAGGCTCGCAACTTGCTGGTATGAATCTGAGCGGGGCAGATTTGAGCGGTGCGAATCTGAGCGGTGCAAATTTGAACGGTGCAAATTTGAACGAAGCCAAATTGAACGAAGCAAATCTGAAACAAGCTAAATTGCAAGGTGCGAGTTTAATTGGGGCTAAAATGCACGGGGCCAATTTGGAGGGTGCTGATTTGAGCCGCGCTAATCTGAGTCTGGCGGGTTTAGTGATTGCCAGTTTGAAAAATACCAACCTCACCAGCGCTAATTTAATTGGCGCTAATTTAGAAAGTGCGGATTTGGCGGGTGCGAACCTGAGAAATGCTCGCCAGTCTGTAGCGAATTTAGCTAATGTCAGCCTCAGAGGTGGCAGTTTGTCGGGAATAGACGTACAGGGAGTCAACTTGCGCGATGCAAATTTGACCAATGCAAATTTGAATGGTGCAAATTTGAACGGTTCGGACTTGACTGGTGCTAATTTAAAGAATGCCAATATGGCAAATGTAGATTTGAAAAACGCTTCTTTGCCGTAGGACGATCGCCAATTGCTATATCAAAGTCTGGTGCTTAACAAACTTAATATAATAAGGTAGGGGCAATTCTGAAATTGCCCCTATACTTTTTTTATTTGTAGGATTTATCTCGTTTCCCGTCACTGCGCGGGTTATTGTTCGGTGTGTGAAGCTTTTCGCTGGCATCTGCGATTGCTTCATATTATAATGTCGGATCAATCTTCCTCGTGAGCATCGTGCGGGAAACGGATAATATCATCCTCGCCCAAGTATTCGCCATTTTGGATTTCAATCATCACCAGGGGAATAACGCCTGGATTTTCTACGCGGTGAGCAGTATTCATGGGAACGTAGGTTGACTGTTTCTGCATGAGAATCGTCTCTTTGTCGTCGCAAATAACTTTAGCCGTTCCCGAGACAACTACCCAATGTTCGCTGCGGTGATAGTGCATTTGGGTTCTGATGTGATGCCCCGGTTTGACTTCAATGCGATTGATCTTGTAACGATCGCCCGCGTCAATGACTGTCACTTGACCCCAAAACCGGGTTTGTGTGCGATCGTCAATTTTTTCGATTGTGTCCACTGTTTCCACCATCCTGTTTATCTCGCTAACGGTGTCTGCCAAAATAGCTGTAGTTGAAAGTATAGCAGGGATTGGGTAAGTGCGAGCGGGCGATCGGCTTAAACCTTACTCAATTAGCCGCCATTCACGAGCATCCAAAAATTGAGACAAATGCCCCACATTTGTTGTAGCAATTACCACCTGATTTCCTTCACTTGCCTCCAATATTGCTTGAGCCGGCAAAATCACATCCCCGTCAAGTGCATTGGCTTCTGCGGTTGCTCTTCCTCTCATTCTCGCTTGCGCCCACAACTGAGCGGCCAAAAGCATTACTTCTGCAGTCAAATGACGGTATGTAAGAACAGTCTTAAATTGGTCAAATTTTTTAATACCTCTCTCTTTTCCGGCTCGAATCAACTCTCACCGCACCTCATAGCGAGCAATTTCAGACAGGATTACCATTTCGCCATTTTGCAGTAAGGAGTCTAGCCAAAGTTGGCATTCCAAATAAGGAGGTTTGGCTTGAGGGTTTGTTACTATCCCTAATGGGCGCCAATCCAAAATAATTATTCTGCTCGTGGAAACAACGGTCGATTAGAAACCCGCTCTTCATTTATCACTTGTTCGAGATATTCCGCTGTTTCTTTTAGTTCTTGTGCATCGTCTTCTTCTCGCCACGAGCGCAATAATTCAATTGCAAGTTTATTTCTTTATATCCCTTCCTCCAGCGACAGTTTAGTAATATCTATTTTCTCAGATGCCTGGGCCTGCTCGGACAAAACTGGCTTTACTGTCACCGTTCCCTGAAATAAGCCCATCATCTCAAGTAAATTCGGTCAATATTCTCTGGGAGTTTACTGAATTACTCGGAGAAATTCCGCGATCGGCTGGCTTAATGGGCGATCGCTTTCTTTATCTTCAACCGTAGGAGTTTCGGGCGCGGATTTTACGTTCCATTGGCTGTCGCTGCTTAAAAATTGTTCGGATATAATTACTTTTTTCCTTTTTCTCATTTACTCATTTTATAAACAAAGGGCGGGCAATTGCCCGCCCCACTTTTTACTTGCTCAACACACCATCGGGAATTCCCAAAATATCCTCAATGCGAGGCATATCTTCCAAAGCTATCACTCGTCCTTCATTCTCAAAACCAGCAATTTGATCGAAATTCAAATACCGATACAAATCACCAGCAAAAGGATCGATTCTCTTCGACACAATATCATTGTATTCTTGGACTGTGGGAATTCGACCTAACAGCGAACAAACTGCCGCCAATTCTGCCGAACCGAGATAAACTTGCGCATCTTTGCCCATGCGGTTGTTAAAGTTGCGAGTAGAAGTTGAAAACACCGTTGTCGCATCTTTAACCCGCGCTTGATTGCCCATACAAAGACTGCATCCGGGCATTTCTGTACGCGCTCCAGCGGCTCCAAAAATGCTGTAATAACCTTCTTCTTTGAGTTGCTGTTCGTCCATCCGAGTTGGCGGACAAATCCACAGGCGAGTTTTCACTTCCCCTGCACCTTCCAGCACCTTCGCAGTGGCGCGGTAGTGACCGATATTTGTCATGCAAGAACCGACAAATACTTCGTCAACCCGATCGCCCGCAACCTCACTCAACAACTTAACATTATCTGGGTCGTTGGGAGCAGCTACAATTGGCTCTTTAATCTCGTTCAGATCGATTTCGATGATTTCAACGTATTCCGCATCAGCATCCGCCTCCATCAGCACTGGATTTGCCAGCCATTCCTCCATCTTCGCTACGCGGCGCATCATCGTCCGCGCATCTTGATAGCCCCGCGCCACCATGTTTTTCAGCAGCGCTATATTGGAACGAATGTACTCGGAAACAGTCTCGACGCTGAGCTTAATCGTACAGCCAGCACAAGAACGCTCGGCCGTCGCATCGGTCAATTCAAAAGCTTGCTCGACTTTCAAATTAGGCAAACCTTCAATCTCCATAATCCGCCCGGAAAAGATGTTCTTCTTGTTCTGTTTCGCGACAGTCAGCAAACCTTTTTGAATCGCCACATAGGGAATTGCATTCACAACATCCCTGAGCGTTACTCCGGGCTGCAATTCACCTTTGAACCGCACTAAAACTGATTCCGGCATATCCAAAGGCATGACGCCCAAAGCAGCAGCAAATGCCACTAATCCCGAACCCGCAGGAAAGGAAATTCCCAAAGGAAAACGAGTGTGAGAATCGCCGCCAGTTCCCACTGTATCCGGCAATAACATTCGGTTCAGCCAAGAGTGAATAATGCCGTCTCCCGGCCGCAAAGCTATGCCGGCGCGCTCTGCCATGAAATCGGGCAATTCGTGGTGAGTTTTGACATCAACTGGTTTCGGATACGCAGCGGTGTGGCAGAAACTTTGAATTACCAAATCGGCGCTAAATCCCAAACAAGCAAGTTCTTTCAATTCGTCCCGAGTCATCGGCCCGGTGGTATCTTGCGAGCCGACTGTTGTCATGGCTGGTTCACAAGATGTACCCGGACGAACGCCGGACAAACCGCAAGCTTTCCCTACCATTTTTTGTGCTAAGGTAAAGCCTTTGCCGGTATCGGCGGGAATAGTCGGGCGGGTGAAAATAGTGCTTGGTTCTAGTCCTAAAGCTTCGCGGGTTTTGTCGGTTAAAGTGCGTCCAATTAATAGCGGAATTCGACCGCCGGCGCGAACTTCGTCTAGAATTGTGTCGGGTTTGAGGGTGAAGGTGGAGATGATTTCTCCTGCTTCGTTGGTGATTTCGCCTTTGTAGGGATGGATGGTAATTACCATTCCAGTTTCCATTTTGGAGACATCGCATTCGATCGGCAAAGCGCCGGAATCTTCAGCGGTGTTGAAGAAAATCGGGGCGATCGCACTTCCCAGAATATAACCGCCACTGCGCTTGTTCGGCACAAACGGAATATCATTGCCAATGTGCCAGAGCACGGAATTAATCGCCGATTTCCGCGACGAACCGGTACCGACAACATCACCAACATAGGCTACGGGATGGCCTTTTTGCTTCAATTCTGCGATCGTTTGCAAAGTTCCTGGCATCTTACTTTCCAGCATCGCCAAAGCGTGCAGAGGGATGTCGGGCCGCGTGGTAGCATGAGTTGCTGGCGACAAGTCGTCAGTATTGGTTTCTCCGGGAACTTTGAAGACTGTAACGGTAATGGCTTCCGGCAGTTGGGGGCGGCTGGTAAACCACTCGGCTGCAGCCCAAGAATCGACTACCTGCTTGGCGTAGGGATTAGTATCGGATAAAGTCAGAATGTCGTGGAAGGCGTCGAATACTAACAGCGTTTTGCTCAAGGCCCGGGCTGCGGTGGCGGGAATGGCGACCTCGGCAGTGGGATTGAGCAAATCGATTAAAGATTGGACGTTGTAACCGCCCATCATTGTCCCCAGCAGGTAAACTGCCCATTTCGGAGCAATTAGGGGGCTGTGGATTTCGCCTTTAGCAATGCCGGTTAAAAAACCAGCTTTGACGTAAGCGGCGCTGTCAACTCCGGGCGGGACGCGATCGCGCAACAATTCTATTAAGGTTTCTTCTTCTCCAGCCGGTGGATTTTTCAGCAGTTCACACAGTTCCGACGTTTGCTGGGCGTCTAGCGGCAGCGGTGGAATTCCCAAAGCCGCCCGTTCGGCAGCGTTACGGCGGTATGATTCAAGCATTTCTCCTCTCTCCTCGGATAGTATTCGGTGGTTGGCAAGCAGGTGACTTTACTTTTTAGATTAGGAGCTTGCGCTGCAGATTGGGTAAAGTACCTCGCTCTTATAAAAACTTAACGCAACTTTAAAAACAGTAGATTTTCATACCAAAGACAGATGTTCTCTTAACCGGGACTGCATCATATCAAACTCCAGCCGAGCAGTTTAGGGTGTTCGTGGCATAGTTCTGGTTAAGATTAATGTGTAGGGGGCTACTGTCGATCGTCCTCTGCATCCATCCCTGACAACTTAGGCGAGGGAAGCATTTGTCAATCAGCAATTATGCTCAAAATTTACTCTAATTTTGCATGAAAAACTCAGATTTGGGCGATCGATGAATCAGGCCGATCGCAATATTTATGCCCACCCATTCCCAAATCGCGAATTTTCCACTCCTAGAAAAGCAGTTTTTTTGAGTAATATTACTGATTGACCAATGAAATTAAGTCTTCAGTTGTTACCAATGCTCTGCATCTGAAATCGTCATTTACCACAAGTTTAAAAAAGTTGTCGTGCTAATGGATCTATTAAAAAATGGAAAGTTTTATCCCTGAGAACTCTGAAGACTGTCAGGGCTGTGCCTCCAAGCCAGACTTGGACGAAGAACTCCAAGCAACAAAAGAATTACTGCTGACGATCGCCAACTCGATGCCGATGCCCCTGATCGTCAGCAGTCTGGCGGACAGCACAATTCTTTATAGCAACGATTTATGCCGCGAGGCTTTCGGGCTGACTGCATTCCAGTTGATCGAGCGCCAAAAAGCCGAAATGTTTTACAACAACCCCGCAGACCGCAAGGAACTGCTGTCGCGGCTCGCCTGCAACGGACACGTCCGCGAGACAGAAGTCCGCCTCAAAAAAGCTGACGGCACGCTGTTTTGGGCAACTGTATCGATGCGGTATTTGACCTTGCGGTCGGAAAAAGCTGTTCTGTCAGTGTTCTGCGACATTACCGATCGCAAGCGAGCCGCCGCGAAGGAGCAGGAATTGCTCACGTCAATCCACTTGCGGGCCCGCCAGCAAGCGGCAGTCGCTTACTTGGGGCAGCAGGCCCTGGCCGAAACCGATTTGTCCGCACTCATGGACAAAGCTGCGGTTTTAATTGCTCAAACGCTGGACGTTGATTATTGTCAGTTGTTAGAACTGTTGCCCTCTGGCCATGCTTTTCTGCTGCGAGCGGGGGTTGGCTGGCAGCCCGGCCTCGTCGGCAGTGCCACTGTTACCGCTTCTGCCCGCTCGCAAGCAGGCTACACATTGCTAGTGGGCCAAGCGACCATCGTCGAAGATTTGCGGGTGGAAACGCGCTTTAGCGAGTTGCCGCTGCTGCACAACCACCGGGCTGTCAGCGGCGTTACTGTCATCGTTCCCGGCAATCGGGGGCTGGGGAGCAATTGGGGACAAGCAGAACCAGCGAACACTTCCGAGTCGCAGGTATGGGGCGTTTTGGGGGTTCATACCAGCCAACGGCGGGTTTTCAGTCAAGATGACGTTTATTTTGTAGAAGCGATCGCCAACGTATTAGCCGCGGCGATCGAGCGGATTGGATCGCAAGAGCGTTTGCAAATGATGGAACGGGCGATCGAAAGTTGCAGCAACGGCATTGCAATCACCGACGCGACGGTTGCAGATAATCCGATTATTTATGTCAATCCGAGTTTTGAGCGGATCACCGGTTATCGCAGAGACGAGTTAATGGGGAAAAATTGCCGATTTTTGCAGGGCGACGACACGAACACCCCCGCTGCCAAACAATTGCGAATTGCGATTGAAGAAGGCAGAGAATCTCAAGTTATCCTGCGCAACTTTCGGAAAGACGGCACGCCTTTTTGGCACGAACTGTCGATCGCCCCTGTCTACAACTCGCGGCGGCACTTAACCCACTTTATTGGAGTGCAAACAGACATTACCGACCGCCAGCGTTCGGAAGAAGAATTATTTTTAAATTCTCAAGCTTTAGCAGCTTTTAGCGCTAATCTCAAACACTTGCACCGGATTACAACTTATCATTATCAAAACTTTGAAGAACTGGTTGACGATTACCTAACAGCAGGCTGTTTGATGTTTGGACTTTCTACTGGCATCATGGCTGAAGTTGAGTCTGAAAGTTTTGTTGTGCGGGCAGCGAAAAGCGATATAGGATACTTCGTGCGCGGCTTAGAATTGAACCTCAGCGATACTTACTGCGCAGCAGTTGTTAAGCTTAATCAAACAGTGGCGTATTCTCATATAGGAGCAGAAATTGAGATGCGCGAACATCCTGCTTATCAAAGATGCCAGTCGGAATCTTACATCGGAACGCCGATATTTGTTAACAATAAAACTTACGGAACTTTAAGTTTTAGCTCGCGAGAAATAAAAAAAAGAAAATTTAAGTACGAGGAAATAGAAATCATAGAATTGATGGCTCAAAGCATCGGTAAAATTCTGGCGGTTCACCAAATGGAAGTAGAACGCCAGCAAGCCGAAAAAGAGCGAGGAAAGTTGATAGTATCTCTCCAAGAAAGTGAAGAACGCTATCGCCGTTTAGTAGAACTATCTCCCGAAGCGATCGCCGTTCACAGTGAAGGAAAAATCGCCTACATCAATGCTGCCGGCGCTAAACTCCTCGGTGCGAGTTCTCCCGAGGCGCTAATCGGCTTTCCGGTATTGCATTTCGTCCATCCAAACTATTTGGAAACAGCCAGAGAGCGCATTCGGCAAGTCGAAAAAGAAAATAAGCCGCTCCAACTTGCCGAACAAAAACTGATGCGGCTCGACGGACAAATAATAGACGTTGAAGTTGCCGGCATCCCCGCTACTTATGAAGGCTTGACCGCCGCCCAGATTATTATCCGAGATGTCACCGAGCGCAAGCGAGTAGAACGGCAACTGCTGCACGGCGCTTTTCACGATGCGCTAACGGGTTTGCCCAACCGCGTTTTGTTCATCGACAGGCTAGGACAAGCCATCCGCCGATCCAATCACTCCCCCGATTACAAATTTGGTTTACTTTTCCTCGATTTAGACCGCTTCAAAGTAGTTAATGATTCTTTAGGACACGTTTTAGGAGACAAACTGCTAGTCGCCCTCGCCCAGAGGCTGCAAACCTGCGTCCGGGCTTCTGATACCGTCGCCCGGCTGGGGGGAGACGAATTCACCATCCTGCTAGACCACATTCAGAGCCTCAGCGACGCGATTCTAGCAGCTAATAAGATACAAAAAGAACTGACGATGCCGTTCAATATCGAAGGGCACGAAGTATTTACCACCGCTAGCATTGGCATTGTTTTCAGTGGAGGCGAAGCCGCCGACAGTGGCGAATCGAATCTGTACACTCACCCGGAAGAATTCCTACGCGATGCTGACATCGCTATGTACCGCGCTAAAGCTTTGGGCAAGGCCCGCCACGAGGTATTTAATTTGGCGATGCACGACCACACTATGTCGCTGTTGCAGTTAGAAACTGACCTGCGGTTGGCTATTTTGGGCAAGGAGGAATTAGGGGAGAACAAGGATCAATGTTCGCACTTTATTGTGCACTACCAACCGATTGTTTCGATCGCCAGCGGTGCGATCGAAGGTTTTGAGGCTTTGGTGCGCTGGAAGCACCCGGTTCGGGGTCTAGTTCCGCCGTCTACTTTTATCCCTGTAGCTGAAGAAACAGGTTTGATCGTGCCTCTGGGAGCCTGGGTGTTGCGGGAAGCTTGTCGGCAATTGCGGCTTTGGCAAGAAATGTTAACGGAGGAACAGAGCAGAAGTCCGATGGAAGTCGGAAGAAGGAAGAATGAAGAAGTCCGATGGAAGTCAGCAACGGGTCATGTAGGGGATTTAAGTGATTTAACGGATACAGGGAATCAGGAACAGGGAATTGATAACAGCCAAGAAAAAATCGGTAAAAAATCACCAATTCCCAGCTACCAATTCCCGATTACCGATTTCCACTTTCCTGTTAGTAATTCCCAATTCCCAATTCTCAATACTTCGGCTACGCTCAGTACAAGTTCCCAGTTCCCAATTCCCCATTTTCAATTACCAATTATTGACCCTTGGCAATTAACAATGAGCGTCAATCTTTCTCCTAAACAGTTAGGCCTGCCGAATTTAATCGAACAAATCGATGAAATCTTAGCAGAAACTGGCTGCGCTCCGAGCTGTTTAAAATTGGAGATTACTGAAAGCGCGATCGTGGAAAACGTGAAGAAAGCCAATATTGTATTCGCCCAATTAAAAAATAGAAATATTCGATTGTCGATCGACGATTTCGGTACTGGTTATTCGTCTTTGAGTTACTTGCACCGCTTTCCGCTGGATACGCTGAAGATCGATCGATCTTTTGTGAGTCGCTTGGGGGCTGTCGAAAACGGTGACGGCGGGGGTCAGCCTTTGCAGATTGTGCGGGCGATCGTGACTTTGGCTCACAATTTGGGATTGAATGCGATCGCCGAAGGTGTGGAGACAGGCGAACAGTTAGCACAGCTTCGAGAACTAGGCTGTGAATTAGCTCAGGGATATTGGTTTTCTAAACCTTTGGAGAGTTCTGCTGTGACAGAAATGCTGATAAATCTCGGTAATACAGCAATTCTCAAGTGAGTGAGGTACAGATTGGTAATGGGTAATTGGGAACTTCTACTTCGACCACGCTAGCTTACAAGTTCCCAATTCCTCATTCTCAATTAGCTTTGAGCGGAATCTCGATCGTCAATTCTGCACCCTGTCCCGGCGAAGAAGTGCATTTCAGCGACCCTTTGTGTCTGTCTGTAACAATTTGATAGCTAATTGACAAGCCCATCCCAGTGCCTTTTCCCACAGGTTTAGTGGTAAAAAATGGGTCAAAAAGCCGAGTCCCGACAGTCTCCGGTATTCCCGGCCCGTTGTCAGCAATCCGAATGATTACCTTGCCCGCTGGCGATATTTCAGTGCGGATGCGGATGTTGCTGGGCTGTTCCCGCATTTCCTCAGCAGAACGGCGCATATCCCGTTCTTCCAAAGCATCTAAAGCATTGCTCAAGATGTTCATAAATACTTGATTTAGCTGGCCGGCATAACATTCTACTAACGGCAAATTGCCGTATTCTTTAATCACCTCAATTTCTGGATGATTGTGTTTGGCTTTGAGCCGGTGCTGCAAAATCATCAGAGTGCTATCTATGCCGTCGTGGATGTTGACTGCTTTCATTTCTGCTTCGTCCATGCGGGAGAACGTGCGCAGAGATGCAACGATTTGCTGAATTCTGTCTGCACCGACTTTCATCGAGGAAAGCAGTTTCGGCAAGTCATCCATCAGAAAGTCGAGTTCAATAGTTTCTACTTCCTCTAAAATTTCCGGGACTGGATCGGGATAGTGGTTTTGGTAAAGTTCGATCAGGTGGAGCAAGTCTTGAGTATAGTCGTGGGCGTGGCTGAGATTGCCATAAATAAAGTTAACAGGGTTGTTGATTTCGTGGGCGACTCCTGCCACGAGTTGACCGAGAGATGACATTTTTTCGTTTTGAATTAACTGCGATTGAGCGCTGGTTAATTGCTGCAACGTTTGCTCTAATTCGAGAGCTTTATTGCGCGTTTGGGCGTAAAGATCGGCTTGGTTGATGGCGATCGCCAATTGAACTGTAATCGCTTCCAACAATTCTACTTCGCTGTCGCTCCAAGGCCGCACAGAACTGCAAGAGCAGCAGCTAACTGCACTCATTACCCCGGAAAGTGCCTGCATGGGGATGATTAATACAGATTGGTAGCCGACCGATCGAAGGGTTTGTTTCCAAACAGGATCTGCGACTGTTTCGACATCATCCACCCGCAGCATTTCCATATTCAAGAGTTTTTCTCCCAGAGGGCCGAAGTCGGAAGCAGGATAGCGACCTGTTAAATCCCGAAGTTCCCGGAGGCGAGATTCTTGAATTGTCTCCCAGTAAGGTTCGTCTCTGTCGCCGCGATACCAGCTAAAGTTGCAGCGATCGATCTGCATGAAAGCGCGAATTTCTTGGACGGCGACGGCAATGATGCTGTCGAAGTCGAGGGAATTGCGGATTTGAGTAGTGAGGTTGTTGAGCAATTTTTCTCGATCGGCCTGCTGTCTGAGTCGAGCTTCCGATTGCCTCAAAGCAATTTCTCCCCGCTTGCGCTCAGTAATGTCTTCGGTAACTGCTAATAAATATTGGGGATTGCCTTCTCGATCGAGAATTGCGGTTTTCTTCGTATGAAATATGCGAGTATCGCCTTCTCTTGTTTGAATCAGTTCTTCGGGAATGTCTATAATTTGTTCGCTGGCGAGCGCTTCCCGGTCTTTGGCGCTGAAAAAGTCGGCTTGTTCTCTGGGGAAAAAGTCCTGGTCGTTTTTGCCCATAACTTCTGCTGCACTGAAACCGAGCAACTGTTCGGCGACTGGGTTCCACAGTACAAATCGCAACTTTTCTGCTTCTTTGGCAAATACTCCGATGGGTATGGTGTTGAGTACGGATTCCATAAAATTTTGGGTCTGTTGCAGTTCTGCTTCTGTCTGTTTGCGGTCGCTAATATCTCGGACGTTGGCAATAACGCTGAGATTGCCGTTGAGATTAATTCTGGACAGGGCAATTTCTGCATCAAAAGTTGAACCGTCGTTGGGACGCCTCGCTTTCCATTCCAGCCGGCCTGTTTCGCCGGCTAATACTCTTTCCCAAAGTTCTCCCATTTGTTTAACGGGATTGTCGTCGCTTGAATAGTCGTTTTTAATTGATAATTTTGTTGCTTGCTCGCGGCTAACTCCGTACATTTCTAACATTCGATTATTGACATCGAGAATGTTGCCTTCTAAATCGTGAATGAAGATAGCATCGTAGACATTGTTAAATATGGTTCGGAGGTTTTGCTCGGAAACTTGCAGCGCTGCTTCTGCAAGTTTGCGATCGCCAATTTCTTGTTCTAACTGGGCGACTGCTTCGGACAGTTCGGCCGTGCGATCGCTCACTCTGTCTTCCAACTCGGCTGCTGCTTGCCGCAGCGCTGCTTCGGCGGCTTTGCGATCGGTAATGTCGATCACCGTGCCGAACATTTTTACGACCTTGCCGTTGACATCGGTTTCGGCTTTGCCCACCGCGTTCACGTGTCGCAAGATGCCGTCGGGACGGTAAAGGCGAAAATCAAAATCAAAGGGGATGCCTGCTGCGAGTCCGCGCTGCACTTGAGTCTGCCACAATTCCACATCTTCAGGATGGATCACAGCGACCTGTTCGGCTAGGTTGGGCGCAAAGGCGGCCGGTTCGAGTCCGAAGATGCGGAAGAGTTCCTCTGACCAAGTGATGGTTTCAGTGGCTGCGTCGAGTTCCCAATTGCCGACGTGGGCGAGTCTCTGGGCTTCTTTTAGCTGCCGCTGGCTGTGGCGGATGGCGGTTTCGGCAACTTTGCGATCGGTAATGTCGAGCAAAACGCCGCAAAATACGATTTCGCCGGTTTCGCTGCGGGTGGGCATGGAATCGCCCTGCCACCAGCGAATCTCGCCGTCGGGCTTGACTAACCGCCCTTCGTAGTGCCACAGCGAGAGGTTTTCTATGGTCTCGTTCACCGAAGCGATGTAGCCTTCCAAGTCTTCGGGATGGACGCGGGAAATGAATGTATTCATGTCTTGCGTCATTTCTGCTGCTGTAACGCCGCTGATATTGAAGATGCGATCGCTCATGTAGTCAATGCGCCAAATTCCGTCACGGTTGCAAAACTGGAACAGAGCTCCGGGCATGGTGGCCGCGATCGTCCGAAACTTGGTTTCGCTGGCACTGAGTGCGGCAAAAGTCTGTCGCAGTTCGGCCGTGCGTGCTTCTACTCTGCGTTCTAGTTCTGCGTTGGCGTGTTGTAAGGCTGCTTCTGCTCGCTTGCGATCGGTAATGTCGGCGGCTGTACCCGTGGTGCCGAGGAAATTTCCGGTTTCGTCGAACAGGGCGATCGCGTTGAACATCAAATGTTTCATGCTGCCGTCTTTGGCGATGTGGGTGCATTCGTACTGGAAAACTGATTCTCCGGCAAACAGGTGGGCGAAAACTTCTAAATCTTTCTGGCTTTGTTCTGGTGTCGCAAAGTCGGAGAATGGTCGGCCGAGCATTTCCTCTGGTTCGTAACCGTAGATGTACTTAACTGCTGGGTTGACGAAGGTGTAGCGCCCGATCGCATCGACCGACCAAATCATGTCTTGGGAGGTTTCTACCAGGCTGCGGTATTTGCTTTCGCTGGCTTTGACGGCTTCTTCTGCTTTTTTGCGTTCCGTCATGTCGCGGGAGACGCCGACAGTCATTGCCACTTTGCCGTCTTCATTGCAGATGGGTGTTTTGACTGTGCTGAACAGCCGCACTTCTCCGTCGTGCCGCGTCACCGGTTCTTCGGAAATTTGCAGAGTGTGTCCGGTGTCAAATACGAAGGCGTCATCTCTGACGTACTGGAGAGTATTGTCGGGATCGGCGAAAGGTGCGTCTACGATGTCTTGAAGTTCCTCTTGAGTCATCCCGTAATAGTCGCGGAATGCTTGATTTGCCCAGACGATTTTCGATTGGGGGCCTTTGACCAATACCATATCGGCGATCGAATCGAGAATTTGGTGATATTTTTGCTCGCTGTCGCGGAGTTTCTGCTGCGCGGATTCGATTTCTGCTATTTGCCTCTGGGTTTGCAAGTGCAGTTCGGCTTGGTAGATGGCAACTGCTAAATGGTCGCCTACTTGTCTGGCAAATTCGATTTCGTCTTCTTGCCAATCGCGGGGAATGCCGCACTGATGAATGCACAGCAACCCCCACAAATGTTTCCCTTGCAGTAGGGGTACGACTAAGTTGGCTCGGATTTGAAATCGCTTGAGAATTTTGAGGTGACAAGGGCTCAACCGCGCTTTGTAGATGTCGCTGACTGCTTGAACGTAACCTTTGGCGTAGTTGGCTGCAAATTGTTCGCCGAAGCAGTAGTCGCGGACTCTTGCTCCCAAAGATGGGCTGTATTGGGGAAGTACGTCTTCGGAAACTACTTCGCCCTCGTTCCATTCGGATTCGGGAAGAAAGCGGTAGACGGCGACTCGATCGGCATTTAGGAGTTGCCGCACTTCGGTGGCTGTGATTTTGAATATTGTTTCTAAGTCTAAGGATTCGCGAATTTTGCTAATCACTCCCATCAGCGCTTGCAGCTTTTTGAACCAGGTTTGAGACTGCATTTCTCTTTCTAGGTGAGCTAGCTTCTGCTGCAGGCTGGTTACTTCTTGATACAGGTATTGATTCAACATAATGCTATTTCTTTAGTTATTTTGCGGTTTGGTATCGAGGTCGATCGCATCTCAATAGTGCTCTGCAAGTTGAGCCTGGTAAATCAAAAGCGCAAAGGACAAATTCTCCTGCTTCTGCTAGCACTTACCAACTACTCACGCTACATTTCCGTAGTCTTTATGGATTGGGAGGCGGAGCGAGGAGCTTAACTCCGTATATTTACTGAAAGCTGCGGTGATATGCTATGGTATAAATTGTCAATAATTGAGAATTATACTAACAAACCTTAAACATAAGCCCGGTTTGTTAGCGTAATTAAGCCAGGGAAGATCCCAAAGTGGAAACAAGAAACCGGCTTTCATGGCGGGAACACGCGGAGCGTCCTGACTAATTTTGACATTTTTTTCGATCGCATTTGGTGGCAATTGTCACCTTTTTATTATTACCGAAAACTTGATGATGGTTTCTTTACTGTGGCGCTAGAATATCCTGTTGGGATCGTTACAAAATTTTTTTTTTAGCATAGCGCCTTTTTTATAGTTTTCATGAATTCTCGATTTATCTGTGTTCAATTCGATGTTATACAGCCTTTGGAGCAATGCGATTTTTTTAAAAAAATTCCGGTCATTCTAATTGCTTTATGCTATCAATTTTAGTGGTTAAGCTTATTAAAATCCACCGAAGCAGAGGTGATACGAGTTTAAAAAAAGAATGCAACTGTAGGCCCGTGTTCCAAACCCATACGCAATCACTCAGTTCCCATGTCAAATCTCAAATCTCAAATAGTATGAGTTTTAGGTTCAAGAGTTAAAGTAGTTGCAGGGTCAGATTGAATTCCCTCAACTAAAGAGTGATCCCTTAGCCTTCGGGAACGCTTCGCGAACGGGATAGCTTCGGTTCACGAATACTTTTCGCCCGATTGTTGCATTTCCTGAGAAAGTCTAAGAATTTTTAGATGATACCAATGATTAGGGTATCATATTTTGGTCTAAAGTCAAGGTATTTCAAGCTCGATCGATAGAAATGGCGATCGCGTGCCTTAAAGTTTGGGCAAAGTAATGATAAATTGCGTATAAGCTTGCGTTTCGCTTTCTACCTTTAAAGTCCCACTGTGCCATCCTGCAATAATATCGCCAGTCCCAGACAACTCCAAATCGGTTCCTTCTCCAGTCTGTTTAGTAGTAAAGAAAGGATGGCAGATTTTTTATTTAATGTCTAGGGGAATTCTGATGTTGTTCTCGCGGCGGCAAATTTCAACTGCTTTTACCAATTTTTGGGTTTTGACCCAAATTTGGGGAGTCAAACTTTCTGTTTGTGGCTCAATTCCTTGTTGCCAACTTTTCCGCTTTTGAAAGACAGCATAACAAGCACTATCAAGGATATTTATAAAAGCGCGGGTAAAATCAGAGAATGCTACTCCCGAGAGGGCATCGTACTTTGAGCATTAGTATAAATTATTACATTAAAGCGGCTGTTGAGCGATCGCCTGCTGTGATAAACCAACTGCACAGCTTCTTCTAGCAAAGCCTTAATCTCTGCCAACTGCCGCTGGCCGGTGTCAGTCCGCGCGCACTGCATGATAATGCGAATAATATTTTCGGCTTTTTGTACTGGTTAATAGCTGTATTATTGTCTAGACTTTCTATTAAGATATGCTCGATCTAATCGAGAGTATCTGCATATAAACTTTGTGATTTTTGGTCACATTTTTCTAGTAGTTACTCCGTCAATTCCACCGATACTTTAGAATAATTACAGCAGATTTCAACTGAGTGAAGTACATTCACCCCAGCCGCCCTCTCGGGCACTAGACTCTTAGTAAAGGGAGGGTTGGGGAGGGGTGTACTCCATTTAGATGCCAAGCGCTGTATTAACACACTTGAGAGGATTGCAGTTTTTGGATTTTAGTCAAGGATGTATTGCCGCAATGATTCGATCGCGCCATCGGGAATATTGATTTTTTAAGTAGGAAGTAGAAGAGACTGCATTGACCGCCCAAAGGCAGAAAGGCAGAAAGTAGAAGGTATTCGGAAGAAGGGTTTTTGACCGGGTTCTAAGGCTGCAACGAAGTCTTTTTGCGGCGGAAAAACCCCGTTCAGCAGTATCTAAAAAAAAACGGATACAAACTTAACGAGCAGTTTTCAGTATCGCCCTCGCTTCCTCAATATTTTGGGCAACCAATTTGCCCGACTCGATAAAAGCAGCTCTTTCAGTATCGCTGAGTTCTAGTTCCACTACTTGTTCCACTCCCTGATATCCCAAGCGGCAGGGAACTCCTAAAAAGATATCTTGGACGCCGTATTCGCCGTGCAAATAAACGCAGCAAGGCAAGAGTCGCGACTGATTTAATAAAATAGATTCTACCATCAAACAGACAGAAGATGCGGGTGCAAAATAAGCGCTACCAGTCTTCATCAATTCTACAATTTCTGCGCCGCCGTGGCGAGTCCGCTGTACGATTCGATCGATCGCCCCAGCATCCATAAGTTGACCGATGGGAATACCGTTGACAGTGGAATAGCGGGGCAAAGGAACCATCAAATCGCCGTGAGAACCGATGACTGTTGCACTGACTTCAGCAATTGAAACGCCCAATTCCATTGCAATAAAAGTTTGAAAGCGGGCGGAGTCGAGAATTCCCCCCATACCTATGACTCGGTGTTTTGGCAAATCCGCAGCTTCCCACGCTAAATAAGTCATGATATCTAGGGGATTTGTGACTGCGATTAAGATTGCTTCTGGAGAATGCTCGATCGCCTGTTTTGTGGCTTCGGTGACAATTCGAGCATTAATTTTAATTAAATCTTCGCGATTGATACCGGGTTTGCGCGGCACTCCGGCGGCAATTACTATGATATTTGAGTTTGCCGTATCTGTATAATCATTTGTACCGACAATGTGGCGATCGTGGCGTTCCACTCCCCTTGCTTCCATCAAATCCAAAGCAACGCCCTGCGGCCAACCCTCCACAATATCTAGCAATACTACATCTGCCAGATTTTTCTCGGCAATTCGCTGGGCTAAGGTGCTGCCGACTTTGCCTGCACCAATAATTGATACGCGCGTTGATGGAGAATTCATTAGATTTTAGATTTTAGATTTTAGATTTTAGATTTTAGATTTTAGATTTTAGATTTTAGATTTTAGATTTTAGCAATGAGCTTAATCGAGGGAAGGTGCGCGGTGCGCACCCTTCGCTCGATTAAGAACAGTGATGTTTAGTTGTGGTGAGTTACTTAAAATCTTCGAGTTGGTCTACCCGCAGCCAAATATTGGGGGTGGGTACTTTGCCAAATTTGACGAAGGCGTAGTCGCCGCGAACATCCATCACTTCGCCTTTTGTTTCAAATATATAGGAGGAAAAGCGCTGGTCGCTGGCTTTGGCTTCTAGACTGTTTTCCAATTTTTCGCGTATAGCGCGAACTATACTGCCTTTTTTGATTGCCATAACTTGCTTTGTTTAGTTTATAAAAGTATATAAATTTTAATGCCGATTTGTCTTTAACGGCACTTTTCCTTCTTCCCTGTCTGCTAAATAACTAAATCCCTCTTCCCTCGAACCTGAATATCCATCCGTTAAATGCGTTAAATCCCGTACACTGCGACTTGCCGAACTTCGCGCTTGACTTCTTATTGCTGGCACGCGGGGCAAAAATGAGTCGATCGCCCTGCTAATTTTATACGTTCGATGGTTGCCGAGCAAGTGCGGCAGGGTTGGCCGGCGCGATTGTACACCCAAGCGACGCCGCCGTAGTTGCCGTTGACACCTTGGACGTTGAGAAAATTGCTAAAAGTGGTGCCACCGGATTCGATCGCCTTCTGTAAAACTTGAATAATAGCTGTATGGATGCGCCCAATTTGCTCTGCGGTCAAATCCGCGCACAGAGTTGTGGGCATCACTCCCGACAAAAACAAAGTTTCGTCTGCGTAAATATTGCCTAAACCCGCTATCAGTGCCTGGTCTAGCAAAGCTGTTTTTATGGGTCGCGCCCGCCGGTGCAGCTTGCGGGTCAAATATTCTGTTGTAAACTCGTCGGAAAACGGTTCGGGCCCTAAAAGTTTCAGACCGATGACAGTGCTCGAAACCTCGGTTTCTGGGGGCACGTACCACATTTGCCCGAAGGTGCGCTGGTCTACAAAGCGCAATTCTTGGTTTCCCTCAAAGAACAGTCGCACTCGCGCGTGTTTTTGCAGGGATTCGGATCGGTTCACCCACAGCAGTTGTCCCGTCATCCGCAGGTGAACGCCCAACCAGCCGGCTTTTGAAGGAAGGAGAAAGGAAGAAGGAACAGGGGAAGAGCTTGGAGTTTGATCCCTAAATTCTCCCCCTTTCCCTTTCTCTCTTTCTCCTTCTGGGAATTGAGATAGTTCTGCCAGTAGATATTTGCCGCGTCTGTACCAGCGGGCGATCGACTTTCCTTTGAGTTTTGTCAAAAAATCGGTCGCAGAGATTGAGCGGGCGATCGTGCTGTTTAACAACACGTCCCCGCCCAACATTTCTCGATCGAGGGTTGCTTGATTCAAACCCCGGCAAATAGTTTCAACTTCTGGCAGTTCTGGCACAATTAGCGCTGTTCTGTTCCTTGACCTTGAGGCGAACCTTGGACGGTGCCGGGCGTTTCGGAGCCCGGTTCGCTGCCCGTGTAACTTTTCGGCTGCTGCGTGGGGGTACCCTGGCCGGTTTGCCGAGTCCTCTCGTCGAGCGTGGTTTGTTTGCCGCCGGAAGCTACTGGAGTCCCTGTTTTCGTTTTTGCTGTGGGTGGTGCCACTTCCACTAATTCGCTTTGGGCGTAGTTGTTAGTGTTGACGCCTGCATAATTTACGTTGTTAAAGCGAACGATAACTGGGTATTTAATGCCGCTTTGGTCTACCGTAGCAACGGTGCCCACTTCTTGATACCAGTAGGATTCTTTGCGGAGAATCCGGACTGTAGAACCGCGTTGAACCATGAGCTTTTTTTCCTTTGCGATGAATAAACGGATCAAGCCATTTTTTTTACTCTAGTCGATCGCGCGGCGCATTTAAAGTCTGCAACGGAATTTTTACCTCCCGCCCCGTTTTTTGGTCTGTTGTTTGTAAAGAAAAGTAAATACTTTGGTAGGGCGATCGCTGCCGTTGCAAAATAAATAAACTCACATTATCCGTCAAATAAAACCAGTACGAGCGAGTTGAAAACAAACTTTACAAATAGTTGTGAATTGCTACAGTTAAAAGTTCTGCGAAATTCTGATAAGTAATGACTCGACCTCACGCAACAGTAATACTCGCGATCAGTGCTGACGGTAAAATTGCAGATGCAGTACGATCGCCCGCGAGATTCGGTTCTGCCAACGACAAAGCCCACCTCGAACAGCAAGTAGCAGCAAGTGACGCCGTTTTGTTCGGCAACGGCACTTTACAGGCTTATGGGACGACGATGAGAGTGATTTCCCCGGAATTGCTCAAACAGAGGGAACAGCAAGGGAAGCCGCCACAACCGGTGCAAATTGTATGTTCGCGATCGCCCCAATTTGACCCAAACTTGCGATTTTTCCAGCAACCGGTGCCTCGCTGGCTGCTGACGGGGCAAGACAGTAGGGAAACGGCATTGCCGTCTCCTCTTCCGACGAAAGACGGGGAAACGCCATTGCCGTCTCCGTACCCGACAAAAGACAGTAAGTTCGATCGCACATCTGGCACCATTCTCAAGAACGGGCAAGATGCCCGTTCCACAAGAGATGAATTTTCTTGTGGAACAGGCATCTTGCCTGTTCATAAAAGGCTTATTGAGAATGGTGCAACATCTCAATTCGATCGAATTATCTATGCGAAAACCGCAGGTGGAGAGATTGATTGGATGGATGCGTTTCAACAGCTAGCAAGCTTCGGTATCAAACGCTTGGCGATTCTGGGCGGGGGGAAACTCGTAGCGTCTGTGCTGGCTGCAGGCTTGGTAGACGAATTTTGGCTGACGGTGTGTCCGTTAATTTTGGGCGGGGCGGATGCACCGACACCAGTGGAGGGAAAGGGTTTTTTGGCGGATTTAGCTCCGAAATTGGAGCTTTTGGCGGTTAAACAGGTGGGACAAGAGGTATTTTTGCATTATCGGGTCGATCTATAGTCGCGCATTTAACTGGTTTCCCGGCAGAGCCTGGTAACAAGTGTCGAAGAGGGGAAATTATATTAACTTAAATGAAGTTCGATCGCTCTACGCACAAGTCTCCCTATGCTGAAACAGCCAAAACCTCAATATTCTGTAGCCTGGATTAGCAAAATAGGCGAAATCCCGCAAGCGTCGTGGGATGCCTTGGCGATGCCGCTAAAAACTCCATTTCTGGAATGGGATTGGCTTAACAATCTCGAAGTCTCGGGCAGTGCGACAGGTAAAACCGGTTGGCTGCCGCATCACTTGACTGTGTGGCGAGACAAACAGTTGATTGCTTGCGCGCCACTTTATGTCAAAAGCCACAGCTACGGCGAATTTGTGTTCGACAATCAGTGGGCCGATTTAGCTCAACGTTTGGGTGTTCAATATTATCCGAAATTGATGGGAATGACGCCGTTTACTCCGGCTGAAGGCTATCGGTTTTTGATTGCCGAGGGGGAAGATGAAGACGAGTTAACGGGAGTAATGGTAAGCGCGATCGACCATTTTTGCGATCGCCACAATATCTCCGGCTGCAATTTCCTTTATGTCGATCCCGAATGGCGCGAAAGAATGGAACGCCACGGTTTCAGCAGTTGGCTGCACCACAGCTATATTTGGCAAAATCAAGGCTATCAAAATTTTGACAATTATTTAGGCGCATTTAATGCCAACCAGCGCCGCAATATCAAACGCGAACGCAAAGCAGTTGATCAAGCTGGTTTGTTGGTAAAAACGCTGACTGGCGATGAAATTCCCCAAGCTATGTTTGCTCAAATGTATGCTTTTTATGAGAATACTTGCGACAAATTTGGTTGGTGGGGAAGCAAGTATTTGACTAAGCGATTTTTTGAACAGTTGCACCACAATTATCGCGATCGAGTTTTATTTGTAGCCGCCTACGACAAGGAAGATGACAGACAGCCTGTGGGTATGTCTTTTTGTTTGTATAAGGGCGATCGGCTGTACGGGCGTTATTGGGGCAGTTTGCAGGAAATCGACTGCTTGCACTTCGATGCTTGCTACTATACGCCGATCGAATGGGCGATCGATCGGGGCATCCAAAGCTTCGATCCCGGTGCCGGCGGGCGGCACAAAAAACGGCGCGGCTTTCCAGCTACGCCAAATTATAGTTTGCACCGATTTTATAACAACCGTTTGGCCCAAATTCTCAAGTCTTATATCGGCCAAATCAACGAAAGAGAACAGGAAGAAATTGATGCCGTCAACGAGGATTTACCTTTTACTAAGTTACCTCCTTTGTTACTCGGCGAGTGAAATCGCTTCTTGTCAAACAAAGTCTCAGCTATATCCGATCGCACTCGCGATCGGGTAATTTCATCATCCAATCCGGTTGATTTTACCTGTTACCCCAAATCAGGAGACGGCAGTGCCGTTTCCCTACAGTTAATGCGGGGATGGTTACATCCGATTGAGGGCGATAGCCCGGAACCCTCGCCCGTGCTACGACGTTTTGGGGTAGGGAAACGGCATTGCCCATTGGTGTCAACTTAAGATTCAAACCCATAATAAATCTCGCTTGTAGTCGAGTCTAGATCCCCCCTAGCCCCCCTTGTTAAAGGGGGGACAGGAATCTTCTCTTTCGTCCCCGCAACGATTCGGGGGATGCGAGGGGGATCTAGACTCAGGTAAAAGCAATATTTATCAGGGGTTTCAGGCGATTGTTGACACCAATAGGCATTGCCGTGTCCTTCGTTGTAGTCAACAGTCAACAGTGAACAGTCAACAGTTAAACTAATTCAAAATTACCTTGCCATCTTCCTGAATTTGCAGCGATTTTGTATCAGCGGCCAACTCAGTTGTCGCGCCGAAACTGACTTGCAACATTCCCGGCATCGCGGTTGCTTGGGGGCGAACCAGCAGCAATCCGCCGTCTGGGCGCTGGTAAGTGAGGGTGATTGGCACTTGGAGGGTTTGAAGCAAAATTTCAGATTGTTCGCCTAGAGTGCGCGGCTGGGTCACGCCTACGATTTGATAATTGATGACAGCATTGGTGGTATTCACCAGTTTAATTACTATCATGCCTTCGCCAGGCGTAACTCGCGCACTGGGCATCGGGAAGCGGGCAGGCGCGTCTGTTGGTGTAGAGGGCATCCCGCTGGGGCCCGGACTCGCAGCCGGAGTTGGTTCGCTGACGGGTTCTTCAGTGGCTGCGGGAGTCTCTGCGGGTTGGGAAACGGGTTTTCCTTGTTGGGGCGGTGGGCCGCCGGCCTGGGAAAGTGTTGCGAGACTAACGAGTAAACCTCCGCAGGTGGCTGCTAGCAAGCTGATTTTTTTTAACGGTAGATTGTGGCGAAACATAAATAACTCCTCACAAGTTCGATCGAGGTTTTCCAACAAAGTTCATGTTAATCTATGCGTGAATTGAATTTTAATAGGTGGGTTTGGGCCAGAGGTAAGAAGAATCAGGCTTGAGGGGTAGATTTTTTTTTAACCGCAGAGGGCGCAGAGGGCGCAGAGGAGGGGAAGAGAGTCCGAGAGTCCGAGGGGAAGAGAGGATTTTTAAAGGTGAGATGCTTCTGATTTGTGGGCGGGGAGGGTGACGGTAACGGCTGTACCTCGATCGACTTGGCTGTCAATGCGGATTTGGCCGCGGTGATTTTCGACAATTGCTTTGGCGATGGCTAATCCCAAACCGGAACCAGCGGCGCTGCGGTGGGTGCGGGCGGGATCTGCGCGGTAGAATCGATCGAACAAATGTGGCAGGGCTTCTGCGGAAATCCCGATGCCGGTGTCTGTTACTTTGATTTGCAGCGCTGGATTTAATACCGGCGAATTTCTTTTGTTTTTAGCTGCAAGTTGCAATTCTACTTCAATTTCGCCGCCAGAGGGCGTGTACTGCACGGCGTTGCTGACGAGATTGGTAAACAGTCGGGCTAGTTGATCCCAATCGCCTAAGACTGTAAAGTTATCCTCAGCGTTGGGCAAATCGACAATTTCCAAAGAAATAGAGAGATTTTGGGTTGTGGCGATCGCCTGTTGTTCTTCAATTACCTCCATCAGCAAAGCATCGAGAGGAACATCAATCCACTGCTGCTGCACGATACCGCTGTCTTGTCTGGCTAAAAACAACAAATCCTCAACCAAGCGCCCCAAACGGCGGGTGAGGCGTTCGATAACTTGTAGTTGTTGGTGTTGCTGCGGTTCGATATCCGGTTCCGCCAAAGCTACTTGGACGTTTGTTTGAATAGTGGCGATCGGATTTCTGAGTTCGTGAGAAGCATCAGCGGTAAACTGTTTGAGACGCCCGTAAGACTCCCGCACCGGTGCCATCGCCAATCCCGACAGCAGCCAGCCAATAGCTGCAACGCAAATTAGAGTTAAACCCGCGCCCAAAATCAAATCGAGAATTAATTGGCGGATGGGTTTTGTCACTTCAAACCAAGGATGGCTGACTCGCAAATATCCCAGAACTTGGCGGCCGATTTCTACTCGCTGCGTTACTTGTCTGAGGGAATAGTTTTGATCGGACTGCAACTTATTATTAATTATCCAAACTGTTTCGCCTGTACGGTTAGCGTGAATGGGAATATTCAGCGGTTCCGATAAAGTAGACCACAGCAATTCGCCCGTAGGACTGAACCATTCTAAATCAATGTGGTCGTCTTCTACGGCATCGGTGCTATCTCGAAAACTGGCTGGAATATTAACTTGCAACTTATTTTTATCTTTGGTAGTAGGGAAAGTTAGCGGTTCGATAACGAGAGTTCGCTCTATTACTTCGACAACGTGATGCAGGGTGTCATCTATGCGATCGATCAAAGTATTGCGGACGTATAAATAGAAACCAGTGGCGAATACAAGTAACAATACAGCAGTAACGGCAGTGTACCAAATAGCGAGGCGGCGGCGGGTAGCTTGAAACATATTGCGCAGGAAGTTCGGCAACGGATTGTGTAATTGATTCAACAGATTTAACCGATTTAATAACTATAACCTTCTTCTATTCTCTTCTTCTATTCTCTTTTTCTCTTCTTCTCTTCCTTCGTTTCCTTCGCGCCTTCGCGGTTCGTTTAAAAAAGCCTTGTTCGCAAATTATCTCAAAAAACTCTAACAACTTTCCTTTCTTGATACTTCAGACAGATGTGGAGAGAGCGGTCAGCCTAGTATTCTAATCGCGAAACTTTTTAGGTAAAAGTCTGTGACAAAATTTTTATTCAGGGCCGCGATCGGGCTGTTAATGGCCTTTTTTGGGGCAATTACCTATTTTACAAACGACGTACAAAATCCGGTAACTGGAGAGAGACAGCGGGTGCAGCTTTCTCCCCGCCAAGAGATAGTTTTGGGATTGCGGGCGCGAGATCAAATGGCCGCCAAGCACGGGGGGCTTTATCCCAGCCAGAGTATTCAGCAGTATGTCGATCGAGTCGGCGAACGAGTTGTCAACAGTTCGGCGGCTCAACAAGCGGGTTATCCGTTTGAATTCCACCTGCTGCGAGACGCCCAAACTGTCAATGCTTTTGCTTTACCGGGGGGACAAGTTTTCATTACTGCGGGGCTGCTGCGGCGGCTGAATTCCGAGGCTCAGTTGGCTGCTGTACTGGGGCACGAGGCCGGTCACGTGGTGGGCCGACACGGTGCGGAACACTTGGCAAAGCAGCAGTTGGGTAGGTCTTTAGTAACGGCGGTTGGGGTGGCTACTAGCGACGATCGCGGGGGCGGCCAGCAGGCAGCATTAATTGCTCAAGCTGTCAATCAAGTTGTCGGTTTGCGGTACGGTAGGTCTGATGAACTTGAAAGCGATCGGCTCGGTTTTCGGTTTATGACGGAAGCGGGTTACGATCCTAGAGCTATTGTTGAGGTGATGCAAATCCTCGGTGCCGCTAGGAAGGGCGAAGCGCCGCCGGAGTTTTTGAGTTCTCACCCGAATCCTGAAAACCGAGTTGAAAAGTTGCAAGCTTTAATCGCGCAAAATTACCCTAACGGCGTTCCAGCAAATTTGGTGTCTGGACGCGATGAGTTTGCTAAGAATGTGTCGGGCGGTTAGGGATAATTGCATCGGGCTTTACAAAAGTTATTACTAAAGGCGGATCTAAGTTCGGCTTGGAGTTGGCACGATCGACTTAATGAGCGATCGAGCAATTGGAAAGTTGAAAACCATGATTGAATCTTGGATGATTATCGGCGGCGTGACTTTCTTAGTCGCCTTCGGTACTCTGTTTTTTAAACTGCGCGATATTAACTGGGCAGTCAAACTTGAAAGACCGGATTGGATGTTTTTTGAGCCTGCTATTCCGTTCATTTGGACGGTGATTTTTGCTTGCGGGGCCGGCAGCGCTACTTTTGTATGGGAACATGAGCCAGGGAGCCTTAAAACTTGGCTGCTGATGGCTTTGTACTTGCTTTTAGAAATTGTAACAGTTGCTTATATTCCTGCTACTCTCAGAGCCAAAAGTCTGAAAGTAGGGACGATTTTGGGAGGGGCTGGCGAGATTGTGGCAGGTGTGTTGACGTTGGCTGTTTTGCCGATTTCTCAAACAGCGGCTTTGTTACTTTTGCCTTACGTGATTTGGGGTGCGATCGGCACTTATACCACTTGGGAAATGATTCAGTTAAACCCAGAAGCTGCATAAATATTCGGTGCCCATTTCCGCATAAATATTCCGTAAGCATTTCGCACCTTACACCAAGGTAATTAGGTGCGGAATGCTCACCCTAGATAGAGGTAAGGTGCACCGAATATCACCATCCGATCATTGTTAGTTTTGAATTTGCTCAAAGCAACAGTGGCTGGTTAACCCATCCATCAAGTGAGGGAATCCGCTTGACAGTGGTTGGGTAGTTGATGAGAAAATAAATGAATAAGACTGCTTTAAATCAAAGGATGACTGTTATCAATGGCAATTAAAGACCAGCCCCAACCACCTCGTTTTCGGCAAATTAGCAATATTTTGTTATTGCTCTCAAGTCTGTTTCTGCTGGCGAATATCTTTTTGCCGAATTTGTTCGGGCCGCAAATTCCACAAGTGCCTTACAGCTTGTTTGTCCATCAGGTTCAAGAACAAGATGTGGCGCGGGCTTCGGTAGGCCAAAATGAAATTCGCTACCAACTCAAAGGCGAAGGCGACAAACCAGGTGAAGTGCTGTCAACTACCCCCATTTTTGACCTGGGACTTCCTAAACTTTTGGAAGAAAAAGGCGTTGAATTTGCGGCAACTCCCCCGGCTAAAAATGGCTGGATCGGCAGTGTTTTAAGCTGGGTGGTTCCGCCGCTGATTTTTGTGGCCATTTTTCAATTTTTCATGAACAGGCAGGGCGGCGGGCCGCAGGGCGCGCTCTCGATCGGCAAAAGCAAAGCTAAGGTCTATGTAGAAGGCGAATCGGCGAAAATTACTTTTGCTGATGTGGCTGGAGTAGAAGAAGCTAAAACTGAATTAGTGGAAGTTGTTGAATTCCTGAAAACTCCTGACAGATTTACGGCAATTGGCGCGCGAATTCCGAAAGGCGTGCTGTTAGTCGGGCCTCCGGGAACTGGCAAAACGCTGCTAGCAAAAGCAGTGGCTGGTGAAGCTGGCGTGCCGTTTTTTAGCATTTCCGGTTCGGAGTTTGTGGAACTGTTTGTGGGTGTTGGTTCTGCAAGAGTTAGAGATTTATTCGAGCAGGCTAAGAAACAGGCTCCTTGTATTATTTTCATTGATGAATTGGACGCGATCGGCAAATCTCGTAGCAGTAACGCTAGCTTCGGCGGGAATGACGAACGCGAACAAACTCTCAATCAACTGTTAACTGAAATGGATGGTTTTGCTGCGGGCAATACTACGGTAATTGTGCTGGCTGCAACTAACCGCCCGGAAAGTTTGGATGCTGCTTTGTTGCGCCCTGGCCGTTTCGACCGCCAAGTTTTAGTCGATCGCCCCGATTTATCTGGCCGCGAAGAAATTTTGAACATTCACGCTCAAAAAGTGAAGTTGGGCCCGGATATTAATTTGAAAGCGATAGCCACTCGCACCCCCGGTTTTTCCGGCGCAGATTTGGCAAATTTGGTGAATGAAGCTGCTTTGTTGGCGGCGCGCAACAAACGCCTAACTGTGGCGCAGGAAGACTTTGCAGAGGCGATCGAACGGATTGTAGCGGGCTTGGAAAAGAAAAGCCGCGTGCTCAATGAAAAAGAGAAAACCATCGTTGCTTATCACGAAGTCGGACACGCAATGGTTGGTGCTCTGATGACTGGTAATGGCGAAGTTGCCAAAATCTCGATCGTCCCTCGGGGTATGGCTGCTTTGGGCTATACTTTGCAGTTACCGACTGAAGACCGTTTCTTGTTAGATGAGTCGGAATTGCGGGGTCAAATTGCGACTTTGTTGGGCGGGCGATCGGCTGAGGAAGTCGTGTTTGGTAGCATTACTACTGGCGCTTCCAACGACTTGCAAAGGGCGACTGATTTAGCAGAACGGATGGTGACAACTTACGGGATGAGTAAGGTTTTGGGGCCTCTAGCTTACGATCGAGGTCAACAATCAATGTTCCTCAATGACGGTATGGGAAATGCCCGCCGTGCGGTAAGTGCTCAGACTGCTGAGGCGATCGACCAAGAAGTGAAGGAAATTGTCGAAACTGCACACCAGCAAGCTTTGGATATTCTGAAAGCAAATCGGGAATTGTTGGAAACAATTACGCAGAAACTGTTGGAAACTGAAGTGGTGGAAGGTGACGCACTTCGCGAATTCCTCGGTCAAGTGCGGCCTTTAGATAAGGTTCCGGCTTCAGTTTAATAGGGTTTAATTAAACCGCAGATGAACGCAGATGATTTGAAATCATCTGCGTTTTGCGATCGCACCCCACAAAATTGCAATCATTATATATCGCTCCATCAACAACCCCAGTATATTAAAACGGCGATCGCCCAATTGTTGCAGTGTTCGGTAATAGCAATTCATCTTTTATTTGGTCTTTAAATTCCTCGCTAACAACCTCATTAATATTTAAACATTCCACCAATAATATATTCGCTTCATAGTATTTTATTTGTAAGTCAAACTGGTCTTCTGTCCAATTCCAATTCCAATTAAAGTCACGGTATTTTTTTAACAAGTTCTTCAATTCTTCAACCTTTATTGGAGCCTGAATTTGAAACCAGCTTTGGAATTTATTTTTGCTGGTTTTGATAATATTTATATCATTCGCAAGTTCTAGACAGAATTCTTTTAACTCATTTGCCAGCTCAGTATTAGAAAGTATCTGAATTGCTTTGAGAATTGTAGAAGATACCTTTCTATAGACATCCCTCGAAGACAATTCAGCATAGTCAGTCGTAAAGCTCATGAGAATAATTAGAAGGTTAGCAAGTATTAAATCTAGCCCTAAGTCGTCTTTAGTATTAATTTGTGAAAGTTTACAAACATCCCCAAATGCTTCTTCTAATGGATTATAGGATATAAATCCAAAATCAAAGCAAATATCTATACTATGAGTAAGCAGTAGAGTCAGCTTAAAATCGCCAAGCAACGTGGCAAAATTGCTTCCAGGTAAGTTAAACCATGCAGGGGTAAACTTCCCATCCTCAATAATTTCAACAGTATGTATAGTCTTCAAAAACGAAATATCAAAATAAAAAGCACGTATTACCCCTCGCTTAAGAAGAGATTTAGATTTCTCAGCTTTCTGATACAACCCCATCAAAAATTCCTGGAGGTTAGGAGTTAAAAAGCTAATGTCAATTATTTCTTTGGATTTTTTAATAAAATGAACTGCATCTTGAGGAGTATCAATAATTTCAGAGGCTAGTAAATATACCTCTCTCCAATGCTGCTTTATAAAATGTTTAGCTAAACATTCTACGCTTGAGTGTTTGCCAAACCACGTCGCTACCAAATACTCTTGAAACGTCAGATGCGAAAATGACCAAACCTCTTCCGCCCTCTGAATCAACAACCCATCCTTTGCTTCCATCGCCCTCAACACCGCCCGACTCTCTGGCTGCCCAATCCCCAAAAACTCCGCAATATATCCTTCAATCTCCGTCTGCTCAAACAACACATACTGCGTCTGCTCAAACTTTTTCACAGCTAGATAACTCAGTAACTTCAACTTTTGCTCCACTGACAAATTTACATAAATCTCATCTCGCTCAATCTCCCGCGGCTTGTTCCACTTCTCTAGTAGCAACTTCAAGCCCTTTTTATAAAGCTTCGATCGCTTCGAGTAAAACTTCCCAGTCTCATGAAATACTGCACAGGTCAAACTCAGCAAAATCGGCGTAATTGCTAAATCCCGAATCGGCTTATGCGACTCCAAAAAGAGTTGATCCAGAAACTCCCCCGCCCTCGCCAGTCCTGCCGACTCATCCCGCATCACCGTCTTAAACCAATGTTCTGAAAACGATCCCACCTGACCTTCATTAAAATCCGCAACTTCCACATAATCAAACCGCTCAAACCGCGACTCCTGACTCTGCGTTCGACACGTCACAATTACTTGCACCTGCGGATAGTCACCAGTAAACTTCTTAATTTCCTTGGTGATTTTTTTCCCATTCTCCCCCGTCACCTCATCTAAGCCATCCAACAGAACCAGCACCCGACCTTGCTTGAGTAGGCTTTCTGCATCTGATAACTACCAATATTTCTCTAAATAAGGCTTTAGGGGATAGGCTACCTCACCTCCATCCTTCACAAAACGTCCATCGTTCACAAAATCCCGCAGCCTAATCAAAACCGGAATCCGATGTGCTTGTAATTTTCCTGCATTGCACTCCGTCACCACTCGTTGCAAATACGTGGTTTTTCCCGAACCCGGTTTGCCCACCACCATCAGGTTTGTATTCTTCGCCACCACCTCTAAGCCTGACACCCGTTCCTGTTCCCTGCCCGAGCCCATGCGATCTAAACTGCGATAGCTGGGATTTTTGCTGAAATCCTCCCACAAGTCATCGAGTTCAGACATACAACTACTGCTCAGTTTCTCCAGAATATTGACATCCACAAACAACTCACCCAACGGCACCCAACGATCGACACCCCAAAGTGGCATCGTGCCATGTAAGCCTTGGATGTGATCGTGGAGGCGCGATCGTACCTCCTGAACTAACGCATCAATATTAGCTTGACCCTTTCTACATATTTCTCCTGGTAAGGATAGTGGCTGATTATTTTGCTGTTGCCATTCTGGAAAACGAGATTCCCAGAGCCATTTATACCCTTGCTCCCACGGATTTTGACCTTTAGCTGCTCTCCCTCGTTTGGGTTTATTAGATGGGCCACCATTATCCTCGAAGATTTTGCAAATTTTCTTTAATTCATCTTGAAGTTTCTGAGAGGCATCTTCCGGTTCCTTGTTCCATCTAATAAAACTTACCAGAGTCACATTTTCTCTATCAGCATTTTTTCGATTAAAACGTGCCAAGAATGTCGCTAGTGTATCGCCTGTCAGGTTCAGTTGGAGAGCGATCGCTTCTAAAAACTGTTGTTCTTCTATCGATTTAAACTGAGAATCCACCTTTCACTAAGCTCCATTATCTATTTATTTCTATTTATTTCTATCTGCCTTTCTATTTGTTAGCAGTTTTTTTTCTATTTGACCACTCCTAATCTTAAAAGTGTCAACATTTTACACCTGAGAGTGAGAGATGAAACCTTATAACAAAAAGAAATGGCTCAAAGTAATTGAATTTGCGGTGGTTGGCTTTGCGACTTTGTGCGATCCAACAGCAGGCGGATTACTGTTTCTGCTCAAGCTGTGCTTTCAAATCCTGACAGCGTTGCAGAAAGATGAGCCGACTGAAACAGACAAGGACAAACAGACAAACCCGCGTTTGTGCGATCGCAAGTAATCGTATTAAGGGAGAGCAATCACAGGGCGCTCTCCCTTCGCACCAAATACCTTCTGACTGCCATTACAGTATAATTGGTGAATATGACATAGTAAAAATTGTACAGAAATCATGACTATCGATCTAGAGATTTTTCAAACTGTCGTCAAGATGCCAGAATCTCTCAAACAAGAGATATTGCATTATGCAAAATATCTACTTGAAAAACACGGCAAAACAGAATCATCTCCCGAACAAATTGAACAACCTCATGGTTATGGTAGTTGGGCCGATCAGATCGTTATGTCTGATGATTTCGATGAACCGCTCCAAGATTTAAAGGAATATATGTAACATGGAATCCCTTTTAGATACTCATGCCTTTCTGTGGTATTTGCTTGGCGATTCCAATCTAGGTAGTAAAGCAAAAGAAGCGATCGATACTAAAACAGGTTTATATTTTAGTATTGCCAGCCTGTGGGAAATCTCTATTAAAATTAATGTCGGTAAGCTTCACCTGAATCGACCATTTGAAGACCTGCCCAAGGAATTGCAATACATTAACGCTCAAATTCTACCAATTACACTTGAAGACACTGAGATTTACGCAGGTCTTCCTCTGCATCATCGAGATCCCTTCGATCGCATTCTGGTAGCACAGACCATGAATCATTCGCTGGTTTTGATTAGTCGCGATGAGGCTTTTGATGCTTATCCAATTCAGCGAGTTTGGTCATGAAGAAGGCAAAAGTTTTATACTAGCGATCGCCCCTACCTATCGAATTAGTCGCTTCATACAGCGAGCATTATAAACAAACAGAAACCCGGCTGCTTCAAAACACCGGGTTTCTAAATATTGTTGCTGCATTTTTGACCGATCAAATTCCGGGCACGTAAGCCATAACTGGAGTACCTTGCTGCTGCTGCGCGATTTCCAAAAGGCGTTGAATCCGCTCCTCTGTCGGCGGGTGAGTGCGGAAAAGTGACTGCAAACCTTTAGTCGAAAAAGGATTCACAATTAGCAGCGGCGACATCGCAGGATTGCCGTGCATGGGAATTTCATGACCCATTTTCTCCAATTTCTGCAGCGCGTTTGCTAAACCGATCGGGTTATTGGTAATTTCCACCGCACCGCTGTCGGCTGCAAATTCCCTTGTCCGAGAAATCGCCATTTGAATTACGGTTGCTGATAGCGGTGCTAAAATGATTAAAAACAGCAAACCAAACGCATTCGCGCCTTGTCTGCTATCCCGCGTTACCGGGCCGTAAAGCGCTCCAAAAGTAAGAATTCGCCCGACGAATGTAATTGCACCGGCAATGGTTCCTGCAACTGCTTGAGTGAGGGTGTCGCGGTTGCGGATGTGCGTCAGTTCGTGCGCTATAACGCCTTCCAATTCTTCGCGGGAAAGCAGCTTGATGATGCCTTCAGTAACTGCTATTGTCGCGTGTTCCGGGTCTCTTCCTGTGGCGAATGCGTTCGGAGATTGAGTGGGAACTAGAAATATTTTCGGCACGGGAATTTGGGCTTTTTCGCTCAGCGATGCTACCATATCGTATATTTCTGGTGCTTCGCTGCGGGCGATCGGCTGAGCGCGGTAAGCCATTAACGCGGCCGTGTCGGAATAGTACCAAGAGCTAAAACTTGAGAAGGCAGCTAGCGCTAAACCGATGTAAAGTCCTTGCTCGTTGCCGATTAAATAATAACTTCCTAAAACGAGAAGGCCGCTTAGGAGTCCTAAGAGAGCGGCTGTTCTGAGTTGATTTGTTCCTAACATGGCGGGTTGAGGGCGATCGATATTTTGATATTTTTGAGCTTGTAATTAGATTTTCATATTTGCGGGCGATCGCGCCTCTATCTGCCGAAATAACTGCTGCCGCCAATAGTAGTATTTTACCTGCTACATCGGAGACGGAGAATGTCTCTGGAGGCTCTATCTGCTTGCTTTCTTGAACCAGCATATCCGCAGAATATGACATTTCCAGGAAGAGCTTGGAAACGAGATTCATCTCACGAATTGGCGGCCCAAAGAATAGCAATATCGCTGTATTGCTTGAACATTGAATCAGCACTCACAAGGGTCATCTCCTCCATCTGAGCCTGGGCAATCAGCATTCGATCGAAGGGATCTCGATGATGTAATGGTAACGCAGCCGCTCGCAGGGCATGAGGTGCTGTAATTTCCAGCGAGCGGACATCTAACTGTATCATGCGAGTCGAAATGTAGGTATCTATCGGTTCTGGGAGTGGTAACTTTCCGATCGCAACTTTGATGCCCATTTCCCAGACACTAGCAACAGAAAACCACAATTCGTTCGTTTCATCGGCAATATGTGCGATCGCCTCCTCATTCAATCGATCTGGTTGGGCAAACCACCACAAAAAACACTGCGTATCCAGCAAGAGTTTCACTCTTCATCTCCCTCGAATGCTGTCAAAATCTCTTTTGGCAAAGGATCGTTAAAGTCCTCTGGCAAAACAAATCTCCCTCGATCTTGTCCCAAACTAGCTCGTCGATTGGATGAAGTACGAAACGGAACCAACTTCGCGACTGGGATGCCTTCGTTGGAAATAATGATTTCTTCTCCCATTTCCACACGCGACAATAGCCGTGAGAAATTCGTTTTAGCTTGATGGATATTGACAGTTTCCATACTCTTAACAAACTCAGTCTATAAACTAAGTATAACCAAATAAACGCAGACAATCTTACATTCATCTGCGTTTACCTGCGTTTATCTGCGGTTGAATTCTACAACCCTAAACCGCTTGCACTTGCTTTTCCTCAACAGCAACAGGTTCTTGATATACAGTTTGAGACTCATTAGCCAAAAAGTCAGCCAATTGAGCTTCAATTTCATCCCGCACAATCTGGCGGTATTCCAGAAAATGCTCGTTGTGAGCACACACTGTTAAATAGTGATCCCAAACCGCAGGATTGCGCTTGAAAATGCTGAACAAATGATGCCAGAACTTCCAGCGAGTTTTACGCTTGACTCCTTGCCGCCACACCACAGTTAGCAGTGCTCGCAAGTCTATCCAACTGGGAATTCTTGCAGGTATATTTGCTGTAGGTGCACCCAACATTAAGAAATGGCGATAAGTCCGGTCTAAATATTTCTCAGCATCGTACACTTCGCAGAATGCCTCGACATATTCCCGGGCTATATCTTCGAGAGGCCGCGTCGGGATAAAGTTCATCAAGGTAGTCTGGTTGAGGTTGCCAGATTTGTCGCGCAACCGCCCTTCTTTTGCTAGTCTGTGGGACAATGCAGTGTGCGGCAAAGCTTGCAGCATTCCAAAGGTTGTGCTCGGAATTGCTGCTGCTTCGGCAAACTGGACAATCCGCTGGCCGGCACCGGGTTTTTCGCCGTCGAATCCGATGATAAATCCGGCCATTACTCGCAAACCGGATTTGGCAATTAACTCTACGGATTCGATCAGGGAATTGCGGGTATTTTGGAATTTTTTCGTCATTTGCAGGCTTTCTTCATCGGGAGTTTCAATCCCTAGAAACACTGCATTGAAATTGCAAGCAACCATCATGTCCATCAATTCTTGGTCTTGGGCTAAATCGATGGATGCTTCTGTGTTGAAAGTAAACGGAAATTTGTGTTCTTCTTGCCAGACTTTTAAGTCTTTTAGCAACAGTTTGACGCTGCGTTTATTGCCGATAAAGTTGTCGTCTACCATGAACACGCCGCGCCGCCAGCCTAAGTTGTAGAGACAGTCTAGTTCTGCGATCAATTGTTGTGGTTCTTTCGTGCGGGGTTTGCGGCCGTAGAGGACGATGATGTCGCAGAATTCGCACTGGAAAGGACAGCCTCGGGAAAATTGAATCGACATTGAGTCGTAGGCGTCTAATTCCAGCAAGTCGAAGCGGGGAACCGGGGTTGTGGTAACATCGGGTTTTACGCCGTCCGATCGATACATTCCGCTTTTTTCGCCGCGCCCTATTGCTTCGACAAACATCGGCAAGGTGATTTCGCCTTCGTCGAGAATCAGGTAATCTATGCCCGCTGCTTGAGGTTCTTCGGGTACGGAAGTCGGGTAGGGGCCGCCACAAGCTACGGATTTACCGCGCCGTTTTGCTTCGCGAATTATGTCTAGCAAATCTTCTTTTTGGACAATCATTGCGGAGAGAATAACGAGCTCTGCCCATTCCCATTCTGCTTCGGTGATTTGTCTGATGTTGCGATCGACTAACTTAAATTCCCATTCTTGGGGTAAAATAGCTGCTACCGTTACCAAACCCAGCGGTGGCAGCAGCACTTTGCGATCGACTAATTCTAGGATTTTCTCGTAAGACCAAAATGTTTTCGGAAACAGCGGGTAAACTAGAAGAACTCGCATTATATGTTAAACCTCACATCAGTAAACAACTTGCGATCGGGCCGGCGTGTTTGAGAGTTCGATCGACTCTCAAGACTTAATGTTAATGCTAAAATTACGATCTTGCACTCGATCGAATATCTGGCGAGGGGTGACACCCCCTAAGACAAAGAGAATAAGCGCAATTTTTAGCTTGCAGTTCCCTGTTAAAGTTTGCAAATGCTGATATTTTATCGTATTTGACCGTTAATTAACGATAATCGCATTTAAAAAGCATGGGACTAAGGCAAAAAAGAACTTGAAACAGTAAATTAGTCGTTTGGTGCGCGCTGCGCACCCTACATTACTCGTTTGGTGCGCATTCCTTCTTCCTTCTTCCCTGTTCCCTCTTCCCTCTTCCTTCTTCCTTCTTCCTTCTTCCCTCTTCCTTCTGGCCTAATTTGAATCTTTGCCAGGAATCCCGCTAGTTCTTAACATATCGGCAACTGTGCCGCAGTAACTCGGCATTCCTATGCTTTCGGGATTCACAAGATTTTGATAGGTAAAATGGCGGTAGCTGATACAAAATCTATCCCAAGCAGCCACCTGAATTCGGAACAGCCAAATAAAGAAATCGGCTAGCCAAGCTGACAGAGTAATCCGAAAAAATATGTTTTTATTCAAATACTTGCAAGCTTGTTCTACGACTTCATTAGCTGTAATCGCCGGATTTCCTAGCACAAAATGTCGCGCTTCCTCGGAAGCAGGCGGATGCTCAACTAAATAATTAACTACTTTGGCAATATCGGCGCCGTGGATGAAGTGAAAACTTCCATCTGCCTTAAACCAGCGAATCAAACCAATCCATTTAGCGACAAGTGGCAGACCAGAGGACAAGTGAGATACTGGTTTTTCTGCGTCTCCTCCCAATACTAATGTCGGGTAAAGTGCCGTAATCGGAGGCAAATTTTTTAAGGCTGACAAATGCACCATGCAGTTGTATTTCGAGCGAATATAATCTGTCCCCAGTTCCCCGGCTTCTTTGAGCAAATTGTTGTCTCGACCGAGAATGCTGGCCGTTGAAAAATAAATTACTTGCTGGCAAGTCTGTGGCGAAAGTAGTTGAATTAGGCGGAGAGTTTTGGTTACGTTAACATCAAAAACTTCTTGAGTTCCTCCCCAAGCAGTAGCGGCTACAATTGCTACATTTATTGTTTGGAGAAGTTCGGCGTGTTGATCGATATCTCGCATATCGCCTTGTATGATATTGATGCCGGGGCGGCCTTTCCAGTCAAATTTTAATTTTTCGGGGTTGCGAACTAATAAGTAAAGTTCGTGGTTTGTCTCTTGAATCAAAGTTTCGGCCATGTAGTGACCGATACAGCCACTTGCACCCGTCACAAAAATTTTTTTGGAGTTCATTTTGCCGCAGGGGAAGAGGGAGGATTTGACGATTTTTCGACGCTAGGGAGACGGTATGGCCGTATCCCTACAAATATCAGGTGCAATTAACCGGATTCGCTCCGATTATATAATCTTTTTCGACGGTAGGGAGACTCCAAGATCTCATGGGTGTCAACTTAAGACTGAAACCCCTGATAAATCTCGCTTTTAACCCAGTCTCGATCCCCCTAAATCCCCCTTAATAAGGGGGACTTTGAGAATATTCCTGTCCCCCCCTTATTAAGGGGGGCTAGGGGGGATCGAACCCTAATCGTCAGACAGCAGACCGATACTACGTTTAACGTTAAGTTGACACGGCAAGGCCCATTGCCGTATTTCTACAAATATCAGGTGCAATTAACCGGATTCGATCGGATTCTAAAATCGAAATCAAATTAAGCAGCAACTGCAAGCAATTTGTCCGCTTGTTTTGCCGTTTCAAAGAAGAAACGCACGTTGTCTTCGGGAGTTCCCGGTAACACGCCGTGTCCCAAATTGAGGATGTGTCCGCGAGGACCGGCTTTGCGAATTGTATCAAGAATTCGATCGCGAATAAACGCTTGAGAACCAAACAACACGCCCGGATCGAGATTTCCCTGAACGTTCATATTGGGGCCCAAACGTCGGCGCGCGTCGGCCATATCCACTGTCCAATCGACGCTGACGATATCCGCGCCGGATGTTGCCATACGTTCGAGGATGCCGGCACTGCCGCTTACTAACAGAATTAGCGGGGTGTCGGGATGGGTTTTTTTGACTTGCTCGAACACCTGTTTCTGGTAAGGTAAAGCGAAGGTGTCGTAGTCCTGCGGGGAAAGTTGGCCGGCCCAGGAGTCGAACATTTGCACTACTTGCGCGCCGCAGTCGATTTGGTAGCGCATATAAACGGCGATCGCATCTGCGAATTTCGACAGCAACTGATGCAGTAAAGTTGGATCGGAAAATGCCATGTTTTTGATGATCGCATAATCCTTAGAACCTTTGCCCTCAACGGCATAGGCCGCCAGCGTCCACGGCGCGCCCACAAAGCCGAGCACGGTAGATTTGTTGCCGACTTCCTGGCGCAGGGATTGCAGGATTGTTTTGATAAACGGCAAGCTTTCTTCCGGGTTCAGCGGTTGCAGGTTGTCGATTTGCTCCTGAGTGCGGATGGGTGCGTTGATAATCGGGCCTTTGCCTTCGGCGATGTCCATGTCGATGCCCAAACCGGGCATGGGGGTGACAATATCGGAAAACAGAATTACGCCGTCGGGTTGAAACGCGCGCCACGGCTGAAGGGAAACTTCGATCGCAACTTCGGGAATTTCGGAACGTTCGCGAAACGAGGGATACTTTTCTCGCAAATCTCGATAAGCCTTCATGTAGCGGCCGGCTTGACGCATCATCCACACGGGCGGGCGGTCTAGGGTTTCGCCACGGGCTGCCCGCAACAACAAGGGAACTTCATTTAATGCCGACATTTTAACTTTTCTCTACCTTAGATATTTCAATGCCTTTGGTAGCTTACCACTGTGCGATCGTCCTTTTTGACAAAAAATTCATGTATCGGTCCAGAGGGAAATGAGGCAATCGCCTGAGTTCGATAGCAACCTTCTGGCACAGTTAAGGAATTCTTAATAGCTGAAACTATTGCTAATAGGGAATTTTCGCATCGACCCTTCTGCTACACTGACAATGGAAACTAACAGAACCCGCGACCGCGACCTCAAGCAGACGAAGCATCTAGCACTGGTGCAGCAGCAAAGCGTCCAAAATCACGATGGCGAAATAAAAATATGTTTTTTGACAATTGGTTTGAAATAATTAGGATTTTGACGCTCGGCGTTTCCGCTTACGCCGCGCTGATTTTTTTGCTGCTCGTCTCCGGCAAGCGAACTCTTTCGAAGTGGAATGCCTTCGATTTCATCGTTACCATCGCGCTCGGTTCGACGCTGGCGACTGTCATCATGTCAAAAGACGTTTCGCTCGTCGAGGGCGTTTTCGCACTCGGCTTACTCATCGGGCTGCAATTTATCGTCACGTGGCTTGTCGTGCGGGTAAAGTGGGTAAAAAATCTCATCAAAGCCGAACCTACTATGCTGCTCGACAAAGGCCAATTTCTGCCTGTGGCGATGCGGCAGCAGCGCGTGGGTGAATCGGAAATTCGGGCGGCGATTCGGGGGACGGGCAGCGCGTCGATCGAAGAAATCGAAGCAGTCGTGCTGGAAACCGACGGCAGCATGAGCGTTGTCAAAAAATCTCCCAACAATTCGCGATCGGCTCTCAAAGATGTAGCTTAGTCGATCTTTAAATCTGTAGAGACCACGGTTGATACGCTGGACTAAATACTAATTTAGTTTCTGTCTTGGCGCTGTAGGGAGCTAATTTTTCACCATCTAAATTCGCGGTCACAAAGCTATAATTATCCCTGTCAGAAGACTAGGGGCTAATCCCGATAGAATGCTAAATCTCAGAATTACCGCTCGGTAAAACCTACCCAGAGTTGGAAATTTATTGACAACTCTACCGAACGTGCAGACTAAGCGAAAGCTACGATTTTTGAGTCATGACACCAACGAATGAACGCCAGTTTGTTGCTCTGTCGATTGTCATTAAGGTACGGATTAACGGTTTATAAATCCGCGTGTGGCAGTCCAAACAAGCTCTTAAATCATTGTCGAGGCCAACTTTACTTAGTAATAAAGTTGATTGAATAAATCATGTCAAACCACGTATTTCTCATAGACAGTAATAAGACACCGCTCAATCCTGTTCATCCAGCACAAGCTCGCAAGTTACTGGATTCCGAGAAAGCCGCTGTGTTTCAGTGTTATCCATTCACGTTGATTTTGAAGCGAGTCATAGAAAATCCAAATGTATATCCGTTAACACTCAAAATAGACCCTGGTTCAAAGTTTACTGGCATTGCGTTAGTTACGAATCAAGGCAATGTTGTCTGGGCAATGGAGTTGCAGCATCGCGGACAACAAATTAAGGACGCTCTCTTGCATCGTAGAGCGGTACGTAGAGGGCGCAGGAACCGCAATACTCGTTATCGCCAAGCACGATTCCTCAATCGTAAAAGACCAGATGGGTGGTTAGCTCCATCTTTAAGACACCGCATTTTGACAATAGAAACTTGGGTAAAACGACTGCAAAAGTTTGCACCACTTGATTCAATTGCTCAAGAACTTGTTAAGTTCGACACCCAAGCAATCCAGAATCCAGAAATCTCTGGGATTGAATACCAGCAAGGAACTTTGAAAGGTTATGAGTGCCGTGAGTACCTGTTGGAAAAATGGAATCGTCAATGCGCTTATTGTGGTGTCAAGGACGTTCCGCTCGAAATTGAACATATCCAACCAAAATCACAAGGTGGTTCAGACCGTATTTCTAATCTTTGCTTGGCTTGCCACAAGTGCAATCAACGCAAAGGAAATAGAGATATAAAGGACTTCCTCAAAGGTAAGTCAGATGTGTTGAAGCGCGTTTTGAAACAAGCCAAAACGACCTTAAAGGATGCGGCATCAGTTAACTCAACTCGGTGGGCATTGTTCAATACTTTGAAGTCTTTTGGATTGCCTGTTAGCACTGGGACTGGTGGTCAAACAAAGTTCAATCGGATTCGATTTTCGTTGCCAAAAGCTCATTGGATTGATGCGGCTTGCGTTGGCGTGGTCAATGCCATCAAACTTGTTACAACCAAGATTCTCAAGGTAAAAGCAACAGGTTTTGGTGGTCGGCAGCGATGTCAAACAGACAAGTTTGGCTATCCGCAAAAACATCGCCCGTTGCGTCCAATTCTGGGATTCTGTACAGGCGATATAGTTCGCGCTAATGTTCCCAAAGGTAAGTACAAAGGTACTTTTACCGCACGAGTCTGTCCCATGTCGCATGGTTATGGAGAATTTGTGATAGACAAAAAACGGAGGTCAATCAAACTGGACTACTTAACATCCATTCATCGAAAGGACGGATATGAGTACGCTTAATACTTGCCCAAACAGTAAGCAATGTACAGATATGTCAAACAATTCAGTTACAGTTCCTTACCCTCATCTTGTATGGTGCGTCGCTGCTCCATTTTCGAGCTTAATACTAGATTGTATTGGGCGACGCACCCTACGGTTAATTAAATCGAAACTATCTCGTCACGCACACTCCGCCTACGGATACGCGACATTGATCGCGATCCTCATCGAACCTCCTATTATTATTCACCCTCGCCGAATCTAAATCTCTAGTCCGCGAATTGTAGTAATAATCTCCCGCCGGAAAGTTTCTAGTCGGGACAGCGCAGTAAGTCGAGTCTTGATTACCATCATCAAACCTTACTCTCACCATAGAACGTCTCTCGCGACAATCAACAGACCGCAAGCCAAAATCATCTTGCAGAAGCTGTGCTCTGTCATATCGATTGTCATACCGGCCATTATCTTGCTCGGTGTACCAATCGTCCCGCGAATTGCGAGCTCGTCTGTCGCCCCCATCAATTCCCGAAACTTCCAGCGTGTAGTTACCACCTCTGGCAGCATCTTTTGCTAACACTAACAGTTTATAATCGCCACTACGGGGAATTTGATAATTAAAAGAACGGTCTTGCGTAAAAGCGACTTGTTTGTTGTTTCCGTAAAACAGCACCATGACGGGAGTAAAACCGCGACTTCTATCTGTGTCTAAAAACACTTCAATGTTGTCGCCTTCCCGAGCGCTGAATGTGTATTCTTGGCCGCGCAATTCTTCCGTCGGAGAACCCGGAACCCACATATTCCGGAAACGGTAAATCGGGGAAGTGCGGCGAATTACTCCATCTATGCGATCGTTATTCCCTATCTGTTCGCCAACTGCACTAGACGAAATGCCAGTGAGTGCCAATCCTGCAACTAGCACAGTGGCCGCAATACTGTTTAACAAGTTGTGCGTTCTCATATCAACCTCTGGAAAAATTTAAAATCTTTTTGCTTTCTTGGCGCCGACATTTGCATACACAATCCATTTTAAATGTAATTTCTGCGAACCGTGTCAACCTCACCTAACCCCGCTATTTAGCTGGTGGAAAATCTCAAGTTAAAGTTATAGACGTTGATCTCTTATCTAAAGTTGCGATTTATCGCCGCAAATCAGCAATCCCGATTCAGCGTCGAGACTTGCCATAATCCCCATCGGTAAAGCAGCGTTAACGCCCTCGTGCCCGAAGGGCAAATCCGAGACAATGGGAATATTCAAGTCCCCCAGCCGATCGCGCAAAACCTCTTCAATGCTAAAACTGGGAATACTCGGGTCAATCTCGCAGCGACTGAAGCGCCCCAAAGCAATGCCCCGCACCCCAGCGAAAGCCCCCGCCATCCGCCACTGAGTCAACATTCGATCGACCCTGTAAGGAGCCTCAGAAACATCCTCAAATGCGAGAATAACCCCGGTCAAATCCGGTTGATACGGGGTTCCAAGCAAGTGAGCAGCAACCGTCAGATTTGCAGGAAACAGCCGCCCGGTGGCTTGTCCGCCGCCCCATCCTTTACCTTGTAAAGATTGTAAGGGACGACCTTCTATGCAGTCAAAAAGTCGATCGACAGACCAATCCGGTTCATCCGCCAAAGTTGTCAGCATCGGCCCGTGAACGCCCCAAACGCCCAATTGAGCCTGATTCCACAGCAAAGCAGTAATGTCGGAAAAGCCGATTAACCATTTCGGCGAATGGGCATCGGGAGTTGGAAATTGGGAATTGTTCGCCTTTCCCACATTTCCTTTTTCCAAAAGCCGAGTGCTGCCGAAACCGCCACGAACACAGAGAATACCGCGACAATCCGGGTCATTGAGGGCATCGGCGAGCTGTCGGACGCGGTTTTCATCGGAACCTGCCAAATAGCCCCAGCGATCGTCAAAACCCGAGCTTAATTCAACTCGATAGCCGCGGGATTTCCAAATTTCTACACCGCGTTCAAAGGTACTTAATTCTCGCAGAGTGCCGCTGGGAGCAATTACCCTGAGTAAATCTCCCGGTTGCAGCCATTTAATGTTAGTCATTAGGTTGATTGTTGGCTGTTGGCTGTTGGCTGTTGACTGTTGGCTTTTTGTTTGAGTGAGTTAAGATAGGCATTAAGTTTTGGTGAAAGTTCCTTTAATAAAGGATGCAGTCGATCGATTTGTTCTTGAGTCAAAAGATTGCGAGCTTAGGCAAGTCTTAACCAGTGTCTTGTTTCGTTTAATGAACCTCTGGCAATTTTCACAAAACGCTGATTATCTTGACAGCTATAGCGGTCATGTCCTTCTGCAATATTAGCACCCACACTATCAGCAGCTCGCACGATTTGTTTGCCCATCGTATCCTTCGTAAAGTAGTCCCACTTTTTAACAATAAACCATATTTCGTTTGATATTTTTTCAGCTAATTCATAAACTTGTAGCTGTTAAAAGCTTTCCATATTAGCTACTTTAAATAGTTGATAGCCAACAATAGCTTAATCAGCAATGACCAATACAAGTTAACGCTCAACCACATTGCCCTGAGCGAAGTCAACAGTCAACCGTCAACAATTAAGGCAAAGTCAGAATTTCCACCCCAGAATCAGTAACAGCTAGCGTGTGCTCGAATTGAGCCGAAAGCTTTCCATCCTGCGTGATCGCAGTCCAACCGTCGCCCAAAATTTCTACTTCCCAAGTACCCTCATTAATCATCGGCTCGATCGTAAAAACCATGCCTTGTCTGAGCTTCTTTCCCGTGCCCCGCTTACCGTAGTGCAAAATTTCCGGTTCAGTGTGAAAAACGCGGTGAACGCCGTGTCCCGCAAAATTTCGCACTACGGAAAAGCCCTGTGCTTCAGCATATTCTTGAATCGCTGCACCGATGTCGCCGGTACGAGCACCCGGTTTGACTTCCGCAATTCCTCTTCTTAAACATTCCTCAGTTACTTCCACTAACTTTTTCGCTACCGGTGAAGGTTGGCCCACAAAAAAAGTCTTGGAAGTATCGCCGTGATAGCCGTCAACTAAAGGTGTAACATCAATGTTAATAATGTCGCCTTCTTTCAGAATTTGTTTAGCATTCGGGATGCCGTGACAGACTACTTCATTGACGCTAGTACACAGAGATTTTGGAAATCCTTTATAGCCTAACGGAGCGCTTTTTGCTCCGCGTGCCAAAGTCCAGCGTTCGGCTTCGTCGTTAATTTCAAGAGTGCTGACACCGGGTTTTACCATCGGTTCGAGATGCAGCAGAAGTTCGGCAGCTAAACGGCCTGCTTGGCGCATTTTTTCTATTTCTCTACTGGATAAAAGCACTAAACGTTCGGTTGCCATAGTTTTTTCTGTGTTCTTTTTTTGTGGTCGATTAAGAGTTTATTTAACTCAATTTTAGAATAGATTTGAACCAGTGTTCACAACGATCGCCCAAACCTCCTACAGAGTATTCTACCTCTGCTTGTCGCCGGCAAGCGCTGCGGTCAATTTGGTCTAAGCGGGCGATCGCTCCTACCAAGCCATTTACACTATCAGGCTCCACTAAAAAGCCCGTCAGTCCGTCTCGAACAATTTCGGCCGGCCCCCCGCGCTCATAAGTAATCACAGGCACACCGCACGCTAAAGCCTCGATCGCGACATTTCCAAAAGCTTCCACCCAGCGCGGCGTCATCAACAATGCTCGGCACTGACGAACCTGCTCTTGCATTTGGCTTGTTGTCAGAAACCCTAAATATTCTACCGGAGCATCTGGCCAATCTGCACAAATTTTTTGCCAATAATCCTCATCCTGCATTTTGCCCATAATTTTTAGGGGAATGCCTGTAATTTTCGCTGCAGCCACTGCATCTTCTAAGCCTTTTTCCGGGGCGATGCGGCCTAGCCAAGCTAATTTAGGTTCCGGTTGGCTGCAAAATTCGTACAGCGATAAATCAATGCCGCTTCCCAACAACTGACACTCCTTGGCAAAAGCAAATGTTTGGGCTTGAGAAGCGGTGTGAACTCCGATCGTACCAGGAAACTCGACAGCTACTTGTCCGGCGATGCGATCGAGGGATGCTGAAAGGGAGCCCATGCTGATCAAATGTGCGATCGGAGTTCTCAAAAATGGCGTCAGATAAAACGGCAGCCAATCGTAGGCAAAGTTAACAATGACATCCCATTCATCCTGAACTTTGCGAGCGTATTCCCACATATTCGCCAGCACAGAATCGGCTGGCATCACAATAGCAGCATTGTAATCTTGTGTTTGGGCAGTTACTTGCAAATCCCCCATTATTTCGATTACGGGAATTGATTCTAAGACTGAACCTACTGGTGCTACAACTGCTATTTTATGACCTCGGCGGTGTAATTCTTTAGCAATGTTGAGAACTGTAAGTTCGACTCCGCCACCCAACCCCGAACCGAGTTGACCGACCGAAGTTGACAGGAACAATATTTTCAAAAAGTCAGTAGTCATTAATCATTAGTCATTAGTCAGCCGTCACTAATTCTAACATAATCTAAATTATAAATTCTCCCATCTAAAATCTAAAATCTAAAACCTAAAATTACTTAAAAGTTCCTATATTTATCAATCCCTCCCAGAACGCGGACGGATGCGGTTCAACTGATTGATTGCCCAGCGAGCAGTCTCCTGAACCTCTGCATCTGGATCGTCCGTCGCACGGTGCAACAAGTGAGTGATTTGATTCACCAATTCGTAAATCCGCGTCAAGTCGCGAATCGCATTTTTACGCACTTCGGGGTTTTCATTTTGCAGCGAAATTGACCAGGCATTATTCATGGGTCTGAGCGTGCGAATGCCAATTTCCGAGAGACTTGCCAAAATTAAACTGTACTGCTTCGAGTCGGAATTTGCTAGTAAATCGAGCAACGGCTCAACTGCTCTGGAATCTCCCCGCTGGCCGAGATCCCAAATTGCTTTACGCCTCTTTGCCGGATTTAGGTTCTGCAAATCTTCAATCAGTGCTTCAATAATATCAACTTTAGGTCTACCATCCGTTGCTGGAAGGGAAATATCTTTCTTCCGACTCGCTAGGGAATCGGGTCGATTAGTTGTTTCGGGAAGGTTAAAACCTGTGTCGCTGTAACCGTTGCTGTTAGTTTCCGAGGGCGAGCTGTCGGAATTAATTCGATCGCCCTCGACTCCTGCATCTTCGGATTCTGGTTCCCCCGATTCCTGGATAAACGGTAAAGGTCGATCGCTGCTGTCTAGACTGTAGTCTTTTGGCAAATCAAAACGGTAGGGCAAAGCTGACAGCGGGTTTGGTGGCCTTAAAGAAACCTCTTGATGTCCAATTTCGTGCGAGTTTGTAGGAGCATCGGGATTAGTGAATTGAGAGTTTCTTTGGTTGTGTCGATCGACTCTTCCCCGCCTTCGCTTTGAATGATTTGACTCGCCGCTGCTAACTAATTTGAGCATGATAAATACTGCCGCTGCCGTAACGACAACTGCTGCCAAACCCAACATTAACAACCCCCGCTGGCGAGACAAAATGACGATCAAATTGGAGATCGATTTCGGGAGTTTAGAATTTAATTTTGGCGTTTTGGAAGGCTGAGATTTGTTTTTATTGGGCGCGGGAGACGGTTTTGAAGGCTTGGAGTCCTGGCGATCGTCCGGGGGAGAGTTCGCCTGAGCAATTTCTGGGGAAACAGCCCGGTAGGAGGCATTGAGTACCTGTTGCCTTCCGTCCGCACTGGGGCTGAACGCAGCGCCCAGACAGGCAATGCAGGTGAAGAAACATACAAAGGAGCGGTAGTGCGCCATAAGACTCAATCCGGGTTTTGAGAGGCAACGCCGCATGACGAGCTTTAGTGTAACCTTGAGTTAGCTCGATCCTAGCTGCTATGCGCTCAACTAACTCACAAATAGCACCAGACTCGCAAAAAACCCTGGTTTGAGAGGGAAGCGAGCCAGATATGATTAACACAATTGCGTCATTGACGTGGAAGTCCTTTAACTAATTAGTTTGAGACGAGCTACATCGGCGGCTGCGGGTAAAGCAGCGGCATCGAGAAAGTTGATTGCAGCTCACCTCAGCAAGCGGAGCCTTAGCTACGTGCAGTGCAGGCGCAGCGCCGCGGGGCCTCCGAGGCGCGGGCGGGCGATTGTTGCTGGCCGTCGATTTCTCACCTATAGCGTGGCATGACCAAGAGTTTAACAAGCTTCCGAGCCTGCCGGTCGATCGTTTTTATCTGAATTTGGGCCCAAGTGGGACAGGGGGATTGGCACTGGAAACGAGAAACCTGGTTTTTTCGTTAATTCTTCGCTACTAAACCGCATATTTTCAGTACATTCAAGGACGCACTCTGGAGATCGTAAACCAGTTTTATTTACCAAAAATGCTGTAAGAAAGAGAGCGCTGATTTGACAGATGTTAATTTGAAGGGGGCAATTATGCCGGATAGAAGTGTTTGGGCGATCGGCTAAGATAACCGTTAGGAAATATTGTATTCAGCTAGCCAGTGCCAAAAATCATACTATCTTGTAAAAGTAGGGTCGGATTTAGTTAGGAGCTATAGTGACAGCGAGTAGACCCTTTCACGCAGGCGTCCTAGGCCAACGTTTTGTTTATTTCTACCCACTTATTTAAGTTAAATCAATCGGTATTTAATGCTGTGCCGCCAAATTTGATATAAGATCGAACTAAATTTTTAGTGTGAGAGTAGAGGCGTTTGTGAGCCAACAAGATATTTTAAATTTAGCAAAAGAAGGCGATGCTAGGGCGATCGCATTTCTGATCGGCCAAGCACTCCAAAGCTTCGGCGTCACGGCTAAAGCCAGCCGGGAAAATGACACCCTGCACCTGCTGCTGGAAGCAGAACAATTGCCCGCAGAAGAAGCCTGTCTCCGAGTCACAATCAAAGGGTTGCAGCGGCTGCAACCAAATAACCTTTACTCAGTGACAATTTACGGGCGGCAGGGCGGCCAGCAATTACCCGCTTGGACTCAGACGGTAGAATTAAAAAAACGCTTGACTTCCGAACCCGTGAGTCCATTAGTTGCCGTGAATGCCGCAGTAGCTGCGAGTGCAGCAGTAGCGGCGAGTCTACCCGCTTCTCCCATTCCTGTAACTTTGCCCAAGCTAGAAGAACCTCAAAATGTCACAACTGCGCCCCCTCCAACACCAGAACAATCTCCGCCCCAACCCCCTAAAATCCCCACCCCAAAACCCACAAACCAACGGCAGCAAAAGCAATCACCCCAGCCAGAGTTAGCCCGCACTAAAACTAAAAAATCTGGGCTGTCACTCGGTGCTCTGAGTCTAATTCTCGTGCCGATATGCGGCTTTGTTCTGGCTTCTCAATTTTACAAATCCTCAACCACCGCTACTAATAACCCTCTAACGTCCAAGCCTGCGGTACAAGAAGTGATCTCGACACCAGCACCAGCAGCCGCAGCCAAACCCCTTCCAGATCCAAAATCGCCCTCCCCGGCTGCCAAAAAACCTGCCACTGTGCCCGCAACTGTCAGCATCAAAGCAGTTGGCGACATGGTTCCCGGTACAAATTATCCCTACAACAAACTGCCGGCAAAAAAAGAGATGTTATTAGAGTCGGTAAAACCGTACCTCAAAGGAGCTGATATTCTGTTTGGCAATTTTGAAAGCACGATGACCGATTATCCTTACAGTTCCAAAGCAGGCGGCGGACGAATGCTGATTGCCTTTCGGACGCCTCCGAGTTATGCCAAAATCTTCAAAGATGTTGGTTTTGATATTTTGAGTATTGCCAACAATCACTCTTACGATTTTCACGAGCAGGGATTTAATGACACGATTAAAAACATCGACAGCAATGGCATGAAGGCTGTTGGTAAAAGAGATCAAATTGTTTATAAAAATGTCAAGGGCGTGAATTTTGCCTTTATCGGTTTCAGCAACTACGGCGACGTTCACAATTCTTTGCTGGAACTGAAAGCAGGAGCAGAAGTTGTCAAAAAAGCTAAGGAAAAAGCTGATATTGTAGTGATATCAGTTCATGCTGGCTCTGAAGGAACGGGAGCTCTGAATGTGAGAAATAAAACTGAGTTCTTTTACGGAGAAAACCGGGGAAATATGGTTTTGTTTTCGCGGACGATGATTGATGCGGGAGCAGATTTGATTTTGGGACATGGCCCGCACGTTCCCAGAGCTATGGAACTTTATAAAGGGAAATTGGTTGCTTATTCGCTGGGCAATTTTTTGGGTTATCGCACTTTGTCCTCAGCAGGAGCACTCGGTAAATCTCTAATTTTGGATGTGAAAATGACTCCGCAAGGGGATTTTGTTTCTGGTAAGATTATCCCCGTCCAACTTGACGGGCGAGGTGTGCCGGCTGTTGATAACAATTTTAGGACTGTGGGGTTAATTGACCGTTTGACAAAGAGCGATTTTCCCAATAGCGGTTTGACAATTGATGACAAGGGACAAATTTTGAAAAAGAGTAAGTGAGTAGGGTGTGTCGCCCTCAACAATAACTGGTTCCCAGCCACAGCCTGGGAACCAGTAATAAAACTATTGTGACCCGCTGCTCTAATCAACGTCCGAAATATGCAATTTAAATGCTATACAGCTTAGCCGCCCCTATAGTGCAATCATCGTTTTCAAAGCTTCTTTCATTTCGTCTGCTGTCGTCGTTGCCGTACCGAACTGACGCACGACAATACTAGCCGCCAAATTGCCCAAAACTGCCGCTTCCCAACCAGATGCACCGACGCACAAAGCTAAAGTCATTGCTGCTACAACTGTATCTCCAGCACCGGTTACGTCGAATACATCAGTCTTGTTAAAAGGGGGAATGTCCCAACTTTGAATGGCAAATTCCCCCTTTTCACAAATGGATGTTGGAGGGGGTGAATTTTTGATTTCTTCGCCGTTCGCCCTTTCAAACAAAGTCATCCCTTCTTCGCCGCGAGTAATCAGGATTTTTTGAGCTTGAGTTAAGTTCAATAAATCGCGTCCTGCTTGCATTAAAGTTTGAGGGTTTTTGATAGCATATCCGACGGCTTGCTCGGCTTCGGGCAAGTTCGGAGTAAATAACATTGCTCCAGAATATCGCTGCAAATTTGTTTGAGCGTCTACAATTGTTTTGCCGGGAACCACTGCCGATTCGATCGCCAAATTCGTCAAAACTCCGTCGCCGTAGTCGGAACAAACCACTGCATCTACTGTCGGTATTTGCTGCCGGATGTAGTCTGCCAATTGCAACTGCAAATCTAAATCCGGCAACTCGTCCGATTTGCGATCGACTCGGACAATTTGCTGAGTCACCGACTGCCGCGCGTGCCCGGAAATTCGAGTTTTGGTGACAGTTGGACGCTGCGAATCGATTAAAATCCCAGCCGTATCAATTCCCGCCGCCTCAAAAATACCGCACAAAGCCTTTCCCTGGTCGTCTTTTCCCACCAAACCAGCAACTTTTACTTTGCCTCCCAGTTTGGCTAAATTGTAGACAGCATTTGCGCCACCTCCGGGTACTTGCCGAGTATTTTCGTAGCGCAAAATCAACACAGGTGCTTCGCGGGAAATTCGCTCTACTTGTCCGGTAAGAAACTCGTCCAAGGTCAAATCTCCGATCGCTAATACCTGCGCTCGATCGAAGCAGTCTAATCTTTTCAATAATTGCTCAGTTGAGGCACGCAGTTGAGGCAAAAAATCGGAATAGTCGTTAATCATTAACCAAAAAAATGAGACTGAGGTGTTGATAATTGAGTGGGTAACGAGCGGGAATTAAAAATCCTAATATTAATTAATAATTAATTTCCTCCCTTGTTTTATTTTTAACTTTTAATTGATTTTCTCACTGGGATTTTGAGAAATCAGTTGCAGGTTGTTGGCGATCGCACTCGCTCAACTAATTTGGCAAAAAATTACGGATACAAGGGAACCCATTGAGACTAAAAAGAAAGTTTCACGGTGTGGAAGTTTTCTTCTACATAAGTGCTTTCTACATCAGGGCATTCAAAAAACAGCAGAATTATTTCGATTTCATCTGCTTGATGATCGTAATCACCTGAGTCATTTGTTTTTTGAGTGTATCAATTTCCGCTTGCATTTTCGCCATTTTGTCAGTCATTGCCTGAATGTCGGCGCCGCCCGCTCCCGAGCTGGGTGCAGCGGCGGTGGCTGGGGCTTCGGGCACTGGTTTCTTTTTCGCCAGTACCATCGCCGATTTGATCGCCTCGGTTAGCTGCTTTTTCTCAAAGGGTTTGGCGATGAATGCAAAAAAATGCTTCTCAAAGGGTTTCGGAATTTTCTCCATCACCTCTTCTTCGCGGCCCGACATGATCACCAAAGGTATCTTAGAAAGCTCCGGATGGGCTTGCACTTTTTGATACACTTCCCAACCGCTGACTTTGGGCAGTAGGAAATCTAACATAATTAGATTCGGACGGGCTTGACGGATCAGTTTTAGTCCCTCTTCACCGTCTTTTGCTTCTAGAACTTCAAAGTTACCCTGAGGCAACATCTCTCGGACTCGGACCCGGATGACTTTACTGTCATCGATTACTAAGATTTTTTGACCAGCCACGACTGACTCCTTCAGTAATGAGTGATGATTCGCAACCTTCAGTATATCCCTAACAGAATTCTACCCAGAATTCTGGACGATTTTAGTTTTGCTGCACCTCGGTGGCATTTTGATTAGGGGTGATACTCCTACAAGTTCAGGGACTTTGATTTCGGATACGATCGAAGGAATTAACTCAATAGCCACTTAATTTTATGTCGCCCCAAACTCCTAAAACTCCTACTGTCAAAGCAGTTGCCGCCCAAATGCGGGGTGAAATCGAGGCGATGCCGGAGTGGTTGCGCAGGCCCGTTGGCAAAGCTAGCGAACTTTCCCAAGTGCAGAAAATTATTAAACAGCGGCAAATTCACACGATTTGCGAGGAGGGCAGGTGTCCCAACCGGGGCGAGTGCTACGCCCAAAAAACGGCGACTTTTTTGTTGATGGGGCCGACTTGCACCCGCGCTTGTGCTTTTTGTCAAGTAGATAAAGGTCATTCTCCGATGCCCCTAGACCCGGAGGAACCGAAAAAGGTGGCCGAGGCTGTACAGTTGTTGGGTTTGCGCTATGCGGTGCTGACTTCGGTGGCGAGGGATGACTTGCCGGATGGGGGTGCGGGTTGGTTTGCCAGGACGATCGCCCAAATCCGCCTTCTTAACCCGCATACAGAAGTTGAGGTACTGACGCCGGATTTTTGGGGGGGAACGGGTAGGGGCGCTGCCCCCGTGCCCGCCCCCGACGGAGAGAATTCCGGCCTCGATGAGTTGCAGCGAGAGCGGATTCGCACGGTGGTGGAGGCTAAACCGGCTTGTTACAACCACAATATTGAGACGGTGCGCCGGTTGCAAGGGCCGGTGCGCAGGGGGGCCAAGTACGATCGCTCGATCGACGTTCTCCGCATTGTCAAGCAATATGACCCAACTATTCCCACCAAATCCGGTTTGATGTTGGGACACGGGGAAACCGAAGCCGAGATAGTCGAAGCGATGATTGATTTGCGGGATGCCAAGTGCGATCGGCTCACCCTCGGTCAATACATGAGACCATCTCTAGAGCACCTCCCTGTGCGTAAATACTGGACGCCGACCGAATTTGACCGTTTCGGGTCGATCGCCCGGGAGATGGGGTTTGAGCGCGTGCGATCGGGGCCTCTAGTCCGCAGTTCCTACCACGCCGGAGAGAGCGATTGAAATTAATCTGAATCCCACTCGGTATAAACTCCTTGTTACAAAAAATAACTCTAGAGGATTGTGCATAAGTGCGACGCTCTCTGCTATTTGTAAATAGAGTGACATTATGAATTAGGAGCTTTACCTATGCCAGAGATAGCGAAGAACCAATTAAAATCCGAGTCCGTGATCAAAACGGGCAAATTCCCTTACCCCTTTCGCGCAGGCTGGTTTCTGTTGCTGTTAGCTATCAATTTTGTGGTAGCCGGCTTTTATTTCCATATCATTGAATAGTTCTGCAACTTGACTTTTAGCAGAGCCTGTTCCCACCTGCCATTAACTCTGTTTTTGCCAGGTGGGGGACCGCAATAGTTGAAACAATCGCGCTACACAAAGTTTCGTTCGCCGCAGACAGTCGATTACTTATCTTCCTTCTGACTAATGACTTCTCTAGCGATTTCTCGACGATTCTAGCTTTGACAACCGCTCTTGAATTTTGAGAACATCTTGCTTCGTTTCAATTGCCAAAGTTGCTAAATTATCAAACATTGGGTCTCCAGACAGCGTTCTAGGATTTGTGCGACCAGAACTCGGACGGTTGGGAGACTGAGGCCGGTTAGAGCCATAAGCTTGATTCTGCAAGCTGTAGACTTGTCCCCTGAGTTGAGAAATTTGACTTTCTAATTGAGTAATGCGAAACTCTAATTGAGTTGTGGATTGAGCGGGCGTGACAATTGGCGCAACAGCAATTGCTAAGAGGCAAGCCAGACATAAAAGACAGATTGTTAGGGCGCGATGGCGAATATTTTTCGGCATAGCTTTAATAATTTAAATTATACCATTTCTACGATAACAAATCGCCGATATTTTTTGCCTCTATCAGAAGTAGGTCTTATGGCAACTAGGAACGTAGCTATTTTAATGTTCGATGATGTCGAGGTACTGGACTTTGCAGGCCCTTTTGAAGTGTTTTCGGTGACATCAGAATTAAATAAGGGCGAGCGACCTTTTGCAGTCTCTACCGTAGCCGAACAGGCCGGTGCTGTCAACGCCCGCAACAGTTTGAGCGTAAATCCCGACTGCACCATTTCCGATTGTCCGCCACCGGATATTTTAATTGTACCGGGAGGACAAGGTACGAGAAAGTTAATCGATAATTCAGCAGTTATTAATTGGATAAAAGATTGTGCCCAAACAGCCGAATTAGTGCTTTCTGTCTGTACGGGTTCGCTGCTTTTGGCAAAAGCTGGCTTGTTGGAAGGTTTGGAAGCAACTACACACCATCAGGCATTGGATTTATTGAGAGAATTAGCTCCCAACACAACTATTATCGAAAATCAGCGATTTGTAGATAACGGCAAAATCATCACCTCTGGGGGAATTGCTGCGGGAATTGATATGTCTTTGCACGTTGTGGGCAAGCTTTTGGGAACTGCACAAGCTGAACAAACAGCCGATCACATGGAATATAAAATTGGGAATCGGTAATTGGGAATCCCGTTAATTTAGTTTTTATGCAAAACCTGTATATTTAGGGGGTTCCGTGCGCACCTTACCGCTATAATTTCCGCGCGTCAAACTACGCATAACCTAATTAAGAATCTTCGCCCCAAACTTTTAGTTGTAAATAGACTAATATCAAAGCTAAAGCCATCAGGAAAGTTGCCGCAGCGGCTGCATAGCCAAAATCAAATTGCGAAAAAGCTTGCTCGTAAATATAATAAACTAGCAAATTAGTAGAGTTCAAAGGGCCGCCGCCGGTGATGACGTAAACTTGCTCGAAACTCCGCAGGGTAAAAATAGCAGTAGTGACAGTAGCAAATACTAAAGTCGGCCGCAAACCCGGTAAAGTGATGTACAAAAATTGCTGCCAAGCATTAGCTCCATCCAATTCTGCGGCTTCGTAACGATTTACCGGAATTGCTTGCAATCCTGCTAAAAATACTACCATATTAAAGCCTAATTGTTTCCAAACACTGAGCAGAATTATCACTGGCATTGCCCAAACTGTGCTGCTAAGCCAAGGAATTTGATTTAAACCGATCGCACTTAGCGCATTATTCACCGGGCCTTCGGTTTGAAACAACCACCGCCAACCCAAGCCAACGGCAACTAAAGAGGTAATCGAAGGAATAAAATAAGCGGTGCGGAGAGATCCTCGCCAAGCAAACGAGCGATTTAGCAAAACTGCCAAACCTAAAGGAATCACTAAACTGGGAATGACTGTAGCAGTAGTAAAATAGATCGTGTTTTGGAGAACTTGCCAAAAATCCGGGTTAGTGAATAGGCGCCAGTAGTTGTTCAAGCCAATCAAACGCACTCCCGACTGGGTAAAGCTGCCGCTGGTAAAGCTGAGGTAAAATAAATAGGCGATCGGCCAAATCAAAAAAGTACCCAGAAAAAGCAAAGCGGGGGCCAGAAAAGTCCAAGCTGCGATCGATTCATTGTCCAACCAGTTAAAACGCCCAAATTTCATCGGAACCATTGGCTTGTAAATTTTAGCTTTTAGTTTTAAATGGTATCACAATATAGGTCAATTTCAAAATGAATCTTCTCGATATATTAGCCCATTTACCCACTATAGAAACTGAAAGGCTCTTGCTCCGAAAAATAACTTTAAACGATGCCAGCGATATGTTTGAGTATGCCTCAAACCCCGAAGTATCAGAATACACAATGTGGTCTACTCACACCTCGCTCGAAGACACTAAATACTTTCTCCAGTCACTTACAAAAATGTACAAAAGACGAGAGCTTGTAGATTGGGGAATCGTCCACAAAGCCGAGAAAAAGTTTATCGGGACTTGCGGATTTGTGGAATGGAGCATGACGCACAGCCGCGCGGAAATTGGCTACGCACTTTCTAGGAACTATTGGGGCGAAGGATACATGAGCGAGGCTGTCAATGCAGTTATTGAATTCGGCTTTCGGGAGATGTCGCTGAATCGAATTATGGCTCGATGTGAAGTTAACAATATTGCTTCGGCTCGGGTGATGGAAAAAGTGGGGATGCAAATGGAAGGGATATTGCGACAGCACCTATTTGTGAAAGACAGATATTGGGATCTAAAAATTTATTCGATTCTCAGGGAAGAGTTTTTTGAGAATATTGTACAATAGGAGCGAATCAGTAGGTCAGCGCAAAAAAAATATACTTAGGGCTGACGCAATATCTCCATGTAGAATGCGCAGAAGCACACCTTACCCTTTACCTCTATTGTAGAATACGAGTGAATAGTTTTTATCTTTATGACCGCTAATCCAGTATCTGTTAATTCCAATCCCTGCCTGATTTCTCCTGAGATTGGCAAAAGTGCGCTCGCTCCGGCTCATCCTCCGTTAAAATTAGGAGTCTTAGCATCAGGAAGCGGCAGCAACTTCGAGGTGATTGCCCAAGCCATTCAAAACCAACAACTCAACGCTGAAATCCCAGTATTAATTTACAACAACCCCGAAGCCAAAGCCGCAGTCAGGGCCGAAAAATACGGCATTCCCTCGATTCTTCTCAATCACCGCGACTGCAAAAGCCGTGAAGAATTAGATACAAAAATTGTCAAAACTTTTCAAGAATATGATGTAGAATGGGTAGTGATGGCGGGTTGGATGCGAATTGTTACCAAAGTTTTGTTTGATGCTTTTCCCGATCGCGTTATTAACATTCACCCCAGCTTACTGCCGAGTTTCCCAGGAATTCGCGCCGTCGAGCAAGCACTGGCCGCCAAGGTTAAAATCACCGGATGTACGGTGCATATCGCCCGTTTAGAAGTAGACAGCGGGCCGATTTTAATGCAGGCTGCGGTGCCGGTATTGCCTGAGGATACCGCAGAAACGCTGCACGCTCGAATTCAGGTACAAGAGCACAAGATTATGCTCGGTGCGATCGCACTTATTGCCGAATCTAATCGAAAATATTGTGACTAAAAACCTCGCCAGTGCCGCATCAGTCCCCGAATTGCCCGTCCGCGAAGCACCCGAAACAGGCCCGTCGCTGACCGACTCGAATCGCCTGAAATTAATTCTCAAAGAAAGGCTCAAAAAGAACATCGGCATCAAGGGAGAATTCTATCTGCCTTGCTTGCCATCGATGCTAGACGACTATCTTAAATTACTGTCAGACTTCTTAAACATTCTCGGACAAAACATCGACGCTGCCCAAACCCAAAACTTGCGAACATTAATCGCCAACGCCTTAGCAGAAGGATTCAAAAATTCCCCCCACGCTAACCTAATAGTCTCATACTTTCCCGCCAATGCCCAAACCGGTTTAGCTGGCGGCATTACTCTGAATACCAAGATTCAAGTCGAATCGATGGTTCAGAAATATCATAGCTGGCCGGATATTCGCCCCGAACCTTTATTCGGCAGCCATCCCGATGCCAAAGTCATCGCCATTGCCGCCGAATTAGGCGAACCCCCAAAAGCACCTATTTTAGATGTCGGTGCGGGCCCAGGGCGCAATAGTTTGCCTTTAGCAAGGTTAGGTCATCCCGTGGATGCGATCGAACTAACACCGATATTTGCCGAGAAACTATCAGCCGCAGCAACCGCCGAAAACTTGCCGATAAATGTCACCCAAGGCGACGTTTTAGACCCATTATTGAGGATGAAAACTTATCGGTACAAATTAGCCATTGCTACCGAAGTTCTCTCTCATTTCCGCTACCCCGAACAAATTCGTCTTTTCCTGGGCAAAATGTCCGATGCTGTTTTAAGCGGCGGGTTTATATTATTCAGTGCTTTCTTAGCTGTAGATGGGTACGAACCCGACGAGATGGCAAAACAAATGTCTGAATTGTGTTGGTCTTATCTGATTACCAGACAAGAATTGCAAGCAGCAATAGAGGGTTTGCCGTTAGAAATTATTTCTGATGAATCTGTGATTGAATACGAACAAAAACATTTGCCTGACTCTGCGTGGCCGCCGACACCTTGGTTTGTCAGTTGGGCTAGCGGGCGAGATTTATTTTCGGTGCAACAAACACCGCCGTTAGAGTTGCGGTGGATACTTGTTAAACGCTTATAGAGTGTATTGTTTTAGCTGAATTTTTAGGTAAAAATTGTCGAAACTTGTCCGAGGTTTGGGCGAGGATACTTTTGTCTTGGAAATCGGCGAGGATTTGATATTATCTCGAATTTTGTTAAAGGTCAGGATTTTATATACGGCTTGCTGAATAAAGTGAAAAAGGAGACGCGGCGTTGGGTTGTTTGACAGAAAAAAGGTGGGGGAGTGCAAAAAAAATAGCGATATAATGCCTCATATCAATTCCGGCTGCGCCGGAATGATATCAAATCCGCGCTTCATCGTCGCGCGTAAAGTCGAATGAAGCTGCCAACAAATATCAACGCTATTTTCAGTTTTTTGACTCACAGTCAACAGTTAACAGTCAACAGTCAACAATCATTCCGGTGCAACCGGAATCGATATCAAAACCCTTGCATCACCATTGGCAACCATGTATTGAAAAGTTGAGCAAGCTGTTTGTGGCTGCTGCAAAGCTCGTTGGGGCTCCACACTCAAGCGATGAATACAAAATCCCCAACCTCTTTAAGAAGTTGGGGATTTTAACGGTTAAGTTCACGACTCAAAGGGGATTACGATAGATTTCCCGATCGCGCGCTGCATGGGTTTTCTCAGGCTTCAACCGCGAAAATCGCCTGCTAATCCTCTTTAAAGCGGTGTTCAATACCGCAGGAAATCATTACTTAGTGACACACATAAATCCTCCGCTCACAAACTTAGGTTTTGAGCCTGGTGGACAGTCTTGCTCAGTAATGCTTCCCTCAAGTGGATTCGTTGGTGATACCGGAGTAGATGACGGAGTAATCGTTGTCGGCGATAGCTGCGAGGAAACGCCCAAGAAGTTTGGTTGAGGAACAGTAGTCCCGTTGGCACCCACCGCAGGCAAATCTAGCAATGTTGTGGTCGCTTGCCCTGTGCCATCATTGGTCACGGCGTTCTGATCTCCGGGATGCCCATTCGTCACAAACAGTTGTGGATGATCGAACGGGGCACGCTCATAGCGAACGCGATCGTCGGTCAGAGATTCCATGAATAGGACCAAAGACGTTTTCTGTTCCTCGGTGAGGTTTAGGTTGCGGATGCCAATATCGAGATTGTCAATGTTGTTCTCAGCAAAATCCCCGCCTCGATTGTAGAAATCAACCACCTGTCGCAAGGTGAGTTCCCCACCGTTGTGGAAGTAGGGAGCAGTCAACTCAATATTCCGCAGTCCAGGCGTTTTGAATGCACCGTCTGCTGTAATGCGTTCATTTGCACCGACGGGTATATTTGGACTTGCATTTAGTAATGGCTCAAAGCGTCCTTGCTGAGCTAGCCGCGATTCTGAAAGGGGATTGCCGAAAGGATCTTTGGCGCCCACGCCCAAGTCTTCCCCAGTGGGTCGAACGGCAATATTGTAGAAGGCATTGTCATAGACAGCTTGTCCAGTATTTCCCACCCTCATCCGTCTGAGCCGTTGATTCTCCACATTTTTGACGGAGGCGTTGGTAAATTCAGCCCCACCGTGACAGAAGGCACACGCCTGTTCAAACAGAGCCTTGCCTTGCTGTTGCTGTACAGTCAGCGCGTTGCTGTTTCCCTCCATAAATCGATCGAAGGGTGAATCGTTAGAAATCAAGGTGGACTCGTACAGTTGAAGCGCTAATCCGAAAAACAATGAGAAGTTGTAGTCCATCAGTGTAAACTCATCGGTTGCCAACGCTCCCTGCGGCTGCTTGAAAGACCGAGTTCCTGTAGCATCAACCTTGATGATTTGCTTCGAGTCCCACCACTCCGGCTTAAACGCATCCTCAATCATGTTTTCGTAACTTTTGTCTTTGAGTCCGGGCTGGGGCCAACGGCTCAAGCTGCCGAGAACGCTGTCTTCGGGATGGACAAGCTGTTGCCCAAGCGGCCGTAGCTGTTTGAGCTTTTTACCTGTCTCTCTAGGCAGCTTTTTGACTTTAATCCGATCGAACTTCTGCCCGATATCAGGAAATACCCGACCCGTTGCGGATTCTTCCACAGAGCTTAGCGGTGGGCCCACTGCCTGCGACGCCAGCGATGAATTCTTCAGGCTAATTTTCACCTGCTGCAGAGGGGATTGCTTTGTGGGTGCTTTCAGGACAGAGGCACCGGGGTCTCTTGACCCAAACGGATTCACACCATTAAATTCGTTTTGGGCGCGTCCGTCCCAAAAGTTGCGGAAGTTATACACAGCGTTAATTGTGCTGGGCGTGTTGCGCTCTGTTACCTGACGCACGTTGGTGCCTTGGACGTTAAATACCGGATCTGGCTGAACCTCTACCTTATCGACCGCACTACCAGGGGCAATATCGATGAATTTTGCCAGAGTTACCCCTTGAGATCCTGCAACATCGTTGGTGTCAGCTAGAACTTGCGAGGAGCGATCGTTCGGGTTTGCCAGCTTGTGGAACGGAAAGTCCGCTGGCACCAGCACAGAGTTGGGACCCTTACCTGCATTAAAGGTAATGTCTGGATTTGCCTCACCGCTTGCAGTTACCCGCAACAGCCCAGGGCTGAGCTGGTTCTTAGCACGATTATCAACTCCAGCGTGAAAGTGGCAACTGGCGCAAGACAGGTTTCCGTTGCTGCCAACCTGCAAATCCCAGAACAGCGATTTTCCTAAGGCAATTGCAGCCGGTTTGTCTTTGACGAATTCTCCTAAGTTTGGTGGCTCAGGGACTGCTACGGTTTTAAGCGAAGCCAGTGGATTAGGCGGTCTGGGAGGAACGACTTGAGCCGATGCTGTGTGTCCGGCTAAGATGGCAACAGCGACAACTGTAGCGATTGCCATACTGTGGTTTGTTCGCTTAAGCAGCCTTGCTACCAACCGAAAGAGATTAGTTAGAGGTATCCAAATGAAATTTTTCAACATTTTGCTTATTTGTTTGGCTCATAAACACCCTTGTCCAAAACTGAGTCCTCAAATGCTTGAATAGCATTCTGATCGTAAACTTAAGATAGTAACACCGGGAACCTTTAATTTCTGTAGCGCTGCTTACAGCGTTAATCAAAACGGCACAACCCAAACAATTGCAGTTAATCATAAGTAAGGCGGCGCGAAAAAACGCCCCTATGTAAACGAGGGCACAATCTCCAAAGGCTCTCTACTGGCTGACTTAAGCCTGTTTACATAGTGTTACATTATGGGGTTTAATCCCGTCTACCTACTTACAGGTGGAACCAATGTCTCTGCCTCTGTGAGTTACGGTACTGCTGACAGTAGTGCCACCGCCGGAAGCAGGGCTATTTCATTCTAAACAAGTCTTTGAGGATGTTAAAATTAAAGCCAGCGAGACGTTGAGCTTGAGCCATGTTTTGAAAGCCATAATCGCGATACAAATTGAGGGCAAAATTGCGTGCGATTGCCCAACATTGAACAAGCCCGTTGGTGCGAATACGAGAAGCATCTTCGCCTTGGGTGACATCGCGAACATAATGAACTTTGTTTTCGACCCCCCAATAGCCTCGAACTCTGTCGGCAAGGCGTCTGGCCGTTTCGGTCAAGGAGGTCACGTAATAGCGGGTTTCGGTAGAGACTTCAATGATGGAGGCTCGATGCACAGCACGTTCGGATTCAACTCGAATTAAGGTTTGCAGTCCCGGAAAATCAGGAATTCCAGTCAGGTCATGACTAATGCTGACGGTGCGTTTTTCAATCCGACCATGCCCTTTGTCGATCTGGAATATCGTCTCTTGCGCTTGAAATTTGGCTTGTACTGCGGCCAACAATCTGGATTGATTGCCTTTGAGTGCGCCCAAGTAATCATTACCACTATCAATGATGGTCTGAGCAGTTTTTTTGGGTACTGATGGCATCAAAGGCGAAGACTACACCCTTAACTGCCATCTTCTGAATAAGAACCGGGAGTGCGGTGATTTCATTCGTTTTTGATGCCACCTCATAGGGTTCGAGAATCAAACCACGTTCTACAATGTAGGCAGTCACCAGCATGATTGCTGGATGCGAATCGACAGTTGGGTCCTGAGTGGGACACTCATAGGACCCGCGTAACACTTTGCCATCTGTCGCAATTGTTTCTCCGGGTTTGGGTTGAATCCCGAAGAACCTCGACAAACAACCCGAATAAGCCTGATATTCTAACCGCAGCAATGTCCGGCGAATCGTGCTGTAAGAGGGTAAACGTCCGAGGGGCGGTTGAAATAAAGCAACTAATTGAGAGTGATGAGCACTCAACCAATCCCCAATAGCCAGAAATCCCCGATTCCCGGCAGCGACTGCTAGGGTAAATAAGGCTAAACACAGCGCTTGATGATGCCGTTGTCCTGCCTTGCGACGGGTGTCAGGCAAGTCTGCAAAGGCTTCGACAATGGCAAGTTGAGACATAGCAGCTCCCGTGCATGAGTACGATACTTTACTACTATATCCACTACTCAACTAGAATGAAATAGCCCTGCCGCCGGAAGTGATTACACTGCTACGTCGGGTACGTTAAACATTCTTTCTGGCGAAACTAGCAAAACTTTCACTATTCCTATCACTCAGGACACCTTAGTAGAAGAGAATGAAACTGTCCATCTCAGTTTCACAAATGCCACAAATAATGCTAGTTTGGGAAATCAAAACACGGCGATTTTGACGATCGTAGATACAACGCCAACACCCACACCAACTCCCACGCCAACTCCCACACCAACGCCTACAGGTACGCCCGCACCCGATCCAAACTGCATTGGCGATCGCATTGAACGACCAAACCTCGATAGACCAAATCCAGTCGATAATATTATCAACGGCAATTATGGTATCCTAATTGGTACTTCCAAAAATGACGGTTATTTGGGCAGCAACAGTCCCAATATATTCGATGCCAAAGCAGGTAACGACAACCTAATTGGTGGCAACAGCCCAAACATTTTCAACGGCAAGGAAGGCAACGATTCGATTAACGGTGAAAATGGCAATGACTTCATTTAGGGCAATGAAGGAGCCAACTTTATTGATGGTGGCAAAGGCAACGATATCCTCATCGGCGGCAAAGCTAACTATGTCATAGTCGGAAGTCAAGGCAATGATTCTATCTATCTTCGGACAATCAGGAAATGACACCCTGTGCGGCGATGCTGGCAATGATTTACTCGGTGGCAATGAGAATAATGACCTGATAGATGGCGGTGCTGGAAATGATACAATTTATGGGGGTGAAAACAACGACACTATCCTCGGTTGTACTGGCAAGGATTTATTGTTCGGAGATTTAGGAGAGGACAGCTTGATGGGCGGGATTGGTAATGACACGTTTGCGATCGCAAGTAATCTCAGACTTGATATTATTTCCGATTTTGTTAAAGGCGAAGATGTATTAGGATTGTCTCGCGGTTTGAGTTTTAATCAATTGGAAATTAGTCAGAGTAATAACAATTCTTTGATAAAAGTGGATGGAATTGCGATCGCCTCTTTAATCGGAGTAAACGCTTCGCTAATTGGTGTTAACGATATCCGAACAGTTTAAGCACGGTAGTAGGGTGCATCTGACATATTGCACCATTCTCCATAGGCTTTTTTTATAGGCGGGCTAGGATATCCCACCCCACAATAAAATCTACTCTTTGTGGAACAAATTTTCCTAGCCTGTTCTTGAGAATGGTGCAAGATTTGCGTCCGATCAATTCCGGTTGCACTCATACATGATTGTTGACTGTGGACTGTTGGCTGTTGGCGGTACGACTCTCAATCGAAAAACTGACGGGGTGATTGACTGTTAACTGTTGACTCGATTTTCTAATTCCGATGCTACCGGATTTGATATGAGGTGCGTCAGAGCGTAGTTTCTCAATTATGGAGAAAATAACACGAAATGACGCACCCTTCGAGAATTTTTAGCGGTTAAAAATCCAATCCTAAACCTCGGATCGCCGCAATTGTCCGCAAGCGGCATCTGCTTCTAAGCCGCGAGAATACCGCACGCTAACTGCAATTTTCTTTTCCTTCAAAACCGAAACAAAACTGTTAATTCGATTGGGAGTCGGTCGCTTATAATCAGCTTCTTGAATCGGATTGTAAGGAATCAAATTGACGTGACACTGAAAACCGCGCAAGTGAGTTGCTAACTCGGCTGCGTGTTCCGGCAAGTCATTCACACCTGCTAAAAGTACGTATTCAAAACTCAATCTGCGCCCAGTCGATCGCACATATTCGCGACATTCGGCGATTAAGTCACCCAAAACATAAGGGCGGGCGCTAGGAATTAACTCTTCGCGCAATCTTTGATTGGAAGCGTGGAGGCTGACGGCGAGGGTAACTTGCAGTTGATGTTCGGCTAGTTGGCTGATGCGATTGCGAATTCCTACAGTGGAAATGGTGATGTTTCGCTGTCCAATTCCTACGTCTTGATTCAAACACTTGACAGCAGCTATAACATTATCGAAATTCAGTAGGGGTTCGCCCATTCCCATAAATACGATGTGGCTGACTCTGCGGCCGAAATCTTGCTGTACTGTCAAGACTTGATCGACAATTTCGTGTTTTTCTAAATTGCGCTTGAAACCGCCTTTCCCGGTTGCGCAAAAGTCGCATCCCATCGCGCAGCCAACTTGGGCGGAGACGCACACAGTCAGCCGTTTATCGGTGGGAATGCCTACTGTTTCAATGATTTGACCGTCTGCCAATTTTAAGAGATACTTTACGGTGGCGTCTGGTGCGACCGATCGATAGTGAATGGTCGATCGCCCGATCGGAATTTTAGCAACAGTCTCGCGCCACTGTTTCGAGAATACAGAAATGTCAGAGATCGATCGCGCACCTTTCTCATAAATCCACTGGTACAACTGCTTTCCCCGATAAGCCGGTTGTCCCTGCTGCTGCACCCACTCCGTTAACTCAGCTAAATTCGCCCCCAGCAAGGGCGGAATTTTACCCGACTCAACAGCCAAAGCAGCAGTCTTGCGAGACTGATTCGCGCCCCTGGAATTACCAGAAGAGTACACCTGAGAAACGGAAGTAGGAGACATAAGTCATCAGAAAATTTAAAGCCACCCTCTATCTTAAAACTTCTCGACCAAAGCTGCCGTTAATCCTCCTGAAGGTACTTATGCAGAAGGCGGAATCTCGATCGCCCTCAATCCCCCTTAATCAGAGAGACTTTAAGAATAATCCGGTTCCCCCCTTTAAAAAGGGGGGTTAGGGGGCTCTTATTGTGGACTCACAAAGAAAACTCAAAACAGAAATCTGCACAATCAAGAATCCAGTTAATTTTTGGTAAAATTCCCCAAATATTGCGTGTAAATGACCGCAGCCACCTAAAATAAACTCTGGAGTTTGTTAAAGGGTATGCAAATTTGACAGCTTTCCATCACAATTAATGCAACTTTTATGGTGCTAAATATTCTTGCGCTGCCCTTAGCGTTTCAATTTACATCGCCCGGCCCAATTATCTTTCAACTTGGCCCCGCAGCCATCCGCTGGTACGGGCTGTTAATAGCTTCTGCCGTCTTGATTGGGGTCAGTCTGTCCCAATACTTGGCCCAAAAACGCCGCGTCAACCCGGAATTGCTGGGTGATTTAGCAATCTGGCTGGTTCTGGGCGCTATTCCCTGCGCTCGAATTTATTACGTGGCTTTCGAGTGGCAGCAATACGCCCAGAACCCCGAGGATATTATTGCCATCTGGAAAGGCGGAATTGCCATTCACGGCGCGATTTTGGGCGGCACGATCGCAGCTTTAATTTTTGCAAAAATCCAGCGAGTTTCTTTTTGGCAATTGGCCGATTTAATCGCGCCTTCGGCAATTCTAGGTCAGGCGATCGGACGCTGGGGAAATTTCTTTAACTCCGAAGCTTTTGGCAGTCCTACGGATTTGCCTTGGAAACTCTATATTCCGCCAAACAGCCGCCCGCCCGCCTACGCTAATTTTGAATACTTCCACCCCACATTTCTCTACGAATCCCTGTGGAATTTGACAGTATTTGGGTTGCTTCTGACTTTGTTTTTCCGCGATTTGCAGGGCAAAATTCGCTTGAAAATTGGTGCTTTATTTTTGGTTTATATCGCAGCTTACAGTTCCGGTCGAGTCTGGATTGAAGGGTTGCGGACTGATAGTTTGATGTTCGGGCCGCTGCGGACGGCACAGATGGTAAGCTTGACTGGGATTGTTTTAGGGTTGGGCGGGTTGGCTTGGCTTTATTTGCTCGATCGACCTTTACCTGATGTTGTCTCCCCCAATAGCGATCGGGCAAATATCACTCACAGATCCCCAGAGGATCAATAAAAAACCCCAGAGAGGTTAGTCTCTAGGGTTCAAAACCAGGGTGCATCTACCATCCCTTACTTCCAACCAAAATAGGTGCATCCGGAAGCGCCAGTAAATTTAGAAAATTTTTTAGTAGCAATGAGTTTGACAGAGATTGAATCCCTAATTCCAGGGGTATACATTGTAGGTGCAGGCCCGGGAGACCCGGATTTGTTGACTGTTAAGGCTCAAAAATTATTGGCTGCGGCCGATGTCATATTATTTGCTGATTCCTTAGTCCCAGAGCAAATTTTGCAGGGGGTGCGCGCAGATGCTGAAGTTATTCAAACTGCGGATAAAACCCTCGAAGAGATTGTACCTTTGATGGTGGAACGAGTGCGCGAGGGGAAAAGCGTCGTCCGCCTCCATTCCGGCGATCCCTGTCTCTACGGGGCTGTCGGCGAACAAATGCAAGCTTTGGCTTCCGAAGGAATTGCTTTTGAGGTAATCCCAGGAATTAGCGCTTTCCAACTTGCCGCAGCTAAACTTAAAATTGAGTTGACAGTTCCCGGAGTTGTGCAGACAATTATTTTGACGCGAATTAGCGGGAGAACAGAAGTACCGGAACGCGAAGAATTGGCGAGTTTAGCGGCTCATCAAGCGAGTTTGTGCCTGTATTTGAGCGCCCGCCATGTTGAACAAGCTCAAGCTAAATTGATGGAACACTACCCATCGGATTTACCTGTAGCGATTTGTTATCGGTTGGGCTGGCCCGATGAAAAAATTGTGCTAGTTCCCCTTGACAAAATGGCAGTTGCTACCCGCGAAAATAATTTGATCAGAACGACAATGTATGTCATTAGTCCGGCGTTGGGAAAAGAAGCCGAAGGGCGATCGCGCTTGTACCATCCAGAGCACGATCGGCTTTTCCGAGCATCGAAGGAAGAAGGAAGAAGGAAGAAGGAAGAAGGAAGAGGGAAGAAGGAGCAATTATGAAATAACCAATTACCAATTCCCAATTCTCAATTCCCCAATCTAAAATCTAAAATCTAAAATCTAAAATCGCCATGACTGATTTAACTCGCAGACAATTTATCATTGTCACCGCATTAAGCGCCGGATTTACCTTAGCAGTTCATCCTATTGCGGCTGCCGTTATCAATACGGATGCTGCTGGTTTAGTTGCAGGTGAGGTAAAAATTCCCGTAAAAGACGGCTCAATTCCAGCTTACAGAGCAATGCCAGCCAGCGGCAGCAATTTTCCAGTAATTTTAGTAATTCAAGAAATCTTCGGAGTTCACGCGCACCTTCAAGATATTTGCCGCCGTTTGGCAAAATTAGGTTATTTAGCGATCGCCCCAGAAATGTTTGCCCGTCAAGGTGATGTTTCTAAACTCACTGAGGTTCAAGAAATTATTAGTAAAGTTGTCTCGAAAGTTCCTGACGCTCAAGTTATGTCTGATTTAGATGCTACCGTAGAGTGGGCACAAAAGTCAGGAAAAGGCAATACTGATAAGTTAGGAATTACAGGATTTTGCTGGGGTGGCAGAATTGTTTGGCTGTACTCTTCCCACAACCCTAAAGTCACAGCGGGAGTTGCTTGGTACGGGCGCGTGGTGGGCAATTCTACGGATTTAACTCCCAAACAGCCGATCGACATTGCAGCCAGTTTGAAAGTGCCTGTATTGGGGCTTTACGGCGGCAAAGACCAGTCAATTCCCAACGATACAGTCGAGAAAATGCGGGAAGTTCTCAAAACTGGCAGCAGCGGTTCGGAAATTGTGCTTTATCCAGATGCGCCGCACGCTTTTAACGCCGACTATCGCCCCAGTTACCGGGAAAAAGAAGCTAAGGATGCTTGGAAACGGATGCAAGATTGGTTTAAAAAGTATGGAGTTTCATAATAGTTGTAAGTTGTTAATTTTCACTTAAAACTGGTGTCAAGTTTGGGATGGAAAAAGTCAATATTAGCGAATAGCCCTTAAGACAGGTGGGTTTGTGGACCCGACATTGGTAAACTGAGCGGTGTAGAATTATCGATCGAACAGGTAAGCCCGTGCTAGACGAACAAGCTAAAAAGACCATCTTGCGGAAAATCCCTCACGGATTGTACATCTGCGGTGTCAAAGACGGGGAGGAAGTCAACGGTTTCACCGCTAGCTGGGTGATGCAATCTTCCTTTACCCCTCCCTTAGTTGTCAACTGCGTCAAGCAAGACTCCAAATCCCACGGCATGATCAAAGCCAGCGGTGTCTTTGCTTTGAGTTTCCTAGAAGCGGGACAGAAAGAGTTAGCCCAGAAATTCTTCAAGCAGCAGCGCCGCGTTGGCAATAAATTTGAGGATGTAGAATTTTATCCCGGCGCGGAAACTGGTTGTCCGATTATCTCGGACTCTCTGGGTTACGTCGAGTGCAAAGTTGTCGGTGCTGTGGAACACGGGGATCACACGGTTTATGTGGGAGAAGTTGTGGCTGCAGGCGTTCACCGCGAGGGCAATCCGTTGCTGCTAGAAAGCACCGGTTGGAATTACGGCGGCTAAAGACTTGGCAGTTGGCAGTTGTTAGTAAAAAAAACTAACACCGAGAAACCCGGTTTCTTTAAAAGTCCGGGTTTCTGAACATTAAACAAATTTTTACGTTGAATTAGATAGTTCGCGATCGCGCTTGCCACCTCAGAAACCCGGTTTCTACGAGATTTTGCGAGGAGTAACGAAAAATATACGAAGAAACCGGGTTTCTCGCCCCCCATGCGTCAGCCCTGTTAGAGCGACCTATTTATTAGCTGCGAGAGTTAGGCGGCGCATAACTAATAAAAAATCGGCGACAATTTTGTCAGCGTTGTCTGGAGTTAAAATGGGTACGTGGACGAAAATACATTTAGCGGCTATTTGAGAATCGCAAATATGTTTTAAAACCGCATAATACAGGGCTTCGCAAACAAATTTTCCGGCTTCGTGACTGATTTCTGTTGCGGCTAAATCAGCGACTAGCGGTTCGAGATTAACTGCTGTTTTCAGAATGTCGCTATCGCAGCAAGCGCAGGATTCTACGGTTAATTTTTGCCTACTTTCGGCCATGCCGCAGCAGATAATAGTGTCGGGTTGGAGTTGCTTGATTTGGGCGATCGCTAAATTAGGTGCTAGCTGAAAATCTACTGGCAGTTTCCTCAAAAAAGTCAGGGAATCAGGCAAAGATTTGATATGGGAAATCTTGGCTAATAAGTCGTCAGAAGAGTTGGATTGCTGATGGGGAAGCCAAGTATCAAATGAGGTTAGCAGGATTTTCGCCGTCATATTTGTGCAATAATACTGATATTGATAATATAAGGCAAGTAAGTCAATGTCTGTCATTGCAGTAGTGGACTATGACATGGGCAATCTGCACTCAGTCTGTAAAGGCTTGGAAAATGTGGGTGCAGTGCCAAAAATTACAGATTCTCCTGCTATAATCGAGCAGGCTGATGCGGTGCTTTTGCCGGGGGTGGGTTCGTTTGACCCGGCAATGCAGAATTTACGATCGCGCAATTTGATAGAACCGATAAAAAGGGCGATCGCCTCGGGAAAACCTTTTTTAGGCATTTGTTTGGGTTTGCAAATTCTGTTTGAAAGTTCCGAAGAAGGCGTAGAACCGGGATTGGGCGTTATTGCGGGAAAAGTGCGCCGATTTCGCTCAGAACCGGGTTTGACAATTCCGCACATGGGATGGAATCAATTGCAATTTACTCAGCCGGATTTGCCGCTGTGGGAAAATTTACCGTCCGCTCCTTGGGTTTATTTCGTGCATTCTTATTATGTCGATCCAGTTGATTGGGAAGTGCGATCGGCAATGGTGACTCACGGTAGTCAAAACGTGACGGCGGCTATAGCTAAAGATAATCTGATGGCCGTGCAATTTCACCCGGAAAAGTCTTCGAGTACGGGATTGCAAATGCTGTCAAATTTTGTCAGTCTGGTGAGGGAAAAAGTACCTGCTTAGGTGGCATAAATCTTGAAAAACCCGGTAGATTGCCGAAACCGGGTTTGACATTTTTAACAGTCTTATTCCTTATTCTTTCTTTCTTATTCCTTCTTCCTAAATGAGTTTAAGAATCTCTGGAAACCGCCAAATCAAAACTCTGCCGGGACTCGCAACTCGCCCTACACCTTCGCGAGTCAGAGAAGCTTTATTTAATATTTGGCAAGGGACGATCGCAGATTGCAGATGGCTTGACATTTGTACCGGCAGCGGTTCGATGGGTGCAGAAGCTTTGTGTCGTCAAGCCGCGAGTGTTACTGGCATCGAACAGTCGGCGAAAGCTTGTGCGATTATCCGCGAAAACTGGGAGCAAATAGCAGACTCGTCCCAAACATTCCAAATACTGCGGGGAAACGCGACGGCGAAGTTGGCGACACTAGCGGGGCAGCAGTTCGATCGCATTTACTTCGATCCGCCCTACGCCAGCGACTTGTACGAACCTGTGTTAAACACGATCGCCAGCCAAGAAATGCTAGCACCAAACGGCGAAATGGCCGTCGAACACAGCCCGGAGCGATCGACACAACCAATTTCCGGCTTAGAAATTTGCCGCCATAAAATATACGGCAATACAGCATTAACCTTCTATACCCGCAGTTGCTGACAGGCTCAAACAGCAGCAGCGTCACTCCTCGACGCAGAAAGAAAACCGGTTTCCTGGCGTTGGCGCGCCCGGGACTAAAAGTTTTTCCTTTGGGTACAATACAAATTTTTCCGATGAAGTTAAGCTTTGTGCGTAGGTTGTCAGAGCAAGTTGCCTCAGCAATCGACGAAATAAATGGAGTTTACGCTGAAAATAAAGACTTTCAGTTGTAACATAAACTGCAAAGTGTGAGTGTGAATATTCCTAAAGGAGTGAATATGGTTCAGACACCTTCGCGCCATCGTGGCAGCGAGTTTCAAGCTGCTAACTCGGTACAGCCAGCCAAACGCGATACGATTCTGGTGGGAGATAGCCTCTCCCTGCCAAATACCAAACTCTTCGGCACAGACGGCATTCGCGGGAAAGTTGGAGAATTGTTGAATGCACCCCTAGCCCTGCAAGTTGGCTTCTGGGCGGGACAAGTTCTACGCCAAAATACCCCCAACCTGGGGCCTGTTATTTTGGGGCAAGACAGCAGGAATTCCAGCGATATGCTGGCAATGGCACTTTCAGCGGGTTTGACAGCCGCCGGTTTGGAAGTGTGGAATTTGGGCTTGTGCCCAACTCCCTGCGTTGCTTATCTGGCAAGCGTTTCGGATTCTGTCGGCGGAGTGATGATTTCGGCCAGCCACAATCCCCCAGAAGACAACGGCATTAAGTTTTTCGGCTCAAACGGCTCGAAGCTGTCGCAGCAGTTGCAGGAACAAATCGAAGCGGGAATCCGGGGGGCAAAGGTTCCGGTTGCTAGCCTGGTTTGCGGACACCACTACCATCGGTCTGAGTTGGTTAAAGATTATGCCACTTCGCTCTGTGATTCACTGCAACAGATGAATTTGGAGGGAATGCGGATAGTTTTGGATTTGGCTTGGGGGGCGGCCGCGGGTTTGGCGCCGGCGGTGTTCGCGAAAATGGGGGCGGAGGTGATCTGTTTGCACGACTCTCCTGATGGCGATCGCATTAATGTTAACTGCGGTTCTACTCATCTGGACAGTTTGCAAGCGGCGGTTTTGGAACACAATGCTGATTTGGGATTTGCTTTTGACGGCGATGCCGATCGAGTTTTGGGTGTTGACAACCAAGGTCGAGCGATTGACGGCGATTACATTCTTTATCTGTGGGGCCGGCAGTTGCGCGACTCGGAACAGTTACCCTCCAATTTAATTATTTCTACTGTAATGGCTAACCTCGGATTCGAGCGAGCTTGGGAAGAATTAGGGGGCAAACTAACTAGAACGAATGTGGGAGATCAGTACGTTCACGCTGAAATGCAGCGCACCGGTGCGATGTTGGGCGGCGAACAGTCTGGACACATTCTTTGTCCGCATTACGGTGTCAGCGGCGACGGTTTGCTGACAGCTTTGCATTTGGCTTCGCTGGTGCGCCAGTCCGGGCAATCTTTGGCACAATTGGTAAGTGGCAGTTTCCAAACTTATCCGCAGTTGCTGCGAAATATTCGGGTGGACGATCGCGAAAAACGCCTAAAATGGCACGAGTGCGAGGCAATGCAAAATGCGATCGAACGTGCTACAACAGCAATGGGAGAACAGGGACGGGTTTTGGTTCGCGCTTCCGGCACTGAACCGCTCATGCGAGTTATGGTGGAAGCTGCTAGCGCCGAATTGGCTAATTTCTGGACTGAAAATTTAGTTTTAGCGGTTCAGCAACACATAGCTATCTGATGGAAATGGGGAATTAATCTGAAGGAAGAAGGAAGAAGGAAGAAGGAAGAAGGAAGAAGGAAGAAGGAAGAAGCCTCTAGATAAATATAGGGGCTATTGAAACCAATTTCTCATTCTTTATTCCCTCTTGCTTATTTCCTCTGTCCTAAATAACTAAATCCTTCTTTCTTCATTTCCCCATTTCTGATTTTATGAACAGCAAATCAATTCAAAATGGGCGGCTGCATCTAATTTCGTTAAAAGTTTTAATTGTCGTCATATTAATAACGGGGATATTTTTTCGCTTTACTAACCTAGATCGCAAAGTCTATTCTTTCGACGAATCTATCACCTCGCTGCGAATTTCTGGCTACACCTGGACGGAAATGGTGCAGCAAGATTTTCAAGGCCAAACAATTAGCGTCGCAGATTTGCAGCGGAAATACCAGCAGATAAATCCCGAAAAAACATGGTGGGATACTGTTAAAGGTTTAGCTACAGAAGAACCCCAACTATCGCCGCTGTATTTTATTTTAGCCAGGTTTTGGGTGCAGTTGTTCGGCCCACAAGTGGCGACTGTCAGAAGTCTTTCAGCTTTGATTAGTTTGTTAGTTTTTCCCAGCATTTATTGGCTGTGCTGGGAATTATTTCGCTCTGCGTCTGTGGGATGGATGGCTGTTACAATCGTTGCTGTTTCCCCCTTTCACGTCTTGTACGCGCAAGAGGCGAGACCCTACATGATGTTTGCAGTCCTCGTCTTGCTGTCGAATGCAATTCTGCTGCGGGCGATCGCCCTACAAAATTCTCCCACCACATCTAAATTGAGCAAGGCTGTTTGGTTTATTTATGCGATCGCCCTAACTTTCGGACTCTATTCTAGTTTATTATTTTTTTTAGTAGTATTCGCCCACGGCATCTATGTAATTAGAACTGAAAATTGGCGTTTTGGCAAGACATTAATTGCTTATTTACTAGCTTCAGCGGCTGCAATAATTATTTTTGGTCCTTGGATTTGGATATTAGTTTATAACTCGGAAAAAATTGAGGCAACCGTAGGCTTTCCCCGCTTTTATATGCCTTTGATGTCTTCACTTCAACCTTTAATTCTCCTCACCTGCCGAATGTTTATTGACACCCATTGGGCCGGCGGAATTATCAAATTGGTTTCGAGCAATATGGCTACAGATTTAATCAGACTGATTGTAATGGTCGTATTGCTGTTAGCCATCGCACATTCAATATACTCGCTCTGCAACTCCACACCCAAACGAGTTTGGCCGTTTGTATTGACAGCGATCGGAATTACAGCGATAGTATTGATAGCAGTGCGAGGCGTTGCCGATCGCTATATGGTCCCCTATATTTTAGGAATCCAGCTAGCTGTTGCCTATCTATTCACTGCTAAAATTGCAGCCGCCACCAATCCCCGACAACAAAAGCTGTGGCAGCTCGGTTTAATAGCGCTAATATCGAGTGGAATAGTTTCTTGTGCCGTCAGCTCACAGTCGCAACTTTGGTGGAACAAGTATCCTTCTAGCACTCAATACAATCCCCAAGTAGCCGCGATTGTCAATCAAGCCCAAAAACCTTTAGTAATAAGTCACGGAGGCAATAACATCACAGGAAAAATACTGTCTCTTAGCTATCTGCTGAAGCCGCCAGTACAGCTTTTGCTGGCAGTAAAACCAGATAAAGTTAAAATTCCTGACGGTTTTAGCGATGTATTTCTCTACCGAGCTACAGAAGCATTGCAATTTGAACTAGAAAAAGTGCAAAAATATAAAATCACACCAATTTACACACCGGGCGATGTCTGGCTTTGGCGTGTAGAGAAATAATGAAAGTGGCAACTGCAAATGATGATTTCTGTTGTGATACCTACCTACAACCGCGAGCAACCTCTTCGAGAAACGTTGGCTGATGCGATTCGGCAAAATTACCCGAATTTTGAAGTGCTCGTAATCGATCAAACTCGCACCCACGACTCGGAAACTCAAGTTTATTTAGAGGAATTGGCAAATGCTGACAAAATTCGGTGGTTTCGGGTAGATTGGGCGAGTTTGCCTGGTGCTCGAAATTATGCAGTGCGGCGCGCAGTTGGAGAGATTATTTTATTTATTGATGATGATGTACAATTGCCCGATGGTTTTTTGACGGCTCACGCTGGCAATTATTTAGAAAAACCCGATGTGGGATGTGTGGCGGGCAGGGTTTTTGACAGAATGAAACTGGATAATTCTGGAGGCGATTTGGCGATCGAATATTTGCCCTTAGAAGCGATGGATGCGGGCATTGCCTGGTATTTTATCGATTTGGTGCATACAGTAAAACCGCAGCAGGTACTCTCGGCTAGAGGCTGTAATATGTCATTTCGCCGGCAGGTTTTTGCCGAGTGCGGGCTGAGGTTTGACGAGCGGTTTGCAGGCAGTGCGGTGCGGGAGGAGTCGGATTTTTGTTTGAGATTGCGATCGACTGGCATGAAAATTTGGTACGATCCCAATGCCTGTTTAGTTCACCTGGGGGAAGAGAGCGGGGGATGTCACGATGTCAGCACGCGATCGATCGAATATCAACTCACATTTTATCACAACCATTTCCTCATGGGATTGAAAAATTTAACAGCCTTTCAATGCCTGCGATTTTTCGCCAAACTCTTTGACTGCCACGTTTTGGGAAATCCGCCTTGCCATAAAAGCCGATCGCCCATTAAAATAATCGTTCGATTTAGTTTTTACATCCTCGGTTTTATCAGTGCCCTCAATACATTAATTCAGTCCATATCGAACGACGGACAAATTTACACCCATCAAGATCACATTAATGCTAAATAATTTTTATTACCAATTGTCAATTACCAATGACTAAAAAATGAGAATTCTCGTTGCCAGCCACACCTATATAGTTGACATCAATCGGGAAAAATTCAAGATATTAGCAAACCTAGAACCCTATATTGAAGTAACAGTTGTAGTGCCGCAGCGTTGGAAACCCGGAGGCATACAAAATAAAATTATAGAAACGCAATTCTATCAAAAAGGCTCATTTAAAGTAGTTCCAATATCTAATTATAGCCAAAACAATCAAGGATTGCTAACCTTTGGCACAGATTTAATTGGACTGTTGCAAAAATTTAGACCGCAGATTATCCAAGTTGAACAAGGTTCAAAATCCCTTGCTTGCGCTCAGTTAATTTTACTAAATAAACTGCTAAAGCTGCAAGCAAAAAATATATTATTTACCTGGTGGAATCTGCCTTATCAATTAAATTGGCCTATTTCAGTATTAGAAAATTATAATCTTCAGCACAGCGATGGAATTATTGCAGGCAACCTAGATGGAGCTAAAATTTTGCGGCAGCGGGGCTATCAAGGTGCGGTAAAAGTAATGCCACAACTCGGAGTAGATGAAACTTTGTTTCGCCCCACTGGTAAAGACGCTGATTTCTCGCGCAGGTTCGGCATTAAACCGACTGATTTTGTGGTAGGATTTGTAGGGCGATTTGTAGAAGAAAAAGGACTGTTGACTTTAGCTGAAGCTTTGGCAGGGTTGAAAAAAAGCTCTTGGAAGTGGCTGTTAGTAGGACAAGGAAAATTGCGGGCACACCTCGCCGAAAAATGTATTGAATGGGGAATCAGCGACCGAATAATCTGGGTAGAAAGCGTTTCCCACGAAGAAATCCCCCCCTACATTAACTTAATGAACTGTTTGGTATTGCCCTCGCAAACCAGCTATAAATTCAAAACTTTGACCACTGTGGGTTGGAAAGAACAATTCGGTCACGTTTTAATAGAAGCGATGGCCTGTCAAATTCCGGTTATTGGTTCCGACTCCGGGGAAATTCCCCACGTCATCGGCGATGCGGGGTTAGTATTCCCCGAGGGAAATGCAGGGGTTTTGCGAGAGTGTTTGCAGCAATTGATGGAGCGGCAGGAGTTGGCGGCCGATTTGGGCGATCGGGGTTATCATAGAGCGATGAGCAATTATACAAATAAAGCTTTAGCTGAGCAGTTGTTGGAATTTTATAAAGAGTTGTTGTAACTTTTAGGAGTATAATGCAAGTGTTAAATAAAAACTGTGGTAAATGTCTATTCCTTCCGACATACGCTCTTTGGTTGATGAACTCTACCAGGTACTAGACGATACAGAGCGCCAAGCAACGCAGGGACTTTTTGCACTTAGAAGAGCAATGTCTCTTTTTCCCCAGAATGAAATACTGATGCAATACTTTTCTTCCATCACCAATTTTCAATTCAACGTAGCAGGTACTCGCTTACAAGCCGAGCACCTGGTGGGCAATGTATTGATGGCTGGTGTGCCCGATGAAGATGTTCAAAAAGCAGGAGATTATTTAGCCGCCTTGCTACATATGGCTCCAGAATCTAAAATTATGATAGACAAAGTAGTTGAGAGATTAGAAGCATTGCCATGAAAAAATTACCTGATGAAAGCCTACTCCTGGAAATTCTGGAAATTGTGAAAGTTGCTGAAGCCAAAGCCAGTGAGATGTATGAATTTTCCAAGAAAATATCTCACAATACCCAAATTACAGCAACAAAGAGAGAGGAAGCTGAACAGCTAGACGGGCAGCCTTTTGCAGATAGATAATTAAATTTGTAATGGGAGATGTTGGTATGTTGATTTAAATAACTATCCCCCATGCGGATTCTCCAAATTATCCCCTCCATTTCCCTCGTCTACGGCGGGCCAAGTCAAATGGTACTCTGACTTTCTGCGGCCCTGGCTTCCCGAGGTATTGATGTCACAATTATTACTACAAATTCTAACGGAGATATCGGTCAACTTCCCTTAGATGTTCCTCTAAATCAACCACTACAACAAAACGGCTATCAGATTATTTATTTCCGCTGTTATCCCTGGCGCAGATATAAATTTTCACTCTCGTTATTGCAGTGAAAGTTGCAGGGCTTACGCATGGGGCGGCTAGAAACCCGCTTTCTACGAGTTTGGCGACGAGTCACGAGAAATATACGAAGAAACCGGGTTTCTGAGGTCTTTTGATAATCAGATGTATGTACTGCCAAAATTCCTCATCAATCAGGAATAAAACGGTTAAGTTCTTCGACTAGCAGATGCACTGTTGTTGAAGGATTATCACTTTCAGGATTGGGGGGCTTGTATTCCTGTAAAAGCCGTTTTGCGTTTTTAATTGCATCCTGCTGTTTGTCTTTTAGTTTCTCATAAATCGTCTCGCTGTTTTTCTTATACTCGTGTCCCAATAACTTGGTTAGCATATTTTGATAATCCTGGCGAGAAATTCCCGTATTATAAAAATGGAAGTGCAGCAAATACCACAATTCAAAAGCATCATTGGAATAAGCTACGTCAATGCCGTTATTTCTTGCAAGAGTTATGGCTGAATTAAAATTTTGCGAGTCGTTAGGATTTTTAGGGTTTTTATCGCGATCGAACACGCACCAAAATCGGTCTTTTTCGTCGGATTCTGTGTCGTTTTTTAACTCAATAGCTTTTTCTACTAAACTCTTCGTATTTTTTCCTTCTCCTTTGATATCCAGCTTAATTACCTTTGTGTCTACCGGGAAACTTCTAAAATAGTTGGGTTCTGTTTTCTCGCCTTCGCACACGATTAAAAACCATCTTCTAGTTTTAACCTTTCTCTTGTAGTAATCAATATTTGTTCTTCGAGACGAACTTTGTCTATTCATGAAGTTCACCTATGAGTTCTTTGAAATTACCAATAAAAGGGATAGCGCCATACTTACCCATAATGTAATCGCGCTCAAATGAGGCATCTTTTCCGACTTTATACTCTACCAAAGAATACAAATCAGTAGCGCCCTTGTTATCCTTTTCAGTAAACCATATTTGATCCCTGCGAAAAGTCTTGCTGCTGAGCAAGTTTGTATCGTGTGTCGTAAATATAAGCTGTGCGTTGTGCGGATTAGTCTCGTTAGAATTGAATAAGCAGATTAATTCGCGAGTAATCAGCGGATGCAGTCTGGCATCAAGTTCATCAATTAATAAAATTTTTCCTGTTCTTAAAGTATCCAGGAGAATGCCTGCCAATGCAAATAGTTTGTTTGTTCCCTCGGATTCATGCTTTTCGATATCGAATAGTTCCATAGAAGTTTGCTTACCACCAGCATCATATTTGGGGTGAGATGTGTACACCGTAGTTTTGATTTCAGAATTAGGATATAAACTACTATAGGAACCCCCGTATTTTGCTGTATTATCAGAAATAGAAAATACCACAGAAGTATTGACCCGAACAATATCTAAAATACCTAAGTCTAATTTTTTAATAAATTCAATAATATCGTGTCTGTGCCCAGCGTTATCGAAAGACTCCAAGGTTTCTTTGCGGTATTGTCTATCTTGCAAGCCTGAGATCAATTGCAAAGTTTTACTGAACCACAGCAATATTTTGCCAGAAATTTTACCATTAAATTGTGCGACTACAGAAAGAAATAAAGCATTGCTTCGGGTTTTATCGCTAATGCCTTGTCCCTCGGGAAAATCATCTAATATATAATTGTCAAAATCCCGTTCAAAAAGCACTTTTTCTTCACTGTCATCAGCTTGAAATAGCCACTCAGAAACAACTTCCCGCGCGTTTACCTCAAAACCGTACCTAAAAGTTTTGTCTTCTAGTACAAAAACGATTTCAAACAAAGACGGCTCTTTTTCTGTCTCCGTACTTAGCCTGAATGCTTCAATATCGATCGCCTCTGAAACTTGCGTTTCTTTGGATGAGTTGAGGACAAACCATTTCATAAAGTTAATAGCAGCAACAAGGTTGCTCTTACCACTGGCGTTAGCTCCATAAATAGCAGCACTTTTGAGTAAGCTTAACTTATCATTAATTGGGAATACATTATTTTCGTTGAGCTCTTTGTCTTCCTCAGTAATTGACGAGGCTACCATGCTGAGGGTGACAGTTTCTTTAAAAGATTTGTAGTTGCCGACGCTGAATCCAATCAGCATAACTTGCCTCCGATCGCCTAAATTAGTAGAATGTGGAAATTTTGCAATTCTTTCTATGATAACACAACCAGCTACCTCAGCTAACACCAAGTGCTAACCATGCGAATTCTCCAAATTATCCCCTCAATTTCCCTCGTCTACGGCGGGCCGAGTCAAATGGTACTCGGACTTTCTGCGGCCCTCGCGGCCAAAAACATTGATGTGACGATTATCACCACAGATTCTAACGGAGATATCGGTCAACTTCCCTTAGATGTTCCTCTGAATGAACCAATACAACAAAACGGCTATCAGATTATTTATTTCCGCTGTTATCCCTGGCGCAGATATAAATTTTCATTCTCGTTATTGCAGTGGTTAAATGAAAATGCGCGACAATTTGACCTGGCTCACATTCACGCTCTTTTCTCACCAGTAACTACCCTCGCTGCTACAATTGCTAGATATCACAATTTGCCATATATTATGCGTCCCTGCGGTATGCTTGACCCCGCCGACTTGCAGAAAAAAAAGCGCTTGAAACAGATTTATGCCACGCTTTTAGAACGCCCTAATTTAGCCGGGGCAGCCGCAATTCACTTCACAAGTAAAGAAGAGGCTAAAATCTCAGAAAGATTTGGTTTGGGTAGCACAGGCAAGATGCCTGTGCTACAGGATTTGGACTGCACAGGGAAGATGTCCGTGCCACAGGATTTGGTGATTCCATTGGGGGTTACAGCAGGTTTGTTTCCTAAGAGATTGCGAGAATCTCAAGTGCCAATCATCTTATTTATGTCGCGAATTGAACAGAAAAAAGGGCTTGATTTGCTAATTCCCGCATTAGAAAGTATTTTGGCATCGGGAATAAATTTTCACTTTATTTTAGCTGGTTCAAATTCCCAAGATGCTGATTATGAAACACAAATTAAAGTACAAATTCAGAATTCAAAATTAGCAAAATACACAACAATAACTGGCTTTGTGAGCGGTGATTTAAAACTTGAACTGTTGACAAAAGCCGACTTATTTGTATTGCCTTCTTATTACGAAAACTTTGGCATTGCTGTAGCAGAAGCAATGGCCGCCGGTGTACCTGTCGCCATTTCCGATCGCATACATATTGCGGAAGACATACAGCAAGTAGAAGCTGGTTGGGTGGGGCCTTTGGAAGTAGGGGCGATCGCCTCCCTCATCAAATCAGCACTTCTCAATCCACAGGAGCGCCAACGCCGGGGATTGAACGGCCAAGAGTATGCCAAAAAGCATTATAACTGGGAGGCGATCGCCCAGCAAACCATCGATGCTTACCAGCAGATTTTGTCATCTATAGCAGAAGGAAGAAGGAAGAAGGAAGAAGGAAGAAGGAAGAAGCAATAAAATCAATCGTTTCAGCCATTAACAACGTCCTAACCGTCTTGGCGGTTGCTATATTAACTAATGCAACAGCCGTTTACCTTTTACTTCTTCTCCGGCTGCGAGTTCTTGTGCTGCTGCTATCAGAAGTTTCAGGCGAGATTTTTTCAACGCTGCTACTGCTTTTAACATCAGCAGAGTGAGAGTTTGAGGTAGCAGTCGCGGATTTTCTTCTAATTATAATCGGAACATTAACAGAGCGACCGCAGGGTCTGCCGAAGGAGTCTATGTTCCTTCGATAATCGCAGATTGCAGACTCTGCACTCGGTTCTTGACAATCATTAATAAAGCTTTGTGCTAATTTGTAATTATTTCCGTCTCCCTGCTTTAAGAAAAGTTCTCCCGCTTGTTGAAAATCTGCTACTGCTGGCGATTTTGTTCCCAACATACAGCGAATAGCACCTCGTTCCAAATAAGCCAAACCATAATTAGGATTAACGCGGATAGCTTGTTCGTAATCCCCGATCGCCCTTTGCTTATTTCCCAATTCATAGTATGCTTGACCGCGACCGAAATAAGCTTCTGCCAAGTTAGGATTAAATTGTAGGGCTCGATCGTAATTGTAAATTGCCTGCTGCTTGTTTCCCTGTTTGGCAGTAGCAATTCCCAATCCGAGGTAAGCTTGAGGTATGTTGGGATTCAGCGTTAAAGCCTGAGTAAAATTTGCGATCGCCCCCGGAACATCTCCCTTTTGAACTTTCAAAGAACCTTGGTTGCTGAAATTTGCAGCTTTTTGAGCGATCGCAACTCTTTGACTGATCACAGTGTGATTGGCTCGGTATTTAGATAACTTATTTTGAGCTAGATTATAAACGGGTGTACGTGAATCGAGCGCTTCTAAAACGGCGATCGCCTGTTGCCATTTACTTTGCGACTGATGCCAAACTTCTATCGGATGAGGTGGCTTTTGCACAACCACAGCAGCTTCCATCGCCAATTGTTGAGCCGTTGCTAGACTTTCTGCCGCCTGTAAGTTTTGCTGTACAGGAACCAAACTCGGGCGCAGCTTAAGTAAATCAGCTCTAGCTTGTTGATAGCCAAAGCCGGGGAAGTTAGGAATTTTCTCTAAATTCGCGATCGTTTCTTTAAGTCGTTGCTCGAAACTTCTGAGCTGATTGACATCGGTTGCTTTCGCTGCATTCTGCGTTTCAACTGCCAGTATTTTCGCTTGCTTCAGCGTTTCATTTCCCGATCGCATAAAGGCGCTCATCCCTATACCTGTCCCCAACACCAAAACCCCTAAACTTGCCGCTATAGCTAGCGGTATTTTGCGGCTTCGCGAATTATTAACTTGATTGTTAATTCGTGATGGCTGTACCCTTGGAGTCTGACGAGACTGTTCCGCTTCCGGTTCTGAATCCACCTCCAACTCCCAAGCCGGCAACTGCAAGTCATCTGCTGTTGTGACCGCTGCCAACTCGTTAGTAATTGGAGAAATCTTATTGCTATTTCCGCTGTAATACTTGTCAACAAAACTCTGCAATCCTGCCTCATATCCTTCTCCTACCGCCTGAAATCTCCACTCTCCATTCTTTTTATACAAACGACCAAATTCTACACCAGTCTCTCGCGAAAAATTCTCTTTTAATTCATACCGAACAAGTTCGCTTCCCGTATCCAAATTGCGAATTTTGATAAAACTCTTTCTGATATTCCTAAAATTTGCATTAATTTTATCGGATTCGTGAATAGTGACCGCAAAAGTTATTTCCTCAATTTCCGGATTAATTTTCTCTAAAATAATGCCGTAAATAGTCTTATTCTCTTGACCTCGGTTGTTTTTTTCAGGAATCGATTGCAGTACCGAACCGTCAAAGGATTGCAGATTATTGTAAAAAATAAAATATTTATCGTTAGGTAGTTTGCCGTCAGCACCTAGCATAAAGGCAGAGACATCTATCTCGTAGCTTTGTCCTGCCTCTGTCACCTGCCAACCGAGGGCGATCGCGATTTTTTTCAAACCGGGCGCTTCTTTAGAAAGATTAAATCTCTCACCCTTACTTAATTGCATTGCCATCTGCTTATTTGTTAAACATCAAACTTTATAGTGTTCATGCTAATATTAAGTCCCCGGATAATTTTCGATATTCAATAAAACTTAATATTTTGCTTTTAATAGCGGGCTTGATTAAAAATATGTGCTGCCTGTATCTGAATTTATTGAGATTTACTTAAGTACAATTACGTAATTAAAAACCTGGCTTTCTCCCAAACCGGTTTCTACAATTGAACTTAATTTAATCCTACTTTTGAGCATTTTCAGAACTAGGTAACAAGGTAACAAATTTACCAAAAGCTCCAGACGAGACTGTTCTGCTTCCGGTTCTGAATCCACCTCCAACTCCCAAGCCGGCAACTGCAAGTCATCTGCTGTTGTGACCGCTGCCAAATCGTTAGTAATTGGAGAAATATTATTACTATTTTAGCTGCAATACTTGTCAACAAAAGTTTGCAATCCTGCCTGATATCCTGCTCCTACCGCCTGAAATCTCCACTCTCCATTCTTTCTATACAAACGACCAAATTCTACAGCAGTCTCTCGCGAAAAATTTTCTTTTAATTCATACCGAACAAGCTCGCTTTTTGTATCCAAATTTGTAATTTTGATAAAAGCATTTTTGATATTGCTAAAATTTGCATTAAATTTATCTGCTTCGTGAATAGTCACAACAAAAGTTATTTCCTCAATTTCAGGATTAACTCTTTCTAAGATAACGCCGTAAATAGTCTTATTCTCTTGACTTCGGTTATTTTTGTCAGGAATCGTTTGCAGTACCGAACTGTCACAGGATTGCAGATTATTGTAAAAGATAAAATATTTATCGTTAGGTATTTTGCCGTCAGCACCTAGCATAAACGCAGAGACATCTATCTCGTAGCTTTGTCCTGCCTCTGTCACCTGCCAACCGAGGGCGATCGCCATTTTTTTTAAACCAGGCGCTTCTTTAGAGATATTAAATCTCTCACCCTTACTTAATTGCATTGCCATCTGCTTATTTGTTAAACATCAAACTTTAGTGTTCATGTTAATATTAAGTGGCACAATTAAGTTTTATTAAAAATAAAACTTAATAACTTGTTTTTAATAGCCGATTTGATTAAAAATATCTGCTGCCTGTATCCGAATTTATTGAGATTTATTTAGAGATAATTAGCTAAGTAAAAACCGGGCTTTCTACAAAACCCGGTTTCTACAATGGAACTTAATTTGACTCTAGTTTTGAGCATTTTCAGAACTCGGTGGCAGCGTCACGAAATTCCCAAAAGCTCCAATCGTTTGATAGCTTTTTTTGCCCAGTTCAGTTGTGTAAATACTGGCAACACCTAAATTTTGACGCTGCGTTGTATTGTCGAGCAAGCTTTCGATCGTGCCCCGCTGCGAAGTCAGCAAATTCTTGCAACTGCCGATCAAAGTATCTGTAATGCCGCTCAAAGCTTTCGGCACGCGAGAATCTTTGCACACAGTGCTTTCCAATTCGTTTTCGAGTACGCCGGAAGCATAAGTTAGGTATTGGTCTCTCGCAGGATTTGTAAATGCCATGCCGGCGGCCACAAGAGTCAGAGCGATCGCCACTTTTCCGACATTGCCGAAAAAATTAGAAGTTGACTTGTTAGTATTCATTGCTTTATCAATAATCATTTTTTTTAGCCCCGTTGATTTATAAGCTTCTCTTGATTTAAACTACACCTCCTCAGAAACAGATTTCCGAAAGGAGGGGACAGTTTTTAGATTGGAGGCAAGTTGCGAGTAAGTCTCTGACTGGTTTACCTTCCTTTTACGTTTCTCCCTCCCTCAAATCCGGTAAATCTTCAACAAAACATTTAGCTGGTTTAGCTGGTTCCTAGGCTCTGCCTGGATCTGCATCCCCAGGCAGAGCCTGGGGAGAGGAATTTAAACTTAGTTTCGCTTTGATTTTTGCCGATCGATCTCCCGCTGCAACTCTTCAATTTGACGGCGCAAAGCCTCCGTCTCGCTGTTAGGCGTTTGGGACTTCACATCAACCGCACCCTCAGCTACAGCCCGCTTGTAGTTCCCCAGCTTAATTTGGCGGTATTCCTCCGAACTGGCCCAGTCTCGCAAATACCGCAGGCGTTCCACCGGGAAAGGGTGACTCAGCATCACGCCTTGCCCGCCGTTGTAAAGTAAAAACTTATACACTTGGTTGAGATTGTCTCGATCGAGCTCTTGATAGTTGTCAGACTGGCGGATAAATTCTTGCAAACTGCATTGGTCAGCATATTTACTGCTCACTCCCGCAAGTTTCATCATCGTCTTCATCACGCTGTTCAAGTCATCCGTTACCAACAAAGCCGCCCGGTCTGCCGATAATTCAGCCTTGCGGCGCCACTCGTAAAAAGCGTAAATTAAACCGCTGCCTACCATATTTCCCAGCCCGAAAGTCATCTCGCCAATTGTCGATGCCACGCTCATTGCCCAGGTCGCCATTTGATTTAAAGTTGGATGACCGCATTTAATGTGTCCCAACTCGTGAGCCAATACTACCCGAATTTCTGCCTCTTCCAACAAGTCTAAAAGACCAGTGTTTAATACTACATAAGGCTGGTTTTTTCCCAGGGCATAGCTGTTAACCGAGGGATTCTGAGAAACAAACAAACCCGGTTCTGGAAAAACATCTAAATCCTGCAAGCACTCCCGAAATATATGATAAATGCTGGCATATTGGCGCGGCCCGACTTGAATGCTATTTCCCATTAGGTAAACGAATTGCGGTCGTTCGTAGACAAATTCTACAAATTTGCTGGCAATTAAGTCAAATCCAGGTACGCTGCGCAGCGCTTCCTCAGCTTGGCGATCGAGGGGATGCTGAAATGCTTCGCTAGAAATTCCAGTATAAGTAGGCATAGTTGTTGCAAAAGTTACATTTAAGAAATCAGTATTGCCATCGCTGCTGGTGCTAGCTGGCGCCTAACTTATAATATTATCGCGACAAATATTCAACTGTTGTGGAACAGACCGAAAAGCCTGTTCAAATTAGCGTTAAAATTGTGATTCTGGTACAGGCGCGATCGACAAACATCTTTCACAGTGCCTGTGTATCGCCTCACCCAAAAATTGGAACGTGCAAAAATGGCTATCCTGCGACTCGAAAACGGTACAACCTACACTCAACAGAGCGACATTACCCGAGAACTCGCTCCCTTAAACATTCAACTCAACCGCTGGCCCGTCGGTGACAGCGCTGAAATTCAAAATTTGTTAGCTAAAGATGCTCTTGACGACAATCAAAAAGAGCAAGTGCTGCAAGCTCTCGACGGCTACTTTCAACAGTTGTCTGAAAGTGCAGGCTATCAGGAGCGCGACTTAATTGTACTGCACCCAGACATTCCCAACATCGACACCATGCTGTCCAAATTCAACAAGTGCCACATCCACGCCGATGATGAAGTCCGCTATATCGTAGCAGGCGAGGGCGTTTTCGGCTTCGTGCGGCCCGACGGCAGCCAAGTCGAACTCACAGTGCAGCCGGAAGAATTTATCAACGTGCCGGCGAATACAGAACACTGGTTTTATTTGACAGCAGCCCGGAAAATTAAAGCGGTGCGCTATTTTACCACCAAAGAAGGCTGGACGCCGGAGTATACCGATACGGAAATTCGATCGCGTTTAGCTGCTGTTTGAACAGAGTTGACAGTTGACAGTTGACGGTTGACGGCAATCTTCAAACCATCTAAAAATCCTCAAATCCAGCCTCAAATTTTGTGGTTTGAAGATTGCAATATGCTCAAAGCAACCGCCTCCGCCACCTTAATCCCATCAATCCCCGCCGACAGGATTCCACCCGCATATCCTGCACCTTCCCCAGCAGGATAAAGACCTTCTGTATTCAAACTTTGATAATCTTCCTTGCGTTTAATCCGAATTGGTGAAGAAGTGCGCGTTTCCACGCCAGTTAAAACCGCATCATCCATCGCAAATCCTTTAATCTGTTTGTCAAAAGCCGGAAGTGCTTCGCGGATAGCTGCGATCGCATAATCTGGCAAACTTTCGCTCAAATCAGTCATCACAACTCCCGGCGTATAAGACGGCTGCACACTGCCTAGCGCTGTGGAAGGGCGATTCGCCAAAAAATCACCCACAAGCTGCCCAGGGGCGTTGTAAGTGCCACCTCCTAACTCAAATGCCCGTTCTTCCAGGCGACGCTGAAACTCCATTCCTGCTAAGGGATGACCCGGATAATCCTCCGGCGTGATACCTACCACAATTCCGCTGTTAGCATTGCGTTCATTCCGAGAATATTGACTCATCCCATTAGTAACAACTCGCCCCGGTTCTGACGCAGCCGCCACTACCAAACCACCGGGACACATACAGAAACTATATACAGAACGATTGTTTTGGCAATGGTGAACCAGTTTGTAATCGGCGGCGCCCAAAAGCTTATGGCCCGCCCGATCGCCAAAACGACAGCGATCGATCGTAGTCTGCGGATGTTCCACCCGAAAACCAATAGAAAAAGGTTTAGGCTCGATGTAAACCCCGCGCGAAAACAACATTTCAAAAGTATCGCGGGCGCTGTGCCCCACCGCCAGAACTATATAATTACTAGCAATATATTCTCCACTGGCTAGGGTAAGCCCCTGCACTTTTCCATTTTCAATGTGGATATCTTCTACACGAGTTTGAAACCGAATTTCTCCGCCTAATGATTCTATTTGGGCGCGAATACTTTGGACAATGCCCACCAGTTTGAACGTGCCAATATGCGGTTTATTAATATATAAAATTTCTGGTGAAGCTCCCGCATTCACAAGTTCCGTCAGCACCTTCCGTCCATAATGCTGAGGATCTTTAACTTGGCTGTAGAGTTTGCCATCGGAAAAAGTACCCGCGCCACCTTCGCCAAACTGAGCGTTAGATTCTGGGTTGAATTCTGCTTTTTTCTTCCAAAATCCAAAGGTGTCAACTGTGCGATCGCGCACTGCTTTTCCGCGTTCTAAAAGGATGGGGCGAAACCCCATTTGTGCCAGCATTAGACCCGCAAACATACCGCACGGCCCTGTACCAATCACAATGGGGCGAATGGTCAAATTGCTGGGGGCTTTGGCTACAAAGCGATAACTCGTGTCTGGTGTCACCATCACATGAGGATCTTTTTTGAAGCGTGGGAGAAGTTGTTTTTCCTGTGTCGTCTCTACATCCACAATATAGACAAGGAGGATTTCTGCTTTTTTACGAGCATCGTAGCTGCGCTTGAAGATGGAATAGCCGAGCAATTCTTCGGGAGGAATTTGCAGCTTTTTGAGAATGGCACTGGCGATCGCATCTTGAGGATGATCTAGGGGGAGTTTTATTTCGGTTATTCGTAACATATAGCACAAGGAAGTTCAGCAACGGATGATGTAACGGATTTTATGGAGGTAACGAATTGAAGTAATCAGGAATCAGGTTTTAGTTATCTAGGAGAGCGGGAAGAATGAAGAAAAAAATCTCATAAAATTAGTTGAACCCAAATATTATAACGATTTCACTTCACATCTTGCACCAATCTCAAAAAGAGGCTTTCCGGCCTGTTCCACAAAAGATGAATTTTCTTGTAGGCTGGGCATCCTGCGCGCCCTTGAAAGGCTTATTGACAATGATGCAAGATGTCAGTTTCATCGGACATCCTATGGGCGATCGACCCATGACGATCGATTTTTGATTTTTGATTTTTGAGCGGATAATTGAAGAAGCGTTATAATTAACAAAAAATTAAGTTTTGTAAAGACCCTTGACTGCAACATTCACACCCAAAAACAGCCGAACCTGGCACGCTCTCAACCCCCTGTGGCAAGGAGCCGAAGACGCAGTACAGAAGGGTTTACCCCACACCAAGCTAGCACCGGCGTGGCAAATACTGCTCCTGGGCGACGGTTCCCCCACCCGTCACCTGCAACTGCTGACAGGGGAACCCACAGAAGTTGATGTCATCGATATGTCTTTAGTGGGTGAAGACGCAGACGGCGCACCAGAGCAAATTGTCGCGGTTCCGGGGCCGCGCCTGCGCCGACAAGTGTGGCTGCGGACTGCTTCGGGACAGCGCTTAGCCTATGCGACTTCTTGGTGGGAAGCGAGCCACGTAGATGAATATTTACAAAATAAATCTTTGCCAATTTGGGCCAGTTTAGCGCGGCTGCGCACAGAATTGTATCGCGATGTGCAGGGCATTTATTGCGGTGATTCGGTGGCTTTGGAGTCAGCTTTTGAACAGTCGGGGCCTTTTTGGGGGCGACACTATTTGTTTTGGCATCATGGTAAGCCCTTGACTCTGATTTATGAGGTTTTTTCTCCTTATTTAACTAAGTATTTGGGGCCGATGCAATTGGATATTGATTGAGACTCAGATATTGCACCCTTATCATTAATAAGGCTTTCAGGGCGGGCTTCTAACCCGCCCCACAAGAACATTTACCTATTGTGGAACAGGCCGGAAAGCCTGTTCTTAAGAATAGTTCCCGAATTCTTCAAAAAGTCGAAGTTCTGGATTTTCTACCTATTCATAGTTGTCCGACGAAATTTCACTCGCAAACCGTCGCGGGGATGAGGAGTCGGTACTCGGATTAAATTCAAATCTTGATCCGGTAAAAGCTCCCATTCAAACTCCCGAACAATCTTTGCCGCAAACAACTTCATCTCTAACCGGGCAAATTCTTTGCCCAAACATTCTCGCAAACCTCCGCCAAAGGGCACGTAGCTGAAAGGTTTAGGCGATCGATCGGAGCTAAATCGATCGGGGTCGAATCGATCGGGTTCGGGATAAACTGCGCTATCCTGATGCGTCTGATTGATTTGATAAAGTACCATCCAACCCTTGGGAATTTCGTAGCCGCCGAACTCGCAAGCATTAATTACCTGCCGAAAGCCGCCTCCCACTGGCGGAACCAACCGCAGCACTTCTCGCATAACCTGCTCTAAATAAGTCATTTGTTTGAGTTGTTCCAAGGTTAGCGGTTCAGTTGCGGGGAACTGCTGCTGTTCGGCGCGGACTTTTGCCATCACATGGGGATTTTGAGCTAGCAGAAGACAAAAAGAGGCGATCGCCGAAGTTAAAGTTTCGTGTCCCGCAAACAGCAGCAACAGCACTTGATCTTTTAACTCATCCAAACTCAAACTATTTCCCTCGTCATCGCGAGCCGAAATCAGCAAACTCAAAGCATCCTTGCCACTAGGGGTTCCTTGCTGGCGATCGCGAATAATCTTTTCCAGTTCGGCTAACAGTAACTTTCTGCCATTTTTAGCTTGACCAAACCGAGTCCAAGGCACATCTAAAGGAATAGAAAATAAACCATCAGAGAAGGTTTCAAAATAATGTCCCAGCGCCGTTTCCGAACCATTATCAATCCCTACTAATAACTTACCCGCAACATCAAAAGTATAATTTTTCAGTTCTGGATACCAAGTCATGGTTTCCATTATGGCCCATTTTTCCAAATAGCGCTGAGTGATATCTTCCATCCCGCCGATGTAGCCGGCCAAAGCTCGCGGCTGAAACGCTTGGTACAGCAACTTGCGCCGATTTTGGTGGTTAGCACCCGTTTGCAACGCTAAGGAAAGCGGCCCTAAAAGCGCTTTCGTGCTGGGAGGCCAAGTCACAGCAAAATATTGGTTTTCATTGCTTAAAACAAACAAATTCGCCTCTTGACCGCACATGAAAACTGTAGGCTGTCCGAAAATGCTGGTTTTGAAAATATTTCCGTACTGCTGCTGGCGTTTTTTGGCAAATTGGGAATCTTGCAAAAAGTTGATGGTATCGCCAATTAGGGGTAAACCGAAACTGCCGGGAGGTAATGCCATTTTAGATTTTAGATTTTAGATTTTAGATTTTTAATATCATATCAATTTTAGTTGTAGGGTGCACAATATGCACCCTACAAATTTTTGGTAAAATAACTTTTATCTGTGTGTAGTCTGTAGGATGCGTCAGTCTTAAGGTTAGTACAAAAAATTATATTTTTTCCAACTGACTCACCGTAGTAATTTGACCGACAAACAAATTTAATTTTCTGTGCTTTTAATCCGAATTTTAATCGTAAATTCAGTTCCTTTCCCTACAGAGGAAATACAATAGATTTCACCTTTATGTTTTTCGACTATAATTGAGTGAGAAATCGCTAAACCCATCCCAGTACCCGAACCGATCGGTTTTGTAGTATAGAAAGGGTCAAATATCCGCTGCTTGACTTGATCCGTCATACCTGCACCGTTATCAGAAATTCTAATGACAGCGACACTACCTTCTACCTCTGTACGAATGCGGATAATTCCCGGATTTTCGAGCGGTTCTTGTAAAACGTCAATAGCGTTAGCAATAATATTCATAAACACCTGATTCAACAGTCCGGCGTAGCACTCCACCAGTGGCAATTGTCCGTATTCTTTAACGAGTTGAATTGCTGGGCGCTCGGGCTGAACTTTCAGACGGTGTTCTAAAATCATCAATGTGCTGTCGATGCCTTCGTGAATGTTAACCTTTTTCATGTCAGATTCATCAAGGCGAGAGAAATTCCGCAAACTCCGCACGATATCCCGGATGCGAGTAGCTCCCATCTGCATAGAAGACAGCATTTTCGGCAAGTCGTCTAGCAAGAAATCCAGCTCTAACACTTCTATTTCCTCCTGAAGAGCTAGAGAAGGTTCGGGGTATTCATTTCGATACATTTGCAGCAGTTTCATCAGGCTTCCGGCGTATTCTTCTGTGTAGGTAAGATTGCCGAAAATAAAGCTGACCGGGTTATTGATTTCGTGGGCAATTCCTGCTACCATCTGACCGAGACTCGACATTTTTTCTGCCTGCACGAGTTGAGTTTGAGCTTGCTGGAGTTCGCACAGAGTTACTTCGAGTTTGGCAGCTTGTTCTTGCGCTACCCGAGCTGAATCGACGCTTTGAGTGTAGAGTTCCGCTTGACTGATGGCGATCGACAATTGATCGCAAATTGCCGATAGCAACTCCACTTCGTCTTTTGTCCACCTGTGCACCTCGCGGCAAGAAGTGCAGCCCACAACTCCAGTTAAACCCCCTGCACTCTTAACCGGCAAATCCAAGACAGACTTGTAACCCACCTGCAAAAAGAATTCCCTTTCTACTGGATCGCTGAAAGTTGCAACATCATCTATTTGATAGATTTCCAAATTAGCTATCTTTTGCGCCAGCGTCCCCGTTACCTCAGCAGGGTAATAACCCAAAAGCGAGGGCAAGTCATCATTTTTAGCTTCGTGGACGACATCCCAAGCGGGCGTCTCGGCCTCGGGCGTATACCACATAAACAGACAGCGATCTAGTTGCAGCAAGTCGCGAATTTGCCGCACAGTTGTTGCCAAGATAGTATCTAAATCGAGAGAAGCGCGGATTTGACTGCCTAGCTGGTTGAGCAATTTTTGCTGCATTGCTGCTGCTTTTGATTCGGCGGCGGCGAGGCGAGATTTTTCGTAAAGTTCGGCTTGATTAATGGCGATCGCCAACTGAGTTCCTACTGCCATTAACAGTTCCACTTCTTCGTCTCTCCACAGCCGCACCCCGTTGCAAGCACCGCAGAGGATCGCGCCAATTTGACCCGACTGTGTTTGAAGGGGAATGTCCAGCAGAGAATTGAGCCCTACATACCTTAAAAATTCCCGTTCTACTGGATCGGTTAATGCCTCAACATCGTCGATCTGAATTATTTCTAAATTGCCAATCCGCTCAGCGATAGAAGCCGTTGGAGCGACAGGATATAAACCCAAAATCGAAGGTAAATCTGTATTTTTTGCCTCGGAGATCACATTCCAAACTGGTGACGGGGCGTCTGGCAAATACCAAAGAAACAGACAGCGATCGAGTTGCAGCAAGTCTCGAATTTGCTGCACGGTTGTTGCTAAAATAGTATCTAAATCCAGAGATTCGCGGATATTGCTAGCTAGCTGGTTCAGCAGTGTTTCCTGCTCCGCTAATTTGCGGTATCTCGCTTCCGACTTTTGCAACTGTCTTTGAGCTTCTTTTTGTTCTGTAACGTCCAAACCCAAACCGATTAAGCCGATAGCGCTGCCGTTAGCCTCTTTTACCTTAGCTTTAATTACCTCTAAATGGTGATTTTTACCGTCAGCAAACTGGATAATTTCATCAGCATAAAAAGGAGTATCTTGACTCCAGACTTGCACGTCAGACGCCATGCAGTTAGCAAATGCTTCCGCTCCCAAAATTTCTGAAGAGTGAGATGCTGCCAAAAATTTTTCTTCAGGAACGTTCACAGATTCGCAAAAAGTTTTGTTAACCAACAGCATTTTGCCTTTAGTGTCAGTCAGCCACACCCAAATGGGAGCGTTGTCAATAATTGCCCTCAAAGTTTGCTTTTGTCTGGCGAGAGCTTCTTCTGTTTGTTTGCGCTTAATTCCCAGGGCGATCGCATCGGCACTTGACGCCAAAGCAATCAGCGTTGATTCGTTCAACTCCTGGCGAGCAAACATCGCGATTACTCCCAGCAACTGATTGTCAACAATTAGCGGATATCCAGCAAAAGCCACCATTCCTTCTCGTGACGCCCATTCTTTGTCGTGGAGTCGGGGATCTTCTTGCACAGAATTAGTGATGTAAGGTTTTCGCTCCAGGGCGATTAAACCAATCTTGAACTCGCCGACAGCAATGCGGGTGTAAGCGCCGTCAATGCCAGTATATAATATCCCCGCGCTTGCTTGCAGTTCCAATACATTTCGCTCTTCATTCAGCGTCCAAATCCGAGCAAAGGCAGCATCCAAATGGCGCACAACTGCATCGGTGCAATATTGCAAAGTTGCAAGCAAAGTCTGGTTTTGAGTTAGACCAATTCCCACATCTGCTGTGAATAGAGAAAGTTTCAATTGTTCTGCTAAAGCTTGTTCTGCTATTTTGCGCTCTGTAATGTCCGTAGCAGCACCGAGACGCTGCTGAATTTTTCCCTCCTCTGTTCTGCTAAATACAATATTCCGGCTGACTAACCAGTGCCAACAATTCTGTCGATCGCGTAACCGATATTCGTACTCAACAACTTCGCCGTCGGGAGCATTTTCTAATTGCTGAAAATACCCGGGAAATTTAGCTAAGTCGTCAGGGTGGATGATGGTGGGCAGCAGATTGCTGCCCATGTTTTCAACTTCTGCGCTCGTATAGCCGAGGATGTCAGTGATTTCGCGGTTGCTGTAGACATTTCGCTGCTCGCTTTCGTCGTAAACAAAGAGAAGATTCGGACTGGTATTGGCAATTCGCTCAACAAAACGCTGGCTCTCTTGCAGCGCTGCTTCTGCTTGTTTGTGAGCGGTAATGTCGCGGCCGACACCATAGATCAATTCTTCCTCGCAGAAACGGGTAGCAGTCCAGGCTATCCATTTGTAAGACCCGTTTCGACAGCGCCAGCGGTTTTCAAACCCAACGGTATTATTCCCCGCAGCAATACTTTCAGCTTCTTTTAAAGTAGTTTCGCGATCGTCTGGATGCACGAATTCAATGAAGAGTTGGCCAATCATTTCTCCTGGGGAATAGCCGAGTATTTTTTGTGCTGCTGGGTTGATGAGTGTTACATAACCGTCAAAACTAAGGACGCACAGCAGATCTAGCGAGAGGCTAAAAAAGCGATCGCCTCCGTTGGGTTCGCTGGATGGGCGATCGTCTCTCGCTAGGGCCCAAGAGGCTTTTGAGCGCGCCGATCCCGCCAAAAAGACAATATTTGCTATTCCCAAAAATCCCAGGGCGAGTTGGCGATGGTAGAAATTATCACCGCTGCCAGCTACGAGCCACCCGTTTAACACCAGCAGTACAATTATCAAAATAGAGAATAAACTGCCAGGGGCGATCGTCCCTAGGCTGATTTTTTTTTCATAATGCTTGCTGCCTTCTGCCTTTTCTATTCTGGTTACTGCTGCCGTGATTTTTATCAACAACAGTTGCAGTAAGTTCGAGAATTTAGTGCTTTTTGATTCTTCGATACGAACAGAAGATTTCATTTTTTTACTCTTGATCCCGTTTTACTCGTGGTGACCCAAAATTACAATAAAGATGTTTAAATATTGTAAAACTTTCCTAGCTTGCGAAATCTAGCATTTTAAAATTTGCGTAAATCTACGCAACCCGGGCAGAGAATTAAGTGTATTTACGGAATTAGCGAGCAATCTCTTTTTAGCTGGGGTGCGCATTTTATAACTTTTCCGACTCATATAGAGAGTTTATCTATAATCATGGCCTAGATATTGCTGTTAGGCATTGGACATTTGGCCTAATCTAGCTAGTCCTGGACGCAGAGACTGGCCGTCCTGGACGCACAACCTAATTATGTAGGCTGCACCTGAAGCAGCTTACCGCGCTCTTAGTAGCGTGTTATACCCCACTTTTTGCACCCAGGAATGACGGGGTTTGATGTACGAAAATGCTGCGTGGAGCGCCCTGGCTATGGGTTAAACAACCGGGAATATGAGTCAAGTTCCAGCAGGTGGAATTTGACCATAAATTATGAAGTTAAAATAAAGCTCAACTGCTGATTTGTGAAGATAAAATGAAAAAAATCTTAGTAGCAGTTTTTCTTTGCACGAGATGTTCGCGCGTAATGGTTAATTAATAATTAGTAATTGGTAACGGGCAATTGGTAATTGATATTAGTTTAAAACACTAGATATCAAACTTGTTCCGATTCATCGGCAGGCGATGAAGGCAAAGGCGGCACAGCAGCCAAAGCACCTTGGCGACCTAATTGTTGTTGCCGAATTCGCTCCAAATTCCCTGCTGGAATAGAAGCTATAAGTTGTCGCGTGTAAGCTTGCTGCGGTTGGCGGTAAATGCGCTCTGCAGTGCCAATTTCCTCGATTTTACCTTTGTTCATGACGATCGCGCGATCGCTCATAAACTTGACCACGCTTAAATCGTGAGAAATAAAAATATAAGTCAGTCCAAACTCTGTTTGCAACTCCTTCAGCAAATTTAAAACTTGCGCCTGCACCGACACATCTAATGCCGAAACCGACTCATCGCAAATAATAAACTTAGGATTCAAAGCCAAAGCTCTCGCAATAGAAATTCGCTGCCGCTGTCCGCCCGAAAACTCGTGAGGGTAGCGCCGCATAAGCTCGGGATTTAAGCCCACTCTATCCAACAAATAAGCCGCGCGATCGCGCTGTTCTTTCTGGTTCTTACCAAAGCGGTGAATCACCATCGGTTCCATCACCGCATCCCCAATATTCAGGCGCGGATCGAGAGAACTAAAAGGGTCTTGAAAAATAATTTGCATATCGCGCCGCAGCCACCGCAATTTGCGATCGTACTCTTTTTGCATCCGATAATTAGCCATCCACTGGGATGCCGAACTACTTTTCGCAGGAGGCGTAATTTCTTGACCTTCAAAAAACACTTTGCCGCTGGCCGCCGGAATTAATTGCAGCAAAGCTCTCGCCAAAGTTGATTTGCCGCAGCCTGACTCGCCCACCAAACCCAAAGTCTCGCCCGGGTAAACCTCAAAAGAAATATCGTTTACCGCCATAAACAAGCGTTTAGTTTCGCCAAACATTCCCTGCACCGGAAAACCGACTCGCAAGTTATTAACAGCCAGCAAAGGGCCGGAAATATGCGGCAGCCGAGGCGGTTTTCCAGTTGCAAAAGCGGGATTTCCCCCGCTGCTGTCGCCGTCTAAATCGGCATTTTTCTCGACAATTACCAATTCGCCGCTAGCATTTGTGGTGACATCCATAAAATCGGAAACTGTGGGCAAGTGGCGCATTTGCCGATCGAGAGTTGGGCGGCAAGCTAACAGACCTTTTGTGTAAGGATGTTGGGGATTGCTGAAAATTTGTTCGATCGCACCGCACTCAACAATCTTGCCTCGGTACATCACCGCCACCGTATCGCCAATTTCAGCAATGACGCCCAAATCGTGGGTAATAAAAATCATTGCCATGCCTCTAGAGTCCCGCAACTCCCGCAGCAAACCTAAGATAGTTGCCTGCACGGTTACGTCCAAAGCCGTGGTCGGTTCATCAGCAATTAATAAAGTTGGATTGCAAGAAATGGCCATTGCAATCATCACGCGCTGGATTTGACCGCCTGAGAGTTCGTGGGGGTAGCGATCGAGCATAGCTTGTTTTTGGCCGTTGACGAGCTGCATCAAATCGCGATCGTCCTCCATAACTGCTTGATTCCCCGCAGCAGCCCGGGAGTGCTCTTGCCGCAAAGCCAAACACCGCTGCCTGAGCTCATCGTCGCCCGGTAGCAGCTTCACCTCTTGCAGCAGAGAAGCAGCTTTGCGCCGCGCTTCTGTCTGCGACACCTTTTGGTGCAAACAAATGGCTTCTGTGAGTTGAAATCCGATCGTATAAACGGGATTGAGCGAACTCATCGGCTCTTGAAAAATTGTCGCAATCTGGCTGCCCCGGTATGTTTGTTTTTCCCTGTCCGGGATTTCCAGCAGATTCACAGGCCCATTGCTAGCGCCGTCTTTTGTCGAATAAAACCAAATTTCGCCATCTATTTTCGTTGACGAACTCGAAAGCAAACCCATCACAGCCAGGGATGTTACCGATTTTCCCGACCCCGACTCTCCCACAATTCCCAGAGTCTGCCCTCGCTTGACCTCAAACGAAATGCCGTCAACAGCTTTGACTGTTGCAGACGCATCGCCTGCGTCCGCAGATTGAAATTCAACCCGCAGGTTGCGAACTTCTAGGACGGTTTCACTCATGGAGGTCTATGGCAAAAGTTAAATGGAGATTAAGTGGATTGTAGCAGGGCCTGCTGAAGGCAGAAGGCAGTAGGAAAATTTTAAGTTGTAAGTTTTGAATTTTAAAGTTTAAATTCTTTAACTTAAAATTCAAAACTCAAAACTCAGAACTACTGGAATGCCTTCTGCCTGCGAGTGATTTTCCTCAAAAACCGATGACCTGAGTGTCAGCAGGCAGTGCAGTGGCCTCGGAGACCTTTTTAAACACGGTTGCCTGCTCGTTTAAGGAATTAGGTCTCGCCTCTCCGGGATTGGTGCCTTGCAACTGAAGGCGCATTTGACCTTCGGGAGTCAACTCAAAAACAGTCTGAACGGTTTCTGTGCTGCTGAGACCGACATCAATGTGCATCGGTTTTTCACCGAGATTAACTTTGTACCTCATTTCTTTGGCGCGGGCGGCTCCGTCCGGGCCTTTAGCCATGAGGAACAATTTGCCTTCAGGGGCAAAGATGAAGGTGAAAGACTGACCGGAGGGGACTGTACCTTGCCATTGGCCTAGGAGTTGCTTGTCGATGCTGCTAGCCGCCGGGGCTGCTGTTTCTTGGGCAATTATTGGTGCTGCTGCGGATGCGGGGCCGTGTGAAGCGGTGAAGCTGGCGAGGATGCCGAAGCAAAGGCCACCTGCGATCGCTTTGCCAATCATTTTTGAATTAGACATGAGACCGATCTAAAAATTGGTTATTTGTTTTGTACACTGTAGCGGTAAAACCGTACTTTGTTTAGTTTAAATTTGTTTTAGGGATAGACATAGGTTGAGCTTCAAACCCCCAACGCAGTTCTCATCCCCTGACTAAAGCTTGTCCTGAGCTCGTTGAAGGGTCACGGGGATTTCACTTTTTTTTATTGTAAAATCCAATACACTTTCTGAGGTAATTGTAGAGTTAGCTGTTTTGAGTTGAGTGTTCCCAACTCAAAACAGCTAACTGACTGCTGCGTTCGATCGCACAGATAGTTTGGTAAATCGATCGCCTTAATGGTCTTTCATTAATTGTTTTCAGGATTGCGATCGACTTGTTCTGTCGGAGATTCCGGCGCGGGTTCCTGTGGATTTCGCGATCGTTTCATTCGCTCCAATGCCTCTGCGTAAGACCAAGCCACGCTCACAAGAAAAGCTTTCGCCATGCCGGACAAATTTCGTGAATCCTCGCTTTGGGGCGCTTCAGCTTTTTGGTTGCCGTCGTTTGTCATGTTTTTGTTTTCTCCCGGGCAGGTTTTTCTAGCGAGTTTTTGCAGTGTGCGATCGATACCCAAAAATTATGATTTTGCTTGCACCCGCACCCTACTTATCTTTGAGGGTATGACCTTGATTACAACAAATAATATCATAAATACACTGATTCGATGACCGCATCAGAAGGAAACCTTAACTTCGCTGGTCGCCCGCAACACTGACTCCTGCTGGAAAATGCGCTTGTAAGTTTCGATAATTTCATTAATAGCTTGATTTTTTTCCGGGCTACTTTCATAAATCAAAATAACTATTTTAGAGTTTTCTCGAATCAGAATTCCCGAGCTGTTGAGAAATTGCCCCGAGCCGTCTAATACCGTTAGCCCTTCCCGAAAGTGAGGGGTAATAACTGCGCTGACAAACTCCTGCCATTCTGCTTCAGAAACTGGCTCGCCTCCCGGTTTAGTTAACCCAAAATACAGTTCATCTTTGAGGAGATTTGTTTGCTTGGCGTTAGTATCCGAAGTTTCGGCAAGTTGAGCGCGGGCAATTGTCGCCGGACAAACAGGCAGGATGAACAGCAGGCCGGTCAAGCAAAGACTGTTAAGATGTTTATTCATCAGCAATTACACGGAACTTCTATATTTAGGGTGCAACCTAAGCGACTTACCGCTTATTTCTTAGTCTCTTAGAGAGAGACGAAAGTTTGTGTAGTTTGACCTCGATATCGCATTCTAGGGGCGATCGAAGCCACATACGAGCTTGAGGTTAAAAGCGGTTTTAACTGACATCTTGCACCATTTTCATGAACAGGCTTTCCGGTTTGTTCCACTCATAGTTCAATTTTATTCTGGGTCGTTGCTCCTAGTCCACCCTTGAAATGCTTATGGAGAATGCTGCAATATCTCAGTTTCAACCGCCGAGCCTTATCAAGGGGGTTTTAACGCGGATTTGATTTAATTTAACATAAAAGGCTTCCAACTCAAAAACCCAGTTTCACATGAGAAACCGGGTTTATGAACGTCAGTCTTAGTTTATTTATGCTCGCCTACTTGATTGTCTCTGCCGTATTAAGTAGCTCAACCTATCTAAACGTCAAACTGTTCAGGTGTTGAGAAACCCGCAAGGGCGAACACTCTTGGCGCTGCCCCTACAGCAATCAGGTTTCTCAGTCTTATACTTTTTTAGGTGGAGCTAGTTATCCTTTAATTCGCGGACACTTCTCTTAGCAGTGTCTTGGTACATCTCCCCCATTTCTTTCACGGCTGCTCCTGCCTCTTGCCCAATCTTCTGAACTCGTTCGCCCGGAGAGTCTGACGTTTCGCGAGCTTCTTGCCTCCATTCCCGCGTTGTTTGGGGTCTTTCAGAATTGTTTAGATCGGCCTTTGAGCTGGCTTGCCCGCCAAAACCTTGGTTACTGCTTCCAGAATCAACATTTGTTGTTAGCAGCAGAAAACCGACTAGGACAACACTCAAAAAACTCTTGATTTGAAAGCCCTTAAGCAGGGAACTAATGCGAGCAATGGCTGTGGAAATCAAATTCATCTCGGTCATACTCCCTAAGTTGATTGGTGATAATTTTCAACATTTTTTCATCTAATTGACTCGCTCCAAAATCAGCAGCTAACGCGAGGGAAAGCCAACTTAGCTTCAACTTGCCATTAACTACATAAATAGAGTTATAGGTTAGCGATAAAATCTGGTAAACACGCCACCTATATGTCAGCCAATTAGCTTTTTTAAACACCTATATCACTTTAACAGCAGGAAAATACTTCTACCTCTAACTAAAGTCATAACTTAGTTAGGAGCAGAAAAGGTTTTTTTCAGCACAGGGTTAGACCATTTTCCATCAATCATGCTATAGAGGGCAAATTCTTATTGCAAGCGATCGCCCGTTTTCACGTCAAACCAGTGCAGCAACTGAGGCGGAAAAACCAGCTCTACAATTTCAGAATTCCAGTGGCGGTCATTTGGCAGCAAAGCCCGCACCGTTACTGGCTCCAAACCTTTAACTCGGACGCTAACTAAATTTTGCATTCCCAAGTTTTCCACTAAAAAAACTTCACCTTTAATTGCCTCTGGGGCCGGCATCTTGCCGGCCTCTGCATCTGCAAAGCCGACGTGTTCCGGGCGAATTCCCAACACAATTTCTGGCGGCACAGTCGGCATATCTGGTAGTCGAACTCGAAAATCGCCCAACTGAGCAAAATTGCCCTGGCATTTAAGCACGAGCAAATTCATTTGCGGGCTGCCCACGAACCCGGCTACAAACTGATTTGCAGGACGGGTATAAATTAAGTGTGGCGGATCTAGCTGCTGCACGTTGCCGCTGTTGAGAACTGCGACTTTTGTAGAAAGCGTCATTGCTTCGGTTTGGTCGTGAGTGACGTAAACTACAGGAGCTTTTTGGGAGGAAAACAATTGTTTGAGTTCGGCCCTAACTTTTTCCCGTAATAAGGCGTCGAGATTGCTCAAAGGTTCGTCGAGCAAAAATACTTCCGGTTGGCGCACTAATGCGCGGCCGAGGGCTACTCGCTGCCGCTGCCCGCCTGATAGTTTTCCGGGTTTGCGATCGATTAATTCCGTCAATCCGAGGGATGTTGCAACTTCCGTGACTAACCGGTTGATTTCGCTGGAGGAGATTTTGCGAAGTTTGAGGCTCGACGCCATATTCTCGTATACTGTCATGTGCGGATAAAGCGCGTAACTTTGAAAAACCATTGCAATATCGCGATCGCCCGGTCTGAGATAAGTGACATTGCGATCGCCAATTCTAATCTCGCCTCTAGTCGGCTGTTCCAACCCTGCAATTAACCTGAGCGTCGTAGATTTGCCGCACCCCGAGGGCCCCAACAAAGTCAGAAATTCCCCTTCGCTGACATCCAAACTAATGTCTTTTACGGGAACTACTTTAGGGCTGTAGGTTTTATTGAGGTTTTTTAGTTGCAATTTTGCCATGATTTTTAAACTGTTGACTGTTGACTGTTGACTGTTGACTGTTGACTGTGTTGTTTGACTCGTTCCCAGGATCTAGCTGATAACGCAGATTCGGAGGCTGCGCCTCCAATTTTCCTCCGCAAGCAAGCGAGGCAGAGCCTCTAGATATCGGTTCCCAGGCCGAGCCTAGGAACCAGTTCAATCTAAAATCTAAAATCTAAAATCTAAAATCGATTTATCCTTTTACCGCCCCCGCAGTTAAACCCTGAACAATGCGCCGCTGGAACACCAAAACCAGAAAAACCAAGGGCAAAGTTCCCAAAACGGTAGCTGCGGCGATCGGCCCGTAAGGAATCTCAAAGACTGACGTGCCGCTGAGTTGAGCCGTGGCGACGGGGATTGTTTTTAGAGATTCGCGAGTCATAAATGTTAGTGCAAATATAAACTCGTTCCAAGCTGAAATAAATGTCAAAATTCCGGTTGTGACTAACGCGGGAAATGTCATCGGTAGCACGATTTGCCACAGCATTTGAAAAGTGTTGTATCCGTCTACTTTAGCAGCATCTTCCAAATCTTTTGGCAACTGTTGAAAGAAACTCCGCATCACCAAAATTGTCAGCGGCAGATTGATCGCGGTGTAAGGAATAATTAATGCTAAATAATTATTCCCTAAACCCAAAGCTTTGACAATTTCCAGCAGTCCCAAAAATAGCAGCACCGCCGGAAATAGCGTCACAATCGTCACACTTGCCAGGATGATTCTCTCGCCCCACAGCCGCAACCTGGCTAAAGCGTAAGCTGCGGGAGCGCCTACTGCTAAACACAGCAATGTTGAAGTAATGGAAACAAAAGCGCTATTTAAAATGTAAAGTCCAAAGGGGCGACGCTGGAACAGCGACAGGTAATGATCCAAAGTAATTCGTGTGGGAATGTAGACGTTGGGAATCGCCGAAATATCTGCATTTACTTTGAAAGAAGTTAGCACCTGCCAGATAATAGGTGCGAGGAAATATGCGACGGTTAATATCGCCGATATTGGCAAGATTAATTGCCGGATGTCAAAGGTTTTGTTGGTAGGTTGTTCGCGGGCGATCGACATAATTTATACCAATGAAAGGAACGTGCTAAGTTGTTCTGCATTGAGATTTAACTTTTTGGGCGGGCTTTCCTGCACACCCCACAAGAGTTTCAAGAAATAGGTTTGTGGGGCGAGAAACCCGGTTTCTACCAGTTTTGCGGACTGTCACGAGAAATATAGGAAGGAACCGGGTTTCTGGGGTTGGCGTGCGATCGCGAACTAACTTGTGTAGCAATCTAACATCCAAAATCCCAAATCTAAAATCGTCTTACTTTCCTCCGGCTGCATTGACGCGGACTCTCGATAACAGGTAAGCGGCGATCGCAACTGCTGCCACTAACAGCAAAAAAGTACACACCACCAAAGCCGCCCCGTACCCAAAGTCTAAATACCTCATTACGGTGCTGTAAATGTAGATAGAAACCGTCTCCGTTGCCCCCGCCGGCCCCCCTCCCGTCATCACCTGAATCAAGTCAAAAATGCCGAAAGATTGAGCAAATCGAAACAGCAAAGCAATCACAATTTGCGGCATCAGCAGGGGCAGGGTAACTTGACGGAAACTCTGCCAGCTACTGGCGCCGTCAATCGCGTGTGCTTCGTACAAATCACCGGGAATTGATTGCAATCCCGCTAGCAAAAGCAAGCTGACAAAGGGCGTAGTTTTCCACACATCCGCTGTAATCACTGCCATCATTGCCAAAGTCGGATCTCCCAGCCAGCTAATGCTATTTTGAATCAATCCCAATCGCATCAAAATGTCGTTAATTACGCCGTATTGGTCGTTAAAAATCCACGCCCAAGCTACTCCCATCAATGCAGTGGGCAGCGCCCAAGGTAGCAGGGAAATTGTCCGCACGATGCCGCGCCCTGCGAAGGATTGATTTAAGACTAAGGCAATGCCCATACCGAGAATTAATTCCAGCAAAACAGAGGCGACAGTAAATACTGTGGTGTTGGCTAAAGTTTGCCAGAAACGCCCGTCGCCTAACATTCGACTGTAGTTAGCAAAACCCGAAAAAACCAGTTTTAATTCTGTACCGAGGTTTTGGGTGAATAAACTCAGCCAAAAAGCGCGCAATATTGGGTAAGCAAATACTAGCAGCAGAATTATTAAAGCTGGTGCTACTAATATCCATCCGGTTTTTTGTTCGCGCTGTCGCATCTTGTCTAATTGCATATTTCTCACCTTTAATTTATTTTTGGGCGGGCTAGGAACAACGGCCCACAATTGAATTAACTTTTTGTGGAACAGGCATCTTGCCTGTTCGGGCGGGCAAGATCCCCACCCCACAATAAAAAAAATCACACTTTGTGGAACAGGCATCTTGCCTGTTTCTGACAGAGGCAAGATGTCAAATTTACGAAGCTTTGGGTTGTTTAAAACTGCCTAATAAATTGCGAGTTTCGCTAGCTGCTGCTTTCATTGCTTCTTCTGCACTCATTCTCCCGGTAAAAGCTGAACTCAAATAGCGCTGCAAAATATCAGAAGCTTGAGCGTATTGTGCCAGGGGCGGGCGCAAAGCTGGCCGTTCCACTACTTTTAGCAGTTGCGGGTAGTGGGGATATTTGGCGACTACTTCTTTGTTGGTAAATAGGGATTTGTAACTGGGAACCAAACCGGTTTCTAAAATAAATTTGCGCTGGGTTTCCTCGCTGGTAAGGTATTTAATTGCTTTCCACGCTTGTTCTGGATGTTTTGAGGTTTTGGCAATTCCCCAGCCCCAGCCGCCCAAGCAGGAACCGCCTGTTTGACCGGTACTGCTGAGCATTGGCTCGATCGCAATTTTGCCTCTAACATTCGATCCTTCGGCAGTTGCTAGCTTCCAAACATACGGCCAGTTTCGCAAAAACAGCGCTTTGCCGTTTTGAAACAAAAGCCGGGTTTCTTCTTCGCCGTAGGTGGTGACACCCGGAGGAGAAATGCCGGAGGCGATCGTATTTTTGAGAAATTCAACTGCTTTAATTGCCTCCGGTTTATCTAACCCAACTTCAAAAGTTTGAGGGTTTGCCCAAAAGCCGCCGAAACCCGAGAGTACCTCGACAAACATCGCAGATACTCCCTCGTATTGTTTGCCTTGCCACAGATAACCCCAAGTTGCTTTCCCCTGTTTCTGCAAGTTTTGAGAGATTTTTACCATTTCTTCAAAGGTTTTCGGCACTGGAATTCCCGCTTGTTCTAAAATGTCTTTGCGGTAATACAGCATTCCGGCATCGGAAGCGTGGGGAATTCGATAAAGTTTGCCCCGATACCGCCCGCCTTCGACGTTACCTGGGATGAATTTTGATAGTTGTTTGGGGGGAATTCTGTCTGTCAAATCCCTTACCCAACCTGCGGCTGCAAATTTGGGAACCCAGACAATATCCATGTTGATGATGTCGTAGGGCGATTCGCCTAAAAGAAAGGCAGATGTGTAAAGATTTTCTATGAGGTTTGTGTCAAAAGGCCCTTCTATGAGGTTGATGCGAATGTCGGGGTTTTTCTGTTCAAATTCTTTGACAAAGGGTTTCCAGTTTGTAATGTCTTGGGCTTGCATTAACATGGTGAGCACGACTGGCTGTTTAGTCAGTGCCGGCAGAATCAATAAAAGTAAAATGGCGACTAATGTGACAGCGAATAAGGCTAAAAGACGGGGACGCTTCTGGCTTGGTTGCTGCGGGGAATTTATTTCTTGCATTTGCTTTTGAGAAATGGCGGTGCGATCGCCTTATTTCGCTCATAATCATCTGCTTTCTTTTGTTTCGCTGAATTTAGCCAGTTTGTGCAATAAAAGTTCAAGTAAACTTTAGCTTACTTAATAATGCTTGAGTGAAAAGTGCAAATTTTGATTTAACCATCCCGATAGCGAGTTAAGTGAACATCTATCTAGAGAGATATTGAGAGAATTGTCTAATATAGCAGTTGTCAATGGGATGAAATAAAGTAGGGACTTCGGTCAAGCCTAAGCCCTGTGCCGGATATCTGTAATTCACTCAAGTGAACACGGCTATACCAATTTAAAAAAGTCTTGCTACAATCATCAATTTTATCGCAATTATTAAAAAAACTCGCAGAGTCCCGCGCCGGACTGAGGCTTAGCCTAAGTCCCTACAGATGCTCGCATAAAATCTATATTTATCCATACTTTTAAGAATTGGTATAACTTTTGTCGATCGCCAGATCGACGAGCTATTCTACTATAAAAACCCGGTTTTTAAGTAAGTCCTAAATACAAAAAACACCGCTCCTCAAAATAGGAGGACGGTGTATAGGGGGTGTTATGGGTTGTTGTCTGGAATTAACCTTAACAAATCAGGATCTGCTCAGGCTATGCCTTGTGATGGTTAAAAAATTGGCACAAACCTGCACGATCGCCCGCTGAGCGATCGACCGCGAGCGATTAGCCCAACCATTCCACAACAGCATCTTCCTTGGTATTGGTGTGGCGTTCTGGAGTTTCGCGCTCGAATTTCATGTGGATGGCGCGGTTTTGTTCGCCGTCGGCTGCTACTGCAAAAATCGGATAGTCGATTAAGCCGTCTTGGAAAGACATTTGGAAGCGGAAAGTGCCGTCAGCATTGAGTTTGATCGGCTGTCCGCCTACGTAGACGGTGGCGTCGGGCTCGGTGGCGCCGTAGACGATCAGTTCGGCGTCAGCAACTAACCAGAACTGGCGGGGGCGCATCGGGGCGGCGAAGCCAACTCCCGACATACCGACACCCGACATACCAAAACCCGACATGGTGAGGCCGGACATACCGACACCCGACATTGTGAGGCCGGACATACCGACACCCGACATACCGACACCCGACATTGTGAGGCCGGACATGGCGGGGGCTGCCCACATTCCGACGCCGGAGGGGAACACGTAGGAGCTGAGAGCTTGTTCGTGGATGCCGACTTGCTGGACGGAACCGGCGACGTGCTGCATGGAACCGAAGACAGAACCCGCTACGCGCAGGGATTCTGCAGATTCTGCCATGCCGAAGATTTGTTCGTAGATGGCGTTGCTGGTGCTGTAACCATTGCCATTGGATGCTTGTTGTGCGATTTTCTTGGCTGGAGGAACCAGTTCGGCGAAGGTTTTGCCCTGCAATTCTTCTTCCCAGTCGAGGGTGATGAATTGATCTTCAATCCAGTCGCTGGGATAGACGGGAGGAACGCGAACTTGGGCCGATCGAGCTAATACCAGCCAGCGGCCGTCTGCACAGCGGTAGCCGATGTCGATGGCGTAGTCGCGATCGCTCACGGGGATTGGCACGTACCATTCCCGCGCCAGTTCGTCGCAGGGATATTCTTGAATGCTGTGCGGGCTTTGGTTGTCGAGGTTAACATCTGTAACGTCGTAGATCCGCAGGGCGAGTTGCTGTCCTCCTTGGCGGCGCAATTCTTCTTTGCGATCGTTGGGAATATCCCAGTAAGTGTAGGCCCATTCTGGGTCGCGGGGCATTAAAACAACGCGGCTTTCGCCGTAGCCGTTGGGCAAATCTGCTAAACCTTCATCTACAGATGACAAAGAACCGCCGGTTCTATCTTCTTGACCGAGTTCAAACTTTGCTGCTTCCACTGCTTCTTGTGCCTCTAGTTTGCGAGATGGACTGTATGAAAATTTGGTGCGCTGAATTTCTTGAATTGATGCCAGAAGTTGCGATTTCCGCATCCGGCTGTAGCGAGAGACTCCACATTCGCTAGCAACTCTGCGGAGTTGTCGCAAAGTCATCTCTTCTAATGGTGGGCGTTCTTTTGCCATGAGTTTGTTCTCCACTAATTTGGGATGGCGGGTTAGATTTTTCGTTTCAACACAAATGTGTTGACTTTTTGAGTTAGAAACTCTTTTAAATGCAAATACGATCGAGCTTCCACATCTCTCCAACCTTTGAAGCCTTGATTTTTTTTAGCTTGTCTTGTCCCCAATGCGATCGGGGGTTGTGACTTCTTGGCTTCGGCGCGCACCGTCCGATCTAAATAAAACTTTTCTGTCGATTCTTGATTGACAAGATCGATTTTGTGAGTGCGATCGGTGCTGCTAGCAACGCTGTGCTGGCAGCACACGCGCTATTCGACTCCCAGGGCTGCTTAATCAAAGCATTTCTTTGGGATCGCTTTGTCATGACTTAATGTTGCAGACAAGTTGCGATCGGGTCAAGGGGTCTTTTGCCTCAATCCTGGGTACTTATACGCATTTTCGTGATTTTGGGGATCAATATGTCAGGGAATCTTGACAATTAAGCGCTTGTGGGGATCGTCGCTGCAACTATTGTCAAGATTCCATGACATGAATTAGATGTGAGATGGAGTCGGCCGGGGCGGTACTATGGATAGAGGAGATTTCGTACAAAATTTCCTAGGCTGGCAGTTGGGCGATCCTCTTGTACAAGCTTCGCTAACGGGCGATCGCAGCTACAAACCAAAAGTCCTGGACGCAAAAAGGGTTTGACGCACTACCTATACAGATAAGGTGCGCACGGAGCACCCTACACCTAGAGGTTCTGCGTAAATCTTGTAAAATCTAAAATCTAAAATCTAAAATCTAAAATCGAATGACTCTAACGCTTTACAACAGCTTGACCCGTCGCGAATCACCTTTTGAACCCCTCGAACCACGAAAGGTGCGGATGTATTGCTGCGGCGTTACGGTATACGATTACTGCCACGTGGGCCACGCCCGCGCTTACATTGTGTGGGACATGGTGCGGCGTTATCTGATGTGGCGGGGATACGATGTGCGCTACGTGCAGAATTTTACAGATATTGACGACAAAATTCTCGATCGCGCCCGCGAAACCAATTCCACAATGGAAGCCGTGGCGGAACGCTTCATCGATGAATATTTTGCAGATATGGGCAAGTTGAATATTCTCAGGGCCGATGAATATCCCCGCGCCACCCATACAATCGATGGCATTAAACGGCTGATTCACGAATTAGAAAATAAAGGTTATACCTATGCTTCCGGCGGCGACGTTTACTACAAGGTGAGGCAGTTTGCCGATTACGGAAAACTTTCGGGCCGCAAGTTGGAAGAAATGCAAGCCGGGGCTAGCGGTAGATTGGAAACCGCAGAAATAGGAGCTCAAAAAAAGCAAGATCCCTCTGATTTTGCCCTGTGGAAAATGGCTAAACCGGGAGAACCTGCTTGGGAGTCATCTTGGGGAAAAGGTCGCCCCGGATGGCACATCGAATGTTCGGCGATGGTGCGCGATTGCTTGGGCGAAACAATTGACATTCACTGCGGCGGTTCCGATTTAACTTTTCCGCACCACGAAAACGAAATTGCTCAATCTGAAGCCGCGACTGGCAAGCCACTTGCTAATTATTGGATGCACAATGCTTTTGTGACTGTCAACGGCAAAAAGATGTCGAAATCTTTGCACAATTTTATTACAATTCGCGATTTGTTGGATGGGAATTGGTCGAGCGATTTGGAATCTAACCCTCCCCAGCCCCCCCTTGGTCAAGGGGGGAGTAAGAATGAAGACTCCCTTGGTAAGGGGGGGAGTAAGAATGAAGGAAGCGAGAAGTCAAAGGCGGTGGAACCGATGGCGGTGAGGCTGTTTGTATTCATGGCGCAGTACCGCAGCCAAATTGATTTTACCGAAGAGGCGATCGCTAGCGCTCGAAATGGCTGGAATACCATCAACGAAGGTTTGCTGTTTGGCCTCAGATACGGTTCTCAACTGAATTGGGACGTTGAGGAAACTGGACAGGATAGCAAAGCTGTGCAGCAATTTCAATCAGCAATGGACAATGATTTCAATACTCCCGGCGCCGTGACTGTTTTGTTTGAATTGGCTAAGGAATTGGCTAAGGAAGGCAATGTTTTAGTGCATCAAGGCAAAACAGAAATTTCGCCGGAATTGTTGCAGAAAAAATGGGTGACTTTGGTGACTTTGGCGAGGGTTTTGGGTTTAGAGGTTCAGCCGGAAGGTGACAGCAATGATGCTGTTGGTGGTTTGAGTGATGGGGAGATTGAGGTGATGATTCAGCAGCGGAAAGATGCTCGGAAAGCTAGGGATTTTGCTGAGGGCGATAGAATTCGCAACGAACTTAAAGACAAGGGAATTACTTTAATAGATCAAAAGGATGGTACAACTATCTGGCATCGCGGTTAAAACCAAATTCATAGTCGGCGGAGGCAGACTTCGCTTGACTCTTAAGCGATTTCAATCGCGGAATTTTAAACACGCTCTAATGTCTTCCTCCGTCAACTCTGGGAAGTCGTCCAGAATCTCTGCATGAGACTTTCCCGCAGCCAGCCAACCCAACACATCCTACACGGTAATTCGCATTCGCCTGATGCAAGGCTTTCCACCGCGTTTACCTGGTTCAATTGTAATGATGTTGTCGCTCATGACAAAACCGAGTTTAGTACATTTTTTTGTTAGCCTAGTCTTAGAATAAGCGATACAATTTACTCAAATTCGCAATTTGTTCAACCTTAGAGCTAATAGCCTAACTCTATGAATACCCTCGACCAAGTGCTAGAAAATGCTTTACAACTGTCCTACGAACAGCAGGAAATGCTGATCAAAATCCTGCAAAACCGTCACCGCGAGAGTGTCCGCGCGGAAATAGCTGCTGATGCCCAACAAACCTTAGCTGATTTCCGTACAGGCAAATTTCGACACCAGTCAGCCGAGGATGTTATTGCAACATTACGCCAGTCTTTGGACGAGCCGGAAGCATGAGACAACTGGTTCTGACTCCCAAATTCAAACGAGCATTTCGCAAGTTTGTCAAACGAAATCCTGAGATCCAGCAACGTATTGAAGAATCTCTTCAACAAATGGAAGCAGATGTATTTTTTCCAAGCCTAAGTACCCACAAACTAGGCGGCAAACTCGACGGTCTTCAGTCCTGCTCTTGCGGCTATGATTGTCGTATCGTGTTCTCGATTGAAGAGGATACGGAAACAAATAATGAAGTCATTGTTTTACTCGACATCGGGACACATGATGAGGTCTATTAACTGGGTCAGTTATTATTAGACGACAACTTCAGAAATAGATTGAATTTTTATTTAACTTGTCCACAAATTCGGCAACAGCCGCCACAAACTCTGCGGTTGATTCGTAGGGTAAAACGTTGCGCCCCGGGATTAATAAACCTTCCGCATTGGGAAAGTTAGCCAAATATTGTGCTAATCTTTCATCGGGTTTCTCTTCCTTACCCGCTTGACTGATGCTTGAGGCTGTTTCTCCCATCACAATGAGTGCAGGCCGATCGAACTTTTGAATCGTACCGCTATAATCCTGCCGCCAAAACCCGGCTAAAAACGAGAAAACCGCGTGACGGCTGTCAGGATTCGCCGCCCCAGCCTGCAAAGCATCCAACCATTCGCTGTCAACTTTAGCAGCATCGCCAAACAGTTGTTTCGCAGAAAAAGAGCGCAAAAATTCAGCGCGTCTGGCGTAGCGATAAAAAGCGTTTCCCAAGGGAGAACCTAACAAATTCCAGACTATTCTTTGCTGTCTGTCTGTCGAATGTTTGTTCATCACCGCCCAAGCGGGAGGCCCCGCGAGAACTAAGCCGCGAATTAAATTTGAGCCGCTTTCCTGCTGCATTTTTGCTAAAGCCAAGGCTACACATAGTAAAGCACCTTGTACGAGGACGATCGCAGGTTTTTTGACTACAGTTTCCAAGAAATACTGCAACTGTGCAGCCCAATCGTCAGGATAGCAGGCCACAGCCGGCATTTCGCAATCGCCGCAGCCCAAAAGGTCGGGATTGTAAATCGGATTACTGTTCCCTGCTTTGTACCAACTCTCACAAAATCTCTGCCAAAAGATTCTTGACAAACCAACTCCTATCGGATGAATTAATAACAAAGGGATGCTATCTTCTGTCGCAGTAGTTGGGTTATAAACTTCATAAGCACAGCGATAATTTTGCCATTCGTAAAACAGCGTTGGTGATTTTATAGACGAAATAGTTGAGCAATCTTGGGTTGAATATGGCGGTTGCATATTATTTTTTTTCCTATGTTACTTTTTATTATAATATGAGTAGGAGCGGGTTTGACCCGAAATATATTTGGTAACTGAGAAGATAAATAAACCCGCCCTGCGGGAGGGCATAAGCGCAAATACAAACTTTTTTTAATTAATTATGTCAGAACAGCGGATTACCATTTCTTTACCTAACTTGCTGCTAATTGTAGCATCGTCCTTGCTGCTAGTGCTGCTGTGGCAATTGCGCAGCCTGCTAGTAATTCTGATGATATCAGTCGTGCTTGCTGCTTCGATCGTCCCGATCGTTAATTGGGCCCAAACGATGCGGGTTCCGCGCTGGCTGGCGGTGATTATGGTTTATTTAACTCTCATCGGCGGATTTAGCGGGACGGTAGTGTTAATCGGCCCCACGGTCATCGAACAAATAGAGTTACTACTGCGGCAGTTACCAGTTTATGTCGAAAGTTTGCGAACTCTGGCAACTAATGTATTGAGTCGGTTGACCGACGATGCCCCAACCTTGGTGGGTCTGGTGGACACTCAATCGCTGACTAATTGGCTGATTCGATCGAGCCAACAACTGGTTTTGCGATCGTACAGTTTAACGAGAGGCATTCTAGGCGGTGTATTCAGCCTAGTTTTAGCATTATTTATTTCAGGTTACATGGTTGCGGACAGCGACACATTAATTAAAAGTTTGGTGCAGTTTTTCCCGAAACCTTGGGATGCAAGATTAGCCGCACAAGCAGCGCCAATCGGTGAAAGAATGGGGAGTTATATTCGCGGGCGAGTGTTAGTTTCGGGCATTTTAGGCATATTTATTACCACAGGTTTGAGTATTTTGGGAATGCCGGAATTTGCTTTAGGCTTGGGTGCGATCGCAGGTGTTACCAACTTGATTCCCTTCATCGGGCCAGTGTTGGGAGCAGTACCAGCATTAATCGTAGCATTAGCTAAAGGTGGCTGGGTACTTTTGTGGGTATTGCTGTTATTTGTAATTATCCAGAATTTGGAGACTTACGTGCTCGATCCTTTGCTGGTTGGTTCATCGGTTGGGGTGCATCCTTTATATCAATTGCTGTCTGTCTTGGGAGGCGTTCAAGTATTGGGAATTATCGGAGCTGTGATTGTGCCGCCTTGGTTTGCGGGAGTGGCAGCTTTGATTGAGAACTTGTATTTAAAACCAAAGCTTAGGAGCGAACATCGAGAGGCAATAGATGAGGCTAAAAATAATTCAGGCTTGCCACCTCTTACACCTTCGGCTTGACAGCGGGGGAGATGGGGAAATAGGGAGGGGAATTCAAATATTTAATTTATATCCTTTCTATTGGCATCAGCATAATATGCTTGAAAGTGCAGTGGGAGGTTAACAACTAGCGAAATGAACATTCGCGAGTTCTTAATCTCCCACTTTTAACTAAAGCCTAGACTTGAATATAGCAATCCTACATGAGTCGTAATTTTTTTACCCCACCCCAACCCTCCCCTTACTAAGGGGAGGGAGTAAGAAATTCACAAATGATTTAGGATTGCTATAGTAGGCCTTCGCTATCCTATCTTGAAATCCCTCTGCGCGGCATCTGCGGTTCCCCTATGAATCTTTGATTGATGCAATAAATCTAATGACTGATTACTGATTACTGATGACTAAAAACTAAGGACTAATTGCCACTTCAATGCGGCGGTTGCGCTGCCGATTAGTATCGGAACTATTGTCTACCGAAGGGCGGCTTTCCCCATAGCCGATCGCCACCCAATGATACTTCTGGCCCACCACACCCGACAAATACTGCACCACAGCCTGAGCCCGCGCCAACGACACATTGCGATTGTCCGCCGCTTCCCCCGCGTCGTCAGTGTGGCCCGCAACCCGCACAGTTGCCCCCTCGTAATTTCCCAACTCCGCCACCAAATTGTCCAAAATCGCACTTGTTCCCGCGCGCAAAGAAATGCTGCCAGTATCAAACAAAACATCGCTGGGCAGAGTTACCATCAGCCCATCGCCGGCCAACACCCGATTATCTGCCTGTGGCTGCGCATTCACAGTTTCAGGGCTCAGACTCGGGCTGCTGCCGATCGCGGGCAAAGCAGGAACAGGACTTGCCGCCGTTTCCGGCCCCGCCAATTGCCCCGACATCAACTGCAACCGCTTTTCCAAACTTTCCGTCGGGCGGCTGCTGCCCAACTGACTTTCCAAAGCCGCCGTGCGGCCGATCAGCGCGTTGAGCTCGCCCTGCAACTGTCTCAAATCCGACTGCAATTTCTCTCTCTGGGCAGGACTGACTTTGGACTGGGGAGTGGGTGTAGCGGTTGGTGTCGGGATCGCCGGAATTTGTTTTGCTGGTGCGAGTTTCGGGCTGGGGGTCACATTTTGAGTTAGACGCAGCAATCTTTCGGCCAGCGGCATCTCGGTCGCGCCTGAGGGATAAATTTGAGCGATCGCCATCCCCAGAACCCAGGCAAAACCGCTGCCTACTCCCAGCAGCAGCAGCCGAAAAATCAGCGACAGCACAAGCAAACCTTTTCCCCGCGACTTGGAAACGCGAGTCGGGGGGATTGAAGGTTTTTGGTTAAAAGATCGCGTCATATTTCCTGCTATACAAAACTTGGCTCAATTTTATCTTTGCTTCACCGTTCAACTATAAGTATTTTCGTTGCTTGGTCTGACTCCTGCTTCTACCTGCATGAGTCGCCTCCTACTTTTCCACTGCCGTTAATTCAGGTGGAGCAACACGCTATTTTTTGTCAGTACAACTTTTTTTTAAAGCTTTTAGCCATTGTTTAACGATTATTTTCAACCAATTTAACGAATCGTGGTACCCCGTTCGACCTTTTTATAGGCTGGTCAGTTTTAAATCGACCGTGGTTTACAAACCCGAAAAAAATTGCCAACCCGAAAAAAATTGCTTTGGTTTTTGGGTTTATCTAGACCTTATAGCACAAAACGGAGCGTCTGTCAATATAATCGCCATAATTCGCTTGAGGAAAAGTTTAGTAGAGTATGAGGTGATTAGGCCAAACTCCCTCTCGGTTTACCAGAAAAATTGGGTTTAAAGCCCCGTCCTTATAGGACGGCTTTAGTTTCTATAAAGTGTAAAGAATGATTAAACATACGCATTTTGTAAACATAGTGTTTCGTAATACGGTAAGATATTTGAATGATAACATTAGAGTTTAAGTTGAAAGGCAAAGCGAAGCAATACCGAGTCATTGACGAGATGATTAGGACGGCTCAATTTGTCCGAAATAAAACTCTTAGGTATTGGACAGAGAATCAAGGGGTTAAGTTAGTTGACCTGTACAAACAATGCGCCATTATGGCAAAAGAGTTTGAATGGGCAGGTAAGCTTAATTCGATGGCACGTCAGGCTTCTGCCGAACGTGCCATTTTTGCTATCCAACGTTTTTTTGCTAATTGCAAAGCCAAGAAACCAGGAAAAAAGGGATACCCGCAGTTCAAGAAACACACTCGTTCGGTCGAATACAAAACGTCAGGATGGCTACTTTCTACCGACAAAAGATGTTTGACATTTAAAGACGGTTTTGCTGCTGGGAAGTTTAAGTTGATCGGTAATCGGGATTTGCATTTCTATGCGCCTGACGAGATCAAACGAATCAGAGTTGTGCGTCGTGCCGACGGCTACTATGCCCAATTCTGTATTAACGTGGAGCAAAAAGAGGAGCCTATTCTCACTGGTAAATCTATTGGGATAGATGTGGGATTGAACCACTTTTATACTGATAGCGATGGTAAGACGGTTGCCAACCCTCACTATCTTCGTAAAAGTGAAAAAGCTTTGAAAAGATTGCAGAAGCGGATTTCTCGAAAGAAGAAAGGTTCTAGCAATCGAAGAAAAGCGATCAACAAGTTAGGAAGAAAGCATCTGAAAGTCAGCAGGCAGCGCAAAGACTTCGCCATTAAGACGGCGTTGTGCGTGGTAAAATCTAGCGATTTTGTAGCCTACGAAGATCTTCAGGTGCGGAATATGGTGAAAAACCATAAGCTTGCCAAATCAATTAGTGATGCAGCGTGGTCACAATTTGCACAATGGTTAGAATACTTTGGAAAAGTGTACGACAGAACAGTAATTGCTGTTGCACCTCAGTACACTTCTCAAGACTGTTCAAGCTGTGGCAATACTGTCTTGAAAACACTTTCAACTCGCACCCATATTTGCGGTTGCGGTACGACATTGGATCGGGATCACAATGCTGGTCGCAATATTTTGGCTAAAGGGTTGAAGCAAGCAGGAATCACTTTAAATACGGCGGGGCACGCCGAAATTAACGCTTGGGGACAGACCGAGCTCTACTCGTTGGTGGCAGCATCAACGAGCAAATCAACTGATTGATCCAAGAATCCTCGCGTCTTCAGACCGAGGATTGTCAAATACCATATTAATTTCGGTACTATCTTACCTGTGAGATTTTAATAAAACTTGAGTTAAGTTGTATAACGAACTAAATTAAGTTAGCAGACCTTGCCGCCTTTGCCGATCGATTTTAGATTTTAGATTGGAGGACAAATCTAAAAGCTGAAAAAGAAACCCGGTTTCTACAAATTTGGGGTTTGGTGGCGAAGCATTGAGGCTGAAACCGGGTTTCTACTTCGTTGCGTGCAAGCCTGAATCTGTTGGATAATTCACTAAAACTTTTGGAAAAAAAACCGATGACTGACCCTTTAAATAGCCCTTATCCCGTTCCTTGGGAATGGATTAGTGCCACTCATGCTAAAGTGAGCTCAACTGCCGGCACAGGCCTCCGCTACTATCGCAGTCCTTCCCTCGTTTCAACTAACGGCCAATACGCGGCTTACAGTCGAATTGAGTTGCAAGTGCAGCCGGAATTCGCCCGGTGTCGGGTTAGCAGCGTCATGTTTGTGGAAAATCTCAAAACCGGGGAACTGCAAACAGTGGCGGCTGCTTCGCCGCTGGCGGAAAGCGGAATGTATGGTAGCGATGACACAGATATGTCCGGGACGATCGCCATTTTAGTGCCTGTTTCTTGGAATCAAGACGGTTCCCGGGTTCTCGCCCGCGAATTTGAAGCACTTTTCAACTCTTCCGATATGTCCGACTACGGCGTCATTTGGGACAAAAATGATAATTACACTTATACCGTTGCTCCCGCTCGCAGTCTTTACACTCATGCTGTATTGTTGGGTTGGAGTCAAGTTTGTCCCGGACAAGTTCTGTTCCGCGCTGGCAATTTGGGCGATCGATCTTGGCCTCTTTGTGCAGTTGATATGACCGGCCAAACCGTAGCTGTCACCGAGGACAAACCCCTAGTTTTCGGCAGTCAAGCCAGCACAGACTGGATCGAACCTAAAACTCGTTTTTAGATATTATGGCGGCACTTTCTTTGATATGGCCCACAATTATTTTACTTTCCGGTCAGTCTTTAGACCAATTGGTTTTGACTCTGGGGCTGATACTTTTGGCTGTTATTTCCGGCCTAACAGCTTTTATTTTTATTCGGATTTTCCTTAATTGGTTGCAGGCGAAATTGGAGGCAAACCGCCATTTTTTTAGACTGTCGTTCAAAAGAAAGGCTGGCAATTCACCCGCTAATATTTCAGAACCTGACAAGGTTTTTTTAGAACCCAAATTCGTAGAAAGTGACGGCAATTTAACGGCTGCTATTTTTGGAGAAGGAAGCGGTATTTCAGAAGCGATTGAGCCGGAGATAATCTGCGAAGATTCTGCAGCAGTTGCCTATCTATACAAGCCGATCGCTCTTTGGCACGGGCGCTTAATTTTGCCCTCGCACGAACAGCGCCAGCCCTACGGTACAGTGTTTTTTGAAGTAATAAATGCACCCAAAAAATATAAAAACTTTATTGGCAAAACAGCATTTTTGAAATGGAGTACAAATCGCGAAGTACAGTTTTTTGCGCACGCAGTAACGCAAGATATCAACTTCACAAAACAGGCTAAAAATAGTAAAAAATCTGGCAACATTCATCCAGATAGATTGAACGGCTGGCGAAATGTAGGCCCTTTAGAAACTCTAGCAGGCACCAGACTCGAAGACAGCGTGACTGTGATGCTGCGCAGGCCAGTGATTGCGATTAATTATAGCAGCGGCGATCGCCATGAACTCACGATCGATCGCGAACCAGTACAAATTATCGGACGTTTGTGCGCCTTCGTCTCAATTTTGCAACTAAAAGAACCCGACAGCGACAAATTTATTGTCCGGCATTTCAACAAAACATCTCGACAATTTGACGGCGCAGCCGAAATTATTCGGATTCCGCAAGTACAACCAGACAAAAATGGCGTAGCGAGGTCTACCAATCACCTGATAGAAAAATCGCCATTAAATCCTGACGGCTGGTACATTTACGGCGAAAGAGACGAAGACAGTATGTTTGTAGTGCAGGCAATCGAACCCCGCAAAATTGCCCAATTAATTCCAGATGAAACCTATTTCGGTCTGAAAAAATCTCTCGCTTATTTAAGCAGCAAGAATTGGCAAAACACACCAGCACAAAAAGGGAACGCAAAAATAGTATTGTTAACCCCAAATGATGCTACAGAAAACGCTTCTATCTCCCCTTGGCAAGAAGGAGATATCGGCATAGTGATTCACAGTTTTGGCGGTATCGGCGGCAAAAAAGGCGAACGGGCACCGCTGGGAATTGTCACCGGACATTTTGCTTTCGGAGTAGCAAAAGTGGTGCGCGATCGCTTTACCAGCGAACTGCGTTTTGACATAGAATACAAACAAGTTTACGCGCACAATCCCGACGGAATTGTTGCCGGTTCCAGCAAATGGCAAAGCTACATGGGAGACTGGCAGCGCGGCTGGTTGGGCGATCGCCCGGTTTGCGATATCATCTGTAAATTAGATTGCGTGTGTTGCGACTACGATTTTGGCGGGATCACCTTGTCGCCTTTAACCGAATTAAACCAGCAGCTAGATATCATGATGGCCCGCTACCGCAGCGGAGACGGCACCGGTGCAAGTTTAGTCACGCCAGCAACTTCTTGCGTCCAAGATTCAAGTCAGGCAATTTACGCAACAATTAAAAAAATCACTTCCGAAATAGAGTCAAATCCTCAGATTCAAGACTGGTTGAAAGCACATCCCACCGACGCACAAACCCAAAGATTTCACCAGTTAGTAGCTTTAGGAGAGAGTTTAGAAAAAGTATTAATGCCCCTCGGAATTGTCCGTCCAGATTGGCGCAAAAATTTGAGATTGGCGGGGATTGATTCTGAAGTGAAAAAAAGCTTTTTTGCCGGTATAGCGGACCTGATAAAAGCTGCTATTAGTTACCGAACAATGCTGCCCAGGCGCACCCAAGATGAAATCGCCAAAATTCTCTTAAAACAGGGAAATTTTTTGTGGATAATTCGCACAAATCAAGTCGGAGGATTTGACCCAGACATTGAGCCGATCGCACCAACAGGCCTTTAAATCAGCAATCGGTTTGTAGATGATTCGGCGATTGAAATCGCTACTAGAAAAACCCAATCTGCCTCCGCAGACTAAGAGATTGAGGGAGCATTTAAGCGGGATTTGGTATCAGTCAACAGTCAACAGTCAACCGTTAACAGTCAACAGTTAACCGTTAACAGTCAACAATCAACCATTACCAAGGAGTGACTTGAACAGTGCCGTCTGGTGCAAAAACTACTCGGAAATCAGCCAGCGGTTCCGCAGGTGGCCTGCTGCCAACCGGCTTGTAAAGCAACTCCGACAACGGCGTTTCGGATCGATCGACTGCTGCCGAATTCTCCGACTTGTAACCGACAAGCGCCCCGTCTTGGGCCACACTCACCCGATAAACCAACTCTGCATCAACCGGAGGCTTATCCTTCACAACTCCGTCAATTTGCTGGGAAAGTTTGCCCCTCAACTGCTCAATTTCCCCTGGATCGGTAATTGGCACGGCTGCCACTTCTGGGCTTGCCAAACCTTCAGAAACAGGACTCGGCGTGCTTTCCGGCGAAGTGCTCGACTGCGGTGTGGCGCTAGGTGAATCGTCCGGCTGCGGCGCGGGGCTCGGAGTCGGCGAAATCGATTCAGCGTTCGGAGTTTGATCCCCAGGCAGCAAACCGTCAGCCGCAGGCGTAGGATTGGGATCGGGCGAACCCGATCCGCCCGGATTCGGCGTTCCGAGATTCTGGCCCCCAGCATTCGGCTGCGGCACCGGATCTCTCGGGCGCTGGACTTCCGGCACTGGCACCAAGAAAAACGCCATCGCAGCCAAAGCCAAACTCGACACCCCCACGACAGCAGGCAAACTCCGCTTCGCCAAAGGTTCGGCAGACTTGACGTAACGCTTGGAAATTGGGGTTAATTGCAGTGACAATTCCGGCAGCGTCTGCGTGTCGGCAAAAAACTGATCGATCGCTTCCACTAAGTCAAATAGCTGTACTGTCGTCAAATCTACTTTTGCCGACAGTTCTGTTTTTTGATCGATTTGGCTTGGGCTGCCGGTTTCGGCGGGTAGAACGGTCAACCGATGCAAATTCCCGTCAATTCTGTGCAACTGCACCATACCCACATTCGGGCCGTAGCGATCGGGATAATGCACTCCGCTCATAAATTCTTGAGCGTAGCTGCTGACGGCCCTCACCAAGCTTTCAAAAAACTCTCGTCCCCCGCTTAGGGGCTCGCCCAGACCGGTCACATAGCATTCAGCGCTCATTAATATGGAAAGCACCGGCCGTATATCTAAGTGGCTGGCTGCCGATCCATCGCTCAACCCTTCTAGAACCAGGGTGCAATTTGGCAGACTGTACTGACGCCTAATAGTCATTTTTTATTCAACTTCTCCATCAAACAGGCTAACCCAGAAGCGCTGCATTCCGGCTGTGCCTGTACAAAATAGCAGGTTGCTCAACAAGTTCAAAGCTAGTTCGTTGAGCTTGTCGTCGGAATCGTAAGCTGCAACTAGCGATCGCTTGGGGTTCATGCGCGATCGAAAGTGAGCTCGAAAGCGTTCTAAATACTCGGCCAGCGGCAAATTCTGGTTGAGGGGGATATTTCTCGATCGCAACTGCTGCGAGTCTAGCAGCAACTGCCGAATTGTCGCGGTTAACTTGCGCGCCATATTACAGGCGATCGCCACCAGCGCTTTTGCCTCCACAATGGTGAGGGAGCGGCGCTGGGTGTAGCGTCTCAGCGGGTTAGTATTGCGCATCAGCCAAAGGGCAACCCGATTTTTGATAATTGATTCCAATTCCAGGTCCTTTGACACTGCCAGCATTTCTTCAGCGCCTCCGAGATACAAGGCTTCGATCGCCAGCAACATCAAGTCAATTTGCAATCTGGCCCGGCGGGGACACCCACCACCGTTCGGCGGCGACAAGTCTGGCAAACTGTCTAAAATCAACGGATTTGACTGGGTAAGCGAAGTTTCTGACGGCATTAATATCACGGCAACATCCATTCCAAACAAACTATACGGGTATGTGGGGTCTCGGGCATGACAAATTCAGAACCGACGACTCCTCAGCGATACTTTATTTCGATCGTTGACTTTTATGTATATCTTTCAATCTAGCAGCAACCGACCGTCGCGGGCTAGCTCCGGCGAGAGTTCGATCGCCCCCATTGGAATTATAATTTTTCTCGGGTCGCGCTGTAGTTTCCGAAAGCGAGCGGGACGATCGCACCCTCGACATCCTTCCGACGTAACCCGATTTAATATCACAGAGTCTGAAACCGACAAAGAATTTGGCAATTACCCATTCCCTATGGGGATCGCTCAATGTTCATTCTTCTGGGGTTTCGGCGCCGCTTCTTTTTGAGCCGTAAAATCAGTAGCCCCCGCCTTATCAGTTAGACTAATTTTTCCCTTGAGGCTTTCTCTCTCCACAATTCCTCGCATTTTAACAGAACTGTTTTGACCCGTTGCTGTGGAATCGCGGCAACCGGCTAAATTAGGAACCACACCCGACAAATTCAATCCTTGAGTTTCCCACTTGCCTTGTAGAGAAGGTGCCTCCTCGGCTATTTTTTCGCGATCGGCTTCGCTGCTGTCCGATCGCAAATTACCGCTCAAATAAACACCGGATTGCTCGATTGTCAAGACCAAGGAATCAGATTGCAGACATTCTGGCAAATTTTTAGGATCGAATCGATAATTTCCCGCAATTGCCGGGGCCGCCTTTAAATTTGTTTCGCCGTAAGCACTCACTACTTTAAACAGCAGCGAAACTGAGCCGATCGCAACCCCGTAAAATGCCAGGGATTTGAGACTTAAATGATTCATAATCTTGGTAATTAATAATTGGGCATTGGGCATTGGGCATTGGGCATTGGGCATTGGGCATTGGGCATTGGGCATTGGTACTAACTCACAAATAACCAATAGCCAATAACTAATAACAACAGTCAACAGTCAACAGTCAACAGTCAACTGACTACCTTTGAGGAAGTACCGACGCCAAGTGCGATCGCACTCTAACGTAGCACCGCGCAATCAGCAGCGAAGAATGACACTGCACAGCCAATTCATCAGTATACTGTCCCAAAGTTTGGCGCTCAATTCCCCACTCCCGACTCGTACCCGCAATAGTCAAATCAGCATTAGCAGAAGCCGCCACCACTGCTTGAATTGGCTCAGCAGCCTCCACAATCGGAGTTTCAATGCGCGATCGCACGTCAACCGGCAACTGATCCATCACTCGCTGAAAATCGTAACTCAGCTCGTTTCCAGATTCCCCGTCAACCGCCACCCGCAGCACCGTCAAACGGCGTTCGTCGCTATTAACTAACAGTCTCAGCGCCAATTCTAACCCAAAATCATCGTGAATGTTTGCAGCGTAAGGTACTAACAAGTTATTCAATTTTTCCTGGCCTCTGTCAACAAAAATTGCTACATCCACCTTAGCGTTGCTGAGAATTTGGCCGACACGCCCTCCCAAACGGTTACTGCTAAAAGTAGGTCTGTGCCATCCTAATAAAATCAAATCTGCGCGATCGAGTTCCGCAATTTGTGCGGTTTCCCGGGCTACATCATTAGTAACTCGAATGATGGGATGTACAAATTTCCGCGCATCAGGCAGTTCCAAACTATCAATCAATTCTGAGAATTTTGAGCGGCGTTCTTCAATAATGCGATCGGCTTCTGCAGGCGTACTTTCAAAGGCATAATCCTCATTTAATTCTATCAAACTCAGAGGATGAACCGCCGCCGACTGTAAATCGTCACCACCCATACCAGCAGCCGGCTGCGCCAGCGCTACCGCTAGTTGCAGTAAACCTTTCTGCGTGCTGGGATTAGCAACCGGTACTAAAATTCGATAAGTGGGCAGCAATTTTTTAGCAAGTTCTTCGCTGCTGCCAGCAATTGGTAAATATTCTAATTCTGAATCTTCAGGGCTAACTTCTGAAATATCTAACCTAATTAACCGTTTTGGATAAGTCCACTCCAACAGCGGCGAAGTCATAAAAGTTGTCACTAAAGCCATGATGACTAACATCGTAAATAGTAGCGGCGAAACTACGCCCAAGGAAAGACCAATATTCAGCACAATTAGTTCAGTCAAACCGCGAGTATTCATCAGCCATCCCAGCGCTGAAGCTTCGCGGTTGCTGATGCCACAAACTCTTGCCGCAACGTAAGTGCCGACGTATTTGCCGACAATTGCCACTCCCAAAACTGCGGCGCACAGCAGCCACAATTCTGGACTGTTGAGCAGGCCGATTTGAGTGCGCAAACCGCTGTAGGCAAAAAATACTGGCAGCAGAAATATCAGGACAAAATCTTCGGTTTTCTCAGCTAATTCTCTGGTTAATCCCGCATTTTTCGGCATGGCGGCCCCCAGCAAAAATGCACCGAAAATTAAATGAATGCCGATCAATTCAGTAATTAAGGCAGAAGCTACAACTCCCATGTAAATTCCCGACAGCACTAACTGAGTTAATCTGCCGGTGCGGTTGTAGTGCTGGGAAATGCGCTGCAACAACCAGCGGACGACAGTCATCATGAAAGCGATGTAAATTAAAGATGCAAAAATGGTCGGCAAAGCGCCCAGCATGGAGTTAGTACGAGTAACTGCGATCGCCACTGCCAACAAACACCACGCCGTCACGTCGTCTACCGCAGCGCAAGTCAGAGCCAGCGTCCCCAATTTTGTATTCTGTAAGTTGTGTTCTGTAATAATTCTTGCCAGCACCGGAAAGGCAGTAATTGACATCGCAGCGCCCAAAAACAGGGCAAATGCTGTAAACGAAACGCTATTATTTGAAACGATGGGATAAAGCAGCAGCGCTAGCAAGCTTCCCAGAGAAAACGGCACTAGAATGCTGACGTGGGAAGTTAAAATCGCGATATCTAAATTGCTTTTGAGATACTTGGGATTCAGTTCCAAACCAATCAAGAACATGAAAAATATCAGCCCCACCTCAGACAGCACGTTGAGGAAGGGGACGGCTTCGGCTGGAAAAAGTGCTGTTGCTAAATCTGGTGCAACTAAGCCAAACAGAGAAGGCCCGAGCATAATTCCTGCTACAATTTCTCCAATGACTTGAGGTTGTTTGATAGATCGAAATGCTAAACCGACAAGTCGGGAAAGTGCGATGACAATTAGAACTTCAAGCAGGACGAGAATGGGGATGGGCATAGCGTTTTTAGCTTTGGGATTTTTGCGGATCGAGAGGGCACGGCAGTAAAGCCGACAGAATTGCCGATCGAACAAAATGGATATAAACTCGATCGAAGGTAGAAGGCACAAGAGGCGCAGCAACAAGGCCATTCTCTCACAAGCGAACAAAGGCTTTGGCAACCTTCCACCTGGATTTTTCGTTTTTAAGAACCGCTTGCGAGCAACTCTAACCGCAGCCGGCGCACCCCGCACTATATCTCACCTCCGGGTGCCCACCGCCCATCTAAACCTAGTGATATAAGATTGTCAGAAAAAGTAGCGCGCGCTGTGATAAACTAGAAAAGTTGTTTAAATTCGCACATCCGGGTTTTCGGGTGTTTCGAGGGCGCAAACCTTCAGAAATACGACCGGGTGGAGGATTAACCCGAATCAGGAGTTAAAAATACAATGCCAGTAGTCAGTTTGGCTCAAATGTTAGAGTCAGGGGTTCACTTCGGACACCAAACCCGCCGGTGGAACCCTAAAATGTCTCCCTACATTTTCACAGAGCGCAACGGGGTTCACATCATCGACCTCGTGCAAACCGCTCAGCTTATGGAAGACGCCTACGAGTACATGAGAGTGGCCTCAGAAAAAGGCAAAAAGTTTTTGTTCGTGGGTACGAAGCGCCAAGCTGCCGGGATTGTAGCCCAAGAAGCTCAACGCTGCGGTGCTTATTACGTCAACCAGCGCTGGCTGGGGGGAATGCTCACCAACTGGACGACTATTAAGTCCCGCGTGGAGCGCCTCAAGGATTTGGAGCGCCGCGAGGAAATCGGCGCTCTCGATTTGCTGCCGAAAAAAGAAGCTTCGGTGCTGCGCCGAGAAATGGTCAAACTCCAGAAGTATCTGGGCGGGATTAAATCCATGCGCAAGATTCCCGACGGAGTGGTGCTGGTAGACCAACGCCGCGAGTATAATGCGGTGTTGGAATGCCAAAAGTTGGGAATTCCGATCGTCTCTCTGTTGGACACTAACTGCGACCCGGATTTGGTGGACATTGCGATTCCGGCGAACGACGATGCTATTCGATCGATCAAGCTGATTGTCGGCAAGTTGGCTGATGCCATCTACGAAGGTCGTCACGGTCAGCAGGGCGGCGACTCTGATGAAGACTACGACTACGAAGGTGGCTATGAAGGCGCTGATTATGATGTCGAAATCGAAGAATTGGATGACCCCAATTATGTAGATCCCGACGACGCCGACGCTGAAGGCGCAGAAGCCGAGAGCTAGTATTGCCCTCGGAATCTGACACCAGGAAATTAAAAATTAAAGATTGAAAACTAAAAATAATCATTATTTTTAGTTGGATATTTTTAATTTTTAATTGTACATGGCACGAGTCTAAGTCATTAGTAGACTTCTGGCAAAAGCATTCATTGTGCCAGCGCCAGAATTAATTCTGGCGCTACAGGTACAAAGTGCGCCCTAATGTAGACTGGGTATTTTTTCACTCTTGTCTAATCATTAACATTAAGATTAGTGACTAATGACTAATGACTAATGACTGATGACTAATGACTAATAACTAATTTTGATTGGGAACTTAAAGAAGATGGCGGAAATATCTGCAAAACTTGTTAAAGAACTGCGCGACAAAACCGGCGCGGGCATGATGGACTGCAAAAAAGCCCTGGTTGAAAACGATGCCGATATCGAAACATCCATTGAGTGGCTGCGGAAAAAAGGTCTGGCTTCGGCAGGTAAAAAAGGTGGACGAGTCGCCTCAGAAGGTATCGTAGGCAGCTACATTCACACCGGCGGTCGCGTCGGGGTGTTGGTGGAAGTTAACTGCGAAACAGATTTTGTCGCCCGCCGCGAAGATTTCCAAGCTTTGGTGCGCAATATTGCGATGCAAATTGCAGCTTGTCCGAATGTGGAATACGTGAAAGTTGAAGATATCCCCGCCGAAATTGTCGAAAGAGAAAAGGCAATTGAAATGGGCAAGGATGACTTGGGCAACAAACCGGAAAACATCAAAGAAAAGATTGTTCAAGGGCGGATTGAGAAGCGCATGAAAGAATTATCTTTGATGGATCAGCCTTTTATTAGAGATCAGAATATCTCGGTGGAAGAGTTGGTGAAACAAACGATCGCTCAAATTGGAGAAAATGTCCAAGTGCGCCGCTTCGTGCGTTTTGTCTTGGGCGAAGGCATTGAAAAGGTAGAAGCTAACTTTGCCGATGAAGTGGCAGCCCAAATGGGTGCTAAATAATCCCAAATTAAGATTGAGAATTAAAAATTAAAAATGTGAAAACTTGATTTTTTGCATTTTTAATTTTTAATTTTTACAGGACTCCTGCACTGCGTACCAAACACCCGGTTTCTAACCAGTATTAAATGGAGACTCAGACAATTTGTGGCAGAAACCTAATTTTTTAGCCCGCGTCCTATTTTAATTTTATATACGAGAGATATGGTGCGAGCAAGAGAGCGAATAGAGCAAGATTTGGCAGGACTCGAAGAGGCTTTAGCAGCCTTGACTTTGGAGTTTCGCAGTACCTACGAGGGTTATTTAACTGCGTTGGGACAAGCGGTGCGGCAGCAGTTAATTTTGGCTTGCTATCACCTTTGCACTCAAGCAGTACCCGAGTCGTTTCTCAAGTTGTCCTTTGACGGGCGGCAAAAAATGCAGCAGTCTGTAAGGCGTTTGGCTGCAGCGTCAGAGGAAAAATTGCGATCGCTGGTGACTGAATCAGAAGCAGAGGAAGAAATAGAGGAAGAGGAAGAGGAAGAGGAAGAGGACTTCGACAAAGACGAAGAGGAAGAAGAGGAAGACGAAGAAGAAGACGAAGAAGACGAAGAGGAAGACGAAGAGGAAGAAGAACAAGAAAGAGAGGAAAAAAACGAAGTTTCCGCCATTAACTATCTATTTTCAGTGGCAAGTTACCAGTTGCCAACTCCCAATTCCCCGGAAAGTTTGGCGCGCTGGCAAAATAGTATTGAAAAGTCGATCGTCCATATTATCAAGCTGCTTTCTCGCGACACCAACCGCTTGCTGCAACAGTCGGGAATTTTGCCCAGTCAATTGCCAGAACCTGTTCTAGAAGCTGCTTCTCAAGCTGAATCTTCCGGCGACAGCGTTGCGGGGCCGCCTAACTTATTAAACTTAATCATTGAAACCGATGCCTCATCAGCATCGCGAAACTTGGCAGAAACATTGGCTAGTAGGGCGCTGCACATTACAGCGATTAAACTGCGGCTGTCGGAAATAGAGTTTGCCGATGCGGGAACCTCGGCTTGGCGCCAGCAAATTCGCAATCTCTCTGTAAGGTTGAACTCGCTGGGCCGCGATTACCAGAAAAAGCAGCGGGAACTCGCTGTGGTGGATGCTGAGTCGGCTTGGCGATCGAGTTGGTTTGAAGATTGATCGGATGTTGAAGGAAGAAGGAAGAAGGAAGAAGGAAGAGGGAAGAAGGAAGAAGGAAGAAGGAAGAAGGAAAAACGTACAACTTTTAAGCTATTGGAAACCGGGTTTCTTTAAGAAACCCGGTTTCTCGGTGTTATACTTTTTTTGGTGGAAGCTTCTTAAAAGAAAAAGTTAAAATTTAAAATCTAAAATCTAAAATCTAAAATCTAAAATTGACATGACTATCGATCGACCAGAATGGCAGCGATTGCAAAAAGCTCTTTCAGTAGAAGCCGATCGCGGATTTAACGACATCCAAGGCAGTCAATACCGCTTCAGCGAGTTTCTGGGCATGAGTTTGAGACAGTTGGCAGTTGCGGTGGCGGCTTCTTCGCGCGATCGAGCCAGACAACTAGCGGCTGAATTTGACATCTACCCTCAGAAGGATCTTGAACAGCGCCAGCATTCGATCGCCATTACGGTCAGTTTTCTCAGGCAAATGGAGCAAGTTTGGGAACAAGAAACTCGCCACCAGCAAGAACAAGTAGCACAAGTCAGGCCCGCCAACGCTTCCGAACCAACCGCCCCAGCAGTTTCCCTTCCCCGAACTGCACCCCTGAGTACAGCAGCCCCACCGCCCAGCCTGACTCTCGACCAACAGTTAACCCGCGTCACCGGCATCGGCCCCGCCAACGGCAACCGCTTGGCAAAACTGGGTTTATACACTGTATACGACTTGCTTTACTACTATCCGCGCAACCACATCGACTATGCAAAGCAAGTACAAATTCGCGAGCTAGTAGCTGGAGAAACTGTCACTTTGATCGCAGAAGTAAAGCGCTGCAATTGCTTTTCTAGTCCGAAAAATAAGAAGTTAACCATATTAGAAGTAATTTTAAAAGACCGCACCGGAGAAATAAAAATCAGTCGTTTTTTTGCAGGCCCTCGCTACAGTAATCGCGGTTGGCAAGAATTCAAAAAGCGCGAGTATTGTACGGGTGCGGTGCTGGCAGCTTCCGGGTTGGTGAAGCAGGGTAAATATGGAATTACTTTAGAAAATCCTGAGTTAGAAGTATTAGACGACTCCGGCGGTGCCATCGAATCAATGAAAGTCGGCCGCCTGATACCAGTTTATCCGCTGACGGAGGGGGTGGATGCTGGTTCGGTGAGGCGATCGATTTTGGCTGCAATGCCGGCGGCGAAAATGTTGCCAGAATCGCTACCAGAGGATTTGCGCGAGCGTTACGGTTTAATGGGTTTAGCCGATGCCGTGACTAATATTCACTTTCCGCTCGATCGAGATTGTTTGGCCGCCGCCCGCCGCCGCTTAGTCTTTGACGAATTTTTCTACCTGCAATTAGGACTTTTAAAGCGCCGCCAAACCCAAAGGAAAGCTCAAGCTAGTGCAGTCATAATTCCTAGTGGCAAATTGATCGAACATTTTTATGAAATCTTGCCTTTTGCGTTGACGAATGCTCAGGAAAGAGTCATCAATGACATCCTCAACGATTTAGCTTCGTCGCAACCGATGAACAGATTAGTGCAAGGCGATGTCGGCGCTGGCAAAACCGTAGTAGCTGTCGTGGCAATGCTAGCAGCAATTCAATCCGGCTATCAAGCCGCTTTAATGGCGCCGACAGAAGTTTTAGCAGAACAGCACTATCGCAAATTGGTAGGTTGGTTTAACTTGATGCACTTGTCGGTCGAACTGTTAACTGGTTCGACAAAAGTAGCAAAGCGCCGGGAAATTCACAACCAGCTAGAAACCGGAGAATTACCAGTTTTAGTGGGAACTCACGCCCTGATTCAAGATACGGTGAATTTCCATAAATTGGGTTTGGCGGTAATTGACGAACAGCACAGATTCGGTGTGCACCAGCGCGCTAAATTGCAGCAAAAAGGCGAAGCTCCCCACGTTTTGACGATGACGGCAACTCCCATTCCCCGGACGCTGGCGCTGACGCTGCACGGGGATTTAGATGTGAGTCAAATTGATGAACTTCCCCCCGGCAGGCAGGCGATTCAAACCACTGTACTGTCTGCCAAAGAACGAATCCAAGCTTACGATTTGATTCGGCGGGAAGTGGCGAGCGGGCGTCAAGTTTATGTGGTGCTACCGCTGGTGGAGGAGTCGGAAAAGTTGGACGTGCGATCGGCAATTGAAGAAAAAGAAAAACTTGAAAAAAGCGTATTTCCTGAGTTTAAGGTTGGTTTGCTCCACGGCAGGATGAGCAGTGCTGACAAAGATGAGGCAATTACTAAGTTTCGAGACAAAGAAACGGATATTTTAGTATCTACTACTGTGGTTGAAGTGGGAGTAGACGTGCCGAATGCAACGGTAATGCTGATTGAAAATTCTGAGCGTTTTGGACTGTCGCAACTCCACCAGTTGCGGGGTAGAGTCGGTCGGGGCAGCAACCGTTCTTATTGTTTGTTAATGCCGGGTTCCAAAACTGCGGAAGCCATGCAGAGAATGAAGGTTTTAGAACAATCTCAAGATGGCTTTTTTATTGCGGAAATGGACATGAGATTGCGCGGCCCAGGTCAGGTTTTGGGAACTCGGCAGTCGGGTTTGCCAGATTTTGCTTTGGCGAGTTTGGTGGAGGATCAGGAGGTTTTGGAGTTGGCGAGGGCGGCGGCTCAAATGGTAATTGAGAATGATGAAAGTTTGAATCAGTGGCCGGTGGTGCGGGATGAATTGGAGCGGAGATATCAGCGGATGATGAGTGGGTCGATTTTGACTTAGAGAGTTTGGGACGCAGCAACGGGGTGTTTAATAATATTTTGTAGTGGTCGGTTAAGCGAATATCTATCAAAGTCGGCTGTTTATTGCTGCCCAACCAGCCCTCTCCCCGTAGGGCGGTTTATTTGCCTTTGTCTATTTAATGTCAGAAACCGGGTTTCTTGCCACAAAGTCACGTAAAATCATAGTTTTTTTGTCAAGGAACCCAGTTTATAGGGTTTTGCTGAGAATGGTGCAAAATATCAGGTTGAGCGAAGCGTCAAAAACACGAATTTGTTGGGTAGGAGTGCCTCAACCCAACCTACTTTCGGAGACGATTTTTCCCTTGGTCTAGGGTATTTTTATGAGTTGTCAGGCTTGGGGCAGTTATTAAACCCAGAATCCTTCGCAGGAATGACGAGAAAGTGTCAAAATTAAGATAGTCCTGCCAGAAACAGGGAAAAGGAAATCCGGCCTGTACTGGCCTTACCAGGCAACATTGATTCCTCGCTTGTCACGCTTGCAGGTGGTCGCCGACGGTTCGTCGCATTTAATCTCAACAGTAATTATGAAAGATCTCACTCGTTATCGAAATATCGGCATCTTCGCCCACGTAGATGCTGGCAAGACCACCACAACTGAAAGAATCCTGAAACTCACAGGTAAAATCCACAAAATAGGTGAAGTTCACGAAGGCGCGGCGACTACTGACTTCATGGAACAGGAGCAAGAGCGCGGTATTACGATTCAATCCGCTGCTACCACCTGCTTCTGGAACGAGCATCAGCTCAACATCATCGATACTCCCGGACACGTCGATTTTACGATCGAGGTTTACCGTTCTTTGAAGGTTCTCGATGGTGGCATTGGTGTGTTCTGCGGTTCGGGTGGAGTTGAACCGCAATCTGAAACCAACTGGCGCTACGCTAACGATTCCAAAGTCGCTCGCGTCATCTACATCAATAAGCTCGATCGCACGGGTGCAGATTTTTACCGCGTTGTCAAGCAAGTTGATAAAATCCTCGGAGCTAAACCGATGGTGATGGTATTGCCGATCGGCATAGAAGAAAAGTTTTGCGGCGTAGTCGATTTGCTGACCCGCAAAGCCTGGATCTGGGATGATTCCGGCGATCCGATGAACTATCAAATTAAAGATGTCCCGGCCGATATGGTCGATGATGTCGAAAGTTGGCGCGAAAAGTTGATCGAACTGGCCGTCGAGCAAGACGACGCTGTGATGGAACAGTATCTCGAAGGCAACGAGCCGAGCCTCGACGACCTCAAGCGCTGCATTCGCAAAGGTACTCGCGATCGGGCATTTTTCCCCACCTACTGCGGCTCATCGTTTAAAAACAAAGGCGTACAGTTGGTTCTCGATGCCGTAGTTGACTACCTGCCAAACCCGATGGAAGTCACACCGCAGCCAGAAGTCGATCTCGATGGCGAGGAAACCGGCGAGTTTGCCCTTGTCGATCCCAGCAGGCCATTGCGGGCACTCGCGTTTAAGATCATGGACGATCGCTACGGTGCTCTAACCTTCACGCGCCTGTACTCCGGTACTCTGTCCAAGGGCGACACCATACTCAACACCGCCACGGGCAAAACCGAGCGCGTCAGCCGTTTGGTGGAGATGCACGCCAACTCTCGCGAAGAAATTGAATCTGCCCAAGCAGGGGACATTGTGGCGATCGTCGGCATGAAAAACGTCCGCACCGGACACACCATCTGCGACCCCAAAAATCCCGCAACCCTAGAGCCGATGGTATTCCCCGATCCCGTTATTTCGATTTCGGTCAAACCGAAACAAAAAGGCGGCGAAGAAAAAATGGGAGCAGCCCTCACCAAGATGGTGCAAGAAGACCCATCTTTCCACATGGTGACGGATCAAGAAAGCGGCGAAACGATTCTCAAGGGGATGGGCGAGTTACACCTCGACATCAAAGTAGACATTCTCAAGCGCACCCACGGCATCGAAGTAGAAGTCGGCGAACCACAGGTAGCCTACCGCGAGTCGATTACCAAGCGCCTCGAAGACGAATACACCCACAAAAAGCAATCAGGTGGTTCCGGTCAATTTGCCAAAATCGGCTACGTGATCGAGCCTGGTGAGGTTGGAAGCGGCTTCCAGTTTGAGTCAAAAGTGACCGGTGGTAGCGTACCGAGAGAATATTGGCCAGCCGTCGAAAAAGGCTTTGAAAGCTGCATCGACAAAGGCGTCTTGGCCGGATTCCCCTGCTTGGACTTGAAATTCACGCTTCTAGAAGGCGGTTTCCACCCCGTTGACTCGTCAGCAATGGCTTTTGAAATTGCTGCCAAAGCGGCCTATCGGCAGTCTCTGCCTAAAGCAGGGCCTCAGTTGCTCGAACCGATTATGAATGTCGATGTATTCACTCCAGATGATTACATGGGCGACGTGATCGGCGACCTCAACCGCCGCCGGGGGATGATGAAATCTCAGGAGACAGGACAAACAGGAGCGCGGATCAAGGCAGATGTACCGTTGAGCGAAATGTTTGGTTACATTAGCGACTTGCGTACTATGACCTCTGGGCGCGGACAGTTCTCAATGTCCTTCTCGCACTATGCTCCTTGTCCGAATAACATCGCTGAAGAAGTGATTAAGGCGGCAAAAGAGCGTCAAGCTGCGAAGTAATGTATTTGACTCCTGGTAGGTGCTATCTGGAGTCAAACAGAAAAATTAGATCCCCGCTTTTTGAAGAAATCGGGGATCTAATTTTTGTAAACTATCCGTTAGAATAAGTCAACAAAACATATTAGATAGTAGAACCACGAGCAGACTTTAACAACATCTTGATTTCTTCAACACTAAATGGTGGTGAACGACGATGAATCATAGCGTGACAATTTGGACAAACAGGACGCAAATCTTTTATAGGATCAATTTCATACTCTTCTGCAATTTCTGAAAGGGGTCTTAGATGATGAACATGAATGAAACCTTTTCCCGGTGGCCCAAAAGCTCTGCCAAAATCGAAATCACAAATATAGCAACTTGAACCGTAATAATCAATACATTTTTGCCGTGCTTTAGGCTCTCGTTCATAGGCGTTGACTGAAACTTGCCGTACTGCCCCCTCACGAAATGTTTGTAATGAATCTACTTCATCAGGAAAGAATCTAGTAGTAGTTACAGATTCCTGAACCTGAAGCGGATTTTGCCAATCCCACAAACATTTTAGGTAGTCCTCAAAACGGTCTTCCTCACCAAGATACACATTTATTGCAGCACGAAAGATAGCAAAGAGTTCGACAAAGTTATCAATCGCTGGCTGAGCTGCATATAGGTCTTTAATAGGAAGAACTAGAAATGGACTCCGAATAAAGGTAGTTTTCCAATCTCGTTCAGGAGCCAATTGCAGTTTGTTAATGAACTCATCATACTCTAACTTTCCATCTTCTTCCGGTGCAATAGTATCAGAGTAAATATAATATTCACCCTGCTTCAAAATCCTAGTAACATCTTCCACATGGTTCTTCAGGACTTGGACAATCGGATTACCTTCTAGCCCTCTTAATCCAAAAAAGTTCACAAACAAGCTATCAGAAGTACACACGAACCTCTGTTGGAAATACCAAGTTTTTGTTCCATTTATAGTCAAGCCAGCGGTTGCTATTTCCACGGGCTTGGTTTTCTTGGCTCCAGATCTATGAGCTGGTGTAGTCACTATTCGACAATCTGAGAGTACATCTGTGCCATAAACTTGTTGAATTAGGTCACAAGCTTGTTTAATGATTGTTTTAAGCTTAGGGACAAGTAATTTTTTTAGCTTATCAGCACGCTCTCGATTGTCTTCGACTGAGAAGAGATATTGTTCAGCAGACCCTATCAGTGGCAAGTCAACGATTTGTGACAATTCGGTTTCCTCAACTGAATTCATATTTGCTCTCCGACATGACAAGTGCAACGAAAACTAATTGATATTTTAGCTTTTTTTCGACATATCCTGAAATAGGTCATGCTTCCCCGGCTCCTAAAACTTGTGCAGTGGTGAGTTTCAGCCTTGTAGGGTGCGTCAGTTAGAATACTTACTGGACAAGGGAAACGCTTATGGACTGACGCACCCTACTATCGTCTTTTAAATGCCGAACAGCTTATGACTCAAATAAATCCCGATCGCACTGCTGGTACAATTGCGATCGACGTTTGCGCTCAATCTAACGGGCAGTATCTTTGTCAGATTTCGTCATCTCTGAGCGATCGCCCTGATGATACCATGAATTTTTACGGACAAACGAAAGAACACGCGATCGCGATCGCCCTGGAACATTTAGCATCTCGCTACCGCCAGCAAGCCGAAGACTCTCAAAATATAGATTGGGATGCGGTGGAAATTTCGGATTCGGGAGTGCCGATTGAAAAGCGTTATCACGTAATTTTGCACTACGAACGAATTGCTAAAGATGAATCTAAGTTTGAGGCAATGCACAATACAATGATGGGAAATACAGTAGTTGAAAATGCCAAAATTTCAATAATTGAGATCGATCCCGATATCGAAATCGAGGCCAGAGGGCTATCAAAATATTGAGCCATCGGGACTTAGGTGTAGATGGGCATCTTACCCTACGCATCAACGCTCGAAACGTGAGTTTGAGGCGGCGATCGACTAGAAGCGATCGCATAATTTCAAATCCCCAAAATTTCTTTTCTATTACTCCCCCGCAAAATCTGCCCTAAACTTCTCCACAACTTGATTCAACTCAACTGAATGAGAAGCTTTAAATAAAATCCGATCGCCCTTTTCGACAAATCCCAACAACCGCTTTGATAAATCTTCCCGCCCATCCTTGGCTGTAATATCTCCTATCTCCACAAAAGGCAAACCCGCCGCACCCGCAGCCATCGCCGCTGCTTCCTCAAAATCAGCAAAAACAAACAAAGCATCAAGATGCAAATCTCGCGCCGCCCTTCCCACTTGTCGGTGAAATTCGATCGCCCTGTCGCCCAATTCCTTCATCGTTCCCAACACCGCAATCCGGCGCTTTCCTGGAGTATCTGCTAACAGTCTCAGGGCAGCCAACATCGACTCCAAACCAGCATTGTAAGTCTCATCCAGAATCACAATATCCTGCGGCAAATCGTAGCGGCGCGCCCGTCCATCCGGTAACTGCACAGACAAACCTTGCTTTAAAGCTTCCCAATCAATACCTAAAACTTTTCCTACCGCCAAAGCTGCCAAATAATTTACAGCATTGTGCCGTCCAGGCAGCGGCAGCGGCAATTCCATACTATCTAGAAGTATTGTATCATGATTGAGCAATTGTCCGCACAAATCCCCGCCTTCTAAACCGTAAGTTAAAGTTTTTCCCTGCCAAACTTCAGTCGCCGTTGCGATTAATCTGTCACAATCGTGATTGAGAATAGCAATGCTATCAGCAGGCATTTCGGCTAACAACTCGCACTTAGCTTGGGCGATCGCCTCTTCGGAACCCAATCGCCCGATATGCGCCGTTCCTACATTAGTAATTACCGCCACAGTAGGACGCGCAATTTGCGACAGCAGCGCAATTTCGCCACTCCCGCGCATTCCCATTTCAATTACAGCATAACTGTGTGCCGATGAAAGCTCCAACAAAGTTTTTGGTACTCCAATTTCATTGTTGTAGTTATATTGAGTTTTAAGAACATTTCCCCTCGTTGACAAAACCGCTGCAATTAGTTCTTTAGCAGTAGTTTTACCGACAGAACCAGTAACAGCAACTATAGGTATACTGAATTGGTCGCGCCACCAGCGGGCGATCGACTGGTAAGCTTTTAAAGTATCGTCAACGCGCAACAGCGGAAAATTCGGCAATTCCTCTTGCCAATCTCGATCGACTATCGCCGCAATCGCCCCCAAATCCCTGGCTTTTGCCACAAATTGATGCCCGTCAAAATTGTCTCCCCGCAGCGCCAAAAATATTTCGCCCCCCTCAAGAGTGCGCGTATCTGTGGCAATACCTGTCCCTAAAGCTGTCAAAACACCCTCAGGCACAGCAGGCAAAGGTACAGTTAAAATTTCAGCAAGTCGGGCGATACTTACGCAACAAACCATATTACCAGCACTCACATTTCAAATAATTATTTTCACAGCTAATCTTACCTTGCCCGATCTCAAATTTAACTGACAGGGGGCTGCTGACCAGGATAGACCTTGACAATCCTAATACTAAATCGTCAGCCAGCCAAGAAATTATCCCGTACCCACCCACAATCTTTACCAATACTTTACAAAGTCTATGGTGATTTAAGGCCTTGCTAATTACCAACAATTCATGTCATGCTGGTGTTGGTAAATAGTTTAACTAAGCAAAAAATATCGATCGGCTTAAGCTGCTGACAGCTTCTACCCCTAAGCCTCATCCGGCGAGCAGCTTGGTTGACTCAATTGTTGCGCTTCATCGGCCAATTTATCAAGCTAATAGCGCTGAAAGCTACTGCCCCAGCCTCGGAGGGTTAACCACAGTGAACGACTACAATAGACAGAGTTACGAAGAAGAACAGCTACTTTACAAGCACTGGCTGGAGTTGGTACAACGAGAGCAGCCGGCTGAACTCATCAGCCGCTTTCGCACTTTGTTTATCCAGGGTACCGGATATCCCGATCGCTCCATCGCCGAGGCACTCGAAAAAATAGCAGCCTCAGAACACGCCGAACAAGAATTCAAGTACATCCTCAACCGCTGCTGCCACATCCTGATCAACCGCTGGCAAACTTACCCCAGCAAGGAAGCAGCCATCCCTGAATTGATCGCTCTGTTTGAAGAAGCGCCCAAAATACTATTTGGATACAATCTATCGCGCGGGCGAGGCTCCATTCCCAAATTAGTCAATCAATTTACCGAAAGCGAACAGTACCTCACCCTCCAACGTTTAGCCAAAGTCATAACTCACAACAATGAAGATAGCAGCAACAGCAAAACCCCAGCTACCCTTCCCCTCGGAACCTTAATTCCCCGTTACCCTTACCTCTACAAACACTGCCTCCTCAGCGACGACAGCACCTACGAACAGCAGAAAATCATTAAAAAAATCCAAGCTCAAAAGCAGCAGCAATTTGAGCTCAACCTCTCGCAATACGTGGCTCACCAAGTGAGAAAAGCCCAAACCGCTCGCCGGGAGACCTCGATTACATTCACAAGAAGTATACAACCTATAAAAAACCCGACGCTGTTGACCGATCCGGAACTGTTCTTTGCCCTCAAGCACTTTGTCGGAAAAGTAGAAGGAGCCGATACCTACAGAGAGCTAGCGGGCCGCTTCACGGCGAACGCCAGCACAACAGGGTCCTACGGCTCATTTAAAGACGACTTGTACGAATACCTGATTACTTCTGTCACCGACGAGCGCTACGGCAAACGTCAATTTAACGAAAAATTGTATAAGCAACTACAAAATACCTTTCCTCAAAGCGACGATCAGAAGTTCAACGAATTTTTAATGATCAGAACTTGCAGCCAATTATTGAATTTTTTAGTAGTAGAGAGTCCTGTGCGGCCCAACCACTTTGTCTTCATTGACCTGATCTCAAACCTCGGGCCCACCCAAACCACAGGTTTGCTGCTGAAAATCGTACTAATTTGCGGCAAAGTCAAGCCCTACCTAGAAAAGCGGCTGGCAATTTTGTTCGGTCACTACGAACTCAGTACCCGAGAAGGCGTGGTGTGGTTAGTCAAAGCCCTGGAAAACGTGAACCTAGCTTTGAGTACCAACTTTGGCAAGGTGGATGTATCTTTCCTGCGGTGAGAGCGCGCGCCACAACTTTCTGTGCTTCCACCTTGACAAAACCTCACACAGAGAAACCAGGTTGCTGAATACCCTAAAAGTTTTACATTTAATTAGAACGACTTAATTAACTGCTGAAACCTACTCATAAGACGCTATTCTATGTTAAAGTACCAAGTGTGAATCAGATTCAGTTGCAGGCTTTGTTCATTGCTACAGAATTGTCTAAAAACTTGCCCTTCTGTATCGGCAGGGGACTCTCCGAAACTGAAATCTTTGCACTGTCTAAATTTTGGAGTTATTCCTCATGTCGATATACGTCGGTAACTTATCCTACCAAGTTACCCAAGAAGACATCACCACCGTCTTCGCCGAATACGGAACTGTTAAGCGGGTACATCTACCTACCGACAGAGAAACCAGTCGCCCCCGCGGCTTCGGTTTTGTAGAAATGTCAACAGATGCAGAAGAAGATGCAGCGATTGCTGCTCTCGACGGAGCAGAGTGGATGGGTCGCGACCTCAAAGTTAACAAAGCCAAGCCCCGCGAAGATGAAGGCGGCCGGGGTGGCGGCAACCGGGGCGGCGGCGGCCCTGGAAAATTTGCTCGCGGAGGGGGCGGCGGCGGAGGACGTTATTAATTTCCTCTGATAAAGATTTGAGATTGAAGAGTTGAAATTGGCGATCGAGCTCACCTAGCTCCGAACCACTTCCGGCCTTTCCGAAAAACCTATGCTCTTCAAGTTTCCATATCTACCGCATTAAATATACCAAAAAGCCAAGGGCCTAACCCTTGGCTTTTTGGTATGTATGAGGGTTGACGGTATGAGTCACAAACGCGCTGGGCGAATCCGTTGCAGTGCCGTCAGGTTCTAATCGTCAGGTTCGATGGTGCTGCTCAATCCATGATTATTGAGCGTTTCAGCGTAAAACTCAGCGTGTTCCAGAGCGCAAACAATCACCAGTCCCATCCCATTTGTGTGGGCTTCCATCATCACATTCACAGCCTGTGGCTGAGTCAGACTCGGCACCGTCGCCATCAAAGTCTGCACCACGTACTCCATAGGATTGAAATCATCATTGTGCAGCAGAACGCGGTAGCGCGGTGCAAGCTTGCGGACTGTGGAACGCTGTTGAATAATTTCTACAGACACTAATCTATACCTCCTGACTTGTAAAATGTTAAAATTTGTCAACAATCTTGAGCCGGATTCCTCCGCTGTGCAAGAGTATGTCACTTTCAGTTATTTTATTGAAATCTGAAAATTCAGACAAGGCAGTCCCTTTGTCGATCGCGAGCTGTGAACCCCACACCAAACCCAGAGGCGGTGTCCTGGGCCCTCCGCAACCACTTTCCTAGCGCCATAATATTAGAAAGGCGAGATCGGTTAAAAATAACAAACTACTACCTGTTGAGTCTCCAGAACTGAGGGAACCTTATATGAAACGCAAACCTAAATCCTACAACGACGATCGATTCAGCGACGACGCATCCCGGGGAGACGAAGACTCCGGCTTATTTGGCGGACAGTCGCGGCGCCAACCTCAGTCAGGTAAACCCTCTTTCCTCAATACCGCCACCCTAGGGATTTTAACAGCCGTCTTTATTCTGGGAATTGGGATTGGCATTGCCTTTAGCTCCACAGCTACAATTAGCCCAGAGAACGTAGCATCCCGCGAATTTATCGATCGCAGCGCCCCGAACCCAGAACTTTGCGTGCAGTTTGGAGCAAGCGCTATGGTGACAGATATGCGCCTCTACGTCACCCTCAACCCCTTCAACGTCTACATCTCGCAGCCGAGTATGCGCCCCGGATGCGTCCTGCGAACCAATAACTGGGCAATTCTGGAACAAAGAAAACTCGTCAGCCAAGACCAAGTGCGGGATTGCAAAAATCGCATGAACACCTTTGGCTTCACCGGCCCCCTGGAAGCTCAACCGCAAATTAACTGTATTTACCAAAACGACGGCGCTAAAAACCTGTTCCTCAACCAACCGGGTTCGATAGCTCCAACCACTGAAGGTCAAAATTTCTAAATCGCCGATATAGCGGTTTTCAGTTGAGTGAAGTACAGATGCTCGGGTAGGGACTTAGGCTAAGCCTAAGTCCCTACTTTATTTCATAGAGTGGAAAACTGCTATAAGTAGATGTTGAAGTCCGAGGTTCCAGAGAAGACTTCCTTCTTCCCTGGAACCTCGGACTTCTTCCTTCAAAAACCGAACTGGGGCAAATCTTCGGTTAACTGAACTTGCAAAATTTGGCCGGGTTGAATCGTAGCAGGTTGAGGAGCAACGACGTAAGTTGTAGCAAGACCTGCGGCCGCTCCAGCCAACAAACCGACACCGGAAAAGCCGCTCAGCAAGAACAAAGCTAAGCCACCAATACCAGTATTGCGGACCACACTGCGATCGGTCGGCTCTTGTCGGCGGCCTCCGACGGATTCGGAGCGAGCCAAGAGAGGGATATTGCGGCCGTTGAGACTAATAGCTTCGACCACAAATCGACTGCCGAGGTTGGTCGTTTCAAATCGCCCGATGACCGGCGTATTAGCAGGTACGATCGTATTGCCGCGACTGTCGAAAATTCCCCCTTGCAGCAGCAGCACCTCCTCCCGGCTGGGTTTCGCTTGCAGGCGCAAAGCCTGAACACCGGGGTATAGCAAACTGAGCTCCGTGCCCGCCGGCAACAAGACATTCGCCCCCGCCGCAGCCTGCAAAGGAGCCTTCGATCGTCCGCGAGGAAGTGGTTCACCAAAGGTAAGCGTGCGCTGTTGGGGGGCATCAGCAGCCGTTATTTGAGGATCTAGGCGGGGTAAACTAGCAGCTTGTACCCCACGGCGCCCGTCAAGAGGAACATTGACTAAAGGCACTGTTAGCGGCCTGATTTGGCCGTTTGGAGTTGGCGGCTGCGAAAAATTTGTAGCCGTATTCAGGGAAGTAGGAGGCTCAGCTCGATCGATCTCTGTGGCAGCAGTTGAGTTGGTATCTGTCGCCGGCTGGTTTTGCGGTACTTGTATTCCAGGCTGGGGTTGAGTTTCGGGAGTTTCCACGATCCGAGTCGGTTCGATCGAAGGACGCAACACCCAGCGATTTTCTACCCCTATTCTTTGGAATTGAACTTGCCCTGCGTTGAAAGCTTCTCCAGGAGCCAAATTCACCAGAATTCTCGCCGTTCCCGGTTGAACTTGACTCACTCCCACAGAACGCACTCTGCCTTGTGGGTATAGCTGAGTTGCATCTACTCCGATCTCAGTATTAGGCAAATCCACAGCAATTTGATTCGGGTTGAGTAGAGAATATTTGGGAGTAGTTCCCTCTGGGAGAGTAATTTCTAGCTGATTCGTCGCCGGATCGAATTGCCAACTTGTCACTGTTGAAGCATTTGCTGGTTGCTGTGCTGCAGGCACTGCTGCAACTGTGACAACGAGTGCTAGACTCAGACTCAGTGACTCGATCGCAAACAAGCCGGGTGCTAGAGAATTAACAGTCAATTTTTGTAAGTCTTCCCCAAATCTGGTGAGTAATTTTTTGTATGGCATGGCGGCTGGGTGAAATTTTTTATCTGAAATAGATTATGGATGGGAAAATTTTGCCTTCGGACGACGCTGAAAGTTTAGCATTATTGCGATATGAAAAATTTAACTAAATGGAAATTATTGCGATCGCGCTTCGTTCTTAACAACAAGTGGTGTCAGATTAGACAAGATGAAATAGAATTGCCAAGCGGACAAATTATCGACGACTTTTTTGTTAATGTCCGACCCAATATCGCCCTAGTATTTGCCACGACAGAGCAGGAAGAACTTGTATTTGTGCGCCAATACAGGCACGGATCGGGCGAGATTTTGCTGGAACTGCCTGCCGGAACTTTCAATCCTGCTGAAGAAAGCGGCAAATCTGCTGCGGCCCGAGAACTTGCCGAAGAAACGGGATATGTTGCTGCTGAAGAAATTTTGGAACTAGCAACCTTATATGATAACCCCGTAAAAGACACCAATCGTATTTACCTATACTTTGCTAAGAATGTCAAGCTTGCCAGCAAAATACAATTGGATATTACAGAAGATATTGAAGTAGTTTTAGTCCCACTTGCCGAAGTTTTGTTAAAAATAGCAAACCGAGAAATTTGCGTAGCAGGAAGCATCGCAGCTATTTTTTTAGGATTAGATTTTTTGAACAAACAGTCGTAAAGTGTGGTGTGCATGGAGCCATACACGCTCTGGTTAAAGTTATACCATTTCCCTAAAAATATCTAACACTGACACTGAGAGTTTGAGGATTGTTGCATGAAAGTAGATTACCAAGAAAGCATTGATTTTACAGCTTTTGAGTTAGAAATAATTTTGTCTAAACGTCGTGAACTATAACTAACCGCAAAAAAAATTAGGCACCGAGATTGGTTAAAAGCTGGGTATAATCAAAGCCTTACAAATCTAGCTGAACCTGCGAGGGGTACATAGGATTAGTGTACATAGATAGATGGTTAAAACAATATAGTGTTGGCGGTCTGGCCGAACTGGTAAAAATGGGGTAATCAACTGGTAGACCACGAGTAATTCCCAGAGACGTAATAGGTGGTATCAAATAAATTAAGTGAGCAATTATGTAAATTTAAAGCTTATAAATAAAGGGCAGCACCTCTAAAAAAACTATTAACTTTCAGTCAAATATCAAACATTCTACCAACAATTACACTAGCAAAAGAGGTTCTACCGAACCTAGTATGTAAAACTAACTAGCAAAATGCCAATGTAAGAAGCTCCTAAGAATAAAGTTGTCAAAATTTCTAAACCCATAGCTTTTTCTTTTGATTAGCTTTAATTTGTTATTAATTCCTTCCACAACTCCTTGAGTAGTCCTCCGATCAAAATACGCAATAATTTCTCCAATCCACCTAATAATTGTCCCACAGCTTTTGGGGAAAAAGGAAATTGCATCTTTTAACCAATCACTTAAACTAAATAATCCTTCTACCCAATCTTTTGGGGATTCAAAAATTTGTCTAAACTCTTCTTTCATTTGATGCATCTTTTGTAAGGTAGGAGCAACTTTTTTGACAGATTCTAACTGGGATTTTTCGATTTCTGTGAGATTCTCTTCATTTTTTAGTAGGACATATTTACTTTTTTTTATTCCCGATAGTATTCGCGATTTTTCCGACTGATTTTTTAAGGCAACGGCTGCTTTCTTAATTTTTTTTCTCGCTCGATCTAATTCTTCATTTACTTGCTTCATAACATGAAATCTATCGGCCACAACTTCTGCTTGTGGCATTAAAGCTTCGGAGAGATTTTTATAAGGCTTCCACATATCTATACTGACTTCTTCTATTTGCTCTAAAACTTCTTCTCCCCAGGCTTCTAGGTATTTTTTTATTTCTACTTGAGTTCGATTTTTGACCATTCCTACTATAATTTTTTTATCGAGATATACTAAAACTACACAATAATTTTTCTGTCCCTTTACTAGAGCAATTTCATCAATTCCTAGCCTTTTTAATCCTGATGGTTTTTGTCCGCTCAATTCCTTTCCCCATTCTTTTAACATGGTTTCTATTTCTTGTTCGCTGACTCCATTCCTTTGAGCCACATTTTTGAGTTCACTTTCTAATAATTCTGACAAAATCTTTTTTTTCAACCTCTCCGTATAAGTTCTAGTTTTTTTAACAAATTCTAAGTCTTCACTAAATTTTTTTGGACAACCTTCACACCTCATTTGACGGCGATTTACTTGTAAATATACTTTTTGCTCTCCAAAGGGCAAATCCCTCACTACATAATAATGATTTTGATGGAGTTTATCAGTTTTCTTCCCACAGTCGGGACAAATGGCTTTTTTGTTGTTATTATCTAAGTAAATCGTGATTCCTATATTTTCAATAATCTGATAACCTTTGACGGTCACTCCCTCAATATTAAGGAGTTTGGTCATTAGATGAAGTTGAGGATTGGAAGCCATAAGTATAATCTTTATTTTAATTTCTGTAAGATCTAACTTTACTTAATCACAAAAATACCTGTAAGTCAATATATAATTGCTTCCCAGCGCCTAATCTTTATATTTGATAGTTAATTATTATAAAAATTATTAACTTTTTTACATACTAGCTTCGGTAGAGCCGCAAAAGAAAGCTAAATTAAAAGTCGCAATATGTTCTTATATCAATAAATATAATTTTGCAGGTATAGAGTTAAAAAAAAATTACTTGAAGTCGCTTGGTGGTTGGAGTCTATATGCCCAAATTCACCAAAAAGCGCCGGATGGCATTATATTTTGTCAGCCCTGGGTACTATTGCATAACTTGGGAAAAATGGTATTACTAAAAAAGTAATTGCAACGGCTATTGGCGAGGTATTGTCAATTTTTGCCAAAACCAGATTCAGACAAAATCTTCGTTTATCTTGTCCGAATTTCCCCTCAATTGCATTTCTAATTTTTTCATCTTCTAAGCCTTGCTTTTTTTTTACTGACTGTAGCTGGAGATATTCCTAGAGGTAGCCCGCTGATTCTAATTCCTTTTTCTTTACACGCCTGCTCGATTTTCGCTTGTGCGATAAATGCGCTCCCCATGAACTGACTCTGGATAATATCTGGTGAAGCTATGATAAGCTCCTACTTGTGCTTCTAAATCCCCTGATTCGTTAAAAGTATCTCAGGTCATTCGGTCTAAAAATACCTATCCTGATTAAGCAACTGGCTGAGAGTTTTGCTCCAAACTCTACTTTTTCCCTGCTTTTTCTCGCAACATAGGGCGGATGTGGGGTTAGCTTAAACTGTTAGAGTCGATAGGGGCATTTCTACCCCTACCTCTCCTTCAGAACGGAACGTGAAACTTTCGCTTCATTCCGCTCCTTGATATCTTCACCCTTGGTATGGGTACAATTTAAAACGGGTTATCATCATAGCTCTTTTGGAGGGAGCCATCTTTTTCCGTTTTTGTGTCGTGACAGTGTTTATGCAAAAGTTGGAGGTTTTTGTATTCATCCTTGCCACCTAGAGAGCGGGGTTGGATATGATCAACTTCTACAAGGTCTGTAGGTGTGAAGTACAAACCACAGTGGGTACATTTACCTTTTTGTCTCTTAAGAAGTGTTGCCACTCTTGTTGGTGTTTCCGGGTATTCTCCGCGTCTTTTACTCCAATAAATCCAGTCACCATTATAAGGTGTTGAATTGCCTTTGACCTTTACGTGCCTTACTATAGGCGTTTCTGTGTGTTGGGCTAACTTTAAACCTTCTTCTGTGCTGAAGCACCAATTCCTGTTACCTACTGTTCGCCAGTATTTGTGTTTATTGATGCTACCTTTTCCCCGCCTTCTAGCCCAGGCTCTTAATTTGTCGTAAGTAAGCGAGTCTATTTTTGAGTAGGTTTTCTTACTTACTACTGCTGAATAATAGTTTGACCATCCTCGGATTATTGGATTTAGCCTTTTAATCAGGGCATATTGAGGAGAATGGTTGTGGGTATCTATTACTTCAGCTATTTTTGCGAGATGAACCTTAATCTTGGTCTTTGACGGGGTGATTAACGTATT